>CAJTEN010000016.1 GCA_910575245.1 Clostridia bacterium | reverse complement strand
TTTTAGTTATCTTTTTCTTTGCTGCCTTCTCTGAGCTCGTTTACTTTTTTCTTCGATATCCTTGCATCTCTCAAAGATCATTGGGTAATGTCCGTCTTCGCGTGATCGGATATCTGTCTGCCCGCCGGTACATGTGCATTCTTTAAAATCGGGCTCAAGGGCTTATAGATTACCAGCGTAACCGCCGATGCCGCCACGCTCTTGATCAAATTAATCGGCGCTACCGCAAAGCATACAAAACTGGTAACATTATTGATATTGCCGTTAATCTCCGCACCTGCCGCAATAATAGCCTCCATCGGCATACCAAACAGCCTGGAGAAAGCCGGAAGCAGATACACGCCGTTAAACGCGGTACCGAATACTGTCATGACCACAGACCCTGCCAGGCAGGCAACAACTGCATTTCTTCTCGTCTTCCTGAACATATAGATGATGGATGCCGGCAAGACCAGACTGCAGCCGATCACAAAATTGGCCAGATCACCCACAAATGCGGTGCTGGTTCCCTTGACTACCAGCTTCAGCAGTATCTTACAGAACTCGATCATCACACCTGCCACAGGCCCGAAGGCAAAGGTGCCGACCAATGCCGGAATCTCACTAAAGTCCAGCTTATAGAAGCCGGGCGCCAGAAATAGTACCGGAAAATCAAAGATGTGCAGAATCATCGCCAGCGCGGCGAATAACCCGATCATCGTAATCTTTCTGGTGCTCAGGATACGCTCCGTGATACCGTCCCTCTTATACACATATTTCTCCGCCGCATAGGCAATGGCAAACAATCCCACTGCCACACCCACGCATACCAGTACAAAAACAACATTGTCCGCAATACTTTGCAATAATCCGTTACCCATTTTACTTCTTTTCCTCCATTCTAAAATAGTGTGTCGGAAAAAGTTCTAAAAAATCCCCGGAAGAACCATCCCGGGGATCATAGACAAGGCAAACAGCCAGCCACATACTTATGTACATGGCAAACCGTTATTTCTTCTCTCATCCAGACTTTACTGTCGGTTTTGGAATCTCACCAAATCAGCCGTGGCAGCTTCACATTCCTATGTATACTCTATGCTGCGACGGGTCGCGGACTATACCGCCGGTAGGGAATTGCACCCGACCCCGAAGAACTTTTCCTGTGATTCAATTGTCTGTGAGATATCGGATCTTGTATGTCCGATATCTCACAGAAGAAAGTATACCGCAACATATGATGTAATGCAAGCACAATTTTATTTGCATTCGATGTATAGTAACAGTGAAGCCAAATGCTGAACCAATGTCGTTAAGTTAAGCCGGACACGCCTGACATGATAGGAATCTCCTGAGGACGCGCTTTCGCTCAGTTCCAAACGCAGCGGTACTAAATTCGTGGAAAACCTCATTAAGTACCGGCGTTTTCCAATGGCCCTAAGGAGAATCCTATCATATCAGACGCTGTGTATAGACTTAACTTAATGACATTGAATGCTGAACTGTTACGATGCGTATGCCGCCAGATAGTTTTGGTCACTGCCAATTAACCGTTTGTATTGAAATCTCTGAAAATATACTCACTGAAATCGATCCAAAACTCTTCATAAATTCCTGCTTTCACTTTATCCGAAAAAGAATACTGTTCAGGGCCTTCCTTCCGTTCAAATCCATATACCATAACACACCTTCTTCCAGGATCCACCAGCCAGTATTCCCTCACGCCCGTATTCTGGTACATTATAAGCTTCCTCACATAATCCATATATTTGCTGGATGGTGAAACAATCTCAATGATCCAGTCCGGTGCCCCATGACAGCCTTTCTCATCTATTTTATCTCTGTCACAGATTACGGACACATCCGGTTCCACATAATTATACAAGTCATTAGCGATGTATACGGCAAAGGGAGCCGGCATTACCTGACATTCTCCTCCTTTTCCCGTAATATACCGGTCTATCCTGACCAGCAGCCATCTTAATAAATCCTGGTGCGTAAACATGGGCGATGCCATCATAAACATTTCCCCGTCTATCAGTTCCGCCCTCTCTCCCTCCGGAAGCGCCTCGATATCCGCCACCGTATAAGTTTTCTTCCCTTCGATCACCATAAAAAGTTCCTCTCTTCCCGGTATTACCGGTCTTGCATATTCCATATTTATCCTCCTTCTTCGACAGGAGACCTCTCAGGAACAGCTATACCGCGTGTCATCCACCAGAACATCTGCACGATGATAGTTCTCATGACCGATCTCTGCCGCAATTAAATTGTTATTATGAGTAAAGCGGCAGAAATTGCCGGAATGTGCGAATGCACGGTTCATTGATTACTCTTGATTTGTTTATCATACCGCCTATATAGATTGATGTCAAGAGATTTCCCATAATTTTGCCCGGAAGTCGTAACAGTTCAGCCTGCAATGTCATTAAGTTAAGCCGGACGCGCCTGACATGATAGGAATCTCCTAAGGACGCGCTTTCGCTCGGTTCCAAACGCAGCGGTACTAAATTCGTGGAAAACCTCATTAAGTACCGGCGTTTTCCTACGGTCCTAAGGAGAATCCTATCATATCAGACGCTGTGTATAGACTTAACTTAATGACATTGGTTCAGCCTGCGGCTTCCCTGTTACCGGAAGTCCATCATTTCAGAAGCACATTATCCTGTGAAATCAAATACCCTGCCGGAATAAAAAACCCCTGGATATATATCCGGACATATATCCAAGGGTACATCTGCGTACTGTCTGCTCTTTCCCGGCTGGGAATACCTCTAAAAAACCCTACTGAAACATTCTCATCATAAAATGCTTCTGATTCATCTGCTCTCTCTGCATAAAATTCCGATAGCCCACCAGAACCTCCTGCTTCTTCTTCTCGGAAACTGCCTTCGGCAGATCCAGATCCTCCAGACGGCTTCTGGAACTAAGCTGCTCCAAAGATGCTCTCGTATTGTAATTATAAGTATGCTCCAGGCGGTTAGTGTAGGCTCCCAGATTACTTCTCTGCGAAGTTACCATCTTCAAAGCATTGTCAATGGAGTCAAGGCTGAAATCACCGGACGTAACGTCAAGATCAGCAATTCCCAGGGCCTCCAGTGTGGAATTCGTCATCTGGATCTTCATGCCGCCGCCATTGGGATTGGTTGCAAGCCCCATATCTGCCATACTTCCATCAAGTAGCTTCTGCTCATTCAGAGAAGTATCCTTCGCCAGCGACTGAATCCCTTCCTTGAGCTGATTGATCTCGTTCTGGTAGATCTGTTTATCCTCCGCAGAATTCAGTCCGTTCATGGACCTGAGCGCAAGTTCTCTGATCCTCTGAAGATAATCCGTCACGCCGCCCAGCGCACCGTCCGCCACATTCAGAACGCCAATACCCGCCTGCGCATTCTCGGCACCGACACGAAGTCCTGTCTCTTCCCGCTGCATCTTCTTCGCAATAGCAAGCCCTGCCGCATCATCCGCCGCTGAGTTGATTCTCTTGCCGCTGGCAATATGAGAATAAGAATGATAAAGTCCGTTATTAGAAGTTATCGCACTCATGATTTCCCCCTTTTCTTTGAATATTGACTTTTATATTCTATTGTAAAAAGCAGTCATTCCATTCATTTCTATTTATATTTATCATAGTCATATTTTCCGAAATCGTCAAGATATTAAAAAGAATTTCCGGTCAAATATGGTAATAGCGTTACTATTCACGATGCCTTGCACCCTGCTGCAAGGCATCCGGCCAATAAAGCTACGGTTTCAGGCATCCAGCCCCTCGCCGAAGGCGACTTTTCATGGGCTGGATGCGTTACAGTTCGCGGACGGTTAGGCCGTGAACTGTAACGTAATAGCAGCTAGAGATACGGTCTTGACTGAATTTGCTCTTGACATAAAGCGTACAAAGTGTTATCTTTATCCCACCCAATATGATTACACTCCGTACACTTAATACAGAATGACCTATTCTTATTTTGTCCTGCGTCCCTGACCATACATGCTTCGGCCCGCATGACACCGAAACAATTATATAGCCGTCTTTCTGCCAGGAGAACATTCAACACGAAAAGGAGGAACTATGCAGCAGATATCGGATTATGAACTGGAATTAATGAAAGTGATTTGGAACAACGACGGATCGGCTCTCTATGCCGAAATCGTCTCTGCCCTGTCGGTCAAGGGAATGAATTGGACGAAGAATACGATCATCACCCTGCTCTCACGCCTGATCGATAAGGGTCTCTTAAAAACAAACAAAATCGGCCACCGGAACAGATACACAGCAATTATCTCAGCCGACGAATACCAGACCTCCCAGACTGAACATTTCCTCCACAAGGTCTACGAAGGAAATGCCAAAGGTCTCGTATCCACGTTGATTCAAAAGGATCTGCTATCTGCAGCGGATTATGAAGATCTCATGGAGCATTGGCAGAATCTTCAAAGGAAAAGCAACGCCGAATAAAAGGCCCACACAGTTATCAGCTTAAAACGCTACGGATTGGAGGTAATAATGAGTTATTTTCTTAAACTTATCCTATCTTTATCACTGTCAGGCACTCTTCTGGTCCTGATCTTACTCCTGTCGCGTCCTGTCTACAGGAATCGGTTGAGTAAGCACTGGCAGTACTATATCTGGCTCGTGGTGATCGTTCGTCTGCTTCTGCCCATAACACCGGAGACAAGCCTGGTCGGAAGTCTGATCCAAAGGGTCGGTCAAATACATCTTTCCGACATGACAGTCATCCAGCCAAATGAACATAATTCTTCAAACTCTGACACTATCGCAGACTTTTCCGCCGACTCTGCAGAAGAAAAAATTGATTCCGGCGATATCGGCAGCACAGCTGAACCGAATACTCCGACAGACAACAGCTTATATAAAAGCACAGATAATTCCCACAATGTTGCAGCTGCATTATTCCTGATTGCCTGGCTGATCGTCGGAATGCTCCTTTTCATGCGCAAAGTCACCGTCTATCAGAGTTTCGTAAAGTATCTCAACGCCGGAAGCAAACCCATAGACGATATCTCTCTTCTGGAGAACTTCGGGCAGATTATAGCGCAGAACCGGATCCGTGGATCCATAGACTTGTACACCAACAGCCTTATATCCTCTCCTCTGCTGATCGGTTTCATTCACCCGCGCATCATTCTGCCGGACGCAGATTTATCCGGGAGTGATTTCTACTATACAATGCTGCATGAACTGGTCCACTATAAAAGGCGGGATATGTTCTATAAGTGGCTGGTACAGCTTACAATCTGCTTACATTGGTTTAATCCCGCAGTCTATCTGATGGGACGGGAGATCAACCGCCTCTGCGAACTCTCCTGTGATGAGAGAGTTATAAAAACGCTTTCTGAAGAAGATCGGAAGGCTTACGGCGACACGCTTCTCAATGCCGCAGATACAGGAGGCTCTTACAGGGATGCGCTGGCTTCCGTTACGCTTAATGAAAACAAAGAACTATTGAAAGGACGGTTAGAAGCAATCATGAACTACAGAAAAATGACCAAATCCATAAGAACTGCCGCCATACTCTTTACCGGTATCCTGATCGGAGCCGCAACTGTTCTCGGCGCCTACGCATCCCCTGCCGGCAGGACGGCTTCCGATGCGGGAATCTACAAAAACGTCTCCGATTCCGATGGCAATCAGGCACTTGATTATTCCATCCAGCACGAAAACGGAATTTATTATGTCCTTGCACACGGCGCTACCGAAGCGGACAAACCGATTTCCGGTGTCACCAGCCTCTACAATATGCTTATTCTTGTCCGTAAGGACAGCTATGCCACATTCGGCGCATGGGATGACTATGATATGCAGTCCCTGGTCCGGCATATCAGCGAACAATGCCGGACCAGGCTTGCAAATGGACAGCTCACACAAGAAGATATGGATATTGTGATCGCTGCTGCCACAGAAATTCAACAAACTTACTTATCCGGCAGCGGCAACGTTCCTGACAGGCGCACTTATGCCTATCGGCAGACGGCCTCCTACCAGTCCCCTTACATCATCTTGTACGGTTACAATCTGCCATCCTCTGCCCGGGGATCCTACAAGAATATGACCGTAGCTTTGGCGGACGGTCTCAACATACAGATTTACTTCAGCGAGGAAACCGAGAAGTTCATGTCGGATGACAAGGCGATGTCGGCAATCACCTCGATGATCCGTCACAGGCTCCTGCCCAAATCCTCCTCTTCCCGGCCGTTGGAAGCTCTGTTTATTGTCAGCATGGAAGATGTGGGGGATACGGATTTAAGTTCTCTGGCAGAAAAATATTATAAAGAAGAGAGACTGAATTATTTCTGTGCTGTTTTCGTGGAGCTGGACAGCGCGGCACAGCAGAAATATCTGGCGCTTGCCTACGATGACCAGAATATCTCCTTTTTTGCTTCTTGCATAGACGATTCATCAACGGATACTGTAGACCACTATATACTCAAAGCTTATGAAGATGACAGGGTGGATTTCTTCGCTGTTTTATCCGGAGTGCTGGATGAAGAGTCAAGGCAGCAATGGCTCGAAAGATGTGATCAAGACGGAAGAACCGCTTACCGGTATATTCTGTCCGAAGATGATACGGAAGATTACGATGCGGAGGATAACGGTGCGGAAGATGACTTCTATGACAAATACGGCACAGATGACTATGACGCTTCTTCCACAACCAATATTCTGGACCTGAACCGAATTACGTATTTATTATAAGGGAATCCCTCACACTTACACCTATTCTTATGACCCACAGGTCACCGGCAGCGAAGCCGGTGACCTGGTCACTGTTGCGGTCTCCGATGTCAAACCCATTACTCCGCTCCTCCGAAATCTGGAAGCTGTGTCCGACTATGTGCTGCTATCCTTCTCATACTCTCCGGGTATCCCTGATACGGATTACGATCTGGCAATTACGTATAACAGAATGCCCGTAACATATGAATTGATAACGTCAGAGTAGACTGGGTAATGATTTCATTATACCGTGTCTTATTCAACCGGTAGAAACAGTTCCGGATACGCTGTTACGGTCCACAGCATACCCGGAACTGTTGTAAATGCATCTCCCCTGTTCTTTACTCCTGCACATTAATGATTACTTTCATCGTCGTTTCCCGGTTGTTGTCAATATACTGATATGCCGCCAGGTAATCCCTGAACGCAAAAGTGCGGGAAATCAACGGCTTTAACGCAACCTTATGCTCGTTGACCAGACGGATACCGTCCACATAGTCATCATGCCGGTACATCATAGTGCTCTTGATATCCAGTTCATGATCGTTGGCCACCGCAAGGTCGATTTCCGCCATTCCTGCAAAAACCGCTACCAGCACGATAATGCTTCCCTTCCTTGCATGTTTGATTGCCTGACCCATGGTGATGTTATTTCCGGCGCAGTCATAGATCACATCTGCCTTATCCGGCCCGAATGCCTCCAGCATCGCCTCGCCGAAATCCCTTTTCGATGTATTGACGCAGACATCGATTCCGCACTCCTGCGCTTTCTTAAGGCGAAGATCGCTCACATCCGTAATCATGACCTTAGCCGCTCCCATTCCTTTGGCTGTCTGTGCCACCAGATTGCCGATCGGGCCCGCACCGATAACCACGATACTCATTCCCTTCACGTCACCCACCTGCTTCACCGCATGAACGGCCACTGCCAGAGGCTCAATCATGGCGCCTTCCTCGAAGGCCATGTCTTCGGGAATCGGCGTAACCTTGGATGCATCTACGGCAAAATATTCCGAAGCCGTTCCGGTCGTCTGAAATCCCATTACCTTTAACTCTTCGCAGAGATTATATTTACCATGTCGGCATGGGTGGCACTGCCCGCAGTAAACCTGGGGTTCGATCGTCACCTTCTGTCCCACATGAAGGCCCTCAACCTTCGCTCCCAGTGCCGTAATCTCGCCCGACACTTCGTGTCCCTGTGTGACCGGATAGGAAGTAAAAGGGTGTTTCCCGTGATACACATGGATATCCGATCCGCAGATACCAATGTTTTGAATCTTGATTAATACCTGGCCTTCTCCTGCTTCCGGTACCGGAACCTCATGAAATTCAATTTTACCTGGTGCTGTCATAACCTGCTGTAACATAGTGCGTCCTCCTTTTTTATTCTTTGCTTTGTTATTTGTTTCATTTTGTTTTTTCTTTTATAAAATCTTTTATTAAAGTAACTATATTATTATTCCTTTTTCTTTGCTTGTCAATAGTGTTCGATATTTTCATCATTTTAGACTATTATTGCAATCCAATATTATATATATTGCACAATTTTTTTGCAAACATATTGCAAATCCATCCTGTTACGTATCCACTGTCAGGAGGTCAAAATGTTTTCATAAAAAGGCAAAGCCTGTTTGCGAGATTTGATTCGCAAACTCGGATAAGCAAAGCAATTCCGTATGAAAAAAAGCCGCAGATTCTAAACTCTGCAGCTCTTTTCTGTTCCTTTACTATTTATTCTATTCCTCCAAACTGTCATGAAAGCTCTTCTGTGAATACCTGGAAGAAATGCTTCGCAACTCCCACGGCTGACGCCTCCCTGCGGTAACTGCAGCCTTTCAGATAACTCACATCCAGATCGAACAAGTTATATTGCGAGACTTTTTCTCTCAGTTCCACAATATACTCGTCCGCATAACCTCCGACGTCGCCTCCCAGAATCACATCCGTATCAAAGACCATGCGGATATTGGAGATCAGAATCGCCAGATGATCAAGATATTCTTCCCATACCCTGTCAGTCTCCGCATCCTTTCCAAGAGATTCCATAAAGGCATCCAGCGTACATCTGCCATCCTGCGTCAGCACACTGGCCGCACAATAAGCATCCGCACATCCTCTCCTGCCGCAGTAGCATTTCCTTCCCTCCGGTATCAGAAGCATATGCCCGAATTCACCGGCTCTCCGGTTTTGCCCCGTGAACAGTCTGTCATCGATACACACTGCGCCACCCAGCGTACTGCTCAAAGACAAATACACGGCATTCTTAAGCCGTACCGGATCCTCCGCCAGCATCGCCGCATTGGCATCATTCTCAAAATACACCGGAAACGGAAGCATATGTTCCAGCATCTTCAGGCTGTAATTTTCCAGATGCAGTGCATGAGACTTGACCAGCACAGAATCCCTCTCATGTATGACGCCCGGAAGTGAAATACCGATTCCGAGTATTTTATCCGGAGTTGTCATCTTTAAGTAAAAGTCCTGTACCCGCCTTGTCAGTTTCCGGCAATAATCCGCATCAGGCTTGAAATCCAGACGGACTCTCTGCCAGTCGATAATCTTACCGCCCAGATTGACAAGAACCATTCCGATGTGATGCGCCGTGATATCCACGCCTGCGGACATGCAGTAATTTTCGTTCAGGGCGATTCTCCTCGCCTTTCTTCCTCCGGTAGACTCCATTTCTCCGACTTCTGTCACCAGTCCTTTGTCGGTCAGCTCCGCGATATTCGACAACACCGTCGGCATACTCAGATTCAGGCTCCTGGCCAGCTCCGCCTTCGTCGTGCTTTCCTGATTCAGCATGAACTCCAGAATCCTGCGCCTGGCCGCGTTTTTCTTTTCCAATACTCTGCCAAACCTCCGTCTTACCCAGCCGAACCGTTACGCTTCCTGCTTGATCTTCATTGTCAGCCCGATCCGCTTCTTCGCCACATCAACCGTAAGCACCTGTACATCCACCACATCACCCACACTGACTGCTTCCAGCGGATGCTTGATATACCGGTTGGTAATCTGCGAGATATGTACAAGTCCGTCCTGATGTACGCCGATATCTACAAAGACTCCGAAATCTATTACATTGCGCACCGTTCCTTTTAAAATCATGCCCGGCTTTAAGTCCTTCATATCCAGCACATCGCTGCGCAGGATCGGCGCCGGCATATCATCACGGGGATCTCTCGCCGGTTTCTCCAGCTCGCTCAGGATATCTGTCAGTGTAATTTCGCCAATCCCCAGTTCCTCAGCCAGTTTCTTCTTATCTTTAATCTTTTTCTCCAGGCTGCTGACTGTCATCTCCGGCTTGTCCACGCTGCTGCCCTTACCTGTATTTTTCCCCGAAACGCTGCCGTTACCACTTCTGCCGCCAGCTTCACCGTCCAGCGTCACACCGCCCATGGCCGCCGCCAGGGCTTTTCCCATCGCGGTGTTCGTATTGCGGATCACTATCTTCTGCTGCGGTTTTTTCTTCTCCTTTGCGGGTGCTGCCGGCGCCTTTTTACCGGCCGCCTTCTGTGCCGCCGCCTTCTTCTGCGCTTCCTTCACATCCTCCATGCTAAGCCCCATCTTATCAAGCAGTTTCTTAGCCGCCTCGTAAGATTCCGGATGCACGCTGGTGGCATCCAGCGGATTATCGCCGTCCGCGATACGCATGAAACCCGCACACTGCTCATAAGCCTTCGGCCCCAGCTTCGCCACCTTAAGAAGCTGCGCCCTGTTGGTGAACCTGCCGTTGGTCTCACGGTAGTCCACAATATTTCTGGCAATCACCTTGGTCACGCCGGAAACATATTCCAGCAGAGATGCAGACGCGGTATTCAGATCCACGCCCACTTTATTCACGCTGTCCTCCACTACGCCGTGAAGCGCCTCGCTCAGTTTCTTCTGGTTCATGTCATGCTGGTACTGGCCGACACCGATGGATTTCGGGTCGATTTTAACCAACTCCGCCAGCGGATCCTGCAGTCTTCTTGCAATGGAAGCCGCGCTGCGCTGTCCCACGTCGAAATTCGGGAACTCCTCCGTAGCCAGTTTGCTCGCTGAATATACCGATGCGCCTGCCTCATTGACAATGACATACTGTACCGGTGTATCCAGTTCTTTTAACAATTCCACGATCACCTGCTCGGACTCTCTGGAAGCCGTTCCGTTGCCGACGGAGATCAGTGACACATTATATTTCTTAATCAGTCTCTTAAGTTCTGCCTTGGCTTCTGCCACTTTATTCTGCGGCGCGGTCGGATAGATCACCTTCGTATCCAGTACCTTGCCGGTCTCGTCCACCACTGCCAGCTTGCAGCCGGTACGAAAAGCCGGATCCCATCCTAGGACTACCTTGCCCGCAATCGGCGGCTGCAGAAGAAGCTGCTCCAGATTCTTGCCGAATACGGAGATCGCGCCGTCCTCTGCCTTCTCCGTCAGATCATTGCGGATCTCTCTCTCGATGGCGGGAGCAATCAGTCTGGAATAACTGTCCTGGATCACCTCTTCCAGAATCGGAGACGTGACAGGATTGTCCTTCGTGATTACCTTCGTGCGCAGATACTGTAAGATACGATCCACCGGCGCTTCCACCTTCACAACCAGGAATTTCTCGTTCTCACCGCGGTTTAACGCCAGTGTTCTATGTCCCGCAACCTTCTTAAGCGGTTCTTCATACTGATAATACATCTCGTAAACGCTCTCCGCCTTCTCATCCTTGGCAGAGCTCGTCAATTTTCCTTCTTCCATGGTAATATTACGGATATAAATACGGTAATCCGCTTCATCCGAAACCATCTCGGCGATAATATCCTTAGCTCCCTGAATGGCATCCTCCACGGTAGCCACCGTCTTGGCAGCGTCCTCGTCCTCATGGACATACTTAGCCGCTTCCTCCTCGATCGGCGCCGCCGTCTCCTGTGCAAGAATAAACTGTGCCAGTCCGTCCAGCCCTTTCTCCTTCGCCACGCTTGCCCTGGTCTTCCGTTTCGGGCGGTACGGACGGTAAAGATCCTCCACCACTACCATAGTCTCTGCCGCAACGATCTTCGCCTGCAGCTCTTCGGTCAGTTTCCCCTGTTCCTCTATACTCTTTAATACCTGCTCCTTCTTCTCTTCCAGATTACGCAGATAAGTCAGTCTTTCATGCAGTTCACGCAGCACCTCGTCGTTGAGGGAGCCGGTTGCCTCCTTACGATACCTCGAAATAAAAGGAATCGTATTTCCTTCATCAATCAGTTTCACGGCAGCTTCCACCTGCCATTTCTCTACTTTCAGTTCTTCTTTGAGTTTTAAAATAATATCCATTTCTACTCTTGTGCCTTTCTCAATTTTACTTCTCCCAGACATGAAGCTGCTCTTAGTCTTCGTATTTTGCCTGGTACCGCATTGCCTCCTTCCTCCGCCTTGTCCTGACACAAATATCAGGCACTGTTTTTCACTGTTATTTAAGCAATGCTGTACCAGTGCAACTTCATGTCTCAATTATTATACATGATTTTCCCAATCCCCGCCACAGAATTTCTTGAAAAAGTAGTGCTTTTGTAACAGTTCGGCTCAGGACTTTGCATTTACTGCAAAGTCCGTAAGAACGCGGAGATTTAGCCGGGAAAATCTGCCCCTCGCCGCAGGCAACCTGGAATAGGCAGTTAAGCACAAGAATATTCATGAAAAGCATCATGAGAAATATAAAATATGCCGATGTAAATTTTGATATTGTACACATTGATATATAAACAGATCAGACCATATATTTTGCTTTCCCAGCCTGCCCGTAGATCACCGATGAATGAAAGCAAAATCGGGAGGGTAGAATGTATTCAATGCAGACGAATATTCTGGCGTGTTATGCCAACCGGCAATTTGGCATTCAGAGCAAATCGACTTTAAGGATTAGTAAGAACACCATGCTAATCCAATGTCATCAAGTTAAGCCGGACGCGCCTGACATGATAGGAATCTCCTAAGGACGCGCTTTCGCTCAGTTCCAAACGCAGCGGTACTAAATTCGTGAAAAACCTCATTAAGTACCGGCGTTAGGGGGTGGCCCTCAGGAGAATCCTATCATATCAGACGCTGTGTATAGACGTTACTATTCACGGTGCCTTGCACCCTGCTGCAAGGCATCCGGCCGATAAAGCTACGGTTTCAGGCATCCAGCCCCTCGCTGAAGGCGACTTTTCATGGGCTGGATGCGTTACAGTTCGCGGACGGTTAGGCCGTGAACTGTAACGTATAGACTTAACTTAATGACATTGCATGCTAATCCGGTAGTTTTTTATCCTGAACTGTGCTATACTAAACTTAATACTCCGCAGCAGGTGCGCAGAGCTGTCCGGCAGGTTTTCTTTCCATACTAAAGCTGCTGGATTTTGATTAACTCCCAGCAACCTGGAAAGGCTTTTTATGTACGATAATAATCCCTACAATAATAATTCCTATACCACGCAAAACCCTCGCCAATGTCCCGCCGGTGCGTCCGGAGACCGTCTGGCATCAGCTGCCATGGTCATGGGGATTCTTGCTCTGGCCACTTTCGTCTCCATGACAATCTATCCGCCTTTTGTCTTCGGCTCGGTGGGCATTGTCCTGGCTCTTTTATCCAGAGGCCGTTCCCCTAAGCTACATGTGAGGGCCAAGGCAGGAATTATCTGTGCCACGATTGGTCTGGTCGCCAACTGTGCTCTGTGTGGAGCCAGTCTCTACACGCTCTACACAAGACCGGAGATCATGGATCAGGTCAATGATATCTTCGAAAAACAATACGGCATGTCCTACGATGAAATGCTGGAAATGATATTGGATAGCGGGAACACTCCTGACCTGTAAACGGTTAGGATTTATTCAGAAAGAGAGGCATATTATGATCGGTGGAAATTATGAATCACTCAACGGTTACAAGAGCAGCGGTTCTTACCAGAATTCCTATTCTTCTGCCTATGATAATCCATCAGATAGTGTTGCATCTAAGGGTAAGCCTCAGAACGAATGCACTGTAGTCCGCAACCCCGGCGAATCCACAGAGAAAAGAGCCGGCCGGAAATCCTCCCCAGCCGAATGTCAGACCTGCAGTGAGCGTAAATATCAGGACGGTTCCGATGAAGATGTATCCTTCAAGGCTGCTGCCCACATTGACCCGAATGCTGCAGCATCCCGTGTGCGAAGCCACGAGCAGGAGCATGTGAGTAATGCCTATAAAGAAGCCGCCCAAAATAACGGCAAGGTAATCTTCTGTAACGTGTCGATCAGCACATCAATCTGTCCGGAATGCGGACGCACATATGTGTCCGGCGGAAATACAGCCACACAGATCAAATATTACAATGAAGAGAATCCTTATCAGAAAGAAATGAAAGCTTCTGATGCTGCCAGCAAATACAGAGGCCGTAATCTGGATACCGCATTCTGACAGTGATCCGCTTCTCTACACACATTCAGATCACGCTACATGCACTATACACAAAATGGAGGTCTTATTGTTTGTCATGCATTCTCATCAATCTTCCGCGGAACTAAAAGCTTCCGCCAAAGAACACATGTTTGGACGCTACGGAAGCGCCATCGGCGTCCATCTGATGGTATCGTTTATCACGGTTTTCGCAACGCTTTCCATTGTTACATTTACGGTAAATACCGCTACCCTTATCGGAACAATTATTCATTATGTGCTGCTTTTTGCCATATCCGTCTTTACCGGACTTCTTTCCTCCGGCACGGCTTATTTCTATCTGAAAATCGTGACCGGACAGCATGCAACTGCTAATGATTTGTTCTGTGGTTTTCGTATGTATACGGATAAAGCGCTTACGGTCCAGGCGTGGATCTCCCTGATCACTTACATCTGCAGCCTGCCCGAATATATCGTCCTTTACAGAATGTCCGAACGGCCTGATGCCGCCGCCCTGACAATATACGGATTGTGCATGCTGCTTTCCGGCATAGTCTCTCTTCTGCTGGCAGTATTCTATGCCCCGGCTTTTTTCCTGCTCCATGATTTCCCGCAGTATACTGCTAAAGAACTGCTTACCAGGAGCCGGAAGCTGATGTCCGGTAATAAGGGCAGATTATTCTATATCTATCTCAGCTATATACCGTTTCTGTTTCTGGGTACATTGTCCTGCGGTATCGCACTGTTGTGGGTTATCCCTTATATGAATGCCACGCTGGCAGAATTCTATATGGATATCATCCGTAACCGTTCTAATCGTACAAACTGATGCCATATTTGTGCCCCATGTTGTCATCGGCACAAACAATGTCATACTTGCACCTTCATATCTTCCCGGACACAAATTCCCATGAAAAGTACGCTGCAAGTACGGGATGCACACATGCAGGCAAGCTGCGTGGCGCGTGTACACTCAGCGCAGCAAGTCGCAGAACTGTTGCCATAGGTTTTATAAAAGTCAGGCCTCACAGCCTGACTTTTCAATCATATATTATATTCCTCCGGGTAACTGCCATGACGCAGGCATCACTCGTCTCCGGCTATTACGAATTAATCCACCGAAGATACGCATTGATAAACGGATCCAGCGCCCCGTCCATAACCGCATCCACATTCCCGGACTCCTCATTCGTCCTGTGATCCTTCACCATCGTGTAGGGCTGCATGACATAGGAACGGATCTGGTTTCCCCATCCGATCTCCTTCACATCTCCTCTGATACCGGACAGTTTCTCCGCGTTTTCTTCCTGCTTAAGCATATACAGCTTCGCTTTCAGCATCTGCATCGCCTTATCCTTATTCTGGAACTGGCTCCTCTCATTCTGGCAGGTCACCACGATTCCCGTCGGAAAATGAGTGATACGGATCGCCGAAGATGTCTTATTGATGTGCTGTCCGCCCGCACCGCTGCTTCGGTAAGTATCGATACGGATATCCTCGTCCTTTACTTCCACATCCACATCTTCCTCAATATCCGGCATAACATCCAGTGATACGAAGGAAGTCTGTCTTTTCCCCTGCGCATTAAAAGGTGAAATACGCACCAGTCTGTGTACACCTTTCTCAGATTTCAGATATCCGTAAGCGTTCTCACCGTTAATCTGGAACGTAACCGATTTGATACCGGCCTCATCTCCGTCCAGATAATCAATCACTTCCAGCGCAAATCCTTTGCGCTCTGCCCATCTCGTATACATACGGTAGAGCATGCTGCACCAGTCGCAGCTTTCCGTACCGCCTGCACCCGCATTTAATTTCAGTATGGCGTTATTCCTGTCATACTCTCCGGACAGAAGCGTACTGATACGGATATTCTCGAAGGTTTCTTTGAACTCTTTCAACTCTTCTTCGATATCCGGTATGATCGCGGGATCGTTGTCCTCGTATCCCATCTCGATCAGTGTCAGGATATCTTCATACTGGCCGGAAAGCCCGTCCATCGTATTCACAATATCCTTGAGCCCTTTGGCCTCCCGCATCTTCTGATTAGACTTCTCCGGGTCATCCCAGAAGCCGGGTTCCTGCATTTCCATTTCCAGCTCCTCGATCCTCTTCGACTTATTTGCTAAGTCAAAGTGAATCCCTCACTTCCGCTAAGGGGCTTTCATAAGCCAGGAGTTCCGATTTCATGTTATCCAATTCTACCACTTAACGTCACCACCTTCCAAATTTAAAATTTAATCATCTTTTCGAATATCTTCCCAAAATATAAAGCATCATGCCTTTAAAGTATATGCTGTTTCACAGGCATTTTTCTATTTCCTTCCACAGCACTGCTTATACTTCTTACCGGATCCGCACGGGCAGGGATCATTCGGATATACCTTGGCCTCCATCCGCTTCACAGGACCCTTCTGCACGGTATCATCTTTATTCGTACCCGTCACCTTGGCAACCTGCTCTCTCTCCACCTTCTGCTCGATACGGACATGGAAGAGAAGACGAACGGTCTCTTCTCTGATATTCTGCGTCATCTCATCGAACATATCATAGCCGTTGAGCTTATATTCCACAAGCGGATCCTTCTGGGCATACGCCTGAAGCCCTGCACCCTGACGCAGCTGATCCATGTCATCAATATGATCCATCCACTTCCTGTCAATCACCTTGAGAAGGATCACGCGCTCAATCTCCCTGATTGCTTCCGGCTCCGGGAATTCCGCCTCCTTGCTCTCGTACAGCTTCACTGCCTCTTCTTTTAACTGCTGCTTGAGGCTGTTCTTCTTCGGTTTCAATACCCGCTCCGGATGCAGCGGCTGAATCGGTACTGTAGGCAGAAGCAGCGTATTCAGCTCATTGAAATCCCACTGATCGAAATCTGTATCGTCGCCGATGCAGATATCCACGCAATTCTCCGTAATATCCGTGATCATCTTATAGATCACATCCCGCATACTCTCTCCGTTTAAGACGCGTCGTCTCTCTTCGTAGATGATCTCCCTCTGTTCATTCATGACCTGATCGTATTCCAGCAGGCTCTTTCTGATACCGAAGTTGTTATTCTCAATCTTTTTCTGTGCCGACTCGATCGCCTTCGTCAATGCCTTATGTTCAATCTCCTGTCCTTCCGGAATACCCAGCGCATTAAACATGGTAATCATTCTTTCGGAGCCGAACAGGCGCATCAGATCATCTTCCAACGAAATATAGAATCTGGATTCACCCGGGTCTCCCTGACGGCCACTTCGTCCGCGCAGCTGATTGTCAATACGCCTGGACTCATGCCGCTCCGTGCCGATGATCATCAAACCGCCTGCCGTTCTGGCTTCCTCATCCAGCTTGATATCCGTACCACGGCCGGCCATATTCGTTGCGATAGTAACTGCCCCATGAATACCGGCGTCCGCTACAATCTCCGCCTCCATCTCATGAAACTTCGCGTTCAATACCTTATGCTCTATCCCGCGCTTCCGCAGCAAGCCGCTTAGTTCTTCTGAAGCATCAATATTGATCGTGCCGACCAGTACCGGCTGATCCTTGGCATGTGCCTCCTCCACGGCCGCTACGATAGCGCGCAGTTTTTCTTTCCTCGTCTTATAGACACAATCCTGATGATCCACACGCGCGACCGGCTTATTGGTAGGAATCGATACCACATCCATACCATAAATCTCACGGAATTCCTTTTCTTCCGTCAACGCGGTACCTGTCATACCTGCTTTCTTCTCAAATTTATTAAAGAAATTCTGGAAGGTAATGTTAGCAAGCGTCTTGCTCTCTCTCTTCACCTTCACATGCTCCTTCGCCTCAATTGCCTGATGCAGGCCATCAGAATAGCGCCTGCCCGGCATGATACGTCCCGTGAATTCATCCACGATCAACACCTGGTCATCTTTGACCACATAATCCTGATCACGGAACATCAGATTGTGGGCCCGAAGCGCCAGAATAATATTATGCTGAATCTCCAAATTCTCCGGATCCGCCAGGTTATCAATCTGGAAGAAACGCTCCACCTTGGCCACACCCTGTGCAGTCAGGTTTACCACCTTATCCTTTTCATTGACGATAAAATCACCGGTCTCCTCGCGTTCCACACCCATGATGGCATCCATCTTGGTCAGCTCTTCCATATCTTCGCCACGGGTCAGCTGTTTCGCCAGAATATCACAGGCCTCATACAGCTTCGTGGACTTACCGCTCTGCCCGGAAATAATCAGCGGTGTACGCGCCTCGTCGATCAGCACCGAGTCCACCTCGTCGATGATGGCATAATGCAGATCCCTGAGTACCAGCTGCTCCTTATAAATGACCATATTGTCACGCAGATAATCAAAACCAAGTTCATTGTTCGTCACATAAGTAATATCGCAATTATAGGCTTCCCGGCGCTCATCGGATTTCATATCGTTTAAGACAACACCGACCTTCAGTCCCAGAAACTCGTGCACCTGTCCCATCCACTCCGCATCACGCTTCGCCAAATAGTCATTGACGGTAACAACATGTACACCTTTGCCCTCCAGGGCATTCAGATAAGCCGGCAGAAGGCAGGTCTGAGTCTTACCTTCACCGGTCCTCATCTCGGCAATACGGCCCTGATGCAGTACAATACCGCCGATCAGCTGTACTCTGTAATGCTCCGTCTTGAGAACTCTCCGCGCCGCCTCTCTTACCGTGGCGTATGCCTCCGGCAGAATATCATCCAGCGTCTCACCCTCTGTCAGCCTCTTCTTATATTCTTTTGTCTTATCGCGCAGCTGCTCGTCCGACATCTCCATCATGTCAGGACGCATGCCCTCAATCTTATTGACCAGACTCTCGATGCGCTTGATTTCCCTCTCACTATGTGTACCAAATACTTTCTGTATTACACTCATGATTGCCTCGTTTCCGTGTACCGGATGTCCGCAGCTTGTACATCCGGCACGCAACTTACCTTCCTTTGCTGCTGAAATGTAACGGTTCAGATATCGCAGTCAATACGCAGACCTGCTAAACTGTTACGCTGAAATAACTGCTGCCGCACAGCGCACCCGAAGTTATTTCCCGAAAGTCCTTAACTTATAAAAGACCAACGTATATTGTAGCAGACTTGAAAGGTAAATTCAACTGCAAAGAAATTTTCCTTACCGCTTCTCAACCCTCAGCACCAATGACTCATACGGTGTAAGCACATCCATGCTCCCGCCATACAGAATCTCGCCTTCCAACTCCAACTGCCGGATATTTATCGAATCATTCCTGAAATTCTGCACAAAAACATAATCCGCATCTGCACCCGTCCTGCCGGATACTTCAACTCCCTGCGGCACCGTCCCCTTGACTACCGGGACAATCCCCGTCCTCTTAATCAGGCAACCGTAAAAGTCATCATAGAAGCCCTGTTCCGCATCCGCGCCGACATAATACGCCATACCTTGTCCGAAGCTGTTCTCTACCACTGCGGGTGTTCCCTGATAGAACTCACTTCCATATGTCATCAGGGCCTTACCGCCTTCCAGCGTTATCAGATCGCACAGATTCCTGCACTCATAATCCCTCGCCAGACAGCTTCCCTCTGCCGGACACAGAGTATTACACTCTCCTTCATACAAGGCATCTGTTTCCGTGCGGCGCATTCCGAATACATCCATGACCCCGTAAGGTGTTCCGCCCAGGAAACATCTGTCATCACGGTCCACGATCCCGGACCAGTATGTCATCACAAAGCAACCGCCATTTTCTACGAAAGTACGGATCTTCTCCTCAAATCCGTCGTGGAAGAGATAAAGCATAGGCGCTATCACCAGACGATACCCGTCAAGCGAAGCCGTCTCATGGATTACATCCACGTTCAGTCCCTTATTCCGCAACGCCCGGTAATTCTTCAGAACCGACTCATGATAATATAAATTCTCATTCCTCGGACCGCGTGCGTCCTCCAGTGCCCAGCGATTCTCAATATCGTACACGACAGCTGCCTGTGCCTTCACCTCGCTCCCCAGAATCTCCTTCAGGCCTTTCAGGCCTGCGCCTAACGCACTGGCTTCCTTGAACACTCTTACGTCGTTTCTGCCCGAATGGTCGATCACCGCACCATGGAATTTCTCCGAACTTCCTCTGCTCTGCCGAATCTGAAAATAAAGAACACTCTCCGAACCATGGGCCAGTGCCTGTATCCCTGCTGCCGCAAGGACTCCTGGTCTCTTCAACTTGCTCACTTTTCCCCAGTTGGTTGCCGAAGGGCAGGATTCCATCAGAAGGAACGGCTTTTTCTTCAGGCTTCGCATGTAGTCATGCTGCATTGCATTGTCCAGCGCCGTATTGATATCTTCTCTCTTATGCCATGCCGGATAAGAATCCCAGGAAACGATGTCAATGCTCTTCGCTATCCTGTCATAGTTCAGGAAAGGATAATCATACATCAGGTTCGTAGTTGTCGGCTGTCCGGCTCCCGCATCGCGCAGCGCCTGTATCTCCGCTTCCAGGAAATCCGCCGTCTTCTCCGTCACGAAACGTTTCCACGCGAGGTTCAGTCCGTGGCAGTCCATTTCCCCGATCGGCGAGGGACTCTCGACATCATCAAAAGAATTGTACGTATGACTCCAGAAGGTAGTCCACCACTTCTTGTTTAAAATTTCTATCGAACCATACTGTCCGGCAAGCCACTCTTGAAAAGCCTTCTGGCACAGGGGACAATGGCACTCGCCGCCATACTCATTGGAAATATGCCATAAGATTACTCCCGGATGAGCGCCAAACCGCTCCGCCAGCAGCATATTGATTTTCCGTACCTTCTCCCGGTATACCGGCGAAGTATAACAATGGTTATGCCTTGCCCCGAACAGCTTCCGCACCCGGTTTTCATCCACACGAAGTACCTCCGGATACCGGTCTGCCAGCCATTTCGGGCGTGCGCCTGAAGGTGTTGCAAGAATCGTGTAGATTCCGTTTTCATAGAGGGTGCTGATCCGCTCTTCCAGCCACTCCAGATGATACTCATCTTCAGCAGGCTCTAAAGCAGACCAGCTGAACATCCCCATGGAGACCGCATTGATCCCCGCTTCCTTCATATATTGTACATCTTTCTTAAGAATTTCCGGCTCGTCCAGCCACTGTTCCGGATTGTAGTCACCGCCATAGAGTATCTGCTGACTTATCATATTGTTTGTCTCCTTTATCTTGCTTATTTAGTCAATTACCGGGTTCCCTCTTCGAATATTTCCTATTTTATCATGAATATGTGCAAATGCATATCCGTCAGCTGATAATTATTATATTTTTAGTAAACGCGCAGTTCTTTCTGTAAAAGGTTCACATACTCTTCAAACTGCTGTAATCCGGACAGCCGTACGCTGGATTCCCCTTCTTATTAGGCACACAAAAAAGTGCAAAGCCTTTGTTTCCAGGACTTTACACTTTTATTTTGTCAGTTATATTGTCAGAACTACTCTTTAATCTCATCGAGATCTGTCAGGTTTACGCCCAGACTATTGAGCAATGCCTTTAAATAAAAGTACTTCTTTCTTAATTTAGCGTAAGTTTTTACGGCATTCTCCTCTCTTGCAATCACCATATATTCCTGAATATCCTTAAATTCGTCCATGGCGTTTTTCATAATTTCAGCACCATTCACACAATCACCCACTTTCTAAAGATGCCATTCATGTGACATTTATATTATAACAGGTGTTTAAAATGCTGTAAAGCATGCCCTGAAATCCCAAAACATTACGCTACTGCCTTAATAAACCATTGCTTCTTCTTCCCCGTTCAGCACACGCAAGCCGCCCTGCACGAGTGCAAGCAGCTCATCCTCGCCCGGATATACGGTCATCGGCGCGATCCACCCTGCCTGCTCCTTAAGACCCTGTACAACAGCCTTATCATATGCGATACCGCCGGTCACAACGATCTGGTCTACCTTGCCTTCCAGGACACATGCCATGGATCCGATATCCTTCGCCACCTGTCTGATGAAAGCCGCGCGTACCTCTTCTGCCTTCGCATCGCCTTCTTCCACCATCTTGTCTACATCACGCATATCGTTGGTGCCACAGTACGCGTTGAAACCGCCGCCGCCTACCAGTTTCTTATATACTTCCTTCTCACTGTACTGTCCGGAGAAACACATCTTGATCAGAGCGCCGCTTGGTACCGCCCCTGCTCTTTCAGGAGAAAATGCGCCGTCACCGTCGAGTGCGTTGAACACATCTACCACCTTGCCCTGTCTGTGAGCACCTACAGAAACGCCGCCGCCCATATGCACGACAACCAGATTCAACTTACTGTAGTCCTTGCCTGCCTCCTTTGCATAGCGCTTCGCTACCGCCTTCTGGTTCAATGCATGGAACACACTTGTTCTCGGAAGCTCAGGTACGCCGGAATATCTGGAAATCGGCTCCAGTTCGTCTACTACGACAGGATCCACAATGTAAGACGGTACCCCGATGGAATCTCCGATTTCTCTCGCCAGAATGCCGCCCAGGTTGGAAGCATGCTGTCCCTGCTTACCGATCTTCAAATCTTCCAGAAGGTCATCGCTGACTGCATAAGTGCCGCCCGGAATCGGCTTTAACATACCGCCGCGGCCTACTACCATGTTCAAAGAATTGATGTCGAAATCTTTCTCTTTCAGCAGATCCACAATGATATTCTTACGGAAATCCTTCTGATCCACGATGGTTGCATACTGTGCAATCTCTTCCGTGGAGTGTCTCAGAGTCTCTTCAAACAAAAGGGTCTCATCCTCAAATACGCCGATCTTCGTGGATGTGGAACCCGGATTAATGATCAAACTTTTTACTGACATGCCTTATCTCCTCTATCTTTCAAATTGTTCTTCCCTGTATATTCGCATTAATTTTCCTAATTCATCTTAGACAGCGCTTCCGCCATAACCGCACCGAGAGCCAGAGAATTCACCTTCGTCTCGAAGTCATCCGAACGGGAAGTTAAAATAACCGGAGCCTTCGTTCCTGTCAGGATGTTTCCGTTCTTGACCTTAGCCGTGTGCACCAGACATTTATATACCAGATTACCTGCATGGATATCAGGGAAAAGAAGCACGTCTGCATCTCCCACGATCTTCCTGCCTTCGGCACCCTTATGTTTCGCGGCTTCCGGATCGATCGCCAGGTCTAAAGAAAGAGGTCCGTCTACCACACAGCCTGTAATCTTGCCTTCCTCGCACATCTTAGTCAATTCTTCCGCATCCACCGTTACAGGCATCTTGGGATTGACAACTTCCACTGCCGCCAGAGGTGCTACCTTCGGGTTCGGGATACCGCACGCATGGCAGACATCCACCGTATTCTCAATAATATGTACCTTATCTTCCAACGTAGGATAGGTCATGAATGCAACATCCGTCAGGAACAGAAGATGATCGACTCCCTCAACCTCAAATACACACACATGAGACAATGCCTTGCCTGTTCTGAGTCCCACTTCCTTATCCAGTACGCTCTTCAGGAAAGACTTGGTATCGATCAGACCTTTCATGTACATGTCCGCTTTCCCCTGGTGCACCAGTTCTACTGCCTTCAGCGCCGCCGTATAATCATCCTTCTCATCGATGATCTCGAAACCGCTGATGTCAACATTATCGGCAGCAGCCACTTCCTTGATCTTATCCTCGTCACCGACAAGAATCGCCTCTGCAATATTACGCTCTTTAGCTGCCGCTACCGCTTCCAGTACGGCACTGTCCTGTGCAACCGCAACCGCCACCTTCTTGACACTGCACTCGGATACCTTCGATAACAGATCTCCAAAACTTTTACTCATTTTCCCATCCACTCCTTTGTTTTATCATCGTACTGCCAGAGCAAGCGTGCCTTTCCCGCACCCTCTCTGTAAAATATTTTCGCCATAATGGCCCCATCGTTAAAATAATAACACTTTCGGGGAGAAAAATCAATTTGTATGTGGATTTTCTGCTTAATACAATGTTGTTGCAGTCGCTTAACGTTTTTTCGCTTATACTTTCTCTTCCATCGTATAATAATTATCTGTAAACCATTGAGTTTTTTTCAGCAATTCTGATACAATCACTATGGGCGTTGCCTAAACGGTAAGCGGTTCGCCTTTTGCCAAATGACCACTAAAGCAAACAAAAAGCATCAAAAAAGCAACCGCTCCGACCAAAGTTAGGTTGCTTATTTGATAAAAACCATTTACTGAGGCAAACCGATGCTGTCGGCAACGCCCTCCTTACGTCTGTATTTTAGCGCAATCTATATTTATATTCAAGACTTTTCTCGATTTTTAATATTTTTTAATGATGGAATAACCGGATTCCCGTAAAGCACATCGTCATGCCATATTTATCGCAGGTCGCGATCACATTGTCATCACGCACGGAACCGCCGGGCTGTGCCACATACTTCACGCCGCTTCTGTGAGCACGTTCGATATTGTCGCCGAAGGGGAAGAACGCATCCGACCCCAGCGCCACATCGTTCATCTGATCAAGCCATGCTCTTTTCTCCTGTGCTGTAAACACTTCCGGTTTTACCTTGAAAATCTTCTGCCATGCCCCCTCTGCCAGCACATCCATGTAATCTTCGCCGATATACAGATCAATTGAATTGTCTCTGTCTGCACGGCCGATTCCGTCAACAAACTGCAGCCCCAGCACCTTGGGAGACTGACGCAGGAACCAGTTATCCGCCTTCGAACCGGCCAGCCTGGTACAGTGGATACGGGACTGCTGCCCTGCCCCGATACCGATTGCCTGTCCGCCTTTGACATAACATACAGAATTAGACTGCGTATATTTCAAAGTGATCATGGCTATTGCCAGGTCAATCTTAGCCTGCCTGGGCATTTCCTTAGCCTGTGTCACAACGTTATTGAAAAATTCGTCATCGATCTTCAATTCATTTCTGCCCTGTTCAAAGCTGATACCATATACCTGTTTCACCTCAACCGGTGCAGGCACATAATTCTCGTCGATCTCGATGATATTGTATCCGCCCTTCTTCTTTCCTTTCAGGATCTCCAGTGCTTCCGGATCGTATCCCGGAGCAATCACTCCGTCGGATACTTCTCTCTTAATGATTCTGGCAGTCGCTACGTCACATACATCAGACAGAGAGATAAAGTCACCGAAAGAACTCATCCTGTCCGCACCCCTGGCTCTCGCATAAGCATTGGCTAACGGCGTAAATTCCATATCCAGATCATCCACCCAGTAGATCTTCTTCTCCACATCGGTAAGCGGCAGCCCTACCGCTGCTCCCGCCGGAGAGACATGCTTAAAAGAAGCGGCTGCCGGCAGTCCGGTGGCCTTTTTTAATTCCTTTACCAGCTGCCATCCGTTAAAGGCATCCAGAAAATTAATATATCCCGGCTTACCGTTTCGCACCTTGACCGGAAGCTCGCTCCCGTCCGTCATATAGATGCGGGACGGCTTCTGATTTGGGTTACAGCCGTATTTCAACTCCAATTCGTTCATATATCATGTTCCTTTCTCACAATAAAAAAACGTAATACATCAAGCTCAGAATATTCAGCGTAGCCCGCTACATCTACGTCTCCGAACTCGCACACTCGAAAAAATATCCTCGAAAATTTACACAGGAACTTCAAGGACAGAGTACTGAGCCTAACTGTCACAAGATTCATACATTCTTATTCACGGTCCGCGTCTCATACTCCCCGCTCCCGATCTCAATAAAGCGTACAAAAAGCGATACCTTATTCTCCTCATTCAGATTCTCCCAGAGCATCTGCGTAAAACTGTCAATATCGCCTTCGATGCCGACCCGTACAGGCTCACCCTCGAAACTCGGCAGCGGATTGCCGTCACCCTTATACGTATGGATAAACCGCCCCTCACCGGCCGCCGGATTCTCATATGCGTATGTAAACCGATTGCAGGAAGACGGATCACCGTTATTACTCTTCAGAATAGACATCTCGTAGTTATAGCTGCCGTTTTCTATATGCAGGATACCGGAAATACGCGGCGTATAATTAGGGCCGTCCGGTTCAAACTGCCTGGTGCGCAGCGCCTGCTCGAAGGTCTGCTGCCTGTCCATCAGTTCATAGACCGTATCTGTCTGATCTCCATTGGTCACGATCGTCTTATTGCCCAACACCCTGACCGGCGCATAGATAATCAGACTGGGATCTTCCAGTTTCGAAGGATCGAATGCCTGTGTCCGTATTCCGGCCCCATCCTCCACAAAGATCCGGTTTCTGCTGTTAACGCTTCTTCCCATGATAAAATAAGCGGTCACAGCGTATTTTCCGTCCGGAGACTTACCGATCACAATCCCTCTGCCCGGATAGCTGTTTCCGGCAAGTTCCTGTGCCAAAGATTTCTTTTCCATATATAATATCCATGCCTCTCTCTTAATCTTTATGTTTGTCCACTGCCTTGGAAAATCTTTTCAGACGAAGCTTAGATTTTCTTCGGCTCTTTGGCGTTTCGTCTTTTTATTCGTCTACGCTGTAGTTCGGCGCTTCCTTCGTAATATGGATATCATGAGGATGGCTCTCCTTCAGGGAAGCCGCCGAGATCTTAACGAACTTGCCGTTCTGCTTCAACTCTTCAATCGTAGACGCTCCACAATATCCCATGCCGGAACGAATGCCGCCCATTAACTGGAATACCGTATCTTCCACGGTTCCCTTGTAAGCCACACGGCCCTCCACGCCTTCGGGCACCAATTTCCTGGCATCGGACTGGAAGTAACGGTCCTTACTGCCATTCTCCATGGCCGCAATGGAACCCATACCGCGGTATACCTTATATTTTCTTCCCTGATAAAGTTCGAAGGTACCCGGGCTTTCATCACACCCTGCAAAGATACTTCCCATCATGCAGACGTTGCCGCCCGCCGCAATCGCCTTGGTCATATCGCCGGAATATTTGATACCGCCGTCAGCAATGATCGGAATATCATATTCCTTCGCAACCGCATAAGCATCCATGATCGCCGAGATCTGCGGCACACCGATTCCTGCCACAACACGGGTGGTACAGATGGAGCCAGGCCCGATACCGACTTTTACGGCATCCGCACCGGCCTCAATCAGTGCTTTCGTGCCCTCACCGGTAGCCACATTGCCTGCAACCACCTGCACATCAGGATATTTCTCTTTAATCATCCTCAGGCAGTGAAGTACATTCTCTGAATGGCCATGTGCACTGTCCAGTACGATCACATCTACCTTGGCATCCATCAGTGCCCCTACCCGGTCAAGCACATTGGCAGTAATGCCTACACCGGCGCCGCACAGAAGCCTTCCCTGGCTATCCTTGGCCGAGATGGGATATTTGATGGTTTTCTCAATATCCTTGATGGTGATCAGCCCCGCCAGATTATAATCGTCATCTACGATCGGCAGTTTCTCTTTCCTCGCCTTGGCAAGAATCTCCTTCGCCTCATCCAGCGTAATGCCAACCTTCGCAGTGATCAGCCCTTCTGATGTCATTGACTGTTTGATTTTCTTGGTGAAATCTGTCTCGAATTTTAAATCACGATTGGTGATGATACCGACTAGCTTCCTGCCCTCCGTGATCGGAACGCCGGAAATCCTGAACTTGGCCATCAACGCATCTGCGTCGGCCAGTGTATGATCCGGAGTCAACGAAAAAGGATCCGTTATGACACCGTTTTCTGAACGTTTGACTTTATCAACTTCTTCTGCCTGCGCTTCTATTGACATGTTCTTATGAATAATACCAATGCCGCCCTGTCTGGCCATGGCGATCGCCATTCTGTGCTCGGTTACCGTATCCATACCCGCACTCATCATAGGAATGTTCAACTTGATCTTCTTCGTCAGCCACGTTGTTAAGTCCACCTGATTCGGGATCACCTGAGAATAGCTCGGCACCAACAGCACGTCATCAAAAGTAATTCCTTCGCCAATAATCTGACCCATCTTCTCTCCTCCTGTGTTGTAAAATTATGCTGTAATGACAGTTACATTTATGTAAAGAATACTGCCAGTTAGATAACTGACAGTATTTCTTTTCCACGGTCACGCGCTAAGGAATTCTTCCCGGCAGATGTACCTGTATCTCTTATCATCTTTCCGGGCTATTCCTGAACCTTCCTTATTAATATTAATCTGTAAACACCTTACGCGGTGCAATACTCTGAATCGCCTTCACCATCTCCGCATTCGGCTCAAAAATAACTTTCCTGTTCCCTTCATAAATCATCATATATCTCTTCTCCGGCTGTGCGGCAACACCGGAACTATAATCAAGCGTCTTGGTATTCTGGTTTCTGTAAGAATCCAGTCTGTGCGAATTAAGCGGTGCAAGCATCTCCATCTGGTCGATCGAAAATGTATTGGCTTTCTTCCTGCGGCTCTTCGCCATAACCTTGTCCACACTGATCTCCCTGTCCAGATACAGGTACTCATACTCTATATTAGCATTCATGGTAGCAAAGTATGCCGCCACACCGGTAACAGCTGCCACGGCCAGCCCCGGAATAAACACCATCCCGATCAAAACAAATACCACTGTCAGCATAATCAGCAGCATTTTCAAAAAGGACAGCAGCATAGAGGGCTTCCTGGCTACCAGACATTCCACATATGTTTCACTCATTTATTATACCTCCCGCATTCGACCATCATACCGATATAAACGCCTGCCATACCTGAATGATTTTATCGAAAAATATACTCCTATCATATAACAAACCCGGCAAAGTTTCAAGCGATAGGTTATCATTTTCTAAGCGGCTGGTATGATTCACTTTAATTACCTTAATGTTTCACGCAGGATAAATTTTCACTAGCAAGGCAGCTGAGCACGGCGATGCCGGTAGCATCGTCAAGCGAAGCTAATGCGGCAGATGGAAATTCAGACAAGTGAAACATAAGGTTAATTAAAGTGGATCATACTAGTAACAGTCCAGCCTTCCAGCTTCTCTGTTACGTAAAGTATATAGAAGCATACCACGACAAAGAAAAAATTTCAATAAGTATTTCTATTTCTCTTCCTTCGGCATCCGGATCTCAATATGCACGTCCCGAAGCTGTCTTTCATCCACCCCGGCAGGCGCGCCCATCATAATATCCTGTGCCTGCTTGTTCATCGGGAACGGAATCACCTCCCGGATACTGTCCTCACCTGCCAGCAGCATGACCATTCTGTCCACACCGGGGGCGATTCCCGCATGCGGCGGTGCTCCATAGCAGAATGCGTTGTACATAGCCGGGAATTTCGCTTTCACATCTTCCTCGCCCAATCCTACAAGCCGGAAAGCCTTCACCATAATCTCCGGATCGTGATTACGGACTGCTCCTGAAGAGAGTTCCACTCCATTGCACACCAGATCATACTGGTAGGCAAGAATGTCCAGCGGCTCCATCTCATTGAGAGCCCTCATACCGCCCTGAGGCATGGAGAACGGGTTGTGGCAGAACTCCATCTCGCCAGACTCCTCTCCGATCTCGTACATCGGGAAGTCAACGATCCAGCAGAATTCATAACATTCCTGTCTGAAATGGCCTTCCGATTTCATACCCAGCATTCTTCTGAGTACGCCTGCAGCCTTAACCGCCGCAGTCTTATCACCGGCTGTCACACCCACGAAATCGCCCGGCTTTAAGTGAAGCAGCGCATCCACTTCTTCTTTCCGCTCTGTCAGGAATTTTGAGATACCGCCTACATAATTGCCGTTCTCATCCACTCTGAACCAATATGCCTTATTACCGGCCTCCACTTCCACATCCGCACATAATTTATCAATCTCTTTTCTGGTGGCGGTATAGCCGTCCGTCACTACCGCCTTGATCACATGATCCTTAAAGGGTGCAAACTCACACTGGCCAAACAGTGCCGTAACATCCCGGACAATCAAATCGATTCTCAGGTCAGGCTTATCCGTGCCGTATTTCTCCAGTGCTTCCAGATACGGGATCCTGGCAAAAGGCGCTGTGGAAGCCTGATCATACACGCCGTACTTTTCAAATACCGGCGGCAGTACCTGCTCGATCACGGAAAACACATCTTCCTGTGATGCAAACGCCATTTCCATATCAAGCTGATAGAATTCACCCGGCGAACGGTCTGCCCTCGCGTCCTCATCACGGAAGCAAGGCGCGATCTGAAAATAACGGTCGAAACCGGATGCCATCAGAATCTGTTTAAACTGCTGCGGCGCCTGGGGCAGCGCATAGAATTTGCCCGGATGATTCCTTGCAGGAACCAGATAGTCCCTCGCCCCTTCCGGGGAAGAGCAGGTTAAGATCGGGGTTGTGATCTCCACGAAATCCAGAGCATTCATTCTCTGTCTGAGTTCTGTCACAATACGGCTCCTTAGCAGGATCTTGTCTTTTACTTCCGGATTTCTCAGATCCAGATAGCGGTATTTCAACCGGATATTCTCATCCGCATTTCTGGACTGTCTGATCTCAAAGGGCAGGACGTTATTCGTACATTTGCCCAATACCTCCACGCGGGAGGGCACCACCTCTATCTCGCCGGTGGGAATGGTGTTCGTCTTGTTGGAACGTTCCCGCACCGTGCCTTCTATCAATAATGTAGATTCTTTGTTCACGCCGTCTAACTGCTCCATCATCTCCTGTGTCTCGAAAACGATCTGCGTAACCCCGTAAAAGTCACGGAGCAGTAAGAAGCCCAGATTCTTGCTGACCTGCCTGATATTCTCAAACCATCCGGCCAGCGTAACATTGCTTCCCACATCAGATACTCTGAGTTCATTACATGTGTGTGTTCTTGACTGCATCATATTTCTGCGATTCCTTTCCGACACTCTGGACCGATCTTTTACCATCCTGCACGCGAAGCAGCCCGGCTGCCTGCCGCAGATAGTCCGAAGTGTTCTCTCCCTCTGTATTAATTTCTTCTACAATAAATATTATAACGGATCACCCAGCCTTCGTCTGCCCTGCAGCCAGGCTGATACTTTTCTCATTCTATCACTGTGCACCCGAAAATACAACAATCTTCTGTGTGCAAACTATTTGCAAAGTTTTTTTGCAGTAAATGCAAAGTCCTGGGCTGAACCAATGTCATTTAGTTAAGTCTATACACAGCGTCTGATATGATAGGATTCTCCTTAGGACCGTAGGAAAACGCCGGTACTTAATGAGGTTTTCCACGAATTTAGTACCGCTGCGTTTGGAACCGAGCGAAAGCGCGTCCTTAGGAGATTCCTATCATGTCAGGCGCGTCCGGCTTAACTTAATGACATTGTGGGCTGAACTGTTACTTTCGTTCTTTTAGATTTATTTCATGAAAATTTCAGTTATAATTCACAGAACCCTTCATTGACATTACGTATTAAACTAATTATCATAATACAGAGGATAAGAATCACCGCATTATCATCCTTACGAGAAAATAACAGAAAACGGAGATACTATTATGGCAATCGGTAAATCAGTCGGAGACGAAATCAGAGAAGAGCGCAGGAAGGCCATGAGCCGCATGAACACGAAGGAGAAATTCGCCTATTTTTGGGATTATTATAAGATACATGCGCTGGTCGCGGTTCTCGTAGTGGCTGCCGGCATTTCACTTGTCTACCATTACGTCACCTACAAGGATTACGGTTTCAATGCTGTTCTCCTGAATGCCGGTGCAAGTGAAGCAAGTGAAGGTCTCCCTGACACATGGGCCGCTGAATTTCAGGAATATGCCGCCATTGACCCGAACGAATATGAAGTCTGCGTGGATACATCCATGTCCATCTCCTCCACCGATATCTCCCAATATACCATGGCTAATCAGCAGAAGCTGGTGGCCATGATCCAGGTCGGTTCCATCAGTACTATCATTGCCGAAACAGAGACTTTTGAGAAATATGCGCAGACAGAGTCTTTCTCTCCTCTGGAAGATGTTCTGTCCGCAGAGGAGCTTGAGAAATACCGGCCTTATTTCTATTACACAGATACCGCCACTATGAATACCTCCACCGACTCCGCCATTGATGAAACGATAGATTTATCCGCGCTGGCGGTCGATCACAGAGATCCTTCCACGATGGAAAGCCCTGTTGCCGTCGGTATTATCGTCACCAGGGATAACCGTCTGGCAGACTCACGCTTATACGCGTATCTGGAAGACAGCGCATATGATTATCAGGGATATCCTGCCGAAGTGGTCCTGGGTATCCCTGTTACAAACGCACAGCCTGAGCTTGTGGTCAAATTCCTGGAGTATCTGGAACTCGGGGATAAATAGCGGGGCGCTACCGCATCACCCACTCATAATCATATCCCCGGTCTCCCGCTGCCTTTACCGGATACAGTTCGAAATATACCACACCATGCTCCTTGACCATCAAGGACATCCGTATTTTTCCTTCGGCCGCTTTTATCCTTCTGTCTGCGACAAACGGCCTGGCCGCCTCCCTGAGCAGCTTCTTCTGCCTCTCATCCAGGCTGCGCGGTTCTCCCATATTATGCCAGAGACGAAGCGGATTACAGGTATCCTCGTCCACCGTCTTCGTGACCAGCACATATTCCCGCTCTCCCTCTGCCGGAACATCAATCGTGAACTCTATTTCCCTTCCCGTTCTTTTCCTCGCCGCATTCCACAGAATTCCCCGGAATCCTCCATCCTTCGTACACAGCGCCACCATATCCTCCGTCTTAAGAACGCATTCCCCGCATAAATCCTTATAGAACCGAAAAGCCCAAAACGTCGGTTTGGGAATACACCCATTCGCTACCAGGCCGAAGCCGCCATGAAACGGGGCAAACGGAACTCCCTGCTCTTCAAAGATATCTCCAAACGTCCAATAAGAATACGACTCGTTCACATCTCCCAGCCTGGAGAGCTGCTGCGCAATATACGCGGCATTCTGATTGGTATCATGGAGCGGACAGTTCGGAATATAAGAAGTGTTGAATTCCGTTATGTGTATCTCCATCCCTCTGTATTCATCAAAACTGTCTATGATGTCTCTGGTTGTCTTAAGGTTGGCGAATCCCTGTTCCGCATCGGTAAGTTCCGCATATCCATAGTGCCCGACATGCTCCGGAAGCTCCGTAGTGTAGTGATGTCTGGTTACGAAATCCGGCCTGATATCCTCCTGTCTGCAGAAATTCAGGAATTCCCTGATCCAGAGTTCATCCTGCACACCGCATATGGCCGGACCTCCCACCCGGAAACGGGGATCCAGCTCCTTGATGGCCCGAAATGTCCGCCCAAACAGCTTAAAATACTCCTGCATATCGGCATCCTTCCAGAAACCGGGCAGATTAGGCTCGTTCCAAACCTCGATCGGCCATGTTACCGTCTCTTCTTCTCCGTAACGCTCCATCAGGTGCCGCAGAGTGGCCGACACCATATCGCACCATGCATCATAGCTTCCGGGCGGCGTGGTATTCCCCTTCCAGTAGAAAATTGTCTGGTCACCGGAAGCCATTTTATCCGGCATAAATCCCAGTTCAAGAAACGGCCGCAGCCCCAGCTCTCTGTAGTTGTCCATCACCAGATCCAGATAGGTGAAATTATATTCTGCCCTTTTTGCACCCGACGCATCCTCATATTCCTGATAAATTGCCATATCATCCGAGAACAGCCCGTGCCCGCGGATATGCCGGAAGCCAATCTCATCCTGCACCAATCTCAGCTGCTCCAGATACTCCTTCTGCAAGGCCAGCCCCATTCTGCCTGTCCCGATGCAGTAATCCACATGATTATGAAAAGGCTCTCTACTGTTTCTGTCAATTTGATAATATCTCTTTTCTTTCATTGCTTCTCCTTTCCCCGATCCGTTCTTCCGTCATTTTGGGTCAGCCCGTTTTGCCCTCGTCAGGGCACATCCGTGCTTCTATAGATCTGAAGTTTTCCGGCAGATCCAAATCCTCCGTCACATCCAGCATGGGTTCCCCGTCAATATCGAAATGCGTCCGCCTGGCCGCCGCCGAACGAGGTGCCTCCACACCGCTGCGCATATGATAGAAGTTCCAGACCAGCCCGTTTTCATCCGTCACATAGGAATTGTGTCCGGTGCCGTATTGTCCCCTGGCCGAGTTAGAGGACATCAGCGGATAATTATTCTTGCGCCAGTTAGCAGGATCCAGAATATCGCTTCCCATCCTGGGCTTCAGCAAACCGACCGTGTAGGTCGCGTCCACCGCAGCCGCGGCATAGGTCACCATCAGCTGTCCGTCCTTTTCCAGTGCATATGGCCCTTCCACCACATAAGTATGGTTATTCTCCCATCCATACTCCGGTTTTGCAATGCAGACCGGATCGGATATAAGTTTCCACGGTTCTTGCTCATCAATCTGTGCCAGATACAGCCATGCACCCTGATCCACCGGAAGGAACTGCCTTTGCGACCACATGGCGTAGCTTCTTCCCTCATAAGCAAACACGGTCATATCAAGGGAAATGACTTTGCCTTCTTCGCACAAAGGAGTACCGTCCTTTTTCACTACCATGACCGGTTCGGACCAGTCCTCCCTGCACATGGGATTACCGCCCTCTCTGAGCCTTCGCACACGGGATTCCTCACAGTAGAATTCTCCCGATGTTGCCGCATGGAACACATAAAGCTGTCCGCCTATTTCATGGAATTCCGGAGCCCAGAGAAGCCCTCTTATTCCCGGATAAGTATCCGAATCCAGAAACAGGGTTTCCCCGGCTGTTATGATTCCTTCCAGTGTATCAGAGCATCTCATGTAAAGCGTATGGTTATCATCCGCGTCGTTTGTTGCAATGAAATAATATTTGCCGTCTCTGTACATGCAGACCGGATCCGCGCGGTATTCTGCAAAAGGCGCCGGAAAATGTTCCTGATGGACTCTTCCCTGTACAATCCTTCCCGTCGGCTTTTCCCAGTCGATCTTTCTCTCTACCCTGGTTCCGTCACTGTAAGAAGCGACAGCCTTCACGGCTTCCAGTTCCTCTTCGTTCCTGAACGGGCCGTTCTCAGACAGCACCATCCCGATACAGACGGGAACTGTCAGCTTCTTAAGCAGATAGTCTCCTGCTTCCGCCGGGATATCGACCACATTCCCCGGGATGACGCCCTCTATGGGTGACAGTTCCTCCGTCATCGCAGCCTGCCCGGATATCGTCGGTTCTGCCACTTTACCGACAACTCCGGAAATGCTTCCCGTCCCGCTTCCCAGATCATACTCACCTTCCATCCAGTCATCCTCTTCACCCCGCCAGCATATCCGGTACAGCCCATTCTTTTCCTCATACGCGCAGCGTACCTCTTCGATATAGCCCGATTCCTGCAGGCGGCAAAGTCCTGCCTCTTCATAATGCACCAGATCCCGGCTGGTAAAAAGCAGGACCGCGCCTTCGCTGTCAGGATCCGCCTCCCCTTCTGCGCCTGTACGTATGGCCGCTACTCCATAGCCGCCGTTCTCCATGGGAAAAATCCACGGCTTCTTCATACTCCTGGCATCCAATACACCATTTGAACTATCTTCAACAGCTTTCGCGTAAAGTATGCCTTCATTATGGTGCAGCGGCCAAAACCTTCCGTCCTTCCCCTGATATGCCAGATGCATGCTGTATGCCATGCGGTTCCCGTATATGATGTCTTCCTTCGGCTGTCTCGTATAACACAATATTTTCATCCTGTATTCTCCCCTACTCATTTCTTTCTTCTTGATCCCTGTAAATAAACTCCCTGAAGTCCGCCCAGCCGCCGTCTTCCCGTTCCTCATTGTAAGAGAAGATTCCGATGCGGGCGCCCGTAAACAGAGACAGGGAATAGAACAGCGGAAGCTCCTCCCCGAAACGGCAATCCTGTTCTCCGTCGAAGCTGTAGAAAAATTCTGCCGTTTCGGCACCGCTGCCCCAGCTGTCCAGGCGGAATACGATTTTGAGCCAAACACGGTCAACCGTCAGGGGAATTTCACTTTCGGCCACGGAATACCATTCTTTCAGTGCTTCCATTCCTTTCCCCACCGTTTCGGAAGGCGCCCTTTCACCGGCACGCCGCTTCATCACAATACAGCGCTTTCCCTTTTTCTGCCTGACCCCAATCTGCCCGTACCGTTCCAGCAGCACACACAATCCGGCGTAATCCCCGTCCTTCATCCCACTACAATCCAGATTTACCTGAAATTCGCTGTAAGGCGCCCCGACTCTCTGGGTCAGCGTATTCGTCGCTTCCAACAGTTCTTGTACCGGTTTTCTGTTCTTCAGTCTCAGATACCCCGGACGTTCCGTAAACGACCACGCCTCATGATCCGGCGCATGGTTCCACTGCCATTCCTTCTTCAGGACATTCTCCCTGTGGTCAAAGCTATCGCTTTGTATGACCCCTCCCGTCTTTTTTTCCATGAAAGGAACCGTCAGACTTTCCGGCACTTTTCCGTCCTTCCCCAGAACCGGCCAGCCGTCCTTCCATTCCACAGACATCAGAAACGGCGCTCTTCCGACAGCGCCGCTGTCCTGGAACATTACGGCATACCAATTGCCGTCCGCGTCATCAAAGATCGGCCCCTGCGCAATGCCGCAGCCCGGACGCCACATATCGTCGTACAGAATAATCTTTCTCTCATATGAGCCGGAAAGATCCCTGAGACGGTAGCAGATCTCCCGCCGTATCCCCCGCTTCCCCGGCAGATCTTCCGGCCTGTCAATAAAAAGCAGATAGATCCATCCGTCCTTCCCATAAGCCCGGCATCCTTCGCAGCGCAGCCTAATCCCTTCCGCCGGTGTACTAAACAGCAGCCGGTCAGAGCCTTCCACGATTCCGGAAAAATCCTTCTTTAATTCCACAATACGGATTTCTCCGTTCCCATAAACAAGATATACCTTGTTTTCCCAGCACAGAAAGGACATGTCGTGATATACACCTTCCAACTCCGTTCTGTCCCAATCGCTTTTTTCAATATCATCTGTTGAAAACAAATACGTTTTCTTCATATCATGGCAGACAAAACACGCATAAAACCGTTCCTGATACCGCATCAGGCTCGTTGCCCACTGCCCTTTTCCATAAGCATTCCTGCCGTTTCTCAACTGATAAATATCATTGTCCGCAATGCTGTGGCAGATGTAAGAAGCAATCTGCCAGTGTTTCAGGTCTGCGGATTTCAGAATCGGCGCTGCCGGCATATAGAACATGGTGGTGGAAACCATATAGAAATTGTCACCCACCCGTATGATATCCGGATCCGGCATATCCGTCCGGAACAATGGATTGCAAATCTTCATCAGAAACCTCCTTGACAGATATTCTTCTCTACTCTTCTCCAGATGCCGCATATCTGTCTCTGCAATTATTTTGTATCATTTCCCGGCTTCCCACAATGACATATCCCTTTATATTCTTGATGCATTCTCATATAGGTAGTATAATTGCATAAACTGCGTATTTACAGCCCGCCCTGTCCCCTCCATACTATGAAGCTGCAGCGAGGAAATTATGAACCGGATATATTATATCGGCTACGACGCCACACATCCTGATAATTTCAGATACGACATCCCTGAGGGATTCAACAGCTATCTGCTGGTAATTACTACCACCGCGGCGGTATTCCGTTTCAACGGATCCGAATCGGAATACCCTGCCCATACGGCTGTTTTGTATCCTCCCTATCATCCCGTCTGGTACGGAGCCGCCGGAAAGCCCTACGGAAATCACTGGATCCGCTTTGCTACCGACGAATCCTTCGTCACAGACTTTCCACAGCCGGGCGTCCCTTTTTCAATTTCCGATCCCGAATATTTCCGTAATCTGTTCCGTCTTCTGACCTGGGAGACCTCTCAGATCGACTGCTCTTCCAGAGTATTGAAAAACACCGGGCTCGTCACACAAAACCGGGATGCGGCCCTGCAGCATTGCGATCCGGGCTCCCTGGATACCGGTCTCATTATTTCCCAGCTGCTCAGGATCCTCTTCTATAAGCTGCAAAACGAACTCCTGGGCTCCGGACATACCTTCCATGACCAGGAACTCCTGTCCCTTCGCCGAAGAATTTCCGCCGCCCCACAATATCCCTGGAATATTCCCGACATGGCCAGAGAGATCCATGTCAGCGCCGGGCACCTCCAGCTGATCTACCGGCAGAAATTTAACATTTCCTGCATGGACGATGTTATTCACTTCCGGATTCTCAAGGCCAGGGACCTTCTGGAATATACAACGCACAGCATAGCAGAAATAGCCGCACAGTGCGGCTACAACAATACAGAACATTTCTGCCGGCAATTCCGCAAAGTAACAGGAACCCCTCCGGGACAATACCGAAAAGCTTTACGAAATGAAAGCGCTGCGGACTCAGAATAATGGATCCGCAGCACTTCATGCAGTATAAATATAATTTGCTTCCCGTTATTTATCCCTTAACAGCGCCGATGGCGATACCTTTGACGAAATACTGCTGTACAAAGGGATAAACGATCATGATCGGCAGAACTCCCATTACCGTAAGCGCCATACGGACCGAAGTAGACGGCAGGTTGGCGGTATTTACACTTCCGCCGGACTGCGCCTGCTGCCGCAGGGAATCAAGATCCCGCTGAATGTTCATCAGCAGTACCTGGATACTGAACATCCGGTCATCGTTGAGATAATACAGACCGTTCATCCAGTCATTCCAATAAGCCAATCCAACCAGCAGGCCGATCGTAGCGATAATGGGCAGCGCCATAGGCAACACGATGCCGAAGAGAATCTTAAACTCGCTGGCGCCATCCACCCTCGCCGCCTCGACAACAGCATCCGGAATGTTAGACGTAAAATAGGTACGCATCATAATGACATTGAAAGCGCTCAGCAGCAGGTTGGGAACCAACAGCGCAAATATCGTGTTGCGGATATGGAAAGTCTGCGTCCACATCAGATAAGAAGGTACCAGACCTCCGGAAAACAACATGGTAAAGAACAGATAAAAAGCAAAAATATTACGGCCCGGCAGTTCTCTCCGGGAGAGAGGGTAGGCATACAAGGTGGTGAACAGCAGGTTACACAGCGTACCCACTATCGTTACCATGAAGGAAATACCATAACCGCGGACCACTGCGGAGGATTTCGTCATCAGATATTCGTATGCATAGGTACTGAACTTTTCCGGGAAGAAACTGTATCCGTTGGTAACCAGCGTCTGCTCCTCCGTAAAGGAGGACATAAGCAGCAGTACAAAAGGCGCCAACGCACAAATCACGAGAATGACAAACAAAATATGGGCGAAAATCTGAAACCCTTTTCCCTTTTCTACCATAATCTATACCTCCTTCTTTAAAACAGGGAACTCTCACTGTCCACCTTGCGGACAATAAAGTTGGCAGTTACCACCAGAATGAATCCCACAACGGACTGGTATACACCGGCGGCAGAAGACATACCGATATTGTTGGTCTGCATCAGGCCGCGGTACACATAAGTATCGATGGTCTGTGTCACACCGATCAGAGGGCCTGAATTCTGAGGAACCTGATAGAACAGACCGAAATCAGACCGGAAAATACCGCCCAACGCCATCAGTGTCAAAATAATGATCGTTGACCGCAGGCTGGGCAGTGTGACATTACGGATCTGCTGCCAGCGGTTGGCGCCGTCCACCACCGCTGCCTCATATAAAGTATGGTCTATACCGCAGATGGTAGCATAATACAGGATCATGTTATATCCCAGGTTCTTCCAGACATTGATGATGACCAGGATAACAGGCCAGTATTTCGGCGTGTTGTACCAGTCGATCGCATCTATGCCAAAAGACGCCAGAAGAGAATTGTTTATATAGCCATTACCACTGCTTAAGAAAGCAAATGCCAGATAACTGACAATGACCATCGAAATAAGATATGGGATCAGGATGATCGTCTGATAAAACTGCTTCGCTCTCTTGCTGCGGACTTCATTCAGGATAATGGCTATGGCAACGGCCAACACAGTTCCCAGGGCGATAAACACCAGATTATACAGCAGGGTATTCCGGATCATAATAAAAGCGTCGTTTGTCCGGAACAGAAACGAAAAGTTATTCAATCCACACCACGGACTGCCATAAATACCGTCTCTGGCATTATACTGCCGGAAGGCAATCTGAATGCCGAACATGGGAATATAGCAGTTGATAAACAGGTAGACAACGCCGGGCATGAACATCAAATAAAGGGGCCAGAAGCGCTTCATTGTTTTTCCGTATTTCTTCATACTCATTCCTCCATAAGATTTACAATGTAAGGAGAAGGCGGGCTGGGAATTTCCCATACCCGCCTTGTCTTTACAATATGATCAGTGATACAGCCTTGAAGCTTCTATTATTTACCGGCAAGAAATTCATCCAGCTGTCTCTGTTTCTCGGCAATAATCTCCTTCATGCCGGCAGCTTCCAGCTCGGAAATGAATTTCGGCAGGTTCTCGGCAGGATCCATAGCGCCCCACCGCAGAGCGGTATGATAAGACGAGATTACATTGTTGCAGGCGGTAACCTGATTCATCACAGAGCTGCTGTCCCAGGAAAAACCATGTGCCGGGCTGGGAGTTCCCTCGTTATTGAATTTATTAAGCTGTTCCCACAGATCGGTATCGGTGCCTTCCCATACCGGCGTGATCTGCTGGTTCGGCCATGCCCAGTCAACCGAAGAATATCCGCTGGCATTAGGGTCTACACCTTCAGGAGTCGTAATGGCAGTCTTGGAGTCATCTGTGTATACCCAGTGTTTGCCTTCGATACCATTGATAAACAGGTTGGATACCTCCGCATCCGTGTACATCAGGTTCCATAATTCCATAGCCTTCTCGGGATGCGGGGAAGAATAAGGAATGATGAAGGAATTACCGTTGGAGCAGTCGGTATATTTATAAGGTTCGATCACCTTCATGAATACCACTTCCTTGCCCGTGGACTTATAGTTCTCGAACTCCTTACCAGGCTTCCAGTTCTCGAACATGGCAAAACCGTTGCCTGAGAGCAGGTTATTCTCTGTAGTCGTGGTAGCGTCAGGCATGATCAGCCCTTCCTGATTCCATTTATACATCATCTCGCAGAATTCACGGTAGCTGTCCATAGAGTAGTAATCAACAACCTCTGTACTGTCGCTGAAAGCATCCTCTAAAACTCCCATATTATCTCCCAGCGGGTCAACCGGCATTGTCTCCTGCATACCGCCGCCTGCCCAGGTAGGAACCAGAGGATACATGTCAGGATAAGCCTCGTGAACCTGTTTCAGAATTTCGTACATGTCATCATATGTACCCATTTCGGGAACATCGATTCCCAACTCGTCTATGATATCCTTCCGCATGGAAAACCCGGCGGAGTGGGATGTGTCTTTCATATCGGGAAGCGCATACAGCACGCCGCCGAAACGGCAGGCATCCAGATCCACAGGGTTGATCACTTCCAGAGCACCCTGTCCGTACTGTTCCACAAGTTCATCCAGACCGGTAGCATAGCTGTTGCGGACGATCGTAGCCAGCTGGCCGTTCACATTATTATAGTTCAACAGGTCAATAGGCTCCCCGGAGGAAAGAGCCAGATTAATCTGCTCCGCATCCTGGCCGCGGACAAGTTCAATTTCAACACCGATCTTCTCACGTGTAATCTCACTGATCGCTGCGGCAATCTCATTACAGTCTTCTGTATCCGCAGTACCGACTCCCCAGACAACCAGTTTTACAATATCACCGTCATTTGCAGCGCCGCCTGTGCTTTCACTGCCGGAAGCATTGCCGCTCTCATCGGAAACGGCTGGATCATCCGAACCACCGCCGCCGCATGCCGTCAGACTGGTTACGGTCAGACATGCCAGCAGCACTGCAGCACTCTTTTTCCAAAATTTCATCATTTACACCTTCAACTCCTTCATAATAATAATAGTAGTAGTTTTTAAGGCCCCTCTCCAAGGGCTGTTTGTTTAACGTTAAACATTTTTGTATTAATATTTTACCCCCCCCCTGGCATATTGTCAATAAAAATCGAAATTAATTCAAAAAAATACAGCATAATGCTTCTAATTTCTATCCATTTTTTAATATTTTGCGTATGCGTATCGTTAAACCTCATCCGAGTCACATATCACGCACACAATCTTTAAATAAACCCGAAAATCCTGAAACATTCTTTTCTTAAACAAAAAAAAGCTGCCACACCGGATCGGTGCGGCAGCCGTCAGCCTGCCATCTTCATGATTCAGTTTTTTCTTTTGTTTAATATTATAGCAAACAGCATTAAAATTGCTTTCGTTCCTGCATAAACTGCCGTATATTGCTTCCGTCACTTATATCTGATGAACGGACTCCCGCTCTTTAAATGTACAGGGAATCAGAACCCTGTCCGGTTTTTCCTCTTCCACACCGTCGATCTGCTTTAACAGGAAATCCGCCGAAGTATTTCCGATCTCTATTAACGGCAATGCCATTGTCGTCAATCCCGGGACAAAATACTCCGCGATGGTCTGATTATCAAAACCGGCTACCGCAATATCCCTCCCTGCACGAAGCCCCATTTCGTCCAGGCAGCAGTAGACCCCTCCCGCCATCCGGTCCGCCATGCAGAAAATCGCCGTCACTTCCTCCTTCAACAGTTCCCCGGCCGCCAGATAGGCGCCTTCTTTTTCCCAGTCCGCATATCTGACCCAGGCTGGATTGTACAGAATCTGGTTTTCAAACAAGGCCTGCTGATATCCCAGCAGTCTTTGCTGCGTATGGATATTATTCTCCTTGCCCCCGATCACTCCTATCTTTCTGTGCCCTTTTGCTATCAGATACTGCACGATTTCGCAAGCCGATCTTTTGTCATCAATGGCCACGGTGACCACTCCCGGGTCATTCGAAAAAGCATACGCCATTACCGCCGGAATCCTGAACTCCTCCGGAAAACAGTGGATCATCCTTGCATGTCCCGCAACATAAATTATACCGTCAACTCTAATGGATTCCAGCTCTTTCAGCGCCGGATCCAGAATAGAATGATACCGGCTTTCATTGTCATACCACGAATCGCTCCATCTGGCATAAAGACGCAGGTTCTTTACGATAGCCCGGTACCCTTTCTCCTCACAGCGGCTCATAATCCCCTCCACGATTTCCGGCGTGGAAAACTGCGAAATATCCTCCACAATGATCCCAATTGTGCTGGTCTTCTGATTCCGCAGTCCCTGGGCAATATAATTGGGCCTGTATCCCATTTTATCTACAGTTTTCAACACTCTCTGCCTCGTCTCCTCACTGACTTTGGGCTTTCCGTTCAGGATATTAGACACTGTGGTAGGCGAAACCTGGCACGCCCTGGCAATTTCCTTTAGAGTAACCATTTCGTTACCTCTTTCCATAAGATTCGATCTCGTTCCAATATCTAATAATTATCAGATTTCATCTGATTCCTGTCAAGTCCCGTTTCCGGAAATTCTCCGTATCCCTGTAACAGCCCGGCCTTCTGCTCCCCTGTTATTTATCCCTGAACCGCTGCATTTGGACAGGCCAGTTCTATCACAACCGGCTTTTTGCCGGTCAATTCTTCCGTCCTTTCATCCGGCTGCCCGAACCCTGCATAAATTCTGTATGCTCCTTCTGCAGTAAACCTTTGGCCGTCCTCTCCAACCAGCGTAAACGCCTCCGGCCTTATGGTAAGCGCCGTGCCCACCGTCTCCCCGGCTTTCACAAAGATTCTTTTAAAGGCACATAACTGCGGATTGGGCGGCGCCGCCTCACAGGATACGGCTCTGATGTAAATCTGTATAACTTCTTCCGTATCTGTTTCCCCTTCATTCTCCACCACTGCCATGACTTGATTGCCATCCAGAAACGCCTCCTTCATTACCACATTTCCGTAATTCAGTCCATATCCGAAGGGATACTGCGCTTTTCCTTCCATATAACGGTAGGTTCTTCCTTTCATGGAGTAATCCGTAAACTCCGGAAGTTCTTCCAGTGTTTCGTAGAAAGTCACGGGCAGCTTGCCGAAAACCGACTCCTCCCCAAACAACATCCTGGCCGCGGCATTCCCTCCCTGCGCTCCGGGATACCACAGCTGGACTATGGCGTTAAAATGACTGTCGGCATAACGCAGATCGATATCGCTTCCCGCACACAGACACAGCACCACAGGCTTACCGCACCCGGCAACAGCCTCCATAAGGGCAAGCTGGGAATCCGGCAGCTGCAGGGATACCTTATCCCCTGACGCATAGCTGTTACCCGTATCTCCTTCTTCTCCTTCCAGCGTTTCATCCAGCCCCAGGCACAAAACAACCACATCGCTGTGTGCTGCGACGGTCCTGGCCTCAGAGAGCCTGTCGTACCGATATCCCAGCCCTTCCGTCCTGTCCTTTGCAAGCTCCGCTCCCACAGAATAGAATATCCTCACATCGTCTCCCACATACCGGCGTATTCCTTCCAGCACAGTCACATATTCCGTGGCGGTTCCATGATAATTCCCAACCAGTGCGGCACGGCTGTCCGCATTGGGCCCGATCACGCCGATTGTCTTAAGCCTGTCTTTCTTAAGCGGAAGAAGACCGTCGTTTTTCAACAGGACAAAGCTTTCCTCTGCCGCTCTTTCCGACAGGGCAAGATGCTCCCTGCACTCCACTACATCGTAAGGGATTTCGTCGTACTCATTTTTATCAAACAATCCCAGCATATATCTGGTAGTAAAAAGCCGGACAGCCGCTTCTGTGACAGCCGCTTCCGTAACCAGCCCGTCCTTGCAGGCATTCAGGATATGTAAATAGGTGTTCCCGCAGTTCAGGTCACATCCTGCGTCCAAAGCCATCGCTGCCGACTCTTCTGCCGAGCAGGTGACTTCATGATTTTCATGAAAATCTTTAATCGCCCAGCAGTCCGACACAAAATGCCCCTGAAATCCCCATTTTTCCCTCAATGTATCCTGGATCAGGGTTTTACTGCCGCAACACGGTTCCCCGTTGGTACGGTTATAGGCTCCCATCACCGCTTCCACCTTCGCCTCTTTTACCAGCGCTTCAAATGCCGGAAGGTAGGTCTCCTCCATATCCTTTGCCGATGCCTTCGCATTGAACTCATGCCGCAGCGCCTCCGGCCCCGAATGTACCGCAAAGTGCTTCGCGCATGCCGCCGCCTTCATCACAGGGCCTTCTCCCTGAAGCCCCTGGACAAACTTTACCCCCAGCCTGGCAGTAAGGTATGGATCTTCCCCGTAAGTCTCGTGTCCTCTTCCCCATCTGGGATCCCGGAAAATGTTAACGTTGGGAGCCCAGAAGGTCAGTCCCTTGTAGATATCTCTGTCATCCTGCCGTGAATATGCATTATACTTCGCACGACCCTCTTCGGCTATTACCTCCGCAATCTCATATACCATGTCTTCATCGAAGGAAGCGCCCAGGCCGATCGCCTGGGGAAATATGGTCGCCTGCCCGGCTCTCGCCACCCCGTGGAGAGCCTCATTCCACCAGTTATATGCCGGTATTCCCAGTCTTGGGATCGCCGGTGCGTCATATTTCAACTGAGAAGCCCTCTCCTCCAGTGTCATTTTCAAAACCAGCTCCTCCGCCCTTTTTCTTGCCTTGCTTCTGTCCATCCTCTTCTCTCCTTCCTGTATCCCTCAAGTAAGAAACTATATTTGTCAACCATGCCGCCCATGCCGCCATCGGCGGCATAACAATACATGAACCATTTCGTCTTTTTTATACTAGCAAACTGCCAATAACGACTCAATGACCTATTGTGAACAGAATTTGATCTATCCTCATACCTTTTCCCGGGAATACCTGCCGTGGCCTCCGGCCCGTTACAGGCATGGAAAAGCCTGTCATCCGTAAAAACAGACAACAGGCCTTCTTGCTCCCTATATCATGTTACGGCATACATACCGTAAGCCGCCATAGCCTATCCTGCCAGGTAGAATCCGAATGTCCCTGCAGGCACAGTGATCTTACCCTCCGCAGCACTCATTTTGCCACCGAACGTATACAGTTCCTTTCCTAAACCGTAAGCACAGTCAAATGCTGTATCCCTGTCTGAGGGGTTGATGGCCACAAGTATCTTCTCATCCCCCGCGCTTCGGAGGAAAGCCAGCGGATAAGCATTCTCTTCCGCATAGAGGAAATCAATCTCCCCTTTGCTCTGTAACGCCGGATGTGCCTGGCGCAGTGCAATCAGTCTCTTCACTTCGTGATACAAAGATGTCTCGTCCGCCATCTGATTCTGTACCGTAGGACGGTCCTTGCTCTCATCCATCGGAATATACAGCTTCTCTTTGCTGGCAAGACTGAATCCGGCATTCACACCGTCATCCCACTGCATGGGAGAACGGGAACCGGTTCTGTTATAGCCGCCCTCCACGGAATGCAGACCTTCCACATAACGCATGCCGATCTCATCTCCGTAATAAATAAAAGGCGCTCCGGGCATGGAAAGCAGGAATGCGAAAGCAAATTTCAGCTCATCGCCATGCAAATGTCTTGCCAGACGGTCCACGTCATGATTACCGGAGGGAATACAGATCAAGCCCTTGCGTGCCGTCTCTTCGTAATCCTCTTTATATTTCCTTACAAACTTCGAAATATCGCCTTTTCCACGGCTGGCGAAGAAGGGTTCCGGAGAACGGAACAGGTTATTAGGGTCATCAGGGCCGCCAAACAGTATGAAGTCCATATGGAATCCGCCTGACAGAGAATTCTTCGGCTTACTCCACTCAGATACCATGGCAGCGTCCGGGAATTCCTGATCCAGGAAAGCGCGGATACCCTGCCAGAGCTTCACGGTGCCTTTGCCCTCCTCATCATGTTTTACGAGGGAGCCCGCCATATCTACGCGGAAGCCGTCACAGCCCATCTTCAGCCAGAAGCGCATAACGTCTTTCAGCGCGGCCACTGTTGCCTGCGGGCCGGGATCCTCCATGGACTGCTGCCAGGGCCGATCCGGTTTGTAAAAACCGTAATTCAGGGAAGGCTGGTTGGAGAAGAAATTCACTGCACAGGAACCGTCCCTGTCAGAAATTCCGCGCAGACTTCCCATACCCTTGGGTTCTTCCCAGACACAGTCGGTCCACACATAGCGGTCGGTATACTCATTCCTCCCCGGTTTCATGGATTCCTTGAACCAGGGGTGTTCCACGGAAGTATGGCCGGGAACGAGATCCAGCAGTATATGCATATCCCGTTTATGTACCTCGTCGAAAAGACGCTTCAGATCATCATTGGTGCCATACCGGGGCGCCGCCTTACAATAATCCGCCACATCATATCCGGCGTCTCCGAAGGGTGATTCAAAACACGGGTTCATCCAGATCGCGTTGCATCCCAATTCTTTGATGTAGTCCAGTTTCTCGATAATTCCGTTGAAATCTCCGATTCCGTCGCTGTTCGTATCCTTGAAAGACTGAGGATAAATTTCGTAAAAGATTGCGTTGTCAAGCCACTTTGACATTTCATGGTCTCCTTTCAGAATTTGATTTGCGTTCACTTCTTATAATGATATAATAATCTTAGAACATGCTTGAGACTACTGCTATAATACTGAAAAATGATACTATAGTACTTTACAGTTTAAAGATACTCCTCTAAGGAAGTGTCCGAAAATAACTTGTGCAGATGACGCAGGATAAATTCGCACAGGCAAGGCAGAAGAAGGAGGCGTACCAGGGTACGTCGACTGATGACAACGCAGACTGTACGGATTTAGACAAGTCAAATGCACAAGTTATTAATGGACAGTTCCTAAGTACCGACGTTTTCTGACGGCTCTTATGACAATTACACAATTCCCGGCCTATATATGGGATAATTGCCCTTCCGGAAAGGATTACGAAATGAATACAACATCTTCCAAAGAAAAAAGAAAGCACGGTTCCGTCAGAATCCCCTATGATTTCTTCGCCTGCAGGGTGCCTGACCAGTTTCCGCTCGTACCCCCGCACTGGCATAATGAGTTCGAGCTGAATTATATCGTAAGCGGCAAAAGTGAATTCACCTGCGGAGAAGACAAGTTTATCGCAGATGCCGGCGATATTATCCTGATTCCGCCCAACAGGCTTCATGCACTCTACCCCTATGGGGACGATTTGCAGGTTTACAACACGCTGGTGTTTCGGGAAGAACTGCTTGGAATCGGTAAAGAAGAACGGTGCGGGATTTCCTTTATGGAACCGATCATCAACGGAAACCGCGAGATTCTTCTGCCCATTTCCGGAAGTCACGCAGCATACGGAGAGATCAGGCAATGCGTAGAACAGATTTTTATCTGTGTCAAAGAAAATTCACCGGCCGCCGACCTGCATATGAAGAGCGAACTGCTCCGCTTCCTGTGGCTGTTGCAAGAAACCGGATGTATTACGACCGTCAAAAATCAGGATGAGAATCAGATGGAGAATATTCGGGAAGCGCTGGTATTTATTAACCTTAATTACAGAGAAGCCATCAGCATAGAACAGCTGGCGCAGATGGCCCACTTAAGCAGGAGCTATTTCATGTACTGCTTCAAAAAAATGGTGGGAATCAGCGCCATGGAATATATCATTCAGCTCAGGATCAAGCTTGCCTGCGAGATGCTGCGCAATTCCACGGCGCCTTCTCTGGAAATCGCATTCGCCTGCGGTTTCCAGAACCTGTCTAATTTCAACAGGCAGTTTAAAAAATATGTGGGCTACACGCCGAAACAGTACCGCGGATCCACAAACACTCCATGAAAAGAGGGCATTACTTACGGCACTCTTCTCTTAAGATCTGATTTACCGCTCCGGGATCCGCCTTCCCTTTCATCGCTTTCATGGTCTGCCCTACCAGGAAACCAATGGCTTTTTCTTTTCCGTTTCGATAGTCCTCCACCGACCGGGGATTGGCGGCAATAACTTCCGCGATCGTTTTCCGCAGGGCGCCTTCGTCATTGACGGTCCTAAGCCCCTTCTCTTCCACATACTGTTCCGGATCAATATCCTCCTCAAACATTACCTCGAAGACTTCCTTGGCTACGGAACCGTTGATCACTTTGGCATCCGCCAGCCCGATCAGCTTCGCCAGATTTTCCGGAGAAAACGAAAGATCCTGGGCGTCCGTCTCCTTTTCCTTCATCAGGCGCATCGTCTCCCCCATCAGCCAGTTGGATACCTTCTTGGGCTGGCCGCAGATTGCCGTGGCCGCCTCGAACAAATCTGCCATATGCTTGGAACCCGTAATAATCTCAATATCATAATCCGGAATATCGAACTCCTCTTTGTACCGTTTCATTTTCTCATTACGGAATTCCGGCTGCTTCGCCCTGATCTGCTCCAGCATTTCCTCGCTCACCGCCACAGGCACCAGATCCGGATCCGGGAAGTAACGGTAATCCTGAGCATCCTCCTTGCTTCTCATGGCATAGGACTCTCCCTTCGTATCATCCCATCTCCTGGTCTCCTGTATTACTTTTTCACCGGACTCGATCAGGTCAATCTGCCGCTTCGTCTCACCCGCAATCGCCCTGGCGATTGCCTTGAAAGAATTCAGGTTCTTCATCTCGGTTCTGGTGCCGAACTGTGCGGCGCCCGTCTTCCGCACAGACAGATTCACGTCCGCACGCATGGATCCTTCCTGCAGTTTACAGTCCGAAGCCCCAAGATACTGAATGATCAACCGCAGTTTCTCCAGATAGGCAATGACTTCTTCCGCGCTGCGCATATCCGGCTCTGACACGATCTCTATGAGGGGCACGCCGGAACGGTTGTAATCCACCAGTGAACAGTCCTCCCACTCGTCATGAATCAGCTTGCCGGCGTCTTCCTCCATATGAATCTCATGGATCCCCACGGTCTTTACTCCACCTTCTTCCGTCTCGATTTCCACGCCGCCGTTACGGCAGATCGGCAGATAAAGCTGAGAGATCTGGTAGTTCTGCGGGTTATCCGGATAGAAATAATTCTTCCTGTCAAATTTGGCATATCTGGTAATTTCACAGTCCGTGGCAAGCCCTACTGCAATCGCATATTCCAGCACCTGCTTATTCAATACCGGAAGGGAGCCCGGCATACCGGTACACACCGGGCATGTCTGAGTATTCGGCTCCGCGCCGAACGCAGTGGAACAGCCGCAGAATATCTTTGTCTTCGTGGCAAGCTCCACATGCACTTCCAGACCGATGACAGTCTCGTAATTTGAAAGTTCGTCCTGCAACATTTTACTCATGACGGCATTCCTCCTTTTCGTCCGGCTCTGGACTGTTAATTTCCTGGTCTTTCCCTGATGGGAAGCCCCCCCTGAGCCTTTCATAAGTGTAAGCTGTCTGAATCAGCTTTTTCTCCTGAAAACAGTCACCGATCAACTGCAGCCCGATGGGAAGCCCGTTTTTGTCTATGCCGCAGGGCAGGCTGATGCCCGGCAGCCCCGCAAGATTGACGGCGATCGTATAGATATCGCCCAGATACATCCTGATCGGATCCAAGAGACTATAACCCAGCTCAGGCGCCGTCGTGGGCGCCACCGGCCCCAGGATCACATCATATTTTGCGAAAGCTTCATCGAAGGCCTTCTTGATCAGCGCTTTTACACGCAGCGCTTTCAGATAGTAGGCGTCATAGTAACCGGAGCTTAACACGAAGGATCCCAGCATGATACGGCGTTTCACTTCCTCGCCGAAGCCCTCGGAGCGTGATTTCTTATACATGCTGTGAAGCCCTGCATACGCTTCGGTCCGATACCCGTATTTGATGCCGTCGAACCGTTCCAGATTCGAGCTTGCCTCTGCCGCCGCGATGGTATAGTAAGTGGGAATCGCATATTCCACCAGGCTTAAATCAAAGCGTTCCACCACGGCGCCTTTACCCTCCAGATCCGCCGCCGCTTTCAGAACCGCCGCCTTCACTTCCTCATCGAGCCCGTCGCCGAGATAGTCATTGGGAATACCGATGCGCATCCCCTTCACATCCTCCACCAGTGCGGACGTAAAGTCGGTATCCTGTCTTTCCACGGATGTGGAGTCCTTCTCATCGTGGGAGGCGATGGCCTCCAGCACCGCCGCACAGTCCGTCACATCCTTAGTAAGCGGACCGATCTGGTCCAAAGAAGAACCGTAGGCAATCAATCCGTAACGGGACACCGTCCCGTAAGTCGGCTTCATACCCACAACGCCGCAATAGGATGCAGGCTGTCTGATAGAGCCGCCGGTGTCGGAGCCCAGTGCGTAACAGCATTCCCCCGCCGCCACCGCCGCCGCGGAACCGCCGGAAGAACCGCCCGGTACATGCCCGGTATTCCAGGGGTTTCTCGTCACGCCGTAAGCCGAAGTCTCGGTGGTAGATCCCATGGCAAACTCATCCATATTGGTTTTACCCAGGATCACGGCTCCTGCTTCCTTAAGCTTCAACACTGCCTCTGCCGTGTAGGCCGGCACGAAATTACCCAATATCTTAGAAGAGCATGTGGTAAGCAGCCCTTCCGTGCACATATTATCCTTGACCGCCACAGGCACCCCTGCCAGCGGTCCTGTCAACTCGCCCGCCCGGATCTTCGCCTGCACTTCCCTTGCCTGTGCCAGCGCGCCTGCACGGTCCACCGTCACATAGCAGTTGTATCTCTTATCCTGTTCCTCAATGCGGGCAAGCATGGCTTCTGCCGCTTCCACGGCGGTCATCTTCCCCGCCCTGATGGCAGCCGCCACCTCCACCGCTGTCATATCCGTGATACTCATTATAGAGTCTGCCTCCTCTCCTCTTATACACACTGCCCGACAGCACAGTGCGTGCTGTCACCGTCTCATTCGAAGGTCCTCGGCACCATGAACATCCCATCCTTCTGTTCCGGCGCATTGCCCAGCAACTCTTCCCTCATGTCACTGTTCGTTACCACATCCTCCCGAAACACGTTCTGTACCGGAAATACATGGGACAGCGGCTCTACACCGGTGGTATCCAGCTCGCCCAGCTTATCGATATAATCAAGCATCCTGCCCATATCAGCCTTCGCCTGTTCTTTCTCCTCAGCGGACAATTCCAGCTTCGCCAGAATACCCACATATTCAATTGTCTCGTCACTGATGATATTTGCCATGATTTATCCTTTCTTCCTGCCCTTTCCTGTAGCTACGCCCTGATCTTAATATGCACTTCCCGAAGCTGCTGTTCTGTCACATCATCAGGCGCGCCACACATCAGATCCTGAGCCGTTCCGCTCATGGGGAAGGCGATGACTTCCCGGATGTTCTCCTCATTCCGAAGCAGCATGAGCATGCGGTCAACACCCGGCGCCATACCTGCGTGAGGCGGCGCTCCAAACTGGAATGCATTGTACAATGCCCCGAATTTATTCTTTAAGGTCTCCTCATCATAACCTGCTATTTCGAAGGCCTTGACCATTACCTCCATATCATGGTTACGTACCGCGCCGGAGGACAGTTCCACACCGTTGCATACGATATCATACTGATAAGCAAGGATCTCAAGCGGATCCATGGTGCTTAGCGCTTCCAGCCCGCCCTGAGGCATGGAGAAGGGGTTATGGGTGAAGCCGATCTGCTTCGTCTCCGGATCTTGCTCAAACATCGGGAAATCATTGACGTAGCAGAAACGATACGCCTGCTTCTCAGTCAGTTCCAGTTTCTCTCCCAGTTCATTACGGATCTGTCCCGCATAATATGCCGCCCGCTCTTCCTTATCCGCGATGAAGAAGATCGTATCCCCCGCTGCAAGTCCCGCAAGGGAAGCCAGTTCTCCCTTCTTTTCCTCCGGAATAAACTTGTCAATGGGTCCCTTGTAACTCATATCCTCTGCCACTTCCAGATACCCGAGACCGCCCATGCCCAGCCCCACCGCGAATCTCAGCAGCTTCTCGTGGAAGCCCTTGGACATTTCCGCATGCACCTTGATCGCGCGAACTGTCCTGCCATGGAAGGGTTTGAAAGAGCACGCCTGGAAGAATTCCGTCAGGTCAATGATACGAAGCGGGTTGCGCAGGTCCGGTTTATCCGTCCCGAACTCCAGCATCGCCTGTTTGTAGCTGATCACGGGATAGGGCGCCTTCGTTATCTCATAGCCTTCCGGCGCAAATTTTTCGAAGGCCGCCGAAAGTACTTCCTCGCCCACACGGAACACATCCTCTTCGGTTGCATAACTCATCTCGAAATCCAGCTGGTAGAACTCCCCGGGAGAGCGGTCAGCCCTGGCATCCTCATCCCGGAAACAAGGGGCAATCTGAAAATACCTGTCAAAACCGGACACCATCAAAAGCTGTTTATATTGCTGCGGCGCCTGCGGAAGTGCATAGAATTTACCTTTATATTTCCTGGACGGCACGATATAATCTCTGGCCCCTTCCGGTGAGGAAGCACACAGGATCGGCGTCTGGATCTCCAGGAATCCCATTTCCGTCATTTTTTTGCGCAGATAGGCAATCACTTTAGAGCGGAATATAATGTTATCCTTCACCTTCTGGTTGCGCAGGTCAAGATACCGGTATTTCAGACGGACATCCTCTCTCGTCTCTTTAGATGTCATGATCTCAAAGGGAAGCTGCTTATAAACTCTGCCAAGCACCTCTACCTTATGTGCCTCCAGTTCGATCGTTCCGGTGGGAATTCTGGGATTGTATGTCTCCTCATCTCTGTGTTCGATCAGCCCCTCTACGGATATGCTCATTTCTCTGGACAATCCATCCAGCAATGTGGTATCGCGCATAACAATCTGAAGCACGCCGTACATATCACGCAGATCCACGAAAGACACGCCGCCGTGGTCCCTTATATTCTCGATCCAGCCCGCCACCCGGATCTCTCTGCCGATGTCGGCCTCGCTTACCTGCTGTAAAGTTACGTCTCTGTAGATGTTTTTGATTGTCATTGTTTTGGTCTCCTTTCCGTTGATCATGTTCCAGGAGACATAAAAAGTCCCGGAACACATTTCTGTATTCCGGGACGGATATTCATGATTATCCGCGGTACCACCCGCATTGATAAGCCGACACCTCCAACAAGGTGTTTCTTCGCCTTACCCACTCTTAACACTTAACGCGTGCAACGTATTACCCTAGTGTATCTTCTCACAGATATGTCATATACTGTACGCCCGCCTGCATCAGGTAAATCCTGCGTCCTCCATAAATGTGATACAATTCAGGTAATCTGCTCCGGAGTGTTCCCGATCCCGGCCATCCACAAACAGCGCTCTCAGTCGGTGACGCTGTATTCCTGTCGCTTCCTGCAGGGTGAGTCTCCTTCATAGCATTTCTAACATATGATTTACATATACCATAATTAAATTCAAAAAACAACCTTTGTATCCAAAAAAATACAAAAACGGTACGGCAGCCTGTAACAGGGAAGCCAAAGGCTTCCCTGTTACAGAATCTGTCATTTCTTCACCGGTCCTATGAACTGCGCATCGCCGAATCCCAGCATCGGCAGGAAAATAAAGGGAAGGAACAGAATTCCCACACCGAAAGCGGCTCCCTTGCCAAATGCCTGTGCCAGCTTAATCCACATGACGATCATAATCACTGCGTTGACACACGGAACGAACAACAAGAGAAACAGCCATCCTGTTCCAAAGCTCATCTCAAACAGGCAGTACGTGTTGTAAAAGGGGATGATCGCACCCCAGCCCGGCTTGCCGGCCTTCACAAACATCTTCCACATACCGACCAGGCATACGACCGCAATAACAAGAACGATCACCCAATACACCATGAGTATGCCTGCTGCTACAGCATATGTTTCATCCATCTTACTTCTCCTCCTCACACATAAAAATAATATAGTGCTTTTCAGCGTCTCTATTGTAGCAAAATATTTCCTGTTTTGCAACCCGGTATATAACTTTGCTTACTATGTCTTTTACATATAAATCCTCACTGACCGGGCGACCATCGCCGTATCGGCCTCGAGAAACATTGCGCTATCCTCATCATATTTCGCAAATCCGGTTCTGCCGTCCGTATATCGGATTCTGTAAATACTTCCCTGCGTCAATGCAGCCGCCGTGTCCTCATCGACGATTCTCTCCGCCGACACCGCCTCCAACAACGCAAACAGGACAGCCCCGTGAGCCACCAGAAGGATATTCTCCGCATCAGGACAAGTATCCACGATCTTTGCAAACGCCTCCCCTGCCCTCCGGATCAGCTCTGTCTGACATTCCATGCCGGGATAGTCATGATTTGGGAACTTCAACTCTCTCTCTGCCATCGTCAGGCCCTCTCCCGCACCGAATCCGCGCTCGGTCAGCATCGGTTCCAGGATGATATCCTCTATCGGGTATCCCAGCCTGCCTGCGGCAATCTCAGCACTCTCGCGGGCTCTGTGCAGCGGACTGGACAGAATCACATCCATTTTCACCCCTAAGTCACCCAGCTTCCGTGCCGTTTCACGCATCTGCTTTCTTCCGTTTTCATTCAGGGGAATGTCCGTATGCCCCTGCAGAAGGCCCGCCTTGTTCCAATCCGTCTCTCCATGCCGGAGTAAATAGAGATCCATCTGCCCGTTTCCTTTCTCATTGTCACAGCTCTATCCGTTACAAAGCACCAAACCCTGTCGGTTCAGCCACTTCCCCTGTCATCTCAGCTTAAACCGAAAGCTTCTTAATCCGGTCAACCGCCTCCACCGTATTCTCATAGCTTCCAAATGCAGTCAGGCGGAAGAAGGTCTCTCCGCTGGGGCCGAATCCCGAGCCGGGCGTACCTACCACATTGGCATTCTCAAGCAGATAATCAAAAAACTCCCAGCTGGTCATATTATTCGGCGCTTTCAGCCAGATATAGGGCGCATTCACACCGCCGGATACGCTAAATCCCGCAGATTTCAGCCCATCCAAAATATAAGCCGCATTCTTCATGTAATAGCTAACCAGTGCTTTCGTCTCCTTCTTGCCGGCCTCGCTGTATACCGCCTCTCCGGCTCTCTGGATAATGTAGGGCGCGCCGTTATACTTGGTGACATGGCGTCTTGCCCACAGGGCATGCAAGGCCACATCCCCGGCCTTCAGTTCCTTCGGGACAACCGTAAAGCCCAGACGCACGCCGGTAAATCCTGCATTCTTGGAGAAGGACCGAAGCTCAATCGCACAGGTTCTCGCACCTTCGCACTCATAAACCGTATGCGGTACATCGTCTTCTGAGATATATGCCTCATAAGCCGCATCATAAATAATGACGGAGCCGTTCTTATTGGCATAGTCAACCCAGTCCTGCAGCTGTGCCTTGTTGATTGTGGAACCCGTAGGGTTATTGGGGAAGCACAGATAAATCAGGTCCGGTACTTCCTTCGGTAATTCCGGTGCAAAATTGTTCTCTGCCGTGCAGGGCATATAGATCACATCACTCCAGTTGCCCGTATCGGCATCGTAGGTACCTGTTCTGCCCGCCATCACATTGGTGTCCACATACACCGGATATACGGGATCACAGACTGCGATCCTGTTGTCCAGCGCAAAAATCTCCTGAATGTTGCCGGAATCACATTTTGCGCCGTCCGACACGAAAATCTCATCCGCCTCTATCTGGCATCCTCTTGCCTTGTAATCATTGTCCGCTATTGCATTCCTTAAGAACTCATATCCCAAATCCGGCGCATATCCGCGAAACGTCTTCGCATCCGCCATCTCATCCACCGCACCGTGCAGAGCGCTTATGACCGCCGGCGAAAGAGGCTGCGTCACATCACCGATCCCCAGTCTGATAACCTTCTTATCCGGATTCGCTGCCATATAGGCATTCACCTTCTTGCCGATCGTTGAAAACAGATAACTTCCGGGCAATTTTAAATAATTGTCATTTACTTTAACCATATCGTCCTCCCTGTTCTTCACTGCTGCTTCCTGTTTAAACCATCACCGGAACTTAGCCCTTCCCGTTACGAAACCGGTCCTGGTATACCTTGAAAATATTGCCGTCCTTCTCAGCACTCACCCTCAAAAACCGTTTCCGCCGGCCCGGTCATATAGACCAGATTATTCTCCCTGTCCCATGTGATCTCAATCTCACCACCTAACAGTTTAACAGTAACCGTGTCAAACGTCAAACCATTTAAAACACAGGCAACTACCGCAGCACAACACCCTGTGCCGCAGGCAAGCGTCTCACCCGTACCGCGTTCCCAGACACGCATCTCCACCGTATGTCTGTCCAAAACCCTGACAAACTCCGTATTGATTCTCTGCGGAAAGCACTTGTGATTCTCGAAATACGGACCGATCTCCTGGATTTTCAGGTCCGCCACATTGTCAAGGAAAACAACAGCATGCGGATTTCCCATTGATACACATGTCATTTTGTATACTGTCCCTTGCACGGTGATCGGCCTGCCAATGACACATCTGTCATTTTTATCCTTCTTTCCGACCTTGCCGCCCTCTTCCAAAAGCACCGGAATACGCTCAGCCACAAGCTCCGGAGCCCCCATATTAACCCGGACCATATTGACTTTGCCGTCTTTCAAAGAAAGCTGCAGATATTTGATCTGCCCACAGCTTATGACACTTATATCGGTTTTATTGGTCAGTCCTTTATCATAAACATATTTTGCCACACACCGGATACCGTTGCCGCACATCTGGGCCCGGCTTCCGTCTGCATTGTACATCTCCATCTCAAAGTCCGCCTCCGTCGATGGATTGATAAAGATTGCCCCGTCTCCTCCGATGCCGAAATGTCTGTCGCTGATACACCGTACCAGTTCCGGTTTCTTTTCCTGTCCTATCCTTTCCGTAAATCCGTTGATATAGATATAATCATTTCCACAGCCATGCATTTTCGTAAACTTCATGTTATCCGCACCCCTTTCGCTATTCCGATTCCGCTATCTATAAATTACCACAACCGGATAACAATCAGAGCACATTTACTGCATTATGCTGCGTAAAATGTGCTCTATGTATCACCCTGTCCTTTTTTAATTCCGCATCATCGTCAATACCATCTGCGCCGTTTCCACCATATTGGTACTGCTGTCCATGCTGCATTTCTGGATATAACGGTAGGCCTCCTGCTCTGTCATATTGTTCCTGGCAATCAGAACCTCCTTGGCCTGTCTGATGAGCGCCTCTTCCTCCGGCCTGCGCCCCTTTAGCTTCGCTTTTGCTTTACGCCTTCTGCGTGTGATTGTCTGGCACATAAGATCTACGGTATTGACCAGGTCATGTACTTTAAGAGGCATGGCAAGACACATAATATCATTGTCAAGGCAGTCGTTTAACACAGCCCTGGATGCCAGAAGCAGCATGTCGAATCCCTGCGGCAGACAATCCCGCAGTTCCATGTAAATCATATCCGTCATCTTATATCCGCATATGACAATACCGTCACTTAAATCACGGAGATGATTCAAAGCCTGTGCACCCGTAGAGCATACCGCCAACACCGGAATGCCGTTTTTCATCAACACACTGCGGATTCCCCTGGCGTCTTCTATTTTCGGCAAAACCACAATAATATTGATCACTCGCCCACCTCCTTCCTGTCTCTTCTTCTACTGTCCGGCGCCGAAAGCCTACACGTTATTCAGATACTCGCCCACCTCCCAGTCAGTGACCTGCATACGGTAGCGATACCACTCGTCCTTCTTGGCTTCGATATATTTACGGTAAACATGGTCTCCCAATACATCCCTGATGAAATCATCCGCCTCCATACTGTAAATTGCCTCAATCAAAGTCCCCGGAATCTCCTCGATCCCGCAGGATTTCTTCTGCTCCTCCGTCATCCGGAATATATTACAGTCCACGCTGTCCGGCGGCATAATGTGATTCACGATGCCGTCCAATCCGGCACGGAGACATACCGCCAGCGCCAGATACGGATTTGCTGACGGGTCGGGGCAGCGAAGTTCAATCCTGGTACCATTGCCACGGGTAGCAGGAATGCGGATCAGCGGGCTTCTGTTGGTCGCGCTCCATGCGATATATACCGGTGCCTCATATCCCGGAACAAGCCTCTTGTAAGAATTGACCAACGGATTCGTGATCGCCGTCATGCCTTTCATATGCTTCATGATGCCCCCGATGAAATAATATGCCTCCCGGCTCAATCCCAGCGGATCCCTTTCGTCTGCAAATATATTCCTTCCGCCCCTGGATAATGACATATTGATGTGCATGCCGGAACCGTTCACCCCGAACTTGGGCTTAGGCATAAAGGTTGCATGAAGCCCGTGTCTGCGGGCGATTGTCTTGACTGCCAGCTTAAAAGTCATGATATTGTCCGCCGTGGCAAGCGCCTCGTCATAGCGGAAATCAATCTCGTGCTGGGCAGGAGCCACCTCATGATGGGATGCTTCGATCTCGAACCCCATCTCCTCCAGAGTAAGCACCATATCTCTCCTTGCGTTCTCGCCGAAATCCATAGGTCCCAAGTCGAAGTAACCGGCTTTCTCATGGGTGATCGTAGTCGGCATCGCATTTTCATCCGTATTAAAGAGGAAAAATTCACACTCCGGCCCTACCTCAAAGGTATAGCCAAGATCCTCCACCTTCTTCAGCGCCCTTTTCAAAATATACCGAGGATCTCCCTCAAAGGGCTGTCCGTTGGGGCGATATACATCACAGATCAGACGTGCCACCTTACCCTGCTGGGGACGCCAGGGAAAGATCTCCCATGTGTCCAGATCCGGATACAGATACATGTCGGACTCTTCGATCCTCGCAAATCCCTCGATCGAAGAACCGTCAAACATACACTCATTATCCAGCGCTTTCTTAAGCTGGCTGGCCGTGATCGCCATATTCTTCAGATTGCCGAAGATATCCGTAAACTGAAGCCGGATGAATTCCACATCCTCATCTTCAACCCGTTGGATGATATCTTCTCTTGTATAATGCTTCCTCATACGCTCTGTCCTTTCTCTCTGATCATTCTGCCGCGTTTTCATGCAGTTCCGGCTCCGATGCGGTCCGCCGCTGTCTGCATGAAAATGCATACCTGGTGCAGGATTTCTGTCTGCCATATAAGCCGATACATACAAAAGGGCATTCTTATCCTGCACTCCTGCAATAAGAACACCCTTGTTCTGTCTTATCATAGCAACCATTTTATAGATTTGTCAACTCTTTATAATCTGCCCGTTCCAATTCGCCTGCGGCATGGCAGTATCAATTCTTTCCGGCTTTGGGAAACGGAAAACACCGTGATCCATTCATACCAATCACGGTGTATAAGATACCGTTTTGTAAAAACAGGAGCCAATGCACCATTTGAGTACATCGGCCCCTTGAATGTGTACTGTATCGGGTCGTAAATGCGCGGTTTATGCGCATTTCGACTGTAAAGCATATGATAACATACTACTTTGTATTACTTTCTGTAATTGACAGATACTGTCACATAGACAGGTGCTGCATTCACCGCTCCGTCCTTGAATCTGACTGCCAGCTTGAGTTTATAGGTCTTATTCACCTTCTGGGATGCCGTATCCAGAACGTACAAGGTTCCTCTTCCGTCCTGCTCATCTATATAATCGAACGTATCCCCGCCGTTCGTCAGTTCGACCCCGGAGATCTCCGGGCCGCCCTCCTTCGCCGGTTCCACCACAATACTCCTTCCGCAGGCTTCTCCGGGAGATGCCTCAAACAGAACTGTTTTCTGCATGTTCAGCGTCAGCTTGGGATTGTTCTGCTTCGGAGTTACCTTTACTTCACTGTCCAGAATGACGCCGCTTGACAGCCTGATCCTGAGGAACAGTTTATACGTGGTCTTGACTTTCAGCCGTTTGCCCGGCTTTGCCTTTATGACAATGCTGCCGTCTTCGCAAGTTGCCAAGAAGCTTGCCGCATAGCTGCCGTACAGATAGACATTCTCGATCGTATCCGTGTAATTCTTGACTGTCGGTTTACAGATGATCTGTGTCCCTTCCCGGTTCAGCAGATCGATACTGCCGCTCTGTTTTACCGTCGCCTTGGCGGGTGTCTTAGTCACCGTAACAGTCAGGCTGCCGCTCACCGGAATGCCCCTTTCATCCATGCCTTTGACCAGATACGTGTATTTCCCGTTCTTCGCGGTGAAAGGATTCACGCTTCGGATCCCCACCAGCAGGGTACTTTCTTTCAATTCGAAGCTAAAACCTTCCTCCTTCACAGCTTTGGACTTGGCATCTTTTCCTTCAACAGAGAGAAGGCGGACGATACGGCGCTCCGGATGATTCTTCACGCAAAGGGCAGTTTCCACCGGTTCGTACTTGTCCAGGACGTACTCCGTATTTAATATCAGCTTGCTGTTGGAAAAGCCTATTTCCGGCGTTGTTCCTTTCTTGATGGTACAGGATGCCTTCACGCCCGTCTGGTCGATCCAGTTATCATTCCTGACCACAAATTTCAGCGTAACGGAATTCTTTGCCCTGTCATCGAAGGTAACCGTGATTGGCTGTCCTTCTGAACCCGGTTCTACATCTACTCCTGCCGGTGCATTGCCGGACAGCGTCATATGCCATCCTTCTTCTGCAGTGATATCCTGCTGGCCCGCTTTGAGCCGGAAGGAAATCGCCGTTTTATTCAACTCGGTTTCCTGATATTCCGGCGTTTCTGAGGTTCCCGGATACAGGACCGAATTTACCGGGACTGCCTGGACCGCGGGAAGGTTCTTATTCACCTTGACGGTAAACGCTTTATCGTAGTCCACACCTTCCTTATAGCCTGCAAAAGTGATCCGAAGCTTCCCTTTGGCAGATGTTTTCTTATAGTTGCCTGATGTCTGTCCGTCCGCTGTTACCGTAAAATATCCTGCTTCCGGATGACTCTCCTTCTGAACAAGCTTCGGCCCCGATGCGGCTGACGGTATGTACTGAATGTCCGCAATCTCCGCATCTGCTTTGACTGTTATCTGAGCTTCGGCTGCCTTTTCGTAAAGGTTAAAGACATTTTCCTGTGTCACAGTAACCTTCGGCAGCTGCCTGGAAATAGTGATGGTGAGCGGCAGCCTGTGCGCCTCCTGCTCTCCGGCGTCCGTCTTCATCTGTAGGAATACCTTCGGTTTTCCGGACGGATTTTTGCCGTCTTTGATACCGATCTGATATTCCGTTTCTTTATTTGCAACACGGCGGATCGTGAAATCAGTCTCTCTGCCGTCTGCATTTACAACGGCAAGACTTTCCTCCGCTATAGCATATCCGTTAGAAGGACTGATATGGACAACTGCCGACGGCTGTATCTGATTCAGATTCAGGGTAACGCCGGTCTCCTCCAGTCTCGGTGTGCTATCCTTCACGACAACACGGAAGGATTTCGTAAAGCCACCGTTCTTCGATGCCGATACGGAAATGACCGCCGCGCCTTTTTCCTTGACACGAAGTGTTGCCCTATCTCCCTGTGCCTTGACTTCCGCCACACTCGGATTTGTGGACTTCCACTGCAGGACAGGATTTGACAGTGGATCTTCTCCTGAATAAACCTTCGCAGACAATTGATATTCCACTGGCTCCGTTATATTCGTCAGTTCCCTCATGGAAGCGAGTTCTACCTTCTGCCCATTCCGGTCAACAGCTTCAATCTCAATCCTGTCTGCAACCGCATCGCCCGTCACAGTGATCTTCGTGGATGCACTGAACCACTGCCTGTTTTTCAGGGCATTGTTATTCTTGTCGACCGGTTTTCCGTCTTTCTTCAGGAGCAGATATCCGGTGACCGTTGCCGTTTTATTGGCATTTCCCCTCACGGTTACCGTGTTCTGCCCCGGATCCTCCGTCAGGCTTACGCCGGAATTCGCAGGGGTCTCCCACTTCATCTCATAGAGGCCTTCCGGAAGTTCTCCGCCGGCCGTCTGTACTTCTGCGGATAAAACTGTGCTCTTACCGTTCTGCAGCTTATTCGCACCCGATACGGATATTCCCTCCACGGTTATTCCTGTTATCGTGATACCGCTGACCACGGCTTTCTCATAGCCTTCTTTCTCCACGATCACATCGTAAGTCTCCTCCCCTGTAGATACCGAATAGGGAAGACGCCATTCTGCCGACTTCAGACCCAACTCGGCCGGGCAATCCAGAGAAATATCCTTTACTGTCTCACATATATTTGTCACCACCGTCAATTTTGCGGCATTGGAGTCCTGCAGCTGCTGGCGGATCGATTCTTTTTCCTCTTCGGTCCACCGTCTTAATACATTGATCTCACAAGTCGCTGTTTTTCTCCCGTTGCTGTCATCCCTGGCAGTCGCCGTAACATTTGCCTTGCCATAACCCTTTATCGTAACTTTACCCTGCGCGTCTACGGTCACAACGTCTCCGTTATCAGAAGTAAAGTCAACCCTCTTATTCTGCGCCGTACTCGGCCGTACTGTTGCTCTCAGCAAGACCGTCGATTTGAGGGCTTCTTCTCCCGCCACCGTGATCTTACTGCGGTTTAAAGAGATTCCCGTTACGGACCGCTCCAACTCCCCTTCCTCACGGAATGGAATATTATTCTTATTTGCATAGTTCTCCGCCTCCGAACCGCGAACGCCGTAGATCACTGCTTTCGGTGAGTTCTTCAGGTTAAGGATATTGTCACGGATCGTCGTGACTGTCTTCGGGATATATAACGCTTCCAATGCTCCACAATTCGAAAACGCTTCCGCTTCGATAGTTTTCAAGGACTCCGGAAGATATACCCACTGCAGGCTGCTGCAGTTGGCAAACGCCTTGTTCCCTATGCTCTCCAGATAAATGCCAAACTCTATTTCTTCCAATGCGGAACAGCCATCAAATGTATTCTGCGGCAGGGTCTTAAGCTGATCCGGCAGGATCACCTGCTTTAAGGACTTACAGTTCTTGAATGCGCCGTTGCTGTTCGAATAATCATAGGAGCTGCTCATGATTAACTCCGCCGTCCCGCTTTCAAATACCACTGTCTCAAGGTATGCGCTGCCTCTGAACGCCGCGCCGCCTATACTTGTCACGCTGCCCGGTATCGTCAGGGCTCCTCCTGTAACGGCGCCCGACAGTTCCTTCTTACCGAACGCCGCGCCATCGAAAGCCACTGCCCCGATCGTCCCAAGCCCATCGTTCAGGCTCGCCTCTTCCAGCCCGGAACAGCCTGAAAATGCGCCGGTACCAATCGTTTTTAAAGATGCGGGCATCGCTGTACCCCGCAGGCTGCTGCAGCCGCTAAACGCCCAATCCCCAATCTTCTCAAGATGCATGCCGAACTCCGCCGCTTCCAGGCTGCTGCACCCCTCAAACGTATTCTGAGGCAGGGTCTTCAGATTGTCCGGCAGTGTCACCTGCTTTAAGGAATTACAGTTCTTGAATGCGCCGTTGCTGCTCGAATAATCATAGGAGCTGTCCATGACTAACTCCTCTGTTCCGTTCTCAAATGTCACCGTCTCAAGATACGCGCTGTTACGGAACGCCGCGCCGCCTATACTCCTCACGCTGCCCGGTATCCTCAATGTCCCATTCACAATGCCTGTCAGTTCCTGCTTACCGAACGCTGCACCATCGAAAGCCGCTTTCCCGATCGTCTCCAGCCCGTCATTCAGGCTCACCTCTTCCAATCCGGAACAGCCTGAAAACGCACCTTCCCCGATCGTTTTTAAAGATGCGGGCATCGCAGCACCCTGCAGGCTGCTGCACCCTTTAAACGCCCAGCTCCCAATCGTCTCAAGCACTGCACTGTCTGACCCGAACTCCGCCTCTTCCAGGCTGCTGCACCCTTCAAACGTATTCTGAGGCAGGGTCTTCAGATTGTCCGGCAGCGTCACCTGCTTTAAGGAATTACAGTTCTTGAATGCGCCGTTGCTGCTCGAATAATCATAGGAGCTGTCCATGACTAACTCCTCTGTTCCGTTCTCAAATGTCACCGTCTCAAGATACGCGCTGTTACGGAACGCCGCGCCGCCTATACTCCTCACGCTGCCCGGTATCCTCAATGTCCCATTCACAATGCCTGTCAGTTCCTGCTTACCGAACGCTGCACCATCGAAAGCCGCTTTCCCGATCGTCTCCAGCCCGTCATTCAGGCTCACCTCTTCCAATCCGGAACAGCCTGAAAACGCACCTTCCCCGATCGTTTTTAAAGATGCGGGCATCGCAGCACCCTGCAGGCTGCTGCACCCTTTAAACGCCCAGCTCCCAATCGTCTCAAGCACTGCACTGTCTGACCCGAACTCCGCCTTTTCCAGGCTGCTGCACCCCTCAAACGTATTCTGAGGCAGGGTCTTCAGATTGTCCGGCAGTGTCACCTGCTTTAAGGAATTACAGTTCTTGAATGCGCCGTTGCTGCTCGAATAATCATAGGAGCTGTCCATGACTAGCTCCTCTGTTCCGTTCTCAAATGTCACCGTCTCAAGATACGCGCTGTTACGGAACGCCGCGCCGCCTATACTCCTCACGCTGCCCGGTATCCTCAATGTCCCATTCACAATGCCTGTCAGTTCTTTCTTACCGAACGCTGCACCATCGAAAGCCGCTTTCCCGATCGTCTCCAGCCCGTCATTCAGGGTCACCTCTACCATTCCGGAACAGCCTGAAAACGCACCCTCCTGGATCGTTTTTAAAGATGCAGGCATGGATGCACCCTGCAGGCTGCTGCACCCTTTAAACGCCCAGCTCCCAATCGTCTCAAGGCCTGACCCGAACCGCACCTCCTCCAGACTGCTGCACCCTTCAAACGTGGAGATCGGCAGAGTCTTCAGATTATCCGGCAGCGTCACCTGCTTTAAGGAATTACAGTTCTTGAATGCGCCGTTGCTGCTCGAATAATCATAGGAGCTGTCCATGACTAACTCCTCTGCTCCGTTCTCAAATGTCACCGTCTCAAGATACGCGCTGTTACGGAACGCCGCGCCGCCTATACTCCTCACGCTGCCCGGTATCCTCAATGTCCCATTCACAATGCCTGTCAGTTCCTGCTTACCGAACGCTGCACCATCGAAAGCCGCTTTTCCGATCGTCTCCAGCCCGTCATTCAGGCTCACCTCTTCCAATCCGGAACAGCCTGAAAACGCACCTTCCCCGATCGTTTTTAAAGATGCGGGCATCGCAGCACCCTGCAGGCTGCTGCACCCTTTAAACGCCCAGTTCCCAATCGTCTCAAGGCCTGATCCGAACTCCGCCTTTTCCAGGCTGCTGCACCCCTCAAACGTATTCTGAGGCAGGGTCCTCAGATTGTCCGGCAGTGTCACCTGCTTTAAGGAATTACAGTTCTTGAATGCGCCGTTGCTGCTCGAATAATCATAGGAGCTGTCCATGATTAACTCCTCTGTTCCGTTCTCAAATGTCACCGTCTCAAGATACGCGCTGTTACGGAACGCCGCGCCGCCTATACTCCTCACGCTGCCCGGTATCCTCAATGTCCCATTCACAATGCCTGTCAGTTCCTTTTTACCGAACGCTACACCGTCGAAAGCCGCCTTACCGATAGTCTGCAAGCCTTCATTCAAGTTCACTTCTACCAACCCGGAACAGCCCGAAAACGCACCGTCACCGATCGACAATACAGTGCCCGGAATGGTAACGCTTGTGATATTGGTTTTCCCTTTAAAGACATTATTTCCAATAGCAGTCACCGTATCTGGTATCGTAACGTCACCGCCTGTCCCATTGTAAGCGGTCAATTTTCCGTCTGCGTCTATCGTAAAATCCGATTCCCCCGGACGGGCGCTTCCAAAAGCAGATAATTTCCCATCAAGTTTATCGCTTTCCTCCTCTTCGTCCGGATCCGTCTCGCCATCGGTCTCCTCTCCCTCACCAGGGTCTGTCTCGCCGCCAGTCTCGTCTCCCTCACCAGGGTCTGTCTCGCCGCCAGTCTCGTCTCCCTCACCAGGGTCTGTCTCGCCGCCAGTCTCGTCTCCCTCACCAGGGTCTGTCTCGCCGCCGGTCTCGTCTCCCTCACCAGGAGTTGTCACATCACCGGTTCCGTCCCCCTCGCCTGGGTTCGTCTCGTCGCCGGTTCCGTCCCCCTCACCAGGGTTCGTCTCGTCGCCGGTTCCGTCCCCCTCACCAGGGTTCGTCTCGTCGCCGGTCCCGTCCCCCTCGCCTGGGTTCGTCACATCACCGGTCCCGTCCCCCTCGCCTGGGTCCGTCTCGCCGCCGGTCCCGTCTCCCTCGCCCGGATTCGTCTCACCGCCGGTTTCGTCCCCGGCATCCGGTTCCGAGCTTTCATCTGTCAAGGAGTCCTCCGCAGACCCCTTCTCTTGCCCTGCTCCTTCCTCATTGGCAGAACCGGCATTGGCAGCTAAGTCTGTCTCTTGAACAGTTTTACCCCCCCAGTGCCGATTCCATCCGATACGCAGAAGCTTCCGCTGTCATCCCCGCCTGCGGCATCATCGTAAATACCATCGCCGCAGCAAGGAGAAACGCAAGGCTTCTTTTCATGCTTCGCATCAAACGCTTCATCTCTTTCCTCCTCCTTTTCTCAAGCGTATATTCCGCTTTCTAACCTTGGATTTCATTATAAATAACTTGCTTGGTGGTGTCAATTCTTTCCGGCTTCTCCATTGATCCATGCAACTACCAAGTTGCTATTCACGACCCAATGTCATTACGTTAAGTCTATACACAGCGTCTGATATGATAGGATTCTCCTGAGGGCCATTGGAAAACGCCGGTACTTAATGAGGTTTTCCACGAATTTAGTACCGCTGCGTTTGGAACTGAGCGAAAGCACGTCCTCAGGAGATTCCTATCATGTCAGGCGCGTCCGGCTTAACTTAATGACATTGGCCGTGAATAGTAACACTACCAAACCGCTTTGTCAAATTCGGATTTCGCAGCCAAAATCGGCAGCCCAAACAGCCTGCCTGCAATTTCTGCTATTGACAATCACTTCAAACAATGCATAAACCCCAAATGCCTGTCATAGACTGATAAAAAAGATTTTCCATGGGGATATTGTATGAGTTCCAAAACCAAAATCGTCGTGCTTCACGTAAAAGAATTAATATATACCGGAATCTTCGCCGTGCTCGGTATCCTTTTCATCATTCTGCTCATCATTATGTTCCTTCCCAAAGATGAGAAGAAGGAGACTATGTCCACCGTCACGCAGACTACCACCAATTCCTATGTGCCCGGTGTATATACCACTTCTCTGATCCTAAATGACAATGTCGTGGAGATCGAGGTGACTGTGGACGAAAAGAATATCAATTCCATACGTCTCATCAATCTGGATGAAGCCGTAGCTACCATGTACCCTCTGATTCAGCCTTCCTTCGAAGACCTTGCCAATCAGATTATCGTCAATCAAAGTCTGGAGAACATCACATATCCGGATGAAAGCAAGTACACCTCCATGATCCTTCTGGATGCCATTACCACTTCCTTGAACAAGGCTCTGGAAAACGAAGGGGATACGGAAGCCGATACACCATAAAGAGGAGTATAACCCGGACAATGTGTCAGCAGCGGCAATCCGACAGCATCACAACTCCTCCACCTGTTTTAACCAGATATCCGCGCAGGCATCTGAGGGCATCCGCAGGTCGCCCCGCGGAGACACTGCCACGCTGCCGACTTTGGGGCCGTCCGGAAGGCAGGAACGCTTAAACTGCTGTGCAAAGAATCTCTTGTAGAAGGTTTTGAGCCATTTTAATATGACATCATTGTCATACATATTCTGAAACGACCGGCAGGCGATCCGGTATATTTTCGCCGGCTCAAAACCGCAGCGCAGCATATAATATAAGAAAAAGTCATGTAATTCGTAGGGACCCACCAGATCTTCCGTCTTCTGTGATATCGTTCCGTCCACCGGCGGCAGAAGCTCCGGACTGACAGGTGTGTCAAGTACATCCAGCAGCACTTCCCTCAGTCCGTCATTGCCGCAGGTGTCCGCATAGTACTGCACCAGATGCCGCACCAGCGTCTTGGGAACCCCCGCATTCACCCCATACATCGACATATGATCACCGTTATAGGTCGCCCATCCCAGAGCCAGTTCCGACATGTCTCCCGTTCCTATGACCAGGCCGCCTGTGCGGTTGGCAATATCCATCAAAATCTGCGTACGCTCTCTCGCCTGCCCGTTTTCATAGGTAACATCATGCTTCTCAATATCCTGTCCGATATCCCGGAAATGTACCGTTACGGATTCCCTGATATCGATTTCCTGAAGAACAGCACCCAGCGTGCGGGCCAGCTTGCAGGCATTATCGTAGGTTCTGTCCGTTGTGCCGAAACACGGCATCGTCACGGCAGTGATCTGCTCTCTGTTAATTCCCAGCATATCAAAAGCACGGGCCGTCACCAGAAGCGCCAGTGTAGAATCCAGGCCGCCCGAAACGCCGATCACCGCCGACTGGCATCCTGTATGTTCATACCTTTTCTTAAGGCCGTAAGACTGAATGGACAGAATCTCCTCACAGCGTTTCTCCCACTCTTCCCGATTGGACGGTACGAAAGGCCTTGGGCCGAAAGTACGTTCCAGCGCCGTCTCTTCTTCTTCCATATGAACAGGCAGCACCAGATACCGTTCCCGTCCCTCCGGCAGATAACTCATCATCCTTCTTCTCTCATGCCCCAGTCTGTGGATATCAAGATCCGCATAGATATTTTCCGGTGCAAACCGCTTGGACTGCACCAGAATTGTCCCGTTCTCCGCAATCATATTATGTCCGCCGAAGACCAGATCCTGCGTAGATTCTCCTTCGCCCGCCGAAGCGTATATATATCCGGCAATCAATTTCGCACTGGAGGATTTCACCAGCATTTCACGGTATACATCCTTTCCCACCGTCTCATTGGATGCAGACAGATTCACCAGCACCGTTGCGCCGGCCAAAGCGTGCAGCGTGCCCGGTGAGAGCGGCGCCCAGATATCCTCGCAGATCTCACAGCCTACCGTCAGCCCATGCAAGGCATCCACCTCAAACAGAATATTTGTGCCGAACGGTACTTCCTCTCCGTCAAACAGGTAAGTCTCCGGCACCTCATTCCCCGGCATAAAATGTCTGGTTTCATAGAATTCCGCATAGGACGGAATATATCTTTTCGGAATAAAAGCCAGTACCTCTCCGTTCTGCAGTACTGCCGCCACGTTGTAGAGCTTATGGTCTTTTTCCAGCGCAAGCCCCACAAACACCAGCGCATCACTGCCCTGCGTGGCATCCGCAACCGTATGCAGAGCCTCTCTCGCCTGCGAAAGCAAAAGTTCCTGCAGGAACAGGTCACCGCAGGTATAGCCGGTAATACACAGTTCCGGAAATACAATGATCCTGGCGCCTTTAGCGCCCGCCTCCCTGATTCCCTTACAAATCTCCTCTGCATTGTATACAGGGTCAGCGACCCTGATCTTCGGGGTCATGGCCGCCGCCTTGATGAATCCATGTTTCATGCGTTGTACCGCCTCTCTATGTCTCTTGTTTACTGCTTCTGTCTGTTTCTGCCGTTAACGATATTGAAATTTCTGCGTTGCAATTATTTTTTATGATGTCCTTTCCGCTGAACCTGCTTCAATTCCTCCACCGTGAAAACGTAATCCGTATTACAGAAATGACAGTTCAGTTCCACATCCCTTCCTTCGTCTATCAGTTCCTGTAATTCCTTTCTGTTTAGGCTGATCAGTACCTTTTCCACCCGCTCCTTACTGCAGTTGCAGTAAAATTCCACCGGTACCCTGTCCGTAACTTCCACACCCAACTCGCCCAATACCAGCTCAAGAATCTGTTCCGGGCCATTGCCCGCTTCCAGCAGTGTTGTCACCGGTGCAAGCGCCGCCAGCTTCTTCTCCAGTGCGGCGATCACCGCCTCCTCCGTGAAAGGCATCAGCTGCAGGATAAAACCGCCTGCCTGCCTCACTGTATTGTTCCTGTCCATGAGAACTCCCAGCGCAACAACGGAAGGCACCTGCTCGGAAGCAGCAAAATAATAGGTCAGATCATCCCCGATCTCTCCTGTCTGGAGAGCAACGGTAGAAGAATAAGGCTCCTTTAATCCCATATCCTTAATGACGGTCAACGTGCCCTTGCCGATCACGCCGCCCACATCCAGCTTACCCTCGCTATTAGGGGGCATCATTGCCTGCGGGCAGTCTGCATATCCTTTCACATGTCCTCCCGAATCCGCCGTCACAGTCAGTCCACGCACCGGGCCTTTACCCCCGACCTGCAGCGTCAGCAAGTCCTTCTCTCCTTTTAACATACTGCCCATCATCACGCCGCCGGTCATCAGCCGCCCTAATGCCGCCGTCACCACCGGACTCAAGTCATGGGCGCTCCTGGCATGCTCCACCGTGTCCCTGGATGTGATCGCAAAAGCGCGTATCTGCGCGTTTGCCGCCGTTGCCCTCACTATGTAATCCGCCATTCTGTTCCCCTCCTGTCATTCCATTTCAAGCTTCCCTTTATGTTGTCAGCACAACACAAATCAAACGCAAAGCCTGCCATGCATTCCATCCTGCATCGTTACATCAAATGTCCCGCCGGTACTTCCTGCCTTAGTTTTTACATTTTCGTTTATAATATGCATATATAGTAAACGACATAACAAATTTCTGTTTCCGTCTCCTGCCAAAGCCATATACGGAAGCTTTTGCAGGGCCGAAAACGAAATTTTTAATGTCGTTAACTATAGCATTACTCACCCTTACGCGCCACCACGTAAATACGCTCACTCTCATTCCTGACCGCTTCCTGTGTATCCGCATCTATCGCTTCCAGAAACACCAATCCCGCCTGCCGCAGAAAATCCTTCATCTGTTCCAATTCGTATCCACGCTGATAATGTGTCTCCTGAAATCTTCGGTAAAGTCCTTCCCCTGTTTTCTGCCGCACGAAAATCGTCAGATCATATTCGTTGATCTGTTCCGCTTCGTGATAATAATTGTCCCAGATAAAGCTGCATTCTTCCCGGTTCTCCGCGATCGTGGCATCTCCGATGACTGCCGCATACTTATATACCGTATTAAAATCAAAGATAAAAATTCCCTTCGGAAAAAGATAATTATTGACCAGCCTGAACGTCCGCACAATATCCTCTTCCTCCAATAAATAATTGACCGAATCGCAGACACTGATCACAGCCCCCACCGTACCATATAACTCAAATTCCCGCATATCCTGCAGCAGATACAGAATGTCAAGGCCTGATTCGTCCCGCTTGTCCATGGCAATCTGCAGCATTTCCTGTGCATTGTCTATGCCGATCATATCATATCCCTGCCGGGCAAGCAGTTCCGTCAACGTCCCCGTACCGCAGCCCAGATCAAGAATCGAATTATGTTCCTGCTGCAGATTGTTCTTTATGACATCATCGTCAGTTTCAATTATATAGTTGTTTCCCGTCTTAGGCACTGCAGTTCCTGCGGCACCGGCGCTCCCGCTCTCTTGATACTTCTCCAACACTCCTGTTAAATAGCCACACCACTCTTCATAGGGCGTATCATCCATAAAGATATCATAAACCTGTGCGAAACCTGTGTATGCTTCCATATCTGATCCTTATCCTTCTCTCTCTTAACACGAACATCCTAGCAGGCTGTTTTATTTTGCATCTGCTCAGTCAGTGTGCCTTCTATGCCCTTCTCCTCGCCAGCTTAGGATTAATCGTAAGAAACTTATATAACTGACAGTCGTGTCACGAAAACAAAATCCGCCCTAATCCTTCTTCCCGGCTGAAATTACCGTCCGCCTGAAAGATATCGATTCTATGGATATCGCTGCTTCTGTCCTTAAAGGCCGGAAAGAGGAACCCGCACTCCGGCTCTCCCGGTTCATAATCTCCGCTTACCGGGCAGACTGCGCAGATCATAAACTGATATACCTCTTCCGACTCCCAAAGACTTTCCTTATCGGAAGCTTTCAAGGGCACATCATAACTGCCATAGAAAAAATAAACAGCATAATCGCCGTCTGCCTGATACCGTTTGCCGAATTCTTCGTAAAATACATCCAGCATGGCATCATTTTTCAATTCACATTGCTTTAATGCCATCAGAAGCTGCCACATACTCCCCGGCCCAAGCTCCGCCTCATCAAATGCAAACTCCTTCAGCTGCACATTAGTATCCGAAAACGGAACAGCCTTGGCGATATCCAGATTGCTCTGCTGGTCCTTCGCCGACAGTTTCTGAAAATGCTTATTAAAAGTCCCATCCACAAATCCGTCTTCATCCAGATACGCTCCTGCGATCCTGCTGAAGCAATTTCGCTTCAAAGTCATACGTCTGGTCAGTTCCAGCATATCTTCACGATTTATTTTTTCCATGTTCACAGCCATGCCTTTCTGTTTACCTGCCCTGATATTTCTTCAGCAGCGCATCAATTATCTCAATATCCGCTTCCAGTTCTTCCGCAATCTTTTCAACACTTTTACCCTTAGCGCGTTTTTTCTCTATCTGTTCAAGCAGCATCCCTTCTCTTCCTTCTTCCCTGCCCTCTTCGTATGTATATCTTAAATGTTTTCTTTCGTCATATTCCGTCAGGAAAATCATATGGAGCACCTCACTTTTCTCTGTTTTAAGGATATCCGTGAGAATATCCTGCTCTATGCATCTGTCTATCGCAGACTGTATCGCCTCATCTCGTCCCATGCCGGTCTGTATATTCGCCTCAACCTCAGATACAAATTCGGAATACTCCCACAGACGATGGCACTTATCCATAAGTTCGCTGTTATGTCCCCGGTTAATATTGATCACCTCACATGTACATTCAAGACATCCGCTGCCCCGTCCCATGGAAAAAGAATCTGACAGGCAGAGGTTCCTTCGGTCTTCTGCCATATCACTGCCATTATAAAATACAATGTACGCCGGGGTAGGGAGTTCTATTCTTTTCTTCCCGTAAATATTCGCATTTCCGGCTCCCAGCAGCCCTTCATACTGCTGAGAAAAATAGAACAAGCCTCTAAGCGGCATATTCGGATTCCATGTGCTTTGATGTTCATAAAGGTTCAGATGACTGTCAATCATGAAAGACAGGTCATTTTTCATTTTCATGAAAATGACATCTTCCATCGTGACTACTTCCAACTCTTCCGGATCTGTGTAATTGCTGTTGTGCAGCGCATTATAAAGCTCCAACAGATATTTCTTATCCTTAAAGAGATAACGGAAAAGCCTGTCCTTGTGCTGTCGGTTCAGCCGGAGCTTATCCCACCACGAACCACGTTTAAACCAATGCCTCTGTTTTCTTTTTGCCATAAATTTACCTCCATTATAAAGTTTTTTCCTGACAGAATCAATCGCTTTAGGAAATAATTCCGACTTTCGGAACGATTCCTGCCGTCAGCCGTGAAAGCTGCCAGCAGTCTTAGAATAGGGAATCCCTATATATAGAAAACAGATTCGCGAACCGAATCAAATTAGAGTTATAGTATACACATTTCCAGGCTGTTTGTAAAGAAAAAACATCCTCGAAAAAAGCCATTAAAACTCCTGTTTTTATCGAAGATGTTTTTTTCGGTTATTAAATCTCTTATTATGCAATCTCAGCACACAAACCCGAACTTTGTATCGCGGCATCACTCTTCCGGATATACTCCTGCACTTCTTCCAGCGAAGGAATCGAGGACTGCGCCCCTTTCCTTGTCACTACAAGAGCGGACATAAAATTTGCGAAGACTGCTGCTTCCTTAAGACTCTTTCCCTCTGCCAGCATGACGCCCAGCGCCGCTGTGAAGGAATCTCCCGCCGCCGTCGTATCCACGGCATCCACTTTCATGGCCGCTATCCTGCAGGCTTCCTCTCCCTCCGCTTCCAGATATACACCCTTCTCCCCCAGTGTCACAAGAACATTCTTAACACCCCTTGCCTTAAGCCAACCGGCCGCCTCCGGAAGATGAGCCTCGATGTCCTCGATCCCTGTCAGCATATGCAGCTCCGTCTCGTTGGGTTTGATCACGTCCACATAGCGATACAATTCCTCCGGAAATTCCTTCGGCACCGGTGCCGGATCAAGGATCACCGTCTTGCCGAATTCTTTGGCCTTCCTGGCCCCATAGAGGACCGTACTGACAGGAATCTCCATCTGGAACAGAATGATATCCGCTTCCTTAAGAAGATCAATATGTTCATCAATATCCCGGCAGGATAATGTCGCATTCGCCCCCGATACCACAACAATACTGTTGTCTCCCTCACTGTTTATGGCGATCAGGGCGATTCCGGTGGATGCGTCTTTACGTCTGATGATCTCAGATACATTCACGCCCGCTTTATGCAGGCTTGCGATCTGGATGTCCGCATAAGTGTCATCTCCTACGGCTCCGAATATGGTTACATCCGCATGCAGACGCCCGGCCGCACACGCCTGATTCGCTCCTTTACCGCCAGGAATCAGATCCATCTTATCGCTGATGATCGTCTCACCCACCGCCGGCATATGATCCACATTCACCGCCATATCCAGATTCAGACTTCCTATAATCAATAGTTTCTTCACGAAACACCTCCCTGTATGTATTTATAGTAAACGAAATTCCTCATGAATGCTTTCTTCGTGATCAGCCTTTCACACCGCTGCTGGTAATTCCCTGAACGAAATATTTCTGTAACGGGAGAAACAGAACCAGCGGAATCAGGGCCGAGAACATAGATCCGGCATACAGCGCGGACCAAGCCGTCTTATGCTCTGTACTAAATGCAGTCAGAGCGATCTGCACCGTCCTGATTCCCTTGGAGCGGGCAATCAGCAGCGGCCATAAATAAGAATTCCATTGATCCATGAAGATCATCAGGGCAGCCGTAATAAAGATAGGCTTTGACAGCGGAAGCAGAATAGACATATAGATCCTGCCGATGCCGGCGCCGTCAACCCTCGCCGCATCCAGCAGATCCGGCGGAATATCCCTGAAAAACTGTACAAAAAGAAACAAAACCAGCCCGCTGGCAATACTCGGAAGGATCATTCCCCGATAAGTATCCACCATATGCATATTGTCCACCACTTTGTACAACGGCAGTGCAATGGCTTCGAACGGAATCATAAAGGACAATAAAACGAGCGCAAAAAGCGGTTTCTTAAACTTAAAGTCAAATACCGCAAAAGCAAAAGCGGCAACAGAATTTACAATGCACCCGAAAATAATGGATATACCGGTCACTAAAACAGTATTCTTGACGGGCGTAAAAAATCCGTACTTCGTAAACAGATCAATATAAGCTTGAAACGTAAATTCTACAGGAATCAGTGTATGGACAGAAAAAGGCATAATATAGCCAAACAGCTCCGAATCGTCACGCAGCGAAGCCGAAATACCCCATATCAAGGGAAACAAAGTCAATATTGCAACTAAAAACAAACATATATATATCAAAGCGTTTTTTAAATATCGTCTGGATTTTCTCGTCATCATTTATTTCTTCTTCCCCTCCTCCTTCTCATTCAGCAGCAGCGCCTGGAACAGACAGATCAAAACAATCAAGACCAGAAGTATCACCACGATAGCAGAAGATCTCGGCCTGTCGCCATATTTAAAGGCCGACTGATAAGCCTCAAACATCAGGACATTGGTGCTCTCCTGCGGACCGCCGCCCGTGATCACCTGCATCGGCACAAACAACAGGATATTCGCAGTTGTGTTGGCCACAAAAACAAATAGCAAGACTTTTTTCAGCAGAGGAACCGTGATCCTGGTAACCATCTTCCACCAGCCGGCGCCATCGATCTTGGCAGATTCATAGATCGCCACATCGATATTCTTCAAACCGGCCAGAATAAACATCATCCAGTAACCCACACCCTTCCATGTGGCAACCAGAACAATGCACCACAACGCCTGTGACTTGCTGATAAAGAAATCCTGAGAGGGAATACCGGCCAGATTCAGGATGCTGTTGACAACACCGCTGTTGGGATTCAGCATTATATTCCATACCAGACAGGCGATCGTCAGGGAAATCGTGACCGGAAGATAGAAGATCGTACGGAAAATACCGACACCCTTGATCGTCGAATTCACCAGCAGCGCAACCAGAAAGGCGATCAACACCTGAAGCGGAATCATAACCAGATTGATCTTAATAGTAATCCACAGGGAATTCCAGAAAGAAGAATCCTCGGACAAGTCTATGTACGCTTCCAAGGAGAACTCCGAATCTATGACAACACTTTCCAGCAGTGTCGTTATAATAGGATACAGTTTAAATATGAAAATCAGTAAAAATGCCGGTAAGATCAGAACATAGGGAAGAAACCGCATTTTCTTGGATAAGTGTAACATTTTTTTCTCCTTATATACAAATACAGACAACGGAATAAACCATGACTGTATTTATTCCATTGTCTGCGGGTCAATAATTATTTATATTTCTCCATTGCTTTTTCGATTTTATCTGCTGCGTTATCAAGAGACTCTTTGACATCAGAACCATTCTTAATATCCTCCCAGGTATTCTGAATGATCGTATCGTATTCTGTGAATCCCGGTGTCAGCGCTCTGGGAACTGCAGTATTCGCCGACTCATAAGCCGCTATTTTCAAGTATTCCGGCGTATCCGCGCTTTCCATAAGCTGATCTGCGATCGCTACGGTAGACGGCACATCGCCATTGCCAAGTACCCATGCATTATTTCCATCGCCGATAGACATATATTTGATAAATTCAGCGGCCAGGTCTTTATTCTTAGCATTCTTAGGAATACCAAAATGCCAGCTTCCTGTAGGAGTTCCAACTTCATTCTCATGACCCTCAAAGGCAGGTACGGGAGCATATGCGTAATCTGTCATCTCTTCTCTGTTACAGGAATTCGCCATCCAGGTACCGTCGATGATGAAAATCACCTTACCTGCCCGGAAGAAATCTCCGGCATCATCTGCCGTAATACCGCGAAGCGCAATGCCGTCTTCGTATAATTTCTGATACCATGTCGCACTTTCAACCCATGCTTCATCATTCACCACACCCTGTGCTGTATAGCCGTCATCGCCGATATTCTTGCCGCCCATACTGTTGGGAAGCTGATTCATCTGATAAGTTCTGCTTACCTGTCCAAACGTAATACCCGCTATACCTTTAGTGCCATCCGGATCTACCACATCCAGTGTCTGTCTCGCCATATCCACTACCTGTTCCCAGGTCAGACGATTCTCCACATCGCTATCCGGCACCGTCACACCTGCTTCTTCCAGAAGTGCCGTATTGTACCACAGCAGCTGTGAGGAACTGTTCATTGCCGGTGCATAGAATTTACCGTCCCAGGATCCCGCTTCCAGAGCCGACGGGCTGAACTGACCCTTCTCATCGTCTGTAAAATACTCGTCCATCGGAGCAACCCATTCCTTCACCGCATAGGACGCTACCAACGGCACATCAATACCGATCACATCATAATCATCGCTGCCTGCTTCCAGCTTCACCTGCAGCATTTCCAGGTAATCCGCGTGAGAATAAAGTTCCACATTTACAGTTGCTCCGGTCTCCTCTTCAAATCTCTCCACGATAGGATCCAGGCTCACTTCCCAGTCTCCTGCACCGGTATCCGTAAAAGTAATGCTCTGTCCTGCAAAAGGCTTATCCCCACTGTCCGCCGAACCCGCTGACGCATCTCCTGCGTCCTTGGCCGCCGCGTCCCCGCTGTCTGCCGTGTCTCCGGAATCCGCCGCCGGAGCGCTGTCTGCGGAGCTTCCTGTGGATCCGCCACCGCAGCCTGTGAGCATGCCTGCTGCCATTGTTCCCGACATTAAAATTGCCAATACTCTCTTCTTCATCCTTCTCCCTCCCTTATTTCGCCAGCTTATCAAACAAATCCTCAAACAGCAGATCCCTGTTGATTCCGTAAACATACTTGATGAAATGTCTCGTCTTATCGAATCCCCACTTATCATCATATTCCGGAATCGGACTGTGCTCAAGACGTTCAAACATAAATTTCTCGTCCAAAAGCCACGCTACCGCTGTCACATCCCAGATCGCACGGCTCCAGCATTTCCCCTGCCCCACAAGGGACGCCTCATTTACCGTGTTCTCCAACAGATAATCACATAAAGCGTTCTTTCCCTTCAGCCAGTGCGTAAGCTCCGGACCCGTAGTCGCAAATGAGGATACCACTCCCATACACGGAAGCTGAACCAGAGGCACACCGCTGCCGAAAATGATTCTGGCCGCCGCTACATCCTGATACAGATTAAACTCATGATTATCATGCCAATCCAGCGCATTGCCGCCCAGCCAGACCACTACGATCCTGTCAATGATCTTCGGCTCCATCAGAATCGCGGAAGCAATATTGGTGATCGCACCGATCGCCACCACGTAAAGAGGATTATCCTCCTCACGCTCCATCGCCCGTCTGACAAGATCACGCGCCGCCGGAGAGTCCACCGCCTCTTCTTCACCCGGCAGATATGCCGTGGAACCCCTGTAGGTGACTTCCTTATATTCCTGACGCCCCATCAGGTCCAGCACCTTCATAATCTCATGGTAGCTCTTCTCCATACCGTCTCCCGGCCCAGAGGAATGATGATTGTAAAACGGAGCCGCATAAACAGCCTGAAGATTCAATCTGTCTTCCGATTTGATCAGATATGCCAGAGCAAACTGATCATCTATCTCGTTATACGTATCTGTATCAAGTACGACATCAACTTTCCCTTTGGGTTTCTCCAGCCGAGTGACAAGCTTCACATAATCGATCTGTTTCTTTTCGGGAAACAAATGAATCATTTCTTCCCATCCAGTGTTCGCTTTCTCTTCGTTCATAATTCTCCTTTCTCTTTGTACGACCGCGTTTCTTTTAAGAAAATGTTTTCTTAAAATGTTTTCTTATGCAATCTATAATAATTGATTATTTTTCCCTTGTCAATAATTATTTATTTTGAATATAATAATTATTTCAGAAAACATTTTCTTATACAAATCGTACAATAATTTTTATATATATTTTTCCATGTTTTTACAGATATTTATTTCATTGAAAAGATTAGTATGATAATATATGATGTGTAACAGTTCATCCCAGGACTGTGCATCCGCAGTACAGGCCGGCAGCGGTCAATCGTAAGAATACTTCAAAACGGAGGAAAACATGACTATTAAAGAAATCGCCGGTCTGGCAGGCGTCTCAGTATCAACCGTCTCCAAGGTCGTGAATAACAAGGATCAGGATATCAATCCCGAAACCCGAAAACGTGTATTGAAAATAGTAAAGGAATACAATTATACGCCTTACGGCGCCGTGAAGAATACTTCTCAGGCAAAGACATTTCTTCTGGGTGTGTTGATGCGAAACACCGACAGGAACAGCCAAGTCGTACGCGGTATCCTGCAGACCGCCCAGGCACACGGATATACCATCCTGCTTTTTGACAGCCAGAACGACGCTTCCCTGGAGCTGAAGCATATCACTACCCTGTGCAAAAACAACGTTGACGGCCTGATCTGGGAGCCGGTCAGTCAGGCAAGCCTGGAATATGAACATTATTTATCCGGGCAGAACATCTCCGTTATCCACATCAATATGCCGGGGCTCCCCGATGCTTATCACATCGATTTCCAGCAGATGGGATACGCCCTTACCGAAAGTTTGCTGAAATACAGGCACAACAGGATCGGCTATGTTCTGAACAAGACAGACTGCCGCTCCGATTCTGTTCTGGAAGGCTTTAAAAAATGCCTCTTCGACCATCAGATCAACTTTGATGACAAAATCATCCTTTATTATCCGGACGAATCTTTATTGAAGCAGATTATCAATTACCGATTTACAGGACTCGTAAACTCTCACATTTCTTCCGCTCTGTTTCTATATGAACAGATGCGGAAGCTGCACTATCATATCCCTTTTGACTTGTCCTTGGTGAGCCTGACGGACGGCACACGCGATTCTATTCCTTACCCGGCCATCTCCTGTATGGAGATTCCCTATTACGAATTCGGCTGTCATATCTGCGGGCAGTTGATCGATTACTGCGAGAAAAAGAGTCTGTCCGAAGGACTATTTTCTTACTGTACAGACAATGTGCTGGACTGCGAAAGCAGTATCAGTATCCCCCCTTCTCTGCGCAGCAAAAAGATCCTGTCCGTGGGTACAATTAACATAGATTCTACCTTCAGTGTAGACGCCTTCCCGCAGCCTGGCAGGACAACTAAGATCCTTCAGTCCACTACTACTCTGGGCGGCAAGGGAGCCAATCAGGCTGTAGGAACCGCCAGGCTGGGGCAGGAAGTGGTTCTCATCGGCAAGATCGGAAGCGATGCAGATTCCGCTTTTATTCTGGAGCTTCTGAATCAGGAGAATATTTCCACCCAGGGAATCCGACGCGACCCCGACCAGCAGACCGGAAAAGCCTATATATATATAGAAAAAAGCGGTGAAAGCGCCATCACCATCCAGGAGGGAGCCAACGCCTTCTTGTCGGAGGATAACATTTCCGAAAGCAGGCATCTGTTTCACAATGCAGGATACTGCCTGCTTACCACAGAACTGCCCCTGTCCACAGTACTGGAAGCCGCCAGAACAGGCAAACAGGCCGGTGCACGCATCGTCCTGAAGCCTTCTGCCCAAAAAAGTATCCCGGATTCCCTGCTTTCCATGATCGACTTGTTCGTTCCCAACCAGAAGGAAGCCTCCACCCTCTGTCCTGGCCACACTTCCGTCGAAGAGCAGGCAGATTACTTTCTGAAGAAAGGAATAAGAACCGTTATCATTACGCTGGGCGAGGACGGCTGCTATCTCAAGACTGCCGATGTGGATAAATATTTCCCCGCCTCCTCCTTCATGCCAGTGGATACCACCGGCGGCGGCGATGCCTTCATAGCCGCACTGGTTTCCTACCTGTCCGAAGGCTACTCTCTGGACCAGGCTATCCGGATCGCCAATTATGCGGCCGGATTCTGTATCTCACATCCGGGTGCAGCGTCCGCGCTGGTGGATAAGCTGACTCTGGAAACTTATATCAGCAAACTGGAACCGGAACTGTTGAATCATGACGGGAATTATCATATGGTAATTTAGGATTGTTCTTGCGGACTTTGCTGTAAGTGCAAAGTCCCAGGCTGAACCGTTATACTTGCTCCATTGCAATCCACACGAAACAGAAAAAAGAACACGCCGCTTCCATGTAAACAAAAGCCGCGTGTCCAAACCGTCGGATATATTTTTCTCAGCAGTTCTATGATCCACAGAGGTCCTGATGTCATTGCCGGCTTTATTCATCAAGTGTAACTGTCAATTCAGCTTCCCCGGCAAATGCACCTGTTTCTTCCCCAATGTATTCCACCGGAAAGACAAAGGTCGCATACTCTTCAAAAGGCGTCTCATTTCCCAGGGTTCCCACCGATACTCCGTTTACATACAAAGTTGTGCGGCATGGCTCTCCGACCACCTTCAGTTCTACCCATTCATCATACGGCAGTTCATAATCCCAGGTGTAAACCCTGCCCTCTCTTGCAAAGCCGACACACCCTGTCTGCTCTTCCACTGCGTAGAAAGCCCACTCTCCGTATGGGCTGCCGCTCCTGGCGATAACCTGTTGCTTTCTCTTTGCACTTTTCTGCATTCTCACCCGGATATCCACCTCATAATACGGCTCAAGTCCCACCTTCTCATCGTAGATCCGGTTTTCCGCTCCTCTGATGCCAAAGCATCCCCGGACGGTCCGTTCCGCCAACCCACTGAATTCCTCATAAGTCTGTGTAATCTCACTGCCCCACAGCTTCCCGGCAAGTACAGGAAGCGGCTGCTCAAACCGCTCATACAGATCATATTCGCTGATCCCCACATCCATGCTGCCGCTCATGTCGTTCCACATCATATAGACCGCGCCCAGCATCTGAGGAGAATATGCCGGTATGATCTCCAGAATACTATGGTCATAGAACTTGTTCGGCTCCCAGTTCTCGTAAAGTTCCCTGACATCCAGACGGTCATAACCACCTCCGGGAATCACATACAGGTGATTATTCTGCATATTGATCAGAGAATAGCCCGCCTCATACATTTCCCGCGGATCGGCCCAGACTGTGCTCCAGAGATTCATCTGCAGATTCTCCGGATCCGGCATGGTCTGGCCTTCCATATTGCTCAGGCTGCCCCACACGCGCACCGTCTTGCCCTCCTCCTGCACAAGATCCGCAATCTCGGTCAGATATACCCTGTACTGTTCTCCGTCCCCATAATATTCATCCATTCCGATATTGACAATCTCTGCATGACGGAACGCCCCGTCCTCGTCAGCAAGTGCCTCCTTCCAGATTGACTTGACAAGCTCCACAGACTCCGTGTTGCCCAGATCAATCTGGTCCACCGACTCCGGCCTGGTGGTCAGCGCATATTCCGGAAAAAGTTTCGTGACGGAAAGAGAATGGGCCGGTGTGTCAATCTCCGGAACTACCGTCACCCCATATGTTTTCGCCGTATCAATAAACTGTGCAAACTCTTCCTTCGTATAGGCATACTCAGAGGATGTCAGTCTCTGCCCGTCTTCGTTCACAACATCTGATTCCAGGCGGAAGGCACTGCCCGCTGTCATCGCACGTTCCACCGAATCCGCCAGTCCGCTGGTACTTAAGATCACATTGTCGTTTAAATGAATCGTCAAGTCGTTCATTTTGTAGAAAGACATCGTCTCCATCATGGCATACAGCATATCCATGGACACGGCCTTACGCGCCACGTCTATTCCGAAGCCGCGCACCTGGCAGCGTGGATAATCGCGGATCTCCCCCTGCGGCATGGTCCCTTCCTGCTGCAGGATCTGCAGCAGAGTCACTGAGCCCCAGCGCACGCCGATATCCGACTCGGCTTCGACAATGCACTTGTCAGTTATATGACACAGATACCCTTCCCTGCCAAGTCCATCCGTCCCCTTCCCATATCCCAGGTAAATATCGCCGCTCTTTGCATCCTCCACAGTACCGTCTGTAATTTCCAAAGCAATGCCTGACACATCCTGATATCCGTCTGCAAAAAGCTCCGCTGTCTTACGAAGGCCAGATCCCTCCTCCACAATAACCCTGGACTTCCCGGAAAGCTTAAAGTTCCCTCTTTTGCCCCGCCACTCGGCCAGGGCAGGAATCACTTCCGGGCAGGGATTACACCCTGCTGCATCAGCCTGCACTGCGTTTTCTTCCCCGAAGCCGTCACTTCCATGCTCCGTATTGCCAGTTTCCGGCACATCCTGCATCGGATACGCCGGCACTCTTACCACCTGTGCAATTTCCCTGGCATCCGATTCATCCCCGGCGCTGCACACCCGGAAGCCGACGGTCACATCCTTATCCTGAATCGTATTATAAATGTTACCGTCAGCGGCAATGATCTGTTCGTAATCCGCCCCCAGATATGCGACTTCATATCCTTCCGGCGGATCCGGCACGATCAGATACCTGCCGCCATCCTCCCTGTATCCGATCTGAGCCTGTTCCAGGCGATAAGCCGCCGGCTTGTCCTCATAGACTTCAAACTCATAAAGCGAAATATTCTGATAAAGATTGGAATAGTCCTCCTCTCTCACAGATACCTCATAAGTGGAAAGTCTCAGAAACCTCACTGTCACTGCCTCTTCCAAAGCGATCTCCTGGTTCTTCGTCTCCGGGGCGGTATCGAAAGATTGAAGAACCTGCCATCTCTCCCCATCCCCAGAACCTTCCAGTGCATAGGAGACTGCATTGCGCCGCTCCCATTTCAGGACAACAAAAGAAACTGAAATTTCTGTAGGAAATTCCAGTTGTATATAGTGGGAGGCATCCTCCCAGTTATTCTCGCTGGACCAGCGGGAAGACAGCGTACTGTCATCACCGTCGATCGCCTTATATGCAGTCAGCGCATCGTTCTCTGTGCTGTCGCTGGTAGCAATCACCCCTTTATGCAGCGCAAGGTTCGCACTGTTTCCTGCATGTCCGCGCCCAAATACCGCTGCGGCGGCTGCCATAATTGCTGCAAATACACACACACAAAGCAAAACTGCATATTTCTTTTTTCTATTATTCATATTTTCATATCCTATAGCAATGCTCCAAGAAGTCCGTAAGAAAATATCGACATAATGACTGTCGCAATGGCAATTCCCAATAACTCCGCCAAAACGGCCTTTTTAAAATCCACATCCAGCAGCGCAGCGATCAGAGATCCTGTCCACGCACCCGTACCCGGAAGCGGAATGCCCACGAACAGCACAAGTCCCCAGAATTCGTATTTCTTAATATTGTCACTCTTTCCCATGGCTTTCGCTTCCAGTTTCTCGACAAGCCCGCGGAAAATCCTGATCTTTTTCATCCACTTGAAAATCTGCTTGATAAAAAGCAGAATAAAAGGAATCGGAATGATATTGCCGATAATACACAACGGAATCGCCGTGGTAATCGGCACCTGGATCAGCTTCGATACGATCAGGCCTCCCCGAAGCTCCAGGATCGGAATCATCGATATAATAAATACCACTGCCTCCTTAGATACATATTTCCCTAAAGTAACCGCAAATGCGGCCGCTAACTTCTCCATAATTCTCCTCCATGCTATCATTACTTATACATTTCAATGCGTCTTGCTTTTTCATTAGCTGCCTTTGAAAAACCCGATACTCTCTACAGTATATGTCCCTTCGGCCGCAAATTTGATTCCAATCCGAAGATTTTCTGTCACTGCCCGGATCACACCCTTATCCTCCAGGGCACATTCCCAGAGTTGTCACATCCGGCGGCCTGCAATTATTTCCTCAAGCGCCTGATACAGCGACTCCATCTGCCCATCCGTTCCGACCGTGATGCGCATATGATTGTTGATCCTTGGCTTATTCCAATATCTGACATAGATGTCATTATCCTTCAGCCGTTGGAAGATCTCCTGCGCAGGCATACGCTTATGGCTTACAAAGATAAAATTGCCGTAAGATTTCGGAAATACGAATCCCAGCCGGGCCAGTTCCTTCTCCGCGCGTTCCCGGGTACTGACGATCTTCTCACAATGTTCCTTAAAGTACGCCGCATCCTTCACGGCTTCAACCCCCAGTTCAAGCGCCGTGTAATTCAACGTGTAAGAATTTACCGAATACTTCACATCATTTAAATATCCTATCAGCTTCGGGTTCCCCATGGCATAACCGATCCGCATACCTGCCATAGACCTGGACTTCGAGAAAGTCTGCACAACCATCAGATTATCATACTTCCGGATCAACGGCAGACAGCTCACACCGCCGAAATCGATATAGGCCTCATCCACGATTACCACCACATCACGGTTGGCTTCTATAATCTCCTCCACCTGTGCCGGATCCATCAGAACCCCTGTAGGCGCATTGGGATTCGGAAAGATCACACCGCCGTTGGGCTGCCTGTAATCTTCCGGCCTGATACAGAATCGCTCATCCAGTGCCTTTCTCTCATAAGGTATCCTATACAGGTCCGCCCATACATCATAAAAGGAATAGGTAATATCCGGAAAGAAAACCGGTCTTCCCGACTGGAAAAAGGTCATAAACGCCAGAGAAAGCACATCATCCGACCCTACGCCGATAAAGAGCTGGTCTCTGTCGATGTGATAATAGTCTGCCAAAGCCTCCGCCAGCCGTGTCTGTTCCGGAAAAGCCGGATACAGCCGCATCTGATCCATGTCCAGCCCGGCAAGCTTCTTAGCTACCCCCGGCGCCGGCGGGTACGGGTTTTCGTTGGTATTCAATTTGATAATATTCTTATTTTCAGGCTGTTCGCCCGGCGTATAAGGCACGGCCTTCCGCACATTCTCTTCCCATTTCATTGTATTGTAAATGCCTTTCTGTTTTGCTTCATCTGTAAATATTACCAATTCACAGGCGGCGGGGCGCAAATGCTATTTCTCCCGTGCATTCTTTGCCAGTCTTTCATATTCCGCCGCCTGAAGCTCATTGCCGGCCATGCGATAGCATTCCGCCAGGCCGCGCAGGGGAATCTCTCCGCTGCATTTAATATTCAGAATACTCTCCGTCTCATAGGCCGCATTATAATACCATACGACAGCCTCGTCAACATCCTGCATCTCCTCATAATACGCACCCAGTTCGCAGCAGATCTCCGCGCATCCGTCGCAGGCCACCACTTTCAGGGCATATTTGAAAAATTTCTCCACATTTCCTGCCATTCTCGCCGCCCGCGCCACAACACAGGCCGCTTCCTTGATCTCATCCACACTTCTTTCCGTATCCTTGCAGGAATTTTCAAAGAAAGTCTCCGCATTCCGGAAATCCGCTTCCTCCCCGGAGATAAAGAGCTCTTTGGCATAAATATTGTGCAGTCTCTTATCCAGCCTGTCGCCTTCTTCCGTCCTGCGTACGAAGGCCGCCAAATCTCTGTCTTTGTGGTTATGCTCCGGCATATGCCGGATCTCGATCTCACTGTCATAGATCACCGGCTCTAAACCTACCTGTTCATGGATCGCCCCCTGCCACCGGAATGTCCGAAGCCGTCTGAACAACTTCGGCCGCAGCTCTCTGTCGAAATTATAAATCGTCCCATAAGAAAGCTGATTCGTATAGTACATCTGAACAATATCGATTTCCGGCAGAAGCGTCTCTTTTAACCGGCGGAAGGCTTCCCGGTCCCGCCCGTCTACAACCTCATCCGCATCCGCCGAATAGATGTATTCCATTCCCGCCTTTGAAAAGGCAAAGTTCCGCGCCGCCGAAAAATCTCCAATCCAGGTAAAATCATAGAGCTTGTCCGTATATTTTGCCGCGATCTGCTTCGTTTCATCTGTAGACCCGGTATCTACTATAATGATCTCATCCATTAAATCCGCAATACTGTCCAGACATCTTGCCAGAACTTTCGCTTCATTTTTAACGATCATACACAGGCTGACTGTGATCATACTATTCCTTCCCTTTCCTGAAGCTTACATTTATGAATCTTTTCTATATTTTAAATCTGTGTCTGTAATATATGGACTTCCTCATGCAGCTGTCCACATGCAGCATACACCGCTCGTCGCCGGCACAGAGCATCAGGTTCCTGTAGCGGTTCCTGCGGACGAACCCCCTGGCCGGACAGATCTGATATAAGGTAGTATAGGACAGATCCGCCATCCGCTCTTTCATCTTCACGGAATAACCGCCGTCCTCCCGGTATAGTCCTGCCCGTCCCAGATAACAGTACTGCCTGCCGTTCCAATTATAAATCCGGACCGTATGGTTCTGAATGCCATACCAGCCTGCCAGCAAAAGCAATGCCAGCAGGGACAGCCCTGCCAGCGCCCATATCACCATGACACCTTCTTCTGTTACGTTCATTCCTGTTATATACTTCTGATACAATTCCTGTTCCTTTCTGACGATTCCGGCCAATCCACATCCTCAACATTCATAGAGTAGCATACTCCCCTTCATATTGCAATCTTAAGCCTTTCCGGGATTCCATTTCGCTCATCGGCGTGCCAAGCCCAGTGAATCATTTTCTTTTCCTATTAAGAAGCAGATACCGGGCGCCAAGCGGCGCTCCGACTCCTGCCGCCAGATAGACCATCTTGAAGTGTTCCGCTCCGTTTACAAGATAGACATAGTCTATGTTCGCATAGAACTGTCCGAAGTCAAAGTCCGCGCACATTCCGGTGAATGCCGCAAGAGCTGCTATAATCATTTTAATCAGCATAAATATCATCACATGGTGCATCATTACCGTATATGTGTTCTGCCCGATCCAGCGTACCGCCTTACTCTTCTCTGCCACAGGCTTCATGATTCTGGCAATCCGAAGCCAGAATGCTATGCCTGACACAATTGTCACATAAGGAATCACCGGCCCGTTGGCAAAGCCTGTACACCACACGCTGCTAAATGCCAGACCATTACAGCAGACCTGCAATGCTGCCTGCACAGACAAAACGATTGCAAAATAAGGCAGGTTCCCCAATGTATCATGCTTCTCCAGTCTCTTCTTATAGAACTGTCCCACCTGAAAGCAGGGGTAGAGCAGAAGAATTCTGCCCGGAGCCTTATAATCACCCCATACATGTCCGCCAATGGCCAGATAAATCACCACCATACCGACAAACAGACTGCCGAACAGAAATACCCACTCCGCAAGCCTGTCCGCCCCTTCCTTAACAGGAAGTAATCTTCTCAAGCTCCTGCCCACGGCAATCCTCATAAGCAGATTCATCATTTCAATGACAAATAATACGGGAACAAACCAGGCCGCATAATTATAGATAAACTGATACCCATGCATAAAAGGAGCCAGGAACAGAGTTTCAAGACTGATTCCCTCCCCCATATAAAATCCATACCTGCGCAAAAGCCATGCGGCCACCCCATAAAAAAGATTCCAGATAAAATATGGAAGAAGCAGCCTTCTGGCCTTCTTCTTCACATAAGCAAAGGGATGCTCCTCCTCTGTCTCCTTATAGAAATAGCCGGAGATAAACAGGAACAGTGGCACATGGAACGAGTAGTACGGAAACAATTCTCCCAATGTCATGATGCTGTATCCCAGATGCCCTGCCACTACCATAATTATGGCAACGGCTGAAAGGATACAGAAGGTCATATTGAATTCGGCCGTTTTCTTTTCTGACGCATTTGTCATATCTACCTCCACGAATGCTGCAGGGCTCTTTAATCCCTTGTTGAAATATTATGATAGAAGGCGGATTAGGGAGGTGATGCGGTGGCATCGTTGACCGACGGCGCTATGTGCCAGTGGCACATGTTCCTATTCTTCTTCTCCGAAACGCACCTTCTTCGCGTTGGCATCTCCGTAAATTTCCAGTCCCGGTATGGCCTGCAGGAACTTGGTAAATTGAGAATACCCATAATTCTTAGGTTTGAAACCAGTGTATTTGCGGTGCACATTGTTGCTCAGCTCATTTACCCGCATTCCTTTCTTTCCCGTCAGTCTGACTATCGTCTTGATATGCTCAATAATCTCGTCCTCCGATTCCCGGTTCTCCTTCAGTTCCACATTGATCCTCGTATTATTCTTAACGAGCTGAAGGCTCGGAATCTCCTCCAAAAAACGCGACAATAAACTGTAGCCGTAATTTCTCACATCAAAATCCGGGTATTTATTCAGCAGCCGGCTTCCAATCTCTCCGAGCCCTGTCTCTTTGTCCTTATTTTCATTCTCTGTTATAATATTGATGATAGCGCTCTCTATGACTTCCTTGCTGATTGAAGTTGATTCCTTAACCTCTGCCGCTTTCTTAGCCGATGCCTTCTTTCCTTTGCTCTTGGTGCCCGCTCCACGGAGCACTTCAGGAACAGTCCCGCGCACACTCTCCTGCGACTCTTCCTGCAGTTCTTCCTCATCTTCGTCGATCAGATTCTCCAGCACGGTAAACTGGGAGCAAGCCGTGCGGAACGATCGGGGCGTCTTCTCCTCTCCCATACCTACTACGCTCATGCCGGATTCCCGCAGCCGGATAGCCAGCCTTGTAAAATCACCGTCGCTGGACACAATACAGAACCCGTCCACGTTTCCGGTATATAGAATATCCATTGCATCGATGATCAGCGTAGAATCTGTCGCATTCTTTCCTACCGTATTGGAAAACTGCTGCATCGGTGTAATGGAATTCTCCATCAGTTTATTCTTCCATCCCTTGGCCTGGGTACTTGTCCAGTCTCCGTACGCTCTGCGGTAGGTTACGATCCCATGCTTCGTCATCTCATCCATAATTGCCGATATATATTTTGAAGAGATATTATCCGTATCAATCAATATTGCAAATCTTTTATCTTCCATAAACCTCTGTTCCTTTCTCCTTACCAAGCCACAATTTCCTCAGACACAACTAACAATAAAAAGCTGATTATTGCACTATTATCCATCACAATACTTTTTCATCCAGGCAATCCATAAGAAGGATGAGCCACATTTCAGCGCTCAAAAACATCAAATCATGATTTACTACATTTGCTTTTCCCTTTTTTTCATAAAACTCCCCTATCTCTATCCTCAAATAATCCGGTGTTATTTTCCACTTTGCACGGATTTTTGCGCCCATAAAATATCTTGCGTTATATTCTGGCTTTTCTAAATCAAATATATCTGTAAATAATTATTCTTTTTTAATAATAATCCCTTGAAACTCAGAATTTCAAGGGATTATCGCTATCTTTCCTTCATCTTTTAATTATTGTCTGTGCCACTTAATATTTTGCAGTCCTGCTCTTATTCTTGAATAACACTTTTTATTTATTTGCCGTTGTGCTTCTACAGCTGTACGCCAAGCTTCATCTGCAGATACTCTTTGATCAATTTTACACAATTATCCCAGCCGGCTTTGGAACTGTTCAATGTCAAATCGTAATTTAATGCATTTTTCCAATCCCTTCCTCTCGTATAATACCGGTAATAGTCTGAACGGTACTTATCCGTCTTGTGTACAAGTTCCTTTGCTCTGCTCTCAGTCACCTGCATTCTGTCCATAACAGTCGCTATACAATCTTTTTCCGGCGCTTCCACGTAAACGCTGATCACGTTCGGTTCTTCTCTCAGAATGTAATCCGCACATTTGCCAATCACCACACAGGATTCCGTCCTGGCAAGTTCCCTGATCATTTCAGACTGGATATTGAACAGATTAATATCTGATGTAAACTCCTTATCGCTCGGCTCAACCACATAGGTGTAAGGAATCTTGATCAGATGTTTCATGAGATAACTTCCTCTCAGTTTCTCATCTACTTCGGCGAACAGCTGCTTGTTAATGCCGCTGTACTCGGATGCCATATCGATCAACTGCTGCGCATAGCATGAAATCCCCAGTTCTTTTGCAAGCTGCGTACCGATCGCCTTGCCTCCGCTGCCAAACCCGCGTGCGATTGTAATCACATAATTGTCCATAAGCCCTTCTCCTTCCCGTTTTACTATAAGATCTCTGCCCCTGCCGCTGCATCCGGTTATCAAACCCGCGGCTTACCAATCCAAACCCGGTCTGTATACTATAAGTTTAACATAAATCTCCTTCTTTTAATACCATGATTTTACAGTAGTATGGCAGTACGATTCGGAATGGGCTTCTTCAATTCCCATCCGTACAGTTCGCAGCGTCTATCGCAATCACCAGCAGAAGCCCCATCAGTTCATCCGCCGGATTCACAAAATCGATCACATAAGTATCTCCCCAGCGGAATAATTGTTTGGAGATATGAATCACCGCGCTGCATCCGGAATATACATCATAATCCCACCCAAGGAAATCTCCTTCTGCACGCCAGCCGTTGAAATCCACTTCATATTTAGGCCGAAACAGCGTAAACTGCTTTTCTATTCTTCCCCGGATCACGCCTCCGGCTTCGATCTCAAAAGCAGGAAGCAGTGTCATCAGCTTCTGTCTGATCACTCCCACCTCATTGCGCGATGTATCATAGACATGGAGCCGATGCCCTAATGTGAGAAACTCAGCCTTGACAAAATACTTCGCATTACCGTCCTCGTCATATACATCGTAGGTATCCGTCCATGAGAATACTCTCTGTTTGATCAATAATTTCATGACTGCTTTCCCTTTCTTTTCCGGCTATATGATCCAAGCCACATTGTTGTCATCCGCTTCATCGGCGGACTACCCGATCCATCCTTTCACGATCAGGAAGATCAACAGCACCGGCAGAATATACGTCACATAAACCCGGATTCCTCCTGGTATTTTCAATCCCTCTCCCGTATTGGCTTCCTCCAGGTATTTGTCGAATCCCCAGCCGTATCTTGTCACACAGAACAGCAGATAGATCAGCGATCCGATCGGCAGGATCACGTTGCTGACCATGAAATCTTCCAGATCCAGCACCGCGCTTCCTGCTCCCATCGGCTGGAACGCAGACCAAATATTATACCCGAACACACAGGGCAGTGACAGTACAATAAGCGCCACCAGGTTGACTATGCATGATTTCTTACGGCTTAAGTGAAACAGATCCATTCCGCAGGATATAATATTCTCGAATACCGCCAGTATCGTAGAGAATGCCGCAAAGGTCATGAATACAAAGAATAATGTCCCCCAGATCCGGCCGCCTGCCATATGATTGAAAATATTCGGCAGCGTAATAAAGATCAGGCTGGGTCCCATATCCGGGCTGATATCAAAGGCAAAACAGGTGGGGAAAATGATCAGGCCTGAAACGAACGCAACAAAGGTATCCAGAATCGCAATATTTACGGATTCTCCAAGCAGTGTGCGCTTCTTATCAATATAGCTGCCGAATATGGCCATAGCGCCGATTCCCAGACTCAGCGTGAAGAATGCCTGATTCATGGCTGCCGTAACTGTCTGCAGGACTCCTACGTCCTTCATCCTCTGAACATCGGGAAGCAGGTAGAATTTCAATCCTTCTACGCCGCCTTCCAGCGTCATGCCGCGCACTGCCAGTATCACGATGATCACCAAAAGAAGCGTCATCATAACCTTCGTGATTCTCTCAACACCCTTCTGCAGTCCGAAAGAGCAGACCAGAATGCCCGCCACCACAATAATCACCATGACTGTTGTCAGGATCTGCGGACTTTCCAGCATACCCTGGAACATTCCCGCCACCTGTTCCTTGTCCTTACCGATGAACTTTCCGGTAAGCATCTGATAAAAATAGTACAGCATCCATCCTGCCACAGTGGTATAGAACATCATGAGAAGATAATTGCCCGCCATGCCAAGATAACCGTTCAAATGCCACTTCTGCCCCGGCTTCTCCAGTTCCGCGAAGCTCTTTATCACGCTCTTCCTGCTGGCACGGCCTACCGCGAATTCCATCGTCATGACAGGCACGCCCATAGCGACCAGAAAAAACAGATAAAACAATACAAACATCCCGCCTCCATACATGCCGGCAATATACGGAAACCTCCACACATTCCCGATTCCGATCGCACATCCCGCTGAGAGCAGGATAAAACCCATCCGTGAGCCAAGTCTCTCTCTTTCCACTTCTCTATTCCTCCGTTTTATCATAAGTGTTTTAAGTATAGCAAATTAACTTATAAAATTCCATCATATTTGTACCTTAAGAATATATAGCGTGCCAGGAAAGCCGGATGGCTGAACAGTTACTATATAGAGCAACAGTTCAGGATATCCGGTCCTTACGCTCCCATATCTCGACTCCGTTCTCCTCCTTCGTCTGTACCTGAACATAATAATCATCAAGAATCTGTTTCATAGCATCATCCACATCCATATGAATCCTCAGACAATAGACTCTGTCATAGGATAACAGCTGTTCTTTGGACAACTGCGCATAATTCTGATAAAATCTGGTTTCCTGCTCACTATGGACCATACTGTCCACAACATGCGCCGGCGGTTCATATCCTCTTTTTTCAAAATAATAATGAACAAAGCCATCCAATGCGCAGAATTCATTCGACCCCAGAAACAATGACTTATCATCCCATATCCCCTGCTCTTCGATCAGGTAATCCGCCGCCTCCCGGTAAGGCTCCAGTGGTTTTCTGATTGCTCTATAAGAATCACGATAACAAGTGACAAAGGCTGACGCCAGTATCAGGATCACTGCCACCCGGATTACCCATGCAGATACCCTGGCAGGCAATGCGCTTTTCAGCTTCGCTGATGTGGCAAGCCGGTCTGCCAGATCAAGGATATAGTCAAGTCCCAGTGCCGTCACCAGCAAAATCTGCGGCTGTACCACGGTAAAATACCTTTCCACAAACAATCCGCCTTCCGGATAGATATAGCGGCTGAATACAAATACTACTCCAATCACCCATCCGGCCACCGCCACGCTGAATGCCGCCATCATCACTCTGACCTTCTCCTCCGAAGCAGGTCTGCGCATATACCGCAAGGCGCCCACGCAAAGCAGTGCTCCGGTAAGCAGGCATATATACCATAACAGGTGATTTCCATTGAGATAGAACAGCACCGTCCATAACGTATTTTTCCATCCCGGCACATCACTCCAATAATTATCGAGTCCCCAGCTTTTATAATAAAAAGATGCCAGCAGCCAAGGAAAATAGAGCAGACATCCGGGAACATAACATAACAGCTGCTTCCATGAAATCTTACGCAGAATCACCATCAACAGATCTGCCATCCCGTAAAAGGCAAGCAGAATGCACGCAAACCAATGGGTCCATAAGCAGAGCCCAACCGCTATGCCGAAGAAGATCATCTGTTTTTTGCCCGGCTCAAGATATTTGCCGATAAATGTATAAAGTACAAATGCAGAAAGCAGAAATACCATTGCATAGCAGCGTATCTCCCATGCTGCCTGCCAGATCAGAATGCCTGACGATACGCCCATACACAGTACGATAAATCCGGCTCTTTTCCCTTTCAGCTTACCTGCAGTCATTGCCAGAAGGATGACTCCTGCCATGCAGAACAATATGGAGGGAATCAGAAGAAACTGTTCTCCATAAGGCATAATCCTGTAGAGCACATACAAGAGCATCGGATACATCGGAAGATTATTCTCCCGATACAAATAAGTGTTCAGCACTTCCGGTATGCTGAGCCCATTTCTTATAAATCCTATTGACGCCAGTTCATCCGCCCAGAACGACTGGCAGTTTCCATTAACAAAAGAAAAAATCCCCAGCCAGAGCAAAAGTACTATGCCGGGGATCAGATATTTCTTCTCCAATTTCTTCATAATGTGATAATACCTCCTTTATCAGCCTGATATGTACTATAGGAATTTTCTATCATTATATCCACATCTATGATAAATATCAAGGGCGCTTGTGCCCAGCGTGCCTGCCAGTAATGCTCCCGCCAAAAACAGCGCCCATTTTCTCATAGCAATACCTCGTCTAATACAGCAGTCTTACATCATCCTCATTCTCAGAATTGACCAGTACGATCACCTTCTCCAGACCTATTGTGTCAACCGAGATGATTTTACCCTCCTTCAGATTCCTGAGAACCACATCCTTTGCCTCCATCATCAGGGCCATCTCATCGTCATGATTCTTTCTGTACCAGGAAAAAACAATACCCTCTTCTTCCGACCAGTAGGCATACGGTTTAATTCGCTCCGCATTGTATGTAGCGCAAAAGCGTACGGTGCCCCTGGGCACACTGTCATCTATCTGGAGCATAATGTCACTCACTCCCACACCCCAGACTTTCCTCGCCTCTTCACCGGCCTCAAATTCCACATCGAAATTCTCTGTCCGCATGTCCGGATCACCCAGGATCTGCCGGCCTCCATAGGTAAGCGCACTAAACTCTGTAAATGCAACTCCTGCCCCAACTCCGCACAGCAATACTCCTAAACAAAACACAACAATCAATCTCTTATGCAGTCTGCTCATATGATACCTCCTCGTCGTTCTTCTCCGAATCTTCGTTCTTCTTGTCCTTCTTATTTCTGATCAGCATACTGAATGCGCCGCAGGAAAGCGTACCCAGGCAGAGAAGTCCTCCCAGACAGATCATGAAGATGCCTATAAGCGGATAGCCCTGTACCAAAAGCACCGGGATTGCTCCCGCTCCCATCAGTGTAATCATGACCATACATGCATAGAACAGGGAAAGCAGCAGCCATCCCGCATTCCACATTAACTTCAAGCAGAAAACACAGAAATTAAGAAACCATTTCCATAATGTCATTATTCCCCGCCCTGCTGCCCTGCCAAAATCTGCTATCCGTCCTCTGCGTCTCCCTGTTTCTTCTATATTAATCTTACTCATGGAATTCAACTCGTTCATATTATCAATACCATTCTCCTCTGTGCCCCCGCCTGCTTTTCTCTTTCTTCCTGTAAAGGGCTTCATAAGCCATCGGCCTGCCGCAAAACATTTCGTGACAAGCCACCGAAAACCATTCCGGATGCCCCCAGCGGCGCCCTTCAGCTTCTTTCCCACCAAGTCAATTCCTCGTCTTAAGGCAGATTCTCCATGCTCCGTCTGCTTCACCCCAAGTTCCGGCAGTTTCAGCACAATACCTTTCTTTCGGAATTCCGGCTTCACATGATAGGCTTCCAGAATCTCTGCAGCCAAATCCTGCATGGGCCCGAAGTCCCGTATGGCCTCCTCCTCACTCAATCCCTTCTGCATCTTCATATCAATATGCTGTGCGTATTCCGCCAGAATATCTTCCTGCTCCTGATTCTCCAATATGCTGAGATGTGCTCTCAATTCCATCAAAAATTTCTCTTTATTCATGCCCGCTCCTCCCCTTTAAAAATCCGTTGACCCTCGCCTGAAACTCTTCCCATTCCGCCGCCAGAGAATCCCGGTACAAGATGCCTGACGCCGTCAGATGATAGTATTTCCTCGGCGGCCCCTCGGAGGATTCCCGCAGATAGGTCTCGAAATACCGCTCATTGGTAAGACGTTTCAAAAGCGGGTAGATCGTTCCCTCATTCACATCAATGACTTCCGAAACCTCTTCCACAAGCTCATACCCGTACATATCCTTCTGACGTACGGATTCCAGGACGATGAGCTCCAATACTCCTTTTTTAAATTGTGGATTCATAATATACTCCATTCCAATCTGGCCTGCCCTCAGGAGCAGGTTCTCTTCCCAAGACAAATCGCCCGGTTTCCTGAAAAATATCCGGCACAGATTACAAGTATTAGATTAAGCCTACTACCTTGCATTGTCAAGTACTAATTTTATTAAAATAGTCTTAAGCCCCTTCCCTTCATTCCTTTCTCTTTGCGCCATATCTGAAATGTCTTCGATAAGTCTTCCACTGTGACTGCCTGCATTGCGGTCTCCCTCCTGTCCTGAAAATCCTCCGGCTCTGCCTGTGCATACAAAAAGAACCGCCCTGCTACGTACACCTTCGTGTATATACCATGCGGTTCTCTATCATCTATCCTGATTCCTGCATAGCCAAGTAAGACTTATCATCTTACGGCCATGCGTTCTGTCGGCTTCGTGCATGCTATCAAGATTTTTTATCATGAATCTCCCCATGCAGCTCCTGCAGCGACTTCACTTCGCTGCTGTGATGCGTCTTCAGATAATGAATTCCTTCCGCCGTCACCTTAGCCGCCGCCACTGTGGTGATATAAGGCGCTTTGGCCTTAATCGCCGCCTTCCGCAGATAGCTGTCATCGTGTACACTGTCCTTTCCCACAGGGGAATTGATGATCAGGTCAAAATCACCGTTGGTGATCATATCACCCACATTCGGACGGCCCTCATACAGTTTCTTCGCCTTCGTAGCCGGAACGCCTGCTGCCGTGATCAGCTGGCAGGTCCCTTCGGTAGCCACGATCCTGAAACCGTCCTCCGCAAGGCTCTTCGCTACTTCCACCACTTCATCCTTGTCTTTCTTATTGACAGAAATCAGCACAGTCCCCTCAAGAGGCAGCTTGGACTGCACCGCTTCCTGCGCCTTGAAGAACGCTTCGCCGTAGGAATGGGAAAGCCCCAGTACTTCTCCCGTGGAACGCATCTCCGGTCCCAGAACCGGATCCACTTCCGGGAACATATTGAAAGGGAACACCGCCTCTTTGACACCGTAATTCGGAATCACCTGCTCCTTTAAGTCCGGGATCGGCGACGGACGCCCTGTAATTTCCGCAGTAATAATGTCTGTTGCAAGAGGTACCATGCGGATATTGCAGACCTTGGACACTAACGGCACAGTGCGGGACGCTCTGGGATTGGCTTCCAGCACAAAGACCTTGCCGTTCTCGATGGCATACTGCATGTTCATCAATCCCTTAACATGCATCTCCTCCGCAATCTTTCTCGTATACTCCTTGATTGTCTCCACACTCTCTTCAGGAATATGCACGGAAGGAATGATACATGCCGAATCTCCGGAGTGAATCCCGGCAAGCTCGATATGCTCCATCACCGCAGGCACGAAAGCATGGGAACCGTCGCTGATGGCGTCCGCCTCACACTCCAGTGCATGATTCAGGAAACGGTCGATCAGAATCGGCCGGTCAGGCGTCACACCTACCGCGGCATTCATATATTCCGTCATGCTCGCGTCATCGTAGACCACTTCCATTCCTCTGCCGCCCAGCACATAGGAGGGCCGCACCATTACCGGATATCCGATCCTGTCCGCGATAGCAAGTGCCTCTTCCACCGTAGTCGCCATTCCCGACTCCGGCATGGGAATTTCCAACTTCTCCATCATGGCCCGGAACTGGTCGCGATCCTCCGCCAAGTCAATGACAGAAGGAGACGTCCCCAGAATCCTGACGCCGTTTTTCTCCAGCTCGGAAGCCAGATTAAGAGGCGTCTGCCCGCCAAATTGTGCAATCACACCGAGAGGCTTTTCCTTCTTATAGATGCTCAGAACATCCTCCAGCGTAAGCGGTTCAAAGTAGAGTTTGTCGGAAGTATCATAATCGGTAGACACCGTCTCCGGGTTACAGTTCACAATAATCGTCTCGAAACCCAGCTTTTTCAGTGCCATAGCGGCATGTACACAGCAATAGTCGAACTCGATTCCCTGTCCGATTCGGTTGGGGCCGCCGCCCAGGATCATGATCTTCGGCTTGTCCTCGTTCACCGGGTTCTTGTCCGGCGCATTGTAGGTGGAATAGAAATATGCGCTGTCCTGCGTCCCGCTGACATGCACGCCTTCCCAGGCTTCCTCCACGCCCAGTTCCAGACGGCGGCCGCGGATATCTTCTTCCGGAAGCCCCAAAAGCTGGCTTAAATATTTATCGGAAAAGCCGTCCTTCTTGGCAGTGATCAGCATTTCGTCAGGCAGCATACCTGCACTGCTGTCGGCCGCCGCATGACCACCTTGTGAAAGAGTGCTTTTCTTATACTGCAAAATAGCTTCCTCTTCCTCCACCAGTTCCTTCATCTGTCCGATAAAGTACTTCTTTACTTTCGTGATCTCATGAATCTCCTCGATTGTGGCGCCATTGCGCAATGCCTCGTACATAAGAAAATGGCGCTCACTGGAAGGCGTGATCAGTCTTCTTAACAACTCCTCCTTAGGCAACGTGTCAAAATCCTTCGCATGGCCCAGGCCGTAGCGTCCCGTCTCCAGAGAGCGGATGGCTTTCTGGAAAGCCTCCTTATAGGTCTTGCCGATGCTCATGACCTCGCCCACAGCGCGCATCTGGGTACCCAGCCTGTCCTCCACGCCCTTGAACTTCTCGAACGCCCAGCGGGCGAATTTGATTACCACATAATCGCCGTCCGGCACGTATTTATCCAGCGTGCCGTATTTTCCACAGGGAATGTCCTTCAGCGTAAGGCCGGCCGCCAGCATGGAAGATACCAGTGCGATGGGAAAGCCCGTGGCCTTACTTGCCAACGCGGAGGAACGTGAGGTACGGGGATTGATCTCAATGACGATGATCCGGTCCGATACCGGGTCATGAGCGAACTGCACGTTGGTACCGCCGATCACCTGCACCGACTCCACGATCTTGTAAGCCTGCTCCTGCAGCCTCTTCTGGCATTCCTCCGAAATCGTCAGCATGGGCGCACAGCAGAAGGAATCTCCCGTATGGACTCCCAGCGGGTCGATATTCTCGATAAAACATACGGTGATAATATTGTTGTCCGCATCCCGCACAACTTCCAGTTCCAGCTCTTCCCAGCCCAGAATCGATTCCTCCACCAGAACCTGCCCCACCAGACTGGCCTGCAGCCCTCTGGCGCAGACTGTCTGCAGTTCTTCCCGGTTATACACCAGTCCGCCGCCGGCGCCGCCCATCGTATAAGCCGGACGCAGCACCACCGGATAGCCCAGCTTCTCCGCAATGGAAAGTGCCTCCTCCACAGAGTATGCCACCTCACTGCGGGCCATCTCGATGCCCAGCTTATTCATCGTATTCTTAAATTCTATGCGGTCCTCTCCCCGCTCAATAGCATCCACCTGTACGCCGATCACCTTGACATTATATTTGTCCAGAATACCTGCCTTATTTAATTCTGCGCACAAATTAAGCCCGGACTGCCCTCCCAGGTTAGGAAGCAGCGCGTCAGGGCGTTCCTTTGCAATGATCTGTTCCAGCCGTTCTACATTGAGCGGCTCAATATAAGTCACATCCGCCGTCTCCGGATCGGTCATGATCGTGGCCGGGTTGGAATTGACCAGTACGATCTCGTACCCCAGTTTCCGAAGCGCCTTACATGCCTGGGTCCCTGAATAGTCAAACTCACAGGCCTGTCCGATTATGATCGGGCCTGAACCGATGATCAGTACCTTATGAATATCTGTTCTTCGTGGCATACATGTCCTCCAATCTTATTCTTACGTGTGATTCCGTTTCCGGCGGTTATACCCTGGCATTCCCGCATATCCGCCCGAAACCCCTGCTTTCCCCTTTATCTGAATGTGCGTCGGCCGCAGTCTTAAACCCGTCTGCTGCTCCCTCACGACTCACTACTGTGCATCATTTTATCATTAGAGATACAGCAGTGTCAATTCGGTTCTTTGAATCGGCCTTTTAACAGTTTAGCCGTTTGGTTTCTCCGTTACGGAATCTGCCCATTCCAAGTCGCCTGCCATACCATTTGCTATAATGGAAACAATTTGCTACAATGAAAACAACATTGACAACGTATCGTAGGTTCTGGAAAGCAAGTGGATTTATATGCCAAATGGTCTCGAAATCACGAAGGCAGCCATTGATGATTTCAGAAAAATTCAACGATATATGACAATTGCTAAGAAAGAAAATACCTTTCTTTGAAAGCAATTCTTACTGTTGCCGGCGTCAATCTGCGCTATATAACAAGCAGGAGGGGAATTAATGACTGATATGACATATGAATTACTCGAATCAGAAGGCATCGATACATCTATGATAAAAGTATGTAAAAAGATAAGGAGTCTGGCTCAATTAGACAGAGTCGTACTGGACAGCAGTACCCATAGAAGCGGACTAAATCAACACTTATTTGATTATATAGAATACTGTGGACTTGATACATTGACATTTATAAAAGGCTATCTGTCAAATCTCCAGCCTTATATGATACAAAGAAGAAAGGATCAGGAAGCATTCAGTTCTTTTGTATGTGTGATAGACAATTTGTATAAAATTTCAGTTTATATTAAAATGGATACAAAGCAGTTTGAAGAGATCATCATTTCATTCCATGAAGACAACAAAAGAGGAATAGCAAGGCCAAATCGTATACAGGGATATTCAAACACGCAATATGTACCGATATTCGCCGACAGTATATTGAGTAAAATAGAAAATGAAAACAAATATGTATTAAAAGTCATAGCACAAAGAGGGTTATTAACGTTACCGTTAGAAATAGCCGGCTTTCAATGTAAGGATATCTTTGTAGTAAACAGGAAATCAATAGATGCGCTGTTTCTGTCCTATTGTAATGATTATATAAAAGAGTTATATACATCCGACCTGGATTTAGACTATGATAAAATTGAAGTATTTTCCGTATTACAGCAATTATCATTTACATCATATGGTAAAGATACCTTTTCAAGTATATCAATTCTGATAGACAGTTTATGTGCACAACCAGATTATATAAGTAAACAGGCGGCCGACTTCGCACTTATAACATTTGTCCAGTCATTAAAATTAACAACAGAACAGCAAAATGACCTCAAAAGATTATTAGATACAAAGTATATGGTATCAGATATTAAAAGAATAGATATTATATTACATCGCATAAAAGATAATTTGGCTTTAAGCTATAATCTGGCGGAACAGCCAAGAGAGGCAGAGGCTGCCGCCATTTACAGCAAAACGGAAGCAAACAACTCTGCTCATCCGACGGCTCGATAGGATTTGTCTGTCGCACACCGCTTCATGATCTGTACTACCGGAAATCCAAACGGTTTCAGGCTCAAAACGCTGTGAAACTACTTCTCCCTTTCAATCCTGATTATCTCCGTTATTGCAGTCCCAGCATCAATACTTTGCAGATCTCATCCAAAATCTCCGGGTCATACGCCGTCAGATTTGCATCCCAGGGCACCAGATACAGCAGACAGCAGGTAAATACAGTTGCAGATGACCATAGCACTATACGCCGGCTGAACCTGATTCTTGCTCTCTCCGGTGTATTTCCATAACTGACGCCGGTCACGATATAGCACAGAATCCCCATAAGCCAGTATAAGTCCATGTGGTACCGCTCCAGCAGCCAGGGAGATTCCACTACCGTGATAATCGTAATAAGAACCGGTGCAAACCAAAGCACTGCCACAAAATGATGCAGATGCATCTCTCTCAGCTTCTTTCGCACCTCTTCCCTAGTTAGAAGGACAAAGGGAAGAAGCAGGATCGGAAAATTGACCCAAACGCCATTAAAGGACAGGTACGGAAATTCTTCATTAAACGGCGCAAAGGCAATAAAGTTCTGAAGAATTCCGTTTACTATTTTAATCAGATCAAGCCTTGATCCGATGTCCCCATAGCTGCTCTGATCCGCACTCGTCAGCTGCCAGGTCTGACCGAATTCAAATGGATTATCAAATCGTACATAGTTGTAAACCATCAGCAAAACAGCAACCACCACATAAGGAGAGGCCGCAAAAGCTAACCGTCTGATCAATACCGGGGTGATCTTTTTCTGACGCAGGTATTCCGCCAGCATCGGGATCACCAGGATATTAGCCAAAGCAACAGACGGCCTGCACCCGAAAGCCAAAGCTCCCAGGATGCTTCCGACAAACGCACACGGGATAACCTTGCGATCCTCCATTCCTCCCCATACTGCTTTTGCAAAGAAGAATATACTCCATATTTCCAGACACAGGCCGGAAGTGATCGCCGTACAGTACAAAGCCGGCGCGGCCACACTGTACCACACACTCATGATCACCACCGCGGTGGATAAGAACAAATACATCCCCCATGTGATTCTGTTAAAAAATGTTTCTGCCAAAAAATAAAACAAAGTAAAGACACCGATAATGAACAAGGCCGCAAAAATCTGGGTGGCATGATATGTAGTCAGGCTTGTACCTGTGAGGATCCGGTAGGGAAGGAAGACAAGGAAGACAGGTACGATTCCATAGTACATATAATAACGTCCATGATAGAGTGCATGGTCCCAATGGAAATTTACGCCCAGCTCTTTTCGCATCACAGGGTCGTATGGATTATCCATCTTAAGCAGTTCTGGGTCCATATCGCCATAGTCAATATACAAATGTCCCTCCAAAATAGATTCGGTCATAACTTCGTATAAATTCCGCCAGTTGGAAAATGTTCCATTGTAATGCGGAGACAGCCCCATAGGAAGAATGCAGACGGCAATGACCATTACTATTGCAAGGAGCAATCCGATCTTCTGCCGTTTTCCTGTAAGATCCTGCATTGCACTATGTAATCGGGATTTTCTTCTTGCCGTAAGCAGGATAAAGGTTATTACCCCCCCCCAGAACAAAATTCCCATGACAAAATATCTGTTTATCATTCTTGCTCCTCACTTCCTGTTTTTTTGTTTTCGCTCCAGGAAGATTGCCCAGGAGAAAACTACGAGCGCAGTAACTGTCGATATACCGATTCCTTCTTTTAACAAGGGGGTCCCATAGAACAACTCTACCGTATGGCTGCCCGGCTCTAACGCCAATGCCATATACATGACATTCGCCTGATAAAGTTCGGCCTCTTTCCCATCTACACAGGCATGCCAGCCCCTGGAGTAAGGAATCGCCATACAAAGAAACTTTGCCTGATCCAATTCGATCGTTCCGTTGACCCGATTCGTATCTATCTTTACATTTTCCAGAACATCTGCTTTCCGCTCTTTGATCTGTTCTGCATAACGGTTCATAGGCTGGCAGATGATATGCATCGAATCAAACGAATAGATCCCGGCACTTGGAAACGTGAGCGTCACAGATGTAACCGCATCCTCCGCATAGTCCATGTTAACCGTGAAATCATGGCGGCCGCTGTAAAAGGCGTACTCTTCTGTAAGATAATTCAATGTTTTAGAAACTCCTGCCGATGATTTGATGGATAAATCTGCACTCGCCGGAGCTGTCCAAAAGATTTTATTTTTCAAGACAGATTTTCTTTCTGCCCAGGAAAGCTGCTCCCAGCGCTCCTGGTCATATAGATCCATGGGATCCACATCCTCCTCTCCAAAGTACAGATCATATACAGGTACCCCCTGGAAAGAAAGATTTTCGATACTAAAATATGTTTCACTGTTTGGCAGCCCATCAAACGTTAAGGTGGCCGTGGCTTTACCGGATGTTACAACAAAAGCATTCTCCATGAATGTAATATTATCCCCGTTACAGGTCACAGTGTATTGCCTGTCAGAACCGGTAAGATCCGGCAGGGGACCGGGTGCATTCTCATAATCCTCCAGTACAACAGCATGTAACAGCGCCTCCTGCTTTCCGACTGCCGAAAGTTTATTCCAATCGTCGGATGCAATATAGTCTTCATAGGTATAAGCAAGCGGCAGTGCATTTTCATTGCGATATACTTTATAATTTAATTTTGCGTCCTGTTCTTTTACATTGACTGTCCTGGCATAAGCATAGCCATAAGGAAGAGGTGCAGTATCGTTTTCCGGCACAACATAATAGAGCACCGATGCCAGCGACAACAAGGAAGTTCTGTCATCATAGCCCCTGTAACTAAAGGATACACTTTCTATTTGTTCCGTGGCTTCCCTGAAGGCATTTATATATGGATTTGAGATCGACCAGAAGTATTGTGTTGATGATAACCCCACCAGCATGCCTGCATTTAAGGTAAGACCGCGTCCGGAATATCTGTAAAAAGAATCCACCCGATCCGACGCAGCAGTCTCCATCACGGCCATCGTCTCGTTAGTCCGCAGTTCATTATTTACCAGATCCTTTATATCTTTACATTCAGATGCATAGTTATCGCCCGCAGATGAATTCTTCCAAAAGCTGTTCATAAAGACGCTGACGAGGACTACCGCCATGGCCAGCTGCTGCCTTCTTTTGCAGGGAAAAAGCTCCTCTCCTCCGCCCAGAGTAATCAAAAGAAACAAAAAGATAAAGGCGAGTATGATGGAAGTAAAAACTTTTGTCATGCGGGAATATTCCAGCAACATACATACCATAAAATAAGCAACCGTACCTGCAAATAATGTCATGGCTTCCCTGACGCCAAGCTTCATCAAAGAAGGCCACATCGCCGTCAAAATATATGCGGCCAAAAGCGCAAACCCCCAACTCCACCGGTTTGACATATAAGAGAATCCATTCAGAATCTGTCCGAATGCCGGAATGAGAATGATCAATATACAGATCAGGAAGAGACATTTTAACAGCCGATGTTTCCCCCGTTCTTTAAACATTAGTAACACAGCCGGCAGCACAGGTACAGAAAACCCCATACAGCACCAATAAAAATCTCCTTCAGCGATAAATAATGCAGGAAGCCGGCAGTAATAGGAAAGCGGATAGAGCAGATGAAGTGTATGTTTCACCGACAGCCTCATATCATTAAAAAAAGTATAGCAGACAGGCAGAAATACCACAGAGGCAAGCAGGACTCCGGCAACAGACGCAGCAGCAATTTCAAAAACCATCCACAACATCCGTCGCATATTATCATGGAAAAGAAACAATATTCTCACGGCAACATATATGACCGTCAGCAGAACGGTCATATAGAAAAAATAAAAATTACTGACGGCGGAAAGAAACACCGTGATGATAAAAAGGTACGGACGTTCTTTCCTCAGGATCTTCTCAATGCCGATGATCATCAATGGAAAATAGATCATAGGATTCACAAAATACGGATGACGCGCCGAAGTATACACTGCCCAATAACAGAAGACATATGTCATGGACCCTGCCAGCACGGCATATCTGCCATTCTTTCCGGTCTGGAGGCAAAGACAGATAAAAATGATTCCTGAAAGATATAAGCGCAGCAGCACTATCATGTTATAGTATAGATACATAAAACGCACCGGAACCAAAACAGACATAACGGTAAAAGGATCTCCGATCACATAATAATGCAGTGTCTGTAAAATATCATTGCCTTCTCCAAGGCTGAAATCCCAGGAGGGAACCGAGAAACGGTGTTCCGCCAATAATGTCTTTATGACCGAGCGCAGATATCTCGCATAATAAAATAATGCTTTATAGTGCTGAGTCCATCCGTCGCTCTGCCATATAAAAGTTCTTTTTGCAAAAAAATACCAGGAGAATACCAGAAGTGACATCCCTATGAACAGTATGGTATATAGGAACATTAATTGAGATAAAAGACTTCTCCGATTTACCCCCCCCCCCCCACGTCATCATAACTTTATCTTTGAACAAATTTTTTACTTTCACAATTGTCTCCTTCTGAAAAACACAATGATCGCTATGAAGCAGACTCCCCCTATGCCACTCATGATCAGTCCGGCTGTTAGTCCCGGGATCCAATAACGTAATGAAACCACATGCTCTCCCGCGGGCAGTTCTACCCCCATAAAAGCGGTATTGGCCTGATAAAGCGTTACCTCTTCACCATCCACATAAGCTTTCCATCCATTCATATATGGGATCGACAAACACAGGAATTTATCCGTTGATGCGGAAATTGTCCCTGTTACCCCCCCCCCCAGTCAATTTTTACATCCCTGAGAGTCTCCTCCCTCAGTTTATCTATCTGTCCGGCATATCGTTCCATCGGCTGACACCATATTTCAATATCATCCAGGATAAACGTTCCTTTCGAAGGAAAGGTAATGGTTATGGAATGATGCCCTTCTTCTGAATACCCCATGTTTATCATCTGTGTTTTTTGTCTGTGCGTATAAGGAAAAGCATCCGCACAAAACCCTGCTGATGCAGAAGTATTCTCTGTTTCGGCCTTTAGCCACCAACACTGCATACTGTCTCCATCCGTCAAATCCAAATTGACAATACGCAGATATGTCTCTGATTTTGGTATCCCTGTAAAGGCAATTGTTATCGTCCCACCGGCTTCATTAACTGCTACTTTTCCGTCTTCCCAGGTCACCTGTCCACTGTCCACAACTTCATATGGAATTTGCACCGCTGATGTTACAGCCCCGACATCCATATTTCTTAACGAAAGGCATTCCGGTTCTTCTTCCAATACAACAGCCTGAAGCTGTGTCCCCTGTTTCTCCAGAGCAGTAAGCGTTTCATATTGCTGACGGTTCACATAGCTTTCATAGGTATAACCAAGCGGCAGCCAGTGCTCATTCCTCCAAATCAAATCTTCATTCTCATGGTTTCGGATCGTATCGACTTCTGAATATCCATAAGGTACAAAGGACGTATCCGTCTTGCGCTCCGCATAATATTTCACTCCGGCAAGAGAAGCCAATGAGGAGCGTGCATTCAGATCGTAAATCACATGTTTATTTGTACTCCTTGCTACCTCCATCTCCTCCAGCCATTGTATATACCCGTTACTCCATCCGAAATAAGGATACATAGACAACCCATTCAATCCATAATAAGATGATGCTCCTAATTCACGATGCAAAATACTATTTCCGGTAACACGATAAAAACCCGTATCTTCTGAAATCACATTGCTCTGCGCAAAAGAATTATATTGACCCTGGTCCAGTTCTTTGTATGGGTCATTTACAAATTCTTTTATATAATTACCTTTATCAGGTCTATATCTTAGAGCAGAACTGTAAAACACAGAAAAGCAGCTAATCATCAGACAGCATCCGCATATCCATCTCTTACCCCTTATCCCTGCCAGATTGCAGCATGAAAATATCATCGTTGCAGCAAACAGCAAAACAAATGATCGCATCTGTTCTTCTTTATGTGTAACGGCAAAATAACACACAACAAAATATACTGTTAGAGCTATGCCCATCACAGCCATCGTACTGCGCTCCATCTCTGCAAAATGGGGAATCATAAACATAAGAATAACCGATACAAGAAAGGCATATCCAAAGCAAAATCGCCCAGAAATATTGCTAAATCCGGACATTACATATGCGACCGCAGGAATGCACAGCATCACGGTAAATATTACAAATAAGCACCGCAAACTTCGTTCCTTTTTCTCATGCCGAAGCAAAAGCAATAATATGGCCGGAATTGACAGCACGGAGAATCCCAGCAAAACCCAACATCCAAAAAAACCTCCAAGTTCTTCTGTTATCAGCATAAAATCCAGGATAAAATTCTGGTAATAATTCTTCTTGTAGTGCAACATGTTAGTGAAACTTACGACATTATTCCCGACGCGTCCTGTTCCTGCGATCGATACAAAGGAAGGCAATGCCACAAAACCTCCCAGTAGTGCTCCCGTCCCGCCCCAGACAGCCAGCCTTCCAAGTAACTTCAAAAATTCCTGTGCTTTCGCCTCTTTGTAAGTATCAAAAAAACGTACGCATATATAAATCATAACAAACACAGCCTGCATACAGGAAAAATACAATCCCCATTGCGTTGTCAATGAAAGAAAAACCGTACCCAATAACAGCCATGCTTTCTCCTCCCGCAGAACCTTCTCTGCCCCAATAACAAGCAATGGAAGAAATATCATTGGAACGATAAAATGGGGATGACGCACGCCTGCAAAAATAGCATATCCGCAAAAGGTATATGTGACTGCACCAGTCATAACAGACAATGGCTTTTGCCGGAAAAAAAGACCAAAGGCCGAAAAAGATAATCCCACCAGATAATAATTCATGATCACATAAATATTATAAAAGACATCGATTTTGTCTTCCGGGAAAAAAACTGCCAAAATCTGTGGCGCTCCGATCTGTAAGTCCTGTACTGTCAATCCCGTGTGAAAATCATAGACCGGGATATTCCAGCCATCACCGGATAACAAGGAGCGAATCCCTTCCCGCAATGTCCGGCTGATATAGAGTAACCGCATAAAATGCTGTTCAACTCCATCACCAGACCATATAAAATCTTTCCCTGCTTCAGAAAACGGCATAAATACAAAGTGTGCCAGCACCACAAACAACAGTGTATAATGTACGGCATAGAATAGAAAGAGTCTCCAGCCCGTCAATTTTTTCCATAACACAACATACATGCTCTGCATTTTTTTCTTCAGCAGTACTACATCCATCATATCTATCCTCCAAAATAATAATCCCAGTTACTTCTTATCTGCTATTTTAGCCAACAGCTTCTGTATTTTCTTAACTCCTTTTTTACCGCGCAGATGCTTGACATAAAACTTATACGCAATTTGAATGGATCTGGAAGAGCGCTTTATCGACCACTTATGATTTTTGGTCACAAACTTTCTGCCGCAGATCGTTCCGGCAACATCCTTCCAGCTTCTTGGCGGCGCCCATTCAATTGGTTTGCCAAATGCACTCACAGAATCCTTAAGCCCGGCAAAAAACTTGATCCAGATCGGATCATTGGGATGTCTGTGAAAATAGCTCAGCCCGAAATCAAAGAGCGCACGGTCAATCGCTTCTTCATTCTGAAAATCCAGCCCTACATACTTTCTTGCAAATTCCGGAAGACATTTCTCCATCGCTTCATGCAGTTCCATATTGTTCTCACACGGAACAATAACAGGTTCAACTCCCTCTGTGGACTCTGTATATGCACTGACCGTCTTGTATGGCAAATTGGCAAAAAAAGCTTCAATAAAAATCATGGAAAAGGTATTGCCCGTAAAATTATACCTGATCAGATTGCCATGTGTCGGGTATATACTCCGTGCATAATAAAATATGTTATCATCAGTTTTGCCCTGCATATTCCATAAGATCCTCGCCAGGCAAGTCTGCATATACCCCCTTGCCCAAAACTCTACAAATGCATATTTTTCCTTGAAATCAATCTCCTGCCGCAGATACTTTTCAACGATCACCCGACGTTCTTTCGCTATGCTAAGCAGATAAGATCTGTATTCTTCCGACGCCCGAAATGTTTCCCGAAGCATACCTAATGTCTCACTGGAGATCTCCTTCTCGTGCTTCAGATACATTAGGGAGGGAAACATCCTTGCAAATTCATCCTCTGTCAACGCCGCAGCTGCAAGTAAGTGTTCATAATCCGCTATATCCACAAAATTGCCGAACTCACTCCAGAATTCTTCATCGACCGTTTCCATCTGTGAGGGAAGCCGCCATACTTTTCTCGACCCATATATATATTTGGTTTTGACAGGATATCGTTTCTCTTCTATAATGACATCCGCAATACGCTTCAGATGATGTCCGTCCCTTGAAATAAAATACAGGCACTCTATTCCATGTTCCATGGCATGGCGAATGACCCAATTCACATATGGTACAAAATAGAAAGAAACCTGCCGGAACGCAAACATCTCAACATCCGTTATTTCATCAGTTCCAATTCTTGTGTCCAGCAGCATCCTGCCCACCTGAAAAGCATCGTAAGTATTGATGAAGTTTATCATCGTATTCTCATATTTGTTAAACTTCTTTACCGGAATTTTAACCGCCGTTATTCCCAATTGACCAGGCATATTGATGTCTGCATGCTGATTATCCCCATAGTGGATCCATTGCCCATAATGATAATCCAGGCTATGATAGACTTCTAAGAACAGTCTCTTTGTCGTTTTCTGGTATCCACATTCGCTTGATAAGAACAAAGGAATCCGTTCCAGCACCGGATCAGCCTTTTTCAGCAGCCTCTTAATAAATTCAGCCGGAAGATACATATCACTGATCAAAACGACTTTTTCTCCTTTGGCGTCCAGCTCCTTCAGCAGATTGATATTCTCTTCGACCGGAATCGAAGTCCTGTACTCAGCCTCCAGCTCCCACTCTTTCAATAATGCAGTCTGCTCTTCTGTCAGGTGATATATCTTTTTCATATGTTCAAAAATTTGCGAAAAGGAAATCTCCAATTTATCGGAGTTCCTATATAGTTGAGATTTTTTGTAATACTCCCTCGCATCTTTTTCACACCACGGACGGATCTTGAAATAATTATCCCTTAAGTATTGTGGAAAAATCTCCGTTGATCCGGCAATTTTCTCCTGAACATACCAAAACACACCTATAGGCTGGAGTGTGCTCCGCGCGATAAGTGTATCGAAAATATCAAAGCTGTATAAAGTTGGCAATGCTTTACTCTCATTGGGCGAAAATGCTGTTGCCTTCTCTATCAAATCGTTCAATGAATATTTTTCCGCATACTCCCAAAAGAGTTTTTTGATCCCGGCTAATTCCTGATCGAGACTGATATTCTTATAATCTGCTATTGCCGCTAACAGGCTAGTGAAATCCCAGCAGACTGGGCCACATGTCATTTCCATATAATCAAGTGCAAAGTCCGTGATATTCTCTTTATGATCAAATTCAAAAATATACCGGATAAAATGTTTTACTCCGCGTGCGAGCATGTCATAAAAAATAGAAGAATAATCAATAATCGCAAGATCTATCTTATGAAAAATTTCATAAATATCATCTGCATTATCCCAAAAAATAAGCTGAGGACAATCCTGATACATATTTTTTATGCTAAGATATTGAAAATCATTTTCCATTTTGGGATGCATTTTAAATATTAATACCAGATTGTTTTTTTTAAGACATTCCACGAGATCATCCATCTTCGGCATTGCATCTGCGAAGAAACTGGTCAATGAATTTTTCCGATAAGTTGGTGCATAAATTGCTATTCCGGTATCACTGCTTAAACCTTTTTGTTTTAAAATATCATGATCATAAGTTATAACTTCCTCTTCATAAAAGCAGCACGGATAACCGCCTCTGAGAATCTGTGCATCATGAAGGCCGCATTGCTCCGTAAAATGTTTCTCCATAAGTGGGGATGTAACTAAAAACAGCTCGTTGTTCTGATAAATATGCATATGTTCAATATATTTTTTTGCAATTCTTTCATTCAGCACACCCGACGTAATGCGTTTTTCGATGACCTTACACCCTACCCCGTGCCATAAGTTAAGAACCGTAATGCCATCAAGATATTCCTGGAATACTTCTTTCCTTTGATTCACGACATATACACCGGCTTTTCTTCCTATTTTCCCGGCTTTTCTTGAATGAAAAAGATATGCCTTAAAGCCTAGTTTTCTGATATACTGCATTGATTCTTCCGTATAGCAAAACCAATATGGAGTGATATCCGGTCTGTTTTTTATAATGTACATGAACAGCCACTTAGGATTCCCGTCAAAACTAAGTCCTGCATTAAATATCCATATTTTCTTGTCCCGCATCACTACTCTCCTCTTATGCCCGTCCTTCATAATCCTTTAATACCGCGATCGTCTGTCGTATCCCGCTTTGCATATCGTACTTAGCCTGCCATCCCAGCTGCTTTAACTTCTTTCCGTTAAGCCTTGCCGTAACTGCCGTACTGTAACCGGCTTTCTCTGTTTCGTCAGGAAGTTCAAAGACAACCCTGGTTCCCGTTACATTTGCCACATACTCCGCAAGGTCTTTCAGCCTGATATCTGACCTTTCATCTGCAATATTATAGGCTTCCCCCGTCCTGCCCTTCAGCAGGACAGTCAGCAGCCCCGAAACAGCATCCGCAACATAAGTATAGGAATAATATTGATTGCCCTTACTTTTTAAAACGATATCTTCTCCGGCAAGTCCTTTCTTGATAAATTGGGAGACCGCCTTGGAATCAGACATTAGCATCGTAGGTCCGTAGGAGCGCGTCAATCTCGGTATAACTATGTCCAATCCCTTCTGTCTGATATAGGCCTGGCATAACGCCTCTCCACACCGTTTGCTTTCAGGATATCCTGCCCGCAGGGTATTGCAGTTAATAAATCCGCAGTAATCTTCATCAAACAATTCGATGTCACCTTTATTCTCTCCGTAGATTTCGTTGGAGGAGGCAAAAGCTATCCGCCTGCATCCATATGCAGCGGCAAACTCCAGAAGATTACCCGTCCCTATGATATTTGTGGTGATAGTCCCAACAGGGTCTGTAGCATATGCGATCGGATGTGTATTGCTCGCAAGATGCACGATATGATCAACCGGCGGTATTCTGTTTCCATCAAGCCCTCTGTTAATATCCTGTTCAATAAAGCGAAACTCCTTACTGTTCTCATAAGCCGCAAAACGTGATACCGCTTTACTCTTATTCCTGCCTACGGCATATATATGGCAATTCATGGCATGATACCGGTTTCTGTACATAATTGTGTCTACCAGAAAAGTGCCGATCAGGCCGCTGGCACCGCTGATCAGTATTCCGGAATTCTGCAGCTTATCCCAGGGCAGCACAAGGCCGGCTGTCTCTTCTATGTCTTTCCAATACAACCTGTGAGTAATCATTGTTATGACCATACCTTTCTCTTATCCAGACGGACGAATAACCGTCCTGATGATTTGTCCAGCTAAATACTGATGACTCTTACCGTCATCCACATCTGTCTTTTTGGTCTTTCGAACGCAGATAGGCCTTAAAGAACTCCAGGTCATCCTGTGTCGTAAGCTTGATATTCTTATCGGATCCCGCCGCAAAATACAGCCGTTCCCCGAGTTCGACCATCATCGTATTCGTATAAGCCGACCCATAGATCCCGATCTCTTTTTCGAATGCCTCATGATATGCCCAGTCAAGCTTCCCATACTTATACGCCTGCGGTGTGGAAACTCTGCGCAAGGTTTCCCGCGGAATATACTGAACCGTTGACATCTCATCATCCGCGACAAAGATCTGCTCATTGTAGGGCAGAGAAGTGACTGCATTGCCGTATTGCCCGCACTTTACGATAACATCAGTGAGAACTGACTCATCCACCAGAGGGCGGATACCGTCATGAATAACAATAATATCGTTGTCACTGCATTCCTTTTCAAGATGATAGACACCGTTGCGGATGGATTCCTGCCCGGTTTCTCCTCCGGGGATAATCCATTGCAATTTCGTAATATTGTATTGCCGTGCATAGGCACTTGCAGCACCGATCCAACTGTCGATACATACCAGCTCTATGGCATCAATCATGGGATGCTTCTGAAATCCTTCGAGTGTGTAGAACAGAACAGGCTTATCATATACATTTATGAACTGTTTGGGGATTTCCTGCCCCATCCGCTTTCCCACACCGCCTGCAATGATAATCGCAACGTTCATATCCCTTCTCCGCCTTCCTGTTTTTATCCATCTGTTTTTCAAAAAATTCCTTATATGGTATTTCCGGTTCAAACGTCACGATCCCATGCGACCTCAGCTCCGGTGCCATTACGTCTTCCGGCAATTTACTGTAATCACCATACTGCCTTGTCAGCACCCCCTCATAGAAGACCGGCGCCCGCAGCATTAAATTTTCAAACGGTAAACAGACATGGTCCCCAAACCACACGGCAGGCCACTGTACGTTGGCACGCCAGTCCAGCGTTACATCGCCCACATTCTCAGTCTGTTTATCCATATATCTTCCCAGCGTTCTCAAATTAAATTTTGCAAACGCTTTCCGAAAAGAAATGATCGAAAAAAGGAAATGAACAAAACAATAGAATACTTTTCCCTTACATGACAAATTCTTATAATTCCGGTCATATTGAAATGCGAAAATCTTTTTCTTCAGTTCTATTTCTATTCTCCAAAGTTGTTTCCTGTAAAAATTGTCCGGAATATTATCCAGTACAAAAATATCCAGGAATATGCCTTTATTAACGTCTTTCTCCCTGTCTTCTTCAACAAAACCTGTTGTACGGCTGTTGCGCAGCTGCGCGTGTGTGCGAAAAAACCGCTCTTCTGAGAGTGTTGTCTGAAAAAAATAAGGATCTGTAAATTCCCCGGCTGCAATGCTCCATAGTTTGTTGTAGTCTTTCCGAGGCATGATAACATCCACGTCATCATCCCACGGTATAAAGCCCTGGTGCCGTACTGCTCCCAGAAGTGTTCCTCCATCCATAAAATACTGCAGATCATACTTCTCGCATACTTCCACAAATTTTCTCAGCAGATCAAGCTCGACTGCCCACACTTTCTTCATTGTGCCGGATACATAATACCCACATCTGGTCTCGGGCCGAAAAAAGGAATCCTGTAATAAATCCTCATCATGTTTGTCCATAACTTCCTCATCTTTTCCGTTATCGATTCATGAAATTCACATACCGCTCCAATACTTCCCCGGGTTCTCCCATCTCTTTCAACTCTCCGTCATGAATCCACATCACCTTATCGCACAGGCTTTTCAAGGTATCAATATTATGGGACACTATGATAACCGTTCTGTTTTTATCCGTTATCAGTTCTTTCATCTTCCCAAGGCTTTTCTTCTTAAAACGCTCATCGCCCACACTTAAGACTTCATCCACCAGCATGATATCCGTTTCCAACATTGCCGTGACCGCAAACGCAAGTTTCGAATGCATACCGCTGGAATAAGTTCTGACGGGTCTGTCGATAAATTCACCGATCTCTGCAAAATCTATGATATCATGCATTTTGTCTCTGATCTGGTTCTCCCGAAATCCCAGAAGCATTCCCGACAGGGAAATATTCTCCCGGCCTGTCAGATTTTCTTTAAAACCGACCCCTAATGCCATCAGGGAGACGGTATGCCCTTTCAGGTCGATGCTTCCGCTGTTTGGCGAGAAAACCCCTGCGATCGCCCTGAGCAGCGTAGATTTGCCGCTTCCGTTCCTTCCGATCACCCCGAGTATCCCACCTTTTTCCACGGTAAACGACACATTTTTGACAGCCTCAAACGTTTCTTCACGGGAATGTCTTTGAAATAAATTGTGCCTTACCGTAACATTTTTCATGATCCTGTAGTTGATACATACGTTTTTTACTTCAATCGCGATTTCTCTGTGTTCCATCAGATCACCTTCACATAGGCATTTTCGTTCCGGTAGATCGTATATACCCCGACCGCCGATAACAGGACCGCCACCAGACCCCACATAATCAGCAGATCCATCTGCGGGCTTGTATTGTACAACACGGCGTTTCTCATCGACGCAATACAAAAAGCTACCGGGTTAAACTGTTCCAGAAGTTCCCCGAAGGGCGCCGGAATCCGCTTCCCTACCGCATAAAACGTCCCTGTAAAATACATAAGCATGCTCAGGACAATCCCCACAATATAAGATAAATCGTTGACATATACGCCGAAATGCATCAAAATACTGCCCATGCCGAAGGTAAACAGGAAAAAGACAATCATAATAGGTACGAAATAGAGTACCCTGAAGCTGACCGGAACCTTAAATACGATCAACATGATCACTACGATCGCAAAAGATACAAGCATCTTAAATCCATTCACCAGCATACGGGCAAAATACAAAATAAACTTGGGCAGATAGATCTTGGAAATAATGCCTTTATTACTTCTGACAATATTGACGCTGACATTCATCCCTCTCGAAAAAAAAGTCCACATGGTCAGACCCGAGAAAATAAATATGGGAAAAAAGGGTTCCGAGGCGTTAAACACAACACCAAAGATCAACGTATAGATCAACATCATGCAAAACGGTTCTATCAGCCACCACAGCCAGTCCAGGTAGGCATTGGCCACCTCCGAGTGAAGATCGGCTCTGGCCGACCTTACCGCGTACTTATAATATCTCCGGACATCACCGAAAAACCTGTTTAAATACCCCTTTAGTTTTTCAATGGTGACTTCTCTTTCTATAACAAGACACAGTCCCAGCGCGATACCAAAGGACATGGCACAGCCTAAAATTGTAAATTCTATTCTATGGGGGAGAGTCATATAAACTATGCCAATGCCTTTGATTCCTCTGGTCCATGCAACTATGGACATGGAAACACACATCAATATTCCATACACAAAGAAAAGAACTGTTTTCCTGAAGGCCGACAGTCTTCCATGACAAAAATAGTTATGCATAAAAAGACCTGTCAGTGCAGGAATTATCATAATCAGACTATTTAACATATACACGTTCAGATACCTTTCCTGTTACAGGTTTCGCTTTACCTGAATCCCTGAGCGCTGCTCTCACCAGGCCGCGCTCATACTTCCAGTCGTAATGATCCCGCCTGATCAGTCCAAACAGCCAGTTTCTGAAAATAACATGCACAAAAATATCCAGAAAATTGACCACCTCATCAACGACAGTTCCATGCTCCTTTACCATCAATAGCCTGTTCCTGATGGCATAATAATCTTTCCAGTCATATCTCCTCGGATGGTTTTGCACCTGCGCCTTGCTTCTGTGGTTCAGCACCGCATCAGTCACCACCAGAAATCTGCTGTACCGGCGAACCCGCAGGGAATACTCCGTATCGTCATAGCAGATAAAATACCCGGCGTGAGGCAGCCCGATCTCCCTGACAAGACCAGTGTCCACTACCATGCCGCAAAAGGAGGCAATATCACATGCAAACCAGTCCTGCCCGTAATCTTTCTCTTCTACATTCCTGGATAATAAACCTGCTTTCAGCAAAGTTCTCCGGTGGAAGGTATCGATCCTTCCTTCTTTCTCCACCGCGCCTGCCCAGGCTCTGTATTGTGGATGGCGCTCCCTGGCTGCCAGAATTTTCTCCATATAGTCCTTCCCGATCATGGCATCATCGTCGATCAGCAGTATGCATGCAACATTTTTCCGCAGCGCATACTCCATGCCTTTCACAAATCCTCCGGCGCCTCCGATGTTCTGCGGAAGACTGATGACCTCTATGTTACTTTCTTTCTCCAGTTCTTCCAGATAAGCCCTTGTATCATCTGTGGATGCATTATCCACTATGATTATGCTGTCCGGCCGGCTTGTCTGCGCTTCTGCATGTGCGACACACTCACGCAACAGCTGTACTCTGTTATAGGTCACAATAACGATCGCATATCCTTCAGGCATCCTGACCCCCTCTTCATCTCTGTGTACCGATGCATAAAACAGATGAAACTGCGCACACTACTTTCAGCTTAGAGTTATAAACTCTAAATCCAATATAGACAGTTTAGAGTTTATGACTCTATTTGTCAATACTTTTGTTGCAATCCCTTATACTGTTCGTAACAGGCCATAACACTTCACACAAGTATGAACTTTAACCATACCAGCCGCATTAAAGTGTGGTGATACGATTGTTTAACTCTGTTGGACACAGACATGGAATAGAAACTGCAACAATGAAACGTTAACAGCGGAGAGCAGGGTTATGAGATATAATGAGCGGATACGAGAAATCCGGGAAGACAATTCTCTGACGCAGCAGAAGATTGCAGACCTGCTGCACATAGGCCAGCGGACCTATGCAGATTATGAAAGCGGTAAGACAAGAATTCCTGTTGACAGTCTCCTGATTCTGGCCAGGTTCTATGACGTGTCAATGGATTACATCACAGGCGCAAGCAATATGCGTACTGCATATCCTGTAAAATAGGCAACGGTATTTATCGTTCAATCAGATAGATACCGTTGCCCTTTTTAATGAAGCATTCCCGACATTTACTGTTTCTTCGCCTGCTCTGCCACATAGACATCCAGCCTGTTGATCACTGTCCCCAAGTCCCTGTGCAGGATCCCCAGATAATATCTGATGCCGCTGACTGCCAGGCCTTCTGTCTCCTGTTCTTCCCCACCGTATGCCGTCTCCAGCATCTCCATAATGTACAGCAGGGATTTCTGGTTATATTCAACCTCCAACAGTTCTCTCATGATCGCATACAGTTCTTCCATTTACATCTCCTCCATAAATAGATTTATTGGTAACTGTGCTTATCATATAGTCGAAATCAGGCATAACAAAACCGATAAAACAATGAACATTGCTTTATCGGTCCTGAATCCTCCATATATAGTACTGTTCCCTATTTAGACGTAATACCTGAAAACTCCAGCACTTCCGCAAATACGCCGCACTCTTCCTCTGATATGCCTTCCTGCCTGTCCGTATTGATAACATCACAGAAAATCGTAGCAAAATCGCGGAATTTCTCCTTTTCCTCGTCACTGAGCAGATATCCTGCCAGCACCTCCGCCCGCTCCTCGCAAAGTCCTGATAGGAACTCCGGCGTCACCTTATCCTTCATCCGCACAATCAATTCATAGATATCGTGGAAGCGCGTCTGCATACAGAGCAGGGCAAACAACATCAGTCTTCTTTCCCGATTTTCGTACAATTCCTCCTCTGCCAGCTTCTTAAGCAACAGGAAGGAATTGAACAGACGGTCCATGGTCTTCGGGTCACAGCCCACGGAACGACGGATCAACTCTACATAAAAATCCAGTTCCGCCTCCTCCGCGCAGATTCCGATCTGTTCCAGCTTGTCCTGCACGTAATTCTGTATGTTGAAGCCCGACACCGGTACACGGAAGGATACCTGGAAAAACCTGTCGAAGAAGCTCTTCTCCTTTTCCTCGCCGAAATCCTGTCCATACCACTCCTCTGCTCCACGGATCACCGCATTATAGTCCGTAGCTATCACGAACACGCATCCCTCGCAATCGAAGAAATCCCGCATGGCCTCCAGCAGTTCCACGCCTTTGGCCGGTGCAAGTCTGTCCAGGCCGTCCACGAAAATGATGACTTTGCCCTTTGCTCCTGCCCTCTTTTGTATCAACTCCGCAAAACTCCTGACAGTCTTTTCCAGAGAATCCTCGGAACTGTCCCGAAACAGTGCGTCTGTAAAATTCTGTCCGTCCGTGCTGCCCTGGGAGATAAAACCTGACGTGATATTGATAAGCCCCTTCGTAACCTTGATCATGCGGTCTTTCGCCGCCGTGCCGCCTGTGCCGCCAAGCTGACTGATCAGCCTGTTACCCACCTGCAGGGGAAGATGCTCTCCCGAAGCGGACTGCGCAAACTGCCAGGTATGGAACCAGACCAGATTTCCCTGATACACCTCTTCCAGACTGTCTGAGAGCATCTGCAGGATACTGTTCCGGCCGCTTCCCCAGCTTCCCTGGATCGCAATCGTCATGGGCGTTGCACATTCTCTGATAAAGCCGGATACACCCTCGATATACTTTTTGATGCCGAACTGATCTCTCTCCAAAGCCGTAACGGCTGTCTCCGCAGTTTCTGCTAACGCTTCCGCAGCGGCAAGCCCGGCCGTTCCGGTAAACCCGCCGGCTCCCATAGCCCCGTCGGACAAGCCCGCTCCGGTTCTTTCCCCGGCTCCACTTACTGCCAACGCTCCATTCTCCTCTGCCTCCCGCTCCGCCACAACAGGCATAACCAATTCGCAATCCGGGCACCGACGCTCCAGATATTCCATAAACCCGGAAACCTCTGCCACATATCTGTCATATTTCTTGTTCGTCCTGCTCATGCCCAGAGGAAAATCTCCGAACCGCAGGCGCATTGTCCGTTCTTCCTGGCCGATACAGACGGTCAGCGCCACGCCCACACAGCCAATCCTTTCCTCCATATCCGCCGTTCCTTTCGCTGCGCTGCTCAAGATCGCCATGCCGCCCGACAGGACGCCGCCCAGCATGCTTTCCAGATTCCCTTCCATCCACTCACATTTTATCATGTCTTCTATGAGACATTCTTCCGTAATCTCTCTGCCGCCCTGCCTGATGCAATGGAACACACCGCGCTCTTCATTGATCTCAATCCGTTCGTCTATCCCAAAGGACGTGTCAAAACCGACAGTCCTCTTCTGTACATAAGGCTCGATCGCCTTTTCCACAAAATTAAGAACCTCATTCCAGATGTCTCTTTCCACCGCAAAAGACCGCGAAGAACCGTTGGTCAGCGAAAGCTCCAGCGTACCCATGAGCCTGCCTACCGCCCGGACATCCTTAAAGTAGACCGTCTCATTTTGCCCGAACCTGGAGCTGTATTCCACCCTGTCTTGCAGAATATCCAGCGTGCCGTTGTCCGTCCCCTGGCTGCTGGGGCAGGAAAAATAAATGCCCCTTGACAGAAGTTCTTCTTTTCTCTCCGCAATATAAGGCTCGACCGCCTGTGCTGCGAAGGCAAGCGCCTCATCCCGGCTGTCTTTGTCCACCGTAAACGCCTTCACCCTCCCGTCGGTCAATATAAACTCCAGCGCCCCGATTCCCATGGACAGCCCCACCGCCTTCACATCCTCATAACGCACCGTCTCGATCTGCCCTGACTTCGCCCTGAATTCCGCCCTGTCATCCATAAGATTGAGAATACCGCCGATCAGCCCCATGCTGCTGACAAGAGTATAGCGGATGCCTTCCGCCATAAGCTGATTCTTCCGCTCCTCAATATAAGGCCTGGCCGCTTTCTCAATATACAGAAAAGCCTCATGGACGTTTTTTCTGCTCACAACGCAGGATTCCGTCCGCCCGTCTTCTGTTATGAAAAGGATACGGTCCAGTCCCTTTTTCACCGCAACCAGCGCAGAGTAATCGTAGATCGCTTTCTGAACGCTGCTCGTCATAAGCTCCGTCCTGTCACGGTAAACGGCCAGCTGACCGGATTTCATCAATCCCTTCACTTCGGCTGTATAGATCGGCTTATCTTCCCTGACTGTCTCCCCGGCAACCTTTTCCCCGCAATACGGGCAGAATTTAATGCCTGTCTCGATCGCATGTCCACACTTTACACATTCCATGTCCCTGTCCCCCTCATCCTGATACTATAGTAAGTGTATAACAAAAACTGCGGTTTTTCAACAAAAGCGCGGAACCGTTTTGTACTGAGGTGACAGTTCAGCCCACAATGTCATTTAGTTAAGTCCATACACAGCGTCTGATAGGATAGGATTCTCCTGAGGGCCACCCCCTAACGCCGGTACTTAATGAGGTTTTTCACGAATTTAGTGCCGCTGCGTTTGGAACTGAGCGAAAGCGCGTCCTTAGGAGATTCCTATCCTGTCAGGCGCGTCCGGCTTAACTTAATGACATTGAAGGCTGAACTGTTACGTACCGAGATTGTAAAACCCGATTAAGCATGTTACAATAAAAAGCATATGGCAGACGTTATATTTGTAACGGACAGACGGAAACAATACAGAAACACAAAGGAGAAACCGTACTATGAACAAACTGAATGATCTGGTTGAGCTGTGCCGGAACCATCCCGTCTATATCCAGACTCATAATTTCCCGGATCCGGATGCGATCGCCTCCGCCTACGGCCTGCAGAAGCTGCTCGCCCTATACGGTATAGAATCGCAGCTCTGTTATGACGGGCGTATTGACAAACTGAGCGCTTCCAAAATGCTGGATGCCTTCCAGATCCGGATGTCGCCCTATGAGAGCCTGCGCACCGATATGCTGGAAACAGATCCGATCATCTATGTGGACACCCAGAAGCATGGCGGAAACGTGACGGATTTTATCGGAGATGAGGTAGCCTGTATCGACCATCATCCCACCTTCGTCCCAATGACATACCAATACCAGGATATCCGCATCACCGGCGCCTGTGCCTCCCTGATCGCGGAATATTATGCCCTGTCGGGCAATGTGCCGGACACGGATACAGCCACAGCGCTGCTCTATGGCTTGAAAATGGATACTCTCCAGTTCACCAGGGGCGTGACGGAATTCGATATCCAAATGTTCGGCTTCCTGTTCCCTCACTGTGACCAGGAGAAACTGTCGGACCTGGAAAGAAATAACATGGAATTCGCCGACCTGAAAGCCTACGGGGCGGCGATCGAAAATATTGAAATCTATGACAAGATCGGTTTCTCCTGCATCCCCTTTTCCTGTCCGGACGCGCTGATTGCAATCCTTTCAGATTTCATCCTCTCCCTGATCGAGGTGGAAGTGGCTATCGTGTTTTCTTTCCGCGAAGACGGCATCAAACTGTCTACCCGTTCGGAAGATCCGGACATCCACGCCGGTAATCTGCTTCACGAAGCCCTGAAGGATATCGGAAGCGGCGGCGGACATGCCTCCATGGGCGGCGGGCTGATTGGCAAAGAGCGTCTGCCGGAGCTGGGAAACTTCCCAAAAGATTATATACGGAATCTGTTTTTGAATGTTTTGGGCAGCCAATAATCGGCTGCCCGGCTTTATCTGCCCTATCCTCTGCACGCACCTTTCCCTGTATGGAAAAATATCTTGACCCGGAAGCTCTCTTGCTGATTTTCGTGACGGTTACTCCCCGGATACCTGCGTGCCATCCGCTTTCATATGGTACTTATCCTTATAGATCAGATCAGAGATGGGCACCAGTTCATAGCCTTTCTCCTGCAATCCTGTGATCACTGAGTCCAGCGCGTCAGCCGTGAACTTGGCTCCGTTATGCATCAAAATAATGGCCCCATTATTCAACTTATCAGACTCCACCACCCGCTTGACAATATCATCAGTCCCATAATCTTTCCAGTCAAGAGAATCAATTGACCACTGGATCGGATAATAGCCGCATTTTCGGGCATTAGTTATGACATGATTGTCATAATCTCCGTAAGGCGGCCTGAAAAGGCACATCTCATATCCTGTCAGTTCCTGCACCTTGGTATGTACTTTCATCAGCTCTTCCTGACACTGCTCGTCGGAAAGCTGTGACATATTTTTATGATTCTCGCTATGGTTGCCCAGGTCATGGCCTGCTTGTGTCAAGGTAATGACACAAAACAGGCTTACTGTATAACAATATAATTCTTTTGCTCCTTGACATCTTTTTGATTTTACTCTAATATAAAATTAACATCTCCCTCAGGCCTCTGTGGAAACATACGCACACTTGAGGGCGTTTTGTCTATAAGAGGATATTTTATGTCGACCAAAGATTTTAAAACCATTGATGAACAATTAGAAATCCTACGTTCTCGCGGCCTTATTATTGATGATGAAAATATAGCCAAAGATTTTCTTCTTTACAACAACTATTACCGCATCAGCGGCTATTCATTAACCCTTCGTAAAAATAACATATTTTCAAAATCTGCAAGTTTCCAAAATATCATGGACATTTACAATTTTGATCATGAACTCAGGCACGTTATCCTTCAATACCTGGAAATAATCGAAGTACATATGAAATCTATATTTGCTTACGAATTTACAAAAATCCACGGTTCAACCGGTTATCTCAATGCTGCTTTCTTTACTGACAAAATCAAACACCGGGAAATCATCTCCAAAGCAAACCAGCAGAAAGTTCAACGACTCTCTCATGAAGCATATCTAAAACACTTTGTTAATGACTTACAACAGGATATTCCCCTCTGGGCATATGTAGACTTATTTACCATATCCGATATCTCATTTATGTATTCTATTTCCGAACAGCCAATACGAGATGCCATTGCCCATACCTTCGGTTTAACCATGAATAAAGGCTCCTTTATTCTCGGAAACTATATGCACAGCATGACGATCATCCGCAATCTATGCGCACATGGAGGCAGACTATATAATCGACTTTTTGAACAGAAACCTTCTCTCAACAAAAAAGAAAAAGAACTTTTAAGAAAAAACAGTAACGGAGAGATTGACAATTCTCACTTTTACGGTTTTCTATTAATTATGAAACGCATTCTTCCTGTCGACAAGTTCCACGAAATGAAAGAATCTATCATGACACTAAACAGAAAATATCCATTTGTAAGAATGGATTATTATGGTTTTCGTGATGATTGGCAACAAAGATTGTAATATTTTTTTCGCATCAGAATATAATATTTTTGACTTCTCCCACGAGCCGATTTCGGCACAATACTGTGGGCGATTTGCTGCCAGGGGCATTAGCCCCTGGCTTTCATGACAGAATGTATCTGACCCAAATATTCTTCTACAAATTTTATCGCATTTCTTCCGTAACCGAACACATCGCTCTCTATTCTCCCACCAAATTCTTTTTCTCTTTCATCTTTATTCTCATAGTCCTCCAGCTTATTCAAGAATTCTTTCATTTTACCATTTCCATAATCATTCCACGGAAAAGCTTCCTCATTTAGTTGTTCCAATGTAATCTCTTTCTGTTCCAGAAAATCATGAATCAGATTGATTGGATTATTGGATAGATTTTCTCTAAGTCTTACTTTTGGCATAAACTTTTGAAATTTAAGATAGTTTTTTACTATATCAAGATCCTTTTTCCTTTTTATGACTGCAACATAATCGTCCAGCAAAATTTCTATCTGTTTGTATGAATCAAACTCAAGGTAGATCTCCAGCTCCTTTTCCCTTTCGTCATAATCCAGATGCAAATGATTGCACAGGCTGATATAGTTTACCTTTTTATTTATGATATCCGTAATCTTCTCATATCGCGCTCCACATCCGCATTCATAAATATTTCCTTTTGCATGGACAATACCGCCACATTTTGCGCATTTTAAATAATTATGCTTTTCGTTGATATTTAAAAGAAATCTTTCCCATTCCTGCAGATCATCACATAAACGCACCAAATAAGACAAAGGATCCTCCTCAAATACAATATAATCGTTTTTCAACTTATCTGTATGCCTGTAGATTGCCAGCGCTGCCATTTCCACCATACAACGTTCCTTTTCATCCAGAGTAAAGATACTGCCTGTGGAATAAAAGTTCAGCAGGAAGCTGAGAGCGGACAGGCAGCCATGATCGTTCCGGTTATATTTTTCCTCTATCTTTTCCCCAGAAACCAAATCAACTACCCCGGTGCAAGCACTCAAGCACTGTGAGCGGCTCCTACGTCGCCTCTCACAGCACTTGACTTTTTCGCTCGCTCTGCTCCCTCAAAAGCGGGGTATGCGG
>CAJTEN010000015.1 GCA_910575245.1 Clostridia bacterium | reverse complement strand
TATGTGATATCGAAATATGTGGCAAAGGCTCAGGTTAGTCACCCTGAAATAGCCATCTTAAATGTGACACCTCATATTTTTCGCCACAGTAAAGCGATGCATTTGGTGCAGGCAAATGTAAATCTGATTTATATCCGCGATTTCTTGGGACACGAATCAGTCAAAACAACAGAAATATATGCGAAAGCTGATTCTGCCGCAAAAAGAGAAGCTCTTGAAAAGGCAAGCGAAAAAATCATTCCAGAAAGCCGATACAAAGATAAAAAGAGAGAAGAACTCCTTGATTGGTTAAAGGAAATGATTTAAAGAGATCAACAGAATGGAGAATTATTATGCAGAGTATAATACGACACAATCACAGCGAAATGAATGAATTCAGCGGTTTACTCCGCATAATAATTTACTCCGCATTAGATTGTTTATGTGGTTATCCACATAAACAATCAATCAGAATATAATCATATCTCTCCTTTACACTGTCCACATAAGAGCGCATCATGATCTCCCTGCTCATCACGTTTACAAGGGAAACCTCCAGGCCGGACAGCTCAATGTTCCCCGGCATCAGGTCAATCCCTTCTTCGTGCTTTAAGATACCGTAGCCCGGTTCCATTTCTTCATCGTTGATGACCTTTTCCATTACGCTTGCAAGGGTGGCTTCCAGCTTGTCAGGCTCCGTAAAGCCAAGGCTTGCGGTCAGGCTCCCCTGTGCGTCCGCATCAATAAGTAAAACTCTTTTTCCCTGTTTTGCCAGCCCGATCCCTAAATTGCTCGTTGTGGTGGTCTTGCCGACACCCCTTTCTGGTTTGCGATTGCTATAATTTTACACATGGTCTTATTCCTCCGTTTAGTCAGATTTTTCTTTGATGTTGGCTTTCTGCACTTCCACATAAGCCCGGTAATACCTGTTTGTACCCTTGTTCCGGTACAGCTCCGAAACTTCCGTCACAGCCACTTTGGGCTGTCTTTTCAGGATCTTCTCGAACCACTTAATATCATTCTTCGTTCCCATCAGTCGAATTTTCAGCACGTTTCTTCTCCATTTCTGCAAGGATTTCCTCAACAGACCGCTGTTTCTGGCAGTATTCCGGGTAACGGAGCTTGATGCCCTGCCAGAAGTACATTGCGTAGCCACAGCAGAAAATATCACTCACGGAATACTCCCTGCATTCACTTACCTGCTCGTCCCTGCTCTCATAATCATCAACGCTTGGCGTTCCGTCCGTGTAAAGGTTAAAGGCAAGCCTTACCACCCGGACACTGCCGCTTGTCTGCCAGCCCTGATGCAGACACTCTGTTTTGATGTACCCGGACTTAATATCATAAATCTGGCTGAAATGATTCCTTGTATCCTCAGATATACCGAGAATGTAAATCAACGCCTTGTGGTAGCAGTCCTGATACCTCGCCTGTTCCAATTTCTCAAAATAAAACTTCTCATGTTCCTCGTTTGCAAAAACCATGTGTGTGTTGTTGGAGCTCTGCGCCCCTGCTCTTAACGCTGTGTTGTTCATACCTGAACCTCCTTAAATTAAAATTGTTGTCAGACTATAACAAAAAAGGACAGTCCTATTCGTTTGAATAAGATTGTCCTTTAAGGCACAATATTCAGGTTTTCACATTTATTGCGTATTATTCCGTACTATCAAGTAAATTTTTGATGTACTTTTGATGTACTTTTCACCATTTCTTGTACTTTGAGGGAATGAAGAAACACTTAAAAATCTGTGAGCAGCTTCCGCTTCCTCTCAATCATTTCGTCTATTTTTTCTATATAGAGAGCCACATCTTTCACATTCTCGCATCGCTCAATCCGCCCGTCCGGGTACACCCGTTTCGATACGCTCCCGGCTCCGCAGGCGACTATGGTCTGTTTCTCCTCCATAATCAGAATATTATAAATCCCATATTTTCCTTCCACAGAATACCCCACATTCTCAAAATTACCTGACATATTCTTCTGTCTGTACAGATAATAGGGTTCCATCCCCATAGCTCGTGCCCCTGCTTGTGCAATGCGCATCGTCGCCTCCGTATTGTTGTATGCGGTAACACCGTTTTCCTCAATCCATCTATGCAGGCCAGAAGCCCGCTTGACGGCCAGCGAATGCACTGTCAGGGCATCCGGGGATAATTCCCGTATGGCCTCTATGGTCGCACGCACATCTTCTTGCGTCTCCCCCGGAAGACCCAGAATAATGTCCATATTGATATTGTCGAACCCGGCTTTACGTGCCAGGCCGAAAGCTTCCCTCACCTGCTCCACCGTATGCTGTCTGCCGATCAGCCTGAGCGTTTCCTGTTTCATGGTCTGGGGATTAACGGAGATCCTCGTCACACCATGCCGGTACAGCACCCGAAGCTTATCTTCCGTAATGCTGTCTGCCCGTCCTGCTTCCACCGTAAACTCCTGTACCGTGTCAAAGTCAAAGGTACTTTTAAGCTTCGCAAGCAGACGGTCCAGCTCCTTCGCCGCCAACGCGCTGGGTGTACCGCCGCCGATATAGACGGTATCCAATATTCTGTCCCGGTACAGCTGCGCCACCGCCTCCAGCTCCTGTTCCAGCGCTGTCAGATAATCCGCCACCCGCTCCTTCCACAGACTGATCGGATAAGAGGTAAAAGAACAGTACAGGCAAGTCGTAGGACAGAAAGGAATCCCGATATAAAGGCTGTAACCGTTCTCATAATGAAGCCTGCTTAATATCTCATGCTCCCGCTTCGCAATATCGATTCCCAATGCGATCTTCTCCTTACTGACGAAATGCTTCTCCCGCAAAAATGTCTCCACATCCCGCTCACTCTCCCCCTTTTCCAGCATGGTCATGGCAATCTTCGTAGGACGGATTCCTGTCAAATTCCCCCAGGGAAGAGACCTTCCCGTCTCCTCACACAGGGAAATATAGAGAAATCTTTTGAACGCATCCTTGTACTCCGAAGTATCCGCCTGCTCCGTGTTGTGCCACGTGTATACATGCGAATCTCTCCCTGTCCCTTTCCTTTCTTCCGCTACGGTACCGGTATGTGCGGGATTCTCTCTGCCATCCGCAGAATCGGAATTTCCATCCCCCTGCTGCTCAGCCGACATGCTGCCTGGCACCAAACCGTCCGCTAAGTCCCCACCCGGTTCTGTAGAAACATTATATATGCCTTTATGTACAATAAACCTTACCTCCGCATCCCCGAACTCCAATTCCATTGCCGGAGCAGTATCCCGTACTCTTCTGTCCTTCACAACAGATTCCGGTGTAAGGACTTTCAGTTCCCACGCGGGATAGAATGCCTTCACCAGTGAATGGATATCATATTCATACTGTGCTTTATTACTCTTAAGTATCTGCATGAACTTATCATACCTTTCTGTTAAAAATTATAGGTTCTGTCCTCATACCCTTCCGCCCATCAGATCATAATAAAAAATATACTGCTGCAGGCTTCCGGCATAACCCGCATACCTTTCAAAAGGAAAGCCCTCCGGATACTGTTCCCTTAACACTTTATTGATATGTGTATCCACAGGAAACGCCTCCGTACTGTGCAGGGCAAAAAGGCATATACAGTTAGCCACCTTGATTCCCACCCCGCGAAGTTTCTGCAATTCCTGCAAAGCATCCTCGTAATCCATGGCAGAAACAGCCGCCAGATCCACCTCACCGCGGCAGATACTTGCCGCCGTCTCCCTGACATACCGGCTCCGATAGCCCAGATTACACGCATACAAATCCTCATCACCTGCTTCTGCCAGAGACTCCGGCGAGGGAAAAGCATAATAGATTTCTCCGTTTTCTTTCTGACACTGCACGCCGTATCTTTCACAGAGCAGCCTGATACATTTGCGGATCCTCCCGATATGATTCTGTTGAGAGATGATAAAGGAAATGATCATCTCCCAAAGCTCCTGTCTGAGAATCCTGATACCGCTTCCGAATGCGGCGGCTCTGCACAGATAAGTATCCTCCGGATCTATGGAAGCAATCAATTTCCCGTAATCTTCCTCCAGATCAAAATATCCCTTCCATACGGCATCAAACTCCTCCAAAGAACAGGACAGGCTCACCGTCTGTCCACACTGCCGGATTTCCAGATATTTCCCGAAAGCAGGCAGTCCGTATCTTCTATGTATCTTTCCGTCCGCTTCTTCCCGCTCCTCCAGCAGTTCCAGCCGGAAGCACTGTCCCGAATCACAGATCTGCTGCACGGAAAAAAACGCATTCTCAATCTCAACCACAATTTTCCTCCCTCTCAGGCACTGCCTACCCTTCCCTTACGGTGCCGCCTGACTCCGACTCTTACTATCATACCCCATATCTCCACACATGTCTAATACAGGATTCTCAAAATTGTGCCAAAATGTACCAGTTCATCCCAGGATTCTGCATTTACTGCAAAAAAGCTTTAAAGCCGGAAGGAAAGCGGAAGTTAAAAATACCGGAACCTTCTCCCGTGAGAAGCTGTTCCGGTATTTCCTCTATCCTGCAGGCTTTATATCTTATTAAACGGCTCCTTATAACAGGCCACGCTGCCCAGATCATCCTCAATCCGCAGCAGCTGATTATACTTCGCTACACGGTCACTTCTGCAGGGTGCTCCCGTCTTGATCTGCCCTGCGTTGACCGCTACGGCAAGATCTGCGATAAAAGTATCCTCCGTCTCTCCGGACCGGTGCGATATTACCGCTTTATAACCGTTCTTCTGCGCCATCTCTATGGCATCCATGGCTTCGCTCACCGTGCCGATCTGGTTCACCTTGACCAGGATTGCATTTGCCACATGCAGCTTGATTCCCGCATCCAGACGCTTCGTGTTGGTTACGAAGAGATCATCGCCCACAAGCTGTACACTCTCACCCAGCTTCTTCGTCATCATCTGCCAGCCGTCCCAGTCATCTTCCGCCAGGCCGTCTTCAATGGAAACAATAGGGTACCTCTCCACAAGTTCTTCATAATAGGCCACCATTTCTTCCGTGCTTCTGGTGATCTCCGCCATTTCCCCATGATCCTGATACTCGCTTCCCGCCTCGTATCCTTCTGCAGGACAACCGCCCTTTACCTTGTTCCTCTTCCGTTTGAGTTCCGTCTCGCCCGGAAAGTGGTACACACCGTCCGCTTCATTATATAGTTCGGATGCCGCAACATCCAACGCTATCTTGATATCCTGGCCCGGCGCATATCCAGCCGCTTTGATAGACTCCACGATCAGATCGAGCACCGCGAAAGCATCCGGCAGAGACGGCGCAAACCCTCCCTCATCTCCTACCCCGGTGGACAATCCTCTGTCGTTACAGATTTTCTTCAGATTGTGATAGATTTCCGCGCAGATACGCAGGCCGTCCCGGAAGCTCTCCGCCTGTACCGGCATAATCATAAACTCCTGGAAATCCACTGTATTGTCCGCATGCTTGCCGCCGTTTAGGATATTCATCATAGGCACAGGAAGCAGTCTTGTATACGCACCGCCCAGATATCGGTACAGCGGAATTCCCATAGCCTCGGCACACACCTTGGCACAGGCCATGGACACTCCCAGTGTGGCATTGGCGCCCAGATTACTCTTATTGTCTGTACCATCCTGTTCGATCAGGATCCGGTCAATCAGTCCCTGGTCAAAGGCGTTCATTCCCATCAGCGCTTCCCTGATCTTCGTATTAACATTATTTACCGCCTTAGTGGTTCCCAGCCCGAAATATCTTGTCTCACCGTCCCGGAGTTCCACCGCCTCGAAACGCCCTGTACTGGCGCCGCTTGGCACGGCTGCCCGTCCCACATACTGGACACCGCCCAGTTCCTTCTCCACCGTTACCTCTGCCTCCACCGTAGGATTTCCTCGGGAATCCAGTATCTCTCTTGCACGTACATCTACAATTCTCAATTTCATAGCCATATAAAAAACCTCCTGTGCGCATTCTTTTTCCCTAGTATGCCCACAAGAGGTTCTCTTTATAACCCGCGTTGTCCTTTACATGTCCGCAAATCAATGCTACTCGTTTCTGATCGCCGCCAGCGGGCTCAGCTTCATGGCTCTTCTCGCCGGAAAGAATCCGGCCACCATGCCGACCAGTACCGCAAACAGCAACGATAAACCAACAAGCCAGAATGGAATATAGGAAATCCCCTCCATACCCTCCATGCTCACACCTATCATACCTGTCATATTTGACCCCGCACCTCCTGCCACTTTATTGATCACAAAGGAGATGATAAAACTCAGAACCACTCCGGCCACACCGCCGATAAACCCGATAAAACCGGCCTCCATCAGAAACAGTGTCCGAATATTCCTTAGATCGCACCCCAGCACTTTCATAACACCTATCTCCTTCGTCCTCTCGTAAATAGACATCATCATTGTATTGGTGATACCAATAGCTGCCACGAACAAGGATACGGCGCCGATGCCGCCCAGCACAATCTGCACATATCCCAGCGTCTTCTGTGAAGACTCTACCCACTCGGCGTTGCTCCAGACTTCATATCCCATCTCTGTCAGCTGGTTCTGTATATCCATGACATAATCCATGCTCTCCACATTCACCAGCAGCTGATTATAAAACAGCTCCTTATACGGCTTTCCCGTCTTGGTGCTCGGCTGTCCGGGTATCACCTTATTCTTAAATATTCTTTTAAGCTGCGGAACCAGCTGTTCCATGTCACAGTACGTATACCAGCCATAAGATGACCAAGTGTCTTCTTCGTTGGGCGCCTCCACCCCGCATGCTTCGATCATATATTTCTTCGGAGGCTTCACAGGCTGCTGTCCTTCTTCCGTTGGCCCCATAGACTGATAATAGGCCTCAGTGTCAAAAATGGTAAAGATCGGATCATGCATCAAATCAATATCCGGTGTCTCCCAATAACCGTTCCCGCTGGCTTTCGGATTATAGAAGTTCTGCAGGACCTGATTGCCATAGAAGAATGTGAGCTGTTCATCCTCACCCGGCAAACGCCCCTCACCGATCTTAATATCCATATCCTCAAAAACTTCCTTAGGCATTCCTCTTATCTGAAGATATCCCTCATAGCTTCCGTACTTGGCCATAGCTGACAGCTGCAGGATCGGATAGACCGATTCCACATGTTCCATCGACCCTATCTCCTTTACCAACACGTCATCCAGTCTCTTCTCTTCTGAATCCTCACTGTTCCACGGTTCGTTCACCTCGATCTGCGTAAGGCTTCCGTAAGACTCATACTGCTGCAGCATAGAACGGCTCAGTCCCAGTCCCAGGGAAACCATCACGACAATAGAGGCCACACCGATCACCACACCGAGGACCGTCAATACGGTCCTCACCTTTCTTTTCCACAAACTACTGCTGCTCATACGCAGCAAATCAAGCAATTTCATACACTGCCTCACTCCAATGCTGCCGGCTGCATACCGGCATGCATGTCCTCCCGTTTATGCGTCCGACTGCTATTTTCACGAATCTTCGTTTTCCAGTTCTGATTCCAGGTCACTTAATTCACTTGCCAGCAATGCGGCTGCCTTTTTCTTCATGCGGATCTTCAGAAATACCACTCCCCCAATAAGCGCAACTACCACAATTCCTGCAATAATGCCGACGGTCAACAGCTTTCCGGAACCTTTCTGTTCTTCCATCATATCGCCGCCCATCATATCGCCGCCCATCATATCATCGCCCATCATATCATCGCCCATCATCATATCGTCAAACATCGCTTCCGTCACATACAAGGTGATCGTCTTCTCCGTCGTAGTCACTTTGCCTGCATCATCTTCATAAGAGATCTCCATCGTAACCGTTCCGTCATCCATAGTCGCCGCTATACCAGTTAACATAACATCTACATTTCCGGTTGCGCCGGACTGCAGATTTCCTACGAAAGCCGATGCCTCATCAACAGAATCCGCATGGAATTTAACCTGTACATTATAGAGCGTCGTCTTACCTGTATTATAGATGCTGAACATTACATTGGACTGGGATCCCACCGTAATATCCGCAGGCACTACTTCCGGAATACTGGTATCAAACCGGCTCTCCTGGGAAATCGGGATGGATACGCTGGCTTTATCCGTCAGATCGAACGTGGTTCCTGCATCGTACTTCATATTCACGTCCAGCACATAAGGCTTCTGTGCCAGATCGGCCTTCGCCGTCATCTCAATCACGATATCTGCCGCCGTATTTGCCCCGATCCTGTCCATGTAGACGGAGCTGGCTCCGGAAGTCGGCAGGAACGCAGAGTAGGTATTGGTCTTATCCTCGCCCTCCTGTGCCGCCTGCATGTCAAAAAGCACGTTCGTCACCGCCGTATCCTTCGCAGTATTCTGTACATGAATCGTCAGAGTAAAGGTATCTCCCGCAAAAACCTGGGACGGATTCGTCTCAAATCCTGTCACCACGATACGGGGCTTGGATCCTGAAGTTTCCTGTCCGCTTCCGCCGATGATGCCGCTGCCCGGCTTACCGACCGTCTTTACATATACAGTCAGCACCGCCGGTTCTTCGCTCCTGACTCCCGCCTTCGTGTACCATACATTAAATTTTAAAGGATAATATCCCGACATCACATCGCTTCTGGCCGTAAAGATAAAAGTGAACTCTCTTCTGTTAGCCATCGCCGCTTCCTTGGTCTGATTACCCGGAATAAAAGGCTCTGTCTGCAGATAGCTGGTCATGTCCGGCTCGAAGGGCCATTCCGTCACTACTGTCGATGTCTGCGGCTCTATGATCAGATTGTTCAGTTCCTCCGTACCGAAATTAATCACCGGGAGTACAATAGAAACCTGCTGTCCATAGCTTACCGTAGGTGTCTCCCAGTTATCTCCTACCTGCAGGAATTCACTGGTTGTCATGGTCACCGTCGCCACGGCCGTAGATTCCATATTCCCCTTGACCTGCGACACATAGGACCATAGCTCGGTAACCGACATCTCCGTATTCGCAATATAATATACCGCGCTGTCAAATACCTTATGAAGATTCTCCATCACCTTCTCGTCAAGACTGTACCGCACTTCCAGACTCTGCATATAATAGAGCATATCCTCATCGGCGTCTGCCCGGTCATCGTCATTGATCTGACGGTCTGATGTACGGTTAATAGTCGAAACGGAATTGTCGCTCCAGGAGCTCACTGCCTCAACATGGGATATCACTCCCGGAAGCTGTAGATTGGGTGAGGCTGCTATCCCGGCTGCCAGCGCCAGCGCCAGGCCCAGCAGCAGCTTGCTCACCACCCCTCTGATTGTAAAATGCCTTGTCACATTCCATTCTCTTCTTTTCATTTCTCTTATCCTCTTTTACCTAACAGATTAGATGCCTTCACTGTTACCTTCTTACTATATTTTCCTTCCGGACAGATTTATACGTTCTCACGGACTATGCCCTACTCCTTCGCCTGAATCTCATCCGGCATATCCATACCGCGCCTGTCCTCAATCTCGATAATCCTGCCGTCTTTGATCCGCAGAATCAGATCTGCAAATCCTGCCAGATAATTATCATGGGTTACCATGACAAGTGTCTGATTCTTCTCCCGGACCACCTTCTTCATCAGGTTCATCACTTCCACGGAAGTGTTGGAATCCAGATTACCGGTAGGTTCATCGGCAAATATAATCTCTGGTTCCACCACCAGGGCACGGGCCACACCCACACGCTGCTGCTGCCCGCCGGACATCTGATTCGGCCTGTGCATTTTATGTTTATTTAAGCCCACAAGGTTCAGCATCTCCTCGGCTTTCTTATTGCGCCTCTTCCGGTCCATGCCCTGAAAGGTAAGAGGAAGGGCCACATTCTCGATGGCATTCATGGTTCCCATCAGGTTAAAGGACTGAAAGATGAACCCGATATGTTCCCGCCTGAATGCCACCAACTGATTCTCCGATTTGTTTTCCATATGCTCCCCGGCAATCACAATTTCCCCTTTCGTCGGCTTCTCCAATCCCGCCAGCATATTGAGAAGTGTTGATTTGCCGGAACCCGAAGTACCCACGATAGAGCAGAAGTCCCCCCGGTTAATCGTGAAACTGACACCGTTGAGCGCCCGTACTCTCGTCTCGCCGACCCGATAGATCTTATACAAATCCGTAACCCTGATCACAGGTTCTGTCTGTCCCACATCTATCCCCCTCCTTTCCTGTTACAAGCCCTGTAACAATTTCCTCTTATGGTTAACGGCATTGGAAATCCCGTTTACTATAGTTTATTTGTCCAGCGCAGTTGCCTGTGTCACAAACTCCGGAACCTGTCCTGTATAAAACTGATAGTTAAACCCATAGTTGCTCCGGTTATACGGATAGGCCGTATCTTTCTTAAACGTGATATAAATATCATAGTGGTTGTCTACTTCTTCATAATCATGCCATGACTCCGAAAGAAAATTCGGATAGATCACCGGCAGGATCTTCTCGAACTCTTCCTGTTCGTAGAAGTTCTCTGACACTACATTACTCTCATCATACGTCAACTGCACTGCCGTGGCATATGCCATCGCCGGTTCATCCACGTAGCCCTGCTCAGGTTCCTGCAATTCATTATGATAATTCGTAACCGTGATACAGTCAATATCCTCAGGATTCAGCTGAAGCGGATAATAAGCATCCTGAGACTTCAAATAAGCCAGCGTATTCTCGAAACTCTCATATACAGAAAGCGAACAATTAATCCAGTTGGGGAACTGAATCCATATCTCACCGCAGGGACGGTTCTTTCTGGCAAGTGTGAAATCAAACTGCTCCATGTCCTTCACATAAGCCTCCTGAAGCTTAGTTCCGTCCTCCACAGGCAGCACCACCTCCGTTGCCCCATTGCTGTATGTCAGCTTCTGTGCCTGGCCAAAAGAGTGCTGATCCCTCATGATCTGGTAGGTTCCTTCCTTATACTCCTTCGTCCCTACGATCTGATTAAGCAGTTCCTCATTGACCGGATTGCCGTAATCCACATAGAATCTTCTGCCTACTTTCCTGCCGGATTTCAACCGGTACAGTACATTCATGGTCCTGGGATCCTCCATGTCTTCCATGTTTTCCTGCTGCGCCTTAGCTGCCAGTGCCAGCACGGGTTTCACATTCACCAGATGCATATATTCCCCGGTGCTTTCCGCACCGCTGATATAATTAAATTCCTCATTCCAGGCTTCCGGATAGTAATTAAGTACCAGCGCAACACTCTCCACTTTATCTTCCAGTGGTACATACTTATCATATCCAAATAAGTCTGCTTTAAAGATGAAAAAAATAACAACGATTCCGGCCACAGCCACGCCGCTGGAGAGCAGATGCCTATACAGGCTCTTTAAGTCAAAATCATACATCACTTCCATGACGGCACTGCCAACCACACCGCCTGCCACCATGGTTACTATTGTCAACATCGTATCTCCGTAACCGGCGCCGTACACCCACATTCCCAGTCCGATGGCGGCCGGAATTACGACAAGTACCTTGGCGGCTGATCCTGTAACAGGAAAAGCCAGCGCTTTACCCGCAGCTTCCGACGGGCGCCTGCGGTAGCACAGCCACGATACGGCAAGAAGCGCCAGGGCAAGCACGAACCATTTCCCGTAGAAAGGCAGCGCCGTCTCTGCCATCTGTCTGGCATCTTCCATATATTTGATCTCAAAGGTATGTACGGCATAATCACTTACCGCCGACAGTTTAGGCTCATGGGATACATACATGTTGTCCTTGGTCTCAAAGAATGCAAACTGCATCTTATTAATTAGACTATACAACATCATCTCATAGAATGCAAATATTCCCGCCGCAAACAGCGTGATGAAACGATTTCCTGTCAGCATCACCGCCAGTATCACCGTATGGTACATTACCAAAAACATCAGCAGATTCCACACTAGTCCCAAACCGATAACCGTCAGCACTTCACCGTTTACCGCCCGCTGCACCGCCGCCGAAGCTGTGCCGATCAGAAGACTTACAAGCGTGGTGGTCAGATAGATTATGATGCCGTTTATGTATATGGTCAGAAACCTTTTATTTCTGTCCACCGGAACACTGTGATACATATCCACCTTCTTGCGGTCATACAGATAGGAGAAGCCCTGCATACCGATCACAAGGGCAAGCCCCAATATGACCGGCAGCAAATTATCCTGAAAGCCCAGCGCATCCTGTACCGCCTGAAATAACGCGCTCCGGTACTCCTGTGCCGTCTTGTAAACGCCTTCCGCATTCCACAGTCTGATACGGCTCATATAGACGGTCAGCACCCCCACATATGAAGCAATATGTACCAGAACCGCTATGATCCACACCCAGATCCGTCTCTTGTGATTTTCTATACTGCTAGCCCAAAATGAGTTTCTTGATGTCATATCCCGCTACCTCCGTTTCGCTGATAAAGATTTCCTCAAGAGACAAAGGAAGTACTTCATAAAATATAGTATCTACCGTGGCAAATCTTGCTGCCACCTCTTCTCTGGTACTTCTCACGGTAAAGGTACGCAGGGATCCGCGCTGCTCCTTCCTGAGTACTTCCAGGCCGCTTAATGCTTTCAATTCTTCCTCCACCGAAGTAAACACACACTGAATTTTCTGGATGCTGCACTTCATATCTTCCAGATCCTTGGACAGCAGGACCCCACCCTTATGTAACAGGCCCACATGATCACAGATATCTTCCAGTTCTCTTAAGTTATGGGAGGCGATCACAGGGGTCAGCCCCCGCTCTTCCATCTCCTTGGCGAAGATAGACTTGATCCCCTGACGCATCACAGGATCAAGCCCGTCAAAAGTCTCATCACAGAGAATATAATCCGTGTGCGCACAAATGCCAAGCAGAAGCGCCAGCTGCTTCTTCATCCCCTTGGAGAAGGTCCCGATTTTCCTGTTCTTATCCAGATTAAAGCTATCCAGATATTTATAGAATTCTCCTCTGTTAAAGTTCTCATACACACCGCTGTAGTATTTCTCCATCGCCTTCGCATTGGAATTGGCGAAGAAGTACGGCTCATCCGCGATAAAGAACAGTTTCTTCTTAGCCTCCACATTATCATATACCGGCATATTATCCACCGTCACGGTTCCGCTGTCCGGCTTCAGCACGCCGGATATCATACGCAGCACCGTACTCTTACCCGCCCCGTTAGTTCCAATCAGTCCAAACACAGTATTATTCTTTATCGTTACACTAACTTCATCTACTGCCTTAATCTTATCAAAGGTTTTTGTCAGACTATGTATTTCAATCATATTCCTTTTCCTTTCCGTCTAAAGCATCTCTATCTCACGTATCAATTCTGCCTTGGACATACCGATCTCCAGAACCTCGCTTACGAGCACCAATATTTTGTTCAGGTATTCCTTCTTCCGCTGATCCACCAGGCCGCTGTCTCCTGACACGAAATTCCCCCTGCCCTTCACGGTATAGATAAAGCCCTGCCGCTCCAGCTCCGCATATGCCTTCTGTATTGTGTTCGGATTAATGGAAAGCTCCATGGCTAAATTCCGCACTGAGGGCATCTGTTCATCAGGCTGCATCACGCCTTTCAATATCAATGTCTTGAAGCGTTCCACAATCTGTTCATAGATTGGTCTGGTATCCTTATAATCTATAATTATCATGCCTTCTCCTTTCTAAAGTAATCCCCTTCCCCTCCACACTAGGTGTGCTATTAGTGATGGTACACTTAGTATACGTCGTGTCTGTCATTCTGTCAAGATGCAGGCATTTCATATCACGCTCTCGCTGTAACAACTCGTTACTATTCACGGTGCCTTGCACCCTGCTGCAAGGCATCCGGCCGATAAAGCTACGGTTTCAGGCATCCAGCCCCTCGCCGAAGGCGACTTTTCATGGGCTGGATGCGTTACAGTTCGCGGACGGTCAGGCCGTGAATAGTAACTGTAACAGTTCAGATTTCAATGTCATTAAGTTAAGCCGGACGCGCCTGACATGATAGGAATCTCCTAAGGACGCGCTTTCGCTCAGTTCCAAACGCAGCGGTACTAAATTCGTGAAAAACCTCATTAAGTACCGGCGTTTTCCAATGGCCCTCAGGAGAATCCTATCATATCAGACGCTGTGTATAGACTTAACTTAATGACATTGGTTCAGATTTCAGTTTCCCTGTTACCTCTCTTCTGTTCCAGGCGCATGGGACGTTACTTTTTAACAATAGAAAAAGGACATCCGCAATGTTCTTACAGATGTCCTCCTGATCTCAGACTTAAATATATTTTAATTTATTTTATAAGCAGGGACTTGCCGGTCATCTCCTCAGGCTGTTCCATGCCCATAAGCTCAATAAGCGTAGGCACGATGTCTGCCAGGCAGCCTCCTTCTCTCAGCTTACAGGAAGGATCCGAGTTGACTAGGATGAAAGGTACCGGATTGGTGGTATGTGCGGTGAAGGGCGCACCCGTCTCATAGTCTACCAGCTGTTCCGCATTGCCGTGGTCTGCACAGATGAACATAACGCCATCCACTTCTTTCACAGCCTCTACTGCACGGCCCACACATTCATCCACCGCTTCCACTGCCTTGATAGCTGCCTGCTCTACGCCGGTATGGCCTACCATGTCGGGATTCGCGAAGTTGATAATAATCACGTCGTATTTACCGGATTTGATACTGTCTACCAGTTTGTCGCATACCTCATAAGCGCTCATCTGCGGTTTGAGGTCGTAAGTCGCCACATCCTTGGGAGAATTAACAAGAATTCTGTCCTCCCCCTCATTCGGCTCTTCCACACCGCCGTTAAAGAAGAACGTAACATGCGCATACTTCTCTGTCTCAGCAATTCTCGCCTGCTTCATGCCATGAGCCGCAAGCCACTCACCGAAAGTATTTGTAACGGAAATCTTATGGAATGCCACATCCTTATTCGGGATCGTCGGATCATAGTCGGAAAAGCATACATAGGTAAGATCCAGTCTCTTGTCTCTGGCAAAGCCCTTGAAATCATCATCGCAGAAGCTTCTGGTGATCTCTCTTGCCCTGTCGGGACGGAAATTATAGAACACTACGGAATCACCGTCCTGAATAAGCGCCACCGGCGCACCATTTTTCTTTACAACGGTAGGTTTTACGAACTCGTCCGTCTCTTTTCTGTCATAGGATGCCTGGATACCGCCCGTTGCACTGTCAGCCTCTAAGCCCTCTCCTTTGGTCAATGCCAGATAAGCCTTCTCTACCCTGTCATAATTATTATCTCTGTCCATCGCATAATACCGGCCTGTCACGGACGCAACTTCCCCCACACCGATCTTCTGCATTTCCTGTTCCAGTTCCTCCACGAAACCCTTACCGCTTGTAGGAGGCGTGTCACGGCCGTCCAGGAAAGCATGTACATACACTTTCTTAAGTCCGTTTCTCCTGGCAAGCTCCAACAGGCCGTAAATATGGGTATTATGGCTGTGAACGCCGCCGTCGGATACCAGACCGAACATATGGAACGCGGAATCGTTCTTCTTACAGTTATTCACTGCATTAAGAAGCGCCGGGTTCTCGAAGAAGGTACCGTCCTGAATCTCCTTGGTAATCCTTGTAAGCTCCTGGTACACGATACGGCCTGCACCCATATTCAGGTGCCCTACCTCGGAATTGCCCATCTGACCGTCCGGAAGGCCTACTGCCATACCGCTGGCATTGCCTTTCACGAAGGGATATTCTGCCATAAGCTTATCCATTACAGGCGTACTCGCTTCCGCTACCGCGTTGCCCTCCTTTTTGTCATTCAGGCCATAGCCGTCCAGAATCATCAATACTGCTGGTTTCTTTCTCATGATTTCATTCTCCTTTTCTTCTATCATTTAACGAATTTCTGTTACTTATCAGTCTCTCCATGAACAGTCCGGATTTCTCCCTCATCAATAATCAATCTCCCACTCGTGTTCGCCTCCCCAGTCGCCGATCGAATTCGTAGTGATTCCCTCCGACGTGGCCACTCTCGTGTCAAACCTGTAATTCATCTGCGGCACATACTCGCCATTGATCTTCACATTACTGTACAGATATTGTACGGTATATTCGGTATGAGAATCCGCGTCTGCCTCCTCCGGCGGTTCATAAGAGATTGCACTTCTCTGTACACCGTCATCCTCCTGATGTGTTCCCCACACGGTAATGATACCCTGACGGTTCTCATATTCCTCCTTATCAAGAAATGAAAATCTGACACTTCCGTCCTCCCGGTGCAGTACCATCTGTTCCCGGCTCACCGGAATATAAACAGAGCCTTCCCAGTACCCCGAATTTTCTTCGATAAATTCATCCCTGATCTTCTGGTATGTCTCTTCCGATACCAAATCTCTTGCATAAGCATAGTTGCCCGCACCAAACTCGTCAAAAGCGTTGCTGAAATAGTCCCTGATCTCTTTCGCCCGGGCAAGACAGGCCAATGTCTCTGTAATAACGGGATCATTGACTGCACCGTTTATTTCTGTCAGCAGTGCCGAATAAGCTTCCATGTGCGGCAGGCTGATCCTGACATAGGGCATGTCAATAACGGCATACCGCATCAAAACATCCTTAAGCTCCTCCGAAGGCCTGGCCTGATATACCGCCAGAATCCTGCCAAGCAGCTGTTCATATTCCGTATAACTGCAGGTATCCTGTGCCGTGTCCGCATCAAAAAACATCGTACAGGTATCCTCTTCTTCGGTCACCTTAAAGAGACGCTCATAACAGGCTGACAATAATTCCAGAGACTTTGCGTCCTCAGCCCCCTGTTCCAATGCCCGGACACATTTATCCACTGTCGCCAGTGTACAATTCCTGGCATTGATCTCTCCGACAGCCTGATTCAGCACCGCAACACAATAATAGCGCAGCAAATCCTGATCCTGCGTCTTTTCCCATCCCGTATATAGAATCTCTTCCTCCTCAGAAAGCATCTGTTGTTTATCAAACAGCTCCGCCAGTCCACGATAAGCCTTCACTGAGGCAGAATCTGCTTCCAGCGCCTTCTCATAGGCACTGTGCGCTTTCTCATAATCCTCTTTCGCCACGTATCTTTCAGCCTGGAAAAGCCGGAAAGCTACCTTCGCCGGAGACAGGAAGAACACTGCAATTCCGATTCCGGAAAGCAGGATAACACACACGGATACCGCCATGATAATCTTCTGTCTCCTGACCTTCTTCTCCCGCTCTGCTCTTCTTTTGGCACGCTCCGCATACCGTCTGCTCATGCGTGCTTCAAATTCTTCTCTGCTGTCTGTCTCATCCTGTTCTTCAATTGACAGATCCACGCTTTCCACATCGGCTTCCGACACCGGCCCTCTCTTAGCAGGCTCCTTGTCCTCCAATGCCGGCCGCCTCTTACCGGGCACTATCTCTTCCGGCACAGGGCGTTTCTTTACAGATACCTTGTCCTTCGATGCCAGCCGCTTCTTAGCATACGCTTTTTCCCCCGTCCCCGGCTTCTTAACAGATACTTTCTTCCCGGATACCGGCTTCTTTCCGACAGATACTTTCTTTCCGGCCGCCGGCTTCTTCTGTCCGGGCGTTCTGCCCTCAACAACAGACATTTTCGTCTTTTTCTCTGCCAAACTACTATTCTCATTCCCCATTTACCTGTACTCCTGTTTCCTTCACCGGTCAATTACAACCCCCGTATCCGGTATCTGTTTGGGCTCCTTCATAAACGGCCGTCCCCTTAATACCCTCACTATAGTAGCATATTCTATGGGATTTTGTCTAGAAAATCATGGATTGTTTCCGCCCGCCATACTGTGTTAGAATAGATACGAATTAAAATCTGATTGCGGGGAACCTATCATGGAAAATATACTTCGTATCAAATACCAGAGCAGATTATATGAACTGCCATACACACTTGTCCGCAGCCGCCGCAAGAGTTACGCCATCAGCATCTCTCCCGAGGGCCAGATCACCGTACGTGTACCGCTGCATACCACCGGCCGGGAACTTGAGCGCATTCTCATCGAAAAGCAGCACTGGATCATCACAAAATATCTGGAAGCCCTTAAGAAACAGGCCGACCGTCCTGTATCCGGCCTGACCGATGCGCAGCGTTCTGCCCTGACCCGGCAATATATCGATGCCGCCAAAGAATATTTCCCGGAAAGAGCGGCTTATTTCCGTCAGTTTACCGGCGGTACATACAACCGCATTACCATTCGGGACCAGAAAACCCGCTGGGGAAGCTGCAGCGCCAGAGGTACTCTCTCCTTCAACTGGAGGCTCATGCTGGCTCCTCCTGCCATTCTTGACTATGTAGTTGTCCACGAACTGTGCCATCTGACACATATGGACCATTCTGCCGCCTTCTGGCAGGCAGTAGAAGCCGTATATCCGGACTACCGCTCTGCACGCAAATGGTTAAAGGAACACGGCCAGGAACTGGTTCTGTAATTACGTCTGCTTTTTTGTTTTGACGCGCAGGGCTGCATAATGGCTGTTTCTGCTGTCACTGCGCCCTCTTCCTCTATCACTTCTCTGTCCGGCCTTCTTGCCGTAATGATCACGGTTTCCGCCCCGGCTGCCGCTTCTTCCGTCTCTGCTCCTGCCGCGGTGGTTCGCTTTCCTGTCAAATGAGAACTTCTCAGACTTGATATCCTCAATCTCATCTCCCAGTTTCATCTGCATAAATGCGGCTGCAATCTCAACGGCGCTGTATTCTCCCAGGGCAATCTCCTCCAGAATATATTCCGTAGCACGGCTGATATCCTGCTGCTGCGCCACATGAACTGCTTCCTTAAGAATCTTGGATGCCTTTCTGGATGTAATATCCGCCGCACTGGGAATCTTCCTCTCTTTGATCCTGGTATGGCATGTACGTTCAATGTCCCGTATTTTATAAGCCTCTCTTCCCACTACCAATGTAAAAGAGCGTCCTGTCTTGCCGGCCCGTCCTGTCCTGCCGATCCGGTGTACATAGTATTCAATGTCCTCCGGCACATCATAATTATAGACAGCTTCCACATCATTGACATCAATTCCCCGTGCCGCCACGTCGGTAGCGATCAGAATTCCGGCTCTGCCGCTGCGGAACAGATTCATCACAGTATCCCTCTGATGCTGTGACAGATCGCCATGAAGGCCTTCCGCCTCATAGCCTCTTGCCTTCAAATGTTCTGTCAGTTCATCCACCATGCGCTTGGTATTGCAGAAGATCAGCGCCCGTTTCGGATCATAATAATCGATCAGACGGCACAGCACCTCTTCCTTATCCTGTCTGCGCACCTGATAGTATGCCTGTTTGATCAGGGGAATCGTCACCTCTTCCGGCGTCATCCTGACGTATACCGCATCCTTCTGATACGCCCTGGTAAGCTCCAGAATCGGTTTCGGCATGGTAGCCGAAAACAGTCCCGTCTGTCTCTTCTCGGGCATCTGCTTCAAGATCGTCTCAATATCCTCACGAAAGCCCATATTCAGCATCTCGTCTGCCTCATCAAGCACTACCGTATGCACATCATCCATCTTCAACGTATGTCTGCGCATGTGATCCATCACACGCCCCGGTGTTCCCACGATGATCTGTGCGCCGCCTTTCAGGTTCCTGATCTGTCTGACGATATCCTGCCCTCCATAGATCGGGAGTACCTTGATCCCATGCATATATTTGGAAAACTTGCGAAGTTCCTCTGCCGCCTGCATAGCCAGCTCTCTGGTCGGGCACAGAATCACCGCCTGCAGATTCCGGTTATCCGGGTCAATCTTCTGCAAAATGGGAATCCCGAAAGCCGCAGTCTTACCGGTACCAGTCTGGGCCTGTCCAATCATATCCTGTCCGGTCATAAAGAGAGGAATCGCCTGTTCCTGAATCGGCGTCATCTCTTCATATCCCATTTCCCTGACAGCCCGCAGAATTCTTTCATCAATCTGCGTATCTTCATATCTCATATGCGATTCTGCCTGCTGCTTTTGTGTTAACATCTCCTTCCCCATAAATTCGTCAAACTCTTCTCTTTTTCTGTTCTTGTTGCTCATACATTCTCCATTTCTTTTCCATGATAAATCTATATAGAATCCCTGCCGTCACGGCAGAGCCTATCATCCCGCTTATCTTCCACACAACAATTGCTGCCAGACCGGTACCCTTCCCGTGTCTGGCAGCAGCACATACTCTTTAATACCATTCTGTTTTCCTCAAGCCAGATATATCCTGCGCAGCCTGCTCACTGCCCTGTCGGCAATCAGGCGTTCTCCATGCTCCTCCAGATACTGCATCCTCTCATTCGAAACTGCGATCAGATTCCCGAATTCCACTGCCTGGGCGCTGATCTTATTGAACATTTTGTAAGAAAGTCTGTTCTTCTCCAAAACAAGATAATATGCATCATTCTCCTTATAAAGATGGCTCTTCACCGATACGGCACTGGGAATTGAAGCCGCATACTGCATGGCCTGATGCAGCGACGCGAAGACAAACATCCGCCTGTTCTCATCATAAGTCTCAGCCTGTGCCCCCTGCTGCGTGGAATCCTTCTCCTGTCTTTCAAACTCCTCACTGACTCCCTGCAGTACATCCTTCAAATGCTGCAGAATGTCCCGAAACCCCATAGGACCTTCATCCGTAAACGTAACTACCAGTCCCTTATCTTTCAGCGGTGTTATCTGCATAGCGATATTCTCTCCATTGATCTGATAACCGATCTCATCGTGTGCGCGCTCAATAATGTCACGCAGAAATTCTTCGCCCTTCTCGTTTCTCTCAAAAATATCCGACAGAGTCAGACCATACTCCAGCATATCCTCCGCTGTAATAATACATTGTACTGTTGCGTCGTTAATTTTCTTATACTTCATATAACCCGTTATCCTCTGTTTTCTGCCTGCCGTCAATTATCTTCCGGCGTTATGCCATAAATTTCCGCACAGGCGGTCTTTGTATGCTGCCGTCGTTATCAGGTGCAGTATTATTCTAACACAAAAATACGCAATAAGAAAGAATCTTATCGCGTATTATTACTTTATTCACTTTTTTCGTTATTTTTCCCATATAATTTTATTTTCAGACCGTGTAGAAGTCATTTGGCACAATTTACATATTTGTACGCAGATGTTCTTTATGTATTTTATCATCGGTTAAGTCTCACGCTGGCATGGTTTTCATCCACATAGGGCTTGCCCAGTATAAGCTTCCGGTCTCCAAAGCTCCCGGTCTCCACCGGAAAGCCGATCAGCGACAGTCCATGATATCGCAGTTCATCACTGTCTGCCACCTTCAGGCCAATACCTGTAATGAATGTAATCCGGCCGTCTTCCAGCAGATACCCTGTCAATCCATTATCCCATAAGGCTTCCTCCACTGTATCCTCACGATACTGAGAAATATCCACCGTTCCCGCCACGGTATCTCCTTCACAGACCAGGTCCACTTCCGCACTCTCTCTATCAACACGAAGGATAATCTTCTGATCCTTCAGCTGGTCCCGGCAGTCCTCTTCCCTGAAAGGGTACAGATCGATCGTTCCGGTATCATATCGGTCCGCTACGTAAAGCTGCCACCGTTCGGTGTTCCCGTTGTTGACCACACACAGGCCGAAGGCAAAACTCCTCGGCATTCCGTCCGTCTCCGCCTCTTCCAGTATAAGAGTATCTATCGGAAAGGCCATGGGCACCCAGGGCTGGTCGAAGGTATTCACATCATCCCCCACTTTGATCTTCAGTCCCCTGCAGCCGTAATCTTTTGTATAAAGACCATAGAAATCAATGCCTGTCTCATCCTTCTGCGGAAGCCAGTACCACTTTCCATCCTCCAGCGGACATTCCGCCCCTTCATATAAATAATCATAATAGGCTGCATACTCCATCGGTTCCGCCGAAGCCAGATCAGTATCCTCCATGCGGTCAAGCACCGGCTGGAATGCTGCATGTTCTGCCCCGAATGACTCCACATCCTCCTTGTCCCGCCTGTACTCCTCCCGCTGCCGCTGTAAGGCGGCTTCTTCCTCCGGTCCTGGCCCAACGTCCGGCGCTTCCTCCGGCTGATCCTGCTCCTGTTCCTTAGCCGCTTCCGTACTTTCTGCTGCAGCGGTGCTATTTCCCAGACTTCCCTCATTCGTCAGCAGCACCGTCTTCCCTGTTCCGGCAGCAGCTGCTCCGGTAAAAGCGCAGCTGCAGGTTATCATCGCTGCCAGTATCACGAGGGCTGCCGCCGCCCTGCTCTTCTTCTTGTTTCCTGCAATCATCGAAATCCTCTCCTTTATATTCTTCTCACCGCCGCCCATACTCAGCACTGCCCCGGCATATCCGGTCCGCCCCGCCCCAGCAGAGAGAAGGTCCAGAAGGGTTCTCCCATATGCAAACCGCTGTGATTCGCCCAATAGCACAATCGCCCGCTCGTCACAGGCCAGTTCACTGTCCCTCTTTGCTTCACAGGCCGCTATCCATACCAGCGGGTAGAACCAATATACCGCGCACAGCACACTGCGCATAAATGACCACAATGCGTCTCCCTGCACCGCATGTGCATATTCATGGGAAAGAACATGACTCAGCCTGCCCTTCTCCTGTAAGAGCCGCGGCTCGATATAGATACTGCGTCCGACCAGACACGGACTGGGAAGCCCCGTAACCTGATACACCCGCATCCTCCGTGTGCACAGCCGCCCGTACCAGAATTCCGGCAGTTCTTCCGCCGGAATTTCCGCTCTCATACGATGCAGATAACTGCTAAACCGCAGCTGGCCTGCCAGCATATACCCGCCGGTGACCAGCATACCGGCTATCCAGATGAAACGCAGCAGCAAACGCAGCTGCCTGTTGCGCCCCGGATCTGCCGTATCGCTATTATCTGCTTTTGCAGCATTCTCCTCGCTGATTCCATTTCCGAATGTCTGGGCTTTTACAGCCTGCTTTCTCATATCCTGCTGCACTTCCTCCGCCGTCACAGACATTCCCCTGTCACCTGCCATGCTGTCTCCCTCACGCTCAAGCCTCGGTCCGTTCCCTGTAACCTGGCTGTCCGGCTGCCCGTATGCAGTCCCTTCGGCCGGCGCCGTTGTCTCTGCTCCCCTTACCATTTCATCCGGCCAGCTCCATGCCAGATTCAGGACACTAAAGGGACTGCTGCCGAAGGATACCGGCACAACAAGCCGCAGCATTACAATTAGCCACAACCCATACCGGAACCGCATACTGATCCTGCCCCTTGTCAAACTGCGCAGAAGCATGACCATAAATATCAGAAATGTGGTACCTGTCAAAATTTCACTCATATGTTGTCTTCCCCCTGACTGTTCCTGTTCTCCATCTCGGCCTTTCGTAATATTTCATACATCTCTGTTATCTCTTCTCTGGAAAATGCCCTCTTCTCTACCATTGTATTAAGCATCAGGTCCATTCTGCCGTCAAACACCTTCTCCAGAAACTCCTCTGTTTCCTGACGGACAGCTTCATCCTTTCCAATATCCGGATAATACAGCTTAGCCCGGCCGCCGTCTTCATGATGAATCGCCTTCTTTTCCTCCATGCGGCGCAGAAAAGTCATCACGGTATGTTTACTCCATCCTGTTGTCTCTTTAAAATGATTGGTCAACTGCATCATCGTCTGCGGCGCCTCCTGCCACAACAGAGTCATTACTTTCCACTCTGCCTCTGATAATTTAATCATAGCCCCTCCTTCAATAATTGGTTGACATTTGCCTACCCAAAATATACCATACAGGTAGGCAAATGTCAACCATTTTTCACCTTACGATACTACCGCAAATTATTTGACAATTTATATAAATTAGATATTTTTTCTCTTTACTTCTTTATTTTTTCATTATTTTCTGTTAAAATATTGTTAAGAAAAAAGAATACGTGACGATATAGTTTATAGAAGAGAAACATATCTCCGTTCTTTCTGTGATACGGTTTCATTGATCTAAGGAGGGATTACCGCAGCATATGTATACGAAAAGAATTATAAAGTCGAAGCGGTTATGGCGATCACCCCGTTAAAGAGGATTTCCTCTGAAGACAAAAATCGTCAGTCCAAGCAGAGCCCGTCCCAAACGTTTGCGAATACCTTTTTTTCAAAAGTTCTGGATGAGGCATGTGAACAGGAGCGGGCGAAAAATATCCATATCTACACCAATGGCTATACCAGGGACGCCCTTCCCTACTGTAATATCGTCAGTATGAGGGAATACAATTAGCAGACACAATCTACAGAAAGCCGATGCAGGCATATGCTGCATCGGCTTTCTGTATTATCTTCTTTATTTCATTTACCGTAATTACTGTAATTGTTTCGCAAGACCGAAAATATCCTCCAGAATTTCCTTGCAATCCTGCATATTCTTCACGGTTGTCTCTGAATTCCTAAGCCCTTCCATGCTGGAAGCTGCCACTTCTTCACTGGCTGCGGACAGCTGGGAAATATCATCGGAAATCGCATTCGTGCTGTCCAGAATGCTGGCAATGATTCCTTCACTGTTCTGCACCTGCTGATTCAAGTACTGAACTTCCTGATCCATCTTCTCGAACTTCTCCTGCGTAACCTGAATCAGCTCGCTCTGTTTCGAAATAGAATCTACCGCACTGTCCACACTCTCAGTCACACTCTTCGTATCGTGAATCAACTCGTTAATGATATTTGTGATATGGTTGGAAGCCTCCTGTGTCTGTTCGGAAAGCTGACGAATCTCCTCCGCAACTACCGCAAATCCTCTTCCGGCCTCTCCGGCACGTGCCGCCTCTATGGAAGCATTAAGCGCCAGCAGGTTGGTCTGGCTGGAAATCGCCATAATCGCCCCGATAAAATTCTTGACTTCTTCCACCTTCTCACTGAGCTGATTGCTGACTTCTACAATGGCGCTGCTGGCTGCATCCACATTCATCGCCTGTTTCCGCAGATTCTCGACCACTTCCGATCCCTGTGAAACCATCTCTCCCGCTCTTCCGGAGGATGCAATCATCTCCCGCATGGTTTCTTCTGCAGCATCTGTATTGCTCCGGATATCCACGCACATATCCGCCTGTCTCTGAATAGACTGCGCCGTAGCATCCGTACTTTCCGCAATATTGCTCATGGCGAAATTGCTTGTATCCACACTGCTCTGCAGATCATTCAGCTTGTTCATCGCTTCATCAAAATTCCCGATGATGCTGCTTGCCACCTCCAGCATCTTCTGCCTGTCAGCCTCCTGTCTGGCAGCTCCTTGCGCAACGGCATTAATGTTCTCATCGTTAAACATCGACAGCAATTTACAAATCGATATCGATGCATAAGCTACCAGGAACATAGTAAGCAACGCCATAATCGAATCCGAAATCTGCTCTTTATCCATATAAAAGATTCTAATGGCATTGATCACGACAACAAGGATATTGCCGGCCACCAATAACTTCCTGTTATAATACGCCATAGCGCCGAAAAGCACCGGAAAAGCATATGCGTAAACTCCTGCACTTGTTCCGAATAAAACCACTACGGCATAGGCAACCGCTGCACAGTCGATCATGGCCAAAGCGCCCTTCTTCTGATCCTTCCAAAGGATATAAGAAACAATCGCTCCAATCAACATCACTACCGGCACACCTATCCTCAGATAAGTGCCCAGTGTTGCATCCTGTGTAAAGGTTCTTGCTCCCAATACCAGTATGAAATACACTAAAATAACGACAATAACCGACAGGACTGTCCTATTCGCCCTCCTGTATTGTGATTCTGTCATGATTTTACCACCTTGCCTTTCATTTGTTTTGTTATGTACTTTAACAGCCTGCCTTAAAATCCGGCACTGCTCAGCAGATATTTTATTGTACAATAAAATGCCACATCAGCGCAAGTCTATTGTATAAAAAGATATCTTTTCCAGGCTTCCCTGTTACCTCTATATCACATAATTATCCGCCATCTGCATCTGCCACTCCATCAGGTCTGCCAGTGTTACCTTGTCCACTACATCGCAGATTGCCGTATTGAGCATCTGCCACAATCTCAATGTAGCGCACAGAGACTGTCTTTCACAGGTATTTACCTCGTCATCCAGACAGGACACCGGCGCAAGCGACCCTTCCGTCACTCTCAGGATCATACCCGCCGTATATTTATCCACCTCTTTCGTAAGAAGATATCCTCCCTGTGATCCCCGGATACTCCTGACAAGCCCGGCTTTGTTTAATACGGAAATAATCTGCTCCAGATACTTCTCCGATATCTCCTGTCTCGCCGCAATATCCTTGATGCGCACCGGTTCTCCGCTATGGTCTAATGCGATATCCAGCATAAGCCTGAGAGCATATCTCCCTTTCGTTGAAATTTTCATACACTGCCTCCGTTTTCCGTCTGCCTTTTCATTCTGTTTTCCTATTATTTAAGTAGGCTTTATATGATTATATATACTACGATTTACAGCCTTTGTCAAACACATGCCCTCTGACAATATTTACCGTTACTATTCACGATGCCTTGCACCCTGCTGCAAGGCATCCGGCCAATAAAGCTACGGTTTCAGGCATCCAGCCCCTCGCCGAAGGCGACTTTTCATGGGCTGGATGCGTTACAGTTCGCGGACGGTTAGGCCGTGAACTGTAACTATTTACCGCCGGTTACAGTTCACACCCAATATCATTAAGTTAAGTCTATACACAGCGTCTGATATGATAGGATTCTCCTGAGGGCCATTGGAAAACGCCGGTACTTAATGAGGTTTTTCACGAATTTAGTACTGCTGCGTTTGGAACTGAGCGAAGGCGCGTCCGGCTTAACTTAATGACATTGGTTCACACCTTTTCCATTTTTGGCGCTGTTGTATCGTGTCCGGCAGGCCTGAAAATATGATATCCTGTTAAGAAACCGGAGGAAAGCTACGATATATAATTTATAAACCATAGAAAACGATATCATAAATTTCTGCTAAAACGGATTTGCGGAGCATAGCTAAGGAGGGCACAGCATCATGAATAAAGTCAATGGATACAATCTGTATCAAAATACCTATTATGACAGCACTATCAACAAAAAAACACAGTCTAAAACGTCAAAAACCACTTTATCCAGAACCGGCAATACCCAAAAAACCGGCAGTAGTGTGCAGTTAAGCAACCGGGCCAAAGCTCTTTTACAGGAATTGAAAAATACCTACTCCAACATGGATTTTATGGTTGCCGACTATGAGACCGAAGAGGAAGCTGCTTCTTATCTTGGCCGCGGCACCAAAGAATACAGTGTACTGATCGATCCGGAGGAATTGGAACGCATGGCCTCCGATGACAGTGTGAAGGAGCAGAACCTTGCCGCTCTCGATCAGGCAGTGGGCAAATTGGACGAAATGAAAGAACAATTGGGAGACCGAAAGGACGAAGTAATACGTATGGGCATAAACATCGGCAAGAACGGAGAAGTATCCTACTTCGCAGAACTGGAGAAAGCCGGAGAACGCCAGAAAGAATTTGTGGATAAGATCCGTGAAGGCAAGAAGGAGGCCGCTGCCAAAGCCGAATCCAAAACCCACGGCAAATATGACTATGAGCACAGCAAACGTGCCACACTGTACGCTTCCACCGCCAAAGAGCTTCTGGATAAGATCAATCATATCGACTGGGACAATATTAAGGAAGAGACTTCCGTTCCCGCTCCAGGCGGACGCTTCGACTATACGATCTGATTTCCCACGAAACATAATAGCAGGCACAGGACAACGGCTATTGTCCTGTGCCTGTTCTCTCGCTATAAATACCCTGCCGCCTATAATCCTGCCAGTTCTTTCCGTCTCAGCCCGCCAAAGAAATCGTCGATTGCCTGAACAATCTCTCCCGGCTCCATACTCTTTAACAGGTATCCCTCCGGTTTCAGCGCCATAGCGCTTTCCCTGCTCTCGTCATCCTCCCTGCTGGTCAGGAATATGACCGGAATGTCCGCAAAATCATGCTCACTGCGGAGCATCTCCAGAACCTGCTTCCCATCCACAATCGGCATCTCATAATCCAGTAAAACCAGATCCGGCCTGTTCATTGAGAGTGATTTGATCGCCATGGCCGCCGAGTTCGCCAGACTCACCTGATAGGTTTCCTCAAGCCATCCCTTTACATTCCTAAGCATCGTCCCGGAATCATCCACGACTAGTATCTTCTTCTTATTCTGTCTGCCATGCTTCTGCTCATAATGGCTGATTGAAGCCACCACTTCGTTGACATTGATCGGCCGCTGAAATCTCTGACGGATCAGGTTCTTCGAAATGATCTCTTCCACCGAATTCAATTCATCCATATCACCCACGATGAAAACCGGAATATCTTCCTCTGCGGCCTTATCCTTAATAAAGTTTAGCGCCTGCAATTCCTCCAACATTTTCTCATCTACGTAGAGCAGCATAACAGCGGGCGTTTCTTTTATCTTATTGATAGCGTTAATATCCGCCTTGACCATCGTCACTTCATACTCTGCCTGCTCAAACCAACTTTTCAATGACATAATGAGATAGCTCTGAACTTCCGAGACAATAACTACATTCCCCATCTTTATCCTCTCCTAAATAAACATCTGTAACTTATTCCGGCTGGTACCTGTATGATCCCCTGAAGCAATACATACGTATTTACACACCATCGAGTATATCAAATTTTGTCAGTGATAGCAAGTCTAATTCTGCATCCTGATCTGCTCATCCTCAATCGGCTCATACCGGATGAGGCCGGAACCGTCCAGATTTTCCCGGTGCATATCCACTGCCGAAATCTGATGATTTCCATAAGTCGTATAATAATAGATTCCTTTATCCGCATTACAGCAGGAAGTAAAAAGCGTAACCTCATACTGATCGTCTTCGAGTACGCAGCATCCCCGGGGCTGATCTACAGAACCAAGTATATGGAAGAACTGACTCACACTCTCTGACTCCGAATCACCGGATATCGAATTCAGCTTCACAAAAGCAGCCCGGACAAAACGGGATTGAGAGGACAGATCTCCCGGAAGCCCGATTGCTCCCATGCCCCTGCTGTATGTCTGCAGCGTCAGCCTGTCACAGAAATGATTCACAGGCGCCTTAGGAGACAGCGACATATAGTTGTTCAGTTGAAACAACTGTTCCTCAAAGGGCGGATTGTTCGTCAAAACGCCTACCGGATTATCATGAACCCTGATACCGGAATCAACTGCTTCCACGACGATGGTTTCCCTGCGGTCACAGATCATCCAGTGCAGCTGCGCCGCCGGCAGTTCCTGGTTAAAGGGTTCCCCTGTAATATTGATCTTTCCAAGCAGCTGCCGTACTTCCTGTACCGAACTGCATTGGCCAAGAATCCACGGTATGAGTTCAAAAGTCGCCACATTTTCCTTATCCCGTACCCATTTCCCATATTTCGCATTCTCCGGAAAATTAAGCCCGGCCATCCCCAGTCCCTTTTCATTCACGGCATCATAATACAGCGGATAACCATCTTCAATATGAGCCATGCCGATAAATGCATAATGTTCCTCCATGACTCCCATGCTCCGAAAACGGAAGGGATATCTGCGTGGTGTCACTGTAATCTCATCCCCGTAAGATAAATCATAGTCCAGGGTGCGTCCAAAGTAGAAATCTTTTGTCTTATAAGTCGCTGCTGTACACATATCGATTCCTCCTGTACTCAAACTGTCAACAACTACCGCTCACCTTATTATATGCCAAAAATGACAGAATTTACTCTGCTGTCCAAAGCTGTATTCCTGATCAGACAGACGCCCTGCTCTTCCTGTGAAAATAGAACCACGCTCCCGCCGCATCCGCCAGAACCCATCCTATGGGTACAGACATCCAGATTCCCGTCACTCCTACCGTCTCTATCGATGAAAGCACATAGGCCAGAACGACACGGGTTCCCAGCGAGACCACCGTAAGAACCACTGAGATTCCCGGCTTATGCACGGCACGATAATATCCGTAGAACAGAAACAGCAGGCCGATACCGAAATAAAATGCCGCCTCGATATGCAGATATCCTGCCCCAACCGCGATTGCCTCCGCACTTTCCTCATTCAGGAACAATCCCATCAGAGGTTCGGCGAAGCCTACTACCAGCGCCGAAATAACCAGACAGAATACGAAAGCGGTCAGCACGGCATCTTTCATGCCCTTCCGGATCCGTTCCGTCTTCCCCGCCCCGAAATTCTGCGCCACATAAGTTGAAAAAGCATTGCCGAAATCCTGCACCGGCGCATAGGCAAGGGAATCGATCTTGACTGCCGCAGCAAAAGCCGCCATGACAACGGGCCCGAAGCTGTTCACCAGCCCCTGTACCATCAGAATACCGAAGTTCATGATAGACTGCTGCAGGCAGGTCAGGGATGACAGACCCGCAAGCTCCTTCAGAATTCCAGAATCAAAACGGCGGTTTTCCCTGGAGACTCTAAGTGCAGGATATTTACCGAAATAGTACAACACGATACCGGTTCCTGCCAGATACTGGGAAATAACCGTCGCCGCTGCCGCACCGCCCACACCCCATCCGAATCCCCTGATAAAGAGCAGGTCCAGAACGATATTGGACAGGGCCGACACTGCCAGAAACAGGAGCGGTACTACGGAATTACCGACTGCACGCAGAAGATTCGCAATATAATTATAGAAAAACACGGCAGGGATTCCCGCAAAAATCCACAGAAGATACGCTCTCATCAGTAAAACTACTTCGCCCGGCACACGCAGGAAAATCATAATACCGTGAATGCCGACGTACACGGCAATATTCAATACCAGCGCAACGATTCCTATGGATACAAACGCGATATAAATACCTTTCTCCAGCCTGTCCTGGTCTTTGCTCCCGAACTGTATAGAGAAAAAGGCGCTGCTGCCCATACACAAACCTATGATAATCGATGTGATAAACACCATCAGCGCATAGGAAGACCCTACTGCCGCAAGCGCGTTCTCGCCCAGATACCGCCCGACAATCAGCGTATCCACCACATTATACAGCTGCTGGAGCAGATTCCCCACCATAATGGGGAATGCGAACTTCAGCAGCTTCTGTACTATTTTTCCCTCTGTTAAATCATGATTCATAATCGTCTCTCAAACTTTCCATACTCACGGAGAATCCGTATTTGTGCCCAGGCTGTATCCTTTACAGTCCGGACAATATACCATCTTCTTTAGAGGTCATAATACATCTTAAACTCTGCCGGATTCGGAATCTGTTCCATCTTCCTTAATTCCTCACGCTTGCGTGCCACCCAGATATCGATCAGGCGCTGCGGGAACACACCGCCTTTCGTCAGATAGTCATGGTCTGCCTCCAACGCATCCAGCGCTTCTCCCAGAGACTTGGGCAGACCTTTGATCTTCTTCTGCTCTTCTTCCGACAGGGTATAAAGGTTAAAGTCATAAGGTCCCCAGCCGTTTTCTTCCGGATCGATCTGATTCTCGATTCCGTCCAGGCCCGCCATCAGGATTGCCGCATACGCATAATACGGATTCGCCGTCGCATCAGGATTGCGCAGTTCAAACCGCTTCGTCTCTGGTGATTTGGCATAAGCCGGAATCCGGATGACTGCGCTGCGGTTTGACGTTGCATACCCTACCGTCACCGGCGCCTCATATCCCGGCACCAGACGCTTGAAGGAATTCGTTGACGGATTCGTAAACGCACATAGAGATGCGATGTGTTTCAGCAGCCCGCCGATAAAATAATGCGCCGTACGGCTTAAGCCCGAATATCCGTCGGCATCATAGAACAGCGGTTTCCCGTCCTTTAGCAGAAGCATATGTACATGCAGGCCGTTGCCTGCCTCCTGGTAGATGGGTTTGGGCATGAAGGTGGCCGTCTTACCTTCTCTTGCCGCCATATTCTTGATAATATATTTAATAATCATAGTGTTATCCGCCATGGCAGGCATGTCCGCCAGCTCCACCTCTATCTCCATCTGACCCGGGCCGCCCACTTCGTGATGATGGTACTTCACACGGATTCCCCAATCTTCCATCATCATGCACATACGGCTTCTTAAGTCATATCCCACATCCTGAGGCGCCGCCACATGATAGCCGCCTTTATACGGTACTTCGTAGCCGTTGTTGCCGTGCCGGTACATATCCATACTGCAGTTCCACTCTGCCTGTCTGGTATTGATCTGATATCCGCACTGCTGCGGCGTCACCTCATAGCGCGCGCTGTCCAGCAGATAAAACTCGAATTCCGGCCCGATAATCATCTGGTCAGCCACACCGCTCTCCTTCATATACTCCACTGCCCGCAGGCTTACATTCTTCGGATACTGGTCAAAAGGCTTATTCTCTCCCTGTCCGATGGTACATACATTGCCGCACATGGTAAGTGTAGGCACCTGGGCGAACGGATCCACATAGGCGGTCTCCGGATCCGGCAGGAATACCATGTCACTCTTCTCCACAGGCGCATACCCGTAATTGGAACCATCGAATCCTATCCCATAAGTAAACGTATCCTCACCGAACCGCTCCACCGGAATCGTGATATGCCGCCACCGGCCGTCGATATCCGTCATCTTGAAATCGATCATACGGATATTCTGCTCTTCACATAATTTCCTGATTGCTTCACTTCTGTCCATACTTCTGCTCCTTTCGCAAGATCCCTTATAGTTAACGACATTAGAAATTTCGTTTTCGGCCTTGCAGGAGCTACCGTATATGGCTCCTGCAAGAGCCGGTAACAGAAATTTGTTATGTCGTTTACTATAGTTATAACTCAGTATACCATAGATTCCCTGTTGTTTGCATCATAGTTCTGTAATTCACAGAGCAAATACGTAACAGTTAGACTTTGGCTTCCCTGTTACGTAATCTGCCCGTTCCAAGTCGCCTGCGGTGAGGGGCAGTTCTGAGCATTTACTGCATTTCTTACGTTTTTGTTAGAACTTCGTAAGAAAAACCGATACACAAAACATATCTCCTAATCTACAATAAAATCATGTTATCACAGTATACTTATTTATCTGGCAAGGAGGAAACATACATGAAACTGGTTCTGCAACTGGAACATATCCAGAAATATTATGGAAATGAAGGCAATATCACACAGGCTATCAAAGACATCAGCTTCTCTGTCGGGCAGGGGGAATTCCTGGGGATCATGGGTGCATCCGGTTCCGGCAAGACCACACTGTTGAACTGTATCTCAACCATCGATACTGTAAGTGCGGGGCATATCTACCTGGACGGAACCGCCGTGACCGACTTAAAGCCGAAGCAGCTGGCCCGCTTCCGCCGGGAAAATCTGGGATTCATCTTTCAGGATTTCAATCTTCTCGACACCCTGACTCTTGAGGAAAACATCTCTCTGGCATTGACGATCAACAAAACTCCCCTGGAGAAGATCGGTCCCCGCGTACAGGAAATCGCAGCCAGCCTGAATATTACGGATATCCTGTCAAAATACCCGTATCAGGTATCCGGCGGGCAGAAACAGCGCTGCGCCTGCGCAAGAGCACTGGTCTGTGATCCGAAACTCATTCTGGCCGATGAACCCACAGGCGCACTGGACAGCCATTCTTCCCAGATGCTGCTCTCCACTATGCAGAGTATCAACGACAGACTGGGCGCCACGATCCTGATGGTGACTCACGATGCCTTCTCGGCCAGCTATGCCGGCCGGATCCTGTTTCTAAAGGACGGCGAGATCTTTACGGAAATACACAGAGGAAACGACACAAGAAAAACCTTCTATGACAAGGTGCTGAACGTTCTAACGATGTTAGGAGGTGGACACAATGATGTATTTTAAACTGATCTTCCGGAATGTGAAGCGTTCCGCCAGAGACTATCTGATCTATATTATCACCATGACGATCTGTACCATGCTCTTTTATGCCTTCCTGTCCATTTCCAGCAGGTACTATCGTCCGGATATCGGCAGGGAATTTGATCTCTCCATACTGGGCGGCGGCATGCAAATAGCCATATGTTCTGTCACACTGCTGATCCTGTTTCTGATCCGTTATGTGAACAATTACATGCTCCTTCACAGACAGAGAGAATTTGCGATGCAGTCTGTCCTCGGTATGGAACAGAGAACCATCGCCTGGCTCTTCTTCGCGGAAACCTTTGTCCTGGGTGCAGCCAGTGTCTTCTCCGGCATCCTGGCGGGAATGGTATGCTCCCAGTTTATCACGGCAATGCTCCTGTCCGCCTACGGATTAGAGTACCGTCTGTCATGGATGCTTTTTCCGGATACGGTGCTGCTCACCATATGCTTCTTTACCATAAGCCTGCTGGCCGTAGGCCTGCTGAATGTCCGCACCATACGGAAAATCAGAATCATCGACATGCTCTATGCAGACAGACAGAACGAACTGCATACTGGCAGGAACCGCTACATGCCCACAGTGACTATCCTTCACAGTATCGTGCTGTTTGGCATGATATTGAGCGGGATTTCCGCGAAATACTTTTATTTCGATTCCCGCTTTGCCCTCCCTGTACACATTATGTTCCACGGGATCATAGCCGCGCCGCTTATTGCTTTTGTATGGCCGGTCATCTGGCTGGCCAGACGTAAAGTCTGGGGATTTGAGAGACTGGTCATCATTGAGATGCTGTGCACCTTTGTCAGCCTTTGCTTCTCGGCAAGCGTACCCCGTATCTGTTCCAGCTATTATCTGTCCTTCGGTTCCTCGACACTGGGTTCGGATACCGGTTCAAACACATACCTGATGTTTCTTCTGGCAGACCTGATCTATCTGATCTGCGGTATCATCTACCTGTCAGGAGAAGCCATCTGCCTTTGGAAAAAGAAGTCGCCGGCGTACACATACAGCGGCCAGAATCTGTTCTTTTTCGGACAGATTATCTCCAGGCTGACTACCACCGCCAAGACCATGACTCTGATCTGCCTGACACTGGTGCTCTCCATCTTTCTCTTCCTGGCCGCGCCGGCGCTGACCGGATGGGCTTCCGGCTATCTGGATCTGCGTGCCCTGTATGATATCCAGATCAGCACCTCCTACACAGGAGTTTATCAGGAATCCGATCTGCCCTCAGGCAATTACGAACTTGTGGACGCATTTCTGGAAGAACATGATATAGAGACAGCCTATAACTGTACCTTCAGCCTCTATCTTCCCCGCCGGGAAGAATTCAGGAACCGTGTGAAACTGGATTTTCCTGTAGTGGCGATCTCACTTTCCGATTATAATGCCCTGCGGGAAATGCTTGGATATGAACCGGTGTCTCTGAAAGAAAATGAGTTTGTCATGCAGTGGAAGTCGATCGCCACCCGTGAGGAACAGGAAGAATTTATGAGAGAACACACTGTCCTCGAAACCGATGCCGGGACGCTGACCGTGGCACAGGAATGGGGCAATGAAGACGCGCTGGGAGAAACGCTCTACAACCGCTATACGGACGTCATCTATGTGCTTCCCGATTCCGTCTGCCGGAAACTTCTTCCGGTCATGCGCAACCGCTATATCCAGACGGCAGAGGTTATTCCCTATACGGATGCCCTGCAATTAGAAGCCAGGTTTCTTGAAGAATATCCGGAGGTTCCTGTTGATGGCGAAGGTCCCAATTACTACCTCCGTACCAGAACAAACCAGGTCAACGAAACGAAGGCTTCCATCTTCATAACCCATGCCTCGATGACCTACAGCGGCATTGTCCTGATGGTTATCTGCCTGACGGTTCTCTCCCTGCAGCAGCTTCTGGACGCCTCCAAATACCGATACCGTTTCAGTGTCCTGAAGAAGCTGGGCGTGGATGAAAACGAAATCAGAAAGCTGATTCTCAAGCAGCTGGGTATCTGGTTTGGATTGCCGGTCAGTGTCGCGGTTGTGGCCGCTGCCGTTCTGGCTGCTTATTTCTTCGACACGATTACGGCACAGATTTCGGCCTATATCGGCTTTACCGCCCTGCTTACGCAGGTTGCCGTCACAGCCGGTATTCTGATGATTCTTCTGGTATGCTATTTTATCAGTACGTGGATTCTGTTTAAGAAGTCTGTCGGAGACTGTAGTTAATAAGCAGCTTGCATCGCTGGTACAGCATTGCCTAAATAACAGTGAAAAACAGTGCCTGATATTTGTGTCAGGACAAGGCGGAGGAAGGAGGCAATGCGGTGGCATTGTTGACTGACGACAACGCGGTACTGGCACAACGCCATCATCATTACACGACATACAGAAGGCTGTTACACATATGGCTCAAAAGCTAATGTGTAACAGCCGAAAATCTTTGTCCATAACAGCAGGCATTCTGTGCCCTACAATTCCTCTACAAATAATATGTACTTCTGGCTCCGGATCCATTTCACCAGATCCGGCCGGTCTTTGCCACGATACATCTCAAATCCGACGATTACTGACTGGTCGTTTGGATCAATCTTGCCCTTCGCCATCTCCATAGTCTTGAGCGTGGCATTGCGCATGCTCACATCCTGCATGAATTTCCGGATATCCGCCCCTTCATCGAACTCCACATAAAGTTCAAAGGATTTCGCATGGCTGTGCAAATTCTGATCCAACTTCACAAGTACCCGAAGGGTCAGCATAATGAATGCCAAAGCAACCACGGCGCCTTTCCAGAATCCGATTCCTATCGTCATTCCTTCGCAGGCACATACCCAGAGTCCTGCAGCGGTAGTCAATCCGCGTACATGGTTGCGCCCTGTCACGATAATAGTTCCCGCTCCCAGAAAACCGATACCGCTGATGATCTGGGCTCCCATTCTTGCCATATCTCCCGTATTGTGTAAAGATACCCGCATGTACTCGCTGGTCAGCATAACAAGAGCCGAGCCCATGCATACCAGTGCATGTGTCTTGACTCCCGCTCCACGTCCCCTGCTGCTGCGCTCCACCCCAACCAGGGCGCCGATCAATGTCGCAAATGCAAGCCGCAGGACAATGGATCGCAGTGTGAGTTCGGAGGCCATTTCAACTACTGTGTTCCCCATATGCATTCCTCTTTCCTGTATCTCCAAAATCAATCCATGAAAATCTGCTTCTGTTTCCAATGAATGCGGAATCTTTCAGTATGACTTTCAACTCTGCATAACACCTTTTGCCGAATGAATGTCATAGTCTGATTATAACAAAGAGGATACGGAGTGTAAACCTTCTTCTTAATCCACTGCCTGGCGAAACTGATAAAGATCTTCTCATCAGCCGTAAGTTCCCTGTCTAGCTTACTTGCGCGGATGTCCCGGCTGATTTATACATAATAACTCATACTTCGCATACTAAAATTAGGCATACTACCATAAATTACGCCGCTTTGGGCATTTGGAAACGATTTTTCCAGTTTTCAGGCAGTTTGCTGATAAAGAGAGACACCAGTTCCGCAATCTGGCACTCCGATGCGTTATAGTACTCCCTTATGCTGTTAAGCAGAGTATCTATCATAAGCACAATGGCACAGTCCATGAGTTCGTTGACAATCTCACGCTGGACACCGTAAAACAGTTCCTCTATCGTCCGGTTGTCGCTGTTTTTGAATCGTTCTACCGCGAGTATCATATACCGTATGGCTACAATCACCATATGCGATGTGATTGCATCGTAACCCGTGCTGTGGCACTCTGTCCGTAGCTTCAGGTAACTCTTTGTGAGTTTAAAATAGGTCTCGATTTGCCAGCGGAGCATATATGCTTCCAGGATTTCCTTCTCGGACAGGGATGTATCCGTGCACACGAAGCAGACCCAGTCCTTGCGGTTGCTATGGTTCCGCGCATACACGAGTTTTGCCGGAATGGCTGTCCCTTCGCTATCCACTACCGTCACATTGACAGAAAGCAGGTATCTGGACTTTCCCCTCCTCTTTTTATTGCGGGAATAGATTTCCTTTACATCCAGCTTGCCTGTCTCACCAGTTTCAGGGGCTGTCCATAGGTATTTTGTGCTGTTTTTCTTGATCATGGCAATCGTGTCCACTTCCATGCCCTTTAGTTCTACAAGCTGGGCAGGATTGGAAAACCATGTGTCAAACAGCACAAAATCAAAGGGAATCCCTGACTTTTTGGCTTCCCTGACCATGCGGCATACGGTGTCTGTGCCTTTTTCTTTTGCGGCGGCCCTGCGTCTGCCGCGGATGGTGCGCCGGTCAACAGGGGTATCCCTGCCGACCATGAGGCTGTTGTCGCGGGTAGTAAGAAGCGTCTGGGAAAACGGAAGGAAAACATCGCCGTTGGTCCATCCGCCGGTCATCATCCGGTATCCAGTACGCATCTTATGGTCATTATGGTCAAACACTCTGCCGCACAAGTCAGTCCCTTTTCCACCAGTACGGGCATATAAGGAGTCATCAAATATAAGGGCGCATGTATGGTTCTTATCTGTCTGCGACTCCATATCGCGGATTACGTTGCCGGCTGCTTCCAGCTGGAGGCGTTCCCAGTTTGCCCTGGGCATCAGGTCAAAGCGGTAGAACGTATCCTTTTTGTAGTCGCGGAAAAAATTTCCGGTCTCGAACATCCGGTATGGGCTTGCCGCCGCAAACCCGACAAGGATCTTATCGGTCAGCAGCTGCGTGGCACTTACGCATTTTTCAAGAAATTTCGACTCCTTGACGGTACCTATGAGGCGGGAAAGCGGGTTGTCTGCGTATTCAAAAGCAGGTTTTTCCGTAACGCTGTCAATGACTTTGGTTATGCCACATTTCCGCAAAAGGGAAGAGCCGATATATTTGTCTATAAAATTTGAGATACTGTCAAGTAATTCCTTGCTATTATCGAAGATTTCTGCTATGCTTTTCATTGGTATAGGTCTCCTTTTGCTGATGATATTAGTGGGTAATTTCATTATAGCAAAAACAGAGTGCCTATACCATTTTTATTTGCAGAGCAATTGATTTTTATAATTCTTTAGCATATATCAGTATGCGAAGTATGAGTATCTTATACTTCTTATTTACCGATTTCAATTTATTTTAAAGTTAGGTTCACGGATTCAGGTTATATCTAAAGATCTGCCCTCCCCCTGCAGAGCAGGGGGTATATTTTTTACTGTGACACAAACAAAGCCCGGATAACTCATCAACTGTTTATCCGGACTCTGCACAAGAAATTACTGAATCATTCACTTCATATTTATTGATACTCTTCACATATTTTCGCCAGCATCACCTTACACCGCTTCTTATAACACGCAATACCGTACCGCAATATCTTCCTTATCCCTTCCTTCTGCAGGGATTCTTCATACCGCTTCCTCTCAATCTGCTGCAGGGCTTCCCTGCACCCCGCCTCCAGATTACCGTCCTCCGCGTACTTCAACTCAACCACAATTCCCGATTCCATATCCTCAAGTTCAATGAGAATATCGCTGTATCCATCTCCGGATTCCTTATTGGACGAAATCCCCCACTGGGTTTTAAATCCCAAAATTCCCAGCAGGATACCATGATAAAAATTTTCCTTCATTGGCTTTTTCACATAAGTATCACGAATGCTGATCGTTCTCTTTAAATATTCTCCGAAATACTTTTCCACTTCCTCCGCATTGCCGCTTTGCAGAGCATCGCAGAAGCGATTCAGCATCTCTCCGTCTTTCTGGACCGATTCCCTGAACAGACTCATGATCTGTGTGATAAAAATATCTCTGATCTCCATATTCGGAATTGCAAGCGGAAGCTTCATTCCATCCGGCTTTCCTCTCTGTGTCAGATATCCGGTAGTAAGCAGCACGCTCCATATATTTTCTATGGACTGATACATATCCTTATAGGTAAGCTCCTGATGGATTTCTTTCGTGATCACCTCACCTGCGATCAATCTTTCAATCTCCTTTTTGGCAGAACCGCTGTCTGCTTTTTGAAGGAATTGTCTTACGACATCATTGTTGCTGGTATTTGACCAATAATTCTGCGGCTGTGCTTCAAGATCCGCACGCAGAATATCACAATAATTGATAACATCCCAGGGACAATATACCTCCGCATTGCCGAACCGATATCCATCATACCACTCTTTGATCTGCCCGTAATGCCCGGATAACTCATAATAGTCCAGCAGTTCTCTGACTTCACTGTCTGTGAACCCAAAGTATTCATCAAAACGCGGATCTGTAACAGACAAGATTTTCAGATTGTTCAGCCCTGTGAAAATACTTTCCTTTGTAATCCGCATACATCCTGTCAAAACTGCAAACTTCAGGCTGTCGTTCGTCTTTAATGCCTGTTCGAACAGATTTCTGATCAGAAGAATCATCTGGTCATAATAACCGTTTTCAAAAGCCTTTGCCAGCGGGACATCATACTCGTCAATCAGAAGAATCACCTGACTGCCATGATGTTTCTGCAAAAGACCCGAAAGCCTCCGCAGGCTGCCGGAAAATGTTGCCTCACTCATATCCATGTTTAACAGTTCGGAATACATTTCCCTGTCATGTGAACTTAAACGGTCACTTACTGCAAGATACTGAACTTCCTCAGCTGCCTCCATAATAATCTGAACAGCCATAGCATATGCTGTCTCAAAGGTTCTTGCATTGATACTTTTCAAAGATACGGAAATCACTGGAAATTTGCCCATATATGTTTCGCACAGATCCATTTCTTTCCCAATCTCAAGACCTTCAAAAATATTCTTATTGCCATTTAGTCCAAAAAAACTTTTCAGCATACTCATGTTCAAAGATTTGCCAAACCGCCTGGGACGGGTAAACAGGTTCACTTTTCCCCAATTATGCAGCAACTCTTTCAGTAATCCTGTCTTATCTACATAGTAGAATTTACCTGACGCTATTTCTTCAAACCTTTCAATTCCAATTGGAAGCATCTTTTTTATATCCACAGAATAATCACACTCCTCTGATTTCCATCAAATACTGTCTCTCATGATAACTGTTGCATTTATTGTAACAAATATTTTCAAAAAATCATATATCCAATTGCAAAATGAATTTTTGCGGATTCCCTACTGCGTCCCAATCGTATCCACCACCGTCATCTCCCGTATCTGTCTCGCCGGTCCCGCCACTGCCAGGCAGACGGACAGTAACATGACAGCCACTATGACCAGAAGTTCCCACACCGGCAGTTCCCAGGCGTCTCCCCACCGGAAGGTGACCAGCGACCGGAACAGAATCCGGTTGATGGGAAGGCCGATGACACATCCCAGCGCCACACCGGAAAGCGTATAAGTAAGCGTCTCTCCCACCACCATGCGTACTACCTGCCGGACGCTCATGCCAATGGCCCGCATGGCTCCGTACTCTCTCATCCGCGCCGATACACTCATGGCGATACAGTTGATGATATTGAAGAAGGCAATCAGCGCAATGATCCCCAGGAACCCATAGAGAAAAACTGCCATGGAATAACTCGCTCCCTTTACCTCCCGGTTGCTGATCCGTCTGTCCGAAAAGGAAATATTCGTTCCACAGGTCTGTTCAATCTCCTTTCTGATCTCCAGCACTTCTTCCTCTTCAATATCTGCTTCCATCTGTATATCCAGCACTGCATAACCGTCTTCCCCGGTCAGCCCGGCAAACAGTTCTTCGGAACAGATTACCAGCACTTCCTCGCTTCCTGTATTTTGATCCGCCCCATAACTGAAAGGAACATCCTTCAGAATTCCCGCTACCGGCAGTTCCTGTTCGGTTCCGTCTGCCGTTATCGTGATCCTGTCGCCCACATGCAGCGGATTGTTGTCTCTGTAGGCCAGCAGGACTCCCGTTCCCTCAACCGCATCCGCAAAGTTTCCCTCAAGTAAATCTTTCCTGGCCCATTTAAACTGCTGTTCGTCATATGAAAGAATCGTAAGCCTGTTTTCCTGTCCGTCTATGGACACCACGTTCTCTGCATACCCTCTTCCAAACACCCGTTTTATCCCGGGATATTCTTTCAGCCTGTCACATAATTCTGCCGGAATTACATTCGCATACCCTGCATCATAGGCATAGAAATCCGGCGCCTGAGGCCGGAGCGGCGTGATCGCGCGATGCATGAAATCTATCGCCGTGCTGAACGCAAGGAACAGGATAATACTGAATGCAAAGGAACCGGTCACCAGAAGGAAGTTCTTCCTGCTGCCTGACGCGTGATGCACGCCCAGAGCCGTATCCACTTTAAATAAATGCGTGTTCGCCGCCCGTTTTACCGCATGTACCGTCCCTGCATTTCCGGACACTGCCGTAAGGGGCGATACTTGTGCCGCTCTTCTGGCCGGAGCTCTGGCCGCCAGAAGTACTGTGACGATCCCCATGACAATCCCTGCCATAAAACCGGGAACACTGATCCCGAACACGGGCATTCCGTCAAAGAGGCCGGGGCTTAAGAGACGTAACATGCCGCACAGGATCCATACCACGACCATTCCCGCAAAGACGCCCGCCGGAATCGCACTTCTGCACCATCCAAGTGCTTCCTTCTTCACATACCGCATGACTTGTCTGCCTGTCGCGCCAAGACACCGCATCATTCCGAAGAACTCCGTCCTGCGCGCAATGTTGCTGTTCATACTGGCGGTAATCATAAGGATTCCCGCAACCGCGACCAACACCGCCAGCACCGCCGCCACAAAATAAAACTGCATCATATACGGATCCCTGCTCTGGAACATAAGCGCAAGTACTTTCGTATTCTGTCTCACTTCTTCCGGTTTCATGCCAAGCTGTTCTGTGATGTCTCTGATTGTTCCCGGTATGCTGCAATAGGGCCGAAAAGCCACATAATATATAATCTCCTGGGATGCATCCGTATCTTTCGTGTGCAGCGCATCGAATCCTTCTATGGTAATCAGCATACCGAATGCGTCATGTTCCGCCTCCAGTGCCGTATCCTTCGTAATTCCTGTGATCCGGTATTCTTTCATGCTTCCCTGAGGCGTTGACAGCGTTATCGTATCTCCCACTCCGACATTGAGACGGCTCTTTATAGCCTCATTGAGGACTGCTTCGTCCTCCTTCACCGCAAAACTCCCTTCCGTGATGGCTACATCCGGAAACAGCTCCAAGAGGTTTCCGTCCAGACCACAGATACAGGTTTCAATCCCTTCAATCTGATATCCGTCCTCAAGCCCCCAGTTCACCACACCGTACCGGGCAATATTTTCCACCTCCGGACGCGCCGCAATAAGCGCCCCCTGTTCCTCATCCGCCACAAATCCGGCATGCCATTTTCCGTAACTTTTCACAGCCTGCACCATCTGCGTCTGCATCTCCATATCCGCCATACTGAAAATCACCGTGATTAAGAACACTGACAGCACGATACACAATCTTGTCATCCGTGTCTGTTTCCTGTGCAGCCTTGCGGAAATCGGTATCAAATCCAGATAATGTTTCATTGTTCTTTCCTCCGTTTCGGAATATTTATCACCGATTGCTCCCTGACCTACTCGCCCACGCTTCTCAGCTCGTTCAGTTTACCGTCCGTCACCTGAAATACCCGGTCCGCCGAGGGAGTCAGATCCATATTGTGGGTAATCATCAGAATCGTCTGCTGATAGTGCCTGGATGCCTTACACAGAAGATCCATCACATCCTGGCTGCTCTGGGAATCCAGATTCCCCGTAGGTTCATCCGCCAGGACAAGCGCCGGACGTGTAATCAGCGCACGGCCGATGGCTACTCTCTGCTGCTGGCCACCGGAAAGCTGTCCCGGCAAATGTTTACGCCGGTTCTCCAGCCCCAGCACTTCCAGAATTTCCTCCACCCTTTCCTGGTCCGCCTTCCGGTAATCCAACAGAAGCGGAAAGATAATATTCTGTTCCACGTTCAATTCCTGAATCAGATGGAAGGATTGAAAAATAAATCCGATATTCTGCCTGCGGAAAATCGTTCTCTCATTCTCCCCCATCGCAAACAGATCCCTGCCGCCGATATATACCTTACCTGCACTCGCCTCATCCAGGCCGCCGATACAGTTAAGGAGCGTACTTTTCCCGGAACCGGACACACCCACGACGGCGCCGAATTCTCCTCTCTCCATGGAAAAGGAAGCGTTCTTCAAAGCCTCCACCCTTACCTCACCTTTGCCGTAGGTCTTACTCAGATTTTCTACCTTTAAGATTTCCACAAAAACTACCTGCCTTTCCTGCTATCCTGTACGTTCTTGTACAGATCTCTGCATTTCGTACAGCAAAAGCATATCACCTCCGTCTTACAATCCGGTGAATGCCAGCTTACAGATCCGTAAGCTGCCTGCTCCGGACGATTGCGCCTGCCGCAGACAGGCCGCACGCCCAGACACCCTGAAAGAGCAGCGGGCTAAAGCGGTTATCCTGCCGGAAATGCCATACGAAACACACTCCCCTCTCCCGGTCTGCTCTCCACGGACAGACTTCCTCCCTGCCCTTCTATAATCAGCTTCGAAAGGGAAAGCCCAAGTCCGATTCCCTGCCTGTCTCCTGCGTGCTTACTCCGGTAGAAACGTTTGAAAATATGATGGATATCCTCCGGTGCAATACCGCATCCGTCATCCTCTACCGTCAGACGCATCATAACCGGCGAACGCTGCCAGAGGATTCGGACCGTCCCGCCTCTTTCCGTATGATCCAGAGCATTCTTCACCAGATTCCCCACTGCTTCCTTCGTCCACTGCTGATCACAGTATAAGGTTTCCTCTGACATCCCTTCTGTCAGGATCCTCTTTCCTTCCCGCTCCGCCCGTTCCAACAGTTCTCCTGCTGCCTGCGACACCACTTCCGACACAAAACACTGCCGCTTCTCAAAGACAATATTGCCGGTATCCAGCCTCGCCATTTTAAGCAGAGACTGAATCAGCTGTTCCATCCGTTCAAGCGACCGCATGGATTTCTCCGTAAACCTTCGTACCGTATCCTCCTGTCCGGCTTCTTCCTCCATGATCTCTATATACATATTCAATGCCGCCAGTGGTGTTTTCAGCTGATGGGAGATGTCAGAGATCATATCCCTCAGAAATTCCTTCGCCCTGCGCTCCGCCTCACTTCTGGCCTGAAGCGAAAGTGCAAGCTGTTCCACCTTGCCGAACAATCGATAGATGGCTCCGGTGCCTCCGCCCGGCAGGTGTTCTCCGAACCGGTCCTCCGCATACCGCGTCACGACCTGTTCCGCCTTTTCATAGAACCGCTCCCTCGCTTGCAGGAAGAAACCGGCGCCTGCCAACAGCACCGCCGTCAGCAGGATTCCTCCGACAAACAGTGTCAGGAGGAAAGCTACCGATGTCTGTCCGGTAAGAAACAACAGATAGCTGTCCGTCTGTTCGGTGTGCCCGGTCTTTTCAAGCAGCCTGATTCCCGCTTCCGTCACCTCTGTATGGTTCCAGGCAGAAGCAATCGTTGCCGGCGGAATCTCCTGTTCCAGCAAATAAGAAGCCACTGCCAGTTCCCGCTCTGTAAGTACATGTCTGATTCCCTGCACGTGCCTGATCCCGCAGATTCCCAAAAAGAAAGCCTGCAAGATGCAGACAGTCACAAGAAAACCGTAAAAACGGCGTGTTTCCTTTTCATACAAAAATTTCATAGATCCCCTCCATGCCTCTTTATACACAAACGCCCATGTTCCCCGACGTGCGCTATTCTACCCATTGATACCCGAACCCTCTGACCGTCTTAAGATGCTCCGGCGAAGAGGGATCCTTCTCAAGTTTCTCCCGCAGCCGACGCACATACACCGAAAGTGTATTATCATCCACAAAGCTTCCCGCCCCGTCCCACAGCTTGTCAAGGATCGCCGGACGGGTAAGCACCCTCCCACTGTTTGCAAGAAACAGACACAACAGCCTGTACTCCGCTCCTGTAAGTTCCACGCCCTCTCCCCGCAGCGTCACCCTGCCTGCCGTCAGATTCACCGCCACATCACCGGACTTAAGATACCCCTCTCCGGAATGCGCTCCGGCACTCCGCCGCAGCAGCGCCCGAATGCGTGAACACAATTCTCCCAGCTTAAAAGGTTTCGTGATATAATCATCTCCCCCGCAGTCCAGACCCCGTATCACACTGGTCTCCTCATCCGACGCCGTCAGGAAGATAATCGGCGTCTGGTCTCCGGACACCCGCAGGCGTTCACAAAGTGCAAATCCGTTTCCGTCCGGCAGCGTCACATCAAAAAGAAGCAGGTCAAAACACCCGCCGCCTGCAAGCAATGTCTCGGCTTCTCCAACCGATCTTGCCACCTTAGTCTCAAATCCGTTCTTTCCCAACGAATAAGTCAGCCCGTCAATCAGACTGATATCATCTTCAAGCAATAACAGTTTCTGCAAGTACCTTCCCTCCCGCGGATTTCTTCCTCCCGGCCATACAGACTCTCTCACATAAAGTCTTCATCTTTTAATATAGCATAAACAGAAAGCAAATAGCACCAGCTTACAAAAATGTAAGAAAAGTCCTAAAAAAGCTTTCTGTCATAATGCCGTTCCCTTTACCGGAACATATAATTTATCCGTATCAATTCCTTCCAGCTTAAGCAGCCCGGCTTTCTTAGGGATTCCCCCGGCATATCCTGTCAGGCTTCCGTCCGTCCCGACCATACGGTGGCAGGGAATGATAATGGAGATCGGGTTGTGGGCTACCGCCCCGCCTACCGCCTGCGCCGACATCCGTGCAATCCCTCTCTCCTCCGCAATCCTCCCGGCCAGTTCCCCATAGGTCATCGTCTGCCCGTAAGGAATCAGCAGTAGATGCTCCCAGATTCTGATCCGGAAGGGAGATCCGATCATATGAATCGGAGGCAGAAAGTCCGGCTCCTGTCCGTCAAAATACATCTTCAGCCATTTCCTTACCGCATCGAAAACCGGCATTTCTTTCTCCTCATGCTCCGGATCAAGACCGGCCCCATAATGTTTCGCTCCCTCAAACCACAGTCCTGTAAGCCCGGTTTCGTCCGCCGCCAGAAGAACCTGTCCCAGTGGTGTCTGATACGAAGTTGTATATTGCATAATCATCTCTCCTCTTAATCCTGCTTTCAACATAGCAGCCGCTCCCCCACGACACAGTCTGCGCAGTAAATGCGCAGAACTGTTGTGCAGGCTTTCTTATCATACATCCTTCTCCTCAACACGATAAGTTGAAAGGAATACGGCAAAAATCGCCAGAACAAACAAGAGTGTATAAAACGGTACACTGTATGCCAGTGTAAACTCCCCGATATTTCCCTGGGTAAAGCAGACAACAATGACAGCGGCCACCACCGTCGCTTTTGACGATTTCATTTTCATTCCGACAGGCAATGCAAGGAAAGAGATACTTATCATAGCCGCTGACCCAAGAAGCAGCTCCACCCAGAACAGCCAGTATCCATACGGAATATCCGTAGACGGAATATGGGTAAAGGATCCTGTTGCCAGCACCACGGCATACATCAGCAGCTTACTGATGACAAGCGCCATAAAATTGAAGATCCACACTGCAAATATCTTCGACAGCATGATCTTTTGTCTCTTGATCGGATAAGAAAACAACAGGCGTATCGTTCCTTTCTCATACTCTCCTACAATAAGGCCAGCCAGCATAACCCCCGTAAATACCATGTACGACATATGGGTGAATAACTCCACCGATGCGTGAATAAAACTCTTATTAAAAAATCCCCGTGTCGTAACGTCTGCTCCTGCCTCTCCTGCAGTTATCATGATAAAGACAAGAAGAACCGCCGTCATAATCACAGCATTTCGGATTAGCCTGCTTATATTGTTTCTCTTCCATTCCAGTTTAATTAATTTCAACATGATGTGCACCTCCTTCAGAAGTCATTTTCAGAAAATAGTTCTCCAGATTTTCATTCTTTCTTCCAAGTGCCGTCACTGCAACATCATTCAATGCCAGCGTTTTGGATAGTTCCTGTGTGGAAACCGCTGTATCATAGATCCGTATTTCACCGTTCTCAAGAATCCTGAAATTCTTAATTCCGAGCTTGTCACTCATCACATAAGCCGCCCTCTCAGTCTCTGTCGTCACCAGTTCGATATAAGCCAGACTCATCTGTTCGATCTCTTTCATACCGATCTCCTGCATCATTCTGCCGTGATGGATCACACCGACCGTATCAGCTATCGATTCTATTTCCGAGAGTATATGCGTGGAAACCATAATCGTGATCCCATACTCCGTACAGAGCATCTTTAAAAGACTGCGGATCTGCTTCATCCCTGCCGGGTCAAGGCCGTTGGTCGGTTCGTCCAGAATCAGAAGCTCCGGCTTGCACAGAATCGCCCTGGCGATTCCCAGACGTTCCTTCATTCCCAGAGAGTAGTTCTTCACCGGCTTCTTCGCCGCCTCCGAAAGTTCCAGAAGCGCAAGTGCATTCTCGATACTGCCGTGCTGATAGTATCCCATATACTCACAATGCATCTTCAGATTTTCATAACCTGTCATATGGTCATAAAATATCGGGAACTCTATGATACTTCCCATCCGCCTTAGTGCCTCGTATGACCGGGGCGTAAGCGTCTCTCCGAACAATTCTATCCTTCCCCCTGAAGGCTTCCAGAGATTGGCCAGCATCTTCATGACCGTAGTCTTGCCCGCCCCGTTCGGCCCCAGGAACCCGTATATTTCCCCTTTCTTTACATGAAGATTGACATCCGTTACGATTTCCTTCCCATCAATTACTTTGGTGAGATGATCTGTCTGTAAAATGTATGACATTTTATCTTTCTCCTTTCCGGTAGAATCCGCCATGCTTCCCCATTGTTTTACACTGATACCTGCCTCCGCCGGCGGTAGGGACAATGCAGGAAGCATTTCGTTACTGTCTCTATTGTAACGAATGTCTTTTGCAAAACTGTTGCACAAATCTTACGAATTTCTTTCGTTGATCCGGCGCTCTGCCGACACGCCGGATGTCTGACCGGACTGTATTCAGTACAGCAATCTTATGAAACTGGCCGTAAAGGTTGTCTTTATATGCGGACTGCTCTCCAGCGTGATATCTCCTCCAAGCTTCCGGGCAAGTTCTTTCGCGATCGTCAGTCCCAGCCCGTTGCCCTGAATCTCACGGTTTCTGGAATCCTCCATCGTAAAAAGACGCTCAAATACATGATCCGCAAAAGCCGCATCGATCCCCTTTCCCTTATCCGTCACATCGATAAATACCTGCCTGTCGTCCATTCTGAGAAACAGCCCGAGATATTTGCCGTCCGCCCCGTACCGTGTCACATTGGAGAGCAGATTAGACAGAATGCGCTCAACAAATTCCTCATTCCCCTGTACATAGACCGGAGTTTCAGGCAGATCAACTTCCACCTGAAACTCCCGGTTTGTCAATAATTCATAAAAATCCAATATGCTCTTACGGCAGATCTCACAGACATCGATTCTTGAAATCTCCGGTTCCATGTCCCCGGCTTCCAGCTTGGCCAGCGTAAAGAACTGGTTGATCAGTTCCACCACATCCCTGGCCTTCTGTTCCGTCTTCCAAATCATCTCGCCCGGGCAGGCGCCGCTATGCCGCATAATCTCCAGATAGCCCAGAATGACTGTCATCGGCGTCTTAATATCGTGGGAAATATTGGAAAGCATCTTTCTGGAAGCCATCTCAAAGCGGCGTGAATCCGCCTTAACCTTCAAGTGGTTTTCCAGAAGGCGATTGATCTGTGCCGCCAGCTCCATCAGTTCCGGATTCTCCGTAAAGACAAAGATCTTCCCGTCACTGTCCGTATCGGTTATCTTCTGTAAATCCCGGCTGATTTCCCGCAGTTTCGACCGCATCCCTGTCCGGAAAGTAAACTGCTGGTACAGAACAACGATAAACAGAACCGCGATTCCCACGGAAAGGAAAAATATGATAGTCGCAGCGTTATTCATGGCATTTCTCCCAGTTTGTATCCGATTCCCCATACCGTAAGAATATACCGCGGATTGCGGGAATCCTCCTCGATCTTGTTCCGCAGTCTGCTGATATGTACATTCACCGCATTCTCATCTCCCAGATAGGCGTCCTTCCATACAAGACCGTAAAGCTGTTCCTTGGTATATACCTTCTTCGGATTCTGCATAAGCAGTTTCAGAATTTCGAACTCCTTCACCGTCAATTCGATCCTGTCTCCGCTCTTCGTCACGGTATAATCAGACAGGTTCATCGTCACCTCTCCCGCTCTGAGGATGGCCGGTGCATCGGATGCAGAAATATCGTACTGCGTTGTCCTGCGGATATTCGCCCTGATCCGTGCCAGAACCTCCGCCACGGAGAAAGGCTTCGTAATATAATCATCCGCCCCCAGTGCCAGTCCCAGCGTCTTATCCGTCTCCGAATCCTTTGCGGACAGGATGATGATCGGGACGAAACTCCCCCTGCGGATATGCTGCATAACATCCATTCCACTGATCTTCGGTATCATCAGATCCAGCAGAACAAGGCTGAACGCAGCCTCTCCAAACAGCCTGCACGCCTCCTGCCCGTCACCGGCACAGACCACATCATAATTTTCTGTTGTCAGATAATTGCATAACATTTCGCTGATTTCCTTGTCATCCTCCACCAGCAGGATCTTATGTTGACTCATAACGTTCTGTCAGAAACCTCCGTTTCATATTCCTCTCTTTTCATAACAGTTCAGACTTCGTCTTCCCTGTTACCTCTTTTCTGCACGCAGCATCTGTTTTTTCCAGGTTTTCTCTGTCTGATTTCTCAAATATCTCAATGCCTTATCCAAACTATATCATTCTTTCATGTTAGCCCTTCATTCTTGCTCAGCCTGCGAATTTGGGCACGAACACAAATTTGCGTGTGAAAAAATTTTCCGCATATGAATTTTTCACACCATCTTATTCAGAAATTCGCAAGGATCAATTGCTTCAATCTCCGAATTCGCAAAATCTTTCTTATTTACAGTAATTATATAATCCGCGCCCACCTCTTTGGCACACTTATCCTGCAGACAATCTTCAAAATCTGCAAAGGAATCGTCTTCTATAGCGTTTATTATTTCTGTTTGTGAGGCAGATGCAACGGAAAAAATCGTGCAAATATCTCTCAAATTATCTCTTCGGTCTTTGCTGCTCTTCTTCCGCAGAACATGCCATAAGGTAGAAAGTGTGTGAAATGCTATATACCCATTAAGCTTTCCCAAGGCACACAACTCAACAATTCTGACAGATTCATTCAGATATTTGTCTTCTCTGTTCGTGATATAGTTAAGCAGAATATTGGTGTCAATCAACACTGCCATATTTTCCATCCATAGCCTCCTCCCTTTCCACATCATACTCTATTGATTCAGAAAATAATTTTCTTGCTGCCTCCAGCCTTGCAAATGCTTCCAATTTATCACTTTTACCTGTACTTTTTGTTTTCACAGGTGCAGAAATGATGAAAGGAATGCTTCTTTCCCTTAGCGCAGTTCTGGTAAAAGACTCATAAAATGTCTGCTTTGTCTGTCCCATCGCATTAAGCATTTCATTCAATTCTTCGTATAGTGCATCATCCAATCTGATACTTATCGTTTTCATGCCACCAGCTCCTTCGCTTTTTCTTTCATAATATCCAAAAATGAATCATTTAACAAGCAATATCATTCAAATTATATAGTTTTTAGCAGGTCTACTCAACCGTCTCTATAGCCTCCACAATACTTAACTTCGAAATTCTCCGCAGCGGCGCCGCCGTAGTAAACAGACATGCCATAACCGAGATTCCTGCCGCTTCCAGCATCGGAATCACAGGCACAGGCGCCAGTACAAGAGTATCGGACACAGCTGTCTCCACGGCCAGGATACACAGATATCCTGCCACACTGCCGGTCACTGCCGCAATCATACCATAATAGATTCCCTCCCACAGGAAAGTTTTATACAGGCTTCCTGCACTCATACCGATGGCTCTCTGCGTCCCGATTTCTGCCACTCTCGTATGAATATTGGTGTAGACCGTATTGATAATATTTAAAATCCCGATCAGTCCGATAAACAGAATCAGTCCCCACGCCAGCATATTAATCTGCGCAGCGCTCTCTTCCAGCTGCCTGTCCGTATCCTCGTAAGATACCCATGTTGTTCCGGCAGTCCGCGAGCACAGACTTTCCAGCGTCCTGTCAAAACTCTCTCTGTCGGCATTTTTCTTCAAAACCGGCTTGAATTCGGCATAAGTGTCTGTCCCGGTCAGCGCAGGATACAGCCGGTCGCTCACAAGCACCTGAACCCCGTTGATAAACCCCTTGCTTCCCACGCTGAAATATCCGTCATAACCGCTCAAAGATAACAACACCGGCAGCTTTTTTCCTGCCACAGTGATAGTGCTGCCTTCCTCAATATGCGTTGTCCCGAATTTCATTCCTTCCACTTCCATCGGAATAGGGTTGCGGACCACACATCCCCTTCCGTCCTTCAGTGCATCCAGCTGTTCCTCTGTCAGGCGTCCTTCGAAGCTGTAATCTGCCCACTCGTCATTTACCCCGAAAATCTGAAAGTATTCTCCGATACCCATCGCGAAATCCGTCTTGATTCCCACCGGATAATACTGTTCATCCAGCTCATAGCCGGAAAACTGCTGCGCCGCCACTGCCTCCACATTCCGGTTCTCTTCCATCCCTGCAAGTTCTTCCGGTGTAAATCCATCATATTCATTCACCACAGAATAATCTCCCAGATGCTCTGATACCGTGCTCTCCACGCCAATCAACCCGCGGACTCCATGCAGCGTGATAAAGACAGTAATACTCATGACCAAAGACAAAATTGTGATTACGGTACGGCTTCTGTTACGCCGCAGATTGAGTCCGGCATAATATCTTTCGAAGTTCCTTATCCTCTTTTCCCTGCGGCTTCTCCTTCTGATTTTCGTTTTCGCGTTTCCATGCATCGCCGTAACAGGGGACACTCTTGCCGCATACCGGGCCGCCGGAGCCGCCGCCAGGAATGCAAACAGAAGCGTGACGAAAGCGCTCAGTATCAGATATTCCCATTCCCCGGAGCCGTTGGCAGTGACCAGTTCCTGCAGCTGCGCCGTATCCTGTGCCAGAAACATATCCGGCGGCAGCTGATTCAATGCCGCAGTCAGAATCCCTTTGGCCGAAAGAAACCCAAGCAGCATCCCTGCCGGAATTCCTGCCGCACAAAGTATCATCACCTCTTCTGCCACGATACGGTAGAGCTGCTCTTTCTGTGCACCGACTGCCCGGAGAATACCGTACTGTTCTGTCCGCCCCTCAACGGCGATTTTAAGAATATTATAGATTACCAGACCGGCTGCTGCCAGAATCAACAGTACTGTCAGCACTCCTGCCAGAATAAGAAACGAAAATCCGCTGTCATCTGTCATGGTGCCGCCAGCCTCCGCCTGACAGCGAATCCCCAGAGCATTCAGATAAGGATAATTATAGAGTGTATCCAGTTCGTGCATGGCAAGTCTGTTATTCATATCATCTATAAAAGCCTGAAAATTCTTTGTATCCGCCACACGGATATCCACGCTGTAATACAGATATTCGGAAGGCAGAACCGCCGCCGCAGTTCCTTCTCCCACAAGCCCCCGAATGACTCCGTAAGTATATCCCAGATAATTGCTTTCCGTGATACCTGTCAGAACGAAATCCGCCTCATAATCACAGGAATCCATAGCCACACCATGCCGTAAGGATTTAGACAGAGGCAGGGAGATTGTGTCGCCGATCTTTCCCTGGAATCCCAGGAACTGCAGAGCATCCTGCGGCAGGGCAATCTCCATCGGCGCCTCCGGCAGCTTTCCCTCCGACAGCTTTGTATAGGAAGGGATCGTCTCTATGCTGTTCCCCTGATACTCCGACAGTTCCAGCCGCAGCAGATCATTCAGTTCCCTGCCTCCTATGGGAATCACACGGCCTGCATAGGAAACACGGGGATCCTGCTCCAGAATCTGTGCCTTCTCTTCCGTCAGCTGCAGGAAGGTGGCGTGCCGGTCTCCTCCAATGGCGACAGCCTGCTGAATGCGCATGGCAGAAAGAATCCCTGCCGACTGGCCGACCGCAGCCGTCATCATCGTAGACAGGATGACCGCAATCAGGATCAGGACAGAAATTACTTTTTGTTCCAATATTTCTTTCAATGCTAATGTATGGTATGATTTCATAAATACATCATTCCTCCTTTTCTGTTACCACTCCGTCCATAATCACAAACTGCCTCTTTGCCCTCTGTGCGATACTGCCGTCATGGGTAATAACCACCAGCGTTTTTCCCATCTTCTGCCAGATATCCTCCAGCAGCTTCATGACCTCGCCGCCGCTTTTGCTGTCCAGATTTCCGGTGGGCTCATCTGCAAAAATGATATCCGGCCGGGCAATCAGCGCCCGGGCAATTGCCACTCTCTGCTGCTGTCCGCCGGAAAGCTCATGGGGTAAATGCGTCAGCCGCTCTTCGATACCCAAGAGCTGTGCCAGTTGTTCCAGATATTCCCCGGACATGTTCCTTCTGTCCAACAGCAGCGGCATAAGAATATTTTCCCGTGCTGTCAGCACCGGGAGCAGATTGAACTGCTGAAAGATAAAACCAATACGTCTGCGGCGGAAGGCCGACAGCTCCTTATCCCTGAGTCCGTAAATATCCTGCCCGTCATAGGATAAACTTCCGGAAGTCGGCCGGTCCAGCCCGGACAGCAGATGAAGCAGTGTGCTCTTACCGCTGCCGGAAGGCCCCATAATCGATATAAAATCCCCGGGAGCAATCTCCAGATCAACCTCCCTGAGTGCGGCGACCTGATTCTCCCCTCTTCCGTATACTTTGGTTAAATTTCTGTTTCCGGCTCTTGCAGAATCCATATACGGCAGCTTCTGCAAGGCCGAAAACGAAATTTCTAATGTCGTTAACTATAGAAAATGGAATTTATAATAGGGAGTGAAGCTTATGAAACAGGTATATCCAACTTTTATTTTAAATCAGGATGACGGATCGGAACATCCTTTTTTAGTTTGCGTTCCTGATATGGAGATTTGGACAGAGGGGGATACTTTGGCGGATGCCATTGAAATGGCAAGAGATGCGATCGGGGCGACCGGTATTTCGATGGAGGATAATAAGGAAGAACTTCCGGTTCCGTCAGAGCAGAAGACAGCCATGGAAAAGATGAAACAGAGCGCGGGAGAACTTGACTTTTCAAAAGGAATTATGACTTATGCCCGTCCAGACCCCACACCGTTTCATAGATACGCTCTCTGTCAAAGACCTGCCCCGCGTGCAGTGAAAGAAGCTCCAGAATATCAAATTCCCTCCTGGAAAAAGAAATCTGCTCCCCGTGGATCTCCGCCGTCCTGGCAGAATAATCGACTGAAAGATCCCCGAAAAACCGCACCGCCGCATTGTCCTGTCTTCTCTGCTCCCGCCGCAGATGCGCCTCCACCCTGGCTCCCAGTTCATCCAGATCAAAGGGCTTGACAATATAATCATCTGCCCCTGCCCCAAATCCGGTGATCTTATCGGACGATTCAATCCGGGCCGTCAGAAACAGAATCGGGCAGCTGACATATGCCCGGATCTGCCGGCAGACATCCAGTCCGTCCATTCCGGGCATATTGATATCCAGGAGAATCAGATCCGGGTCTGCCGAAACTTTCTTAAGCGCCTCACTGCCGCTGTATGCCGTCAGCACGTCATAGCGAGGCGTAAAATAACTCCTCATCATATCCACAATTCCTTGTTCATCATCTACAATCAACAGCTTCTGTCTCATATAGGGTGCTCCTTCCGAATAATCTCTACAAACAAATTGCCATGTAAAAATGTGATCCCCTCATCATACATCAAATTTTTCGAACAAATTTACAGCTATTATATAGCAAATTCCCGAAAATTAGAATTCTTTTTTATTATATATTCACGAAATTTTAAATTATTTTTCCAATACATTTCACTAATTTTGAAAATTTGATTCTGATATATTTCACGAAATTTAATTTTCTCAGGAAAACAGTTACCTGCCACCCTGCTTTCCCCTATATTTCCTTGAGAAATCAGGAATTCCTGGACAGCAAAAAAGGCGTAAAAATATTGAACCATCAATACATTACGCCTGATCATCACTTTATTGCAGACAAGCACCGTCTGCTAAGTCTTCGTTCCTTCTGGTTATCAAAATCCGCCTTATCTACGTATTCTTCGTTGCAACCACATCAACACCCGTACCGGCAGCATCCGCAAGAATCACATCCCCGATCCGTATTGGCGCCTTCACCGTGATGTCCTTCAGTGCTCTCACACAATCGAATATCTTATCCTTCGGGATATCCTCTTTCGTCTTCACGGATACCATGCCCACACTCCCGCCTTCCACTTTAACGGTAGAAGTGACGATTCTGGTCGGATTCGTAACTTCCTTCCTTGCATAGGCGTCTCCGCGCGGGCAGGTATTGCCGGATACGCTTATGACCTGTGTACCATTCATCTGAACCGTGACCGGACAGCCCATGGGACAGCCGATGCAGATCAATTCTCTTTTTCCCATAGTCCCTATACCTCCTCCAGTTTCACCGTAACCGCCTTAAGCTCCGGGTACTGCCGCAATTCTTCTTTCCTCAGCTTCACTTCCTCCATCTCGCCTGGCGCCATAACCGGCCTTTTCCGGTGGAGGATCCGCTTGTCATCCAGATAAACACTGATAAAGCAGTTCTTATATACGCCGCCTACTCTGAAACGTACCGTCAGGATATCTTCCATACGCTCTACGTTAATTCTTGCAGGTACCGTATAGCGTACGCCATCTGCCGCCTGCACATCCACAATATGTCCCCGTGACACACTGCCCGTACCCTGTGCCGCAATATTTTCGTCTCCGGTGCCGCTTTTTCTCTGTTCTGCAACAATGCCTTCCGGTCGCTCTTTTGAAATCACCCGCTTTTCCTGCACATACCGCGCGGCATTCTTCCCTGCCGCCGCAGCCTCCTCAGAGACATAATCCACCAGATCATGTACATGCAGGACATTCCCGCAGGCAAACACGCCCTCGATATTGGTTTCCAGGCACTCATTGACCACAGGGCCGGAAGTAACCCTGCTCAATTCTACGCCCATACCACTTGACAGTTCGTTTTCCGGAATCAGGCCCACCGATAACAACAGCGTATCGCATTCATAGTCTTCCTCAGTCCCCGGAATCGGTTTTCCCCTATCATCCACCTGTGCCAGGGTGATTCCCTCCACTCTCTCCTTGCCGCGTATCTCCACTACAGTATGGCTCAGCTTCAACGGAATTCCATAGTCATCCAGACACTGCACGATATTCCTTTTCAGGCCGCCGGAATAAGGCATTAGCTCCGCCACCACCTGTACCTGCGCTCCCTCCAGTGTCATACGCCTGGCCATAATCAGGCCGATATCGCCGGAACCGAGTATCACCACTTTGCGTCCCGGCAGATACCCTTCCATATTGACCAGTCTCTGGGCAGTTCCAGCAGAAAAGATTCCTGCCGGACGGTATCCGGGAATGTTAAGCGCTCCTCTGGAACGCTCCCTGCATCCCATCGCCAGAATGACCGCCCCTGCCTGAATCTCAAAGAGACCATCCGTGCTGTTCATCGCCGTTACTATTTTATCCCGGCTGATATCCATAACCATGGTGTTCAGCTTATACGCTATCTGCAGTTCCTTCACCTGCCCGATAAATCTTCCGGCGTATTCCGGCCCCGTCAGTTCCTCCTTGAACGTATGCAGGCCGAATCCGTTATGGATACACTGGTTCAGAATACCGCCCAGTTCCCTGTCTCTTTCCAGGACCAGAATGCTTTCTGTTCCGTTCTTCCTGGCGGAAACCGCCGCTGCCAGTCCCGCCGGTCCTCCGCCGACTATAACAATGTCATATGTTTTCACTAGTCATCTCCTCGTTTATTCTTTCCCTACAACACATCCTTATTCGTCCCCACAACGATCCTGGAATTGCCGCCGGACTTCGTAATATCGCTGATTTCTTTCCCGCACTCTCTGGCCAGAATTTCCATGACTCTGGGCGAGCAGAACCCTGCCTGGCACCGCCCCATGCCTGCTCTTGTCCTGCGCTTCACACCGTCCAGGGATTTCGCACCGAGAGGCCTCTTAACCGCATCAATGATCTCACCTTCCGTAACCATCTCGCAGCGGCAGATAATGTTTCCGTAAGCAGGCTTCTCACGAATCAGCTTCTTTCTGTCTTCGGCAGACATCTTCTGCGGATTCAAAATCCCCTGTCTGGTACCGACAAACTCCGGATTTTCCTCCAATCGCAAAAGATCTCTTACGGTCCCGGCCACCATCGCGCCGATTGCAGGACTGGCCGTAAGGCCCGGAGACTCAATCCCCGCACAATCAATGAACCCTTCCGCACCATCCGCTTCCCCGATGATAAATTCATGATTTTCTTCGTGGGCACGCAATCCCGCAAAGGAAGTGATCACAGAGCGCATCGGCAGATTCTTCACACTCTCTCCTGCCCTCTCAAGCACCTGAGCCAGCCCTTCCCTCGTGGTATTGACACCCTCCTTATTCTCTATATCGATGGCCGTCGGACCCACCAGCAGATTCCCGTGAACCGTCGGCGTCACCAGAATTCCTTTACCAAACTGATTCGGCAGGGCAAAGATTACTTTAGACACATGATTTCCCGCGGATTTATCCAACAGGCAGTAATCTCCTCTTCGCGGCGTAATCTTTATCTTCTTATCGCTCACCATATTGTGGATTACATCGGCATAGACACCGGCTGCATTGACCACGCATTTCGTCTCGAACTGCCCACGGTTTGTCTCCACGGCCCAGCCCGCATCCGACCTGCCAATCCCCTGTACCTCCGTATCAAACCGAAACTCCACACCGTTTGCACAGGCGTTCTCCGCAAAAGCAATATTCATCCCGAAGGGACACACAATGCCCGCCGTCGGAGCATACAGAGCCGCCACCGCGTCATCCGAAATATTAGGCTCCATCTTCCGCAGTTCTTCCTGATTCAAAATGCGAAGCCCTTCCACCCCGTTTGCATTTCCTCTGTCATAGAGTTCCTGAAGCTTCAGCATATCTTCCTCATTCCTGCACAGTACCAGAGATCCGGTCCGCCGGAATTCGAAATCCAGTTCCTTCGACAGCTGTTCCATCATCCGGCTGCCCTGCACATTCAATTTCGCCATCAACGAACCTGTGGCTGCATCATAACCGGCATGGGCTATCGCGCTGTTCGCCTTCGATGTACCGCAGCATACATCCTCTGCTTTCTCCAGCACACATATCCGCGCCTTGTACCTGGATAATTCCCGCGCTGATGCACACCCTGACACCCCGGCGCCGATGATAATTACGTCATACATATTTTTCTCTCCAATCTGAAGTATCCCTTTAGTCTTCCTTCTCCCATCCATACGCACACCTGACAGCTTTGCTCCAGCCCTTCACCATTGCAAGCCGTTCCTCCTCCGGAATCTCAGGCACGAATTCCCTGTCGGCCGCCCAGTTCTTCACCACATCTTCCTTACTTGCCCAGTACCCCACCGCCAAGCCTGCCAGATAAGCCGCGCCCATCGCCGTTGTCTCCACACATTTCGGGCGGTTGACAGGCGCATGGCTGATATTCGCCTGCTGCTGCATCAGGAAATTGTTCGCACTGGCTCCTCCGTCCACTTTCAGTGCCGCCAGCTTGATTGAAGAATCCGCCTCCATCGCCGTAAGTACATCGTTAACCTGATAGGCCAGGGAATCCAGTGTTGCCCTGATAATATGATATTTATTGACGCCGCGGGTGATTCCCACGATCGTCCCTCTCGCATACTGATCCCAGTGAGGCGCCCCAAGTCCTGTAAAGGCAGGCACCACATAACACCCATTTGTATCCTTAACCTTCTTCGCCATATACTCCGAATCCTGTGCGGAATCGATCAGACGCATCTCATCGCGGAGCCACTGGATCGCCGCCCCCGCCACGAAGATAGAGCCCTCCAGCGCATAGGTGACCTTCCCGTCAAGTCCCCAGGCTATGGTTGTCACAAGGCCGTTATGGGAAAAGACCGGCTTCTCCCCCGTATTCATCAGCAGGAAACATCCCGTTCCGTAAGTATTCTTCGCTTCTCCCGGTTCGAAACAGGTCTGCCCGAACAATGCTGCCTGCTGGTCGCCCGCCGCGCCGCCGATGGGAATCGGCCCGCCGAAAAATCCCGGATCTGCCTCCCCGTAGATACAGCTTGACGGTTTTACCTCCGGAAGCATGCATTTCGGAATCTTCAATTCTTCCAGGATATCATCGTCCCACTTCAATGTATTGATATTAAACAGCATTGTACGGGACGCATTGGAATAATCCGTCACATGCACGTCGCCCTTGGTCAGTTTCCAGATCAGCCATGTCTCCACAGTGCCGAACATCAATTCTCCACTCTCCGCCTTCTCACGGGCACCCTCCACATGATCCAGAATCCATTTGATCTTAGTTGCCGAGAAATATGCATCAATGACAAGCCCTGTCTTCTCCCTGAACTTATCCGTCAGCCCCTTCTCCTTCAGACTGTCCGCATATTCCGATGTCCTGCGGCACTGCCACACAATCGCATTATGTACAGGACTGCCCGTCTTCCTGTCCCAGACCACCACTGTCTCTCTCTGGTTCGTAATACCGATCGCGGCAATCTCCGCCGCCGTGGCATTGATATTCGCCATAGCCTGCTGTGCCACCTCAAGCTGGGTAGACCAGATCTCGTCCGCATCATGCTCCACCCAGCCCGGCTTCGGAAAATACTGCGTAAATTCCTTCTGTGCCACACTGCACATGTCTCCCTGCTCGTTGAACAAAATACATCTGTTGCTCGTCGTCCCCGCATCCAGTGCCATTACATACTTTGCCATACGTTCCCTCCTCTAAGGATTTATCCTGATTTTCTGTAAATTTCCCCATACCACTACTATAATGCTTTTTCTCTATATACTCAATCAAAACTTCCAGATAATAATTGTACAGGAATACCTGTCAAGAAAAACAGGAAACCCGGCAAGGGTTTCCTGTTTCAGCACTCTCTATGTTCTGATATCACACGATATCTTCTTCTCACGCACCCAGCTGTGCCGCAAAGTTGGACATCGTCTCCGAGATCTTGATCTGCTGCGGGCAGACCTTCTCACAGCTGCGGCATCCCACACAAGCTGACGGCTGTTTCTCCTTCGGCATTGCCCCGATCGCCATCGGTGCAAGGAATCCGCCTCCCGTAAGGCTATGTTCATTGTACAATTCCAGAATTTTCGGAATATCAATCCCCTTCGGACAATGGCTGACGCAGTAATGACATGCCGTACAAGGCAGCGTGTTGTTCTTCATAGCTGACACGACATCCATCAGCATATCCATCTCTTCCTTCGCAAGCGGCTTCTCCTCCCCGAAGGTACGTATATTCGCCTGCAGCTGTTCCATATTCGACATACCGGACAAGATCATGGTCACACCGGGAATGGACTGTAAGAACCGGAACGCCCACGCCGGAATCTCCTCTTCGGGCCGCGCTGCCTTCAATCTCTGTCCCTGCTCTTCCGGAAGCTTCACCAGCTTTCCGCCCCGCAGCGGCTCCATAACCCAGACAGGAATATTGTAGGACTTGAGCAGTTCCACCTTCGCCTCCGCATTCTGGAAGGACCAGTCCAGATAGTTTAACTGAATCTGGCAGAATTCCATATCCTTGCCGTAAGCTTCCAGGAACCGCTTCATAACATCTAAATCTCCATGCGCGGAAAATCCCAGATGGCGGATCCTGCCGTCTCTCTTCTGCTCCATCAGGTATTCATAGATACCGTACTGCTTGTCAAGATACGCATCAATGTTCATCTCACATACATTGTGGAATAGATAGAAATCAAAATAATCCACGCCGCACTTCTCAAGCTGTTTCTCAAAAATCTCCTTCACTTTAGGCATATTGGCAAGGTCATAGCCCGGAAATTTCGTAGCCAGATAGAAGTTTTCCCGTGGATACTTACCAAGCGCCTTCCCGATCACGGTCTCCGAATTGCCGCTGTGATATCCCCATGCCGTATCATAATAGTTGATGCCCTGCTCCATTGCATATGCGACCATTTCCTCTGTCGCCGCCGCATCGACAGCAGCATCATTTCCGTCAATAACAGGCAGGCGCATCGCACCCAGGCCAAGAGCCGATAATTTCAAGTTCTGAAACTCCTTATAAATCATGATCCTTTCCTCCTCCAAGTCATACACCCCGCCGCAAGTCTGACTCTGACCCGCCGCCCGCGGGAATAATGTGGCTGCCCTGCAACAGAACATCTGTGCAGAACGCAATCTACAGTGACATTGTAGCAAATCCGGGCAATCCCTTAGGGATCAGTATAAAAGAACCAGATGCGAAAAGCAAATACTTCTTATGAACCGCCAACAGGGCATAACCTGCGGCTCGAAGGGAATCCATCTCACTCCCTTCATCGGGACACAGAAGCCCTGCACATAACGGGCGGACATCCCCTGGCTTCCGGCAAGCAGGACAAAAGCCGGAAACAGAAATTTGTTATGTCGTTTACTATAATTTACACAATCTTCAGCAAACCTATAGATTTTTACATAGATTCTATAGTATGCTAAACATGTATATAAAGAAAGACCATAAACCAGCTCTGCGCACTCGCCGCGCTGAGCGTACACGCGCCACGCAGCGTGTACGCGTGTGCATCATATTACTTGCACCATACTTTTCATGGGAATTTGTGTCGGAGAAGACGCGGTAGTACAAGTAAGCCAATCAGTGAATCATCGAAGGAGGATCCTATGAAAGCAAAACAAATCACTACCTACGCAGTTAACTGCAAAGCGATTTCAGAAGAACACGTACTGCCTGTCACCCTCGAAGCGGACGAGGCAAGACATCTGGAATCAAATGTCATCAACCTCTATCCTGATCTGCCCTGCCAGGAAATTGAAGGCTTCGGCGGTGCATTGACGGACACTGTGGGTTATCTCTATTCCAAGATGACCGAAGCAGATAAGAAACAGTTTCTGGAAGATCATTTCGGTAAAGACGGGCAGCATTACCGGTTTCTGCGCATGCATATGGACAGCTGCGACTACTCTCTGGAAGAATATCAGGCAGTGGCTGATCCGCTGGCTGATCCGGATCTGACAACTTTTACCATCGAACGCGACCGCAAATATATGCTTCCGATGCTGAAAGACGCCATGGCAATGACCGTGGAGCCCTTCCGTGTCCTGCTCAGTCCCTGGTCTCCGCCGAAGCAGTGGAAAACGCCTCCGGCAAAACCGAAAAATGATGCCTCCGTCTATGGCGCCGGAGCCATTATGGCCTCCCTTGTGCCGGAAGTGGATTATGGCACTCCGTCAAGATGCAACGGAGGAAGTTTAAAGCCGGAGCATTATAAAGACTGGGCATTATATCTTGCCAAATATGTACAGGCCTATCTGGATGAGGGCGTTCCCGTAACCATGATGAGCCTGCAGAACGAAACCATCGCAGCCACCAACTGGGACAGCTGTGTCTGGACTGCCCGGGAACAGAAAACCTTCCTGAAAGATTATCTCTATCCGGTTTTCAAGGAAGCCGGCCTGACAGATACTGTCGGTCTCTATATCTGGGATCACAATAAAGAAAGGGTAGTAGAATTTTCCCGGGAAGTGATCGACGAGGAAACCGCCGGTATGATAGAAGGTATCGCATTCCACTGGTATTCGGGGGATCATTTTGAATCTCTTGGCACAGCCCATGACCTGTTCCCTGACATGAAGCTTATGTCCAGCGAATGCTGTGCTCTCCACCCGCCCGGGCGAACCAGCATGTTTGCGGCAATGTTCGGCGGCGGTGGTTCCAGCATTGCGGAAGTGGAATATGAGGATGCTGCCGCATACGGACACGACATTATCGGCAACCTCAACCACGGAATGAACCGCTGGATCGACTGGAATCTCTGCGTGGATAAGAACGGAGGACCGCGTCATGTATCTTCCGGTTTCGGCGCACCCATATGCGCGAATGAAGACGGAACCTACAGGAAGCTTTTGACCTATCACTATATCGGCCACTTCTCACGGTACATCCTGCCCGGAGCAAGACGGATTGCTTTCTCCCGCTGTGATGACAGGATAGAACTGACCGCCGCCAAAAATCCGGACGGCTCCCTTGCAGCCGTTCTGTTAAACCGCGGGCAGTCGGACGCCTCCTATGCAATCCGCATAGAAGGCCGGATCATACGTATCCTCCTTTCTGCTAAAACAATCAGCACGATCTGTATTTCGTAATGTCCCTGGATCCGATGTCATACAATTCCTGTCATGACATTTAATCCTCGCAGCGAGTCAGTGTCAGGCAATCCTGGCCCCGGCTCGCTGCCCGTGGGAGTAAGAGTTTTCATTCCTTCCGCTGACTGCCGGATCCAATACTGCCTGAAGCTTCCATAAATCCATAAGCGGTACCGATATTCCCACCGGCAAGAAGCAGTTCCTTCGCTTTTCTCTGGAGAGCCGTACTTTCGGGCAGTTTCCGGTACGCCGTATTGACAGGCACCTGAAACAGCCATTCTATATATTCTTTCTCCTCCTCATTTCGCCCTGTTATCACGAAACGCTCCTGAAACCGCACAATATTCGACTGCCTGGGCAGAAGTTCCTGCAGCACCGGTGACAGCAGCCATGAATCACAGATATATTTGTCATATTGATAATCGGGATAATACCTCCTGAAAAAGCTGCCGGCCTGCTCAAGAGAACTGTCCACTGCCCGCTCTGACAGATCGGCATCGGATGGTATATGAACCGCAACAGCCTTCTCTTTGCCGCTCTTATCCAATTCAAACTCCAGAGTCCCGATACGGAACAGACTCATACTAACCTGCCGGTAGGTCCACCAGCCTCTGTCAAAGAACATCCACCCATTCTTCTTATTGCATTCTCCGATAAACCTGCTAAAGCATTTCATGGTATCCACATAAACTACCTGTGAAATCCCCTTCTCCTTGTATTGTCCATATATGCGCCTGGCGCATTCCAGTTGGCAATACAGCATTGCCATGTGTCCCTCATCCTCCCCAAGCCGGGATTCCAGACTCTTATAAGCCGCTGCCGCTGTCTTTGCGTCCATCATCTGCCGTAGAGTATCTTCTATTCCTTCCAGGTCTGTTGCTGCTTCCACTTCCTGCAGCCGTTCAATCATTTCAGGCGGCAGACTGATCAGACGGTATAGTTCCTGTCTTTCCATGTTTGTCCTCCATCTCTAAACGTCCTTAAAACGACTTCCCATTTTCAATCCTCTCTTTGTCTCACAATATAACGAGTCAAGAATTATTACGTCTATAATCGTCTTCTCACCTGTTTTCATAAAATAGCAGCTCTCTTCCAGCTTCCCTGCCGCATACAAGCGAACCGCAATCTCCTGCATCCGTTTATCCAGTCTGTGATAGCAGAGCTTCTCTTCCCACGGAAGCCCTGACAGGTATTCTCTCTGCCGTTCGTTCAAAACCGCTGTCCTCACCCCATACTCCGCCGGATTTCTGCGAAGCATCAGGCCGATCCTGCAGGAAATATATGCCTCATTATCATTTGCATTGCATCGCTCTGCCAGATAGGCTGCCAGCTTCCTGCCATTTTCCGCGCCCGGACTTTCATGAAACCGTCTTTCCTTCCAGCAGACTGCCTGCCCTGTTCTTTCTCTGTCTGCAGACGCGACCAGGCGGAAGCTGGTTCTGCCGTATTTATCATGTTCTACCACATACTCGGCTTTGCCCGTTTTCCCGTCCGCACCGCTTCCCGGCTCTTCTGTCAGTATCACACCCGTATCGGTCAGCCGCTGCCAGACCTCCTTCTGCACCCGCGCATAGGGTGTCGGAAAAGAAAGCTGCTCACAGATCTGCTTCACCGTATATCCCAAGTCTGCCAGGTGACGGATCGCCCCGCCGCTGGCTGCTTCATATGTAAAATCAGATAGTGCATTCTTAAAATATTCCTGTTCTGCCATAGCCTGTCTACAGATATCCTTTCGTCCTTTCCTGGTCAATACCCTTTACAGACATCCACCCACTCCTTATATCCCGAATACTTCTCCAGTTCCGGAATTGTAAGCTCAATCGCACTGTTGGCGCTCCCGCAGGCAGGATACACGGTCACGAAACGCTTCAGAGACACATCCAGATACACCTCCACGCCTTCCTTCACCGCAAAGGGGCACACGCCGCCCACGGCATGTCCTGTCAACGCTTCCACTTCCTCGAAGGAGAGCATCTTCGCCTTCGTCCCGAACCTCTCTTTATATTTATGATTGTCTATCTTCGCATCTCCCGCCGTGCAGATCAGAATTGCCTGACCGCCCAGCATAAAAGAAAGTGTCTTCGCAATCCGCTGCGGTTCACAGTTCAGTGCAGCCGCCGCCAGCTCCACTGTGGCGCTCGATACTTCAAACTCCAGAACCCTGTCCTCCATATCAAATCTCTTAAAATATGCCTTTACTCTCTCAATCGACATCTTATGTCTCCTCCTTGCAATTCCGGATAATATGTATTATAGCAGAACAGGAAGCTTCCTGTTCTGTTATATATTGGCCTCTCTCACCGCTTTTCTCACCCGGAGTACCATCGAAGGCACCACCGACAATTCGTCCAGGCCCATCCGCAGGAATTCCTCGGTAAGTTCCAAATCAGCGCCCAGCTCACCGCAGATTCCGATCCACTTGCCGCACTTGTGCGCATTATCAGCTGCCATCTTGATCATACGCAGGACCGCCTTATGATGCGGATTGTAGAAGTCATACAGCTTCTCATTCTGCCTGTCCAGGGCCAGTGTATACTGCGTCAGGTCGTTGGTACCAATACTGAAAAAGTCCACCAGTTCTGCCAGTTCGTCACTGACCATCACCGCCGCAGGCGTCTCGATCATGATACCCTGCTCCGGCATTTTATAGGGAACTTGATCCTCGTCCAGTTCTGCCTTCACTTCGTCTACGATCTCATAGATCCGTCTTACTTCTTCCACAGATATGATCATCGGATACATAATGGAAAGGTTCCCGTATACGGCTGCACGAAGCAGGGCACGCAGCTGCACCTTGAATATCCCGGGCTGTTTTAAACAGATACGGATCGCCCGGTATCCCATCGCAGGATTGTCCTCCTTACCCAGCTTGAAATAATCCACCTGTTTATCTGCCCCGATGTCCAGCGTACGGATAATAACTTTCTTCCCCGCCATCGTCTGCACTACCTGCCTGTAAGCCTGAAACTGCTCTTCCTCCGTAGGGAAATCATCCCTCCCCAAATACAAAAATTCACTGCGGAACAAGCCGATGCCGCCTGCATCGTTCTCCAGCACATCCCCTACGTCCGAAACACTGCCAATATTGGCATAGATGTTGATCTTCTGCCCGGAAGGCGTGACATTTTCCTTGCCCTTTAATGTCTGCAGCAGCTTCATCTTCTCCTGTTCCTCACGAATTCTCTCTTCTACCTCCGAACAGATCTCTTCGGAAGGCCCGAAGATCACTTCTCCCTTAAAGCCGTCCACTACCGCCTGCATCCCCGTATTGACCTCATCCAGATTCACCGGTACACCGATCAGCGCCGGAATATTCATCATTCTGGCCAGAATCGCCGCATGAGAATTGGTGGAGCCGTGCACAGTCACGAAGGCAAGTATCTTCTCCTTATCCATCTGAACCGTCTCGCTGGGACTTAAATCGTCCGCCACGATAATAGAAGGTTCCATAGACGCAAGATCCACCTCTTCCTGTCCCATAAGATTTCTGACAAGACGATTGGAAATATCCTTGACATCCGCCGCCCTGGCCTTCATATAGTCATCGTCCATATTGGCAAACATCTCAGAGAAATTATCTCCCGTCATTGCAACCGCATACTCAGCATTAACCAGCTCTGTCTGTATCATGTTATGGATGGCATCAAGATAATCATCATCTTCCAGCATCATCTGATACACTTCAAAAATAGCCGCACTGGCCTCCCCAGCCTCTTTTACCGCCTTGCCGTACAGCTTCTGCAGCTGAACCTGTGCCTGTTCTCCTGCCATTTTCAAACGGGACAGTTCGGCTTCCACATCCGTTATCCGGGTTCTCTTGACCTGCTGGCCATCCTTCTTCAGAACCGCCACCGGACCGATAATAATACCCTTATAAACCGATCTGCCGGATAATGTAACCATATTTCCCCACTGCCTCCTTTGTCTCTGTCAGAGATTTATTTCACTTGGCTTCCTTCACGAGAAGTCCCGCCGGTCTTGCATGAATCCCCACTTCGTCCATAATTACATACTCAAATTTCTTCAGTGTTTCAACGCCTCCTTTATATTTAAATGTCCTACACCTATTCCACGATATAATATCCCAACTTCATTTCTTTTGATGTTGTCTTCGCCTCTCTCTCAGCAAGTGCCTCCATCAGCATATGGACGGCCAGTTCCCCGCTGTTCTCGTAAGAATAATGAATTGTAATCAGCGAAGGGATTGCCACTCTTGCCATGGCAGAATCTCCCTGCCCGGCCACAAGAATCTCTTCCGGCACATGGATGCCCTGCTCTCTCAAATACTGCACCGCTCCGGTTGCTATGGTATCTGTTGCGCAGATCAAAGCATCCAGATTCTTGCATTTTTCCAGAAGTTCTCTCGCCTTTTCGTATCCGGAACTGACCGTAAAAGAAGCAACCACATAATTCTCTGCCAGCCCGCCGTGTCCTGTGTCATGTACCGCATCCTGAAAAGCCTTGTACCGCTCCTCGCCGACGGCTATATCCTGCTGCATTACCCCGATATATCCAAGCCGGCTTCTTCCTTTATCCAATACCAGACGTGTAAGATCGTAGAATGCGTGATAGTCATCATGGAACACGCAATTATACCCTGTCAGCTGCTGTCCGACAATCACCACCGGTACCGACAGATTCTTCAGGATCCGCTTATGCTCCGCCAGAAAGACTGTACCCAGCAGAATCACGCCGTCCACCTGTTTCTCGCTGAACGCCGACAGGTATTCCAGTTCCTTCTTGGGGTTGTTCTGGGTGACAGCCAGAAGCATCTGATAGCCATTTTCATTGATCACGGACAAGATTCCCTCCACGATTCTTCCGATCGATGCGGAGGCTACCTTAGGAACGATCACACCGATCATCTTCGTCTTCTTCGTCCTCAGCGTCTGTGCCTGCACGGACGGTCTGTATCCGGTCTCCTCTACCACTTTCCGAATTGCTTCACGCTTCTCCTCCGAAATATATCCGTTGTTAAAATAACGGGAAACCGCTGCTCTGGAAACGCCCGACATTTCCGCGATCTTCTCTATATTCATCTCCTGCTCCTTATGGCTACGGCCTGCCTAATCTGTTACGGCGAGCCTTTTCATATAATAATATCCGTAAGCCGGTATGTTGACTCCGATGGGCTGCATCTTACTTCCCGAAATCAGTTCCACGTACTCCCCGTCCGTCTCATTGATCCATGCCGTCTTGTCATATTCGCTGAAATTAAACAGCCCGATGATCTTCTCGCCTTCATAATATCTGCCTATGCACAATACCGAATTATCCCATGTCTCGATCGTCCAGGTATCCGCATCCGTTACAAATACCTTCTCCGTCCTGCGAATCTTCTCAAGCTTCTCAAGTCCCTGGAACATCTGGTATTCCACCGTGCCTGGTTTCTCCCTGTTTCCTGCCAGCTCCCAGTTCATTGCCCCACGGTGGATATATCTGGAATCCGCCGCCTTATCCGGATCCTTCTTGTAAGTGTAGTCGTTGACCTGCCCGATCTCATCTCCGCTGTATAGAACAGGAATACCTGACTGCATAAACATATATGCATGGAGCATCAGGTCCATCCTGACTGCCTTCTCCATCGCTGCCTCATCCAGCTCAGATCCGGCTTTCTCGATACCGCACATAGATGCCGTCGTACCGCAGAATCTGGCGTCTCCGGTAACCGGATCCGCATTATACAATTCGCCGCGGCTGTTGCTGTCCCCTGCATATCCCTGGAAATAATCATTCAGATACTGCTTATGGGAACGTTCTCCGATTCCCTCCGTCATCAGAGTACCGTAATCCAGTCCCCAGCCGATATCGTCATGGCAGCGCAGATAATTCAGGAATACATAATCCTTCGGCAGCGCGTTAACGATATCAAGCTGACGCTTCAGCAGCCTCACATCCCGGGTCGCCACCGTATGCCATGTGGTCGCCATTGTGGTCACGTTATAGAGCATATGGCATTCCGGCTTCTCCACCGTTCCGAAATAAGGAACCACCTTCTCAGGCTCCATCACAACCTCTCCCAGAAGCAGCACACTCGGGCAGATGATCTCACCGATCATACGCATCATACGCACGATCGTGTGCACCTGCTCAAGATTCCGGCAGGAAGTATTCAGCTCTTTCCAGATATAAGGAACCGCATCAATGCGGATGATATCAATTCCCCTGTTGGCCAGATAAAGGAAGTTATACATCATATCATTGAACACTCTTGGATTCCTGTAATTCAAATCCCACTGATAGGGATAAAACGTAGTCATCACGTAATGCCTGATATCCTCAAGCCATGTGAAATTCCCCGGCGCCGTTGTAGGAAATACCTGCGGCACTGTCTTCTCATACTGGGAGGGTATCTCTTCATTGTCAAAGAAAAAGTACCGGCTCATATACTCTCCGTCGCCCTGGCGCGCCTTCTTCGCCCACTCATGTTCCTCCGACGTATGATTCATGACAAAGTCCATACAGACATTGATACCCTTCTTATGGCATGCGGCGGTAAGGTTCTCCAGATCCTCCATGGAGCCAAGCTTCTCCTGCACCTTCCTGAAATCCGAAACCGCATAGCCTCCGTCAGAACGTCCTTTGGGCGTATCCAGAAAAGGCATCAGATGAATGTAATTTACATTACACTGTTCGATATAGTCCAGCCTGGACTGTACGCCTTTTATGTTACCTGCAAAATTATCGATATAAAACATCATGCCCATCATGTCATTCTGCTTATACCATTCCTTATCCTTCTCCCTGTCTGCATCCAGCGCTTTCAGCGCATCATTTCTTTCCAGATAAAACTGATACATATGGTCACATAACTCCGCAAACATGGAATCATTCTCATATAATTCCATATAGAGCCATCGCAGTTCATCGTGATGTTTCCGCAGCCTTTCTTCGAAAAGCCCCGTATCCTGCCCCTGACCCGGCATATCTTTCTTTCCTGCCGTCTCTTCGCTCCCTGCCTGACCCGCTATTGTCTTACCTGCCTTACCTTTGACGGACACTCTGTCTGCCTTCTTTCTGCCTGTCTTTCCCTTGCTCATAGTCTTATACCATCCTTATGTCTCTGAAATAATATCTGAAATCGTTTACACATCAGTATGTTTTAAATATAGCATCCTGGCATTTTATTTGTAAATTGACAGTTTTTCCAAATTACAAACGGCATATTTGTCTATAGTGCTGTAATCGATTCCACACTATCAACACTGCCCCATGCAGCCCTCCTGTCATCCCTCGATTAAATGATATTTCAGGAATGCGGCATAAATACCATCTTCCTTCACAGATGGGCATACATCATCCACGATTTTCATAAGTTCTGCATTCCCATTTGCCATACAAATGCTCACCCCTGCCGTTTCCAGCATCTCCCTGTCATTCATACTGTCGCCGACCGCTATCGAATCCGAGAGCGGAATCTGCAGATATTCGCAGACCTTTTCCACGGCTCTACCCTTATTGAACTTCCTGTTCACGACTTCACCGTTCACAAATCCATACTGATCCTCCCCCTGTATGCAGAAGTCAAAGTCATCAGACAGAAGTTCCTGCGGCTCTCTCAATGCCTCCATAGAAGGACTCATAAAGACAATTTTATAAGCCGGCTGCCCCTTATATTCCCGCATCGGCAGAATGTTAAGGGACTTTTCAAGCTGTTCCCTCCAGCGAAGAAGTTCACTGTCTCCGCGTTCTTCCTCATACTTCCGCAGAAAGTCCTTGAATCCACCATCCGTATAGGAACCTTCCATACACTCCACCGTCCTGTACACACCGTTCCTCTGAAGAATCTCCATGGCAGACTGTCTCTGCCGCTCCGTCATCGGACAATCATAGATTACTTCTCCCCGGCACTTGATATAGCCGCCCGAGCTGCCCACCACACCGTCAAAACCATACTGCAGCAGCGGCATAAGCATACCATAGCTTCTCCCTGTGCACAGTAAAACATAATGTCCTGCTCTCCTGGCCTGCCCTATCGCCCTGACAGCAGACTCCGGCGGCACGTTTTCTCCCGGTTCTGTCAAGGTTCCGTCAATATCCATGAAAATTATTTTTTGACTCATCCAAAATCCTCCTGCCGGCATAATTTCGTTCGTTCCTTTTACCACATGTAATCGATTTCACCCACTAACCATATTAGGGCTAAAACCATGCTTTGTAAACTGGCATTATAGATAAAATATTGCCCTGTTCTTCTGGCAATATATTGAAATATCATATGGCCGAAATGCAGGAAATACATGAGATTATCAAAACTCTACCGTTGGTAGGTGTCCATTTTATCCATCCGATGTATAATAGCAGTGGAAAGCGAGGATGTTTGAACTATGGACCAAAAGAAAATAGGCAGTTTTATTGCCGCCCGAAGAAAAGACAACGGCCTGACCCAAAGCCAGCTGGCCGAAAGGTTAGGCATAACAGACAAAGCCGTATCAAAATGGGAAACGGGAAAATCAATGCCTGATCTGTCCCTGTTTTGCCCGCTGTGCGGCCTGCTCCACATAACTTTGAATGAATTGCTGTCAGGTGAATTCATATCCGACGAAAACCTGAAAGAGAAATCCGAACAAATACTGCTTGACGTCATCACAAGCTGGCTTGGCAAAGATCCGTGGGAAAATAAGACAGATGCCCATGTTCCGGCCGTCCTGAAGGTAAAAAATATCAGAAAGGTATATGAAACTGAAAGTACCGCGACCGAAGCCGTTAAAGATGTCAGCTTTGAAATCACCCAAGGGAGTTTTGTCGGCATTATGGGTGCATCAGGATCAGGAAAAACCACCTTACTAAATATGATAGCAACAATAGATAAGGCTACCAGCGGGCAGATAGAAATTGACGGGTATGACATTGCAGGGCTGTCTGAAAATGAACTGGCATCTTTCCGCCGGGAGCATTTGGGTTTTGTATTCCAGGAATACAATTTGCTGGACACATTGACGGTCTATGAGAATATCGCACTGGCATTGACGATTAAGCAGATACCAAAAGAGACCGTAAAACAAACGGTCATTGATTTAGCCGGCAAATTAGGAATATCTGAAATCCTGAACAAATTTCCCTATGAGATTTCAGGCGGCCAGCGGCAAAGATGCGCCTGTGTGAGAGCGATCGCGGCAAACCCCAGCCTTATTCTTGCAGACGAGCCGACCGGCGCGCTGGACAGTCACTCCGCTGCACAATTACTGGAAACATTCGTCATGCTCAGCCAAAGGTACAGCGCAACCATTTTAATGGTAACACATGATGCCTTATCTGCAAGTTACTGTGATAAAATTCTGTTTATGCAGGATGGTGAGATCAAAGCCTCCCTGAAACGGGAACAGGAAAGTAAACAGGAGTTTTTCACCAGAATTTTAGATACCATTGCCAGAATAACAGGAGGTGTTCCCTATGTATCTTAAACTGGCGCTCCGTAACGCAAAACGTTCCATGCTTGACTATCTTTTGTATCTTTCATCGATGGTTATGCTTACTTCCATTATTTTCTTTTCCAACTGTATAGCGGATTGGGGAAATATGCAGGCAGGCTTTCAGACAATGGCCTTGCCTTTACTGATCGTGATGATCATGGCAGTGCTGGCAAACTATATCAATCATTTTATCATCAGACAGCGGGCAAAAGAATTTGCCACTTATATGCTGCTTGGGATGGAAAAAGATAAGCTGTCATTGGTATTTTTGTGTGAATTATCTGTGACAGGGCTGGTATGCTTTCTTCTGGGTGTGGCTTTCGGTACAGGAATATTTTCTGTTTGCTGCCATACATTACTGCAGGAAACCGGAAATCACTCCATACTCCGAATTATATTGAAAAGTGTCCTGCAGACATTTGTCTATTTTTGCTGCGTAGAAGTTCTGTCAATATTTATGATGAAGCACAATATATATAAACTGCATATCGTACAGCTTATGCGGGAAAAGCAACGCAATCAACCGCTGGGCGCAGGTAAGAAATCATTTTGGGGATGGATGCTTATGATCAGCTTTATCGGCTACCTGGCACTGCTGTCCGGCATTTGCTTCATGCCTGACGGGATCATGTCTGTCTCTATCTGCCTTATTTCACTGCCAATGTTCGTATGCGTTTTATCATTCTATAGATGGCTATATGCACTTATCGCATCTTTACGTCTGTCACAGGCAGACACTTTCTATCAGGGCAATCGGCTGTATCAGATCGCCGAAATGACAAGCATCTCAAAGACCGGTGCAAATGTAAACACCATTTTCTGCATCTGCTTTATATTTTCAGCAGCCGCCTTCGTTTTTGGGACGTTTCTTCTTAGCCCGGATATTTGTATTTTTGAAAAAACGCAGCAGAAATGGATGGGATTCTTACAGATCAGTATCTGCATTATTTTTATGATCATCTATTTCTCTGTCCTCTCTTTACTGCATATCATTGATTTAAAGAGGGAGAAAAGAAATATGCGGCTGTTGTTTCACATGGGGAAAGATTACTCCAATCTGAAACGCCTGCTCTGTACGCAGGTACTTATAAAGCTGTTCCTGCCGATACTAATGTCTTTTATTATACTTTGGACAGCTGTGCCGTTTGTCAATTATAAGATGAACTCTATATTACATGTACACAATCATCTGTTGAAAGCTATCGGTGGTTTTATGGTTTGCTTCTTTGTTCTGTATTTATGTTATTTTGGTGTGGTGTACATGATAAGCACACGATATATCAGATTAAGCACTAAATAGTGGGAGCCTGCATGGCTCCCGTTTTTATATTATCATTTCCCCGTTTTCTTTTTGGTGCTTTGTTCATACACCATTGGGGTGAAACAAAGCTACATCACTTTTCTCCCGGAAACGGAATTAAAATGGATATTACAAAGATGTCTCCTTCGGCTTCTGCATTCACTGCACCGTTATACTTATTTACCACATCGCCTACATTCAGCAGGCCGATCCCGTGTTTCTGCGAATCCCCTTTATGCGTAAACCCTTCTGCATACTTTTCCATCCTGTCCATACTGTTCTTTACTTCAAGCAGAAAACATTTCTTTACGGTTTTTGCCTGAATATTGATAAAACGGCATTCACTTCTCTGCATCCTTCCACACGCTTCCAACGCATTGTCCAATATATTTCCAAACAATACACACAGGTCAAACTCATTGATACAGCATCCCTTCGGCATCTGCACATCACATTCCCATTTGATATTTTCCTCTTCCGCCAGTCTTCGTTTCTGGTACAGCAGCGCATCCACCGCCGTATTCCCTGTCATATCCCCTCCGGCGTCCAGGGCGATGTCCTCCATATTTTTCAGGTAGCCATCTATTTTCTCCCATTCTTTATTCCGGGACAGCGCTGACAGGGCAATGATATGGTTTTTCATGTCATGCCGCAGCCTCTCCGACTGTCTGTACTGCTCTGCCAGCATCTTGTAAACCGCAATCTGAGAATGGTATCGGCTGCTCTTTTCCTGCTCCAGGTAAATCCGGTTCATTCCAAACACATAAAATCCTACCGCTGCCATAGACAGGAGATCCAAAACCAAAAATTCAGCATGGCTGAAAAGCTGGTCATAATACAATCCCACGCTGCCCCCGCTTCTGACCATAATACCATTGCTCGCACCCAGGCTCGCCACCTCATAAACCGTAACAATCACAAGTAAAGGAACTGCCAATATGACATACCACTTTTCCCGTTTGCCGCAAAAAACAGGTTCAAGACGCTTCGACATCCAGCATACTGCCAATATGGCAAAACAATAGCCAACACCACTAATTAGTCCGATTACCCAATCTTTAGAAAATGGTTCGGGAATCTTTTTTACTGTGTGCAGGAAAACCAGTTCCAAACATGATAAAAAAGATGCACAGAAATCTGCTGCCAGCCTTACAGCCACCAGCATGGATGCAGCCAGAATCCTTTTCTCCCTGTCTGACCGGAACAGCAGCATCACCAATCCTATGAAGAATATGGGCTGCAGCAACACAGAAAAAATATACAGACTGAAAGAAAGCCGACCCAAAATATTCCAAAACAGCCAGCCACAAAAGGATAAAATCAAGAACAACCGTTCCCTGCTTTTAGATGCCCCTAAAAATTTCTTGCAAAATTTATCCGCTGCCCATAGATATCCCAGATAGAATGGCGATACGATTAAAATATCTGTACAGTCCAAGAGTTGTTTCATAGAATCCCTCCATTTTCCCGCTTTTAAGGACGGCTTTCTGCAGCACGCTTCGCCATGCTGCAGTATTCTATGACTTCATCATCACATACTGCTATTGACAGCATTTTCATCGCCTCATTTACGGGTATATTGCATATATCGACACAAATACGGTCAAAGTTTCGTTCATGCCGCGAACGGGCATTTCGGTGTAATGACCGTATGGACTGTCTCGTCATCCATCTCCTCTGAATATTCCATGACAAAGGCATTGGGCACTTCATACTTACGTACCACCTGGCCTGCGGAGATAACCTCCACCACTGCTGTCCGGTAGCAGTCTGCCTTTTCCGACGGGACAACAGACCACTTGGAAAGCTCCAGCGTGCCGTCGTTCCCTTCGCCGCCCAGCTTGTAGAGCATCTTACCCCATATTTTCATGGAGACACCGAAATCCGTCGCGCGGGCATTGGAATCTACGGCAGACTCCGACCCGAACTTGACATTCCTGATACTCTTCTCATCCAGAGCGATCTGCTCTGCACCTCCAGTTACACTCAACCTGAAACCCATTTTGAATCCTCCTTTTCTTGTTTTAGATTGTACGGTTGTTTGAATTGAACCGGTTGATCTCTATCTCCAGGTTCCTGACATTGCCATTGAACGTGATGTTCAGCGCACAGTATCCGTTGGCCTCATCGATCTCATAGGCTATGTCATCTCCCACCCCCAGTACCGCATTCACACAGTTCTTCTTCTCAAGCCACCTGCTCTTCTGGCTGGCCGGGTTATTGGAGAAGAAGCTTACGATGTTCTCCTGTTTATAATCGCTTGTGGCATGGCGCAGGACCCTTTCGATATAGGTCGTGACCTGGGTCTTGTAGATCGGCTCATAGATCTTGCCGTCGCTCATCAGGTTCCTCGCCTTATATACCATAATATGGGATACATCCTCTGACCCCAGCATCGCATTCTCGGAGGAGAATACGAACCCGAAATTTCTTCTGTTGATCTCATTCTTGATGGAATTGGTGAAGCCTGTGATCTCCTTGGCCATCACAGTGTGCACCCGCAGCGGATGGTCCCCTGCCTCAATGTCGAACCGCACGCCCGGGAGCATTTCATCCACGTTCTTCTTAAATTTCTCCTTCAGGTAGTCCGGGCACTGGTAAGCTGCCACCAGGCCGGCAGCGATATAAGCCGCCCCTACATAAACACCGTTGATCCACAGCTTCATGATGTCTTCTTTTTCCTTCGACAGTTCCGCCATGTCATTCTCATTCACGGTCATGCGCTTATCCAGGATGACCCCCGACTTATCCTTGGGGATGATCGTGAAGTTCGGGATGCACGGGATCGCAAACTCGCTGTACGGCTTGCCGGCCAGTGTGCTGCAGCGGTCCTCGAACTTCCCGATCCCTTCCGTGGCCATATAGTTGAAGGTGGTCTTATCCCCTGTCTCATAGCTGAAGAAACACTGCACCGAGAAATCCTTCAGCACGTCTAGCAGCCGCACCAGCGCCTCAACACTGTTCACGCCGGTCTTTTCCACCTTCTCATTGCCCTGGAAACGCTGCCTGGTCAGCCTGATATTGGAATTCTGGTCCAAAGATACGGACGGGACAATGCCGTACCAGATGGTATTGTCAAAGTCATTCTTGGCGTTCACTGTATTTAGAAATGCGATCAGGCGCGGCAGGTTGTTGCTCTTCACCAGCATATCATTGGATATATTGGTGATGAACATGGACGGCCGCATGCCTTTTAGGTTCGCCGGGTACTGCTCGAAGAACGCCCACACGCCCAGGATCTTCTCGATCAGGGGCTTGACCACCTTGATGAAATCGTCCTTGGCGGTCTTATAGAACTCCAGATAGGAATTATAATTGCTCACTTCCTGCTTCACGTCGATGCTGCTCACCATGGTGGATGCGAGCGGGCAGTATGTCCTCGTGACGAGCGCCCTCACATAGTCGCTGCTCTCTTCATTAAGGGCTTCATAGTCCTCCTCCAGCGCCGCGATCAGCCCGGCGTTAACGTTATCATCCACCACCATCAGTTCCGCAGTCTCTGTTTTTGGGACCTCCAGCACCTTCAGCTCGCCTTTCTCGTCCATGCTCAGAACCCCGAGGGCCAGCGGCGTATTGTCCTTCCTCTCTTCCGCCTCCCCAAGCAGCAGCCTGGTCTTGATATCTTCGATCGCCAGGGGCAGCATGGCAAGCACGTTGTTGTAGTTCACGCTGGCCTCCTCGAACATGACATTCAGCTTGTCCGCTATATCCAGCTTATGCGGGTCGCCGTCTTCCAGCTCTGCATAAGTCTTGTAAGTATACTGCAGCTCTTTCCGGTTCTGCCTGATATCCTCCATCACCTTCTTGGGCGATATCATATCCGTCAGCTTGTCGAACTGGAAATCTACGTTGATGATGCTCTGTGCCCGTTTCGCCTCTACCAGTGACATCAGCATCTTCAGGAAATCATTCTGCCTGTTTAAGTAGATCGGCGTCAGCATGTCCTCCGGGATGGTCTCCGGCTTCTTTAACGTATACATGATCTTCTGGTTATTGGCATTGAAGAAGGAATAGACAACCGGCTCAAACTTCGTGATGAACTCATCGAAGCTTCCCACTAAGAGCGCCTCGTTCATCTCCTTGATCTTCTCATCGCTCAGGCTGTCGATCCCCCGCACGTCCCCTACCAGTGTCGGCAGGTCCATTTTTTCCGGGTTGATCTCTTCAAACAGTATTGTCCTGTTTGTCTGTCTGATTATGCTCATTGGTTTACCTCCCCTGTCTTTCGTTTGGTTTAAGATCTCTATAGTGAACTTCTATTTCTGTATCTTCCCGATCAAAAATAAAAGTTACTTTTTCACCATAATACAGATGGTACGAATGTCCTTTTATCAGCAGTTCCCGTCCCATCAATACGGCAGCCCTGCTGTTGTTCTTAATGGTCAGGCTCCTGTCATCCGCGGGCCGCAGGATGATTTTCTCAGCACCGCCAAGCGTAATCGGCAGGTTACAGGTATCCAGTATCCACTCCAGGGTGATCATGTCACGGCTGCATCTTGCAAAGAGGTTGATGCTCTCCGGCGGGTAATCGATATCATCCTTATTATGGATCACATAGACCTGCAGTTTGCCGCCCCATTCATTCCTGCGTCCCTGCTTCTCCTCCGGAAGCAGCCTTGTTTCATCCATTACTTTATGTCGGTTGTAGTTTCTTCTGCCATGCTTATAGGAAACCAGGAATAGCACCAGCAGTGATATTGCAAACCCGGTAATGATCAGCCAGAAAAACCAGTCAGTCTCCACATCCTCATTCTCCTGGACAGGTATCTCGACCGTGACCGTCTCCTCCGGTGTACCGTAATAGTTTCCATAGGATTTTCCAAAATCTACTTTTATGACTTCTTTGGCCGTTTCATCGTATACCTTTAAGATGCAGATCCGTCCTTCCCGGATATGGTACTCCTGCTTTTCATTCCCTAAATATACTTCAACTGCACTGTCTTTCAGGGCTCCCTCCAGCAGGTTTTGCCCTTTGGGGTTCATGATTCCCAACCTCAAGTCTGCGGTTTTTGACTCCGGGTCATATGTATAGCCCACGTCTAAGCTGTAATCATATTCAGCGGTCAGGTATGCATTGATTTTCATAGATGAATCTGAATGCATCTGTATTTTTATTTCCTCAGAACCCGGATTCTGCAGTTCAATGACCGTGTACCTTTTTCCTTTTAAAAGGTCTATGCTTATGGCATCACAATTTACCGTCACATTATCATTCTGCTGCTCTCCTGACAGGATCACCCTGGCACTGCTCATGAAGCGGTCCGGAAGCCTGACCGTCAGTTCACCGTCGGTCCCGTCCATTTTCCCTACATGGCTGGCGCTCAGTTTCCATTCATCAAATAGAAGCTCCCTCGCAAGCTCATCTAATTCTTCCCCGCCCGCCAGTTCATACAATTGCCCGCCTGTATCTTCCGCTGCCTGATATACCGTATACCCTTCTTCAATACGCTGGCCTAAAGCTATCACATCGATCATGATGCCTTTACTCTGTGCATCCCTCACTGCCTGGCCGAACAGATCCACAGATTCCTGCGTACTCTCTTCCGTCTTCATCATGATCTCCCCATTGGAAACCATGATGATCCTCCTGTCCGCCTCCCCGCTGCCAAACATTGACACAGCTTCTGCCAGTCCGGCTCCTGCATTACCATAATTTGTATATGTTATTCCTTCTAAAGCGCTCTCCAGCTCAAAATAACTGCTGCCAACCGGAACACTGGCACAGACTTCATGGTTAAAGGCAACCATACCTACATGATAATCTCTTGGCAGAACAGCAGACAGATTCTTTAGAAAATCAAACGCAAGGTACTGGCCATCCACGTCTTCCATGGACTTACTGCAGTCTAAGAGCATCACGATTTCTTTATCAGAAGGATCCTCTATTTCCTTTGCATCAGATACGGTCCCTGGGAATGCAAAAAGGAGTGCTGCCATCAGAGAGAATAAGCCACACATTATATTCAAATTCCGTTTCCGTTCACGCCCCACTGCCATCATTATCCTTTCACTGACTGCTATCGGTAAAGCCTTTGTGCATTCAATTACTACCTATTTTTCATTAATCATAGCACTTTTTTATTGCTTTTTATCATCTATTACGCTAATGTATGTTTTTTTAACGTAAACTGTCGAATTTAGTATTTAAACCTATCCTGTGAGCAAATATCTGTAGTTTAGTTAACTTTTTGCGCACTTCACGTAATTTTTTGTTTTTTCTGATGAATTTATTGTATTCTTTCAATAAATCAATATGTGAGGTAAACGAATGTTAACCTATATCCAAAAAAAATATAAATTTACAGACTACCAGACCGCACAGCTCAGATATACTTTTACAATCATATTTTCAGAAGTAAGTAAGTTTATTATCCTTTTGCTCATTTTCCATGGTCAGCCAGCCGCATTCCTGTATTCGCTCATCTTATTGGGCATACTGCGGCTTTCTGTCGGTGGTATGCATGCAAAAACTTATTGGGGGTGCTTTTTTGCTTCATTAACTTTTTTCTATGCTGCTTTGATCCTTCTTCCTCAGTTCAGGGTCACTAAAACTGCCCTATTCCTCCTGCTGGTCGGATGTATGCTGATAACTTGTAAGACAGGTGCTGTGTCTTCTCCTTTACGCAGAGAACCGGGCCCGGACAAGAAAAAAAGACTGGTCCAGCAGTCTTTGTTCACAATCTTTATGCATCTTATACTGTTTGTTCTGTTTGATGATAAACTTTTTACAGCAGGAAGCTGGATCGTCATACTGCAGACTATCCAGCTTGTAATTTCAAAATATTATTATGTAAGGAGGCGATAACAATGATGTTGAGATCTTTTTTCTGCTTCTGCATGAACATTGGATTATGGATAAATATTGCGCATCCAAGCGCGATCCTGTTCGGCGACTATCCATATCCGAAACATGATTGAGCTATGTACTAAAACCTGTTTCTGGCACAAACAGGTTTTGGTATCTTTACTCTGAAAGAGATCCAGTTATGCTGACCGATATTTTCATTCATACACGAAATGGTGCCGCCACATTCGCTTAAAATAGTTTTAACATTATATAATCCAAATCCCCTGCCTGGTCCTTTCCTGCTGTATCCTTTCTTGAAAAATTGGCTGATAACGTCCATACTTACAGGCTCCCCGATATTTTTGACCTCTATTTCTATCTCATCTTGCAGTTCTGCTATATATAAACATACCACATCTGCAGCATCGACAGGAAAGTGGAGTGCTTCGCATGCATTTGTAAGTAAGTCACTTACTATTTCAATTATTTTATAAACCGGTATACTGTTCTCCAGTTGACCGATATTAACTATATACCGGACATGAATGCCCTGTCTTTCAAGATTAAGGAGTTTCCCGTATAAAAAGCCGATAAACACCGAATTTCCCCGTTGTGCCAATTTATTATACCGGTTATCCTGTACCAGGGCTTCTACATACTTACTCTGTGCATGTACCAGCTCTTCGTATGTACGGCAGGTATACTGCTGATTGATGATAGCCTGCAGGTGGTTATCAAATTCATGCTGCCGTGTCCGTATCTCATCTACCAGCTCCCTGTAGGACTCCATATAAGTTTGATGCATTTTTATTTCGATCTCTTTTTCTTTTACCTGTAATCGGTACTTTTCCCATATCCCAATAAGTATCAGGATAGTAGCAGCCATAATAAAGAACAGCAGATAATTCATTCCATCCATTCCCGCGTTTCTCTGAGCATTTATAATATACCCAAAAATCAGGCCGGAAATGGTTATAAGCAGGATAATTGCCTTTTTATTGTCCTTATTCACATAAACCACAAATGGCTGGATATCGACTTTTTTGTAGATATAAGCGATCACCAGAAATGTTAGCAGGTTCACAGCAAGATTCATCCATTCCGGTGTTGTCAGACTGTTAAATAGCAGCATAGGCAGCGCCGACAATATCTGGATCCCCGCACAGAATACTAACATGGCCACCATTCTGAATAATACCTGAAAAAAGGAGATTGAAAATTCGAGCCTGGCATATCCGGCGATCATCAGATAAATCAAATATGTAAAAACATCATTATATCCTACGCGGTCACACAGATAGAGAATCCCGATATTCATTATGACCATGCATATCATTTTGCAGGTGACCCTAAACTTTCTTCCATCCAGCCAATAAAGGCAGACTATAATAGATAATGTTTCAAATAGCAGGTTGCTTACCATTACCACTTTAATGTCTCCAGAAACTTCTTCTTATATCTTCTGCCTATCTCTACCTTTACATCTCCTTCAAGTGTGATCATTCCATTACTGACATCCACATTCTTGATATATCCGCGGTTTACTATGGTTCCACGGTTACATTGGATCAGCCCATCGTACTCCACCTCTTCCAAAATCTGTCTGCAAGTCTTATAATAAACTGAGAATGTAGTTTTATTTCTTAAATAAAAACACATACTGTGATCAATGCTCTGCGCATATACGATATCCCTGCACGGAATAGGATATAATATTCCGTCCTTCCTGAAATGCAGCACATTGTCACTGCAATCCGCATGGTTAAATTCCAACGCGTCAATAAGCAATTTATGTGCCTGGTCCATAAAAAATGGTTTCTCAAGATACCCATAACAGTGCAATTCCCGAAACGCATATATCTCCGGGTCCTTCAATGCCGTGATAAAAAAATTGGTGTATACTTATACTTATAGTAAACGACATAACAAATTTCTGTTTCCGGCTCTTGCAGGAGCCATATATGGTAGCTCCTGCAAGGCCGAAAACGAAATTTCTAATGTCGTTAACTATAGCAATACTCCGCACGGATTCTGCAAACTTAATCCCGGACGTATCTCCCTGACATGATGTATCAAGAATAATATCGATCACAAACAGATGTATCCTGTTTTCCATGACAAGCGCATACGCATTGTTGACGTTGCTCTCAATATAGACTTTGATGCACTTGTCGTATTCCTTTATTAGCTGTTTTATTATGTCAGCGTTACTGAAATCGTCCTCAAGTATTAATACTTTCTTATCCATCCTGCTCCATTTTGACCTAACCGTTACTCTGTTTTTACATGCCAAACAAATCAGACAAATATACACAGCCTCAACACATATGGCAATACCGTACATTTTCCTGCTTCATAGCCGCCTTACTCATTACTGTGATAATGTAGAAAATCATTATTTAAATTCTAAAGTTTAAACTTACATAAGTCAATAACTATATGTATAATTCAATACTCCTGGAATTTTGTGTCTAAAACATGAACTTATGCCATACTAAACATAAAAGACTGTTACAGATAAGATTTTCAATTCTCAAATGTAACAGCCTTTTTAATCATGTCATATATTTTGTAAATCATAAATTTTTTAACAGTTCTCTCACTGCAAAAAGATCTTCTTTTTTCACATAAAAAGAATAAGTGATTTTTATCCTATTTAATCCAAGTGTTCCTACAATCGCAGCATCAATGGGATTTTTTTGTAAAATTTCTTTTACCTTAATCTTATATTCTATATTATGTTTAGCAAACAATTCTTGAATCTGCTCTTTTTTCTTAAAATCATTTACTGTTATAATTTTTGTTTTATGGAAAATTTTCATCTCAATCATCTCCTACTACCATGCATATGGTTTCTTTCTATTATAACATGGATAATAGTACTTGGAATAGCCTGCAAATGGCCTTCTAAATGACAGAGTCTCCATTACTTGCTGCCCACTCTCCTGTTCCTGTACTGGGCATACATCGCCAAAATCCCCGTAACCGCTCCCAGGAAAATACATGACTGGATATAAGGCATGAAATTGTAGGAACCTCCCTGCCAGAAATCCGCAAAATCGTTGCTGATATATGTCATCGGAAATACCTTTGCGACTCCCTGCAGCGCCTTCGGCAGCTGGTCCGTCGATATCCCCATCATTCCTGTCAGCATCATCAGAAGGAAATAGATAAACATGGATACCCCGAAAGTCACGCTGAATTTCCGGAATATATTGGCCAGAGAATGCACCATAAGCAGAAACATCACCCCGATCAGATAAAGAGAGAGCAGAAGGCAGAGCAGCGATGAGAATGCCGGCTTCGGAATATCCAGCATGATCTCCTGAAAAATCCCATAAATAATAAATGCTATCGACAAAAAAATCAAATGGGCAATCACCTTCGCCATGCTCAGGCTCTTCTCACAATAACCATACAAATGCATCCTCAGCGGTATCTCATTCTCGACTTCCTGCGAATAAAGCGCCCCATACCCCAGAAACATAATGGACATCGGCATAATCAGCGCCATACAGATGATAATCGATACCATAGTCTCAGGCCGCACCGCATCCGGCACCTGTTTACCAATCGCTGTCGTAAAGATCATGCTCATCATATTCGGAAATACGATCCCAAAAAAATGTGGCATAAAATTACCATTGATGTTCCTGAGTTCATACCGTATCATTCTGAAACTGCACTTTTTATTTTCCATAGTTTATAATCCACCTTTCTGCATAATTTGTTTATCGTTCCCTCACGATTCACAGCCTCCGGCTGTTCATAGTAACGGCATTTTACCATGCTTCGCCTCTTTTGCATTGATCGACATAATCTCAATGTCCGAATTGCTTCTCTTAAAATTGACATTATGTTCCACAAGCAGGGCCAGCAGCTTTCCTTCCTCCTGCTTATGGCAAGAGAGCGCAATCAAATGGTCTGGTGCTTTCAGTCTTTGGAATCTGCATGTCAATTCCTGGTTCTCTGGATTGTTATCCAATATATAAACGGCGTCACCGCAATATTTCCGGAAAAGCTCCCCGGTTTTCCCATAAGCGACCACTCTGCCCTGGTCCAGAAGGAGAATCTTATCCGCCAGCTGCTCCAGCTCCGCATAATAATGCGATACGATTACCAAAGACTCCTCTTTGTCCCGGTACCATTGTGCCAGCTTATCCATCAGCTTCTGTCTCGACTCAAAATCCAGCCCAGAAGTAACCTCATCATAAAAAGTAAGTTCCGCCTTCTGCATCATCACCATAATGACCGTAAATTTCTGTTTCTGTCCGCCGGACAATGCATTGTACCGCTTCGGCAGACATGGTCCAAACTCGAATAAGTCTATCAGCTTCTGCAGCTCCTTGTTTTCCTTAATACTTGTATTCAGTATCATCTCCATGACGCATCTCACCGGCATGGTGGAAATATAAGAGTTCGTCTGCATATGCACTGCCATCTGTTCCGGCCTCAGCTGTGTTATAACCTTTCCCTGATACTCCACCAATCCTAAAAGAGCCTTGACAAGCGTAGTCTTTCCCGCTCCGTTGGAACCGATCACACCGATTCTCTCCCCTCTCTCAAAAGAAATGGGCTGATCGATCTGCAACGCAGTCTGATCCCCGTACTTCACCTGTAATTGCCTGATCGTTAACAACATAGTGTTCTCCTTTCTAAAACAATATTTCCGCATGCACACCATTCTCTATATTCTTGACTTCCAGTCTGTACCCCATACGTTTGCAGTAATACGATGCCACATACAGTCCCAATCCTTTTCCCTTCTTACTTACATCACTGCTGACAAATGGCTCCATAATATTCGGAAGCAGTTTCTTCTCTATCGTCACGCCGTAATTTGTGATATGAATCCCGGCATCATCTGTCCTAACCAGAATCTTCCGATGTCCCGGCGTATATTGCACCGCATTGGAAAGCAGATTATCCACAATGATCCGAAGCGCCTCCCGATCTGCCGTAACGGTTCCGTCCCCTTCTGTAACGACACAAAGGCCTCTGCTCTCCGCCTGTATCAGATATCCCTTTACAAGTCCCTGCACAAGCACATGCAGATCCACATCCTCTGCCTGCATTCCGTCAGCACAACGGCTAAGATACAGAATATCCTCCACAATCTTACGCATAGACAGAAGCTGCCGCTTGACTTCCGGGAGATAGGCTTTCGTATCCCTGTACTTTCCCACCTCGTTTATCATTCCCTCCACCAGCAGAAGCGCAGCGGCTACGGGTGTTTTCAGCTGATGGGAGGATGCCCGCAGAAACACCTCCTGTCTCTCGTTTTCCTCCTCCAGAATACGGTTTTTCTGTTCCAGCTCCTCATAGTTATCACGAAGCTTCTGATACAGTTCTCGCAGATTTCTTCCCAGAACCCCAATCTCATCACTGCTCTCCACAGCAAACACATCCGTCTCAAAGTTCCCTGCTGTCATGGCGCTCTCCGCCGAACCTGCCAGCCGGATAACCGGATTGACGATTCTCCCTGAGAAGAACCGTGAGGAAATCAATACCACCAGAAAGATCACTGCAATGATCATTGGAAGGCTGCCCCGGACCACCGGCGTAATCTCATCCATCTGCGGCGTCATCGTCGGCATAATTGTCATAATAAAAGCTTCCTCATCCCATCCCATGGCCATATATGACGTATAGCTGTAATCCTCATCCGAGATGCCTCCCTCGTAAACCACAATATGGTCGGATACCGGATGAAGCTTGTAATATTCCCCCTGGTATACCTTCTCGGAATCAGGATGCTGCTCCAGTTCTGCTCCTATCGGATAATCTGCAGAAATCAGATCCTGCCCGATGAATTTATGTTTTAACCTGCCGTTCCACAAGGCTTCCAGTCCCTGGAAATCAATCTCCTCCGGGTTTATGGCATCTGCCGCTCCTCCCCTGCGCATCGCCGTTCTGACACCGTCCAGAATTTCCTGCAGTTCCGCGTCACGAACCCTGACCGTAAGCTTAAAGAACTTTCCTTCCAGGTAAATCTCATCCCCTTCATTCGGAATCACTATCGAAAAGACTGCCGAAGGATTCCTGGCCTTCAGCCCCTCATATGTTCCATTCTCCATATAATTCTGCTGAACCTCTATGACTGAATGCAGATTGCTGTCCACCACATAATCGACATACAATGACGGAAGCATCAGAATAAAATACCCGATAACAAAGGCAGTCATAATAGCTGCCAATACAATGCTGTACAGAAACGTTTTCTTTCTCAGTCCCATATTCATCTTTCCTCCCGAAATTGATACCCTACACCTATCACCGTTTTGATGTAATTCCCCGGCAGTTTCTTACGAAGATTTTTTACATGGGCATCGATGATCCTGTCATTTCCGACGTAATCCTCATTAAAAATCCTTAGGATCAGCTGTTCTCTTGTGAAAACCCGTTTCGGTTCTTTCTTCAAAGTCTGCAACAGCAGAAATTCACTGAGTGTCAGTTCAAGCGGCTTACCATCATAGAATGCCTGATAGGAGTCATCATCAACCATAAGGCCAGTCTCCCCCTGTCCCCGGGCCTTCTTTACCCTGCGAAGAATTGTCTCCATTCTTTTCAGCAATATAATAGGAGACACCGGTTTGATCACATAGTCATCCGCGTAAAGATTAAATGCCTGCACCTGTGTCTTCTCATCATCCAGCGCAGTCAGCATGATCGTCGCCGTCTCCGGATGATGCTCTTTCAGATAGCCCAGCACTTCCAACCCGCTTATCCCCGGCACCATAATATCCAGCACTGCCATATCGAACCTGCGCCCGCCAAGCAGCCGCATTGCCTGTTCGCCGTCCTGTGCACATGTGACATCATAATTCTGCATCTTCATATACTCCGTCAGCACCTCCCTTATGGTAGGCTCATCTTCCAAAAATAAAATATCCATAATCTTTATTTACTCCTGTGTGAAATTTCTGCTCTTGCATTTCTTTATGCTTATATTATCACAGCCATATGAATTTGATATGAAGATGCTGTGTAAAAAAAGAGCAGAACCCGAAAAGCAACCGGCCCACTCTGCCAGAGCAGCCAGTTGCTTTTTGTTGTTGTAGCAGTATAATATCTTTAAGTATAGGTATGGTATACCTATACTTAAAACAAAGTAAATCTTTCCAAATAACTTTATTCCTTATTTGTTGTCCTGCTCTGAAAATATAATATCAAAGAAGAGAACAATATCATTAACAGCAAAGCAGCAATAGCTATTCCCAAATTATAGGACGATGTAGCATTAGTGCTTCCGTTATAATGGATAATGGTAAGTCCTGCTGTTATTGGATAGAAATCCTGCAGCCCATGTCCTGCAATCGGTATGCCGAAAAAACCGTATAAAAACCCTAAAACTGCCGCTGCCATAAAACGATTTTTTCTACCGCAACACCAACATATGACTGGCATAATTGCTATATAAATGCATAATCCAACTATAATGATTTTTCCCGCTTCAAGGATACTGGAAATTAGCGATAATCCTTCCGGAAAAAGTGTCGCACTTATCAATATGGTGACAAGGGCACTATACCCACAATACAGCATAGTCATAATTGCCAACGCTATGAGCTTGCCACAAATAAGTGTCTGATATGTCACTGGTACAATGAACATATTCTTCAAAGTATCTTCTGTATACTCCCGATTTATCATGTAACCGCCTAAAAAGATCATTGTAACAGGCAAGAATAGGCACATATTGTACCAAATTGTGTCATTCACCAAATTATAGAAGCCGTAATGAGGTATGGGTTCATTCAGCGACATCTGTTGGAATACAGAAATTAAAGTGGAAAAAAGCAACGTAACAATTCCGACAATATAAACATTGCAACGTTTTAGTTTTGTAAATTCTATTCTGGCTAAGAGCAACATTCTCCGCCCTCCTTTAGATTTCTTTCCATTTATTAAAATTCTTGCATAAAAGCGTACCGAACAAAACAATGTACGCAATTAAATATAGAACACAAAAAGGCGTACTGACAACACTAGGGCCAATATCAAACAGATATTTTGCAGTATCCAGTCTATCAAATATGGGCAGGAGCCATCGGCTCACCACATTTACAGGCAATACCATAAACAAGTTAGGACTTGGATTTGGCATAGTCGCATTGGTAAGTGTAAAGCCGATTATTGCATACAAAAATGAAAACAGTACCGAAAAAATATAATTCTTACTTAGCTTAACCAATACCGTAACGCATGGAAAGATTGCAACCCAAGTCATGATTCCCATTACAAAACAAAGGGATAATTTTCCATAAATATTCTCGACTGACATACCACCAAGTGCTGCCCCTATAACCGTGGCAAAATATGCAAAAATAGAATAAGACACTGAAACAATCAGTAACACAATCATTTTTGCCCATGCAAGACCAGAGAATGAAACGGGTACGATTGCTAATAACCTTAATGTTTGATTATCCCGTTCCTCAAAAAATAATAATGATCCAATTATGCAAAGTACAGGAATTAACAGCACAAAATGTCCGATATTTATGACTATTTTGTATATGAAATCATACCCTTGCCCTGTTCTTGCCGCAAGAATGGAAACGGGTATAGGCAATAGAATTGATGCCAAAGTTGCTAAAATAAGCAACGGACGCCTACGCAATTTGCGAAATTCATACTCTATCAGTTTAAGCAATTCCTTCACCTCCCGTGATTTTTTTGAAATAATCCTCCAGTGTGCCGTTACAAAGCCCGGAACTAATCACAGCCACGTCCTGTAGTACAAGAGCCTTATTGATGGCCGCCATGTCCAAAGAGGTATCATATAACCGAAGTGTCTGACCGTCCTGCACGGAATAGTTTTTCGACTGGAATTGACGTTCCAGAATCAGGGCTGCTTTGGAAACATCCGAAACCTGCAGGAGGATATACTTACTATTTTTCTTCTCTAACTCGCTCATACTGTTTTCTTCCAAAAGAACCCCACGGTCAATGATACCGATATCATCTGCCAGTAACTGGATTTCCGAAAGAATGTGGCTGGATATCAGGATAGTTTTCCCACGACTGGCACTCATATCTTTAATAAAATCCCTGACCTCAGCAATACCAATAGGGTCAAGGCCATTTGTCGGCTCATCCAGAATCAGCAATTCCGGATCGTGCAAAATAGCGTTGGCAATGCCCAGGCGCTGCTTCATCCCAAGGGAATACTTACCGAACAGCTTTTTATCCTTATAAGGCAGACCGACAACCTCCAAAGCGTTTTTTACAGCGTTTGGTGCCGCTGTACCACGGAGTTTCGCAAAAATTTCCAAATTTTCTGTTCCCGTCAGATTCGGATAAAACCCCGGTGTTTCAATAATTGCGCCAATACGGGGATATACCCGTTTCTCCTGACCCTTAATGTTTTTACCGAATACATCTGCTTCGCCGGAAGTGATCGACGTCAACCCCAGGATCATTTTCATAATAGTAGTTTTCCCGGCTCCATTACGTCCAAGCAGACCATAAATCTGACCGCTCTTTACATGGAGATCAACAGCATTAACAGCGGTTTGATCGCCATACACTTTTGTCAGCTGTTTTGTCTCAATCACATAGTCACTCATAAAATATCCCTCACTTTCAATAACTTTGTTTGCGTAAAGTGACAAATCTATTATAGAATTATAGAGCCTCAACCTTGTCAAAACCTTGCCGTAACCTTGCTTTTTTCATGTTTTGAATAGAAAATCCTGCTATTCACAGGACTTTCGGAAGTATAACCGTAAATATTGCCCCTAAGCCGGGCACGCTGTCCGCAATAATGGTTCCCTGGTGTGCAGCAGCAAGCTCCTGTGTAATAGATAACCCATCTCATACTCAAAATGATAGCTTTCCAGAATCGGCACCCACCCCGCTATAATACTGCGGGTAAGTTCGTTTATATCACATTGCTCAAAATAGAAAATCTGCTCTTTGGAATCCAGTTTCACCCATTCAAATAATGCTTCTATAAACTGCTTTAAATTTTGTGATTTTTCATAAGCCACATGGATGTATTCTTCTTTTTCCTTCCCTGAAACAATTTTATGTTCCACAGCATCCAGATACCCTGCCAAGGAAGCAAGCGGTGTCTTTACGTCATGGGAGAGGCTGGTCATCAACCGTTTATATGCCTGTTCGGACTGTTTCTGCTGAATTAACTGTAATTGGCCATTCAATGCGATCTCGTTAATGTCATAGCAGATCTGCTTTGTCATATCACTTTCCCTGGTCAGGATACGCCGGTTCAGATTGCCTCTTTTTATATCATCTGTCGTATCTTTTATGAAAGATATCTGAGTCCGCACACGCCGTAATTTTGTTATAAGATACACAATGACCAGCACTGCAAGTACAAAGGCCAAAAACAGATAAGTATTTATTCCCATCCTTATGCCTCCTGATTAAAACGATAACCGACTCCTCTTACTGTAAGAATGTAAAAGGGATGTTCCGGATCTGACTCAATCTTTTTCCTCAGTTTGCTGATAAAGGACATGATATTGCTGTCATCAAAGGCATATTCATCCTCCCATACCTGCGTATAAATCTGCTTTTTCGTAAATATCCGGCCCTTGTTAGTAGCCAGAAACAAAAGCAGATCAAATTCTTTGCCCGTAAGCTCTACAGGCATATTTTGGACAAAGACAAGCCGTTTTCCCTTATCAACCACCATACCCGTAAATTGCAGGACTTCCGTATCCAGCCCGGCAGGAGTATTCAAAGTAGTGTAACGGCGGATAAGAGAATTGATACGTGCCATCAATTCAGTAAGACTAAATGGCTTTGTCAGATAATCGTCAGCACCCAGCCGCAACCCGGAAACTTTATCACCTTCATCACTTTTTGCTGTGAGCATCAACACCGGAACATTGCTTGTCTCCCTGATTTTTTTCAATACATGGAATCCGTCTAAACCCGGCATCATCACATCAAGGATCACTAGGGAACATAGTTCCTTATTGTCCTCTAACAGCCGCAGTCCTGCTACACCCTCATGGGCAATAATCGCTGACAAGTTCTCCTGCTCTATACACTTTTTCATAAGAGCGCAAAGCTCTTTATCATCATCAATGACCAAAACCCTATTCATTCTCCTGTTCCTTTCTTTCTGCTCTTAGATTATCTATTATAATACAGAAACCTTGCCAAAACCTTGCCATGAACATATTTTTATATTTTAAACATGGGCGGTCATAATGCAAATTAAACCAAATATATACTGAATCATCTTATCATAGAGCAATCCAAAAAGAGAGAGTAGTTTTTGAAGCTACCTTCTCAAGAGATTTTGAAAGATTATTGTGCGCTGATATTTTCAATGACAGACATTCTTTGTAACCGTTTTGCAGGCCCCCAAACCGCCAAAAGGGAAGTAACGCATACCTCCGTATTCTTTCATTTTTGCTGCAACCCCCATATTGATCGTATTCATAATATGGAATATGGTAATCGCAACGATAATAGAAAGGAAACCATAAACAAGGACGGCAAAAGTATGGTACAGATTTCTTTGCTGCTGCACTTTTGAAAGACTGTCCGAAAATATTACGCCGCCATCAGTAAATAAATTTTCGATCGCTTTTACATCTTCACTGGAAGCGTTGTTTTCAAACTGAATATCTATAATCGTATAGCCTTTTTCTCCTATCAGTGCAGTAAATGTTTTTTCTGAACAGAAAAAGGTTTCCGTACCTTCCACACGGGCTAAAGGACTATCAGATAAAATCCCTGCAACTGTAACGGTCTGCATACTATCGTTGATAGACAAGGTTATAATGTCGCCAGCTTGCACATCAGCATTTCCCGTCTGTACGAGTAATACTTGATTTTCCTGTTGCATGACTGTTTCTACGGAACCGGCTACTAAAGAGTCTGCCGCCCCCCCCTGAATTGATTTTCCTCATAGGAAATAAGATTTGCATTAGAGCTTTTCCCGCTATATTCTGCCGGAACATTATAAGCAAACCTACGCCCATATGCTCGTTTGACAGCATCGTTTTGCCTGATTTGCCCTAACAGTTCATTGCCAATCGAACAAGTATTAGTTTCACTTGCTATGGATAATTCCGGCGTATATACTGGGGAACAAAAGCGGCAAAAATCCAGACGGTCAAGGGACGGACTTAGAGCGGGGATTGCTTTTCATAATTGAGCATGGTATAATGTTTCCCGGCGCAAACCGATAAGTCAAAACTTATAGGTATGAAAGGAGTAACAACAAATGAAACAAACAAATAAATTATTACAAAAAGAATTTTCGTTAAAATTTCCCCTGTCTGCCATAGATCGGAAAACTATCGTTTTACTGACTGGCTTTATACTGCTATTAACTTGTACCATAACAGGATGCGGAAGTAACGGCCAGCAACAATCAACACTTCCTGTTACAGAACCGATTCCAATAGAAAATCCTGCACAGGAAGAACCGGCACAGGAAGAATCAAGACAGGAAACTCAAAATCAGTCTGTGCCGGAACAACCAGACATGGAACAGCCCTCACAAGCTGAGGACAACCAATCTCAAATTTCCCCCAGCACTCAGTCTGTCCCCGAAAAAGTGGAAGCTGAAACTGAAACTGTAGCCCCATCCCCAGATGTATCATCTTCTTCACCCTCCTATTTGGGAACATGGGAGATAACTTCATCAACTTTTGGCGCCTACAGTGCCATGTCAGAGGAAGATTGCTCTGCACTGGTGGGAACCCGTTTTGAATATTTTAAAGATTATGCCATATATGATGACCAACACCGTCTGGATTCCCCCCAATATTTCGAAAGCACTCAGACCGCAGATGATTTTTCGTCCATCTATCAAGGCACTAGTCTGGAAACACTGGGAATTTTCAAAGATTCTATTCAGGTAGTGGCAATAGAAAATGCAGGCGGCATTGGTGATACTTTTTATATAAAAGACGAAAACACCCTGATTATTCCGTGGGATGGTGTATTTTTTGAAGTGCAACGAGTCAGCTCCGACAGCTGATTCCGCTGATTGAGAGTTTTCCTCTCGGCGGTCAGCGGCTTCTTTCCCTTGTGGTACTCACTGCAATAGGCGATATGCCGCTTGCCAATTATTTATTTTGGTGTTAGTCCGTAAATGTGTTGGTACTTAAAATTGCTCGTTTTCAGACCGCATAAATTCAGGATTGCCTGACTACGAATTATATCCACCAGCACACTTTCGGACTAACACCTTTATTTTTTAACTTTTCACTCAATCCCAATTTCCTCAATCCATTTCTGAACGCTTTCTTTTGAAACTCCTGGTTCAAATCTTTTTCCATCCCTCCACTCCACAGACTCTGCGCAAAGAGGATGAAGATTATCCGCACTGGAACCAATCCCGCTGCTATGGGAAGTACAGAACGGTACTATTGTTTTCCCGGAAAAATCATAGTTCTCTAAAAATGTACTGATAATACGGGGAGCCTGACCGTGCCAAATCGGATATTCTCCTGTCAAGTATGGACTAAAAATTCTCATCACTTATTCTTTGATTACAAATAAAAGAAAAGCCAAGAATTGCTTCTCAGCTTATGTAAAACAATTCAAGATATTTAAATTGAATATTATCTCCCAGTAATAAATCTATTCTTATTTCACATCATTCTTTAATTTTAATGGAATAAGCGCATTCTCTACACCATCAAAAACTTCTACTAAATGGACATTCTCACATCCACTCCACGCTTCTTCTGATACATGCTCTAATATGATTAATTGAAAATGTTTTTTTTGTTCTAAAACAGAAGTAAAAAATTTATCCCATAATGTAAAAATATTTTTCACTTTAGACCAATCATCCTTTTTAGATAATGATTGCTTACTGTCCTTATAATCATATTCGGAGTTATTGAAATATGGTCTGCTAGGCTGATCAATTATCAAATAACTTGGAACATAGTTTACCGCTTCATTCAATATCAGATGATGAATTCCTGCAAACATGCATAAATGCATAAATAAGTGGTCTGAACTACTCGATATCTGGGCTATACTTGCTGACTTATTTTTCTTTAATGTCAACCGCTGATTTTTATAATCAAATCTAGCACAATAATTACCATATTCATCTAATGCATCCTTAGAAATTTCTATGTACATTTGAATATATTCATTTAGTGTCTCAATAACCAGTTCTCGCCTATCTTCAATCAGAGTATATTGTGATTCCAAGTCAATTAATTCAGCGTTCTTATTCTCAATTTCTTCATCATAGTCTTTCTTATATTCATACGAAAAGTCTATGCTTTTATATTCAGCCTTTATTTCTCCTAAAGAAACAAGTTTCTGTGCCGTTGGAATCATTGTATAATCTACATGTGCAGTCGTTGACAATTCACTATCTAAATTTTTAAGTTCTTTATTCAATTCCCTAATTTTGCGTTCTACATCAAACTCAAATGGACGTTTATTTGAAATGGCTCCCTTTACCTTTTCCAAATCTTTGGAAAGTATATTCAAAAATTGTCTATATTCTCCATCCACTTTATCTCCAAATTTTGATTGTATATAATTAATAGGCTGTAATGCATCAGCATCCTCTCGTAAACTATTTTTATATTCACTATAACTTTTTTTAAAGCGCTTTAGTTTAACAATCTGAAGATTTATCGCTTCTCTTTTTTCTTGAAGCTCTACAAATTTCTGTTGAACAGAAAAATCAGATGAAAAACAAATAGCCCCTTCACTGATCATTTCTCTTATCTTAGAGAAGGCTTCTTCCCGTTGCAATGACTCATCTATTAATTTATTTTCTTTTGCATGCTTTATTAACAAATCAACTTGAGATTCTACTTGCTGCTTTTTGCGGTTTTCTTTCTTTTTTTCTGCTTCCAAAATAAAAATACTTTGTCGCAATTCTTCAATTTTCTTTTGAAACGTAATCGTATTTAAGTCAATGACCCCGAGTGACAAATCAAAAATTTGAAACCAAACATCCCTATATCTTTCTATATTCAATTTATCAAAAAAAAGTTTTCCATTATCAACTACGTCTTTCGACAAAGTGTTATACATTAGAAAGTATCTAAAAGAAAGCCTTGCATTCCTTTTTATACTCCGCCCACCATAAGAAACTGTGACCTCATCATCTATCAAAAACTCATTTTCCAAAATAGATTTTATCTGTTGTTCGCCCATTTTCACGCATGGCATCTCTGGGATATCTCCTGTTTGCGAAAAATAATAATCCGCTGAAAACATACCTCCTTCTAAAATTGCCCCTCTAGCTATCGTATATGTTTTTTCATTAATAACAAAACGTATTCCATACCATAATACATTTTCACCAATATGCTCGTGAGAAATAACCACTGTCTCATTACTTCCGCATAGGCAATAATCTATGATTTCTAATATTGCCGTCTTTCCCGTTTTGCTATTTCCTGTAATTATATTTATTTTATCTTCTTCAAACTTCAACGTTCGCTTTGTACCATCATTTAACCATAGAATCAAATTATCAATATAAAACCTCATATTTTTATTCGCAAGCTTAAATATAAATCGCTTGTTTCCCCCTTCGATAATATTTTTGCTAAATTCTTTGATGCTAAAATCCTTGTTGATGCTTTTTTCCCTAATGAAGATTCATTAAAATTGAAATTATTTCCCCGAAAAATTATCATGTTTTCTTCTACACTGAGTAATCCCATTTTTTTAAACAATATAATAGAATTAATCGAAAGTATAAATTTATCTCTGTATCGTTCATTAAAATTTGAAAAAGTAATACTTTCCTTCATAATCAAATCTTCAACACTCTTGACACTACTGTTTGATTTTCGCAACAATTGTAGTACCTTGCTATAACTTAAAAGAGGTTCTATTAACATACATTTAGCTATCTCCATTTGATCCACATGTTTTAGTGTAGCCAATACAGAAATGCCAGTAATTAATTCATTATCTTTTAACGCATTAATGTCCATTTTTAAAATACCTATCTTTCCAAGCATATTTCCAGCCAATTTTCTTTTCATCAGCTAATTTTATGAATTCACCATTGGATTTTTCTACTCCCAATGCAGTTGACATAAAGCCTAACTTTTCATCCATTATTTTATCGAAACAATTTAATGCATTTTGACAATCCAACCCCGAATTTCCTTTGGTCAATCTATGGCAAGTTCGATGTATATTTTTCCACTGTAAAATTGCATCTTTATGAAACTGCAACATACTTGAATGTGTTATCCGCCCCTCTTTATACCAATCTTCTAATTGCATTGTTATACTCAAATAATGATTCGTATATTCCGCAATCTCAGAAAGCCCAAAATCATCCATATCCACTGCACCAATTTCTATAAGTTCCTTTACAAAGAATTGCTCGTCTAAATGTTCCGGCAAAATTGGGTTATATTCCCTCAAAGGCAATAAGGTAGAACGATACTGATTAAATATTTCACGATATTTTGTTATCCAATCTTCATAAGTAATAATTTGACGTTGTCCGCTAGTGACTTTGTTAAAAAAATCCTCTTTTAGTTGCCGATACAAATTTCCAAATATATCATCAATATACTCTTCTGGAACCATCTTATCTCTTATTCCATCTCGAATAGTATCAAATAAATTATTAGGCGAATCAATAATTTCCACATTCTTTATAAATGCCTGTGACACCGATACTCCAAGCTTTATAATATCATTCATATATTCCTTAATTTCTATATTCTTTGTTTTAGCTTGTAACTGTTTTATATAATTAAGAAAATCACTGCCATTGACAATTCCCTGTTTTACCCCGGTCATTTTATTTATCATTTCATTAGCATTCACCCTACGATTCGTAACTAAAATGAAACATGATGTTTCTATAAATTGTTTTTGAGCATCTTTTTTTATTCTTCCCTCCAAAGGATCTGAAATTAATTTGCTCCAATTAGAAAGAGTTTTCCATAAATCTTCCGACAATGTTGTTAAATTGACCTGCTCACCTAAGGGCGTTGCATCAATAGTATGTTTCAATTGATATAAATATGTTTTTTGCTCATGAAAAGAAATAGTATGTACATCATCTAAAGTTTCATAACCAACCTCATCTCCACGAGAAAGCGAAAAAAGCTTTACAATAAAGTACAAATATTGGTATTCAAACCCGAGTTGTTTCGAATCAGCCGATGTAATATCTATTCTTTTCCTTTGAGTAGTCATCCACTTCACCTTCTTACTGTATAATCTAAAGGTTTCAAAAATCTACATTTATAATTATACTATAAATTAATAACAAGTCAAAAACTAATCTATACAGTACAAAATTGACTCACTATCTTTTCAAAAAAGGCATAATGAATTGTTTTCTTATGAATACAATCCATTACACCTTAAAAAATGAATATTTATCTATCAATTTAGAGAAAACAATTTTGCGATATGGGTTAGCTATTACATCGAATATTAAATTCCTTTAACACCAAAATTCTTATAAATGCTTTTAATGCAAGAAATTTGGGGAATCTTAATGTAAAAAAAATTAATTAATGATATACTATCTATGTTTTTTTACATAAATACCTCTACTTACTTTTATGGTATATATATTCCCCGAACTTCCACACTATCTCAATCCTGTTCCCCGGATATACGATCACCTTCTCAATCAGCTTTTCTTTCATATCTTCGGTCAGCTCGTCCTCTTCCAGAAATCCCATTGCCTGTTCTGCCTTTCTCTTGGAGCCATCCTGTATACTTTCTTCCGCTTCCTGCGTCTGCCGGAGTGCCGCAAGCTCCGCTTCCATCCGCTCCATATCGGCATCATATTTTTTCTTCTCATTCAGGAAGAACTCCCTCTCCAGCTTCCCATCCGCATACTTATCATATAATGCGAACCATCCCTTCTGTGCCGCTTCCATGGACTTTACTATGGCGTTGATCCTGTCGCTTACAGATAAAGATGCATTCCTTTTCACCGCCTGCCTTGATAACTTATCCCTGTCAAGGTAAAGCTCCGCTTCCTTTTTGACTGCCGCAAGCACCGCCATATCTGCATCATGTTTATAAATCTCTACATCTTTACAGTCAGAATCAGTTTTGAATGACCTCTGCCTGCAAAATACAGTTCCCCTGTGTGCATTGTGCAGTGCCCTTCCACAGCACCCACAGTAATAGATATTCTTCTGCCTTTTTCCCTCCTTCGCTTTCTGCTGTTTCAAAGAAGAAACTGCCCTTATGTATTGGGGATAATCAATAATCGCCTCATGGGTATCTTCCACCCTCACCCATTCCTCCTGCGGGCGTTTTACCTGCTTCCCTCCCACCGAATCCAGCTTCGTCTTAAGCTGTACCATGGTTCCGGTATACTTTTCATCCCTGATGATATCCTCCACCTTACAGGCAGTCCAGTAACACTTCCTGTCCTTATTCTTCCACTGCCTTGCGCTTCCCCTTGACCGGTAAAGCTCTGACGGGCTGGGGATTCCCCTGTCATTCAGTGTTTTGGCTATCATGGTGGTTCCGATCCCTGCGTTTTTCATGGCAAAGATTTCCCTGACAACCGCCGCTTCCTCCGGCTCTATGGCCAGCTTATGCTTATCAGTTTCCGATTTCCTGTAGCCATACAGGGCACAGGTGGAATTATACTGCCCCTGCTGTGCCATCCTCTGCCATGCGATTTTCTGCTTCTTCGACATTTCCCTGCTGTAGTAGTCATAAATAAGGTTCTTGAACGCCACATCCAGGCCGCCGGTTGCACCCTCTGCAAGCTCTGCGCTGTCATAGTTGTCATTGACGGAGATAAAACGCACACCCATAAAGGGAAATAGCTGTTCAAGGTAATTGCCAAGCTCCACGTAATCCCTGCCGAACCTTGAAAAATCCTTTACGATGATGCAGTTGATCTCCCCCTTTTTGGCAAGCCCTATCATTTCCGTAAACTGCGGCCTGTTGTCAAAATGGGTGCCGGAAAACCCGTCATCACATTTTTCAATGACCTTACAGACCTCAAACTCCTTCCGGCTTTTAATGTAATCATAAAGAAGGTCCCTCTGCGTTGTGATGCTCCCGCTCTCTGTTTTGGAGGAACTGCCGGGCACATCATCATCTTCCATGGAAAGCCGGATATAGAGGCAGACTGTATATTCTTTAAAATCTCCCTGCTTTGCTACACAGTTTCTTCCTTCGTGCATAAAACCTCTCCCTTTCTACATTCTGCCAGTTCCACAAATTCCTTCATTTCATCAGCGAAAGTATATTCGATCTCAACCCTGCCTTCCCCGAAAAATACGATCCTTCTGACCAGTGCATGGACTATTTCAGAAGAAAGTTCCTGAAAATCCGCATACCGCCCTATGGTCTCCTCCATGCCGCCGCCCCCTGCATATTCCGCTTCATAGGTTGCCTGCACTGCCGCCAGTTCGGAAAGTTTCTGCGCCATCTCTTCCGCTTCCTTTACATATTTCCTCTTTGCATACAGGTAATCCCTCTCATTTAAAAGGCCGTCCGCATAATCGCTGTAAAGGCTGCTGTTCATGGACTGCGCCCTTTCCATCCGGTTCCTTGTCTCTGCCATCTGCCGCCTGTAGCCGTCCTTTATCTGCTTTGCCTGCGCTGTCCTGTTAAGGTTCTCCAGGACTGCTTTCGTGTCAAGGAAAAGATTTATATGCAGCCTTAAGGCGGCTCCTACCGCTTCCTCCAGTTCCTGCATCTTTATCCTCTTCCTTTTGCAGAACTTTTCCCCATAAGATTCGGAATTGGGGCAGATATAATCATAACAGACCTTTACCCCTCCGGCTGCTTTCCTTGCTTTCCGGTGCAGGTTCAGGCTCCCTCCGCAATCCCCGCAAAAGACAGTATGTATGAATATATTTTCTTTCCTCTCCACGTGGGCATATTTCTCCCGTTCTGCGATAACCTTCTGTTTCCGCTCCTCAACCAGCTCCTGCACTTTATCAAACAATTCCCTGCTTACTACCGGCTCATGGGTTCCTGCCACATAGATGCGCCCTGATCTTTCAGGCTTATGTTTCTTTATCCCCATATACATGGCTTCTTTCTGAATCCCCTGCTCCATATCGCCGATATAGACCGGGTTCAGGATTATTGCGGCAATTGTGCTGTCATTCCAAAGACCATCCGCATACCTCTTGTTTTTCGTCAGCCCTTTCTCATATTTGTACCGCATAGGGGAAGCGATCCCCTCCTCATTCAGCATCCTTGCAACAGCCCCGTTGCCCATGCCTGCCGCTTTGCACTCAAATATCCTTACCACAATGGGGCTGGCTTCCTTATCAACAATAAGCTGGTTCTTATCCTCCGGGCTTTTCCTGTACCCATAAGGCGCCCTGCTCCCTACAAATTTCCCCTGCCTCTGTTTGATGTCAATAGCGGTGGAAACTTTTTTCGACATATCCTTTGCATATGCTTCATTGATCAGGTTTTTCAGCGGAACAATAAGGCCGTCATCCGCCGCACTGGATGCAGTGCTGTCATAGCCATCCGTCACAGCGATAAACCGGATTCCGAAAAAGGGGAAGATCTTTTCAAGGTAATCCCCTGTTTCAAGGTAGTTCCTGCCAAGCCTTGACAGGTCTTTCACCACGATGCAGTCGTTCTCCCCTGCCCGCATATCATTTACCATCCTTGTAAATTCTGGACGGTCAAAACGGGTTCCCGACACACCGTTGTCGATATACTCCGCCGTCTGGGTAAGGTATGGCCTGCTTGCTATGTAATCCCTGACTAATGAAAGCTGGTTCTCTATGGTGTCACAGTCCGGGTTTTTGCTGTCCTCTACGGAAAGCCTTGCATAGGCTGCTGTGCGGTAGGTTTTCATTTCCTGCGTTGCATTTGCTGTGTCCTTCTCCATAAGGCCAGAGACGGCTGCTTTCCTGCTCTTCCTTGCCATTTATACCGCCTCCTTCCCCTCCGGTGCTTCCCCGTATGCTGCTGTGTATTCCATGCACCTTGCAAATTCATCATTGAAATTATAAATTACTTCTATCCGGTCTGCGCTGTAAACAAGCACCTTCTTTATCATGACCACCGCCGCATTCCTCTCCAATGTCTGGATATTCCGGTATTCCTTAAATGCCCTGGCCCATTCATGCAGGCTGCTCCTGCTTTCCAGTATCAGACTGGCTTCTTTTTCATAGGAGCGGATCAGCATTTCCGCTTCCCCTATCCGCCTGTCATACTCTGTCTTTAGCTGTAAATATTCCTTCTTGGTGATGATGCCGTCCTTTAAGTCCTCGTACAGGTTCATCTTCCTCTTCTCTGCTTTTTCCAGTTCCCCTTTTTTCTTACGGATGCGCAAGTCAAACTTTGCCACGTCCGCTTTTAATCCCGGGGCTTTCTCAATTGCTTCCATTGCCTTTTCCAGCGTCAGCACCTTTTCTATGTGCATCTGCACAAGGCACAGCACCGTCTCTGTCAGCTCTGCTTCCGGGATGCGGTGCGGGGAGCAGGAAGATCTGTCTTTCTTATTGCCGGAGCAGACATAATACACATATTTTTTGCCGCCTGCCGGGATAGTTTTTCTCACCATGGGCTCTTTGCAGTCGCCACAGTAGAGCAGCCCTGCCAGTGGGTATAGTGCTTCCTTTTCCGGGGATATCCTTGTGTCCTGCTTTAATAATTCCTGCACCAGCGCAAAATCTTTTGCTGGAATAATTGCTTCATGGGTATCCTCCACTTTCACCCATTCCTCTTCCGGCTTCATCACCCTTGTCTTGATCTTATAGTTGGGAGTAGTCTGCTTCCCCTGTGCGAGAGTTCCGGTATAAATCTCATTTTTTAATATCCTTGTGACAGAGTTGTAACACCACTTCGCCTGTGCGCTTTTTTTGAAGCTGGTCTCAAGGTTGATGCCGGTGCTCTTTTTATATTCCATGGGCGACAGGATTCCGTCTGTATTCAGCTTGTCGGCTATCGCCTGCTGGCTTAATCCGCACATCTTCATGGTGAAGATATCCCTCACAACGCCTGCCGCATATTCATCAATGACAAGCTGGTTCTTGTTCCTCTCATCCTTCCGGTAGCCATACACCGCAAATGCGCCGATATATTCCCCCTTCTTACGTTTCATTTCAAGGTGGCTCCTGATCTTGATGGAGATATCCCGGCAGTAGGCATCGTTGATGAGGTTCTTGAACGGCACCACCATGTCGCCGCCATAGCCGCCCTGTGCGTCCAGGCTGTCATAATTATCAGTGATGGCAATGAAGCGCACCCCCAGCATGGGGAATATCTTTTCAATATAGCGCCCTGCCTCAATATAATTCCTGCCGAAACGGGATAAGTCCTTTACAATGACACAGTTGACAATGCCTTTCCGTATGTCTTCCAGCATCCGCTGGAAATTAGGGCGGTCAAAATTTACCCCGCTGTACCCGTCATCTGCATACACTGAATGTATTTCTATTTCTGCATGGGATTTCAGAAAGTCCATGATAAGGGCTTTCTGGTTCGATATGCTGTTGCTGACAAGCTTCATGCCCTCACCAGCATCGCCATCTTCCCTTGATAACCTCAGGTAGATGGCTGCCTGATATGTATTAGAATTATTTTTCTTTTCCATCTGCAATGCTCCTTTTCCTGGTTTCAATTAAGACAGCCCTATCTTAATGGATTTAAGAACCGGAGTTTGCACATGATTTAGTCCTCTATGGTTCTTATCTTAACACATTTTCAGGCTTTTTTCCACACTTTCCCACTATTTTCTTCCTCTTATTTCAACTGTTTTCCAACCGTATTTTAATGTCACACTGACAACAGAAGTTCCTCGAACCGCTCATTCAGGGATACCCCATCCCCGCTGTAGGCAGCCTTTACAATGACCTTGCCCACCCGGAAGCAGTAAGGGTTTCCTACCTGGCGGATAAATTCCTTTCTCATTTCCTGCTGTGTCAATGCAGCGTCTATCTTTATCTGCTGTATGTCTGCCACGTCCTCCGGCTTTACCGTCCGTATGTCTACTGACTTCATATGGTCCAGTGACATCTACAGCCTCCTCCATAAAAATATTTTTCCTGCGGTCTATCCGGCTATCTTCCCCGCAACAACAAGGAACCTCCCGTTTTTTCCATGAATTCTCCTGTCACAGGTGGCAAGGGTGATGATGCTGGCAGGAGCGTGGTCTGGCTCTGCATAATACAATGCCCTTCCCTGTAACTGCTCCATCCATGCATTGTAGCTCTCCATATCGGCATGGTTCCTTATGCGGAAATCCCACTCTTCCAGATCGTCTATGCTGTATTTGACAACTGCCATTACCTGGTAGGCAGTTGCGCTCCCATAAGCATCTGTGAAATAGATGGTCCGGTGTTCCATGAAATAATCTTCTTTTTCATAATCTAACAGGGTGGAGAACATAGCTTCTGAACCTGCGCCCATGTTGTGGCCATAGATGATGCGGTTGAAATCCCATACCTGCGTGTCCTTGTCCATGAAAGGGCACCCGGCGCTGCTCTTATCCCCTGTGAAATCATGGGAGAGGTAAAAGGCGTTGTCATCTGTTCCCACTACGGGGAAATTGATCAAGGTATCAGGGATGCAGAGCCAGCCTTTGATATCCTCATTTTCACTGCATAAGGCATCCCAATCGTAGGCTTCCAATCCCTTCTCCCTCATTTCCGCTTCATACTCCTGCCTGTACCGTTCTGCATCCGCTTCCATTTCGGAGAAAAGTTCTTCCAGTTCCGCCGCCGCTTCCTTCTGCGACTGCTCCCTTCCCTCTTCTAAAATAATATCAAGCTGTGCATAAGCGTCTGCTATCGCCTGATATTTTTCAAGCTGTTTCACTGCCTTATAGCGGAAGATCCCCATGCCTGCCATGCAGACAATGGCAAGGGAAATTCCCACTATGATCTGCACTGCGATCCGCTGCCTTTTCTTTTCCGGCAGGTCAGGGAAAAGTTTCTCCCCAAGCCAGCTAATAAAATATTTTATTTTTTCCATGTGTTCCCTTTCTTCTATATACAAATAGCGGCAGATACCAGCACTTTCTAAGAACCGGATATCTGCCGCCATGATCTCCAATGGCAGGAGCAAAAGCCCCTGCCGCATTTTATGCTGTGACAATAACAGCCTTATTTACTTCTGATCCTTTGCCTTTCCTGCATAAAGAATACATGGTCAAATCACGCATCCACTACAGGCAGCTTTCCCCGCTTTTCTTCCCTTCAAGCACAGATGCAGCAGCAAGCACAACGCCGCACAGCCCAAGGGCAGCAAGAAGATAAAAGGGTGACGCATAACCAGTCTGGATAACCGGCTCTGATCCTTTTCCTGCATTTCCATTTCCTCCTTCCGTTCCGGTATTGGTATCTGCATTTTTATCTGAAGGGCTGCCTGCCGAATTGCCGGAGACAGTGCCGCTTGTATTCTGATTTTTGTCCGAAGTGTTTTGGTCATCTTTTCCATTGGTATTGTTTTCTTCTGCTTTTTCCCATCTTGCATAGAGGCTGATGCTCCTGCTGGGTTTATAAGTCTCTCCCTCTGTTCCGATAAATACCTGCCTGTCTGTGTACCAGCCTTTGAAGGTGTAGCCCTCACGTTCTGCAGCCGGGAGCTTCACACTGCCGCCTTTTACCACTTTAACAGATGCATTCCTAGTCTTGCCACCATTGGCATCATATTTGATCGTGTATGTATTTAAGGTTTCATTAGAATTATCTCCATCCTGTGTTTTGTCACCACTGTTACTGTCTCCGCTTTCTGTATTTCCACTGTTGCCTGAATCTCCATTACCGCCGCTGTTTTCTTTTGACTTTTCCCACTTTGCATAGAAATCTGTATCTCTGGTAATGCGGTAAGTGTCATGGTATGCCCCTGCAAACTGCGTCAGGTCATCATCCAAATACCATCCTGTGAAATCATATCCTTCACGTTCCGGCATGGGAAGGTAAAGGCTCCCGTCCATAATAATGGTAATCTCTTTTACCTTAATCGTTCCTTTTCCTGCATGGAAAGTCACTTTACAGGTTTCGGGATCAGCGTCATTATCAGAATCTATTTCTGCTTCTTTTTCCCAGAGAGCATAGGCTGTCATATCCCTGACCGCTTTCATCTCACTGCCGGGGATTCCAAGAAGGATTCCGCCGTCTTTTTCTGTATACCAGCCAAGGAAGCTGTAACCTCCCTTTTCCGTCTTGGGTAAGCGGATGATACTGCCTTTTTCTGCCTTGATCGGATTTACCGCTTTTCCTCCGTCAGCGTCAAAAGTAATGGTAACTTTCACTTCCTCTTTCTTCTCAAAATGTGCCTTTAAAGTAATATCTCCCTGTACGGTAAATTCCTCGCCAGCCTGTCCGGTGCAGATGCTATCGTCAGAAGCAAGGAACCAGCCTAAAAACTCATAGCCTGTCTTACTGCAGGCAGGAAGGATAATTGCGCTGCCTTTCTCTGCGGAAATGCTCTCCCTTGCTGTCTCGCCACCGTCAGCGTCAAAGGTAACGGTGCAGATGACCGCTTCATCTTCCTTCTTTTCATAACGTGCTTTTAGGGTAACATCGGCAGAGACAGTGTATTCTTCCCCTGCTTTTCCGATACAGGTATCGCCATCGTACCAGCCGGTAAATTCGTAACCTTCCTTCGTGCAGTTTGGAAGGGTGACAGTATCTCCTGCCTTTGCAATGACCGTTCCGCCCTCCATCTTTCCTCCGTCCGCATCAAAGGTGATCGTGCAGGTGACAGCTTCTTTCTTTTCATAACGGGCTTTCAAGGTCACGTCATCAGAGACTGTGTACTCTTCCCCTGCCTGCCCGGCACAGGTATCTCCGTCATACCAGCCGATAAACTCATAACCTTCCTTCGTGCAATTTGGAAGCGTGATTGTATCGCCTACTTTGGCAGTAATATCTCCACCTTCCATCTTCCCGCCGTCTGCGTCAAAGGTGACTGTTGCGTCTGTCTTTTCCCATGCGGCATAATAAGAGGTATCTTTCTGGGGTGCATAATGCTTCTCCCCTGCATTCCCTGCAAATACTGTCAGCGCTTCATCCTCATACCAGCCTTTAAAGCTGTAACCTTTTCTGGAAGCGTCGGGGAATACGATATTTGCCCCGGGGATCACCTGTGCGCTGTCTGTCCTTCCTTCCCCGTCATTATAGATATAGGTAAGGGTGACAGGCTCTTTTGCCTCCCACTTCGCATAGAGGTAAAGGTTCCCTGTAAGGCTTGTCTCCTGCCCCGGCGCATAATCGGTTCCCGTTCCGTCCGGCTCTGTGTTCCACCCGGCAAAGTTATACCCGAAATTTACAATGTTCCCCATAAGCGGGAAAAGCGCTTCCTGGTCCATAATGGTCACTGTGTCTTTACTGGTATACTTATTCGGATCGGAACACATATCGCTTGACCCTGTGGGGCTGTTGTTGGCATCATAGCTGACTGAATATGTCCTGGGTACTTCTGCAAGGTAGAGGTTTTCGCCCCTTTTTTCTGTGCAGTAGTTTGTAGTATGCCATGGGAACTGCTCCGGGCTTGCGTCCTTGTGGTATTTCACCCCGTCAATCAGCACCCTCCCGGGCTTTATCACACCATGGAATCCCCCAAGAACAAAGGTGGAATCGCTCTCAAAATCTTCATCCAGAAGGATGGATGCGCCTGTGTTATAAAAGAACAGGATATCGCAGGGATCAACTCCCAATGTGAGGTTATCTTCCATAACAGTCTTCCCTGCAAGGATAATCCCTGTCTCGTTCATGTAGCAGATGGTGCCGCCTGCATAACTTTTTTCCTCCGAGAGGTTTCCCCTGAAAGTACAGTCATGTATCTCAAGGGGTTCCGTTCCCTCCCCTTCTAATGTCTGGACTGCGCTGCCCCTGCCTGACACATTTCCGGCAAAGGTACATCTAATGAACTTAGGGCGGTGTCCTGTGTAGGTACAGATTCCGCCGCCATCATAGGCAGAATAATTTCCCTCGATCAGGGTGTCCGTCACTGTGAAGGGCGCCTTGCTGTATATCCCGCCGCCTGTGGAGCCTGCGCTGTTTCCCGATATGGTCATGCCGGAAAGCTCTGCATCCCCTCCCAGCAGCATACCGCCGCCCCATGTTGCGTAACAGTTCCTTACTGTGCCGGAAGCGACTGACACATGGGAGCCTGCCTCTGACTGGATGCCGCCGCCAGCCCCTGCCTCATAACATCCCTGGATCAGCCCGCCATTCATGGTAAGTCTTCCCCCTTGTACGATATGTAAAGCCCCGGCTGTGTGGAGCGGCCTGCCGCTGCCATCGTTTACATAACCGTCAGTATTATAATTGTTCTGAAGGACAGTTCCTCTTTCCATGGTATAAACACCATCCACGTATATCAGTGGGCCGTTCCAGACTTTGCCGGAATTATTGAAATCGCCATCCAATACTGCGCCGCCATCAAAAATGATATCCTGTGTAGTAAGGCTCCCGCCTGTCACTGCAAGCAGGACGGTATCGGTATTTGTGCCATAGTTTTTCCCAGAAAAACCTTCCTCCCTGCTGATCGTCACCGGGTTTCCTGCATCCTCACTTTTTAAGGTGATGTTATCAGCAGTGACTTCAAGGGTAGCTGATACCCTGCAATCCTTAAGGACTGTGATAGTATCACCAGCCTGTGCATCTGCAAAGGCTTCCTCCAGTTCTTCATAACCGGTATCCCCAATCCTTGCCTCATAGGTTACGGTAATGTCCTGCCCCGGTTTCTGATCCTCATCCGGTTTCCAGTTGGCATATAGCCACAGGTCACGCTCCGGCGTGTATTCACTCCCGGCAGTTCCTACAGCCTTGAAGGTATGCACATTTCCACTTTCAGTTACATCCATCCAGCTTTCAAGGTAATGCCCTTCATAGGATGCACCCGGCAGGACGATGCTTTCCCCTCTGGGTACGGAAACACTTTCCGTCTCACAGGTTCCCTCATAGGCTTCAAACCTGACTGTGTAGGTCTCTTCCTCTTCCGCCGCTTTTACAGGCAGGGGAACGCTCCCCAATACCCCTGCGCCAATGGTGGATAACATGGCGGCAAACAGGAGAAGTTTTGAAAATTTCCTTTTTCTTCCCATATTTTTTCCTTTCTTTTTTTATTTTGGTTTCCAGAGGGAAGCAGTCTGCTTTTTACCTTCCAGGCTGCTCCCCGCATAGTTTCAGGGGCAAAGCCCCTGTGCTTACAGCAACGCTGTATTTACAGCGTAATTTTCCAGCACCACCTCCTTCCAGCCAGCCCATGGAAAAACATAACTGCCTTGTGTTATGCGCTTCCATGGAATGGCTGAATTGTTATGCTTCTTAAAAATCAATTCCATCCATCACCGTTTTCCGCTAATAAAAAGCCAGTACCCATACGGGATTTTCATTTGCCCAGCCCCCTACTGGCAGGGAGTATGCAGGGCGGGATGGCTGGTCCGCTCCATAGCCCGTAACAGGGAACGCTTCCTTCTCCCTGCCCGTCCTCCGGCGTGCTGTTCCGGCTGCCCTCACCGGGCAGAAGTATCATTATGGCTCCCCTTAGGGCTTCCTGCCATGGGAAGCCCCGCACCGGATGCCGCTTGCTGCCTTCCTTCTCCTGTTACGGTCTTTCGGTTTACCCCATATGGGGCAAGCAGGTCATGGCGAAGCTCCTTGTCCGGCGCAACTTTATCAAGGGAAAACCTCTTAAAGCCGCTGCATACTGGTATTCAGTTGTCAAATTTCCTACATTCAGGCGGAAAGCCTGTATTTAGGATACAGAAACTCAAAAGGAATTGTTAGGCATAAAGATACCTAATTGAAAAAATTTCGGGTATGTTTGTTCCTATGTTGTATTTCCGTTTTTACTTGTACTGTAATCAGTCCAAAAACATTGTTCTTATTTTTCTAAAGACAAAAAAGGGCACTGCACCGTATACAATTCGCTCCAATGCAACACCCCATCCTTTACTCCAGATACTGCTTATGTAATTTGAATACGGAATTCACAATCCCTACTGCGTATTTTATCTCATCATCAGTCTTATCTTCTGTCATGGCATAAAAGGCTTCCTGCCAGAATGTAAGTTTTCTGTCCGCTTCCCGCATATCGGTGAGATTGTCAAGGGAAACATCTAAAGTTATTGCAATCTTAATAATTGTTTCCATGCGGAATCCCTTCTGTCCAATCTCCAGTTTCTGAATCATCTTAATGGAAAGACCTGCCGCTTCTGCAAGCCCTTCCTGTGTCATCCCTTTTTCCCGGCGGAGCCTGCGGACGTTTCTGCCGATCCTGTAATAGTATGCCTCACATGGGAATTCTTCCATCTGCAAATACCCTCCGTAAGCTTCATTGACAGTTACAGTGGAAGTATACAGTAGATGTATTAGGATTGAATGAGGATTTAGCTGGTTTTCCCTTAGGAAAAACGCAAATTCGGACAATAAAATACAGCCCTGTTAAAAAGCAGGACTGTTTATGTAGATTATTCGGGGATAAGCTCGAAGCAGTACCCCACATTTCTCTCACACCGTATCATAAATGGTGCATCTGGGGATGCAGCAAAAAGTTTCTCTCTTAAGTTGCAGATATGAAAACCAATCGTATTGTTTCCTATATCTTGTGCGTAATCTCCCCAGACTTTCTGATAAATCTGATCATAGGTAAGCACTCTCCCCTTATTCTTCACGAGAAAACAGAGCAGATCATACTCCTTGGCTGTCAAATGTATCTCTCGCCTGTCACGGTATATCTTCCTCTGGTCAGGATAGATTTCAAGCCCCGGAAGTTGCAATGCCGGTTCATCTCTTAACTCATATCTTTTAAAGTCAGGATACCTGCCAACAACATCCATTACCTCATTAAAAACATCTGTCTCCTCTTCATTAAATTCCAATACAAGTAAACGCCCGATATTACCACCTCTTTTGTACCTAAATTATCCTTATCATATTTCACACAAAACAACATCAGCAAATATTTTCCTAATCTTCATGAATATGCATAAACGCTTCTTTATTGGTGCAATATATGATATCCTCACGACCAGATACATAATCAAAAATCTTTTCAAACGCCTCCTCGGAAGCCCTTGCAGTTCCATAGTCCATCTCATAACCATGTCCCCACACACAAAACAACAAATCTTCACTTTCTGTGTCAGATGCCAGGAACTTATCAAATAACGTTATGACATTTTTATCTTTGATGGAACAGGTAGGGCTATAATTAACCGGTTCTTCAGGAAAGGTAAACTTGCCACTTGAAAAAGCTCCTCTCCCATAAAGTATCCCACGCTCTTTTAAATACGCTCTCGCCTCTTTAGAACTCATGCCTCCCGGAAATGCATGTCCTGCCACCTGATATCCGACCAGTTCCGACAATTCATCAATATCACGACCCAGCACCTCATCGAACCGATCTGCTTTCAGCCCGGGCAGGGCTTCATGGCGATATGCGTGGGATGCAACCTCAAACCCTTCATATACCTGTCTTATCTCATCCTTAGGAATCCTGAAATGCTCTACTGTCTTTATGATACCATGATTTCCTGGCGCATTATATTCCTTAAATCCGATATTTCCAATGCGCCCTACCCAATCTTTTTTCCCAAACAGCCCTGCATTCAGATTAAAGGTTCCTTTTAATCCATATTTTTTCATGAGTCTGATCAGTCTCTTGTCCTGCTCCAAACCATCATCAAAACTGAATGTAAGATATTTATGAAACGCCATGGCCTGCTCCTTCTTCCCTACTCTGCTATAATTTCCGTAACTTTTTCTCCAACACCTTCACTGCTGATCTTTACCTGTATCACACCCGGTTCAAACCCGCTCCGGACAATAACCTGCGCTCTGCCCTGATAGGTCGTACAGCTATTCCCTACATATGGTTCTTCCGGTCTTGGATTACCCGTACCAATGGCCTGCAAGCTTCCTGCACCGGTAACTGAAACATGTATCAACTGTTCCTGTAGCATCTGTACAATGCCATCATCATCTGTCAACGCAATATTAATAAATGACAGATCCTCACCGTTTGCCCGAATCTTCTTTTGCTCTGCCTTTATCCTGAGTTGTTTCGATTGGCCTGCAGTCGTCAGACCGGCATTTCCAACTACATTCCCGTCACGATCATAACTTATGACCTTCAGGCTTCCCGGCTGATAGGAAACCTTATACTTTGCGCAAAAATCATCAAGCCGCTTCCTGCCAAGTGATTTCCCATTAAGGAACAATTCAACCTTATCATCCGGGCTGTATACTTCAACTACTGTTTTCCTACCCTCACATCCCGGCCATGTCCAGCTTGCAAATGCATCCGTAAAACGATAGTGGGATAAATGTTTCTTTTCTCCACTATGATCAGGCGGTTGTACAGCAATATAAGGCTTCTTTTCTTTTCCCCATACCATAGCTGCCAAGTGGCTGTACAGGTCACGGTAACCAATCAGGTTAATGGCTCCGGTATATGCCGAAACGGAAGGATAAGGCTTTACATACACGCCGCTGTTTTTCCCATAATCTATCACACCGACACCGACTTCCCCAAGATAGTCCCAACCCGTCCACATAAAATCTCCTATCACATATGGATTATCCATGACAAGTTTCCAGTTATGGGCAATTGTCGGCGGATGGGTTTCCGAACCTACAATAATTCTATCGGGAGCCATTTTATGGTGTCCTTCATAAACCTGCTCTCCATAGTTATAGCCGGCAATATCAACTTTGCTGTATACGGGACCGCTCCCTTTTTCCGAACGTTTAGGTTTTAATAATAATTTCATCAATGCAGGGCCGGTCATCATTAATACATTGATTGCCGCTGAACCACCCATTTCAGAATCAGGTGCCTCTAAAAGCGGATCTGTCACATCTGTTTTGTGCAGTTCCTTACCATCTCCGAGACTGAAATTCATTCCCATTTTTGAAAGTGTGTTCATAAACAGGTTCGGGCATACAAGTACCGGTCTGGAACTGTCGATAGAATGGCACAGTTCTGTCATCTGAGCCGCCAGTTCTACCCCATCTTCTCTTGCGGTATCTGAAATCTCATTCCCAATGGAATACATAACAACCGACGGATGGTTTCGGTCCTTTTGGACCATCTTCTTTAAATCATCCCGCCATTCTTTTTCAAAATCCAATGTATACCCATAGAGACCATTTGTATCGCGCCATGTATCAAAGGCTTCATCCATGATATACATGCCAAGTTCATCACAGGCTCTCAGCATATTTTTTCCGATTGGGTAATGCGCACTCCGAATTGCATTAAATCCTGATTCCTTCATAATACGTACCTTACGGTATGCAGCCGCTTCAAAATCACATGCCCCTAATATCCCATTATCATGATGGACACATCCTCCACGAAGTTTTACGGTTTTCCCATTAACCTGCAGCCCCCTTTGGGACGACCATTCCAGTTTTCTTATGCCAAAAGGAATGTTCTGCTCATCAATAACTGTCTCTGATCTTTTTAACATCACACGGGCAGTATAAAGATAAGGGTTCTCTTCATTCCATAACTTTGCATCCGGAATCTCTATCCTGCAGTCAGTGCCACTGCCTTTCGCAATCATCTCTTTCTGATCCAGTATTTGAATTTCTACTTCACAATCTTCTGCTGAGACCGCATCTGATATAACATGCAAAACGGCAGGATCAAAACTTTCTGTTACAATATGCACACCATCTAAAAGAATATGGGATTTTTCACCAACATAAAGGTTTACCGGGCGATAGATACCATTTCCCGGATACCATCTTGCGTTAGGAACCTGACTGCAGTGTACCTCTACCCTTAATTCATTTTCTTTACCAATCATCAATCTGTCTGTCAGATCCACATAGAAGTTACTATATCCGTATACATGACCGCCGACCTTCTCATTATTCAAATAAACAGTACTATCCATGTATACTCCTTCAAATTCAAGGATCAGTGTCTTTCCGCCATAAGCAGCATCACCATAAATTTCCCGTATATATGTATAATCCCCGCTTGGATAAAATCCTGTATAACTTCCATTCTTTAATTTCTTTATCCTTTCCCGATGGATCATTGCATCATGAGGAAGATTCACATTAATCCAATTTTCTGTCCCTTTAAGACAATATTTCCAGTTTGAATTGAAATTGATTTTCTCCATAAACTTATCCTCTCTCCCACAATAAAAGTTTACTACTGGATGAATCCAAAAATAAAATTATAACTAATCTTGTATCTTTAACCCTTGGTATATTTTTTCCGCCAACATTCTTGCTCCAAGCACATTTGGGTGCAGACCTTCCAGAAACCAGTCTCTATGTCCCTTTGTATAACTGTAAATATCAATGACCGGAATATTCAATTCTTGTCCCAGCTCTTTCACAGCTTCTACGGCTTCAACCAAATTTTGTCCTGGAATAATAATATTTCCAAAAACCTTACCTTCCACATTATCATCCGAATAATATGCAGTTGCCGGCGTACACAGATAAATCTCCGGTTTGCTCTGTAATTGCTGATAATTTGACAAGAAAATCCGGTACTCTTCTTTAAAGACCATTTTTCCCTTCCAATTATGTACCTTTGCATCATTTGTGCCAAACTTTACAACTATAATTTCTGGCTCAAACATGAGACTTTTCCGAAATATCGTTTTTTCTGTATATGGACAATCCCCTGAGTGCATCACTGTCCTTCCACTATAACCATAATTATTTACACAATATTCTGAACCCAGCATTTTACCGAGTACTGCCGGGTAATTGTTCTTTGGCCAGTTTTTCACACCACATCCATATGTGATACTGTCGCCAATACAGGCTATTCTGCATTGGCGACTATTTGCTCTTTTATTTAGATGAAAAGTTGTAAATCCACGAAAGAATCCGAAAATTATAATTCCTGCGATTATCAAAAAAATAATTATAATTAAAGTCATATTTTACTTCCCAGCTTGTACTTCCCTTTCTCTTAAGTCATTTCTGATCTGAGGCATCTTTTTGTCAAGATTAAACAGGAGATTAAGTATAACTGCCAATATCGTTGCCAACATCGGAAGAATGGTAAATACAAATTTTATAGAAGCAAGTGCTGAATCTCCCTGAACGGCAAGCGCCGCGTCAAAATTTCCGACCGCAAGTGCCCATCCAAGAGATGCAGTTGCAATACCGGTTCCCACCTTCGTTCCAAAACTTGAAGCAGAGTAAATCAGACCATCCGTACGAATACCAGATTTCCACTCGCCATAGTCAATCGTATCCCCCAACATAACAGCAATAACCGTACTTGCCAATCCGGTACCAAATCCACGAATGCCTGTTCCGATCAAGACCATCATATAACTTGCCGGTGCAATAAATTGAATTACGAAACCTATCAGCATAATTCCGGCTCCCAACAGGCTGGTATTGCGGTTTCCAATCCGCTTTAAAAAGAAATTTACAAATCCCAAAGCGATAAGCATAGGAATTACATTGGCAATAGACAGAATACCTGTAAGGTTCTCATCTCCCAGCCAATATTGGGCATAATATACATTTGCAGATGTCGTCATGGTTGCAATCGTGATTGCCAGAGCAAAGAGAATCCGATTTACCCAATATTTATTTGTAAATAATGCTTTCAGTGCTGTACCAATGGGAACCTGCTCTTTCTTTTGCTTGTTTTCCTCCCAGCCATTCTCCGCTTTATCCTCTGTGCCAACACGTTCTTTTGTCGTAGCAAAAGTAATCAATAAAAGAACAACCGATACGATGCCCATTATGGCGGCTACTATTGTCCATGCTCTGGAGCCGCCACCAAATACAGCAACCAGCGGCATTACTGTACTGTTCAGTAAGATAACTGCAATCATAGCCATAGCCATACGCGAAATACTCAGTCTTGCGCGGTCTTGAGGATTATCCGTTATCATGACATTTAACGTCCCACAAGCCTGATTCACCGCCGTATAGACAATCGTTGAAAGGAAATTGTATGTAATATAAGCATAAATCAGTTTTCCCATCGGGCTAAACGACTGTGGAACTGCAAACTGTAAGATCACTGCTATCGCAAAAGGTACTACCATCCATAAAATCCACGGTCTTGCCTTACCATGTCTGGATTTGGTCCGGTCAATAAGAAGCCCCATAATGATATCCGAAACGCCATCAAAAATCCTCGACAGCATAAACATGGTTCCTACTGCTGCTGCAGCCATACCGACCGAATTTGTATAATAGTAAGTTGCAAAGGAGCTGACCATACCATAAATTAAATTACCCGCAAAATCTCCCAGTCCGTATCCAAATATTTCCCCAAATTTAATCCTTTCCTTTACCCGATAATTTGCGCCTGTCTGTTCATTTGCCATAACGCTTTTCTCCTTCTCTTTGATTTATTTTATAACTTCTATCTCCTTATGAAGTTCCGCATTCAGATTTCCTCCTGCCCAGATATCTATCACCGTTTCATCCTGCGTGTAATCACCTTTTGCAGTGCTCCAGTAAGTCAGTTCTTTTGCTCCAAGTTTAAAATTCAAGGTTTTCGTTTCTCCCGGCATCAGTGTCACTCTCTCAAAGCATTTCAGTTCCCTCATCGGACGGGAATCTGAACCATATCTTTGATGAATATAAATCTGTGCCACTTCATCCCCAGCCATGTCTCCTGTATTAGTTACATCAACACTCACATTCAATGTTTCCCCAATCTTCAACTGTTCCTTGTCTAATCTCAGGTTATTAAATGTAAATGACGTATAGCTTAACCCATGCCCAAATGCAAACAAAGGCGTGCTTTGACTGTCCCAATATCTCGATGTAAACAGCCCGTCACCAGCGCTTTCAGGTCTGTGTGTGTTATTCCGCATATAATACATCGGAAGCTGTCCTGCGTTTCTGGGAACCGAGACAGGCATCTTGCCTCCCGGATTTATGTCTCCAAAAAGAATATCTGCAACTGCATTTCCTCCTTCCCATCCCGGCTGCCATGCTTCTAGAATTGCCGGAATATGCTCTGCTTCCCACGCAATGCTTAACGGATGCCCATTCAAAAGTACCAAAATTATTTTTTTATCAAGTTTCGATATTTCTTTCAGCAATTCTGTCTGACGTCCGGGCAGACCAAGAAACGACCTGCTGGATGCTTCCCCGCTCATATCGATTCCTTCACCCATGACTGCCACAACGGTATCCGCCTGCTTTGCAGTTTCAACCGCCTCCCTGAAAGCAATTTCCGCTTCTTCCTCAGTCTGTGCTGCTTTCTCTTTATTTCCGCAGAAATCCGGCATAATATCGCTGACCGCATTCGGAATATCACGTTTGATCCACGGTCCCGGCGCATAAAGAACTTCTGCATCGGGAATCTTGTTCCTGATACCCGTAAGAACCGTAACCGCTCCCGGTTCATTGAATAACCCTATCACGCCTTCCGTTGCGTCCTGAGAATCTGCAAGCGGTCCGATCACTGCCAGTTTCTTAATATCCTTTTTCAGCGGAAGCGTTTGTCCGTTGTTTTTTAGAAGAACCATGGAACGCTGTGCTGCCCTTCTGGCTTCCTCCCGGTGTTTCGGGTCAGACACTACTTCTGCCAGTTTCCCCTCCTCCACATACGGATGCTCAAATAATCCTAACGCAGATTTCATTTCAAGGATCGGTCTTACAGTATTGTCTAATTCTTCCATCGTAATCTGCCCGTCTGCCAACAGATCCCCAATGCTCTGGATATAAGAAAAACTGCTCATATCCATATTTACCCCAGCTTTGAATGCCCTTTTAGCCGCATCCTTTATGTCCTTTGCAAAACCTTCCGTAACAAGATTCCGGATTGCGCTCGCATCACTGACTACAAATCCCTCAAATCCCCATTCCTTCCGCAGGATGTCCTGAAGCAGATGCCCATTCGCACTGGCCGGAACGTTATTTAAATCCATATAGGCACTCATGATCGTTCCCACACCGGCATCGACTGCCGCCTTAAAAGGCGGAAGGTAAACATTCCGTAGTTCGGCTTCTGAAATATTTACCGGATCGTAATCCCTGCCGGCATCCGCCGCACCATACCCGGCCATATGCTTTGCACACGCCATCAGATGATCCGGAGCACCTATCTGCTGCCCCTGAAAACCTTCCACCTGCGCTGCTGCCATTGCTGCCCCAAGATAGGGATCTTCCCCGGCGCCTTCGATGATTCTACCCCAGCGCGTATCCCTGCAAATATCAACCATCGGATAAAAGGTCCAATGCAGTCCGTCTGCACTTGCCTCTTTTGCGATGATCTCTGCTGCACGTTTTTCCACCTCCGTATCCCATGAAGATGCCATTGCCAGTTGGATCGGAAATCCTGTGCGGTATCCATGCCCCACATCGGAACCAAATAGCAATGGAATTCCGGAAGGACTTTCTTCCACAGCAATCTTTTGCAATTCATTTTTTCTCTTTGGTTCGATTACATAAAGCATCGAACCGACCAGCCCCTGACGCACCATATCATCAGGCTTTGGCGCATCCGGAATCAGATCGATCCCCCACACCTGATGAAGCTGTCCTATCTTCTCCTGCGGGCTCATCTTTGCCAGCAGTTCATTCGCCCGCTTTGTATCTTTCTCGCTTTTTTTCATCAAATATCTCCCTCCGTTCACTTTGTATAATTATAAACACGTGTTGTTTTCTTTCCTTTTCTGTATTATAATAGGCACATGGAACTGATACAATCCTCAATGTACGGTAATTTGTACAGTCCGCAACACATTCAAAAAATTGTCCATAACTTTAATACCGAAATGAATATTTATCATGAAGTCTTATATCATTCTGTCAGAAGGAGACCTTGATATGAATAAACCAAGAAAAGAAGACCGTAGAAATGCCTATACAAAAGGAGTGATCCGGGATGCTGTCTTTCAGCTTCTCCAAACGAAGCCTATTGATAAGATTACCGTATCGGAAGTCTGCAAAATAGCAGAAATCAACCGAAGTACCTTTTATCTTCATTACATAGACTGCCATCATGTGCTTGAACAGGAACAGGAGCGCTTCTGTGATAAATTGATCGCTTACATGGAAGAACACAAAGATAACGCTCCCCTCGATATCATTCTGGATACACACAAAATCATCCGGGATGACAGTGACCTTTACCTTTTACTGATCCGCTCAGACCAGCCGATGCATTCTTTTAAAAAATTTACAGATTACTGCAAACAGTTTCTGATTTCCCAATTAACGGAAAAGACCTCGTTAACCGCAGAAGAAGCTGACTGGATCGCCCACTATATCATCGGAGGCTCTTTTGCAAATACCACACGCTTTGCCCATGAACTTGATGATAACCTGCATCGTGAAGAAATCATCCATAATTTTGTTGCAAACGGATTGAATGGCTTTCTTCCCCGAAAGGAGCATCTATGAAAAAAGAAGACCGCAGGACTACCTATACAAAACAGATCATCCGCGAAACCTTTATGGGATTGCTCCAGCAAAAACCTATCGGTAAAATTTCAGTGACTGAAATCTGTGCAGCCGCAGAGATCAGCCGCAGTACATTTTATCTTCATTATTCAGACTGTTATCAGATTCTGGAAGAATTACAGAATGAATTTTGTGACAAGCTGATAGAAGCAATAAAGCCACATGCGAAGAACACCCCTATGGACAGTATGCTTGATACCCATGATATCATCCGCAACAACAATGACCTGTATATGATACTGATGCGTACCGAGTATCCTATGCATGCGTTTAAGAAATTCATTACTTTTGGCAAAAAAATTTTGATAGAGCAGATGTTCGCAGGCACTACTCTCTCCAGTGAAGAACAGGATTGGCTTGCAGATTACATAATCGGAGCTGATTTTGCTTACGACCAGCGCGTGCTGGCACACGATTATAATCTCCAGCGTGAAAAGTTAATCCACGAGTTTATAGAAGCCGGTCTTAATCACTTTAAGAAGTGATAATTCTATCCATAAAAGAAGGAATTTCACCACAAAGCGCGAAATTCCTTCTTATTTCTTTGTTTTATAATGCTTCTACCAATGCTTCTGCATAAAAACTACGCTTATTCGGGTTAACAGAAACGGTATCTTCCTGCCTGCATACCGCACTTAATCTTTGGTCGTCACTGCTGCCGCCAACAAAGAATTCAAAATCACCTTTTTCCAGAATCCAGTTGTAATCTGCATCTTCAAAAGCAAACTGATTCAGGTCAAACATAAATACTACCCGCTTGCTCTCTCCCGCTTTCAAACTGATTCTTTTAAATCCTGCCAGCTCCTGCCTCGGGCGGATGACAGATGCATAAAGATCTTTTCCATAAAGCTGTACTACCTCTTCGCCATCAACATCTCCAATATTCTCTACCACAACACTGGCTTTTATCAGACTTCCGTCATACTTTTTCACACTGAAATCTCTGTACGCAAACTCTGTATAACTCAGACCATGTCCAAAAGAAGCCAATGCTGTACTGCTGCTGTCAATATATCCGGTATCGATCAGTCCTTTGTCATGCGGTGCGGAAGAACCATTATTCTGATAATGATACAGTGGAAGATGTCCTGCACTTCTGGGTACACTGAGCGGCGTTCTTCCTGCAGGATTATAAATACCGCTGATTACTTCTGCAATCGCCTGACCGCCATAAATTGCAGGAAGCCATCCCTCAATAATTGCCGGTACATTCTCATATGCCCACTCACTGCAAAGCGGACGTCCATCCGTATGTACGATAACCATATTCGGATTGGCTGCAAACACCTCCCGCATCAGCTTCTCCTGCTGTCCCATTAAATCCAGAGAACTGCTGTCTACTGCTTCACCAGTAGTACAGGAACCACCCAGTCCGTTCTTTCCTCCAACTGCCATGATAACTATGTCTGCATGTTTTGCAGCTTCTACAGCTTCCGCTATATGGCTCGCATCATCACCTTTGTAATCACATCCTTCTACAAATTCTACCGCATCAAAGATTTCGCGGAGTGCTTCCAGTATTGTTTTCGCTTCCGGATACATCTTACGGATCATCGGATCCAGAATGTGTTTATCTTCCAGATTGCTGGTAGTCATTTTTGCTGCCACATCATCAAATGCACCATTCTTTTTCTTATCGTCTTCATCCATTACGTCATCAGGATTAACACCCGGCTGCACTTCTTTTCCCTGCGTCATCATGAGCATCAGCATTTCCATCAATGCTACATGCGTATAATGTCCGATTAAAAGTCTCAAACTGTTACCGATCGGACCAACCACAAGCAGTTTCTTGCTTTTATCACGAATCGGCAGGATACCGTTATTTTTCATAAGCGTCATGGACTTGCAGGCTGCCTCATGAGAAAATCTATTATTTTCCGTATTATCCATCGCCGCCGGGAGAAGTTCTTCATGCGGATAAGGGTTTTCAAACAGTCCTAATTCAAACTTCAGCCTTAAAATCCTTCTGACAGAACGGTCAACATATGCAATATCGATATCTCCATTCTTCACAGCCTCTGCAAACTGATCATTATATCCCATCCTTGTCGGCAGCTCCACATCCAGTCCTGCTTCCAAACACAATCTGCTGGCATCCAGCATATTATCTGTCAGCTTGAAATCATGCATGACATGACGGATGGAATTATAATCAGAGACAACAAGACCTTCAAATCCCATATCATCACGAAGCATATCAGTCAGGATTTTTTTATTTGCACACATCGGCTGACCTTCTACCTCAGAATAACAGTTCATCACACACTTCATATCCGCCATGTGGATTGCAGCCTCAAACGGTTTTGCAAATACCTCCCGCAATTCCCGTGGTGTCGCCAGAGATTTATGCATATTCATTGCGTTTTCGGACTGGGAGTACCCAAGAAAATGTTTTCCGGTACATGCAATGCCCTCCTTCAAATCCTCACCCTGCAGTCCTTTTACAAAGGCAACCGTCATAGCCGCTCCTAATGTCGGGTCCTCGCCATAGCCCTCACTGCATCTTCCAAAACGAAGGTCTCTTCCAAGATCCGCTACCGGTGACAGGGCATGCCGCATTCCGACTGCATACATCTGTTTTCTGGTTCCTTCTGACATTTTCTCAGCCATTTCCGGTTCAAAAGTTGCCCCAAGGCTGATCGATGTGGGAAAAAGATTAGCCGCCGGAATGGATACCGGTCCTGACAATGCTTCCCCATGAACCAATGCCGGAATCCCATGCTCTGAATGTTCCATAACATATTCCTGAGCTTTTCGGATATCCCCCGCAACATTCTGGCTTCCCATGATTGTAAATGAACCGATCCCATCCTTTAGATCCTGCTTTTCAATAGGCATGACCGGAATATACATTGCACAGGTGAGCTGCTTTACTTTCTCCTCTACGCTCATGCGCTCCATCAGATCGTCAATTCTTTCCTCAATAGGCAACGATTCATTTTGATAAGGTAATTTACTCATAATTTCTACTTGTCTCCTTTCCTAAACTTATGGTTAATTATCTGTATATATTTATACTCTTACCTGTTCCCATTTTGATTTTTCAGGATGCGGGCAATACATTTTCTTTTTTGCTGCACGCGCCGCTACAAAACATCCGCAAAATCTGCAAATCCCCTGATGGCAATACTCACAAACATTGCATTGCTTTAAACGTTCATTGAAAATTTCATCTGAAACTTTAAGTTCTTCAGGCATATTGGCAATATACTGCTGCAATTCTTCTTCTAAATCTCTGTCCTGAAGGCTTTCTATATATTTGCACCATTTACATACTCTTTCAGCCATTATTTTACTTTAATAGAAAGTTCAACTATGGATCCTGCAGGTATCTCAAAATCAATCCTGTTCCCGGAACATATTACGTCAAAATCTTTTATTACCACATTCTCAGGTTCTTCAAATGTGTTGCATGCATGTGCATCCTGTGCCAATATTCTTGCCTTTATACTTTCAATTTCCGCTCCGAATAATGTGGTTTCTATCTGCTCAGAACTATCTATCGACGTATTGCAGATAGTAGCCGCCACATTTCCATCTGCGTCAATGGAGCTGGACTCAAATAAATTATTTACCTTTACCTCGTCCACGCCGATTTCCCGATTCTCCATATAGGAGCCAAGCAGAACCGCATCCTGATGTTTCTTAAATAATTCAAACACATAATATGTTGGTGTCAGAATCATTTTTTCACCTTCGGTCAGCACGACAGACTGCAATACATTGACTGCCTGAGCAATTGTTGCCAGTTTGATCCTGTCAGAATGCTTATTAAAAATATTCAAGTAAACAGCAGCGAGGATCGCATCACACATTGTGTTCTGTTGGAATAAGAACGCCGGATTGGTTCCTTCTTCACTTCCGTACCATGCACCCCATTCATCTATCATCAGCCCAACCTTTTTCTCCGGATCATGACGGGTCATTACCGTATCATGACGGGTAATCAGTTCTTCTGTTTCTGCCGCTTTTCTGATGATGTCATACCACTCTTTTTCATCAAACTCGCGTGCGCGTCTCAAATTGAAATATCCATCTCCACCAAAAACATAATGATGGAAAGAAAGACCGTCCATCAAAGGATCTGATTTTATCTGGCTCATGCAATAAGTCTGTGTTGTCAAGCCATCTGTGACCTTATCCGTCCATTCATAATCATCACTCCCCGGTCCAGAGGCAATAAATTTCAAGCTGCTGCTTGTCATAAATCCTTTTTGGGATAAGAAATGGTATGCCTGGCGGTATTGATTCACATAGTAATCCGGCATCATTTCCCCGCCACATCCCCATACTTCATTACCGATTCCAAACCAAGTAAGTTTCCATGGTTCCTCCCGTCCATTCTTACGGCGCAGATTCGCCATTTCAGAATCACCATCACCAGTTATGTATTCAATCCAATCCAGCATTTCCTGAATACTTCCAGTCGCAAGATTTCCGGCGATATAAGCATCGCATCCTATCTCTTCGCACATATCCATGAACTCATGGGTTCCAAAACTGTTATCCTCCACAGCATTGCCCCATGTTTTATTCACGATTCTCTTACGCTGCTCTATAGATCCAATACCGTCTTTCCAATGATACTGGTCTGCAAAGCAGCCACCCGGCCAACGCAGCACTGGAACCTTAATCTCTTTGAAAGCATCGATAATGTCCTTTCTTACTCCATTAATATTAGGAATAACAGAATCCTTTCCAACCCATATGCCGTCATAAATGCATCTCCCAAGATGTTCTGTAAAATTCCCATAAATCTCTTTATTTATTTTTGATTTTCGTTCAAGGTAATTTATTAAATATTGTGCCATATTTCCATTTTCCTTTACTTTTTTCCTCTATGCCCCTGCCCTTTGCTTTAAATCGGATAATATCTGCGGCATTTTTTTATCCAAGTCATAAAGCAGGTTCAAAACAAACGCCAACACTGCCGCAACCAATGGAACTACTGTAAATACAACAAGAATTGCATTCATTGCACTTGAACTTTGTACCGCTACTTCTGCATTGAAACCGCCCCATGCAAGACACCAGCCTAAAAGCGCTGCCCCAAGTCCTGAACCAATCTTTGTCCCTATATTAGATGCTGAAAAAATCAAACCCTCTGTACGGAATCCATTTTTCCATTCACCATAATCAATGGTATCCCCAAGCATGACCAAAAGAAGCGTGGTTCCAAGTCCAGTGCCAAAACCACGAATTGCATACCCTACCAGTACAAGCGGAAGATTTCTGGGCGCAATAAGTTGCAGCACAAGCCCTGCCACCATGATTCCCAAACCAATCTGTACCGTATTGCGGGGTCCTATTTTACCGGATATCTGCGTTACCAGTATCAGAGAGAGAACCATCGGAATTACATTCGCAATGGCAAGTAAACCGATAATACTATCGTTTTCTAACCAATAGGTTGCGTAATAAATATTAACACCTGTGGTCGATGTTGATATGGTCACTAGCAATCCAAAAAGGATACGGTTAATCCAATATTTATTTGTGACCAGACCTTTCAGTGCCTTCGTTGTTGGTATCGTACTTTTCTTCTTGTCTGCTGTTCCTAAAGTATCCGCCATATCAAGCGTTCCCGTTCCAAGACGTTCTTTGGTATTCTTGAATACTATCATGAACAGAGCCACTGCTACTGCACCCAAGATTGCAAATGTCTTCGTCCATGCACTGGGATCTCCGCCGAACCCGTTTACAAGCGGAAGTACGATAAAATTGAGCAATACAGCCCCTACCATTGCCACTCCCATACGTGCAATACTAAGATGCGTCCTGTCTCTCTGATTATCTGTAATCAAGGTTCCAAGCGTTGCATATGGCTGGATGATCGCAGTATAAGTCACTGTAGATACCAGATTATATGTAATGTATGCCCAAACCAGCTTTGCAATCGGACTGAATGACTGCGGCACAGAAAACAGAAGAATTGCTGCCAGTGCATACGGTATAGCCATCCATAACAGCCATGGCCTCGCTTTCCCATGCTTCGAATGTGTCTTATCAATGATCAGTCCCATCAAGACATCAGAGAACCCATCAAAGATGCGTGATACCAAAAACATTGTACCAACTGCACCTGCCGCCAACCCTGCCGAATTCGTGTAATAATAAGTGCCAAATGCGCTTACGCTGCTCCAAATCAAAGCATCCGCCATGGCGCCGACTCCATAGCATGCTTTCTCGCGAACAGATATTTTTTCTTTGACACGATATTCAATTTCTGTTCTAGTTGCTTCTCCCATCACTTCTTCCTCCGTTTTTATTTTGAATATCACATGTGAGTATTTTGATAGGTTTATTATAAGATAGAAATTGTGTAAAAAGAATAAACAGTCTATTCAAGGTTGTAGTATACTGAACAACTTGGATAAAAGTGTCCAATAATTTCATCTATTCTCCATCATTTCCTGTCTGTTCACTAAACTTCGACGCTTAAACTTTTATATGATTACATTAAAAAACGAAACCAGTTAAAAATTTTAAGTATATTAATCTTCCATTTATTTTTTTTGCTGATCTCTTGTTGTTTTACATTTTCGGGAATTTCATAGTTTTCTTTATCCAAAACTTTTACGGACGCCGCTTCATATACCTGCATATTTTCTCTTAATTGCCTGTTCACTGCCTCACTGTCAATAACAAGCATCAGTTCCGTATCAAGATACACACTTCTCATATCCATATTAAAAGATCCAATAATTGACAGCCGATTCCCAACAGAAATGCTTTTCCCATGATAGGATACGCCTCCTTCGTACTCATAAATATTCAGCCCCGTATCCACCAGTCTTTCCTTATTTATCAAATAATCAGAAGCCCCAAAAGGATTTCCATTGTTTGCCGCAGAATTTGTCAATAATGATGTATCCGGATTTCTGTCACAAATCTCCTGAAATGACTCATACATCCACTCATTGCATATGATATAGGGCGTATGGATTAAAATCTCCCCTTTAGATTGTTTCATTATTTCAACCAGAGAATAAAATACTGTCGGCTCCTTTGTATATACATGTGTCGGATTGGACAGAAGAGTAATTTTATTAACTTCAAATGTCATTCTTACATAATCTGTTGTTTCTTCCAACACAGGATATTCTCTCCTTATTTTCTCATAACGTTCTTCCAGCTTCTCCTGTGCCATTGAAACCTTTTCTGTTCTTCTGCTTTCAAAAAACGTACACTCTTCCATCCCCCAGACAGATTCAAAGTATGCCTCAAGCTGATAAATGGAACTCTCTTGATGCTCCGGGTTTGTACTATACACCAGTACATCCCTGTCGTAATTTTTGTAACCATTATCGCCAAGGAAATAGTCATAAGTATTCCTTCCGCCTAAAAGATATAAGTCATTGTCCACGATCACATATTTATCATGAAGACGCCCCATGCTCTTCCATGGCATAAGCATGTTTACCCTGTTATATACTTTGATCTCTACATTCTCCATGGCAGCCAATGCGTGTAAGTATTCATTCCTGTCCATTTGCAGGAATGCCGTCGCTCCATCTACAAGTATTTTGATATCCACTCCTCTTTTTGCCGCCTGAAGCAGCACGGCAAGGATGTCCTTCCCACTTTCATCTGCCCGAAACTCAAACGTTGAAAGGATTACCCTGTCCTCTGCCTGTTCTATCATCTTCAGCCTTTCCAGCAAAGCTTCCTCATTATCCTCAATAATATACGCCCTGTCACAGGAAACTGTATCAGCATAACAGTCCATAGCACGAAATCCGGACTGGTATTCCTGGCTTATATCAGGCTGTTTTCCATATGACAGAATAATGCCAGCCAATATGTATAACGCGAATAATAAAACTATAACAACAGAACTTCTTAATATCTTTTTCATACATTCCCTATTTTTTTCTAACAAAAACTATAGCAATACAATTTTTACCAACATGTGTTCCTATCACACCGCTTACTGCATATGCCCTGCATTCCGGCAGGTTATAGCGTTCCTCTGTCTCTTTCCTGAAAGTTTCCCCCTTTTCCCTGTCATAGGTATAACCTATATAAACCGGCCACTCTGTATCAACTGCTTCTGCCTCGTACTCTTTCCACAGACGCTCTTTTCCTTTCCTGATTCCTCTTGCAATCCCTAATCTTACCAATACTTTGTCTTTCAATTCAATTATGGGTTTTATACTCAGCACATTTCCAATAATATCAAATGCGGAATCCTGCCGCCTCTTCGTAAGCAGCATCTGAACTTGCCGGATATCATTGGTCATGCGTATAACAAGACTCGGGACAGAAAACCGGTCCATTTCCTCTTTGCCGAAATTAGATATTTTAAAAAAAACTCTGAACGGATACTATAGCTGAAACCAGCCGCCACCTGTGCTGAAAACCAGCCGCCGATAATTGCCAGCGCGCATCCGAGCATCCTTAATCCAACACCCCATATTTCTGACTGTGCAAAACCGGGCGTCTGCACCATTACAGCCAAATCGCTCATATAGTCTGGCATGGTCAGTTCGAAATATACCTGTCCCAACACCAAAGTCATGCATATCCCGGCCATAATCCATTCTTTTTTCTTCATATGTTTCAACAGCTTTATCATTTTAGTCATCCTTTCATAATAAGAAACTTAATATTACGCCGTCCATACAATACCCCTGAAAGCAGCATCACGGCAAAGCATATGGCAATCATAGCATTGGATACTATATTCGGAATATTAAACCATACTAAATGAATCAGCATCATAATATAGAGCAGTGTAGTCGTCACTTTGCCATGCCAGACGGCTCCCGTCACAACACCTGATTTACGGATGACAAATAAAGAGGAAATTCCTACAGATATTTCCTTTACGGCGAGAAGGATTAGCGGAAACCACATCATCGGGAAACGTGTTACCAGACAGAAAAGCATGGCTGCCTGTGTCAGCTTATCCGCTATCGGGTCCAACATCTTTCCTAAATCACTTATCATATGGAAACGCCGGGCGATAAAACCATCTGCCATATCAGTCAGCCCAGACAATAACAATACACCTGCGGTCAATAGATATGCTTTCTTAATGCAATAAGCCCAAACAAAAACCGGAATCAAAAGTAAGCGGAATGCAGATAAAAGATTAGGAATCGTAAATATCTTTTTTTCAAATTGGTTTTCAGAACACATATTGGCCTCCCTTCCTGTTTCGTTATTATTTGTTCATAATGGACAGTATATTATTGAAAGTACAACCCAACTTCAATTCAACGTCAATAATTGTTGAAGTTTGCTGCCACAAAAAAGCATCCGATCCTATATGAACATGGTATCGGACGCTTCGCACTAGCATTCACTCTTTGAGTGCCTCCTGTATATTTCGCCTTCTTTTCTCATTCAGTTTTTCATATATCTCTATTTCCTCCTGTGAAAACCCTTCATATTGAATCTGTTCAAAATCACATAATACAAACAGCATCTCCGACAAAACATTTTCCGCTTCCTGTGTCACCGCATATTCCTTAGCATTTGCTTTCTGTTTATCCTCCTGCCGCTTTTCCTTTATTCTACTTTTTGCTTTTACCCGGTCTTTCTCCAATATGGCAACCATTTCCTTTGCAAGCAGCCTTTGGATTGATATAGTCAGTCCCCTTTTGGAAATACTTAGGATATCTGCCATCTCTTTAAATGTACAATTTTCATGGGGCTGGCTTAAATAGTACAACACCTTCACATCAACAGTTGTTAAGTCATTTCGCAGCGCCACTATGTCAAACAGTTTTTCCTGCAGCTTTCTTTCTCTGAAAATGTTAAAGAAAATCCCCTCCCCTTCCTGTACGCCTTCGCTCACATTCGTTCTCTCGTTACCCAATCTGTAATTTCCTGGTATACCTAAAGGAGATACGCTCCCGTCACTGGCAGCATCGAACAGAAACCGATATACCTGACCTTTTCTTTTTTCGTAGTCTGTATCATCAAAAACATCCTTGTAAAAATCATTGTAGTGTGCAAAAACTGTACGTTTCATCTGAATCGTCTTTTTCATGCTGATTCCCTGTGAAACTAAAGACCCCTTTGTCTTTACATAATAATACACCGGTATCTTTAATGCATAAATTGTATGGGTATGTCGGACATATTCCAGATTAAACATAAAATCTTCACACCAGCTAATGGAACTGTCCATTTTTAATTGATATTGTTCTATAATGGAGCGTTTATATAATTTATTCCACAAAACTCCATAATAAAAATCTGCTGGTTTCTGCATCATATTAGCAGCATAATCCACACGTTTCATAATGCCTTCTTCTTCAATACTTCCCTTTTGTGAAACACGCTCTCCAACCACTCTGTAAAAATCAGCAATGACCATATCGCATTCATTCTCTGTGGCTGCACGCACAAATAAACTTGTGGCATCCGGTGTAATCCAGTCATCGCTGTCCAAAAATTGCAAATATTCACCTCTTGCCATTGCAATTCCCCTGTTCCGGGTATCGGAAACTCCCGAATTCTCTTTATGCAGCACCTGAATACGCATATCTTTTTCTGCATAAGCATCACAGAGTATTCCAGAATCATCTGTGCTTCCGTCATTTAATAATATCAATTCAAAATCCTTGTATTTCTGGTTCAGGATACTGTTTATGCACCGATCAATCGTTTCCCCGGCATTATAAATCGGAACGATAATGCTCACCAATGGCATTTCTTAATAATCTCCTTATCTAATCTTCTTCAAACTTTATTATTTGTCTTAACGGGTCTTCTCAAATAAAGTAACAGTAAACTGACATCCCCCGCCTGGAACATTTTCCACATCCACTTCTTCTCCGGCTAAACCTACAATTATATATGCCCTGTCGCAGGCAACAGAATCCGGTCTCAAGCTTTCTTCACAAACATTCTTTGTCTTTCCTGTTTCTTTTGGCAATGCTTAACCGTACCGGTACTTTCGTTTTTACTTAATACATTCTGTTTTCCAATACTAATTTTCCATATTCTGACTATTCCCTGCCTTCTATACATCCTGCACGCATTACATATAAAATCACTTATCATAAGTGTTAATGACAAAACTGTTACTACACATAGAACAGTAGAATTCAGTTTCCGGAAAAATCTGTAAAGCGGACTAAAAAATATTTCCATAAAAACCGTAATTAAAATCGAATATATGATACTTGTCGGTATTGATGTATAACGTGTAATATGCAAAGGAAGTTCAGAATAATCCCACCAGTGAAAATGGCAGGTTTTTTCTACGAAAGTCCCCAACAGGATTTCACCTATGCAAACACATAACATTACCTCTGCAAGGTAAATAAATAATTTTATTATTCTGTTTTGCACCTGAATGGCTTTTCCAAAAAACCATAGCTTTCCAGGTGTCCCAAATATCATATAAATCGTCAAAACCGCAACTCCGTATCCAATCAAAAACGGAAATCTCATGCCCCTGTTATCCATATATCCTTTTATTGCTGCAAGCCATATATTTTCAACAACAAACCCTAAAAATGAAACAACAGAAACAATCATACCAAGCGCCATAACATCAACCATATCTGCCCTCTTCCTTCCTGCTTTGTTATCATTACGTTACAATTTACTGTACCGGATCGTAAATGCGCAGTATATGCACATTTCGACTGAGAATAGTAACATTATTACTCCACAACAAACAGTATATTATTGAAAGTACAACCCAACTTCAATTCAATATCAATAATTGTTGATGTTTAATCCACAAAAAAGCATCCGATACTGTATGAACACGGTATCGGATGCTCCGCTCTGCTATTTTTCAGACTCTGTTACTGTTTATCTTAATGAGTCGGCTCAAATAAAGTAACGGTAAACTGACATCCCCCGCCTGCCTTATTTTCCACCCCGACTTCTCCGCCGGACTGCTCTATGATCTGCTTTACAAGCGCAAGCCCGAGTCCGTTGCCTTCCTCTTTGTGGGAACTGTCACTTTGATAGAAACGGTCAAAAATATGCTTCTGCATATCTTCCGGGATGCCTGGCCCATTATCTGTAATTGTATAAATAATTCTACCGTCTTTCTTTATCAGCTTAATACCTATGAATCCATTCTGCGGACTAAACTTGATCGCATTTCCAAGCAGATTGTTCCATACATGAAGCATGAGATTTTCGTTTCCTGTATATTCTGCCACTTCCAGATCCACATCAAAATCTATCTCTTTTTTTGTCCACTCCGCTTCCAACAATACAACCGACTGCCGGATCTGTTCGTCAATGCGGAATGTAACCTGCTTCGTCTGGATCGTCTGGTTATCAACTTTGGAAAGCAACAGGATATTTCCGACAAGTTTTGAGAGTCTCTTTGTATTGAACAATATTTTCCCAACATATTGAGACTGTTCATCTGTCAAGGGATTTTCCTCATCCTGCAGGAGTGTTGCATATCCTTCTATCGCATTAATAGGCGTCTTAAATTCATGCGACACATTTGACACAAAGTCTGTCTGCAGGATTTCCGTTGATTGCAGTTCGCGTGTCATCAAATTAAAATTATTATAGATTTCCTGGATTTCCCTAAATCCGCATTTATCGTCCAGCCTGATTTCAAAATTACCGTCGGCAACCCTGCTCATTGCTTCGCCAAGTTTTTGAATAGGATCAAAAATCTTTTTGCCTAGAAAAGTAGTGACAGCACTGCCAAGCACTACGCTGATCAGAACCGCCCAGACAGCACCCGGTATTTGAATACTGATATCAAAATATTTCCCAAGCAGCGATGTCACTATCTCTGAAATGAGTGCAATCACTACCATTTCTATTATGACGAGCAACGTAAAACGTATCCTCAGTGATAAATGAGTGCGTCTTTTTTCTTTCATAATTTTGTCACCTTATACCCGATGCCACGCATGGTCACAATTTTAAAATCTGTACTGTCTTTAAACCTGTCCCTGAGTCTTCCGATGTGGACATCTACCGTATGCGTATCACTATCCGTATCATATCCCCATATATCATCCATTAACTGCTGTCTTGTAAAAATCCTGCCCGGAAAGGAAGCCATTTTATACAACAGCATAAATTCCTTCTGCGGAAGGACCATATTCCCATTCTCTGTTGTCACCGTAAGGGAATCACATTCTAATATAGTATTTCCCAGAACCTGACGGCGCTCATTGATCATCTGCGCCCGCCTGAGCAGGGCACCCACGCGAAGTACCATCTCATTGACATTTACTGGTTTTACCATATAATCATCTGTCCCTGACTGAAACCCCGTCCTCATATCATCAAAAGCTTCTCTGGCGGTAATCATCAGTACCGGTGTCATATTCCCTGCTTCCCGCAGGGAGCGTACAAGTTCAAACCCATCCATCTGCGGCATCATAATGTCAGAGATCAGCAAATCATAATAGTTGCTGTTCAGCGCTTCAAGAGCCTCCTTACCGTTTGATACTCCTTTTACCGTATATCCATTTTTTATAAGAACATGACCAAAAAGCTGTCTCAATTCCCGATCATCTTCTGCAATCAATATTTTCAGCATGTATATCAGTCCTCTCCGGTTTTATAAACTGCTGCCCATCTATAGCATATTAGACTTTTTTCAACTTTTCTTCAACCTTACTTCAACAATTATTGATATTTCCTTCATATATGAGAAATGTGATAGAAGAATCTTTCCGACGTATTTTCTTAAACAGTCATTATATCCAATATTCCATTAAATAAATTCTATTTTGACGACAGTCGAATGACCTCTTTTTCGCTCTAATGCATAAACACATAATATATTTTAAAAACTCTAATTTCAATGAAATATTCTCTTAAAATCTTGCACCTTATTAAGTTTATTGGCAAATTTGTAAGAGCAGTTCGCTTTTCATTACAAGCTGTTTACAACAAAAGTAACTGAAAGGCATGGTTTTCCAGTACCTTTCAGCTAGTCTTCCCATATCGCATATGCAACAAACTTATTTTACAAATTAAAGTATACAGCGAAACTATGTTTTATCATATCTCTCTCATTCTCCTTTTCCAATTGGCTGTCCTCTCTATTCCATGACAGCATTAAATTCCTTCACAATCTCATCATATAATTCCTGTCGGAACTGCCTTGTCACAGGGTAAGCGATATCCTGATAGATGTCCTTTCCGTTATCATCAAGACGCCCGGTCTTGTAGTCCGGCATGGAAACAAATACATTGCCTTTCTGGGAGATGCCGATACGGATTCCGGTCACTTTAAATACGTCATTCAGGATGATGGATGCGTTTGCCTTAAGGCAGCCCTCCTGTTCCTTCATAGGGGTTACAGTTACTTTAATGCTCATGCCGCCTGCATTGATTGTGTTGGTTGTGTTATTATTTTCCTTCATATCTGCCTCTTTCTGCGCTGTTGCATCTATGAATAAACATATGGATGCATTTTGCGCTCTTATTTTTCAGCACTTTCCGCCTGAAGGTCTTTTTCAT
>CAJTEN010000014.1 GCA_910575245.1 Clostridia bacterium | reverse complement strand
CTGTAACGATTTTAAAATTAGGTATGCTATAGGCGACGGTCTCTGACCGTCCTATAGCTTTAACGCTGTTAGATCATTTGGATTAAACTGCATTTTTTCACACAAGCGTTGAACGCTCTTTTTTATTGGATACACCACCCACTTTCCATCCATCTTTCCTGCCTTAATCTTTATTAGTGTCTGTGCCAGGTCCTTGTAGGATATGTTCTTTGATTCCCCGATGGAAGCAATTTCTTCGATTGCATTTACTCCAATGATGGTAGACAGATGGTTCAGAAACAGCCATGCTTCTTCGGTATAGTTGTTCCTCATATAGGACGCCTCATAGGACATGGTATCCCCATATGTTTTGAAAAACTGTTCAATCGCCTGCCTCTGTTTATATATGCTGTACACCTGGAAAGCATTTAAGTCTGTACGATTTGTTTTTAATGTGATTGTGCCCATTTCCTCTTTATCTGCATAAGCCTCCTGAATGGTGATGGGTTCCAGCGATTCCAGTTCTTCGTCAGTAAGACGGCCCTTCCCTTTGTTCCGGCGTGCTATTTCCCTTTCCTTTTTCAACTCCATGGCACTGTTTTTCTTTTCTGTTCTTTTTGTGATGTCTGCGATTTCCTGTGCCAGCAGATCTGTATCAAGAAACAGATGGATGTTAAAGCCTTCCTTTGGAAGGGTCAGACTGTGTATTCCCCTCCCATTAAAGCTGAAGGCTTCTTCGTATCCAAATGGCGAAGCCGGGACATGGCCTTTTACAAAACGGTTCCCCCTTTTCAGCGGGATCACATAATTCAGCCCGCACTCCTCAAGCAGGCTGAAATCATCATCGCTCGCAAATCCCTTATCCGCTATAACGGTACAGTTATCTGCATAAACGGTAGATTCTTTCAGCATGTCAGAGAAAGCGGAGACATCCAGGGTGCTTCCAAGGTACTGCTTATAATAAACAGGATATCCAATGTCCCCTCCTAAGGTAAACATATACAGCAGATTGATCTGGGGCTTGTAACGCATTTTGGAATCATACCCGTATTCTGCATTGTCCACAGTGTTGGATGCAGACAGGAGCCTGTGTCCGTCAAAAAGAAGAAAACGTTCATGCTCAGCGACCATTTCCTGCATATAGCTGCGTATTGCGCCCCTCATCCTCCCCAGAGTGTTCAGGAACTCAGTAACAGCATTTGGCATGAAGGAAAGCCCCGGATAGAGATACGATAAAATGCTGTCTTCATAATGGAGCTGCAGCCGTCGGAAGCGGCAGTCATATATGGCGCGGATGACCGATGCCGCATAAATATGTTCCCACAGGTCAGGAAAATATTTTTGCAGTCTGCTGCGCATCCATTCAGTCCGCTGGTAAATATAATTTACAGCGCCGACTTCCACAACATCATTCAGAACCGGATTAACGCACTCCCTCCTTGCCCTGCTTGGAACCAACCCCTGTTCAGTTATGCTTCCAAGTATTTTCCCGGACTTTTTTCTTGACCGTCCGAGCCGGGGATCATAAACATTGCTCCGCTCATATAAATACCAATGCCCCCGGATATACTTGATTTCCGTGTTGGCAGGCCGTACAAAATTTAGAACATAATCGGGCTTTTCCACCATATCTTCCTCCTTATGGCATACCTAATTAGGTATGCCATAAGTATAACACAGAATGACTATAGAATCAATGGAAGTGGCATATTTTAGGGATTTTTCCAAGTTGTACCAGCCCGGTAGTAGGTTATGGCATACCTAATTGCAATCGTTACAGTTTAATACTATTTTATTGTTCGTAGAATAGCAAGTGCTTTTTTAGCAGATTCACTGCGAAAATAAACTGTTTGTGTAGTTTTCTCGGCAGGCTTCGACATATTTTCAATATTTTCGTCTCTTGCATTTTCCCGTTGCTTTTCTTCATTAGATACGGTAAAATGCTTTATTACCTGCTCTTATTTTATAGGCTGTAAATACCCTTCAGGGGTTTTTAATCCGCATTGCGGTTATTTTACTTTTTTCACCATGTTTCGTTTTTATTCGACTTATTCAGCCTTTTGGCTCCCGCTATAAAGGCCTGGCCAATGAGCCTCTTATCGCAACACACTGGAAGTACATTATTTTAGATTTATAAAAGAAAGGATTCGATTCACCATGAAAACCTCCGCAGTAAACTCAAGGAAAACACCCGAGCGCAAAACAGGCTTCCTGCATAAGTTTATCGGCGATAAAGCCTTCTATAAAATGGTACTCGCCATCGCAGTGCCGATTATGATCCAGAACGGCATCACAAACTTCGTAGGACTTCTGGATAACATTATGATTGGCCGGGTCGGTACGGAACCGATGTCTGGTGTTGCCATTGTGAACCAGTTGATTTTTGTATATAACCTGTGCCTGTTCGGCGGCGTATCCGGTGCAGGTATCTTTACGGCGCAGTATTACGGCCAGAAGAACCATGAGGGTATCCGTCAGACGGTCCGTTTCAAGATATGGATTGTTGCCTTAATCACCTTGTTTACTACCGTGCTCTTCCTGTTTGCAGGAGATAATCTGATCCAGCTTTATCTGCAGGGAGAAGGAACTGTGCAGAGTGCTGCCGCCACCCTGCATTACGGAAGACAATATCTCTTTATTATGCTGACCGGCCTGCTGCCCTTTATGATGGTGCAGGTCTACTCCAGTACACTGCGCGAATGCGGACAGACGCTGCTGCCGATGAAAGCAGGTATCATCGCAGTCTGTGTCAATCTGGCCCTGAACTACATACTGATATACGGCAAGTTCGGCGCGCCCGCCCTCGGCGTGCAGGGCGCCGCCATCGCCACGGTCATTTCCAGATATGTGGAGGCAGCGATCATACTGGTCCACACCCACCGGCGCAGAGAGCAGAATCCTTTTGTCGAAGGTCTTTACTCTACATTGAAAGTACCCGGCAATCTGGTCAGAAAGATTCTGATTAAAGGAACGCCGCTTCTTCTGAATGAAACATTATGGGCTGCCGGCATGGCCATGCTGTCACAGTGTTATTCCGTCCGAGGCCTGAACGTAATCGCCGCCCAGAATATTTCCAGTACCATCGGCAATGTGTTCAACATCGTATTCATCGCACTGGGGGATTCCGTGGCAATTATTGTCGGCCAGCTGCTGGGCGCCGGTAAGATGGAGGAAGCCCGCGACCACGACAATAAGCTGATCGCCTTCTCGGTCTTCTGCTGTACCTGCGTAGCGCTGCTGATGCTGGTTCTGGCGCCTTTATTCCCGATGCTGTACAACACCGAGGCCGATGTACGGGAACTGGCTAAATACTTTATTATGATCACTGCGGTCTTCATGCCTCAGAATGCCTTTCTGCACGCCTCCTACTTCACACTCCGTTCCGGCGGCAAGACGATCGTCACCTTCCTGTTCGACAGTGTGTTTATCTGGTGTGTCAGCGTGACGATTGCTTTCACACTGAGCCGCTTTACATCACTGCCAGTCACTGCCGTCTTCATCCTTGTGCAGATGGGTGATATCATCAAATGTATCATCGGATTCGTGCTGGTGAAGAAGGGTGTGTGGATGCAGAATATTGTGGCATAGCGGATCCTCACTGGCTGCATTCATCATCCTGCATGCGACAATATCAGACTGTATAAACAATTTGGAAGGAAGGACATCTTATGAAGCAACTATACACACGCTGGGCAAAGGAGCTTGACTGTGATCATGTTCTGCAGGAATATCCGAGGCCTCTTTTACAACGGAACAGCTACATAAATCTGAACGGTTACTGGGATTATGCCATTACGGAAAAATTCCGGAAGCCTGGAACTTACGACGGTAAAATTCTGGTTCCCTTTTCACCGGAAAGTGTACTCTCCGGCGTCAGCAGGCAGCTTAAACCCCATGAATATCTGTGGTATCGCACCCGCCTGTCCATAGATACCGACAAGCTGCAGGCCGGATTTCATCTGATTCTGCATTTCGGAGCGGTAGACCAGGCATGCCGCGTCTATATAAATGGAAAAGAAGCGGCGCGGCATTCTGGCGGTTATCTTCCTTTTTCCACAGACATCACGGACTATTGTAAGATTGAAGAATACAATTCCTTCCTCTTTAAAGATGACAGCGTATCGGCATCGGCTTCCTGCCGTCCCGCTCCAGAACTCATTGTTGCCGTGCGGGATCTCAGTGATACTTCCTATCACGCAAGGGGCAAGCAGAAACTGAAACGGGGCGGTATGTTTTATACGGCACAAAGCGGCATCTGGCAGACGGTATGGATGGAATATGTACCCGAATGCCATGTGGAAGGAATAACCGCCGAACCGGATCCGGCACAAGGGACGGTACGGATTGTGGTCCATTCCTCCACGGATCTGCCTGTCAGGATTCAGATCCGTGAACCGGCGTTGTACAATACATCCTATGCTGCAGTTTTACCCGAAGCAGCTCCAGGAGAAGCTTCTGATCCGTCCTCCGGAATTGCCCTAGCTTCAACGTCAGAAACAGCCAGAAAGCAGTCTGTACCTGCCGACAAAATAATTGCCGAATGCTCCGGCCGTTCCGGCCACGCAATTGACATTGCGCTGCCCACCGTCCGTTCCTGGACCTGCGATGAGCCTTATCTGTATTATTTTACGGTGACTATGGGTACAGATGTGGTAACAAGTTATTTTGCACTGCGCGATTTTACGGTAGAACCGGATCAGGACGGAATTCCCCGCATCTGTCTGAACGGACAGGTACAGTTCCAAAACGGCGTATTAGACCAGGGTTACTGGCCGGACGGCCTATACACGGCGCCTTCGGATGAAGCCTATCTGTTTGATATTCTGGAAATGAAGAAAATGGGATTCAACATGCTGAGAAAGCATATTAAGATTGAGCCACAGCGATGGTATTATCACTGCGACCGGTTGGGCATGATCGTATGGCAGGATATGGTCAACGGCGGTTCCTGTTACAAGCACTGGTTTGTGACTTACGCCGCAACTCTTCTCTCACGGAACAACTGGAAAATCCCGGACAACTGCCTGCGCCTGCTCTCCCGCACCCATAAGGAAGGCCGTAAAGAGTTTGTCCATGAAATGAAAGAAACGATCCGGCTCCTGAAGGGACATCCGAGCATCGCCGCATGGGTTATTTTCAACGAGGGCTGGGGACAGTTCCACGCCAGGGCAATTACCCGAATCGCAAGGGAATGTGATAAAAGCCGCCTGATAGACCAGGCAAGCGGCTGGTTCGACCAGAACGGCGGTGATATGCAGAGCATACATCACTACTTCTTCAAGATGAAATTCGCCCCTGAAAAAGAACGTGCTACCGTATTGTCAGAATTCGGCGGATATTCTCTGCGTATTCCGGAGCACAGCGCCTATTCTAAACTGTATGGATACGGAACATTCAAAAATGCCGCCGACCTGAAAAGGGCATATGAAAGGCGGATGGCGGAAATACGCCAACAGATTCCGGCCGGATTGTGCGCAGCTGTTTACACACAGCTGTCCGATGTGGAGGAGGAAGTGAATGGGATTTTTACCTTTGACAGGGAAATCAACAAGCTTTGTCCTGCCGATAATAATCAGGCTTTATTGCAAAAATAATGTAACAGTGAGGCCTAAAATTTATCCGGCAACCAATTTTAAGGCGGAACGGCTTCAGTAAATCCTTTCTTATCGAAGCCATTCCGCCAATTTCAGTCACGCATTTATCTCCCTGCCTGTTTTAATCCACGATTCTACAGGCCATAATAAGTTTATTTCACCATTGCCATACAAATCTGCTTCACATCATAATTTCCAACCAGCCGCTGTGCCTCTATCACCTTCTCTATTTCCGACAATTCCTCTTCCAGTTCATCAGCAATGATCTCTGCGGATTTGTTTTTCCTGAGTTTTATACAGACTGTCTTTACAAGATGTTCCTGTCTTTCTTCCTGCTTTCCTTCCAGTCTCATATCCACAAATGCCTTGCACATATCGTATTTCTTCTCTCCGTTTTCCATAATCCCATATTCCTCCCCGATCCTGACTTTCGCTACCACTTCCAAGAGCTCTCTCGTGTCGCTGTCCATCCTGCTGTAGGCGCCTTTGTTTTCCTGCATGATCCTTTGCAATTTCTCTTTATCTCTGGCATACCTTACTACCTCAAACAGCTGCCGCAGCCCGGTATGATACTCGTCAAAGGTATCATGCTCATGGCAGTCATACAGATTCAGTCTGTAATTTGTGACAAACTTTTTCATCTCATCCTTAAGCTCCAGAAGATCATACAGACATCTTGCGCCGTCCCACGGATGCTCTGTCCCACAATATACCACCAGCGTAATGATTGGTATGAATTTCTCATCCTTTACCATTCCGGAAAAGAACTCGTCTGTTCCCGCCTTAAGGTCATGCTTTCTTTCATGCGCAGCCTTTTTATGTTTCCATTGCCTTTGATAACTCAGACTTTCTGACAGCATATTCCGCAGTATCATATGGTAATCCACATAGGTCTGATTCTCTACTGCCAGAACATGTATCATTCTTCCCTTCCACATGCGTGTCTTATCCACAATTGTCTTGAAATTCTCCCGCACGCCTGCTTCTTTTCCCAAATAGACGCTCTGTGCTTCTGCCGGTTCCAATTCATCGGGCTTTACTATCTGCCGTCCCTGAAACAATGCACCATTCACCTGATCTGCGAATCTGTAATTATCTTCCAGATAATCAAATTGATATTCATCGGCTTTTCCCATTATTTGGCCATTCCTCCCTTATTTTATTTTCCATATAAGGGATTCATTAAGAATAAATGATTTGTCACAGATGTGATATCAGAATTTCAGATTCCCAGATATGTTTGCTTTATGATATCACGGTCCATTATATTTGTAAAGCAGTCTTCGTCCTTTCTGCACAGCTCTGGTAACGCATCCAGCCCATGAAAAGTCGCCTTCGGCGAGGGGCAGATTCTCTCTCGGCTGAATCTACGCGTTCTTACGGACTTTGCAGTAAATGCAAAGTCCGTGAGCACGTGTATATTAAGCCACTCAAAACTGCTCCAGAAACCTCTTCACATTATCCGTAATATCACCATGAAATACCGCCGACCCGGACACGATCACATTGGCCCCGGCTTCCAGCACTATATGGGCATTATGCTGCCCTACACCGCCGTCTACCTGTATATCAAGCTTAAGCCCCATTTCATCGGCCATCCGTCTGGCCTGCCTGATCCGCTCCGTGGATTCCGGTATGTATGTCTGTCCGCCGAATCCCGGCTCCACCGTCATCACCAGAAGCATATCCAGTTTCGGCAGATATTTCCTGACAGCTCCTACAGGGGTCTTAGGCTTGATGGACATGCCTGCCCGGCACCCCAGTCTATGGATCTGGTCGATCAGCGCCTCAGCATCCTCTGTCGCTTCCAGATGAAAGGTAATGCTGTCAGCCCCGCATTCTCTGAACTGCTTCACATAACGTTCCGGCTCCACGATCATCAAATGCACATCAAAAGTCCTGTCCGTTACCTTACGTATCGACCGGATCAGCGGCATCCCGAAAGAAATTGACGGTACGAACACTCCATCCATCACGTCAATATGAATATATTCTGCCCCAGCCCTGTCAGCTTCCCTGATCTGTTCCCCCAGAACGGCGAAATCCGCTGCAAGGATGGAAGGAGATAAAATTATTTTCCTGCTTAAATTATCAGCCATTTTCCTGTTCCTTATATCTATAGTTAACGACATTAGAAATTTCTTCAGCCACCGCCACAATCGCAGCGATGGCTGAGAATAGAAAAACAATATTCTGAAATATTATTTCATAAAATTCTTAACCGATTCACAGATGCCCTTGCCATCCAGGCCGTATTTCTCAACCAGGGCCGATGCCGGACCGGACTCCCCGAAGACATCCTGCATCCCGATCTTCAGAACGGGAGTGGGACAGCTTTCAGACAGACAGTCACACACAGCACTTCCCAGACCGCCGATCACGGAATGCTCTTCCGCCGTAACCACCTTGCCGGTCTTCTTCGCCGATGCGGTCACAAGCTCCGCATCCAGTGGCTTAATCGTATGAATATTGATTACCTCTGCGCTGATGCCGTCAGCCTCTAACATTTCTGCCGCTTCTAAAGCAGAAGCCACCGTAATACCGCTGGCAATGATCGTAACATCCTTGCCCTCTTTCAGCAGAACGCCTTTGCCCAGCTCAAACTTATAGTCCGGTCTGTCATTGATCACCGGAACGGCAGCACGTCCGAATCGCAAATATACAGGCCCTTCAAACTCAATCGCCGCTCTCACTGCCGCTTTCGCTTCCACATCATCGGAAGGCACCACTACTGTCATACCCGGAATGGTTCTCATCAAGGCCACATCCTCATTACACTGATGAGTCGCTCCGTCCTCCCCGACCGTAATACCCGCGTGGGTCGCTCCGATCTTCACATTCAGATGCGGATAACCAATGGAGTTACGCACCTGCTCGAAATTACGTCCCGCCGCAAACATGGCAAAGGAACTGATAAAAGGTATCTTACCGCAGGTCGCAAGTCCTGCCGCAATGCCTGTCATATTACATTCCGCAATACCACAATCAACATGGCGGTCCGGAAATGCCTTCTTGAATACGCCTGTCTTGGTAGCGCCCGCAAGATCCGCGTCAAGAACTACCAGATTCGGGAAATCAGCACCACATTCAGCAAGTGCATTACCATAACTTTCACGTGTAGCAATCTTCTTAACATCTGCCATTAGTTTGCACCTCCCAATTCTTCACCGATCTTCTCAAGATCTGCCATTGCAACTGCATACTCATCATCGTTAGGAGCCTTGCCATGCCAGCCTGCACTGTTCTCCATGAAGGAAACGCCTTTCCCCTTCACGGTCTTACAGATAATCGCCGTAGGCATATCCTTGGTAGCCCTTGCCTCCTTGAATGCCGCGTCGATCTGGTCGAAATCATTACCGTCAATATTGATCACATGGAAATTAAACGCCTCAAACTTCTTATCAATCGGATACGGAGAGCATACATCGTCGATCTTACCGTCAATCTGCAGTCCGTTATTGTCTACGATCACTACCAGATTATCCAGCTTACGGTGTCCTGCAAACATGGAAGCCTCCCATACCTGGCCTTCCTGAATCTCGCCGTCGCCAAGCAGTGTGTAGACTCTGTAATCCTTGTGATCCATCTTAGCCGCCAACGCCATGCCTACCGCCGCAGAAATCCCCTGCCCCAGAGAGCCGGATGACATATCTACACCGGGTGTCTCCTGCATACAGGGATGTCCCTGCAGATAAGATCCCAGGTGGCGCAGCGTGGGAAGATCCTCCACCGGAAAATAGCCTCTGTTGGCCAATGTGGAATACAGGCCCGGCGCCGTATGTCCCTTGGAAAGCACAAACCGGTCTCTGTCCTCCTTCTTAGGATCCTTCGGATCGATATTCATCTCTTCAAAATAGAGATAGGTAAATACGTCCGCTGCGGACAGGGAGCCGCCCGGATGTCCCGCTTTAGCGCCATGTACTGCGGTAACGATTCCCTTGCGAACTTCATTAGCTGTTTTCTGTAACTCTAATTTGTTCATCTCTAACCTCCGTCTATATGTTTATGAACGTCATAAAATAAATCCTTATGACAGGAAAGTCAGGTTTCACAACCTGACCTTCTGCTCACTGCGACCTTTAGCTACATATTTGGTTATCTTGTACTGAAAGCCACCTTACAATTTCAATTACTATTGTAACACAAAAACTGACAAGTCTCCATAGTTTTTTTATATTTTTCCATTTTTTCTTTATGCATTACTTTCCCTGCCCATAATAGGCATTCGCTCCGTGCTTTCTGTAATAATGCTTATCCTGCAGTTCCTGAGGCGCCGGCTGGATCCTCGCCTCAATCGTCTCTGCACGGTATGCCATCTTGGCAACCTCTTCCAGCACCACGGCATTATGCACCGCCTCATGGGCATCCTTGCCCCATGCAAAAGGGCCGTGATTCTTGCACAAAACCGCCGGAACCGCCACAGGATCCTTTCCCATTCTCGCAAATTCACCGACGATCAGCAGCCCGGTATTCTTCTCATAGGCTTCCTCGATCTCTTCCGCATTCAGACAGCGGAGACAGGGAATCTCACCATAGAAGTAATCCGCATGCGTCGTACCGTAGCAAGGAATACTGCGGCCTGCCTGTGCCCAGCTCGTGGCATAGGAAGAATGGGTATGTACCACACCGCCGATTTCCTTATATGCCTTGTACAGTTCCACATGAGTGGCTGTATCGGAAGACGGGTTGTATCTGCCTTCCACCTTATTGCCGTTCAAATCTACCAGCACCATATCATCAGGCGTCAGTTTATCATAATCCACCCCGCTGGGCTTGATCGCGAAGATACCGCTCTCTCTGTCAATCTCACTGACGTTGCCCCATGTAAAAGTAACCAGTCCATACTGAGGCAGAAGCATGTTCGCTTCATAGACCCGCTTTTTTAATTCCTCTAACATATTCTCAACACCTTTCCGTCATCCAAACTTCATGTTGTTTCCACAGCCGCTCTCTCAATGGCAAGTCCAGCACTATATCGCTTCATAAAGGCATCGAAGCCCTGCACATCCTTAGCCACAGGCTCCATCCTCTCACCCTTCTGCCCTGCAAATACCTGCTCATTCAGGAATACAGCAAGCGACTCCTCCGTACCCTTGTTAATCATATAGGATGCAAGCAGTGCAATCCCCCATGCGCCGCCTTCTCCTGCAGTCTCCATAACACTTACCGGAGCATCGATGGCTGCCGCAAGAATGCTCTGTCCCACGCCTTTGGTCTTGAACAGGCCGCCGTGCCCCAGAATCTCATCTACCTGTACACCTTCTTCTTTCAGCAGAATATCCAGGCCTGTCTTGAGCGCACCCAACGAAGTGAACAGATGCACTCTCATAAAGTTCGCCAGATTGAACTTCGCATCCGGTGTACGGACGAACAACGGCCGTCCTTCATTAAAGCCTGTCACATGTTCCCCCGAAAAGTAATTGTATGCCAGCAGTCCGCCGCAGTCATCATCACCCTCCAGCGCCTTGCGGTAGAGATTGCCGTACAGTTCATTCATATCCACTTTCATGCCCATCAGCTCAGAATATTCCCTGAAAAGATTTACCCAGGCATTCAAGTCGGATGTACAGTTATTGCAGTGTACCATAGCTACCAGACTGCCGTCCGGGGTGGTCACAAGATCAATGGCATCATATACCTTGGAAAGCTCCTTCTCCAGCACGATCATGCCGAATACACTGGTTCCCGCAGACACGTTACCGGTACGCTGTGCCACACTGTTGGTCGCCGCCATGCCTGTACCCGCGTCACCTTCCGGAGGACAAAACGGCACCCCTGCCTGCAGAGTTCCGGTAGGATCCAACAGCTTCGCACCTTCCTCTGTCAGCACGCCTGCCTGCTGCCCTGCCGTACAGACTGCCGGCAGAATCTCCTGCAGCTTCCATGCATAACCCTTATCTGCCGCCGCAGCGTCAAACTGTGCGATCATCTTCTGGTTAAATTGTCCTGTGGCAATATCAATCGGGAACATACCGGACGCTTCACCCACACCGACGATCTTCTCCCCTGTCAGTTTCCAGTGAATATACCCCGCCAGTGTGATCACGAATTTCAGGTCAGCCACGTGCTCTTCCCCGTTCAGGATCGCCTGATAAAGATGGGCAATCGTCCACCTCTGGGGAATGTGATAATGGAACAGTTCCGTCAGCTTATTGGAGGCCTCCTCCGTGATGGTATTTCTCCATGTACGGAAGGGCACCATCAGTTCATCCTTCTCATTAAATGCCATATAACCGTGCATCATGGCGCTGAATCCGATCGCACCGATCTTCACAAGTTTCTCCCCATACTGTGCCTGCACATCCTCCGTCAGCTTCTGATAACAGTCCTGCAGTCCTGTCCAGATGTCATCCAGACTGTATGTCCAGATTCCGTTCTCCAGCCTGTTTTCCCAGTCATGCGCCCCTGACGCAATCGGCTGGTTCTTCTCATCCACCAGCACGGCCTTGATCCTGGTCGAGCCAAACTCAATCCCCAGAACCGCCCTGCCGCCGGCAATGCACTCTTTTGCTCCCATATTCTGCCTCCTCTTTCTTATTCTGATATTTTAATAGTCTCACTTCTTAATGAAACGCCGCCTCATTCCATCTCAGTTCATTCTTAAAGTTCCTGATCGTCGTATCCTGATCGATCACAACGCTCTCGATTCCCATAGCCGCTGCCCAGTCAACCATCTGATCCACTGTCAGGTCGTAGGAAAATGCAGTGTGATGTGCGCCGCCCGCAAGAATCCATGCCGTAGCGCCGATCTCCAGATTCGGCTGCGGTGTCCAGTATGCGGTACCTACCGGAAGCTTAGGCATCGGCTTCTCAACCTTCTTACAGTCAACCGCATTGATCAGCAACCTGAATCTTGTCCCCAGATCAACCAGTGAGCAGGCCACTGCCGGACCTGTCTTGGACGTGAACACAAGACGGGCAGGGTCTTCCCTGTTGCCCATGGTAAGCGGGCATACCTTGATGCCGATCTCGCCCTCTGCCACAGAGGGGCATACTTCCAGCATATGAGCCTGCAGGATTCCTTCCCTGCCCGGAACTAAATGATAGGTATAATCTTCCATCATGGAAGTACCCTTGGCCTCCTTGATATCGGCTGTCATCAGCTTCATCATACGTACCATGGCCGCCACCTTCCAGTCTCCTTCCGCGCCGAAGCCGTAGCCTTTCTCCATCAATCTCTGAATGGATAATCCCGGAAGCTGTTTCAGGCCGCCCAGCATTCCGAAATGGGTAACGATCGCATGATAATCATTCTCAACCAGGAATTTCTCAATGCCGATCTCCTGCTGTGCCTGTACTGCCACATGTTTCCTGAACTCATCCAGGTCTCTTCCTTCATCAATAATCTTATATTTACTGTAATACTCTTCCACCAGTGTGTCAACCTCACCCTGAGGAACCGCATCCACATATTCTACCAGGTCATTCACACAATAATGGTCGATCTCCCATCCGAACTTGATCTGCGCTTCCACTTTATCGCCCTCGGTTACCGCCACATTGTTCATGTTGTCGCCGAAGCGGCATACACGGATATGAGAGGACTCAATCACGCCCAGCGCCGTTCTCATCCAGCTTCCGATCTGCTTCTGCACCCTCTCATTCGCCCAGTGCCCTACGATAATCTTCCTCTCGATTCCCATACGGCTCACAATATGTCCATACTCCCTGTCCCCATGCGCAGACTGGTTCTCATTCATGAAGTCCATATCAATCGTGTCATACGGAAGTTCCTCATTGAACTGTGTATGCAGATGACACAGCGGTTTCCTAAATTCCTTCAGCCCCAGGATCCACATCTTCGCCGGGGAGAAGGTATGCATCCATGTGATAACACCCGCACAGTCAGGATCATTGTTGGCATCATTGAAGGTCTTGCGGATCGATGCCTGGCTGATCAGTGTGGGCCTTAATACAACCTCGAAGGGAAGGTGGCCTGAAGCATTCAGTCCTTCCACGATCTTAGCCGAATGTTCCGCTACCTTTTTAAGACATTCATCCCCATAAAGGTCCTGGGAACCTGTGCAAAACCAAAATTTGTAGTTTTTTACTGCGTTCATATTTTCCCTCCATAAAATATTTTACTTTCTTATTAAATTTTATCATCTGTATATAGCCCCTTGCAAGGCAGTGCTGAATAGCAGCCATTGGAAAACGAAGCAAGAGTTACTATTCACGGCCAATGTCATTAAGTTAAGCCGGACGCGCCTGACATGATAGGAATCTCCTAAGGACGCGCTTTCGCTCAGTTCCAAACGCAGCGGTACTAAATTCGTGAAAAACCTCATTAAGTACCGGCGTTTTCCAATGGCCCCAAGGAGAATCCTATCATATCAGACGCTGTGTATAGACTTAACTTAATGACATTGATTCACGGCTGATATACCGCGAGGTGTTTTTTGTGAGTGGAGCAAAGCGGAAGTCACAGAAAATCCGAGTTGGGGAGCGCCAAAATGCGACTATGGAGCATTTTGTGTGCATCATGTTACTATGAGCGGCTGAGCCGTGAATAGTAACAAGCAAGAGGCGCGTACTCCTGCACACGCCTCTATATACTTCTTAGCACATCACGCCTTCTTGCGCTCTTTAATCTGGGCAAGCACTGCCTGTAATACGATAAAGAAGCAAAGCAGGATAGCCGTCACAATATTAGCCCAGGAGCTGACAAGCTTACCATTGGATTTTACCAGTGTGGAAATCGTACCGTTAATCATAACACCGAAAAGCGTTCCCACCACATTACCCACACCACCGGTCAGCAGTGTGCCGCCGATAACGGCTGAAGAGATCGCGTCCATCTCCAGGCCGGTGGCCTGTGTGGTCGTACCGCTCATCGTGTTCAGACAATAGCAGATGCCGCCGATGGATGCCAGGAAGCTTGCCAGGACATAAGTCTTAAGCTTGGTCTTGCGGACATCCAGCCCCATCAGCGTAGCAGACTGGCTGTTGCCGCCCACCGCATAGATACTTCTTCCGAACTTGGTATATTTCAGCATCAGGAACACCAGCACCACAATAAGCAGCGCCACTACTACACTGACACGCACATAGGGCACCTGCAGCACGCCTTTTCTGTTCGTGTAAGCGCCGATCCCGAAGGGGATATTTACTTTCATGTTAGACAGCTTCACAAAGAGGGCATCCGTTACAATGCTTACCTGTTCCGTACAGATCACGGCAGTCATACCTCTCGCGAAAAACAGACCGGCCATCGACACGATAAAAGGCTGAATATCAAGATACGCGATACAGAATCCCTGCACTGCCCCGAATACGACACCGATCAGCAGGACAAGCACCATCAGCACCGGGCTCCTCATGCCCCATTTCTCCATGCCGACTGCCAGAAACATACAGTCCATGGCAACCACCGAACCGACGGAAATATCGATACCTCCTGTCAGCATGACACAAGTGGTTCCGCAGGCCACGCACAGAAGACCCGCATTATTGATCAGCACATTCAGGAATGTCTGCAGATGTGTAAAACCTTTATCCGCATATACAACACAGCCTGCCGCGTACATAACTACAAACAGAGCGATCGTAATGGCCAGCAAAAGATTATTTCCGTTAATTTTTAATTTTTTCATCTTTTACGCCTCCTTTGCAGCTGCCTTCTTCGCAGACAGTTTCTTAAAGTACTCTTTGACAGGGCCGGACTGGATGACAACGATCAGAATAACCACGATCGCCTTGAATACAGGAGCCTGCGCAGAGGAAACACCCAGTGCATACAGAGTTGTCGTAATCGCCTGAATGGTATAAGCCCCGATAATGGAACCTGCCAGGTTGAACTTGCCGCCGCCCAGACTGTTGCCGCCCAGCGCTACCGCCAGGATCGCATCCATCTCCATATTCAGGCCGATATTATTCGTATCCGCGGAATAGATCCGGGATGTGGCCGTAATACCCGCAATGCCTGCACACAGACCGCAGATCGCATAGCACATTAAGATGATCTTGGCGGAGTTAAATCCTGAAATCCTGGCTGCCTTCTTATTGATACCCACACTCTGTACAAAAGTACCGAGCGCCGTAAACTTCAAGATCAATGCCATGATCAGTACACAGATCGCCGCAATCAGGATCGGCGTTGGCAGGAAACCGATATAAGATCCGAAGAACTGGAAGGAAGGTACCCGCACATACACGATCGCGCTGTTGCAAAGCAGAAGTCCGATCGCACGGCCTGCCGACCAGAGAATCAGCGTCGCTACCATCGGCTGTATATTCAGATACGCAACCAGAAAGCCGTTAAACAGACCGCAGACAACCGCAACCAGGATACCCGCGCCGATACCGACCCAGAGCGGCCTTGCATACTCTGATACATTCGTCACGCCATAACCTGCCAGCAGCATACAGCACATACCGCCCGACAGACTCATAACAGAGCCGACGGAAATATCGGTTCCGGCAGATGCCGATACGACAAGCGTCATACCGATAGCCAGAATCGCAACCTCGCTTCCGCGGTTTAAGATATCGATCAGACGTCCGTACAGTATCGTATTCCCCGAAGAGGTAAGCTGTGTGCTGATCGCAAAGAACGAGAACGGTGCATTCCCGCTGGCGATATCATAGATTACATTGACAAACATAACAAGAAGCATACTGAAAATCGGCAGGAACAACTGCATCTTTGTTATTTTCTTTATTTTACTCATGTGCCGCACCTCCCGCAATGGCGTGCATTACGCCTTCCTGTGTCATCTCATCACCGCTGATCTCGCCCACCTTGGCGCCGTCCCGAAGAACCGCCATCCGGTTGCAGGTACGGAGCATCTCCTCGATTTCCGAAGAAATAAAGATAAGGCTCTTACCCTCCTGGGCCAGCTTGATCACCAGCTTCTGTATTTCTGTTTTCGTACCGATATCAATACCGCGTGTGGGCTCATCCAGGATCAGGAAATCCGGATTCGTAGCCAGCCATCTGGCCAGGATCACCTTCTGCTGGTTACCGCCGGACAGACGCTTGATCAATGTCTCTCTGCTTGCTGTCTTAATCTGCAGCATCTCTATGTACTGATCCGCAATCTCGACCTGTTTGGCCATCGGAATTTTCTTGAACATACCGAGTTTCGCCTGCATTGCCAGGATGATATTCTCACGCACAGACAGATCGCCGATGATCCCTTCCGCCTTTCTGTCATCGGGCAGAAGTCCCATGCCCAGATTCATGGCATCAATGGGATTCTTGACTTTCTCTTCTTTGCCGTTCACCTTCAGGGTTCCGGTCTGTGCCCGGTCTGCACCGTAGATTGTACGGGCCAGCTCACTTCGGCCGCTTCCCAGAAGTCCTGTCAGGCCTACCACCTCGCCCTTGTGAATCTCAAGGTCAAAGGGCTTGATCGTTCCTGCATGGCTTAATCCCTTCGCATCGATCTCAAGGGGCACGTTACTGAAGTCCATGGTCCCTTCCGGCTTAATGCTTGCCAGATCGTCGAAATCCTTACCCATCATGGCCGCTACCAGCTTGACTCTGGGCAGCTCTTCCACCGAATATTCGCCGACCAGCGTCCCGTTACGCAGTACGGTAATGCCGTCGCACACTTCATATACCTGCTCCAGGAAGTGGGTTACGAATACAATTCCTACCCCCTGGCTCCGAAGCCTTCTCATCATATTGAAAAGCTTCTCTACCTCATTGTCATCCAGAGAGGAAGTGGGTTCGTCAAGAATCAGAACCTTGCTCTCCATATCTACAGCACGGGCGATTGCGATCATCTGCTGCAACGCCAGTGAATATTCTTCCAGATTCTTCGTCACTTCAATATCAAGATCCAGATCCTTCATCAGCTGCGCCGCCATCTGATTCATCTTGCGGCGGTTGACTGTGCCGATCTTTGTAAGAGGTTCCCGTCCGATGTACAGATTCTCCGCCACCGATAAGTTAGGGCAGAGATTAACCTCCTGATAAACCGTCGAGATTCCCTTATGCTGGGCGTCCATCGTATCCTTGTTGACAATGGGACCCTCAATGCCGTCTACATGGATCTCGCCGGCTTCAAACTTATTAACTCCCGTCAGACACTTAATCAATGTAGACTTTCCCGCGCCGTTTTCCCCCATCAGCGCACGGATCTCACCTTTTTTCAGTGTGAAATCCACATTGTCCAGTGCTTTGACTCCGGGGAATGTCATGCAGATTCCCCGCATCGTTAAAGCAATATTACTGTCCATATAAATACCTCCTGCCGTCACACATTTCGTAACAGTCCGGTTCTCGTCTCCACCGCGCCGAACTGTCGCCATATTCCACTGTATTGTCTGTAATTTTCCAACAAAACAGCCGATACTCCTCTATTGTACACCAAATTTGGCGAAAGAAAAAGGAGAGAAACAGAATTTCTCTCCCTATTCTATTCTTATGTTGTTAATTCAAGTACTGCTTCTTAGTATGCACGGCCATCCAGAACTTCCTGGGTCATTGTTGTTGCATACTGAGACTCGATACCAGGCGCTACGAAAGCCTGATCTACAACGACTGTCTGTGCATCAACAGCTTCGCCTGCATGCAACTTCTGGATAACTTCTGCTGCGAACTCAGCCTGCAGAGGGTTACACTCTACGTTGCAGTTGATCTTGCCGTCTAATGTATACTGCAGACCATCATGCGTAGCGTCGAAGGAGATAATGATCACATCGCCGTCAACACCGTATGTGATACCTGCTGCATCCATTGCGTCCATTGCGCCGTATGCTTCATTATCGTTCTGGCATACTACTACGTTGAAATCGCTGTAAGATTTGATAAAGGACTCCATAACTTCCTGTCCGCCTGCTTGTGTGAAGTCACCGGACTGAGAATCAAGGATCTTCCACTCGCTGTGCTGCTCTGCGATGTTGTTGAAGCCTTCTGTACGTCCAAGCGTTGCGGAAGCGCCGACTGTACCTTCGATAACCAAGATGTTTGCATCAGCGCCGTCCAGATACTCTGCCAGCCAGTTACCAGCCATCTCACCCTCAGCTACCATGTCGCAGCCGATCTGTGTCTCATACAGAGATGCGTCAGCGTCTACGGAACGGTCAACGATCAGTACAGGAATACCTGCATCCTGTGCCTCCTGAAGAACTGTATCCCAGCCTGCAGTCTCAATCGGAGCGATGCAGATGTAATCCATCTCCTGCTGAATGAAAGTACGGACTGCCTCTAACTGAACTGCGTTGTCATTGTCAGCGTCTACAAAGGATAACTCATAACCATTCTCTGCCGAGAAAGTATCCTGGTAATTCTGTGTATTAGCTGCACGCCAGTCTGACTCATGTCCAACCTGTGCAAAACCAACTCTGATTGCCTCACCGTCTGCTGCCGGTGCTGCTGCTTCATCCGCTGCATCTTCTGCGGGAACTTCTTCTTCTGTCTGAGCCTCTTCCTCTGCCGGTGCTGCATCTTCCTCTGCCGGTGCTGCATCTTCTGCTGCCGCATCCTCTGCCGGTGCTGCATCTGCGGGAGCTGCGTCACCGCCGCCGCATCCAACAAGGCTGGCCATAACCATAGTACCTGCCAATAATACTGCCAATTTCTTTTTCATAACTCTTTTCCTCCTTTTCATTCCTGATGAAAATTCATTCTGGAACCTGGATATTTCCCTGTCCCTGGGATATAGTTTAGCAAATTCTATTTGTCGGTTCAACACAATAAAATCGCGTTATTCGAATTTAGGGGAGTTCAACAATACAAATTTTGTGTTATAATAGATTCTGGCAATACAAATTTATAATAATTGGTGAATTTTTATGATAATGTTTAAAATATTACGATTTAAATTGTAAAATCGTAATTTTTATCCTTTATTTCCTCCGTTATGTTGTCCACGGCTAACTACTAATTACATTTTTTTCTGATTTATTTTTGGGATTTATGAATAAAAATCGTATTTTTTATGAACAAATTGTGAACATTCGGTTATTTTCCTCACGGCGGCAAATAAAAAAATGAAAGAATTTACGGATCTGTCCGGACAGAAAGGAACATAACTCTGCTTATGAATAAATATGAATCGCTGGCCAGACTTCTTACAGAACAGATCAGCCATAACCTGAAGAAAGGCATTTCCAGGCTGCCCACAGAAGCGGAACTGTGCAGACAACATCATGTCAGCAGGCAGACCGTACGGTCCGCCCTGGCTCTCCTGCACGCTCAGGGGATTATTACCAGCAGGCAGGGCAGCGGCTCTTACGCCACCGGATTGTCCGATGATGCAGGCCGTAATATCATCCCCATCCTGATATACAGTCAGCAGGAGTATCTTTACCCTTCTCTTCTGAGTGACATACTCACAGAACTTGCCCCCAACGGATACCGCCTTAAAGTCTGCACTACCAGGAACAGCACCTGTGCCGAACGGGAGCATCTGCTCACCCTGCTTGACGATCCACCCCGTATTGTGGTTGTCGAGGGCTGCCGGAGCGCCCTGCCCAATCCCAATCTTGATCTTTATGCCCAATTACGGCAAAGGCATACCGCCCTGCTTTTTCTCCACAGTCAGTATGCCGCTCTGTCCGATGCTGTATGTATTAAGGATGATAACTATTATGGAGGATATTTGCTGGCGGAGCATCTGACTGCATTCGGACATACCCGGATCGCTGCGCTGTTGAAAATAGATGACATACAGGGCCATGAACGCTATGAGGGCATTTCTGCCTGCCTGAGGGATCAGGGACTGTTTCTGAAAGACGAGAACACCGGATGGTTCACTTCCCTGGATATCGAAGCCCTGGAGCTGCGCCAGGATACACGGTTCCTCACACATTTCCTCCAGAACTGCCTGCGGGACTGCTCCGCTGTCATCTGCCACAATGATGAAATTGCTTACTGGCTCATTCAGGAAACGATCCATGCAGGCATCCAGGTGCCTCAGAAGCTCTCCGTCGTATGCTTCGAAAGCAGCTACTTAAGTGAGCTGAGTCCGGTCCGCATTACTGCGTTGGCACACCAGCCTCATGAAACAGGCCGCAGCGTTGCCTCCTGCATCATACAAATTTTAAAGGGGATCCCTGCAGTCTCTCAGGAAATCCCCTGGCAGCTGATCCGGCGCGAGAGTTCCGCACCCAGACAGTTTTGATTTTATCAGGTTTTTCCGCCGGCCCGGTATTCCCGCGGCGTGCAGCCCTGTGTTTTCTTGAATACGAAGCTGAAATAGTGGGGATCTTTATATCCTACCTCCAGCGCGATATCACCTGCATGTTTCCCTGTCTGACGCAGCAGCTTCTTCGCTCTCTCCATCCGCTTCTGCGTCACATATTCGGTAAAGGTCACTTCCATTCCCTGGCTGAATATGGCGCTGAAATAATTGGCGCTGACATTCACCTCGCCCGCCACCATATTCAACGACAGACTCTCCTGTGTATAGTGCTCTTCTATATAATCAAGAGCTTTCTTTAATATCTTCTTGCTCTGATTATCCGATTCCCTGTCACGCAATTCCATCGCCTTGCCAAGTATTCTCTGAAGGCAGACGGACATCTCTTCCCTGTTGAGACTGGCCTCCTGTATATGTTCCTCCCCCAGCAGTTCCAGAAATTCCTTTTTATCATATCCCAAAGACTCTACATAAGCCATCGCCACAAAATGAACATGGAAAACAAGATAATTCTGGAACATTCTTGACTTCAGCGCATCCTGCATACTGAGCAGGTAGCTGTCCACAAAATCTGCAATCTCATCGTGGCTTCCCTTGACCAGGAAATCCTTAATCAGCTCCTGATCCAGCTTGGCGGAATCGATATCTCCGATCTTGCCGCTCTCCACTGCCGGCATATACTGATCTGTTACTTCTTTCGTGAAGATATGTAGATCCGGCATCAGAAACCGATGGGCAAACACATGATTCACTCTTCTGTAGCACTCCGCCAGCATACTCAGGCGGTTCACCGGCTCTCCCGCCGCCGCATACCAGTCCAGGATTCCCTCCGCAGGCCTGCAGATGCGCTCTACATTCTCAAGACATCTTCCTGTCAGTTCCTGCATCTGCTCCTCACTGCCCTTGATCAGTACCCCGTAAGTATTCACATTCCATCGGAACACGACATGTTCCGGATATCGTACGAAATAGCGCAGAAGCTCCTCTCTTTTCCGTGCGAAGTCTTCCGCTTCGAATCCGCTTCCCGCCCCCTGATACCTCTCCATCAGGCTAAACATCAGCAGATTATAGCAGGGCGCATTGATCTTCAGCGACAGCCTGGCCGCCTCTTCATAGATGTCCTGCACGGGTATCCTTCCCTCAAACACCTTCACGAAAAAGTTGGTACGGGAGAACTGCTCGTACTCTCTGGTCTCATCCTGAAACTTCTCCTGATACCGTCTCTGTTCCTGCTCTGACTCAATCTTCGTCCGAAGCTCTGTCAGTACCTTCTGCAGATTCGCCCGGGTGACAGGTTTGAGCAGATACTGCTCCACTCCCAGCACAATCGCCTGTCGCGCATACTCAAAATCATCATACCCGCTGATAATGATGATCTTCATATCCGGGAACTCCTGATGTACGATCCGGCTTAAGGATAATCCGTCCATAAAGGGCATTTTAATGTCTGTCAGCAATACGTCCGGCTGAGTCTTCTGAATCAGCGGCAGCGCCATCTCACCGTCTCCGGCCTCCCCTACAAACTGATAACCGTACTGCTGCCAGGGAATATTATCCCTGAGTCCCTCCCTCACAATACTTTCATCTTCCACGAGAAATATTTTCAGCATACGTCCCCTTTCTCCTAATCCGCTTTAACGGGCCGCCCTCCTGATGCTCTTCCTGAAGCCTCCGGTCCCTTCCCGTTTTGCATGGCTTAATAATTCCTCCCCTGCAAAACTTCCTCTGTTACATTCTCTATCGTAAAGACATCCTCTTCCACATAATAGTTCTTCTCCACACGCTCTCCCTTCTCCAGCATGTCAATGACCTCCGAAATGCACTCGCCTTGATTGGGATTACACTCGATGTCCACATTAATGGTCCCGTCAGCCACCATCTCCAGAGCATCATGCACGGCATCAAAAGAAATAATGCTGATCTCACCGTTCACCCCAACAGTCCTGCCGGCCTCATGGATCGCCTCGATGGCGCCGAATGTCATATCATCATTCTGGGATACCACCACATCGATATCCGGATATTTCCGAAGAAAGCTCTTCATCACTTCCTTCCCCTTGGCAGAGGTAAAGTCCGCACACTTCTGCTCCAGGATCTTCCAATTACTGTGGTTACGTGCAATCTCTGCAAAGCCTTTCGTTCTTCCGATCGACGAGGAAGACCCTTCTGTTCCTGTGAGCACCACGATATTCACAGTCTCCTCATCCGGCACACCCTCTTTTTGCAGATGTCCTTCCAGCCATCGTCCGGCTTTCACCCCTTCCATCCTGGAGTCGGTGCCCACCAGACTGACACAAAGCTCCGCGTCTGCCGCATCCACGCTCCTGTCCATCATGATGACCGGAATACCGGCTTCCTTCGCCTCCCGGAGCACCGTCCCCCACCCGCCTTCCACCACCGGTGCAAACACGATGTAATCTACCCGCTGGGAAATAAAGCTGCGGATCGCCTTGATCTGGTTCTCCTGCTTCTGCCTCGCATTATTAAAGATGAGAAAGTAACCGTTTTCACTTGTAAAGGTCGATTGTACCGATTCTGTATTCGCCGTTCTCCACCCCGATTCACTGCCAAGCTGGGATACCCCCACTACGATACGGTCAGCATCTTCACTGACATAGGGCTCTTCCTCGATATCCGTAAACAGTCTGAGTCCCCAGACGAATACCACAATAAAAACAATAACCGCCGGAACAAATATGAACATTAATTTGTTATAGTGTATTTTCAATCCCATCCGTTTGTTTACGCTCCGTTTCCGCTCTTTCCTTCCCGCCATCCCCGATGCCGTCTATCCCTCATAAAGGATTGCCGGAATCACCACTTCCACACAGGTTCCCTGTCCTGCCGCCGAATCGATTTTCATGCCATACTCGGCTCCGAAGTTCATACGGATACGTTCATTGACATTGGCAAGCCCGAATCCCTTTTCTGTATCCTTGCAGGGTTTTCGGATCTCGCCGCACAGCTTGTCCAACTCTTCTTTCTCCATGCCGACACCATTGTCCTGCACTTGAAAATGTATGGCATTCTCCGAAAGTCTTCCCGTGACAACAATGTTCCCTTTGGCACGCCTGTATTTAATACCATGATAAAGTGAATTCTCCACCAGCGGCTGCAGTGTCAGCTTCAGAATCTTATACCGGTACAGCTCCGGATCGATGTCTATCCTGTATTCCAGTATATCCTGATAACGTACCTGCTGGATCTCCAGATAACTTCTGATATGCATCTCCTCTTCCTGAATTGTGATATACTCCTTGCCTTTGCTTAAGACCAGACGGAAGAATTCGGAGAGGGACACTACCATGTTCACTGCCTTATCCGTGTCGTGGCCTTCGATCAGCCACACAATCGTATCTAACGTATTATACAGGAAGTGCGGATTGATCTGCTCCTGCAGAAGCCGCAGATCTGCCTGGCGCATCTTTCGCTCGTCCTCCTTGATCTTATCCACCAGTTCCTCCAGGCTTTCCGTCATGCTGTTGACACTGTCTGCCAGCAGCGCCACCTCATCGTTCGTATCCACGCATGCCCTGGCGGAGAAGTTACCCCGGGATATCTGCCCTGTCACCTGAGATAATTCCTGAATGGGCTTGATAATCCCGCCTACGATCATCATCGTCAGTACAATAACCAGAAAGACCATCAGAAGAAGCAGGATTCCGCAGAATATCGTAAAGGTATGCACCCTCCCGTTAAGCTGTTCTGTCAGGTACTCAATGCTTCTTGTCTGATAATAAATATAAGACTGTATATTATCCTGCACCAGCTCCGTCATGATATAAATATTATTATCAAGCATCTCGATATTCATATCATAACTGTTCTCTGCTTCCAGATTCGATCTGATATCATCCACCCTGTCTTCCAGGGTATCTATGTTGCGCATCAGTATCTGCAGCCACAACCGGCTTTCCCCGTCTGTTGTAATCCGTATCAGCTTATTGAATTCACTGCGCAGGTCTTCGATCAGGTCATAGGGGTTCTTCAGCCCGTCCTCATCACCGACCGTCTCGAAAGTGACGGAGCCGACCACCAGCTTATACAGGCTCTCATCCATTTCCTCTTTAAAATTCAGATTATAATTGTTCGCCACCGTCATGTTGCTCACGATCGTATCATAAGCATTGCTGTAGCTGTGCATAGCATAGATCAGATAAACCACCATGACTAAAAACGGCACTGCCACCGTTGCGGAAAGCATGAAAAGTTTATATTTGACAGAATATTTTACTTTATCTGAATGCATCTGCCAGCCTCCCTGTGTATTCTTTTTCTTTTTATCATTTTATAACAGTCCAGTCCCCAATGTCATTAAGTTAAGTCTATACACAGCGTCTGATATGATAGGATTCTCCTGAGGGCCACCCCCTAACGCCGGTACTTAATGAGGTTCAGGCGTGTCCGGCTTAACTTAATGATATTGGTTCAGTCCCTGGCCGGACGATTACTTTATTTTATCACACTTCTTCTTTTTTGCGCACTTTTGTTCATGTCTCTTCCCCGCACTTCATATAATGAAAACAAATCCACCCAAAAGGTACTGCCTTGAAACGCCATTTATCCTTCAAACAGTGGGCTGCGGCCCTGCTTCTCCTTGCAGGTTTTTGTGCTGCAACTTTTTATTTTTATCATCAAAATCATGAAGACAGCCGCTTTGAACAGTTTACAGAACATTTCTTTCTGGAAGAACTGCAGGCTAATCCGATCCATCTCCATTATTCTATAGAAGATCCCGGCCGCTGGTATATCGATGAGTCACAATTGACACTGCCGGTCTATCATGCCGGGGAAGCTGCAAATGACGTGTATGCCCTGCGGACACTGGCCGGACAGCTGACGGAATATGATACCGCCCGGCTCTCCGATGAAAACCGCTATCTGCACCGCCTGCTCAGTTCCTACATAGACGCTGTCTCGCGCACTGCAGCCTATCCTTATTTCTCTGAGCCCTTATCCCCGTCCTCCGGCATGCCGTCAGAGCTTCCGATCCTGCTGGCGGAATACCGGTTTGATACGTCAGAGGATGTGGATCTTTATCTGGCCATTCTGAACCAGATCCCTTCCTATTTCGAAGGCCTGATCGTATATGAACAGGAAAAGGCCAAAGCCGGGCTCTTCATGTCGGACGCCACAGCCGACAAAGTCATACGGCAATGCACGGAGTTAATGGATATCGGCCAGATGGAAGAGGGCACTCATTTTCTCGAACTCACTTTCGCTCACCGGCTGGAACAGCTTCAGGCAGCGGGACTGATCACCGGCGACAGAGCTTCCCTCTATCAGTCCGAGAACAATCGTCTGTTGACCACCGTTGTGGCCCCTGCTTATGATAAACTCGCCGATGAGCTGACTCTGCTGAAGGGAAACGGCAAGGATACCTGCGGGCTGGCACATCATGAAGGCGGCCGGGAATACTATCAGGCATTGCTGCGTGTGCAGACAGGTTCCGTCCGCGGCATCGACGAAATCAAACGGCTTCTATACAATGATCTGCAGACCAACTATGACACCCTGGCCAAACTGCTGCGCACCGATTCCTCCTTAAAGGATCAACTTATGGGCGATTCGAAGTTCCTGCCCCAGATGACGCCCGAAGAAATACTTGCTTCCCTGAAATCCGCAATCCAAAAGGATTTCCCGGCAATTCCCGGCGAAGAAGCGGGCACCGGCGTCCGCTGCAGTGTCAAATATGTGGATGCCGGCCTGGAACCCTATACCGCCCCGGCATTCTACATGACGCCCCCGATCGACAGTGTGTGGAATAACACGATCTATGTGAATTCCCTGGATACTTCCGATGACATTTCCCTCTATACCACCTTGGCGCACGAAGGGTATCCGGGCCACCTCTATCAGACCCTGTACAGTCAGAAGTTCTGGGAAGAATCAGGTATGACGCCTTTACGCAGTGTCCTGTATTACGGCGGATTTGTGGAAGGATGGGCCATGTACGCAGAGCTGGCTTCCTACGATTATGCCGTCAGCCTGGTCCGGGACAGTCATCCGGAGTCTGGCGATTATTATCTGGCCTGCCGGCTGGACCGGCAGATCCAGCTATGCCTGTATGCCCTGCTGGATATCGCCATACATTATGACGGTGCATCCTTCGAAGATGTATGTGCCATCCTGTCCTCCTTCGGCGCATTGGACGAAGACACCATGAAGGCGATCTACTCCTATATTGCGGAAGAACCGTGCAATTATCCGAAGTATTACTTGGGCTATCTGGAAATCATGGAATTAAAAAAGCAGGCCGCTGCCCTCTGGGGCGATAACGACTCTGCCTTTCTCTATCGATTCCACTGCTTCCTGCTGGAAAACGGTCCTGCCGACTTCGGAACCCTGACAGGATTGTTGTACGCCTCTTAAGCAGCATGAAAACGGGTAAAACCCAAATAGCCGGAGACTTTCCCACGGGACGGAAGCCCTCCTTCGGAAAACGTTATGCCCGAAAGAAAAGATTTAATTTCACCAATGCCTTCTCCAGCACCTCCTTCTCCTCCTCAGTCAATTCCTCGACGATGGCATTTATCATCTTTTCATGGAATCGTCTGTGGTGGAGATAAGCCTTCCTGCCTTTCCCGGACAGAGAAATCAGCACGACCCTTCTGTCCTCTTCGCTTCTCACCCTGTCCACATAGCCTTTCTTTACCAGACTGTTCACCGCAATGGTAAGTGTTCCCGTGGTCACGCCCAGGGACTTGGCCACACTCGTCATGTTCTTTGCTCCGTCCATGTCAATCGCCTCGATCACATGCATGTCATTGGCCGTCACATCTTTATATTCCCCGGTACAGATCTCACGTTCCTCTATCAGATTGATATTGCGGAACAGCTTGACCAGAACCTCATTTAATACATGATTAATATTCATACTTGCACCTCCATGTCTTCCTGGACACAAATTCCCATGAAAAGTACGGTGCAAGTAATATGATGCACACACGCAGACAAGCTGCGTGGCGCGTGTACGCTCAGCGCAGCGAGTGCGCAGGGCTGATTCATAGTCCTTCTTCTCATATTTATTTCCCTTGACCTTCGCTTTCGTATTTATTCTATCAAAAAATAGTTTGAAGGTCAAATTATTTTCTATTCCTCTTCCATCATACTGTCCACAAACCCTCTGTCCCAGAGCAGAATACGCAGCTTACCGGCCGCTTCCACCGCCGGAGAAGTGAAATACTGGTTGGTCATAACAGCGCCCACCATACGGCCATAATAATCCCTGCCCGCATAGGTCTTCAGCACGGCGTCCACGCCCACCGGCCCATGATAGCGCTTACACTGCACCGCATAGGTTACGCCGTCCTTCTCCGCCAGTATGTCCACCCCGAAATCACCACTGCCCCGGGTCACCTCCACCTCTGTAAATCCCTGTTTTTCCAATAGGTCTGCACAGAAATATTCAAATTCGTGTCCCTCCATTTCATCCATCGTTTCTGCACTTCTGCCATACCGGACACGCCGGATCACATAAAGGGCTCCCGCTAAGAACAGGAAGATAAGCAGAATACTTATGGTTATAGAAATAAGAGTTGTCAAATCAGTCAGCTGCATGTTTTTCCTCTGTCAGGGCAATTGCCGTATACAATAGTATTTTTCATTATACTACCATCATGTTCTCTTTTCTATGAATAATTTCGGCTTTCTTCAGCAGGCTCCTGGCCCCGCCTGGTCCGTTATCATTGCCGGAGGTACACTGGCCATTGCCTCCCGTACCCTCTTCTGGTAAACAGATGACAGGGGAAGCGCCTTTACACTCTCCTGATAATACATTCTGTTGTTCTCCATCTCCTGCAGTTTGCGCTTCAAGGCGCTTTCTTCATTGATACGGGCATAATATGCACGTCTCAGCTTCCTGGCCTTCTGTTCTTCCGCAAGTTGTCTTTGTTCCTGTTTTGCTGCCCGTGCCGCCCTGGCAGATACCCGCTTCCAGAAATCGGCCTCGTTGTCTGTCTTTCCCGGCCCGCTCTTCACCGTTTTGTTCCTTCCGGACGGAGCTTTTAAATAATACTCTCCCGTGAGTCCTGATCCCATTATCATACTTGCACCTCCACATTTCCAGACTGTTTGTATCGTTTCTGTTCCTCATAAATATATACCGAAAAGCTTTTTGTTTATAATACGATTCACTGTCCTTAAAAGTTTCATTGCCAAAGAACGACAAATGTTCTCACAATTTGCAATTATAAAATTTATTTTATAAATTCTTTCTTTTTTCTTTCGATATTTGACACATCCCATTCACAATTCGCCTGTATAGTATTATTTGTAGTTGGGGAATACATAACTAAGATGATTATTCTGACCTACAATAATATGGAGCCGCCGGTGCTGGTTTGGTGTCGATCGGCTTCGACTAAGAATAACAGTTGCATTCCATGCAAATGCACTGTTGACATATATTTGAGTTTACACATTTCTATCCTTCTCACACAGGAAAACAGCACTCCATAACGGAGTGCTGTTTTTCCGTATTTAGGAAGTGTCCGGAAATAACTTGTGCAGATGACGCAGGATAAATCCGTACAGGCAAGGCGGAAGAAGGAGGCGTACCGGGGTACGTCGACTGATGACAACGCAGACTGTACGGATTTAGACAAGTCAAATGCACAAGTTATTAATGGACAGTTCCCTATACCAGTCTTCCGGCTAAAACAATACTGGCGGCAATTCCTGCCAGCGTTGCAAGAAGCGCACCCTTGAGCGTATATCGTGTCTTTGTCACCTTGGCGGCCAGGAAATATACCGACATCGTATAGAAGATCGTCTCCGTACAGCTCATCATAATGGAAGTAGTCAGCCCGATCAGCGAATCAGGCCCGTGATTCTTAAAGATGTCCAGCACCAATCCGGTCGCTGCCGAAGATGAGAACATTTTGATCAGCATAAGCGGCACCAATTCTGAAGAAAACCCCAGCCTGGCTGCTACCCCTGCAAAAAGTCCTCCGACGAAATCCAGGAAACCGGAAGCCCGCAGTACCCCCACCGCCACCATAAGCCCGATCAGCGTGGGCATAATCTGAATAACCGTGTGAAATCCGTCCTTTGCTCCCTTGATAAAGTCCTCGTACACATTGCTTCTTGCCGCCAGTCCATAAGCTACGATATAGAATATGATAACGGGAATGATGATATTGGATATATTCGATAATGCTGCGGTCATACGCAATGCCTCTTAGCTATGCCGGCAGTCTGTCTGATAAACCTGTATAAAAAGACTGCACAGATTATTAATATAATCTATGCAGTCCTGATATATCATATGTCTTTTTCCAATGTCCGTCTTTCCCTGCCGTCTCAAACTCCTCCGCAAAGCACACTTCCGTGCCTGGCATGTTGCCTGGCACGGCTTTGGTTTTCGTAATTCCTTATACCACTTTGGCAATCTCCCGCGCCACATACACACCGCTGGCTGATGCATGGGACAGGGAATGCGTCACACCGCTTCCGTCGCCTATAATATAGAGCCCCTTATATTTCGTCTCAAGATGTTCGTCTATCGACACCTCCATATTATAGAACTTGACTTCTACTCCATAGAGCAGCGTATCGTCGTTGGCCGTTCCCGGCGCAATCTTATCAAGGGCGTAGATCATCTCCATAATGCCGTCAAGAATACGTTTCGGAAGCACCAGGCTCAAATCTCCCGGCGTCGCTGCCAGCGTAGGCTCCACCAGCCCCTCCGCAATACGCTTCTCGTTACTGCGTCTGCCCCTTACCAGATCCCCGAACCGCTGTACGATCACACCTCCGCCCAGCATATTCGACAGCCTCGCGATACTCTCTCCATATCCGTTACTGTCCTTGAAAGGCTCGGAAAAATGCTTCGCCACCAACAACGCAAAATTCGTATTATTCGTCTGTTTCTCCGCACCCTCATAGCTGTGCCCGTTCACCGTCACGATGCCGTTCGTGTTCTCATTGACCACAATTCCATGAGGATTCATGCAGAAGGTACGCACCTTATCTTCGAATTTTTCCGTGCGGTAGACGATCTTGCTCTCATACAGTTCATCTGTCAGATGAGAAAAGATCACAGCCGGAATTTCCACCCTGACCCCTATATCCACACGGTTGGACTTGGTTTCAATATCCAGTTCCTGACACACTTGCTCCATCCATTTGCTGCCGCTTCGTCCTACGGATATGACGCACTTATCACACTCATAGGAAGCCTCTTCACATATCACACGATAACTCCCGTTTAGGTTTTCCACTGTCCTGACCGGCGTATCGAAATAAAAATCCACCTTATTCTTCAGTTCCGCATACAGATTCTTCAATACGATGTAATTAATATCCGTACCCAGATGACGTACGGAAGCATCCAGCAGGCTCAGCTTATTCTGCAGGCAAAGCTTCTTGAACTGGCTGCCGGCAGTGCTGTACAGCTTCGTGCCCTCACCTCCGTATTTCATGTTAATATCATCAACATACTTCATCAAATCGACAGCCTGCCTTCTGCCGATATATTCATATAAGGTGCCGCCGAAATCATTGGTAATATTATATTTTCCGTCGGAAAAAGCGCCCGCTCCGCCGAAACCGCTCATAATCGAACAACTCCTGCAGTGCACACAGCTCTTGATCTGGCCGCCGTCAATCGGACAGTGACGCTTCTCAAGTTCATGTCCTGATTCAAACACCGCGATCTTAAGGTTCTTTTCCTGCTGCACCGATTCATATGCGGTAAAGATACCGCCCGGACCGGCGCCGATAATAATAACATCATATTTCATTCATGTATCCCCCATAAATTTCTCTGCCGAACGGTCAATTTCTTCTGAAATTCCTAAGCCCGGCCTGAAATATTGTATCACGGAACCGCCAATATGTCATCCGAATATATCGCGGCAATTGCTTACAGGCCTCGGCCTATGAGACGCTTTTCCCGTCCTGCTCGAAATCCAGGCACAATCTGATCTGTGCGTATGGCCTTACCTTCGTATCGGCAACTTCTACATGTGCGGGATGCACACTATATCCCTTCAGCGCTTCTTCATCCGTGAAAACCGAATCCAACATCAGATCCGCATTGGAAGAAGCCAGGCATTCTGTCTGCACCCGGATGGACACAAGTCCCGGAATCTTCCCCAGCAGCCCTTCCAGGCCGGCTTTAATCTCCCCTTTAACCTGCTTCTTATCTTCTTCGGAAAGTTCTTCTTTTAGCTTCCATAAAATCAGATGTTTTACCATAATGCTGTTCCTCGCCTTTCTCATAATTATTCTCTGACAGTCCGCCACTCTCTAATTCGATTCCAATGCCTCCGGCCTGCCGCAGGTAGATGCCACTTCCTCGAACCGCCCGCTTTCACTGCTTTTCATCATCGTATCGATAACATCCAGCACATGATACGCCATCTCCTTATTCGCCCTGTTCTTCCTGCCGGAAAGAATCGCATCCGCCATCTCGGAAGGGCCGATACCACGGCTGTTTTCTTCATAGGCAAAGGTATTGTCAACTTCTTCCCAGACTGCCGGACTGGCGAAATCGTAGCTGTTTGGCATATAAACATTCTTTCCGCCAAACTGATTGGGGTCGGTCAGCTTCAGGATGCCTTTCGTTCCATAAACAGTAAACATTGCCTGATCCTGGAGAACAGAGTCCCCGTTCAATGCGAAATTACCCACAACACCGTTTTCCAGTTCCATAACGGCACAGACCTGGCTTTCATTAGGATAAGAAAACTCCTTGCCATACTCCGGAGACTGCTCCACTACATTCCTCCGGACGGGCTTACGGTTCCGGACTGTCGCACAAACCCTTTTCACCGGCTCCAACAGAGCTGTCAGTGTTGTCAGATAATAAACCCCATAATCATAACAGATTCCGCCGCCTGGCATCCTGAGGAAGCCGAACAGGCTTGCCAGGAAATCCAAATCCCGATTGGCACTGATCTGGAAAGATGTAATCTCCCCAAGCTTCCCCTCATCAATCAACTTCCTGGCCGTCTGCCAGGACGCTCCCAGGAAAGTATCCGGGGCAGAGCCGAGATACAGCCCCTTCTCATCCGCCAGCTTTACAAGTTCCCCGGCAGTTTCGGGCGTGATCGTCATCGTCTTCTCCGTGTATACATGCTTGCCGGATTCCAGCGCTCTCTTTATCAATTCATAATGCGTGGGCGCCGGCGTCAGGATGACCACCATATCGATCGACTCATCTGCCAGCAGCTCCTCTACCGTACACCCCCTGATATTATACTGTTCCGCTTTCTTCAGCGCATTTTCCAGATGTCTGGCAGCGCAGGCTGCCACCTCTAAATTATCAAATTCATTGATCATGTTCTTCAGATAAATGTCGCTGATCGCTCCACATCCGATCACCCCTGTCCTCAGTCTTTCCTTCCCCATCGTAATCCTCCTTCTTCCATATCTGTTTTCCATACCTGTTCAGCCATGCGGAACCGCTGCCTTCCCATACTTTCATCCCCGCGGCAGTTGTCAAGTTCATGCATGCATGGCTTTGGCTCGTTGCCCGCGGAAATAAAATATTACCTCTGTACCCAGAATAAATACATGTCCTTATTCTATCATTCTCCCAGAATAATGTAAACAAACAGCATCCGGAACCGTTCATTCACGGCCGGATGCTGCTTCCCCTTCTGACCCAATTTACACTAACCTCTTATGCTCAATTCGCTGATGTCACAGACGGCATGTCCGGTGTTGTCAGACTTTCATCATCCTTACCGTACTCTACATATTCGCCGTATTCCTGCCAGATATTGCATATCCAAGTCTTACCCTGGTTAAAAATAATCTCCTCGCCGTTCTCGTCATAGAACTTCGCAGGCGTGAAGTCGCCGTCATAACGCATCCACTTTCCTTTGATCGCCTTGCCGTTGGTAAAGACAATGGCGTCGCCTTCTCCGTGTACACCGAAAGCAAGATAATCATGGCTGTCCCTTACCTCACCGTGGCAGTACTGGAAGACTATATTGCTGACAGCCAGCTGCTCATTGTTATACTCATCAATCTGCTTCTTGCCATCCTGATAACGATAGTAGAGATGGTCATCCTCATGATACTCGAAATAAGGATGATAGGAGCCATATCCACTGGAATTATTGCCTGACTTGCCGCCCGGGTATACCATCATGGCATCCTCTTTCTCTGCATAATCCGCAGTCACATCATCGGCAGCGAAAAGGAACGGCGGTACATATTTATCATCATAATCCCAGTCATAGCCAAGTCTGTCCACAGCCTTGAACACGCCATCCACCATGACATATCCCGTAAATTCCTTAGCATATCCCGGACGATTCACTCTGCCGAAAGCCTCATCGGCGGGATTATGGATGCCTTCCACGGCCGCACTTACATTATAATATTCCGGCCTGTTGATCAACTCTTCCACGTAAGGTCTTGCCAACCCCCAATTGCAATAGATCGCCTCATAGCCCATAGCCACATAAATGTAATAGTCCCGGCTGCTTCTCACCGGCCCTATCCTGTCCAAATCGTCAAAATCTTCGAAAACTGCCATCAGTCTGGTAATACGTCCTTCTACCGGCGCTTCATAAATAATGCCTGCCTTCGACAAACCGTACTGCGGCATCGCCGGAGCATTATTGGGAATCATGACAGCGATCGGCCTTCTCTGTGCCTGCTTCTCATCTGTCCACTGTCCCGTAAGATAACTCTGAATCCTGCCATTCTCGCTTATTCTCTCCTCAATCACCGGATAGGCTGTCGTGATCTCCGGCTCTTCTTCCACGGGCTCTTCCTCCTCTACAGGCTCCTCTTCCTCCACCGGATTCACCTCCGGTATAGGCGCCGGTTCTTTCTCCGCCCCGCAGCCGGCCAATCCCGCTGCCATGCACAGGATCATCATTCCTGCCAACGCAATTCTCCTCCGTAACATTCTTACCTCTTTTCTACATCCCCTTCTTTGGTTATGTCTGTTAAATTCGTTCAAGCCCCACAGATTAGTATTTGGCTAAAAACTTTTTTTATTATATCCGAAAAATGGAAGGCTGTACACTTGCTTTTGTAAAAACTAAGAAAATGATAAGAAATACTCATAAAAAACATTTTGCAAAGTATCATCCGTGAATGGTTATTGACCGGCCAGAATAAAGATTCCATTGTTAAAATTTCTGATATTGTATTGTGCTAAAACTAATAAAATAGTATAATATTATCAAATTTGATTTTCAATGATTTATCGAATAACTTATGATATAATTATAAAGGAGCATATTTCCATTATTGCATAATGTAGTAGTGGTAGGAATAATTATAATGGAAAAACATGAGAATATCTCTGGAAAGACGAAAGAAAATATTAGAAGTTGGATAGAAAACAATGTATTGCAGGGAAATATATTTCAGGGGAAGACATTAGATGGATGTTTATACTTTGTTTTTTACATGGTTCTACCTATTATAATAACATCAGCATCTTTAATTGCATTAACAAATGCTGATTTGATGAATGTAGCCTCCTGCTATGTTACAATTTTGATAAGCTCATTGGGATGTATTTATGATGCTATTAACAGATGGGAATATAGAATTGGAAGTGAACGTAATAGAAAATTATTTATCATGATATTTTTGATGGTTTGTGTAGCAATTTACTGTTTGGTAGTGATATTTGTTGCATTAATCGCTAGAAAAATCATGAGAAACGATTTTTTCCTATTGGCGTATGTTTTTAGTAATATGATAGCAATTGTTGATTTGACTAATTGCTTTTGGCAGAAATTAGCTAAACAAGACGCTGTTATGCGGAATGGAGATGAGAGTAAATGAATATTCAAACTTATTTAATTGTAATATCAATATGTTTTTTGGTGGCAATACTATTTACTTGTGTCTTTAGCAGGAATATATACAAGGAATTTTATACCTCACAGTTGAAGTTCGATATCGGATTTAACGAGATGGTAGAGGGTGAAAGCAGGTTAAAAGATTTTCTCCAGAATAACAATATTAACATAGATGGGAATGTTGTACAGAGTGTGGCGCAAAAATTGGAGATAGAAATAGGAGGAATCTCTGATACTATTAAGAACAATGCTGAATTGACTATAGTGGATAATAAGAGAATTGTTATATTAAAGACGGGATTAAATGAACAAGAAAAATTATTCTGTCTTGCGCATGAATGCGCACATTTGATTAATGGCGATCCTGTTCCTCAGACGCGGCCTGATGGAAAAGATAAAGATATTATTGAGCAAAAGGCTGACTATCTGGCTGCAGCTATGATTATGCCTCGAGAAAAGGTGCATAAATTTTTGCTGGAGCATGGTTACCAGAATGTTTCTGCAAATAGAAAAGTGAAATTGATAGATCAAATGTGTAAAGAATATAACGCGACAGATATTGTAGTGATGAGAAGAATCAGAGAAGTAACAGAATTAGAACAAAGGACATAGGTCAAGTAGACGTACCTTTTACGAGGTATGCCCCACAGAACCCAGTGTGCGGCTTTCCTTCACCGGGCTTTTTACAAAACGAATTATTCAACAGTTCTTCCACACAGTAAACTTGTCCTGGTGCGATGCACATACTGAAGTCTTAAACGATAAAACGCGAGTACCTATGAAAATCGGAGCAATCCTGTATGATAGCAGCAAGTTTGCTCCAGTTCTCATTTCACTTCATATTTATTGGACTTTCGGCAATGCTCCGGGAGATTCAGTTCCATTCACCGTGAGCCGGCGTAACTGGCTGTTCAGTGCGCCGAAGGGTGCGGAGATCAGCGCCATTGTTTATACTATGGTGGAGATAGCCAAAGCCCATGGCCTGAACATCTATAAATATCTGAACCATCTGCTCGAACATCTGCCGGGAACAAGGATGACAGACCGTGAATTATCCCGGCTGGCCCCGTGGGATCCGGAGGTCACCAGCAAATGCTCCGGTGCAATGTAGAGTAAAGTAAAGTACATATGTCTTGCAAGATCAGATAGAGTAAAATACTTGCAGTCCCTACATTTTATTATGCAAGGACTGCTTTATTTTGTCCATTTGTAAAATTACTAAGCGCTTACTATAAATGCACGGTGCTGGTGTTTTACCGTTTACTATTATCGAACGACTCAAATAAAACCCGAAAAATAAAGTGTGTAAATTTTCGTTCCCAATAATCTACACACTTTATTTTATACTCTTGTTATTACTAATTTTTAATTATTTCGAATCCATGTAGATAATTAACCCTGCATTGATTACTTATATAATAAACAGAATTTTCTGCGATTAAATTTAATCCAATATTCTGTCTCAACCTAACGGCCTATTTGTTACAAGGATCTTATAGGACGCTTTCTTGCCACTTCCGTCTGTAGCTTTAACCGTAACTGTAACAATTGTGTCTTTCGTTACATTATGTGCGGTCATAAGTAAATAGTATCCATAACCATTTCTATAGTACACAGTTACTTCCAGTGCTTTCGGATTAGAAGAAGTAGCTTCAATATATCCTCCGGATACATCTGTTACGATCGGAATTTGTAACATGTCTTGATCACCATCCGGAAGTAGTGGCATTGGATTTAGTGCATTTATAGTTCCCGGTTTAGGTACCAAGGCTGGTACGCTTACTGTAGTCGCTGCATCTGCTAGAGCCACATAATAATTTGCCATCGCTCCACTTCCATCAGCTGCTTCCGCTGTCACTTTATAGATATATTTATCATACACTGAATTTGGCGTTTTTTTCGCTGAAACCTTACCCGACTTACTGATAGAGATACCACTTTCCTCCGGAGCATTAATACTCCAATTTACTTTCTTATTAGAAACTGCACCATACTCGCTCTCCAGCGTCGCTTTCAATTGAAGGCTCTTACCCTTAATTACCATCATGTCTACAGTTGCATTTTCAGTTCTGAAAGACATGGTTTTGGTAGCTGATGAAATATGCAGTTTGGTAACCGGATTGTTAACAGTCACAGCACATGTCACCTTTTTGCCGGAACCATCAGTAGCCGCCAGCGTAATATTAGTTTTACCCGCCGCGCGCCCTGTTGCCACAATGTTAAGAGTAATCATGTTTTCTGACCGACTATGCGTAGCAGTCGCAATACCCGGATTACTGCTACTTACCTCATAGGCATCCAGATTAGCCTGCGCTGTTGTACCATCAATCTTAATCTGAACCTCCGCAGAAGTTTTTGTCTCATTAGTGACCTGTTTCCGGAAAATTGTTACTTTCTTATCGGCAGCCTTATCAAAAGTAATACTTTTAATCGCTCCAGCGTAAATAACAACTTGCTTAGTTGCCACCTTTTCGCTGCCATCTGTTGCAGAGGCTTTCACAGTGTAGCTTCCTGATGAGGAGATCTTTGTAGTCAGTTTACCATTGCTCTTATTAATCTTTACACCTGTGCTTGCAGCAGGTTCCTGGCCAGTAGCATCATCCACTACACTCCAAGTAACTTTCTTTATCGATACATCTGTTGGTTGAATCGTTGCTTTGTATGTTACACTCTTGCCTGCGGCCACCGAAGAGGAGCCTGAGATCTGAATGTCCGTTGCCTGCTGTTTAATTGTAATTTTACAGGTTGCTTTCTTACCACTTGAATCATCGGCAAGCGCAGTAATCGTAGCCTTACCTGCTTTAAGGGGCCACACAACACCATTGCTGTCTACCGTAGCAATTTTCTTATTATTACTGCTCCACTTGAAATCAATCACTCCAGCCGATGTTCCATCAGCAAATTCTGCCTTAAAAATCGATGACAAATCGTAGTTCTGATCCTTCGGAATATTCAATATTAGGTTCTTCTGATCAAAACTAACACTCTTCATCTTAGTGCTCGCAATAACCGTTATCACATACTCATCATATGTTCCAGAACCATCCATCGCTGTTGCACGAACAGTATACTCCGAATTCTCTGTCGCATTTGGTTTCGCTGTAATCTTACCGGAAGAGCTAATGCTGATATTGTCTTTTACTGCCGTAGCTTCCACACCGTCTTTCGTATACAACTTCCATTCCAGTTTTTTATTCGTTGCATATTCTGGAAATACTTCCGCTGTAAGCTGGATACTCTTGCCTTTCGCTACCCGTTGTACACCAGATATCAGAATATCGCTCACGTACGGCATTAATGTATATTTGGCAGATTTCACCGCGCTGACAATTCCACTCTCATTAACCGCTATTGCCTTGATCGTTCCCTTGGCATTATTTGTTATATCAAAAGGCTGTGTATACACCTGAGTATTTGTGTCTGCCACACCATCCTTGTATACTGGATTCTTACCGTTATCCGTATAGTAGATTGTCATACCACTCTGTGCAGTAATTGTAACCGTAACCCTCTGTGCTTTCGATTTATCATCAGGCTCAATACTGATTACCGGAGCCTGCGGTTTCACAGAAACCGTAGTAAGATTAAACACTTTCGTCAAGCTTGTAACACCAGCGCCCATTCCGCTACCAGAAACTTTGACAGCATTACTTTTCATCTTACTTTCCAGCGCATCTACTTTTTTCCCGTCTTTGGCCATTCCCCTCAAGGAATCATCGCCACTCAGTATTACTGCTGCTTCTCCTGCTGCAACAGGACATGCCATGGATGTACCATCCATAATTGTATAAGCGCCATTATAATATGTAGACCAGATTGCTACACCGGGGGCACTTAAGTCCACCCACGAACCATAAGTAGAAAAATCAGCCCTGCTATTGTCCGGATCAGTAGCCGCCACACAGATTATGTGATCATAATGTGCCGGATAATTAATGCAGCTTGCTCCGTCATTACCAGCCGCTACAAATATGGCAATTCCTTTATTATATGCCTTTGTTACTGTCTGCTGGCATAACTCATTATATCCCGGGCCGCCCAAACTCATATTAATGATATCCACATCCCACAACATGGCTTGTTCAATACCCTGTGTTATTGCCCAGTCTGTACCGGCATTCTCACCTTCTCCACTTAATACGTTGACGGCATACAATGTTGCATCTGGCGCAATACCGGCTCCACCGTCATTATTATTTGCTTTTGCACCAATAATACCTGCCACATGTGTGCCATGTCCGCCTTTATCACTTGCAGCACCTGATCCAGTCACAACTGATGTGCCTGTTGTATCGGCTTCACCTGCCAGCGCCAATTCACTGTGGGTACCCATTACACCCGTATCAAGCACCGCTACTTTAACTCCCTGACCAGTATATCCTTCCGCCCATGCGTAAGGAGATCCTACTGCCACATGCTGCCACTGGTACTGACTACTGCTCGGCATGAGATCTGGATCGTTATAGTCAGCAATTGTCTGCGCATATGCTTCCAAATCCGGAACGCCTTCTTCGTCCGAATATGCCATACCACCATTATCCTCTATCTCATACTCTTCTTCTTCGATTTGAATCGTATCAGTATTGCTCTCTGCTGATGCTTCTTGTATATACGGGTAGCGATAATAGTTTGGCCATACCGCAGGCAGTCTGTTTCTTGCAGATGCTGCCGCCTTTACTGCACTGGCTACCGTGTTTCCTTCCCGTAGCTTCAGCAACAGCACTCCATTCTCAAAACCTCTAATCTCGGCATTATATGCTTCAGCAATCATCTCGGCTTCTTCCTGAGAATCTGCTGCCACCATAACCTGACCTTTGGCATACAAGATGCCTTCATCAGCTTCGTTAATATTTGATACTTCACCCGCTAACACCTCTTTTTCGATGCGCTGCGCAGCGGTAAGCTGATACTTCTCTGGCATATCAGTGAACTGCTCCGTATCACCGTCCTGCTCCTCTTCTTCTATATCATTTCCGGATACACTATCTTCCCCTAATTCGTTTTCAGACACGCTATCTTTTTCTGAAGGAACATTTTCATCTGTCTCATGATTTCCCGTATCTGAGGGTTCTTCAGAAACCCCATCTTTCTGTTCTGTATTTTCAACATCAGAATCTTCAGTTTCCTCCTCTGTCTCGCTTACCGGATTCTTTTCAGTTTCCTCCTCTGTCTCGCTTACCGGATTCTTTTCAGTTTCCTGATTATTAATGTCCTGTTCTGTGTCATTCTCCGCCTCGTTATCGGCCTCTTCCTTTACTTCTTCACTATCAGGGAGAGTCTCTTCCACATTTACATTCTCTTCCTGTTCATCAATCTCTGCCTCTATGGCTGGCGGCACCATCTCCTCAGCACGAACCGTAATTGCTGGTCCAAGCGGCTCTACAATCATCATTACGGAAAGCAATAACGGCAAGACCGACTTGCTTCCTTTCCATTTCTTGCTTTTCATCTTTTTCCTCCATTCTCTGTTATTTGTTAACCTGTATTTCTACTGTACTCCATCCGTATCATTTCCAGTTCTGATATAGTTGACCGACAGCCGTGGATAGCCATTCTCCTGTCCTCTGGCAATTACTTCAAATGGATCTTCTTCTGTATGGTACAATGCAATCCCATTCTCAAAGGATACAAATTCAATACCATATTGTTCTGCAATCTCTCGCGCATCCTCTTCTGTTTTTGTTTCCGCCATCAAAGAATTATCCGCTACCATCACCCGCTCCATGCCTTCTATGTTCATTTTCTGAACTTTCAAAAACGGAAATGCCGGTCCCATACTAAAGTGTACAAACATTACATACCACCCTACAAACACCAGCGCAATGACTACAATAATTACTATTACAACTGTCAACATCTTTCTCTTCATTAAATCCCCCTTTCCATACAAATAATGGTTCCAGTTGTACATGGATATAATAGCACATTCGATTAATAAATAAAAGTCCTACAGAACCCAGGTCAGAATTAAATTTATAAAGATATATCACCCAGTTTTTACTTAAATATACGTGCATTTCTATGGGGTTTCTTTTGAGTGCTATTATATATGGTAAACGCTTTACCAATAACGGAAAACAAGTTTGTGTTCCTAAAATTGCTTTTTCCCTATTAGCGAATACTATTATAATACAAGTGTATTCTTGCGTCAACCTTTCTGATTACCATATGCTAATACCAATTGAATCAATATCATGATGTCGAGATCATAAGCTTCAACTAAAATTTCCACTCCCTTATACACTCATAAATGTTATTACCACCACACTAATCGTCAAGAAACTTTTTGGCTATTCTAATATTCTTGTGAGTAATAAGTTCATACCTCTAAGAAGCCAGGGAACCCCAATAAATTCCTGACGTATCCTGTTGTGCCTGAATTATTTGAGTTATTTGTAATTCTGGCTATTTTTCCATAAACAGGAAAAAATATTTCCTCAAATGGTGCATAAGGGCAGTCTCCGACACCCGTCCTCTTGAAGGCGTCCGCTGGTAACACAGCTGGCTCGATTCCAGTTCTCCGATAGACATAACAGACAGGGTCTGGAGTATCCCCATTGCAATGCAGGACAGAGCCATATGCATCTGGATCGCTCGCACTGCTTTTAATATGTTCTGACGGTCCCTTGTGTTTTCCACCTGCTATAATGGGCTGGGCTCTTCTTTTTTCTGATAATGGCTCAGTTTCGACATATGCTTTGATCAAAACCGGTTGCCCTATAACAGGTCGATGCAATAGTAACGGATGGATTCTTTCTTACCATAAAGCTCAACTTCTGTCTCCTGGAATAGTTCTTTATTGGAGACAAACATTTCCTTCAGGTGGACAGCAGTCCCCTTTTTGGGCGGCCACCCTCTTCCAGGCCTGCGGGGCTGGGTTTTTCAAATGCAACACAGGACTTTTTGGCTTTTGTGACAACTTCCATGTGCACATCTGCACTGTTGTTAAAGGCTTTCAGCTTTTCAAGGGCAGGGACAGTTAAGAAATATCTGTCCAGTAACAGCAGGGAATCCCCGACGGTACGGGCGGCAGAGTATGCATTTTCCACCATCTGTACCACATGGGAACCGCCGGAAGCAGAGGCGCCTTCCCATCCCCGGGCAGCCTGGAGGCCGTCATGGATCCTGATGCTTAAGGGGATACATGCCCAACAACGTGCCGCTCCTGCCAGGATGCCAAGCCAGCCGAACATATGTCCATGGATATATTCCGGTTTTGCAGAATTTTCAGACTCCTGGAACAGTTTTTTCACCCCGGACATACGGCGCCCTTCCTTGGACTGCTTAACACCGTCCCCAACAAGGACACAGAACTGCCCTTCCTTATAAAGAGGAGAGAACTTTTTCACGGCAGAAAACCAGTGCAGTAGTATTGTTTCCAACGACCAGGAGGAAGCCCGGAAAAAATGTATCATAGAATCATAACATTCTGGGCAAAGCGCAAGGTTACGGATGACGGATGTAACACCAAGCTTATCGGAGCGCAACATCAGGCCTATAGCAATAGTAACAAACCAGCGGAAGGAAGCTTTTCTGGAAAACAGGATTCAAAATGGCATAAAACTTTATCAAATAAAATTCAGCATGACCGTATGGTAAACTCATACATGAGATAACTCTTTACTCACCAGAACACATAATAAACTGGCAGAATAAAATCACCTGGCAGCTTATCTTGTGCCTTATGATGCTCGATCCTCGCAATCCCTTCCTAGATAATTATCCTACATCTGTATTTTTTCAAAGCATCCTCTTAGCTTCCTCATACTTGCCCACAGTGGTGCCCAGACCCTCACATGCCTTCTCAAGCGTAACCTGGAAGAATTTCATGGCGTTTTCTATATCTGCTACAAGGCGTCTGGCTTCTCCCTCTGCTCTGCCCTCCTGCATTCCTTCTCGTCTTCCTTCTTCGCGTCCCTGTCTCACATACTGATCAAATAATTCACACACCGTTACTTCATCCTCCTCTCCGATTCCCTGTTCCTCTAGCCATTTTACATTTTGCCGCTTCGCCATCTCATCCTATTAGCAAATTCTCTACATCCGCTTTCTCAAAGCATTCTCTTAGCTTCCTCATACCTACCCACAGTAGTACCCAATCCCTCACATGCCTTCTCAAGCGTAACCTGAAAGAATTTCATGGCGTTTTCTATATCTGCTACAAGGCGTCTGGCTTCTCCCTCTACTATGCCTTCTTGCCGTCCTTCTGCTCTGCCTTCCTGCATTCCCTCTTCGCGTCCCTGTCTCACATACTGATCAAATAATTCGCACACCGTTATTTCATCCTCCTCTCCGATTCCCTGTTCCTCCAGCCATTTTTCTACATCATCTGTATCCTTCTCTCCGGACAGCACCCTGATCATCCTGATCAGCGCTGCCTTATGTACGATCTTTCTGTCTGATCGATACTCATTGCCTTCTGCCAGATAGTCTACTACAATCCTCATATCACTCTGGAACAGCTCCCTTGTCTCTTCCGGCAGATGCCGCATTTCATATACATGCAGCTTTATTTCATCAATGTATTCCCACGCCTCTTCCGGAATACTATGATCCGAACTGCGCTTCTTAAGCATCTGTCTGAGATCACGGCTGCTTCCCCACCTTTGCCTGCCCCAATAGAGAATAAATTCAACAACCGGAAAGATGTCCTTCACTTTTCCTTCATACTGCTCTCTATAGGCTCCTCCTGTATAACCTGCTTTTCTGAGCAGCATCTTACCGTCCACCTTAGTCTGGTTAGCAATCAGGTACATTATTCCGATTCTTCCGTCTGCTATTTCATATTTACACAAGTCCTCATACTGATCCCGTAATCTCTCTCTGCCCTGATAGATTGTTTCTGTCGGTCCCGGCTGCAGATTATCTGCGTCTGTAAGCATTCTGCCACGATACAACAATGTATTTATTGTATCCGCCGCAATGTCCGGGAACGCCATAAAATCTTTCTGTGCAGTATCCTTTTTCTCTTCCGCCTTGTTCACTACTCCTCTTTATCCCCCTATCCGCAGAAGCTTAAATCGGAGGATAACAAGACCGGTTATTCCATCAGCATTCACACACATGCAAAATATGCGACATCCTTTGTCCGATATAATCTTCTGCTATTTTCTTTTTCTTGGAAAATAAGCATACGATCATCGGTTTGGATCCGATTATGACAGATTTTATCAGACAGGAAATTCTTCTCCTTTATTATGATGAGAATTGCTCTCACAGATTCTATCTTGCTATATGCTTAATTCAATATTTGTACTACACCATTTAAAAAATACACTTCAACGTCACTTCACTAATAAACTGCTTTATTATCTCATCTGATAGCCTTTCAAGCAGGCCTCTGACAATTTCATATGCAGTTCTTATATGATAGTTTCAAAGCATCCTCTTAGCTTCCTCATACCTGCCCACAGTAGTGCCCAAGCCCTCACATGCTTTCTCAAGCGTAACCTGGAAGAATTTCATGGCGTTTTCTATGTCTGCTACGAGGCGTCTGGCTTCTCCCTCTACTCTACCCTCCCGCCGTCCTTCTGCTCTGCCTTCTTGCATTCCTTCTCGTCTTCCCTCTTCTCGTCCCTGTCTCACATACTGATCAAATAATTCGCACACCGTTATTTCATCCTCCTCTCCGATTCCCTGTTCCTCCAGCCATTTTTCTACATCATCTGTATCCTTCTCTCCGGACAGCACCCTGATCATCCTGATCAGCGCTGCCTTATGTACGATCTTTCTGTCTGATCGATACTCATCGCCTTCTGCCAGATAGTCTACTACAATCCTCATATCACTCTGGAACAGCTCCCTTGTCTCTTCCGGCAGATGCCGCATTTCATATACATGCAGCTTTATTTCATCAATGTATTCCCACGCCTCTTCCGGAATACTATGATCCGAACTGCGCTTCTTAAGCATCTGTCTGAGATCACGGCTGCTTCTCCACCTTGGCCTGCCCCAATAGAGAATAAATTCAGCAACCGGAAAGATGTCCTTCACTTTCCCTTCATACTGCTCTCTGTAAGCGCCTCCTGTATAACCTGCTTTTCTGAGCAGCATCTTACCGTCTACCTTAATCTGGTTAGCAATCAGGTACATTACTCTGATTCTTCCGTCTGCTATTTCATATTTACACAAGTCCTCATACTGATCCCGTAATCTCTCTCTGCCCTGATAGATTGTTTCTGTCGGTCCCGGCTGCAGATTATCTGCGTCTGTAAGCGTTCTGCCACGATACAACAATACATTTATTGCATCCGCCGCAATGTCCGGGAACGCCATAAAATCTTTCTGTGCAGTATCCTTTTTCTCTTCCGCTCTGTTCACGACTATTTTTCATCCTCCCGTCCGCAGAAGACTCCCCCGGAGAATAACAGGAGCGATTAGTTCATCAACAATTCCATATATGCAAGATATACGGCATCCCCTGTCCGATAAAATCTTCTGCTATTTTCTTTGTGTTGGAAAATAAGCATACATTCATCGGTTAATATCCGACCATGACAGATTATATCAGACAGGAAGCTTCTTCCCATATATGATGAGAGCAACTCTCACAGATTATATCCTTTTATATGCTTAATTTGTAGTTAACGGCATTGGGAATTTCGTTTTCACCCTTGCAGAAGTTACCGTATAGAGCTCCTGCAAGAGCCGGAGGCAGAACAGTTCGGCCCAGGACTTTGCAATTGCTGCAAAGTCCGTGAGAACATGTAAATTTGGCCAAAAGGGAATCTGCCCCTCGCTGCAGATGGCTTAGAATGGGCAGATTCCGTAACAGGGAAGCCGCAGGCTGAACTGTTACAGAAATTCGTTATGCCGTTTATTATAATACTTGTATTATAATAAACGGCATAATATATTTCAATGGCATTTCGTCATTTTATATTATTTTCATATATCTGTTTCACTCTTCCGTCTCATTATTCTGTTACACTTCTATTACACCCACTATTTCACCGTAAACCGATACTTTACCTTCTTTCCGCTGCCGTCCAGGGTCTGCACGGTAATCGTAGCCGATCCTTTCTTATTTCCCACAATCGTCAATACATTGTTAGCGCTGAAGGTACCCGACAGCACAGCCGGGTTCGAGGAAGAAACAGTGTATCTGCTTATTATGCTGTCCGAATCCACTCTCATCGCATAAGATCTTCCTCTGGAAATCCGTGTTTTTCTCTTCGTGGACAGATAGCCTCCGGAATATAACTTGATCCATGTTGTCGGATCCACGACGTATATTTGATAAGATGCCGTCACACCGCTTCCATCTTTCGCGGTAGCGTAGACATAATAATACCCTGCCGACGCTTTCTTATCCGCCTTAACCTTACCGCCCGATGATATGCGTACCCCCGTGCCTCCATAGATCTCCCACTTCACGCCTTTACTGGAAACCGCACCGTTCTCCGTCTCTACAACCGCTTTCATCTGTAGGCTTTTCCCTTTAGATACATACTGTATATTTCCGCCGGAAGGCGCTACTCTGATGCCGGAAACAGGATTCCTGACTGTAACCGTGCTGGTCAATTTCTTGTTGGAACCGTCAGTGGCCTTGATTGTAATAGTTGACTTACCTGCCGCTGCACCGGTCGCACTGATCGTCAATGTGATCCTTCCGTTGCTTCCTCCGGCGGTCACTGCAGCAATACCCGGATTGCTGCTTGTCACTTCATAGGCAGTCAGATGCGCACCCTCTGTCCCCTTGATTTCGGCAAAAATCTCTGCCGAAGTCTGCGTGCTGTAAGTCTGCCGTTTCCTGAAAAGGGTTACTTTACTGTAGGTTTTATCCGGAAATGTAATGCCGGTGATCGATCCGTTTACGACCTTAATTACTTTGGCCGCGCTTATCCCGCTACCGTCCAGCGCAGTGGCCCTGACGGTATAGGAACCGGTCACCGCCTTCGAGGTAGTTGTCAGTTTGCCGCTGGAAGGATTGATGCTCACACCAAGCTCTTTCGCGCGCTGTGCTGTCACTTCTCCGGAACCTTCCAGCAATGTCCATGTCACTTTCTTATTGTTGGCCGTGGCGGGAAGCACTGTCGCTTGATAAGTTTGGCTTTTGCCTGCCGCCACCTTATTGTTATCCGATATGGCAATGCCTGTTACCTGCTGCACCACCGTTACAGTACATGTCGCTTTCTTGCCGCTGGAATCATTCGCCAGCGCCGTGACCGTCGCTTTCCCCGGCCGGACAGCTGTCACGGTACCGGATGCGCTCACTCTGGCAACCGTCGTATTGCTGCTGCTCCATTTAAAGTCTGACACGGATGCCTCTGTGCCATCCTTGCATTTTCCCTCCAGACATGACCCCAAATTATATGCCGTGTCATCCGGCAGTGCCAGCGAAAGCTTCGTCGCCGTAAGCGTAACGCTGTCAATCTTCGCCGTATCAATCACTGTGATTGTGTATGTCCCGCTTCTGCCCCGGGCATCCTTCGATGTTGCCCTGACAACATAGTTCCCTGTCTTCGCTTTGCCTGATGCCGTCACCTTACCGCCCGATGATATGCTCACCCCTGCTTCCTTAGCCAGAGCCTCGTCTGCCTTGCTGTCAATCTTTCTGCCGTCCGTAGTATACAGTTCCCAGGCCACATTCTTATTAGCCGCATACACGGGTTGAATTTCGGCCTTCAGTTGTACGCTCTTACCCTTGGCTACCTGCTCAACACCGGATATGGTAATGCTGCTGACGTAAGGCTTCAGTGTGTACGTTACAGACCTGACCGCACTTGATACACCGCTTTCATTGACCGCTGCTGCCTTGACCGTAGCTTTTGCCTGGCCGCTGACCGTGAAAGACTGCGAATACCGGAGCACACCGCTCTCCGGCAGTCCGTTTTTGAAAACAGGGTTCTGTCCATTGGTCGTATAGTACACTTTCACATTGTCCGGCGCTTCTATAGACACCCTGACGCTCTGCGCTGCGGAAGTATTGTCGGGCGTAATCCGAATAACCGGTGCGGCAGGCTTTACAGCCGCCGTACTCAGTTTCAATGCCTTAGGCAACATCGTGATGCCGGAACCCATGCCGGAACCGGTTTTGACCGTATTGGACTTCATCAGACTTTCCAGGGCATCCACTCTCGTCTTCCCGGTCTTGTTCCGTATGTCCGCATCACCGGACAGAATGACTGCCGCCTCACCTGCCGCCACGGGACAGGCCATAGATGTACCGCTCATCCTCACATAATAGCTGCCCTTATTAGCTGTAGACCAAATGTCAACGCCTGGTGCGCTCAGATCTACTTTATTTCCATAATTGGAAAAATATGCCCGCCCATTACTCGCATTCGTTGCGGCTACACTGATCACATGATCGTAACACGCCGGATAATCATAATTTACCCCGCCGTCATTGCCTGCCGCTGCAAAGATGGCTATTCCCTGCTTATAGGCACCATTGACCACCGTCTGAAAAGAACCGTTATAGCCGATCCCGCCCAGACTCATGTTAATGATATCTACCTGTCTGCTTTGAGCCGCTCTGATAGCGCTCATAATATCAGCGTCTGTTCCTGATCCGTTGGATATACATTACCGCTGTAAAGCGTCACATCAGGCGCCACACCAACACCCATGCTTCCATTGGCCTTCGCCCCTATGATACCTGCCACATGCGTGCCATGTCTGTCTCTCCGCTTGTCTCCTCTTCCCTGTTCCCCGAATCCGGAGTCCCACTCTCTTGTCCATGATCCGAACCGACGGTATCCGTTTCCGTCATTATCATAGTCTCCGGACTGTCTTCCGCAGCATAGACCGCAGGCAGTGTCCCGGCCGGTTCGACAGCCAGCATTGCCGCAAGCAGCAGTGAAAAGAGCCTTCTGATTCTTCTTCGATGGTTCTTCATTATTTCTACCCCTCATTATTTTGAAATGTACACATTATTTCACAGGTTTGATCTGATGTATCCAGTGCTTTGACTGTGAAAGTTGCATATCCCTCCTCAGTTGCCATAAAACTGATACTGCCTGTTCCGCCGGTCTTCGTATTCGGATTGTACGGTGTATACACAATCGACGGTGCTGCCACTTCCGGTGAAGATGACGCGCATGACACAGGCGCTGTACAATCGGAAGTAAACCTTATGGTATAAAGGTTATAGACGTCATAGACATCATTCACCGGCGGCCTGGATTTTATCTCAAACTTTGTTGTCGGCGGCCGCAGCCGTATCGTGTAAGATGCTTTGGCGCCGCTTCCGTCTTTCGCCGTGGCTGTAACCGTGAAATCTTCCGTTTTCCCTTCCAGTCCTTCGGGCACGGTTACCTTTCCCGAAGAATTAATGGCAATCCCCATACCTGTCGCTGTGTTGGACAGCTCCCAAGTCACTTTCTGGTTGGAAACTTTGCCGTATTCTGTCTCGAGTGTGGCTGTCAGCTGCACGCTCTTGCCCGACACCACATATCTGGTGGCTCCCGCTTTCGGAGCAATATTGATTCTGGAGACCGGATTGCTGACCGTGACACTGCAGGATGCTTTCCTGCCGCTTCCGTCGGTCGCTTTCAGCGTTACCGTCGCTTTGCCGGTGGATCTGTCACTGGCGCTTACCAGGATTTCATTGGTCTGTTTATTCAGTGACACCCTTACCAGCGCCGGGTTGCTGCTGATCACATCACAGGCTGCAGGATTAACCCCTTCCGACCCTTTGATCACAGCCTTAAGCACGGCTGACTCCGGCGCACCGGAGCCCACAGCCCTGAACAGCTTCAGGCTGCTTACCTTCTTTCCGGCAGTATCCTGCATTTCCACACTATTGATCCCTCCGCTGACAGTCACATGGCAGACAGCCTTTTTATTGCTTCCGTCTGTGGAGGCGATTGTCACTTTGGCCTTGCCATACTTTTCACCCGCCGAAGTGAGTGTAATCTGTACTTTGACCTTTCCCTCTTGTTCCACGAGTTTGGCTGCTGCTTTTACGACAGATTCCTTGCTGCTCGTGACAGTATAGGCATTGGGATCAAAATCTGTGCTTCCATCAGCTCCGGTAATCGTGGCCGTTATGACCTGTGTATCGGTTTTATCATCATCCACTTTCTTCGTATACAATGTGGTTTTGGATGTATCCAGACTGATCTTCCCGACAGCGCCGCCGTACACTTTAACCTCCTGATGCGCCGCCGCTCCTTTTCCATCGGAAGCCGTCGCCGTCACCGTATAGACAGCTGACTCCGCTCCCGGTTTGACCGAAATTTTACCGCTGGTCCTGTTGATCGTTACATCGGCCGATGTGGGGCTGATACTCCACTGTACTTTCTTATTGGCCGGTTTAACCGGACTAACAGAAGCCTTAAGCGTCATACTCCTGCCTGCCGCAACTGTGAATAATTCCGCATCGGTCTTCCCCTTAGCCGTGGTGACCGTGACTTTAGTAACACTCTGTTTTACACTGATTTTGACACTTACCTTCTTATTGCCGTTATCGTTCGCCCTGGCTGTAATGGTGACCGTTCCTGCACTTTTTGCGGTTACGACACCTTGGGAATCCACCTCGGCTACTGATAGCTTGCTGCTTGTCCATACCACCCGGTCTTCCAGCTTGTCTCCCCTGTATTCCAGTTTTGTACCGGACGAATCCTTCTCTGTGACCGTCAAACTGTCTGCCAAATTCACTGCCGGGGTGGGCATTTCCTTTGTAATCCACAGTTCTTTCGTTGTATCTTTATCGAAAGTCAGACTCGTGACCGCAGTCCCCTTTTCAATGACTTGAATCGTATATCGTGTCTCGGCTCCTCCGCCGTCCCCTGTCTGTGTAATAACCGTATAAGCTCCTAAATCGGCCGTGTCCGCAACCGTAATTTTTCCTCTCCCGTCAATCCTGATCTTTGAAGTGTCAACCGGCTCATCCGACGAATCCTTCAGATTCCACGTCACTTTTTTGTTGGCTGCATAACTGGGTGCAACTGTTGCCGTAAGCTGAATGCTTCGGCCTCTCTCTACCTTAGCCGGGCCGGACACGATAATCTCCTTCACATAAGGCGACAGCTTATAGCTCTTGGACTTGACGGAACTGATCACACCGTCGCCGCTGATGGCGAAAGCCTTCACCGTTCCCTTCACGGCCTGGGAGCCGTCTATGGTAAAAGATATCGTACTACCATCCACCAGCGTCGTATCGGTGCCCGCCGCCTCGTTCTTATAGACAGGATTCCTGCCATTGGTCGTATAGCACAGCCGCATACCTGCCTGAGCTGTGACCGTCACCTCCACCGACTGTCCTTTCTGGTCGGAATTATCAGTAATCTCTATAGCAGGTGCACTTGGTTTCATGACCGCAGTGTCCAGATGAAATACCTGCGCCAGATTGGTTATCCCGCCGCCCATGCCGTCACCGGCACTGACCGCGTTCTCTTTCATAACAGCTTCCAGGGCATCCACTCTCCCGGCTCCTGACTTCCCCTTCAGTGACGGCAGGTCTGCCTGTCCGGACAAAATAACTGCCGCCTCCCCCGCAGCCACGGGACATGCCATGGAAGTGCCCTGCTGGGATTCGTAAACCGCCCCTCCGTTCCCGTCTGTGTTGGTTGCCCATATATTCACACCAGGCGCCGCCAGATCTGTCTTATAACCGTAATTGGAAAAATATGCCCGCTCATTGTTTGTATCCGTAGCCGCCACCGCAATGACGTGGTCATAGGAAGCGGGGTACATCATCGTCGATGCGCCGTCGTTGCCCGTAGCCGCAAACACGATAACCCCCTTGTCTCTGGCTTTATCCAGCACAGACTGGAACCCGTTCGTATCACCGGAGCCACCGATGCTCATATTGATGATGTCGGCTCTTGGCGCTTCGGCATTCGTCCGCTGCGTCGAATTATCTTCCTCATTGATCAGGTAAAGGATTGCTTTCATAATCGTAGAATCATAGCCGCTCTTGCTTGCGTCATTTCCGAATACTTTCGCATTATAAATCTTCGCGCCGGGTGCAACGCCGGCTCCCTGATCACCATTCGCCAGAGCAGCGATCGTCCCCGCCACATGCGTGCCATGCCCGTAACCGTCATCCGTCTCCGTGTTCCCGTCACAGAAATTATATCCGCCTGTCAGGTTATCATCCAGATCCGGATTGGAACTCACTCCGGTGTCGATTACTCCCACCGTGACCGACTGGCCTGTGTAACCGGCCTTCCATGCATACAGAGAGCCGACAGCGGTGTGAAACCACTGATACCGGTCACTGGCCGGATTCAGATAGGGATCCGAGAACTCATTCAGTTCATTCAATACCTGTCCGTATGCTTCCTGCGCAGAAATCTCTTCCTCCGGCTGGCTTAAGGCTGACTCCTCGTCTATACTGTATTCTTCTTCTGTCACTTCCAGCTCTGCCGTACTATCCTCCGGCCAGGAACTCTCGGGAAATACCTCCTCATATAATTCACGGCGGTAATCAGGCCACACCGCAGGCAGACTATTATCCATAGCTGCCGCCGCCTTAACTGCCGCTCTGACCGTCTTGTCTTCACTGAGTTTCAGCGTCAGGACACCCATGCTGAAATCTTCAATCTCCGCATGATAAGCCTCGGCAATCATTTCCGCCTCTTCTTTACTCTGCGCGAAAGTGAAAACTCTCCTCGCGGCATAGGCCATGCCTTCATCGCTTTCCTGTATCTGCTCCAGATCTTCTGTCAGACCTGCCTTCAATTCCCGCTGATACGAAGTCAGTCTGTATCCGGCGGGCATATCCGAGAAGCCGCCTGTCTCTTCGTTGTCTTGCCCCGCAACACTCTCCTCATCTGATGCCTTGTTCTCCGGCTCCCCGCTCCAATCCTCTGCTTCACCGTTCACATCTTTTGTTTCGGATCCGGCTATGCCGTCAACCGTATCATCGGTGCCTGTTTCCTCGTCTGACGTACCGCCTGTTTCTTCGCCGCTTTCATCCTTCGGCTCTTCCGCGTCCTCATTGTCACCTCCGGTGTCAGGGTTATCCACGCTTTCATCCCCGTTTTCGGCTCCCGGATTCTCTGTACCTGCACCGCCGTTTTCTGTTCCCGGCTCTCCCGCACTTTCATCGCCATCTTCCGTTCCCGGATTCTCCGTACCTGCATTCTCGCCTTCGGAGTCTGTATTTTCCGTAAGTCCGCTGTTATCTCCTGCTTCCGGGTTTTCTATATTCTCCTGACTCTCCGCCTGGGCCTCCTCTGCACGGACTGCCGGCATACCGGCAAGAGGCTCCGCCATCAACGCCGCAGAAAGCACAAATGCCGCAATGGCCTTGCTCAGATTCTTTATTTTCATCACTTTTCCTCCTTAGAAAATCATGAACATAATAATCATAACAATGATTTCTGCCATTTTCAACATATTCCTCTGCAAGAAACAAAGCACACCTTCTCTTCTCCATAAGAAAGTGTGCTTTCAATCTGTCTGCTATTTTATTCCTCTCAAATTTACTTCCAGAGCTTCTTCTTCCCTCTGCCCTTGCCGCTTGTCGGCTCTTCTGCACGTCCTGACGTGACATTCTTGGCAGCATTCAGGGTATCCCCTGTCTCCTCGTCGAATTTCTTCAGAAGATCCTTCGCCTCATGCGACAGCTTATCCGGCACCTGCACCACCAGCGTTACATAGTGGTCACCCCTGATATCCCTGTTGCGCAGGGAGGGAACGCCTTTTCCCTTCAGACGCACCTTGGTATCCGTCTGGGTTCCCGCCTTAACATCATAGATTACCTTGCCGTCCACCGTATCAATCACAATCTCACCACCCAGCGCTGCCACAGCGAAAGACATAGGCACGGTAGAGTATATGTTCTCATCCTGTCTCTGGAAAATAGGATGCCTGCCCACTACTACCTCTACCAGCAGATCGCCTCTCGGTCCGCCGTTTGTTCCTGGTTCTCCCTTATCACGGATCCGGACACACTGTCCGTTGTCGATCCCGGCAGGAATGGACACCTGTATCTTCTTCTTATTTGCAATATAGCCCGTGCCACGGCAGTCCGGACATTTATCCTTGATAACCTTGCCGGTTCCGTGACAGTCCGGACAGGTCTGCACATTTCTGACTGTCCCGAAGAAGGACTGCTGGGTAAATACTACCTGCCCCTTGCCGCCGCACTTCGAACATGTCTCCGGACTGGTTCCCGGTTTCGCACCGGTTCCGTGACAAGCCGTACACTCATCCTTAAGCGTCAGCTCAATTTCCTTCTCTACGCCGAATACTGCCTCCTCGAAGGTAATGCGGACGCTGGAACGGATATTCGCTCCCTTCATCGGTCCGTTGCTCCTGCTGCCGCCACGGCGGCCTCCCCCGAAGATATCGCCGAAAATATCACCGAAGATATCAGTAAAATCAGCGCTGTTAAAATCAAAACCACCGAATCCGCCAGGTCCGCCTGCGCCATCGAAAGCGGCATGCCCATACTGGTCATACTGCCGTCTCTTCTCGGGATCGCTCAGAACCGCATAAGCTTCGGAAGCTTCTTTAAATTTCTTCTCAGCTTCTGCATCACCCGGATTCATATCAGGATGATATTTCTTAGCCAGAACTCTGTATGCTTTTTTAATTGCGGCGTCATCGGCATTCTTCTCTATACCGAGCACCTCGTAATAGTCTCTTTTTTGTTCCGCCATTTTCATAATCCTCCAAGCCTATTCCATCCCGGAAAATATCTGTATGGACACTTTCCGGCATAACACAGAAATTCTTGGGTGCCATACTCAGGCACCCAAGGATAACGCTTTCGAATTTCTCTATATCTTCAGACTTCTCTGTAATCTCCGTCTACCACATCGTCGGCACCGCTCTGTGCATCTGCTGTGCCGCCCATGTTGCTCATGTCCGGGCCGCCCTGTGCCTGCTGCATGTTCTCATACATCTTGGTGAACAATGCCTGCGCAGATGTTGTAAGCTTCTCTTTCGCCGCCTTCAGTTCATCGATCTGGCTGTCATTCATCTCCTGATCCTTTGTCTTCTCCAGAATATCCTTTACGGCCTGCAGATCAGCCTCTACATTTGCCTTATCGGAAGCATCGATCTTGTCGCCCACTTCACTGAGAGCCTTCTCTGTCTGGAATACGAAAGAATCCGCCTCGTTTCTTGTATCGATAGCCTCTTTTCTCTTCTTATCCTGTGCCTCGTACTCTGCTGCTTCCTTCACTGCCCTGTCGATCTCATCGTCGGACATGTTGGATCCTGCCGTAATCGTGATATGCTGCTCTTTGCCTGTTCCCAGATCCTTGGCAGATACATTAACGATACCATTGGCATCAATGTCAAAAGTAACCTCAATCTGGGGAACTCCGCGCATTGCCGGCGGAATACCATCCAGCCTGAACTGGCCGAGGGACTTGTTATCCTTCGCGAACTGTCTCTCACCCTGTACTACATTGATATCCACTGCCGTCTGGTTATCGGCCGCCGTGGAGAAGATCTGACTCTTCTTGGTCGGAATCGTAGTATTTCTCTCAATAAGCCTGGTAGCCACGCCACCCATTGTCTCGATAGATAAGGACAACGGAGTAACATCCAGAAGAAGGATCTCACCGGCGCCGGCATCACCTGCCAGCTTACCGCCCTGGATCGATGCACCCAGAGCAACGCACTCGTCAGGGTTCAGGGACTTGCTGGGCTCTTTGCCTGTCAGCATTCTTACCTTATCCTGTACGGCAGGAATACGTGTGGAACCGCCTACCAGTAATACCTGGCCCAGATCGGCGTTCGTCAGGCCCGCATCCTTCATGGCATTCTGTACCGGGATTGCTGTCTTCTCTACCAAATCATGTGTCAATTCATCAAACTTAGCCCTTGTAAGGTTCATATCGAAGTGCTTCGGGCCTTCTGCCGTCGCTGTGATGAACGGAAGGTTAATATTGGTTGTTGTTGCGGAAGAAAGCTCTTTCTTCGCTTTCTCTGCCGCCTCCTTCAGTCTCTGAAGAGCCATCTTGTCGTTGGACAGATCCACGCCTTCCTGCGCCTTAAACTCAGCCAGCATCCAGTCGATCACTTTCTGGTCGAAATCATCGCCGCCCAGACGGGTATCACCGTTGGTGGAAAGCACCTCAATGACACCGTCACCGATCTCGATGATTGATACGTCAAACGTACCGCCACCCAAGTCGTATACCATGATCTTCTGCTCTTTTTCATTGTCAAGACCGTAAGCAAGCGCTGCAGCCGTAGGCTCGTTGATGATACGCTTTACATCCAGGCCTGCGATCTTGCCCGCATCCTTGGTTGCCTGTCTCTGCGCATCATTGAAGTATGCCGGAACCGTGATAACGGCTTCTGTTACTTTCTCACCCAGATAATTCTCTGCGTCAGCTTTCAGCTTCTGCAGAATCATGGCTGAAATCTGCTGCGGAGAATATTTCTTATCGTCAATGGTACGTCCTCTGTCAGTACCCATATCTCTCTTGATGGATGCAATTGTCTTATCTGCATTGGTAACCGCCTGACGTTTCGCAGGCTCACCCACAAGCCTCTCGCCTGTCTTGGTAAAAGCTACCACGGAGGGTGTTGTCCTGGCTCCCTCAGTGTTGGCGATGACCGCGGGTTTACCACCTTCCATAACTGCTACGCAGCTGTTTGTTGTTCCCAAGTCAATTCCGATAATTTTACTCATAATTTCTTCCTCCTATCAAAGATACCTTTATTAACAATTACACATACTCTCTATGATCATCTGAAAAGAATAACTGCCCTGCAGTTTCTTTTCACAGACTATCCATTGTATCAGGCTCTGTCCCCCGTCCCGCATTCCCATGTCATCTTCATCCGGCACCGGAAACATCAGCCTTCATTGCCGTGATCCGGCTCTTCTAGCTTACCACCGCAACCATGCTGTGCCTCACCACACTGTCGCGGTAGGTGTATCCCTTCTGCAGTTCCTGCGCGATCACGCCGGATTCGTATTCTTCACTCTCTACCTGCATCACTGCATTATGGAAATCAGGATTGAACTCCTCCCCTACTGCCGGGATCGGTTTCACTTCCATCTTCTCAAGTTCTGTCATCAGCTGCTTGTAAATCATCTCCATGCCCTGGGCAAAGCCGTTCTCTTTCTCTTCATCCGGCACGGACGCCAAGCCTCTCTCGAAATTATCCACCACCGGAAGGATCTTCTCGATCACACTTCTGGCGCCGGTCCCGAACATCATCGTCTTCTCCTTCTCAGACCGCTTGCGGAAATTATCAAACTCTGCCATCTGGCGCTTTACCCGGTCTTCCAGCTCCTCAATCTTCTCTTTCAGCGCATCCTGCTTCTTGTCTGCCTTTTCCCTTTTCTTCTTCTCGCGCTTACTTTCCCTGGAAGTCTCTTCTTCTGATCCTTCCGCTTCTCCTGCAGCCTCTGCCGGTTCTGCCGCCGTTTCTTCGCTTACCTCTTCCGCTGTCTCGGAGGTACTCTCATCGGTCAGATTTTCTTCCTTAAGTTTATCTTTTTCTTCTGCCACGATTCTCATTCCTTTCTGCTAAATAATGACTGCCATCTATTTTCAACTATTCTGTTTTATTTCCTGCCACAGGTTACAAAATATTTCCCGTGTTTACATTCAGTCTACTTTCTGTATAGATCATCCAGCTGGTTCTTCAGAAGCTTCAGATTCTTTACCACTTTCTCGTAATCCATTCTTTTGGGGCCGATAATACCGATGGTTCCCTTCATGCCCTCATCCAGTTCATAGGTCGCGGTCACAATACTGCAGTCCCGCATTCCCTGCACCGGCGTCTCATTGCCGATATATACCTGTATGCCCGTATTGTTCTCATCTGCCAGATTATCCTGCACCAGTTCGCTCAGCAGCTGCTTCTCTTCAAAAGTGGTGATCAGTTCACTGGCTCTCTCATGGTCCGACAATTCGGGATACTTGAAAAAGTTCTTCGTACCGCTGGTATAAATCTCCAGATCCTCATCGGCCTTGATCGCCTCAGCCACCGCATCAATCACTCCGGCTACAATGTCGCTGTGGATTCCTGCCTGCTGCTTCATCGCGGCAATCATCCCCAGATTAATCTGTTCCATTGACAGACCGTTCAAATGCGTATTCAACAGGATATTCAGCTTCAGAAGCGTCTCATCACTCAGTCCCTCCGCTACCGTCAGCATTCTGTTCTTGATCACATTGCCTTCCACCACAATGACTGCCAGAATCTGATTGAAATCCACGCGGGACAGCTGAATGAACTTCAGCTTATTGCGATGGTACTGCGGCGCCGATACCATAGCCGCATACTCCGTATTCGTCGCAAGCATCCTGGCCGCCTGCTTCAGGAGATGATCCATCTTATCTTCTTTCTCAAGAAGGATCTCCTTCATCTCCTCCACTTCACGTTCCTTCTCTTCCATCATCTTATCCACATACAGTCGATATCCTTTATCAGACGGAATGCGTCCCGCAGAAGTGTGCGGCTGTAAAATGTAACCCAATTCCTCAAGATCAGCCATCTCATTTCGAATAGTTGCCGAACTTAGATTCAGATCTGTATATTTAGAGATCGTTCTGCTTCCTACCGGCTCACCCGTCTCTAAGTATGTGCGGATGATGGCCTGCAATATTGTATATTTTCTTTCATCTAACTGCATACCATTTCTCCCATTGTTAGCACTCAACCAATTAGAGTGCTAACACCTTCTAGTAGTAAGTTATCACTTCGCTTTTTTATTGTCAACATTTCCATGCAAAAAAATTATTAAAAAAATATAAAAGAAAACAGCCAGCTTATATTTCTCCCTCAAGCTGGCTGTTGATACACAACAATAATACTCAATGCCTTCCTATATAGAAGGTAATCCTTAAATTCCGAAACTCCCTCTTACATCACCGTTGATCACATAATACACTGTATTCTCTTCCGGCTTCACATATAATTCAACGGATTTGAAATCCTTCTCATCCTGATTCAGGTCAAATTTCCATATATCTTTGGCACTCTTAACCAGTTCCTCTGCCGCATAAGACTTACCGTCAAACTGAATATGTAAAGATTCCTGCACCTCTGCCTTTTTAGCAGGCGCTTCCTTCTTTGTGGTCTCTTTCTTAACAGTTTCCGTCTTTGCCGCAGCTGCCTTCTTCTCTGCTGCAGGCTTTCTGCCCGGTCTCTTGGCAGGCGCTTTCTCTGCCGCAGGCTTTCTGCCCGGCTTCTTAGGCGCTGCCTTCTTCACTTCCTCCGCAATTTCTGTCTTTGCTGCAGGTGCTTCCTTGGCTGTCTTAACTTCATCTGTCTTTGTATCTGCAACTTTAGCTGTTACCTCTTTAGCAGTTTCTTCATTTACTGCTGCCTTTCTTGCTGCCATGAATATTCTCCTTCCCACATGTCCGCACCAGCGGACGTAAAAGATTACAATAAGTACTTTTTCATAATGATTAAGCCTCTGCATTTTGGAAGCCTATGGGGATTCTATCGCAATATTGAGACAGTGTCAACCAACAAACTGTATCAAATAGTTGCGTTTTCTTCTTGTATTCTATACGAAATGACATAATAACGGCTTGGAAAAAATACCTGTCCGTGCAAAGTGGTCATAAATCTGTTACCGTAGCGTAAAATACAGCAGAACCGCCGCGCCCAAAATGATGCGGTACCATCCGAAAACTTTGAAATCATGTTTCTTGATATACCCCATCAGGAAGCGGATCACGATTATGGATACGATAAAGGCAACTGCCATCCCCACCAACAGGACCGTAAGCTCCGGCGCTGTAAAAGAGAATCCGAACTTCAAAATCTTAAGAAGACTTGCCCCCAGCATAACGGGAATTGCGAGAAAAAATGTAAATTCCGCCGCCACGGTTCTGGACACTCCGATCAGCAAGGCGCCCACAATGGTTGCTCCGGATCTGGAAGTCCCGGGAAATACAGCTGCAAGCAGCTGAAACACACCGATCATAAGTGCCGTCTGATAAGTGATCTGTCCAAGCTCCGTGATCTTAGGCCTGACACTTCTGTTTCTGTTCTCGATGACAATAAAGGCAATGCCAAAGACGATCAGGGCAACCGCCACACACCACGGATGATAGAACAGCGCATCAAAAACATCGTCAAACGCCAGTCCAATAACCGCCGCAGGAATACATGCCACCAGAATCTTAAACCAAAGAACGAAAATATCCTTCTGTATCACCGGCCTTTCCCCAAAATGAAAAGGGAATATTTTATTCCAGAACAACAATACTACCGCCATAATCGCTCCCAGCTGTATGACAACCAAAAACATCTCCCAGAACTCTTCCGAAACATTCAGTGTCACGAACTCATTCAGAAGGATCATATGTCCGGTGCTGCTGATGGGCAGCCATTCCGTAATTCCTTCCACGACACCGAACAATACAGCCTTGATGATCTCTATGATATCTATCATATTCTTCCTTACCTCCTGTTATACTGTTTCCATGACAAATCTTATCACTTTTTTTCTTTTCCCGCCACATGATAAGCCAAATTTAATAGTCTGCGGGAATATGTTTCTTCCCGCAGACTTTTCTGTTGTACTTTTTGCAATTTTGCCGTAAACGCAGATCCCTGTATCAATACTCGCTCTTCACAAACTTTCTGAAAGCATCCAGCGAACGCTCCACTTTCTCCGTAGCAATACAGTAAGCGATGCGGAAATACCCTTTCACGCCAAAACTGTCGCTTGGCACAAGAATCAGGTCATACTTCTTCGCCTTCTCGCTGAAGGCAATCGCGTCCTCCTCCAATGCCTTCGGAAACATATAGAAAGTACCGCCCGGTTTCACACACGCAAATCCCAGTGAAGTCAGCTCTTTATACAGAATCTTCATGTTAGTCTCATATACCGCCAAATCAGAAGTCAGGTCAAGGACCTCCGCCACCGCAAGCTGTATGATGGACGGCGGGCAATTATGTCCTGTGCCCCTGGAAATCTGGCTGCACATAGCGCTAATCAATTCGGCATCCGTGCATGCCGGATTCACTGCCACATATCCGATACGCTCTCCCGGCAGGGACAGGGATTTCGAGAAGGAATAGCAGGATAAGGTGTTCGGATAAAACCTGGAGGGATACGGTGCATCCACCCCTTCAAACACGATCTCTCTGTACGGTTCATCGGAAATCAGGAAAATATCATGTCCATATAATTCGGATTTCTCCGTCATGACTGCGGCCAGCTGCCGGATCGTCTCCGTCGAATAAGCCATTCCCGACGGATTGTTGGGGGTATTGATAAGTACCGCCGCCACTTTCTCCGTCAGCATCTCTTCGAAAGCATCGAAGTTGATCTGAAAATCTTCTGTATTGGCAGGCACCACCTTCAGCTGCGCACCTGTCAGATTAATATACGGGGCATACTCCGGGAAATAAGGCGCAAAAGTAAGAATCTCATCCCCCGGCTGGCTTACACAGCGAACCGCATGGGCGATCGCTCCGGCTGCTCCTGTAGTCATAAAGATATGATTGCCTGTATACTGCATTCCGAACCTTTTGTTTAAAGATGCCGCCACCTTATCCCTCACGGCGGGGATCCCCAGGCTCTGGCTGTACCCGTGCAGCTCCATAGGATCCTTTTCCCGCAGCAGGCGGATCATTGTATCCGTAAACTGCTGCGGTGCGGGGACGGAAGGATTGCCCAGGCTGTAATCAAACACATTTTCATAACCGATCTCAGCTCCCCTCGCCGTCGCAAACTCCGACAATTGCCTGATCACTGATTTCCCCTGCAGCATATCCTTATACTTCTGTACGATCATATTCTTCTGTTCCTGCCTTTCCTTAGAAAATCTTTACGTCTGCCTGTCACTGTTTATTTCCTCCGGAAATACAGCAGCCTGCCTTTAAAATCTCCCGGCAGCGCCGGAATATTAATGCCCGCATAGTGCAGCGCATCTCCCCTGTACTCCTTCTGCGCAATTTCCGGCCATTCTTCTGCATTGGCAATCACATACGTCGCTGCCGGATCAAGTCCCGGAATCCTGATGCGCCTGCTGCGGCAGTTCGGTCTGTTCAATACCTGCACATAAGTGACAAGCGCTTCACTCTTATCTTTCGCCACAACCTCATAACAATCATAATAATGGTTTTGGGCATAATGTGCAATACGATAATAGTCTCCCTCGCGGACCAGATCATTGTATTTGTGATACATGGCAACCTGTTCTGGGATCATGGCCTGATCTTCTTTTGGAATTTTCGTGACGTCAAGCTCGTACCCGAATGTTCCTGCCAATGCCACATAGCCTCTTGTCTCAAACGGCGTTGTCCGTTTTACCGTGTGGTTAGGACAATCGGAAACATGTGCTCCCATAGCAGACAGCGGATAGATCAACGCCGTTCCCGCCTGAATGGAAAGACGCTCTATTGCGTCCGCATCGTCAGAACACCAGATCTGCGGACTGTAGTACAGCATACCCGGGTCAAACCTGGCTCCGCCGCCGGAGCAGTTTTCCAACAGCAGATGCGGAAATTCTCTGGTCATTCTGTCCTGCAGTTCATAGACTGCAAGAACCTGTCTGTGATACAATTCGCCCTGTCTGTCAGCAGGCAGACCCGCACTTCCCATATCTGTCAGCTGTCTGTTCATATCCCATTTCACATATTCAATATTCGCACTGCGCAGAACCGACGAAATCATATCATATACGCAGTCCCGCACTTCCTTTCTGGTCAGATCCAGTACATACTGATTCCTGGCAAGACTGCCTGTTCTTCCGGGAATGGCAAACGCCCAGTCAGGATGTTCACGGTACAGCTTCGAATCCGGCGATATCATTTCCGGCTCCAGCCAGATACCAAATTTCATCCCCAGCTTATTTACCTCATCCACCAGATATTTCAGGCCGCCTTTGATCTTGTCCTCGTTGACCTGCCAGTCGCCCAGGCTGGAATTGTCATCATTCCTGTGCCCGAACCAGCCGTCATCCATAACCAGCATCTCAATGCCCAGCCGGGAAGCCTCCCTTGCAATATCCAGAAGCTTCTCCGTGTCGAACTCAAAATAAGTCGCCTCCCAGTTGTTGATCAGAATAGGACGCTTCTTATTCTTATACTCGCCCCGAATCAGATGACGGCGGTACAGATCATGGAATGTCCTGCTCATGCCGCCGATTCCCTCAGCCGAATACACGCAGATAACTTCCGGAGCCTGAAAGCAGTCGCCAGGTTCCAGCTTCCAGCCAAAATCCTGCGGGTGAATTCCCATCACGGCACGCATACCGCCGAACTGATCCCCCTCTATCTGTGCCAGGAAATTTCCGGAATACACGAAATTCATGGCATAAATATCGCCCGCCTCTTCTGTAGTCGTTTTACTCTTCCATGCCATAAAAGGATGCTCCTGATGGCTGGATTCTCCTCTCACCGAGGATACGGCCTGCTTTCCTTTCACGACAGGACGAGTCTGGATGATACGCTCTCTCGCCCAGGAACCCTGCAGCGTGACCATCTCATAATCCTCATTATCCATATCTATGCAGGCAGACAGAACCTTAGTCAGATAAACCGGTTCTTTTGCACCGTTCACGATTCTGACACTCCGTGCTATGGCATCACTGTCCGCAAAAATGCTGTAGGACAGAATCATCTGCAGATTCAGCACCCTGTCCTCACATGTAAGCTCCAGCGTCCTGCACTCCTCCTTCTCTCCGAAAGTAGCAGGCAGGCCCTCCAGCTTTTCCTTACCGTCATAAATTCTGTGAGACACATACGACAGCGACACACCCGTATGTCCGCCCATCGTCCGCACCGCCAGCGTACTTTCCCTGTAGTCGCCCAGGCCATGCCCTGCATACTCCATGGGAAAAGCATCCAGGAAGGAACATCTGTCCCTGTTATTCTCCGACGGAACAAAGGGCGGCTCCATCGTGCGCATCAGATAGACCAGATTATCATCTGTCAGTTTTCTTCCGTAATAAATGTGCCCGACGAAATTCTCCTCGTCCACGATTCCGATACAGTAACTTGTATGCTCTGTATCTATTTTAAATACCCTGTTTTCTTCATTGTAGCTGATCTGCATAAGTTGTCTCCTCTCATCCCTCTCGTTCTGCGAGAATGCGTATTCTGTTTCGTGTCCTATTATAACAACACCTTTTCTTTTTGGGAAGCATATTATTTTGACACCTGCTACAGTAAAAAGCAGTGAAAGGACCTCCGATTTAGATACCCTGCGCTTCTGGCCAAAGGCCGCCAGCAAGTCAAAATCCATTGAAGAATTTGCAAGGCAAATGTCCTGATTGAATCCATCAAAATCTGCTAATAAAACGAGCCCCCGGTGGTGGAAGCACCGGGGACCCGTTTTATATATACAAACTAAGGGATATAGGTATACGCCTGCCCGTAAAGAAAAAGCGCCTTGAGTTTCCCCAAAGCGCCCTTGCTTTACGATATGTATCATAGCACCATCTTTAACCGGTGTCAACAGCATATCCTTAGTTCATTCAGTAAGATATCGTTCTCCTCTCGATATTAAACTTCACAGTCACATTTCCGCCGTAGTACGGTCCCATACCGCTGATCGTAACACTTCCTTTATTTCTTCCGGATGCAATGTTAGTTCCGTAAGAAAGTGTATAATCTTTACCCTCCTTCAATAGAATCCTGCCGTTTTCACCCTTATAGTACACCGTCGCCACAGGCGTAAGCTGCTTTCCGTTATAGACTGCCGTCCCAATCTCCACATCCAGATTAGATTTCGTCAGCTTGTTACGGTAGATTGGCAGTAATACAAAGATCGGTCCGCCCGATGGCACCGTATAGCTGCTGTCTGCCTTCTCGGTAATCAGTGCCCGCGGCGCCTGAGGAATATCGGCGCCTTGTCCGGTTCCGTCCCCGGTGCTTCCGGAATCTGTCCCGTGTTCCTCCAAATACCGGATATATCTTTCATAATCCGCCTGTGTATTATTCTCATACGTAATCTCATAATCCACTCCAGCGCGCAGACTGCTCTTGCCATCAACCACCTTTACGGAAGGCTTATAGACATAGTCTGCCGCCTTATTCTGCCGGTAGGCCACAGCCGACACACTGATCCTGACAGTATCTCCCTGTAAATCTCCTTTAACAATATTATAACAGACCGGAAACTCTCCCATGTAATTTCCCCGTCCTTTGACAATGACCGTAGGCGGTTTTTCATCAGCTTTATCTGCAACATCCTTGTTGTTTATATATCTGAGCGTGTAATCTTTGCCATTAACCAGCCTGATACCTTCCCTGCTGGTAAGCATAATCTCCTCCACAGGCTTCGCTCCCGTCTTACTATACCTGACAGTGATGTTCTGCATCCCTGCCGCCTGCTCCGTCTGCGTAATATCTTCCGCTGCAATTTTAAAAGTCGCCCTGATGCTTCCTGTAAATCCCCCTTCCTCTTTCCCCTTGAAGGTCATGGTGGCAATGCCTTTGTTGATATTCTTCGCATAGCCGATCGTATAATCTTTTCCATACTGCAGCTTCTGCTCGTCTTCCGTCCCTTTTCCGTAGGTCAGGACTGCTCCATTCTGTGTCAAGGCCCTTCCGTTATAAACTTTGTCTTCAATCCCCTCTATCGCAACTGTCCTTGTCGTAAAGGTTCTGCCCTTGATAGTAAAAGTCACGGTCTTCTCTCCGGAATATTCACCGATCCCGGTAAGAATCATCTCTGCCTTCCCCACTTTATCATTATTGCGGTAGTATGTTATATCATAGTCTTTCTTATATCTGAGTATCTTGCTGCCGTACCTGACCGTAAAAGTGTCCGCCGAATCGCTCCCGGAAGGAGCCAGCTCCACTGCGGTGCCGTTATAGATAACATTTCTCTGGTTTGCACCCAGCGTTACCCTGGTATTTTTCATGAGATACTGCTTATCCGCCACGTAAACCGTCTTGCAGATGCTTCCCTCATAATTACCCTCTCCCTGTACCGCCAGCACGAACTTACCCTCATATCCGGCAGGCACCGCCGCATTGTCCAGTTCCAGCCCCTCCGGCAGACTTCTGCCTGCCTGGTCGCGGGCATTCACCACCGTCAGCCGCAGGGTATAATCTGTTTGCGGCCTCATAGCTTTGCCGTATTTGATCGAAATAAACGGCTTCTGTACTTTCTTCGCCATTGTGAGCTGTTCCGAAACCTTCAGCGCAACGCCTGCCGCCGGATTATTGTTTTCGTCACCGACCGGTGCCCGCAAGATATTAAAATTGATCTTCGCCTTATCCGTATAGTTCTTCCGGCCTGTAATTTCCACGTAAGGAAGTTCCGCATCAAAATAAGCCCCCACGCCGTTACCCTGTTTCCGCTTATCGTCTTTATTGGCGTTGATATTATTGTAATACTTGATCTGGTAATCTCTGCCGGCCTTCAAAAGCGTATCACCGTCATATACACTGACAGCCGGTTTGCACGCTTTTCCGGTATAATATACATCTGCAATCTCCTGCAGCGCAAAACCACCGTCTGCACTTTCATAAAGCCACTTCGCATACAATGTGAGATCGGACTGCACGACATCCTCATCGAAATTCCACGCTTTCGTACAGGCTTTATCCTGATACCAGCCATCGAACCGGTATCCGGCAGCCGCCGGATCCTCCGGCCGCTCTATTGTACCTCCGACCTTAATTCCTATCTGACCGGCAGGCGCCGTCCCATGGCCCTGTACGTCAAAAGATACATCACAGGAAACGGCTTCACTTGCCACAGTCAATCTGCCGTTCTCATAGAAAACAGCATAATTCGTTCCGGCATCCGCATCATGCGGAATAATAAGATATCGGCCCGTTATCTTCGTGTCGGAGATATCGCATGAGAGCATCGGCCCGGACACCAGAGAATCACCGGTCATCAATCCGCTTATCTCATATTCATACTCGTCTTCTCCGGGAATCCCGGAATTAATCAGGATTGTCTTGTCCTTGGCGCGGATCACCAGCCTTGCCGGTTTAATCTCAAAGGTTCCGGTAATGCTTCCCATGTAATCGCCTGTGCCCTCCACCGTCACTGTGGCAGTACCGGCGTTTCTATTGTTCTGATAAGACAACAGGTAATCCTGACCTTCCGTCAGCACAATACTGCTCTCCCCGAAATCCGTGTTCCCGCCGTCTGATGCCGTTACCACTACCTTAGGCTCCTGTTCTGCACCATTATAGGTAAAGAGATTATTCTTATAAGCTATTTCAAAATCGCTTCCAAGCGCTCTCTGCGTTGTCACCTCAATCTGCAGGTCTGTCAGCTTCTGGAAACGCGCCCCGTCATTGGGCGTAAATTCGGCCATGAAGAAACGGGTACCCACTTCTTTCAAAAGCTGCGTACCGTCCTGCCACGAATAGGCGCCATACTCATTGGGCGGCAGCGGAATATCTCCAAGCATCTGCCCATAGGCCGCCGTCTGCTCCAGCTTCGGCTCCTCCACGATCAGTGTGTCAAAGCTGGCCGCATAACCGCCGCAGACCACTGTCACAGGACAAATCCCCGGCTTCGAGGAATCAAAACCACTAAGCATCCCGGACGTCATATCCTTCGTCTCCGTTGTCCCGTTCACCGAATAGGTGACCTTTCCCCCTGTAAGATCCAGCTTCTGTCCTACCGTATAGGTTGTCTTCGCGGGATTCTGAATCAGGATCGGGCTCTCATCCCTGCCGTAAACCGTGATATCGATCGTGGCAGACTTCGTCCCCGCTTCCACACTGATCGAAGTCTTCCCTTTCGCCCTAGCGCTGACCGTCCCCATGCTGTCAGCCACAGCCGCATCTTCATTGGTAGAACTCCACTTTCCACCTGCCTGATAAGGTCCGCTGAAGCTTTTCCCTGCCCCATAATAATCTTTATAGTCAGCCGTTACATTCAAAGAAAGCTGATAGGTATCCCCTTCTCTGATAAAGGCCGCCTGATCACTGTCAAACTTCAAAGAAGCTACATTGCTTCCCTGTACCTCCATATACTGCATACATTTTCCCTGGCCCGGATCCTTGTACGCATCCAGTGTATCCTCATAACTGAATTCCTGAGCCACAGCATACCAGCCGCCGCTGGTAAGGCGGAATGCTCCCAGTCCTACTGCCCTGTATCCAGGATTGATCATGCTCGTATAATGCCCTGTCACCGCCCCTGCGGTTTGATTTACCCAGTCACTCTTCTCTCCGTACCACTGTTCGATTCCCTGCATCAGGCCGCTGTAATTCCATGCCAGGTTTTCTGCAGTAGTGCTTTTATGATTGGTAGTAACTGCGGTAAAGCAGAGCTTTCCGTTGGGTCTCGTATGAGCCTGGCTGACAGTTGCCTCTGCCGCACGGAGCCTCGCGATCGCCTCAAGATCTGATGACCAGTAAAGCGGTACATAATCAGCCAGCGTCAAGGGCTTCCCGGTAGCCGGATTCCTGACACCCTGTCTGCAGGCCTCCAGACGGATCTCATTCAGCCGCTTCAGAATCTTATCCGCGCTCTCCGTATAATAGGAACCTGAAAATCCCATGACAATGTTGCCCTCTGCAGGCGTCATATCAATTTCCGGCTTCCCTGACGCTGACAGCGGACTCCACTTCGCGTAGATTGTCATGTCAGCTGCTGTACCCTTAGGAATCTCTGTCACCCTGGTAGAATAAGCAGCTTCCTTATACCATCCTTCAAACTGATGTCCGGATCTGGACGCATCCTGCAGTACAACTGTGCCCATGGCCGAAGAATATACAGCCGGGTTTGCTTTATGATTCGTACCGCCGCATAAAATGTATGTAATCTGGTATCCTTCCAAAACCTCATAATCACAATACTTTATCAGATTATCCAGTACCCCGTCTGCCGTCTGGATCGATGTGGTCACATATTGCAGGAGATTATCCGCATCGATATAACAGATCACCGGCCATGTAATCATCCCGGAGTCAGCAAGCCCTGCCGCTCTCAAGTAACTCCACATACTGTTTTGATTGTAGGCAGACGTATCATAAGAAAAAGCAATTTCAGAACATCCATATTCTTCCTGAAATGCAAGGACATTCTCCTGCGTATTTTTGTTCGTTTCTATGGCACAGACATCCACTCCGGAAAAATCACTGATTTTCCCGCTTATGCCCTGTATTGTACTTCGGCTGTTATAGCAGGTATTACTGTAGAAAATCAGCAGCTTCGGCTTCCCCTGGGCTGCGGAACTAACCGTTGTCCCATCCAGCAAGGTATACTCAGCCGATAAATTGGCAAGGTTTAATGCGCCCTCACTCTCCGCCAGCGCAGCAACACCTGTCCCGTTTTCCTCCGCCCCATTCTCCTGAAAATCTTCCTGTAAGAAATCATTGCCTGACACTGAAACCTGGCCGCCACTCTCTCCCTCAGAAGGCTCTCCCGCTCCGGTTTCCCCTTCGCCTGAATCTCCCTCGCCCTCGGAAGGCTCATCTTCCGTGTCCCCCGTACTGTCTTTCTCCCCGGCAGTATCCGTTTCACCTGAACCGTCTTCTTCTGGCTTCCCCTCACCGTCCGGCTCTTCTCCGGGTACTTCTTCCGGTGTCTCCTCTCCGCCGTTATCCGTGTCAGACCCGTCTTCTCCCGGCTCCGCCCTATCCTCATCGTTAACTGCTTCACCGCTCCCGGGATTACCGGTTCCTGTCTCCGGCAGATCCCCTTCCTGCCGGGGCTGTTCTGACGCTCCCGCAGCTCCTTCGATACCTGTCGGTTTGTCCGTCACTGCCGCCATCTCTTCCGCATAAACGATTCCTGACGGAACCTGTATCGATGTGAACGCCATAAATACCGCCAGAATGCCTGCCCCTAATCTCTTCCTCATTCTCTTACTTCTATTATCATTCATAACTGCACTTTATCTCCTTATTTATAGTGAATGCCATTAGAAATATAAATTTTGTTTTCGGCCTTGCAGATGCTTACTTGTTTAATTGTATTATTTAAATTCCGCAGTGTAAAGGTATTTTTTACGTTTAAGAACCCTTCACTTTGCTCAGAATATATGTATAAAAAGACGAAAAGATTTTCCAGGGCGTCACAGAACACCGCATAAGAAAATCCGAGATTTTTACAAGGAGGATTTCATGAGAAAAACCAAAATCGTATGTACCTTAGGCCCGGCTACGGATAACGAGGACGTGTTACGGCAGATAATACTGGCAGGCATGAATGTTGCCAGATGCAACTTCTCCCATGCAAGCTATGAAGAGCACAAGCAGCGCATGGATCTGGTAAAAAGGCTCCGCAAAGAGCTGAATAAGCCGGTTGCCATCCTGTTGGACACCAAGGGGCCGGAAGTCCGGACCAAAAACTTTAAGGAAGGAAAAGCAGTTCTGGAAGAGGGACAACTCTTCACGCTGACTGCGGACGAGGTGGAAGGGACGAAGGACATCGTAAGCGTGACCTATAACCGTCTCTACGAAGATCTGGAAGTGGGCATGCGCGTCCTGATCGATGACGGTCTGATCGAAATGAAGGTAGAGCAGGTTGACCGCAAAAACATCGTCTGCCGCGTAATCAACGGCGGAACCGTCTCCAACCATAAAGGTGTCAATGTACCGGACGTAGATCTTTCCATGCCATATATCAGCGACAAAGACCGGGAAGATATTCTCTTCGGCATCAGCCAGGATGTGGATTTCATAGCGGCATCCTTTGTCCAGAAAAAGGACGATATTCTCCACCTTCGGAAGCTGCTGGAAAAGAACGGCGGGACTGATATCAAGATCATCTCCAAGATAGAAAACAAGCAAGGTGTCAACAATATCGATGATATTATCGCAGTATCCGACGGTATCATGGTGGCACGTGGAGACATGGGAGTCGAGATACCTTACGAAGAGGTTCCCGTAATCCAGAAGAAGATCATCAAGAAAGTATACCGCACAGGCAAGCAGGTGATCACGGCCACACAAATGCTGGAATCCATGATCAAAAACCCCCGTCCCACCAGAGCCGAAACCACCGATGTCGCCAATGCCGTGTATGACGGTACCAGCGCTGTCATGCTTTCCGGCGAGACAGCGGCCGGCGCCTATCCGGTGGAAGCCGTCAGAACCATGGTGCGGATCACCGAGCGCGCGGAACAGGATATAGATTACCGCAAACGTTTCTATCGGATCGAACGCGGGACAGACACGGATGTGACAAACGCGATCTGCCACGCCACCTGCACCACCGCACTGGATCTGAACGCCAAGGCCATCGTTACAGTCACCAAATCCGGCCAGTCGGCCAGAATGCTGGCGAAGCACCGTCCTGAGAGTGATATCATAAGCTGTGCCACATCGGAGAAGGTATGCAGACAGTTAGCACTGACATGGGGCGTCACACCCCTCGTGATCAAAGAGGAGAAGGAGGTCTTCAATCTTTTTGACAAGGCGATCCAGGCCGCCGTCAAGATGAAGCTGCTGACGGCAGGAGACTTGACCGTCATCACCTCCGGCGTGCCGATCGGCATGTCCGGCACCACCAATATGATGAAGGTACAGATTGTATAGGAAGGCTTCGCAAGCCCGAAAGCAGAATTTCCCAGGTCGTTCGTTATAAGAATAAACTTACCACCGGAATCGTCACCAGCCCCAGAACCGTTGTCAGAATAATTCCCTGGGCGATCGTATCCGTATCGATCTGCAGCTGTTTGGACAGCATCAACGGCATATTTCCGGCAGGCATCGCAAGCAGCAGTGCCGTAGTGCGAAGCAGAAGCAGATTGTCCAGAAACGGCCGCAGCAGCATAATACAGCCCACAGGCACAAGAATCTGCCGCAGCAAAACAAACCCGTACAGCTTCGGATGGGAGATGATATCCTTAAGCTTCATCTGCGCCACCGACACTCCCAACACCAGCATGGACAGGAGTGTCGTACATTGTCCGATATAAGTCAACGTGGAGGACAGGACAGCGGGCGCCCGGAAGTCTCCGAGATAAATCACAATGGCCGCTGCGGCCGAAACCGTTCCCGCATTGACCAGCTTCCTCCACCGGCCTGCCGCCGGCATTCCCGGCGCCAGGCTGCGGTTCTGTGTATCCTGCGCTTCTTCCAGGCCGGGAGCGGCGGCTGTCTCCGCCTCTCCCGCCTGCTTCACCGCCACCCGCTGCAGAAGCGATATGCCGAAGGTATAGATCAGCACATTGTAGAGCAGATTGTAGATCGATACATAGATCAAACACTCTGTTCCCAGCACGGCAGCCGCAAGCGGGATGCCGATAAAGCCTACATTGCCGAAAACAGTAAGCATCTGGTAGGAATAATGATAGCCGGCAGGTACCAGCAGAATGCGTGGAATCAGAAGACCGACAGCAATCAATACAGCATATATAACCAGATCCACGCACAACGCCGTTCCCAGCTCCCGCAAGGGCACCTTGGGACCTTCCTGCAAGGCGCTGCAGATCAGCAGGGCAGGGTTTGTCAGATTAACAATCAGACCTGATAGCTGGCCCGAAGCCATCTCCGAAAGCATTCTCTTCCTGTATAGAAATACCCCAACGCCGATCAGAATAAAGATAATGACCATCTGTTGTATTACCACTGTTATATCCATGAATTTTTCCTGCCTGCTTTTCTGTACTTTTACCGGTTCCTGTTTGCCGCATGTCTGCGAAGGCATCGATATGATTGCCTGAATTACCGTCTGCCGCGTCTGCTTCCATCGGCGGCACCGCTAGCGTATTATCTTCTCCCACCATTTCATGTTCTGTGAGAGGATCCGGAAGCTTACCTGCTTCGTACCGCCATACTCTCCTTTCCCTCTGATCGTGACTTTTGCAGTACCTTTGTTGATATTCTTAAGATAACTGTCATAGATGATATCATAGTCATCCTGTGAAAGTACCGTATTCCCTATGGAGACGGTAAGGTCGCTCTTCGACAGTGTAATTCTGCTTCCCGTATAATAGAACTTCCCGTTTATCTTCACCTTCGCTTTAGATATATTATGGCCCTTCGCTATGATGCGGAAAGAGGTTTTAATCTCACCGCTGTAATTTCCTTTTCCTGTCACCGTAACGGTCAGTCTGTCGCCTGCCGTGGGTCTGGCGGCCTTATCCAGGATAACCCCGTTTTCATCGGCATAGACGAAAGTTTTTTCGTAATCCGTCCCCGCCTTAAGCTTCTTACCGTTTCCGTCTGTAAGCACCGGCGTACTCATATATTTCCCCGTCCTGGTGTTTTCCTCCAGGTCAGGCGCCGTAATAGCCATATTCGCGATATTCTGGGGTTTCATAGTAAAGGTCAGTTCCCTGCTTCCGCTGAAATTTTTCCTGCCCTTGATAACTACGGCAGGCTCTTTGCCCGCTGTAACCGTCATGGATTTATTGTTTCTGTAGCCTAAGGTATAATCTGTCCCTTCCACAAGCTCCTTTCCATGGAAAAGGACAATGACCTTCGGAACAGTGCCGCCCATCTGCCAGGCCTGTTCACCAGAAACAGCCAGCCTGGCGGTGATGCCCTCGCTTCCCTCTGCCAGGGAATGGGGCACTATTTTGTAAGTCTTCGTTATCGTTCCCGAATAAGCGCCCATTCCGGTTATCTTCATTTTCGCAGTTCCTACGTTCTTACAATTACTAAATTCCAGTTCATAGTCTTTCCCTTTCTCCAGAACGTTGTCTCCGGACTGATCCGTAATGGTCAGCCTGTTTGCGGCGTCCTCCCGGGTATCCGGATCAAGAAGCATATCCTCCCCGGTATAAACAAGGTCAGGAAGCCTGCTGAGCTTCATCGTGGTCACCGGTATCCCTTTGATCCTAAAGCTGATCCGGCGCACTCCTACATATTTACCCAATCCGGTGATCACTACCTGATAAGTGCCGACATCCTTACAGCTGCCATACTCCAGCGTATAATCCTCGTCTAACACCAACGTTTCCTGTCCCAGGGTCAGCCTGGGCATATCCTGTGTCAGCGCCACCGCATCCCCGGTATACATCTGATCCGGTATTTTAGCCACCTTAACCTTACTGAGCAGTACTTCTCCTGCCTCCGGGTCTGCGATCGTAAGCGGAATTTCCCGCTCCCCTGTATAGTTGCCGCATCCTTTCACCAGGACAGCCCAGGTTCCCGGCGCTGCGTAGGCATCGGCGTTTCCCGTCTCCTGGTCGGGATATTCTACTGTGAAATTCTTCTTATTTGCCAGCTTCCTGCCGTTCCAGAGCACAGCCGGAACAGGACGTACCGCTTTTCCGCCTTGGCAGACAGCCGCCAGAGGATCAATCCAGACGTCTTCCTCCTCAATCGACTTCGGCAGGATTACAAAGGTTTGTATAAGTGTTCCTGCGAAATTGCCCTTGCCCTTAATGGTAACCGTGGGAGCCTTCTTTACTGCCGCCTCGGAATCCAGCTGATTGGTATTCGTGTTGTTTTTGTAACTTATGGTATAGTCTTTCCCTGCGCTGAGAGGCTGGTCCCCATACCATACCTCGACAGCAGGTTTGATTGCTTTTCCGGTATAAATCTGCGGCGGAATGCTGCCCGGCCCGTCACTTCCCTCCGCCATCATCCACAGGCCTCTCTCGTCTCTCCAGCCTGCATAAAGGGTGATGTCTCCATGGCTCCCCTGTTTGATCACAGAAATCGGATTCTCCTGGCATTCCTTATCCTCATACCATCCGGTAAAAAGATAACCCTCTTTTTCTCCGGGAGGATTCAGCACAATGTCCGGGCTCTCCACCGTATAAATCTCCGGATTAGCCGAAATGTCCGTCCCGCCGTTTGCTTCATAGGTGATCCGATACTTGATCAACTCATATTTGGCCCTGATCACGGTATCAGACTGAATGTTTTCGTAATCACCTTCCCATCCGGTAAATTCATATCCGTCCGGCAGTGTAAACTCGGATGCTTCCGGATCCTCACTGTCATAATAGGGCGGCGTGGCGTTCTTCCGCTTCTTAACCGGTTCTGTCTTGATCACCTTGTCACGGTATCCTGTGAAAGTAACCTGATAGACAGGCACATCCACTGTCACCGCACATGTGGCCGTAACGGTTTCCCCCTTATGGTTCTCCGTTTCAGCCGTGATAACAGTCTCACCCTCATACACGCCTGTCAGCACACCGTTTTTGTCAACTGCCGCAACGGCAGGATTCTCCGAACTCCATCTGATATCCGCTTCCGTCTTCGTCGTGGGAAGTTCTTTAATCTCTATCGCCTGTTCGTCGCCTTCCATAATGGCCAGCGTCTCCTCACATAAGATCAGATTATTGGTGCAGACGCGGAAGGATTCCTCCGCTATATCACTCACAGCCTCTTCGTCGTGATCCGAAACCGCAATCGCCTTGATGGTGGTGTCCTGCTCCAATGTGACAGGTTCCGTATACTGTAAGGTTGTCTTTTTGTCAGAAGGATCCGGATCCTGCCCGTTTAGCGTATAGTAAATCGTTGTCCCCAGACTGGAACTTATCGTCACCTGTCCGCCCTTATCGATTGTCCCTGTGGGAGAAAATACAGGCTTACGCGGCCTGCCGGCGACAACCACCCGGCACTGTGCGCTTTTTCCGCCTGCGGACGCCGTGATAACACAGCTTCCCTCTTCAACCCCGGTGATTCTGCCACCGTCCACTGTCGCAACAGTCTCGTCAGACGATGACCACATAATCTGCGAAACCTTGGCATAACTGGGCAAAAGTGCCACGCTGATCTCCGCCGTCTTCTCCGTGCCTATTACGATTTCCTCAGGGTCCAGCACGACCCTGCTCACTCTTACTTCGACCTCCTGTTTCAGAGCCGCCTCTTTTATTTCCCCTGTAGATTTTTCTCCCGGTGAAGTTTTCAGGACATAGTGTATCTTTCCCTGACAGAAGGCTACGCCATACACATTCTTTCCGTCTGCAGACAGCATTTCCGTTTCTGTCTGCACCGCTCCTCCGCTGACCGGAATGCTGCATATATGAGTGGGCGTGTTATAGTACAGCCTGTCTCCCATCCTGAACAAGCCGGAAAATGAACCGACCCAGTATCTTCCGCTTCCGTCATTGGTGTCCCATCGTCCGATTTTGTCAAGCAAAGCAGACTCCCCGCCGGTTGAAAGGTTCCTTTCTTTCACAATTCCATAGCCTGCAGAACCTCCGGCGGAATCTATGTAATAACAATTGCCATTGTCTATGATAAGAGGAGAATTACAGCCTATCCAGAATTCGTCATCAAACCGTGAACTGTCTGCAGTTAAGTTCACGACTGTGCTTCCCTTCGTAATCTTCCATCCGGTATGTGCGTTTCTCACATCGGATTCTGTCTGAAATACCGCGTCGCTGAGAAACATGTAACGGTGAGCCGCCAGCCCGTAATTATCCCAGACCGGGTCATCCCATGTCGTATCCACCTGATAATACTGGCCGCCTAACTTGATCAGATTCCATGCATGGTTCATCTCATCACTGCTCACCATATAGCACTCTATCCCGGCCTTATTCAGCAGAAGCTTGTAAGTAAGGGCGTAGCCCTGGCATACCGCCTTCCGGTTGACCAGGGTGCCGTATGCCGTGTACACCTCTCTGGGCAAAGTTCCGTTAAGATAGTTTTGATAGTCATACTCACAGTTTACTACAATAAAGTCATGCAGAGTGATTGCCTTTTCCAGATCGGACATGTCTTCCTCAATCTCAGACATGGCATCATCTACCATTATCCGGAAGGCATTGTCATCAAAACCGCTGAGATACTTTGGCTTGACATGGACTAACAGTCCGGAGGTTGATCCATAGCTATAGCTGTATCCGGACACATAATACAGATCAGGATGCTCATTAATTACCCCTGACACAAAAGTAGCAGCTTCTGCGCGGGTAATTTTATACCGCTGCATATCAATCTCCGCATTTTTTGCTGCCATCTGCTGATACAGATATTCTTCCGCCTCTGCCCGGCCGCTTTCAACCAGATAGGGACTTCGTCCTGGTGTCAGCTTCTGGGAAGTACTCTCCCCAAGTACCGTAAATGAGCCTTCCTGGTAAATTCCTTCTCCGCCGTTTACTTCTTCGGCCAGTTCTTCCTCCTGCAATGTCGCTGCGGAAAGAATCTCCTCCGTCTCCTCCCCAGCTTCCGAATCCTCTGCATCCTGAAGCTGTTCTGAGTCTTCCGGTGTTTCCGGGCCAGAAGGCTCTGACGGGTCTGCCGGACTCTCCGGATCGGTGGGATCAATCGGCTCTGTCGGCTCCGGCGGGTTGCCCGGATTCTCCGGACCGGCCGGATCAGAAGGCTCATCCGGATCAGTTGGTTCCACCGGGTCTGTCGGGTCTGCCGGATTCCCTGGCTCCACCGGGTTTGATGGGTCTGTCGGGTTCTCTGGCCCCACCGGATTTGATGGGTCTGTCGGGTTCTCTGGCTCCACCGGATTTGATGGGTCTGTCGGGTTCTCTGGCCCCACCGGATTTGATGGGTCTGTCGGGTTCTCTGGCTCCACCGGATTTGATGGGTCTGTCGGGTTCTCTGGCTCCACCGGGTCTGTCGGATTCTCTGGTTCCGACAAAGTGTGCAAATCCTCCGATCCCGGCGAAGTCTCCGCTACGTCTGAACCGACCGCCGCTCTCCCGATCCCCGCACCGTTCTCTTGCGCCGCCAGCACAGGCACCGAAACAGACTGCAAAATCAATCCAAGTGATAAAAATGTGATCAATAATCTTTTTCTCAATGTCTTCTGCCCCCTCTGTATTAAAGAAAATTATTCCGCTTATGTGCAGCTTATGGACGGGTCACTGATGCAACCGCATTTTAATTGCAGCTTGTATAACAGATATCGCACACCCTCTATCATGGTGACACCATTGTTTTCAAAACCAAGCTTATGGCACAGTGCGGCAGATTTCTCATTATGCTCCATAACAAGCGCCTGAATCTGCTTAAACCCGATATCCTTCCGGGCATAATCCAGTATCGCACTGCAGACTTCGAAAGCATAGCCCTGCCGCTGCCACGGCACGCCGATCACAAATCCCAGTTCCGGCACATCGAATTCCTCCCGCCAGCTGATACCGGCACGCCCTATCACCTGCCCATCTTTTCTGCGAAGTACAGTCCATATCCCATACCCGTAGAAACCATACATCTTTCTGCGGTAATCTCTTATATACGCAACCTCTTCCTCCCGGTTCTCATACAGCTTCTCCATATACTCCGTGACTGTGGGGTCTTTGTAGATATCATACAGGCTGTCCACATCCTCTTCGACTGTCTCACGCACGATACAACGCTCTGTTCTGAGAATTTCCCATGGGATTCCCGCCAGGCGGCGATACGCCATATCAACCACCTCATAGTCTATCTCTTCCAGCCTTTCAATCAGATATTCTGCCCCGTCAAAAGTCATCTCCTGATTCCCATGGTGCCGATATGGCAGGACATAGCTTCCGCCTTTCCTCCAGATATCGTACTGTTTGGAGGAATCCGTGATATACAGCGTATCCTGCCTGGCCGTATCTTCATCATACATACTGCATCCGCCGCAGGCTGCTCTTTCTTCAGAAGCCGCTTCATTCTGCCAGATCTGTCCGCTCCCCCTTTCACACACAGCATACGCCACCTTGACTTTATGGCTTTCTATATCCTGTACCAGGCTCTCCAGCGATGCCTTCAACCGGTTCCCTGTATCTTCTCTTAAAGCCAAAACTACTTTCTCCAGCATAATCCACCCCGTTTCTATTTTTGTGTCTTATTCTTCTCAGCCACCCGGTATCATCAGATTACCTGCCAAACCCCTTCCTGGCTCTGTTACAGCTCATAACAATACTTTCCGCACGGGAATCATGCCTTCTGCACAATTTCGTTTCTGCGCATCTTAAGTTTTTGTAGAAGCTTCACTATTATATCTCATTTCTTGAAAATAAACTTTGTATTTTCTTCTATATAATAATATAATAAACAGGTAAAATATACAAACAATAACTATAGAAAGGAATAAAAATATGGCACAAAATCCTATTGTTACCTTTACGATGGAAAGCGGCGACGTGATTAAGGCGGAACTCTATCCCGATATCGCCCCTGTCTCCGTCAACAACTTTATCAGCCTGATCCGGAAGAACTTCTATGACGGCCTGATTTTCCACAGAGTCATCAAGGGCTTCATGATCCAGGGCGGCGACCCGGAAGGCTCCGGCATGGGCGGCCCGGGATATTCCATCCGCGGCGAATTCCCGCAGAACGGATATCCCAACGGCCTGAAGCATACTGCCGGCGTTCTCTCCATGGCCAGAAGCATGCACCCCGACTCAGCCGGGAGCCAGTTCTTTATCATGCATGCTGATTCTCCCCACCTGGACGGCGCTTATGCCGCCTTCGGCAAGGTGATCGAAGGAATCGAGAACGTCAACAAGATCGCGGAGACGGCAACAGATTATTCTGACCGCCCTGTGGAAGATCAGGTCATGAAGACGGTTACCGTTGAAACCTTCGGTGTGGACTATCCTGAACCGGATAAGATTCCCGCCAGTTCATGAAATGTTCATATTTAATTTAAAAAAACTTCATTGTGGTAACATTCTTTAGACATTTCTTCTGCGTATACTTAAACCATAAGATAACAACAAAACAAAAACAGCCAACGACCACATCAAGTTTACTGATTAACTAAAACTTTTTCATAATAATGCCAAGTAGAGTTTTCTCTGCTTGGCATCCTCCCTTTTTCGGGGTATTTTTCAAGCGATAAGGCAGATTCTCTTATGGTTAAATTTATACGTTCTTACAAACTATGTACTATAGTAAACGACATAACAAATTTCTGCTTCCGGCTCTTGCAGGAGCCGTATACGGCAGCTTCTGCAAGGCCGAAAACGAAATTTCTAATGTCATCAACTATAATACAAAGTTTTTACAGGAAATGCAGGATCCTGGGCTGAACAGTTACATCCAATTATCCATGTATACAATTTCTTCTTGCTATGGGCACTTTACTATGGTATACTGAGAAAGTGAATTTTTTTAATAAAATACTTTCCAGAATGTCAGCGCAGACATATCCTATCATGTCTGCGCTTTTTGTGAAAAAAGTAGGAGGAGATTAGTATGAGTGATTTTTTTACGGGCCTCGTGGATTCCATTACCAGTATCAACGGAGCCGTCAACAACTTTGTATGGGGTATTCCCATGCTGATACTTCTTGTCGGTACGGGTATCCTGATGACTGTACTGACTAAATTCTTCCAGCTGTCCCATATCGGGCACTGGTTCAGAAATACGATCGGCAGTATCTTCATTGACAAACACATCACGAAACATACCAATAAGGATGACAAGGCCATTTCCCAGTTCCAGTCCCTGTGTACGGCACTGGCTGCCACCATCGGCACAGGCAACATCGTCGGTGTCGCCAGCGCGCTGATCTCCGGCGGTCCCGGCGCTATCTTCTGGATGTGGATCGTGGCCTTTTTCGGTATGATGACCAACTACTCCGAAAATGTGCTCGGCATCTACTACCGGCGCAAAAACTCCAGGGACGAATGGTGCGGAGGCGCCATGTATTATCTGAAAGACGGACTCGGTTCCTATAAAGGCTGCAAGCAAATCGGCGCGGTACTGGCAGTGCTCTTCTCCGCCTTCTGCCTGCTCGCCTCCTTTGGTATCGGTAATATGAGTCAGGTGAATTCCATAGCGGCCAATATGGAAGCGGCATTTTCTATACCGGCAGTCATCACAGGTATTGGGCTTATGATTCTGGCAGCGCTGGTCATCGTGGGCGGTCTTAAGAGAATCGCATCCGTTACCGAAAAGCTGGTGCCTTTCATGGCCATTGCCTACATACTGGGCGCACTTGTTATTTTCTTTATCAATATCAGTCAGTGCGGCGCGATATTCACAGCTATCTTCAAAGGCGCCTTCGGTTTAAGGGCTGTGGGCGGCGGCATCGTCGGCTCCGGTGTCAAGCTGGCCCTCACATGGGGTATGAAACGGGGCGTATTCTCCAACGAAGCCGGACTTGGTTCTTCTGTTATGGTTCATTCCAACTCTAACGTGAAGGAGCCTGTCCGCCAGGGTATGTGGGGTATTTTCGAGGTATTTGCCGACACGATCGTTGTCTGTACCTTAACTGCCTTCTCCGTTCTGTCTTCCGGTCTTGTGGATCTGGAAACAGGCGCTGTCTTAAGCGAAGCCTCCGGGTCCGCTCTGGTGGGCGAGGCGTTCGCAACGGTATTCGGATCCTTAGGTCCCATGTTCATCGCGCTGTCGATCCTGCTTTTTGCTTTCTCTACGGTACTTGGCTGGAGTCACTACGGTTCCAAAGCGTGGGAATATTTATTCGGTACAAAATCTACCATTGTCTACAAAATCGTATTCATCCTGATCATTTTCGTCGGAGCAACCATGAAACTGAGCCTTGCATGGGATCTCTCTGACACCTTTAACGGACTGATGGCTATGCCCAACCTGATCGGTGTGTTATGCCTGTCTCCGCTTGTTATGAAAATCACGAAGAACTATGTAGACCGCGTAATCCGTAAGATGGACGTGAAGCCTATGCTCTCTGTCTTCCCGGATATCAATGAAGAACATGCAGAATAAAAAGCAGTAACTATCAATCGGATTATTCCGGTTTCGAAGCACAACAGCAGCCCGTATATTGTTGTCATAAGAATCATTGGAAAACATATGAAATAGCCCCGCCTGGATAACCACTTCCAAAGCGGGGCTTTCTTCTTAGTATCTTCTTAGTATCTTAGATTTCTTCATTGGCGTTTTAAACGCCCTGACAAACCTTCTTGTCTTGTTTACGCTTTACCATCGGAGCCAAGAACGTTAACGATCTTATGGGCAACCATATCCTTAACAGCCTGGCGGGCCGGTTTCAGATACTGGCGGGGATCGAAGTGATCCGGATGCTCTGCGAAATATTTACGGATATTACCTGTCATAGCAAGGCGGATATCGGAGTCGATATTGATCTTACATACTGCAAGCTCAGCTGCCTTACGAAGCTGCTCTTCCGGAATACCTACTGCATCGGGCATATTGCCGCCATACTGGTTAACCATCTTAACGAACTCCTGCGGAACGGAAGAAGAACCGTGCAGAACGATCGGGAAACCAGGGAGACGCTTAATACACTCTTCCAGTACGTCGAAGCGGAGCGGAGGAGGAACAAGAATTCCGTCTTCATTTCTTGTACACTGAGCAGCCGTGAACTTATATGCACCGTGAGAAGTACCGATTGCAATTGCCAGAGAGTCACATCCTGTTCTGGAAACAAACTCCTCTACTTCCTCCGGACGGGTGTAGGACTCTTTACCAGCCTCTACAACAACCTCATCCTCAACACCTGCCAGTGTGCCAAGCTCAGCCTCAACAACTACTCCCTTATCATGAGCATATTCTACAACCTGCTTGGTAAGAGCGATGTTCTCCTCGAAAGACTTGGAGGACGCATCGATCATAACAGAAGTAAATCCGCCGTCGATACAGGATTTACATAACTCAAAAGTATCACCGTGATCCAAGTGAAGAGCGATCGGGATCTCTGGATTCTCTGCAACTGCTGCCTCTACCAGCTTAACCAGATAAGTATGGTTAGCATAAGCACGGGCGCCTTTGGAAACCTGAAGAATAACAGGGCTCTTCAACTCGCCTGCTGCCTCTGTGATACCCTGAACGATCTCCATGTTGTTAACGTTGAACGCACCAACTGCATAACCGCCATTGTATGCCTTCTTAAACATTTCAGTAGTTGTTACTAATGGCATTGTTCTTACCACCTTTCTTATGATTATTTATTATGATTGTTATGACCGGCTGTTACACCGGATATAAGCTGCTTCATTTATTATAACCCAAAGCCTGTTCTTACGCAAATAAATTTCATGAAAATATATCCAAATATATCCAAAGAAACTAATAATGAAACTGAAGGATGCACCGTTGCCAACAGTTCATACATTAGTTCTGTTTCTGCGGGATTCTGATCTGCAGAACCTGCTGCTCATTACTGATCACCGCCCTGCAGTGCCCGCCTCCGAATTCGCCATCCAGCGCCCAGGAAAGCGGCTCCTCACTCTCCACCACCAATTCGGAAGTCTTATACGTATGAATATACTCTGACTTCACACGCTTATCTACAAGAGCCATAATGATATTATTCAGTTCCAGAGGATTGGATGGCCTCCGGATCAGCGTTGCCTCAAATAATCCGTCATCCAACAGAATATCCTGCCCCGTAATCCCCCGGAAACCGCCCACGGAATAAGAATTCGTAACCATCCCATAGAGAAATTCTCCCTCGATTACCTGGCCATTGCATGTAATCCGCAAAGTATAGGTACGCACGGAAGGCAGTCTTCTTACTCCCTCTAACAGGTAAGCGGCATGTCCCAGAACATTCTTGACATCCTGCTTCGTCTCATAGGATACATCCGAAAAAATACCGAATGCAGCCACATAAATAAAACTTTCATTATTGAAACGGCCGATATCACATGCGTAATTCATGCCGTTCACTACCACATCCGCAGCCTTGATCATGCTCTTCGGGATCTTAAGACTGTTCGCGAAGTCATTCGTGCTTCCCGCCGGGATATACCCGATCGGAAGCTTCTCCTCACATTGCATCATCCCGTTCACCACTTCATCGAGTGTCCCGTCGCCGCCGCAGCAGGCCACAATATCGTATCCACTATGCCGCTCTCTCACAGCCTTAACGGCGTCACCGGATGCCTGTGTCGGATATGCCGTAACTTCATAACCTGCCTTGACAAAGATATCTATAATATCCAACAGGTTACTGCGGATCTGTGCCTTACCGGCTCTGGGATTATAAACAAAAAGCATTTTCTGACCCATATATGCCTCCATTTCCGGCATTTCTCTCCATATGCCTGTCAGTCTCCGGACAGCCTGTATCCAATCTGTCCGTAAAATCTGAAAACCCTCGTCTGCTAAATTCATTTTAATCAATATACAAGAAAAATTCAATTACAACGAAAAAAATATATTAAACGAAATTTCTAATGCCGTTAACTACAGAAACAAAAAAAGAGACTTCATGTTACAGAAATCTCTCTTTCAATTCTGCCTTATCTGAATGTCATGTACGTAGCCGGTCTGCTTAGTTACCGCTCAGAAACTTCTCAATCTCCACGACCGCGGTATCTTCGTCATTTCCGTCCGCAACAACAGTTACCTCCTCACCGCTGGCAAGTCCAAGACTCATCATGCCCATAATACTCTTAGCATTGACTTTCCTGTCTTCCGAATTGATGTACACGGTACTCTCAAACTGACTCGCCACCTGTACAAGCATCGCAACCGGCCTGGCCTCCAGTCCCTCTTCCAGCTTAATCTGGATAGACTTTTGAATCATAATTTTATCCTCCTTTACAACCTGATTCTATCGGCAATTTCACTTAATCTTCGCAATCTATGATTTACACCTGATTTTCCGACAACCGGGTCCAGGTATCCACCCAGTTCCTTCAGGGCCGCGTCCGGATATTCCAGACGCACTTCTGCCATCTGTCTCAGATTGTCCGGCAGATTCTCAAATCCATACTTGTCTCTGACCAGGAGTATGTCTTCAATTTGTTTGGATGCCGCCGTAACAGTCTTGGAAATATTGGCTGTCTCGCAATTAACCCGCCTGTTAACAGAATTCCGCATCTCCTTCACGATCCTGAGATTTTCCAAATTCATCAGGGATACATGCGCACCCATAACATTAAGAAGGTCAACAATAGCTGCCCCCTCTTTCAAATAGACCACATCATACTTCTTGCGCTTGATACACCTGGCTTCTATCCCAAATTCCTGAATGATATCCTTTAACTGCTTCGCCTGGTCCTTCCTGCTGCAGACAAACTCCAGATGATAACTCTTCTCCGGATCGCTCATCGATCCGGCACATAAAAATACTCCCCGCAGAAAAGCTCTGGCACAACAGGAATTCTTGATCAACAGAGAACTGACCGGCGCATGCAGCATGATCGTCCCGTTCTCCTCTCTGCCAAAATGCAGAGCCCGTATTACCTTGTCTTCTGTACTGTTGTCAAATAACAGCCGTCCCTTTCTCTGTACCGTAACCTTATTTATCTTAAAGGTTTTTTCCAATAATGTAAAGCATTTTCTGATAACTGCCTCATTTTCTGTCTCAAGGCTCAGATGAGGCTTTCCCTCCTCTTCACAGATACTGCCGCAAAAATGAAGTAATGCAGCCAATTCTGCCAGCTGGCAGTGCCGTGCCAAATCCACATGAGCCGCCAGCTCTTCTTTCACCAATCCGGAAAAAGACATTCCCTACACTCCCTGTCTGATATCTCTATGGTAAAGCTTCACACCATAATTACCTCGTTCCTTCATCCCGCCATAGAGTTCGTTGGCCAGTGTTACGCTTCTGTGCTTGCCGCCGGTACATCCGATTCCGATCACCAACTGGTGTTTTCCCTCTTTGATATAATTGGGAATCAGAAAATCCAGCATGTCCTTAAGTTTATCCAGAAATTCCGAGGCTTCCGGAAAGCCCATCACGTATTCCTGTATTTCCTTATCATTACCAGTCTTATGCTTAAGTTCATCGATATAGAACGGATTCGGAAGAAATCTGACATCAAATACAAGATCCGCGTCAGCCGGTATTCCGTTCTTAAATCCAAATGATAATATACTTACCATCAGCGAATTATATTCTTCGTTACGGACAAAAATATGATCGATTTCCTCCTTAAGCTCCCGTGTAAGAAGATTGGAAGTATCAATCACGTAGTCTGCTTTCTTCTTGATCGTCTGCAGGATAGCCCGCTCTTTATGCACACCTTCCTCTACCCGGCCTTCCGGGGAGAGCGGATGCATTCGCCTCGTCTCTTTATATCTCTTAAGAAGGACTGCATCACTGGCATCCATAAACAATATTTCAAACAGATATCCGTTTTCTTTCAGCTTGTCCAGAGTGCGCTGTGCATCACCGAACGGCTGGTCCGCACGGACATCCAGCCCCAGCGCAACCTTGGTAATCTCACTGCCAGGCATGGCGATCAGTTCCACGAATTTCTCAATCAGCGGCACCGGCAGATTATCTACACAGTAAAACCCCACATCTTCCAACATCTTCATAGCCGTTCTTTTGCCGGATCCACTCATGCCGGTCACTATCACAAATCTCATAACTACACCCCTCGTCCGCCCTGTCGGACGTTCTTCTCTGCCGCATTGCCAGGCCGGTCCATTATACTATAGTAAACGACATAACAAATTTCTGTTTCCGGCTCTTGCAGGAGCCATATACGGCAGCTTCTGCAAGGCCGAAAACGAAATTTCCAATGTCGTTAACTATAGAAGTCTCCCAGGAATATAATCTCCGGCTCTAATGATACATGGAATCTCTCTTTAACCCTCTGCTGAACCTCCTCGATCACTTCCCTGACGTCCGCAGCCGTAGCCCTTCCGGTATTCACGACAAAACCACAGTGTTTATCGGACACCTGCGCACCGCCGATCCGGTAGCCCCGCATACCGGCTTCCATGATCAGTTTGCCCGCATAATACCCTTCCGGGCGCTTGAAAGTGCTTCCGGCGCTTGGATATTCCAATGGCTGTTTGCTCCTGCGCAGCAGTGCCAGTTCCTCCATCCTCGCGCCGATTTCCTCCGGATTGCCCTCTGTAAGCCGAAGCGTTACTTCCAGCACAATGACAGACCTGTTCTTAATAGCGCTGGTACGGTATCCGAATTCCATGGTTTCGTTGTCCAGGAGTAAAATCTGTCCTTCCGTGTCTAATGTGCGCACAGAAACCACTACCTGCTTCATCTCGCCGCCATAGGCGCCGGCATTCATCACCACGCCGCCGCCTATGCTGCCCGGAATACCGGCTGCAAATTCCATACCGCTCAAGCCATGGTTCTTAGCCTCTGCTGCCACTTTGGAAAGCAGCGCCCCCGCTCCGGCTCTTACCACATTTCCCTCGACACTGACTTCCTCCATAGAACCGCCGAGCTTGAGCACGACTCCCCGGTACCCCTTGTCTCCCACCAGAAGATTGCTCCCGTTACCCAGAATAAAATACTCCTCCTCTATCTGATTCAGATGGAGGATCAGCTTCGTCAGTTCCTCTTCCGTCCGAACCATAACGAAGCATTCTGCCTCTCCTCCTACGCGGAAAGTAGTATGTCTGCTCATCGGTTCGTGAAACAGGATACGCTCCTGCGGAATAATTGTTTTCATATAATCATACATCGATGCGCCCAATTTCCATCCCGTCCATTTCTCGAATTTACTGCCTGAGCCCTGTTGCCGGATCAATATTGTACAGCAGGCCCTTATTTATTTATATTCCGACGCAGCACCGGATGTCACAGATTATTTACTTCCATGTCTTCATAAATAGAGTAGTCAGTTCTGGCATAAATTATGTATTATTTTTGCATAACCTCTCAGCAGCTTATCCGCCACATGGTTGCCGGATCAGTCTAAAACCAGCTTCGCAGCGCCATAGATCCCCGCATCGTTCCCCAGTGTAGCAAGCACGAATTTCGTATCTCTGCTGCCGTGGAATACATTCTTCCCATAAGCCGGGCAAATATAATCAAACAGCACTTCTCCGGCCTTGGAAACACCGCCGCCGATTACGAATACCTCCGGATTGACAACGCCGGCAATCACCGCAAGTGCCTTGCCCAGATATTCTCCGAACTGCCGTGCGACTTCAACTGCCAGTTCATCGCCTGCCTTAACTGCATCAAATACGGACTTGGCTGAAACTTCCCCCTGTCTTAAAACGCTGTCCTTATCGCTCTCCTTAAGCTTCCTGTTCGCAAGTCTTGTGATGCCAGTCGCAGAAGCATACTCTTCAAGACAACCATAATTACCGCAGTTACAAGGCACTTCCTCATGGTCTTCCACATGAATATGCCCGATCTCACCGCCTGATCCGTTGGCTCCTGTCACGATCCTGCCGTTAACAATGATGCCGCCGCCCACACCGGTACCTAGCGTAACCGCCACCAGATCCTTGCATCCTTGTCCGCCGCCTTTCCACATTTCACCCAGCGCCGCAACATTGGCATCGTTGCCGCCCTCTACATTCATGCCGCCGAGCAGATCTGTCAGTACCTTCTTTAGATTCATCTCGGACCAGCCCAGGTTCACTGCCTTGTGGATCACACCTGCCCCATCGACCGGCCCAGGTGCACCGATACCGACTCCTGCCACATCATCCTTCGCAATGGACTTCTCTGCCATCTTATCCTGAACGCTTGCCGCAATATCCGGCAGAATGGCGGCTCCGTTATTCTCCGTTCTGGTGGGTATCTCCCATTTGTCCAGCAGATTCCCGTCAATATCAAATAATCCCAGTTTCACGGTTGTCCCGCCTACATCTACCCCGAATACATAGTTTGCCATACTTCTCTTCCCTTCCTTTCTCCTGTCCTCACATTATAATATTCAGTCTTCTTCCCGTTTTCCGGCAAGAGATTTCTGTACACGCTTATATAATTCCTGTGCCGCATTATATCCCATCTTCTTCTGCCGATGGTTTACTGCCGCCGACTCACAGATAATCGCCAGATTACGTCCAGGCCTGATCGGGATGCTGTGGCAGACAACTTTATTCCCCAGATATTCCGTATATTCTTCCTCAAGCCCCAGGCGGTCATACTCCTTATCTTTATCCCAGTCTTCCAGACGGACCACCAAATCGATGTTCTGCGTATCCCTGACACTGGAAGCGCCGAACAGAGATTTCACATCCACAATACCAATGCCCCGCAGTTCGATAAAGTGCTTGGTGATATCCGGCGCCGACCCGACCAACGTATCCTCGCTGACTCTTCGGATCTCCACCACATCATCGGTAACAAGGCGATGCCCTCTCTTGATCAGCTCCAATGCAGCCTCAGACTTACCGATGCCGCTCTCGCCGGTAATCAGCACGCCTTCGCCATACACATCCACGAGAACACCATGTACGGAAATACAAGGGGCAAGCTTGACATTGAGCCATCTGATCACCTCTGCCATACATGCCGAAGTAGCCTTCTTGCTCATCAAAAGCGGAACTCCATATTTGACTGCCGTCTCCCTGAATAATGGGTTAGGCTGCAGTTCCCGACAAAATACAATACCCGGAATCGGATTGTTGAGCAGCTTCTCAAAAATCTCCCGCTGCCGGTCCTCATCCAGACCGTTCATATACGAATACTCCACAAATCCCACAATCTGCAGCCTCGTTGTCTCAAAATGCTCGAAATACCCCGCAATCTGCAGCGCCGGCCTGTTGATATCCGGTTGTATCACATTGATCTTGGAAATATCAATCTCCGGTGTGAGATTCTCCCATTTGAATTTCTCAATGACCTTCGTCAAACTAATGCTTGCCATAACCCTCTCCTTACCGCCCGTCTCCGCTCCCGCGCATTATTCCGGACATACTTTCTCATAACGGTCCACATGATCTCATTCCCACACCCACCGCCGTTCCTACACTCAAAAAAGGGGGATTATGGGGGGAATCATGCATGCTTTACGCATTCTTACAGACATGACTTATAGTAAACGAAATTTCTAATGTCGTTTACTATAGTTATACTTAGGCGGCGTTCTTCGACACCTTAGTATAACTTCATGTCTTATTGTAGCATACAAGAAAGTTGATATCAATTACCCTTTTCCTCTCCCTGATCCGGGCTGTCCGGATCCGCCCGGAAGAATTCATATATTTGCCGTCCGATATGCTCCGGTATCTCCTGCACTTCGCACAGCTGTTCCACTGTCGCTTCCCGAACTTCCTGGATGGAACCGAAATGCCGCATCAGTGCCTTGCGCCTTGCCGGCCCTACTCCCGGTATCTCGTCCAGCACGGACTTTACCTGTGCTTTGGAGCGCAGAGACCTATGATATTCTATGGCGAAGCGGTGTGCCTCATCCTGGATCCGCGTAATCAGCTTGAATCCTTCCGAGTGAGTGTCTATGGGAATCTCCACATTCTGATAATACAGCCCCCTGGTCCGATGATTGTCATCCTTGACCATTCCGCAGACCGGTATATCCAGATGCAGCTCCTCCAGCACCTGCAGCGCAATGTTGACCTGTCCCTTACCGCCGTCCATCAGCAGCAGATCCGGGAATTTCGTAAAACTTCCGAACGCATGGTTAATCTCTTTACGGTTCAGTTCCTCTTTCTCCTCCATGCCGTGTATAAACCGCCTGGTCAGCACTTCCTTCATACACGCATAATCATCCGGCCCGGATACCGACTGGATGCGGAACTTACGGTAGTCACTGCGCTTTGCTTTCCCTCTCTCGAACACTACCATGGAGCCCACGTTGGCAAACCCGCTGATATTGGATATATCAAATGCCTCCATACGGCTGATATGCTCTAACTCAAGCAGCGCTGCAATCTCCCTCACCGCACCGATAGTCCTGCCCTCCTCACGCTTGATCCGCTCCTTATCCTGGCTCAAGACAAGGTGTGCATTCTGTGCTGCCAGCTCCACCAGCTTTTCTTTCGCACCTTTCTTCGGCACACGGATATAGACCCTGCCTCCCTTACGTCCGGTCAGCCACTTCTCCAGAATCTCAACATCCGCAATCTCCTCCTGCAGCATCAACTCCCGCGGAATATAGGGTGTTCCCGCATAGAACTGCTTCACGAAATCCAACAGGATCTGCGCGGTGTCATAGCCCTCCACATGAGTCATATAGAAATGCTCCCTGCCGATCAGCTTACCATCCCTCACAAAGAAGACCTGCACAACGGCATCTGTCTCATCCTTCGCAAGTGCCAGAATATCCTTGTCCTCCCCGCCGCTGTCCGTGATCTTCTGCTTCTGCGCCACACTCCTGACACTGTTATACAGATCCCGGTAACGGATCGCATCTTCGAATTCCAGATTTTCCGATGCCTGCCCCATTTTTTCTTCAAGTTCCTTTAAAAGCGGCTTATAGTTACCGTTCAGAAAATCCAGTGCCTGCTCTACCCGGCCACGATACTCTTCCTTACTGACATATCCCTGACAGGGAGCCATACACTGCTTGATATGATAATTCAGGCAGGGTCTCTCAAGTCCGATATCCCGGGGCAGCCGCCTGTTACATGTCTTTAACTGGTACAGCTTATTCATCAGGTCAATCGTATCCTTGACTGCCGCCGCGCTTGTATAAGGCCCGAAGTACTTGGAGCGGTCCTTCTTCATCTCTCTGGAGAAAAGGATCCGGGGATACTCTTCCCCCATCGTCACCTTGATATAAGGATAAGTCTTATCATCCTTAAGCATTGTGTTATATTTCGGACTATACTCCTTGATCAGATTATTCTCCAATACCAGCGCTTCCAGTTCAGAGTCTGTCACAATATATTCAAACCGGGCAATCTGCTGTACCATCTTGTCGATCTGCGGCCCTCTTCCCACAATCTTTCGGAAATAGGAGCGGACGCGATTGTGCAGATTCACAGCCTTTCCCACATAGATAATAGTATCTCCCGCATCGTGCATAAGATATACGCCGGGCGAATTCGGGAGTTTCTTCAATTCTTCGTCAAAATCAAACATGGATGGATTCCTCTGTCATTAATGTTTCATCTGTATCAAAAAACACTGCGTAGATTTTATACTGAAAATAAGGCAAAGTCAGTACTGCTATGACTTTGCCTCTTGTTATTTCAGCGTTTATTGTCATCCCGCGGCTCCGGTGCCTGGGAAAATACACCCCGATTCTCCGGACGCGGCTGGTGCGGCGGTGTCCACGGCTGTTCCGATGCCGCCTGATCTGACCCGGGAGTTTGTCCCTGAGACGGATTCTGTCCCTGCATTAACTGCCCCTGGGATAAATCCTGCCCCTTCTGTGGCTCTCTCTGAAATGAATTCCGTTCCTGAACCGGCCGATCCTGAGACTGATTCTGCGCCTGGTTTGGCTGGCCCTGAAATGGAATCGTTTCCTGATTCGGTTGGCCCTGAGATGGATTCTGTCCAGGCATCGGCCGACGCTGCTGTGGATCCGGATTCTGCAAGGACTCCCCTTGCATCGGATATCTCTGTGCAAAATTCTGACCGGATATCGGCTGATTCTGCTGAAAATTCCCGCCTGGCGCCGACCAGCTCGGTCCGGCATTCTGATTTTCCATTGGCGGCTGGCTCTGAGATGAATTCTGTCCGGGCATCAACTGATCTTGGGATGAATTTCCATTTGGCGCTGGATTTGTGTCCGATGCCGGTTCTCCCCTTTTCTCCTTACTTCCTTCCGATTCTTCTTCCTCAGGCTCCGGCAGCCCTTTCTCCTTGCGGTAGATCTTCATGAATTCCTTGCCGGTAATCGTCTCTTTCTCAATCAGATGTGCTGCCAGCTTATCCATAATCTCACGGTTCTCTTTCAGCAGCTTCTTCGCCTGTTTGTAACTGTCACGCAGCATCTTCATGACTTCTGTGTCAATATCTGCCGCCGTCACATCGGAGCAGGTCAAGGAAGCTCTGCCGTCCAGATACTGGCTCTCTACCGTCGCCAGTCCCATAAGCCCGAACTTCTTGCTCATACCGAAACGGGTAATCATATTACGGGCAATACTGGTAGCCTGCTCAATGTCATTAGCCGCCCCTGTCGTAACAGTATCGAAGACGATCTCCTCCGCCGCACGGCCGCCCAACAGGCCGACCAGACGGTCTCTCAGTTCTGCCTCCGTATTCAGGTATTTCTCCTCCTCCGGCACATGCATAACATAACCCAGTGCGCCCATGGTTCTGGGTACAATGGTAATCTTCTGCACCGGCTCCGAATTCTTCTGTAATGCGCTGATCAGCGCATGCCCCACCTCATGATAGGAAACAATCTTACGCTCCTCCTTGCTCATGATGCGGTCTTTCTTCTCTTTCCCTACAAGTACCTGTTCTACTGCATCGAACAGATCCTTCTGATTGACATATTCTCTGCCTGTCTTGACCGCGTTGATCGCCGCCTCGTTGATCATATTCGCCAGATCGGAACCGACCGCTCCGGAGGTTGCCAGCGCGATCTCGTTCAGATCCACCGTTTCATCCATCCGCACATCCTTGGCATGCACTTTCAGAATTTCCACACGGCCCTTTAAATCCGGCTTATCTACGATAATTCTTCTGTCAAAACGTCCCGGACGGAGAAGCGCCTTGTCCAAAATCTCCGGTCTGTTGGTAGCAGCCAGAATAATAATACCCTTCTTACCGTCAAACCCATCCATCTCGGACAGCAGCTGATTCAGCGTCTGTTCTCTCTCTTCGTTACCGCCGCCATACTTCGAATCCCTGCTTCTGCCGATGGCATCTATCTCATCTATAAATACGATACAGGGGGCATTCTTCTCCGCTTCCTTGAACAGATCACGAACGCGGGAGGCGCCCACACCTACATACAATTCTATAAAATCCGAACCGGACAGTGAGAAAAACGGCACATGCGCCTCTCCTGCCACGGCCTTGGCAAGCAGTGTCTTACCAGTACCGGGCGGTCCCACCAGAAGCGCGCCCTTAGGCAGTCTGGCGCCAATCTTGGCATACTTACCGGGATTGTGCAGGAAATCCACGACCTCGACCAATGATTCCTTCGCTTCATCTTCCCCTGCCACATCCTTAAAGGTAATTCCCGTTTCCTTCTGTACATAAGCCTTGGCGGTGCTCTTACCTACACCCATGGGTCCGCCTTTGCCGCCCATACGGCGGAACAACAAACTCATAAGCCCCCACATCAGCAGAATCGGCAGTACATAGTAAAGAAGCACCGTCATAATGATGCTGGAACTGTCGGAAGTCGGCTTCTTGATCTCTATGTCCTTGGCAAGCAGACGCTTTGTCAAGGTGTCATCGTCTTCCATTTTACCCGTATAGTAAGTCATGGTTCCAAGGTTGTATCCATATGCGAACGGAAACTTCGACTCCGCCTGTTTCGGATAAATGACAACTCTGTCGGATTCTACCGTAACGCTCTCTATCTGCCCATTCTCAATCATATCGATAAAAGCATTATAGGTAATCTCCTGATTGGTAGCGCCGGTCATCATTTTCATGAAGAGACTGATGCATAAAAGTGTGACAATTGCCGCCACAGCAAGCATAATCAAACTCTGCTTACGCGGATCGCCACCGTTTTGGCCCGGACCGCCCGGACCCCCCGGGCCGTTTGGCCCGCCGTTATTGCCTTGGCCGCCTGGACCATGGCTGCCATCATACTGATTTAAATTATCATTCATGAGGAATCCTCACTTTCTATTTTTACACTTTATTGGACCTTCTCTGCCACTGCCCCGCAGTGCCCGCTCGATTCCGCTTTGCTCCATCTCGCTCACGGGCTTCGCCCTATGAAAATGCAATCTTACAAAATGGCCTGCTGGCAGTCCTTTTGTAATCTTAGGCTTTCTCGCCCACTACCCCGCAGTGCCCGCTCGATTCCGCTTTGCTCCATCTCGCTCACGGGCTTCGCCCTATGAAAATGCAATCTTACAAAATGGCCTGCTGGCAGTCCTTTTGTAATCTTACATTTTCGCACTGCTCATTGCCATCATGTATATTATAAAAAAGGCTCAATCATAAATCAATAAGGGAATTATGAATTTACGGACACAAGTATTAAAGAATTATAAAGTTTATTTACATTTTTAGCAAGGTTTATCCTAAAAAAGTTTAACTTACCAGTAGATTTTTCTGTTCCTTCCATTGTATAATGGTTTCATATTTTGTTTTCGGATAAACTAAATCTTAATCGTTCACTGCAGAATAATAATTTACAGATTCACACAGAAAGGCATGGATAAAAGAATGGCAGTAAAATATGTATTCGTAACAGGCGGCGTCGTATCCGGTCTCGGCAAGGGTATCACGGCTGCTTCTCTGGGAAGATTACTGAAAGCACGGGGCTATAAAGTCACGATGCAGAAATTCGACCCGTATATCAATATTGACCCCGGCACGATGAACCCGATTCAGCACGGCGAGGTATTCGTCACGGAAGACGGAACGGAGACCGACCTTGATCTTGGGCACTATGAACGTTTCATCGACGAGAATCTGGACAAGAATTCCAACGTAACCACCGGTAAGGTCTACTGGTCCGTACTGCAGAAGGAGCGGCGCGGTGATTACGGCGGCGGCACAGTACAGGTCATCCCCCATATTACAAATGAGATCAAGAGCCGCTTCTACCGTAATTTTACCGACAAGGATACCAGAATTGCCATTATTGAGGTGGGCGGCACGGTAGGAGATATCGAAAGCCAGCCTTTCCTGGAGTCCATCCGTCAGTTCCAGCATGAAATCGGACGTGACAATGCGATCCTGATCCATGTCACACTGATTCCTTACCTGCGCGCTTCTCAGGAAATGAAAACCAAGCCCACCCAGGCCAGTGTCAAAGAGCTTCAGGGCATGGGAATCCAGCCGGATATCATCGTATGCCGCAGCGAGCATCCTTTAGACCAGGGATTGAAAGATAAAATCGCCTTATTCTGTAATGTTCCCAGCAACCGGGTATTGCAGAATCTTGATGTGGAACATTTATATGAAGCTCCCCTCGCAATGGAGCAGGAACATCTGGCTCAGGTGGCGTGCGATTGCCTGAAACTGGAATGTCCTGAACCTGATCTGACAGATTGGACGGCCATGGTGGAATCTCTCAGAAGTCCTACAGATGAAGTGACTGTCGCCCTTGTAGGTAAATATACCCAGCTTCACGATGCCTACATCAGCGTTGTGGAGGCTTTGAAACACGGCGGCATTTCCAATCACTGTGTGGTAAATATCCGCTGGGTGGATTCTGAGACGGTGACTGCGGACAATGTCAGCGAACTGTTAGACGGGGTCAACGGTGTATTGGTTCCAGGCGGTTTCGGCGACAGAGGCATCGAGGGCAAAATTCATGCCATCACCTACGCCAGAACCAATGAGATTCCGTTCCTTGGCCTCTGTCTTGGCATGCAGCTGGCGATTGTGGAATTTGCAAGAAATGTTCTTTCCTTCAATGACGCACACAGTATAGAATTAAACCCTTCCACAACGCATCCTGTCATCGCCCTGATGCCGGACCAGAACGGCGTGGAGGATATCGGAGGTACCCTGCGTCTTGGTTCCTATCCCTGTGTCTTGGACAAGGCTTCGAAAGCCTATGCATTGTATGGTGAAGAGACAATCCATGAAAGGCACAGGCACCGTTACGAAGTCAACAATGATTTCCGTGCCATGCTTACAGAGAACGGCATGAAGCTCGTCGGCCTGTCACCGGACGGCCGTATCGTGGAAATGTGTGAACTGCCGCAGCATCCCTTCTTCATAGCAACGCAGGCGCACCCGGAACTGAAATCCAGGCCCAACAGGCCGCATCCTTTGTTTAAGGGATTCGTTGAGGCAGCTCTCGCATATAAGCATCATCACAACTGATTCTGCCGGGAAAGCAGTATATAAAACAAGGAGCCCTGTATCTTACAGAGGCTCCTTGTTACTTTTTATGTCAATTACCACAGCCAACTCAGGGCAGTTCGAATCTGGCAATCAATCCGTCTAAAACGGCTGCCTGCGCCGATAACTGCTGGCTGGTTGCCGAAGACTGCTGTGCAACTGCCGCATTCGTCTGAACCACATCCGAGATCTGGTTCACACCATCTTCCGCTTCCTGCAGCGTAGCCGCCTGATTTGCAGAAACAGTGCTCAGCTCCTGGGAAGCGTCAGTCAGCTTTCCGATTCCTTCTACTACCGTCTCAATGGAAGCCACTGCACGGTCAGCCACTTTATTACCGTTATCAATCTCCTGCATAGCGCCCTCGATCAACGTTCTGGTATCCACAGCGGACTTGCTGCTCTGTTCCGCCAGCTGCCTGATCTGATCTGCCACGACCGCGAAACCACGTCCGGCCTCGCCTGCCCTTGCCGCCTCGATAGATGCATTCAAGGAAAGCAGGTTCGTCTGGGATGCGATATTCTCAATCTCGGAAATGATGTTTCCGATCTTCTGCGAAGTTTCATTAATGCGGCCCATAGCCTCTACCATTTCCTTCATATCCTCGCTGCTCTTATCCGCCAGGCTGGCATACCGCTGAGAGCGCTGGTAAGCCTCCTCCGCAGTTGCTGCCGCCGACTTGGCCGCATCGGAAATCGTAGTGATCGTCGCATGAAGCTCCTCCACCGCGCCTGCCTGCTCGGTAGCACCCTCGGCAAGGCTCTGGGCACTGTCTGCAAGATTACCGGAACCGGCCGAAACCTGTGCCGAAGATTCTCCGATATCGCGGAGTGCAGTTACCATATTATCTTTCATCTGCCGCATGGAATTAAGCGTCTGGCCGAACTCCCCTGTATACTTGGAACGGTCCTTTGATACAACGTTATAATTGCAATCCGCCATCTCACCCAATAAGTAATTGATATCCAAAAGGACGAATTTCATCCTCTCTGCCATCTCACTGGAAGACTGCATAATCTCAGCAATCTCATCATCCCTCTCCAGTTCCGGAAACGGATCGGTAAGGTTGCCTTTGGAAAACGCAACCAGACGGTCTTTCAATTGGCCTAACGGAACAGATATATCATCCGCCATGGTTCTCGCCAAACGAATGGATACCGTAATCGCTGTAATAATAGCGATTACCAGCACAACCGTAAATACCATAGTAATACCTGCCAAAGCCTTGGTTGTCCCGGAAGCCTCTACCGCCACCACAATCAAAAATATCAACACCAGTACCGTTGCCGCTATCGGAATCCCCACCGCCATCATAAAGGCACGCATCAAGCGCTCCTGGATCCGATACTTGTTCAGTTTTTCAAACATACTTGTTCCCTCCTTGTATTCTGCCATAGTATAGAATTGAGTTAAAAATGTAATACGTCCTGGAAAATGTTCAGAGCAGGCAACAAAGAGCTGTGTTACGTCTGAACTCCCCTAATCACAGTCTTATTGTATCACTCAATTCTCTAAAAGAAAATACAAAAAAGTACAAAATTCCTTGTAGCAGTTCAGCCCAGGACTTTGCATTTACTGCGAAGTCCGTGAGAACGCATAAATTTAGCCAGGAAGGAATCTTTCCTCGCCGCAGGCGACTTGGAATGGGCAGATTCCGTAACAGGGAAGCCGAAGGATGAACTGTTACCAAAATTCCTTTTCTATTCCCCATACACCCGCACTTCAAACACCACAGCGTTCTCACTGCCATAGGTACTGACCGGAATGAGCCTGATCTCATCCACCACCGGTTCGCCTTCTACCTGTATCACCTGAAGACGCTGCCCTCTGCTTTCACATGCCATCTCTTCCAGAATCTCTCCTTTCCTGCAGAAAAGAAGCTTAAATTCCCGCAGCAGTTCCGGCGGGGTTCCCTTCACCTGCCGGGCCAGGACCCCGCGGTTAATGGAAGGCGTAATCTCCCTGCTCAGATTCGAGTCGAGAAGGAGCCTGATCTGGGCAGGCATGATTTCTTCCTCCCACTTCAGAGTAAGAACCGGCTTTTCTCCTATGGGTGCACTCCAGCAGTTTTTCTGATCCCCGACAGTTCTCGGTATCCCGTTGAGCACATGGCCCGCCCCACATCCCGGCAGCTGCGCAGAAGCGGCAGCCCGTGCGCGGCGTGCCAGATCTTTCCCGTCTTCATTTCTGATACCCGGAATATAGCAGTCCGCTTTCAGAAGTTTCTGCTGCAGCTCTTTCACATGCGTAAGCACCTGCCTGGGAGAAAGATCTCCCTTGGCCGCCATAGCGGCTGCTGTACCTGCCGCCTGGCCTGCCACGGCACAAGTGGCCATTACTCTGGTGGAGGAAAACGCGACATGGGAGCAGCTGATGGCTCTTCCTCCCAGGAACAGATTCTCAATATTGACGGAATATAGACACCGGTAGGGAATTCTGTAGATACCGTTGACCTTGTTCCATACCGTCGGGTGATCCGACTCATTCAGCATGCCGCCTTCCGTGTGGATATCCATGGGCCATCCTCCATAGGCCACTGCGTCTTCGAAATCCGTATTTTCCAGACAATCCTTCTCTGTCAATACATAATCTCCCACAAATCTCCGGCTCTCTCTTTTACCCGGAAGGAAGCTGACCCATTCCAGATCCAGATTCTCTGCATGATGCCCCTTTTGATTTTTGATATGATCCCATACGCCGAATACCGTCTTCAGAAGATCGTCCCGAATGTCCTCCGCATCTGTAATAGTATTGTGCTCCCCGCCTCCCAGTTCGATCCACCAATATCCCGATGTGACATCATCATGATCCCGGAAGCGCAGCTGTTCCTCTGTGTATGTATATGCCCAGAAGGGTTTCTCAAAGGGCACCGGATGCCCCGCATCTATAGCAAGAAACATAACGGAATTGCCCATGGTCACATGATCTTCCGACTGCGGAGCCAGATTTTCCCCGTAAGTGCTTTCTGCCTCTCTTCCCATCCGATAGACGGCTCCTGCCTTAGCACCCAGATTCCCGTCCCCGGTGGCATCCATAAATAAAGGTGCGCGGAAACAATACCTCTTTTCCGTGGTCATCTGCTCCGCCACAATTTCTGTAATCTTCTGTGCCTGGCAGTGTACTTCCGTCATATAAGTATTCAGGAACAATTCCAGATTATCCTGAAAATTCACGGTCTCCCAAAGAACAGAATCGAATACCGGATAATTCATTTCCGGGTTTCTTCTCTTATTTTCCAGGAGTATTTCTTCCAGAATACCGGTCTCCCTCATGTTCGGATTGGACATATGATGATCGGCGCCGCAAATATGCATCCTGTGTTCGGAACTCGCCATGCCCCTAAGCACGGGGCGGCTCTCCACAAGCGCCGTATGGATCCCTTCTCTTGCCGCAGCCAGGGCGGCACACACACCTGCCATACCGCCCCCTGCCACAACGAAATCAAACTGCTTCGTAATTATATTTTCATTCATTCCCACGCGATCCCTTTCTGTTTGTACATGTTCATCCTGCAATGTCATTTAGTTAAGTCTATACACAGCGCCTGATATGATAGGATTCTCCTTAGGACCGTAGGAAAACGCCGGTACTTAATGAGGTTTTCCACGAATTTAGTACCGCTGCGTTTGGAACCGAGCGAAAGCGCGTCCTTAGGAGATTCCTATCATGTCAGGCGCGTCCGGCTTAACTTAATGACATTGGTTCATCCTGCTACTGCCAACTCTACGGTCCAACCCCCAGTTCTGTCATTCTCCTCTGCACGTGCGACGCTTCAAGCGCCCGGGGCGTACAGCCTTCCCTGACACAGATTGCCGCCGCCACTCCCACAGCCTGCCCCATATTGGCACAGATCGGCATGACTCTGTAATTGGAATGAGCCATATGGGTACCGCTGATATTTCTTCCCGCCAGATACAGATTCTCCACCTCCAACGGCACAAAACATCCGTAAGGAATGGTATATCCCTTCGCCTGTCCGAACTTCTTCTGTACCCCGGTCTCATCCAGGCCGTTTCCTGTCATGTTGTGTACATCGAAGTTGAAGTGCACCTTCGCAACCACCCAGTCCTCGAACACTCTTGCCTCCAGAATATCCTCCTTCGTAATCACCGCCTCCCCCTTAAAATGCCTGGTCTCACGGATGCCGATCAGGGAAGCCGAACTGATCAGATAACAGTTCTCAAACCCCGGGACAAACTCTCTCAAAAACTTCACAATCGCGTCCATCTGCTTTCTGCAGACCACAGTCCCGCGGGTAAGATCCTCCGCCTTCGTCCCGTCAACATCCGTGCAGTTGGTCATGTTACAGGTAACCACACCCGGAAGCGTCGTCTTGTATAAGAGAACATGCCCGGCCGGCGCCGGAAGCTTCTCTTCCCCAAGCTTCTGAATATCCCCGGCAGGTATCGTCAGTTGTTCCTCGAATCCTCCGGGAAAGACCCCTCTCTCCACATCCACTCCGGCCACCTTGAACATAATGGTCGCCGGCTGCATTTTTCCGTCCGACTCTCTGCCTGTGTAATACGGTACGCCTGCCCGGGCCGCAATATCTCCGTCTCCGCTGGCATCCACCACGATTTTACCCAGAAGCGCTCCCCGGCCGGTTTTGTTCTCGACGATCACTCCCCGAATCCGTTTCTCCTCCATCACCGGCTCGCAGGCAAAGGTATACAGAAGGAGCTTTACCCCTGCCTCCTCCAGCATTTCCAGAAGCACCGTTTTCAGCCGTTCCGGATTAATAACCTTGTGCATCTGCGCATCGTCACGCCCCACATCCGCAGAGCGCTCCAGAAGTTCATCATAGAAGCCGCCCTCCGTATTTCCTGTCCAATGGCTCATCAGCCCTTCCGTGGCAATTCCGCCCACATTTCCCGTCTGCTCTATCAGCAGCACCGAAGCCCCCTCCCGAGCCGCCGTAATCGCTGCGGATACCCCTGCCGGGCCAGAACCCACCACCAATACATCCACCTGTTCCCAAACCGGGATTTCTCTTCTCTCTTCTATTATTTTCATTTTTACAACCATGCCTTTCTCACATTCACAAATCTACAGAGGCAGGACACAAACCTGCATCATCCCTTGACCGCTCCGCTTACAAGTCCCTTAACCAGAAATTTCTGCCCTAACAGAAATACCACAAACGCAGGAATCAGCGCGGAAGAAGCCGCCGCCATCACCAGATTGTACTCCGTGACACTTTCCTCTATGAAGTTGGTCAGCGCCAGCGGAATGGTATACATTCTCCAGTTGCTTAAGAACACCAGCGGTTCCAGATAGCTGTTCCAGTTCCAGAGAAACACCACAATGGCCAGGGAAGCCATACTGGGTTTTGCGATCGGTACCATGATCCTGGCCCATATCATATATTCATTTGCTCCGTCCACCCTGGCGGATTCCCGCAATTCATCCGGAATCTGCATGAAATACTGGCGCATAAGAAATGTTCCTGTTATCGTGATCATTCCCGGCAGGATCAAAGTCAGATGGGTTCCCATAAGTCCCATTTTATTAAACATAACGAACTTGGGAATCAATGTCACCTGGCTGGGAATCATCATCGTCGCCAGATAGAACAGAAACAGTACATTCCGCCCGGTAAATTTGATCTTGGCAAAGGCATAGCCCGCCAGCGTACTTGTAAGCACGGATCCCAGGACATTGATGCACGCAATTTTTAAGGAATTCGCATACGCCACGCCGAAATGATAGTCTCTGGCTCCTTTGCCCGCAATATTCCATACTTTTAAGTAATTATCCGGATAAAAGTATTTCGGAATCCACTCAATAGGTAGTTTCATGACATCCAGCGGCATCTTCATGGAAGCCGACAGCATCCAGATAAAAGGCGTGATCATTGTAACTGCCAGAAGGCCGAGTACAACTGTCCAGAAAAGGCGCAGCATACTTTTTGATAGATTCCTTCTTCCTATTGTCTTATTCATATCCTCCGCCTCCTTAATAGCTCACCCATTTTTTCTGTCCATGCCACTGGATCATGGTCACGATAAACAGGAATACAAACAGTACCCACGATATGGCCGATGCATATCCCATCTTATAGAAGGTAAACGCCGATGTGTAGATATAGTACACCAACACATTCGTAGCAGTTCCCGGGCCTCCTCTTGTCATGATCTGAATCGGTGCAAATACCTGGAAGGAACTGATCAGAGTCGTAATGATCAGGAAAAATGTGGTAGGAGACAAAAAGGGGATTGTCAGCCGGAAGAATTTCGCCACTTCTCCCGCTCCGTCAATATCCGCCGCCTCGTATACATCCTTCGGCAGCCCCTGTATGGCCGATGTATAGATCATGACGGCATATCCTACCCCTGACCACACCGTCATCAGCATAATAGCCGGAAGCGCCCATTTCGTATCCCCCAGCCATTGCGGCGGATTCTCCACCCCCAGTGCAACCACCATCCGCGTGAAGGGTCCCCACGGCGAATACATCATCACCCACACAATGGCCACTGCAACCACGTTGGAGACATAGGGCATAAACAGCGCCATCCTGACCGGCAGCTTCGCATAACAGAATTTGTCAATAACCGCCGCCAGCACCATCGCCAGAAAAACTGTTGTGGGAACCACACCGACTACGAAAATAAGTGTGTTCGCCAGTGCGCTCGTAAACCACTCGTCTGACCACATCGTAATAAAGTTTTTGATCCCAATAAAGTTCCAGTTCCCGATTCCTTTCGTATAATCCCAATCCGTAAAACTGATTATGAGAGAGAAGAGCATCGGAAATAATGTGAAGGCACAGACGCCGATAATATTGGGAAGAATGAAGGAATAACCCACCAGATTGGTTTTGGCCTGGCGGCTTAATCCTCTTTTTTTCTCATTTTCCTTTTTCAAATTTATACCTCTTTTCTGTCTTTCACAAAAATGCACCTCCGTATCTTCCCGGGCACAGCTTCCCATGAAAAATACGGCACAAGTACCGGATCGGGCGCTGCCTTTTTTTGCAGCGCCCTGCCCCGTACAATTCCTATTCATTCAGGATTGCATCTGCCCGTTCTTTGGCGTCGGCCATTCCTTCTTCCACCGTTTTCTCTCCGATGAAGATCTTCTCCAATTCTTCCTTTACCACTTGGGAGATCTCCGGCCCGTGAGCCGTAATGGAAGGTACTGCGTAGTTATCTGCCGGAGCGATCAATATATTCTTGGTAGTCTCCGCATCAATGATTCCTTCCGCTCCTTTTAAGAACGCATCTGTAACCGCCTGCGCATCATAGGTATTCGCCGCGGGAACACGTCCTCCCTCTGCCACCGGCAGCATACCTTCCAGTGCATACCATTTTACGAACTCCCATGCTTCATCAATATACTCGGATTTAGGATTGATGGAGATCAGATCGCCATATCCGCCCTGTGTATAATTTCTTTGTCCTGCCTCGACAACCGGGTACGGTGCGAATGCCGTCTCAAAATCATGCGGATAGTTCTCCAGATCCTTAATGCTCCGGATCATCCACGGCCCGATCGTCATAGCGGATTTTCCGGTCAGGAACATACCCTCCTGGGAAAGCTGCTGTGTCACGGAATCCGTGTGGGTAGGCGACGAGCCGTCCACATTCATCATGTTATTGATCAATTCAACCGATTTCAGTACCACCGGATCCATGAAGGCGCTTTCCGTCTCGCTCAGATACATGGGGTCTCCGCCATTGGTCTGTGCTGTCAGATAAGTAAACAGATAGGTAAGATCCTGCTGGCTGTTCCAGAACATGCCGTAAACCTTGTCCTGTCCTTCCCCGTGGGTCAGCTGCTTCGCGATCTGGCGGAACTCGTCGAACGTCCACTCCGTAGGAACATCGATTCCCGCCTCTTCAAACATCGTCTTGTTGAGCACGATTCCGTACTGATCCAGCTTGGTAGGCACACTATACGGTTTACCGTCTACATAATAAGCCAGCGCCATATCCCCGAAATACTCTTTCTGGTCAAACCCATCTCTCTCCATCAATTCCGTCAGGTCAAGAGCCATATCGCCTTCCGCCCTCTTCTGCAGCACCGACAATCCATATGTCACATAAATATCCACGCCTGTTCCTGAGAGAAGATTGGTCTCCAGCTTCAGGTTACCCGTATCATCATTAACGAAACGCTCATATTCTATCTGGATTCCCTTATCCGCATACTGTGCGTTGAAATCGTCACAGGCCTGCTGAGGGCCGCTTTCCGGCGGAACTCCGCCCCACATTCTTAACGTTACCACCTCTCCGTTTCCCTTTTCCTCATCAGCCGAAGCCGTTTCCTGTCCTGCCCCATCCTCAGAGGCAGGCGCCCCGCTCTCCTCTGTTTCTGCCGAAGATGATGCAGAATCCTGACCACTGCTGCCGCATCCCGTCAATGTGAAAATCATCAAAGCTGTCGCCATGCCAACTGCCAGCCATTTTCTGTTTCTCATAATGCTCTATCCTCCAATCTTTTCTTTACTGCCGCTTTGCGGTGTTGTTATTTCATAGTCAGAATTGTAACAAAAAGCAGCAGACGCCGCGACGGGCATATCTGCTGTTTTTCTTTTGAAACCTGTTGTATTTGCCTTTTGTTATTTCTGTCCTCTGCAGCAGGGCCTTGCGGCATTTCTTTCAAATTCTGCTGCCCTTCTTTCGTATCCTGCCGCTCACTGCTCCGTCATATTCCGGTAAGCAAGCGGGGATTTCCCCTTCCTCTTCTTAAACTGAGCGCTGAAATAATTCGCATTATCCACGCCGATCTTCTCCGCAATATCCCCGATCCGCAGATCCGTCTCCCTGAGAAGCTTTTCGGCCTGATCCATTCTCACCTGGTTCACATACTCCCAGAAGCTGATTCCTGCTTCCTTCTTAAAAACATGGGCAAACCGGCTCTCACTCATGTTCACCATTGCCGCAATCTGTGCCACAGACAGCTTTTCTCCATAGTGCGCCTGAACGAAACTCTTCACCTCCACGATCTCCTTCCGGCACGGACGCTTCTGTCTCTCCCCGTAAAACGCCAGATACTGTTCCCGCAGCTGAATAAAGCTCTCTCTGATTTCCTCGTAGAAATCATACTCCCGAATCGCCGTTTCCAGATTCACTCCGTTGGCATCCAGAATATAACGCAGATCAATACCGCTTTTCTTTAAATACCAGGCCAGCACCCGGTATAAGGCCAGAAGAAACTCTCTGAATGTCCCTACGTCTCCGCCGCAGATCCGGCGCCGCTCTTCCATCAGCGTCTCCAAACAGGAAAGTCCTGCACCGATTCCGTCCTCCTCTATCCTGCTCTCCAGCACCGCTGTTCCATCCCTATCTGCTTCTGTTTTATCCGGAAGCGTCCCCATATCTTCCGCCTCATTTTCAGTCCAAAGCAGCATTTCCTGCCTGTTCCAGAAACGATGTTCCAGCGCCAGTTCATTTTCCTGTATCCTGTCTCTCAGCAGATGAATTCCCCTGCTCTGCGGACTGATCGCGCCGCTTACATGCAGGCCGCAGTACTTCTGTACATACTGGCACAGCCTTGTGAATTCTTCCTCCATTGTTTCCCTGAAACTTTCCGTTTCTTCCGTAGAACAAAGCACCAGAATGAAGTCACACTCCCGAAATTGAAAAATCTCCTTCTTACCCTGGTCCTCAAAAATCTCATTGATCATATTCTCTATCGCAAATTTCAGCAGATCACTCTCCAGGAAATTTCCGCTGCAGCGGGCAATACTGATATCATCCAGCGTGATGGTTATGATCCGCCAGGGCTCCCCAAAATCAATATTGCAGGGATATTCCGCCAGGGCTTTCAGGCTCACTTCGTAATACCCTTCCCTCGCTTCCATCAGGTTTTTCAGGATTCCTGCTTTGACCAGTTCTCTGTTTCTGACGGTTCCTCTGCCGGTTCCTTCCGGCTCCTTTCCCTTCTCCTCTTCCCACTCCCCTGCTCCGCCATCCTGGCTCACTTCATCCAGAATCTGCAGAAGCTCCTCATCCTTCAGGGTCAGTTTGAACACATAATCATCGGCTCCCAGTTTCATCGCCCTGCGCACATTTTCAAAATCATTATAATTGCTGAGCACCACGAATTTCGTCTCAGGATATTTCTGCTTGCACTGCTCGATCAGCATAAATCCGTCCCCCGGGTTCATGATCAGATCCGTCAATATAATATGCGGACGCATTATTTCTATTTTTTCCAGAGCCTCCTGGCCATTTTCTGCTTCGCCTGCGATTTCATACCCATAATCTTCCCAGGGCAGCAGTGATTTTATTCCCAGTCTGACCAGAAATTCATCATCCACGATCATCACTCGTTTCATCCGTTCTGCCCCCCCCCCCTCAAAATTTTCCAATATGGGCAGTATAAACTGCACAATCGTCCCCTTCTCCGCATTCTTTGCTATCTTCAATCCGAACTCCTCACCAAAAGTCAGACGGATACATTCATCCACATGATGCAGCCCGATCCCTGTGAGCTGCCTCTCCTTCTTTCTGGTTCCTTTCTTTCCGTTTTCAAACTGCTCGATCTGATCCTGTGAAATGCCGACGCCTTCATCTTCCACAAACAGGCTCAGATGCTCCTCTTCTCTGTCCCCGTAAATATATATAATATGCCGCTTCTTATCTCTGCTGCCGTAACCGTGAATAATGGCATTCTCCACAACCGGCTGGAGAATAAACCGCATCGTCTTCCAGCTCTGAATCTCTTCCGCAATGTCGATGTCCAGAGTCAGATATTCCCCGTACCTGTAATTCTGTATGGATACATAATTACGGATATGCTCCAGTTCTTCCCGAATCGTCACAAGCTCCTCCGTACTCCCCAGGCTGTACTTCAGCAACCCCGCCAGTGCATCAATGCTGTCCACAATATTTTCCGCTCCCCTTATAACCGCCATCCATCGGATTGATGTAAGGGTATTGAACAGAAAATGCGGATTCAGCTGCGCCCGCAGGGACTCGTAGCGGTACTGCTCCTGTACCTTATAGTCCTCCTGTGCCTTCCGGAACGCCTCTTTAAGCTTGTCCGACATCCCGCAAAATGCCCGGTTCAACTCACCGATTTCGTCTCTTCTGTGAATGTCGATTCCCCGGATCTCCTTCTCGATGCTGTAAGTGTTCATCTCCGTAGTCAGAACCGTGATCGGCCTCACCAGAACCTTTACCGCCGTATATGCAATCAACAGAATCAGCAGCAGTACAAGCAAAATCACTGCGCTGATCCGTTCCGTGATTCCTTCCACCTGTTCCCTGATCTCTCTGTAATCCGTAAAATGGAATATCCTGATAGCCTGTCCGTCAAATTCCCATGGTTTCCGCAGTGTGTAGTAATTAATCAAATACTCCTTGCCCTTCACATCCTGACGGAGCATCCCGCTACGCTGTCCCTCCACCTGCCCAAACAGCGTCCTTATCTCATCATCTCCGATTTCCTGCGCAGAGTCATTGTCCATCAGCACCTGCCCTTCGTCGATACAGACATAAACCTTATCACCCTCATAAGCATATCTGGTCATGATGCCGCTGAACGCTTCCCTGTTGATGCTCATGATCAGCGTTCCCACCCGTGTACCTGCAGTCTTCTCATCCAGAACCGCCCTTACAAGCGAAATATACTGCTCGTCCTGCGCATCCTCAATAATATACGCCGGGTTAAACATCCGCCATGTAATATGCCCGCTTTCATTGGCCTCCCTGACCCATTCCTCCTCCAGAAGGAACTGATAGTCCTGAAAGTTCAATCCCCAGTTGGAGTAACACCTGCCATAAGTGTCGAACAGGATCACCTTGGCGGATTCCACAATCTTGTCCTGCCCGTTCAGAAACATTCTGCCCAACAGTTCCCGAAAATAGAGAGAATTCTCATAGTAGCTGCTCTCCTCGTCCCACAGTCTCTTGTGCAGTTCTTCGTCACAGACCAGGCTGTTTGAAAAGAAGGCCATCTGCTGCAGCTCCTCATAGATGTTCCGCTCATCCCGGGAAAGGTTCTCCAGCACTTTATCGCTGATCTGTTCCTGCAGAAAATGCTCCATATTATCTTTAATATAATTGCAAAGCACTGTAAAAGGAAGTACCACGCAAAAACAGATCATGATAAATATCTTAATGGAAAATTTCTTCACTGGCGCTTCCTCCGATTCCGGCAGTTTGTTATTTACACAGCCTGCCAGATTAATCTCTCATTTCCTACATGCAATACAATATATTATAGCAGTCTGCCGGCCTAAACACAAAAATTTGTTTCATTTTAGGGAATGAAGTGCTGTAGTAAAGCCATCGACAAATCGAAAATTGCAGATGAATTACTCGAACTTTCCTTATTTTTCGAGGTTTTTCGAAACTCTTACAGTGAAATGATATGTATTTTCCTTTATTTTTTGCCCTTATAGGTAATTTACAAAGGCAGGTTTCAATTATACAACAATCACAAAAAGATTCTTGCAAAATGATTATATTAAGCAAAGAGAAGGTGCTAAAACTTCATGCAAGTTTAAATAAAAGCCACTGGAGGAAGTGAAGGTATTCGTGATGAGGGATTGTTGGATATGGCGTTAAATAATCCGTTTCAGGCATTTGGCGGAAAAGAACTTTATCCAAGCATTCAGGCAAAGGCGGCACGACTTTGTTTTGGATTGGTAAAGAACCATGCAATGCTTGACGGAAATAAAAGACTTGGCACGCATGTTATGTTGGTTTTTCTTGCGCTAAACGGATATGAATTGTCTTACAGCCGAGGAGTTATGTGATGTGATTCTAGCGGAAATATATCCAGAAACAATTAATGTGTTACAAAAACTAAAAAAAAGGATATACAATAGCGGCATTGACAGATTTACCTAGTGCAATGCCTGATGAAATTTTCAGACGGGACATCTCAGAACTTTTGGGCTATTTTGATTACTACGTTTCATCTACTGTTGCAGGATATAGGAAGCCGAACTGTATAGGCTTGCAAATGATTTCTGAAAGATTTTCCTTTCCCATCACAGAACTGATTTTTATTGGAGATGAAGAAAAAGACAGAAGAACGGCAATTAATGCTCATTGCAAATTTATTTGGTTACAGCATACAGAGAAGAATGAGGAAAGTATTGGTAATTTAAATGAATTATTACAAGTGTTGGAATAAAAAAATGCTTCCCTCATTTTTCCCTTATCGGGGTAATCATATATACCACCCTCCCGTATTATCCATTCCATTCATCATTAAATTCTTTTAAAAATCCACGCATATATTCATCCCTTTTCCAAGCAATCGATTTTGCACAATCGGTATTCATCATATCTTTAATCAAAAGCAATAATCCATTTTTCTAAATAAGCGGCTACGCCATCCTCCTCATTTGAAAGTGTGATATCATCAGCAATGTCTTTGACCTCTTGTACCGCATTATCCATCGCAATACCAATGCCGCATAGCATTAACATACCAATATCTGCATAATCATCTCTAAAAGCAGCAATTTCCGATACATCTGCATGACATGCTTCACATACTGCTAATATTGCCTTTTCCTTTGTAATCCCACTTTTCGTAAACTTATACCATTTGCCATCCGAAAAATGCTGGCTGTCAAGCTCTGAGAAATGTTCACACAATTTCTGTACCAGGCCAGGATGACGTATCCCAACACATATCTTCAAAGCTTCATGCTTAAAGTCTGCAAAGTCCGTATATATGCTGTCTCCCCAGCTTTGATCCTGCTCTTTTGGATCGGTTTTATATATCCACATCCTTTACATTTAGATAATATTTCCAAAGTATATTCAGTTAAAGATTTATCATTTCTTAATAAAGTGCCATCTAAATCAAAAAGTAATATTTGGGGATTTCCCATTACATCTTCCTCCAAAAAACAAATTCTTTTTAACAATGTGCCATGAATCTATGATAACTCATTCTTTTGCATTTATCATCAAGAAATTGTTAAGTATAACAAAGACCGAAAGTCCCCGTTGTCTGTACCGCTTCTTTCTCAAAAAACTTTGCCGACACTTCCTGTGCCGTATCCAACACTGTATATATCCAGTAGTTGTAAAGCGTACAAAATCGGTATATAATCAAGGCACCTAATACTTTGGAGGAAATACAGAATGTTTTCGTATGAAGAAATACAAAAGTACAACGAAACAGATATTCATATATACAAATATATTGTTTCTGATATTGACAAAATACAATACATGACCATTAGAGAGCTTGCAAAAGAACTCCAAGTATCTACGTCTACCATATTGCGCTTTTGCAATAAAAACAATTTTGACGGGTATTCAGAATTTAAGGAAGCTCTGAAAAAAGAAATTACCTTGCAGGCTGCCTGCCCGCCTATGGAAGATTTACAGGAACTTTCGGATTTTTTTACAAGGGCAAATTCAAGTGCCTTTGAGGAAAAATTATTGTTTGCGATTGACGTTCTTAGAAAAGCTGATTTGATAATCTTTATCGGTATGGGTTCATCGGGAACATTAGCAAAATACGGAGCAAGATATTTTTCCAATATGGGACATTTTGCCGTAGGGCTTGAAGATGCGCTTTATCCGATAGATTCTTTTCGCTGGAAGAACACAGTTGTTATTGCTTTTTCAGAAAGCGGTGAAACCGAAAGACTGATTGAAGCAATTAACCAATTTAAGAAAAAGAAATGCTGCGTGTTAAGTATTACTAATTCCCAACTATCAACTTTGGCAAAATTGTCGGACTGGAATTTCTCTTATAACTTAAACACGAAACGAATTAACGGGGGATATAACGGAACGACACAAGTTCCAGTCATTTTTGTTATTGAAACACTTGCAAAAAGAATATAAGGAAACAGCCTGTTACTTGCTTTGTAACAGGTTTTTTTCTACCATGAAACACGGAGGTGACATTATGACCGAATTGGAAAAATGTATGGCAGGAGAAGATTATAACTGCCATGACCAAATCTTTCTGGATTTTAAAAGCCATGCAAGAAAATTGTTACAGGAATACAATGCCCTTGCATACGAACAAAAAGAGGAAAAAGAAAAAATTCTAAAGGAACTATTTGGGGAGATTGGCACAAAAGTATCTGTTGCATCACCATTCATATGCGATTATGGGCGAAACATTTTCATGGGAAATAACGTATCAGTCAATATGAATTGTACTTTTGTAGATTGCAATAAAATTATCATTGAGGATAATGTGCTGATTGCTTCAAATGTACAACTTTATACAGCAACACACCCTGTTGAGTTATCGGAAAGATATGTTCGGGATTCTGAAACAGGTCAGTTAATCCGGCATACCTATGCATTGCCAATAAAAATTGGGAATGGCTGTTGGTTAGGGGGAGGTGTTATTGTCCTTCCGGGTGTAACAATAGGTGACGGTTCTGTTATAGGAGCTGGAAGCGTTGTCACAAAAGATATACCCGAAAACTCATTGGCAGTGGGTAACCCCTGTCATGTAATACGGAAGATTAATGGAGAAAATATGTAATGTTTAAAATAGTTGCTTTTGATATGGACGGAACAATAGCCGATACTATTCCAATGTGTATAAAGGCATTTCACAATAGTATATCTTATACAGACCATATGAATCGCTGCACAATGAGGTTACAAGTGTATTTCCCGGAATATTGAAACTGATTAAAGCCCTGAGGTTTCCGTCATTTATCGCCTGCAAGCATTCCCGCCTCTTCCCGAAACTCTCTGCTATTTGTTTCATTCTACTTCTGTCGGTCCAGAAGTTCCTTCAACGCCTCATCCCCTATACTCACCCAGGCATCTTCTTCCTCGGCGTTCAATCCGAGATACTCCCGCAGTGTCACCGGCTCGTCACTGAATCCCCAGTCCTGGCTGTAGTCGTCGATCTCCTCGAATTCCACTTCACCCGCCAGGTACTTCTCTTTAAATTTCTTTTCCATAATATATTGTTTATCCTTTCTGCAGGTACCCGACATAGCATTCCTGAAATCAGCATTCTCTGCATCCGTCAACCAACTGCTTCCCACCCTTCTGGCTTATTAGTAACAGTTCACCTATCAATATCATTTAGTTAAGTCTATACACAGCGTCTGATATGATAGGATTCTCCTTAGGAGATTCCTATCATGTCAGGCGCGTCCGGCTTAACTTAATGACATTGGTTCACCTATTGGCCTCTCTGTCACAGCCCGTCCGCTCTCGCCTTGTCCACTACCATCTCATAGGTCGGCACCGGCACGCCGTACCGCTGTCCCATCCGAACCACTTCATAGATCAGCCCGTCTATCTCCGAGTTCTTTCCCGCATAGACATCCCTCTGCATGGAAGTGCTGGCTTCAGGACTTAACGTATCAAGGATCCGCAGATTCGTAGCCACAATATCCACCAGAAAGGGCACATCCATCGCCACCGCAAGCGCATCTACTTCTTTCATCAGCTTTACAAACGTGTCCCGCGGCTCCCCTGTCTTCTGTACTTCTCCTGCCGAAACATGGTAATAGAGTCCGCAAGCCGCCATAGGTGATACAAAAGCGAATTTCTGCAGCGCATCACGCCTGATCTGACCGGAGAGGATCCCGTCAATTCCGCTGTCCTTTAAATCCTGTGCCACCGTAAAAAGCTCCGGCCTGAGTTCTCCCGGCTCTCTCACACCATATACAATCCGGAAAATATCTCCCCTCAACAATATGGTTCCCGGTTCCTTAATCTCTCCCGCTATGTATATACAGCCGTCCGTCACCAACAGCCCCGGCAGCTGCTTCTGCATCCTGCTGCCGGTTCCGTAAACGTTCAGAATCGGGATCACGATGGTATCCGGGCCCGCTACTCTTCTGATGAAAGGAATCGTGTCCTCCAGGGAATATTCTTTCACGCAGACAAAGATAATATCCGGCCGTTCTTCATAGTGTTCCATATCCGATGCCTTAATCGGCTGTACGGTATAGTCTCCCTTCTGTGTTGTTTCCATACGCAGGCCGTGCTCCTGCATCTGTCTTAAATGCTCCCCACGCGCGATCAGCGTTACGTCCTTACCCGCTTCCGTCATGTAAGCGCCTATGCTGCCGCCTGTGCCGCCCGCCCCGATTACCAAATATTTCAAATTTGCTTCCTCCTGCCTGGTTAAATAATGTTGTTAACAATCCTACTGAGTTAAGGTCTGCCTTGCATCCACTGCTCTCTTCAGCCTCTCCATTGCCTCCGCAAGCACCGACCTAGGGCACGCGATATTGATACGTTCGAAGCCTTCCCCGTCCGTTCCGAACATGGCCCCGGCATCCAGCCACAGCTTCGCTTCCTGTACGATCAGGTGCTCCAGATCTTCTTCCGAAAGTCCCAGCCCACGGCAGTCCAACCAGATCAGATAAGTCCCTTCCGGCTCGATCAGCCTGATCACAGGCAGATTCTTATTCAGGTATTCTCTGACATAATCCAGATTCCCCCGCAGATATACCTTCAATTCCTCCAGCCATGCCTGTCCCGTCTCATACGCGGCCTGACAGGCATGAAGCCCAATCAGATTGATACCGCCGTATCCGATCAACTGCATCTGTTTCTCAAACGCCTCCCGCATCTGTTGATCCGGTATGAAAATATTGGAAACCTGCAGCCCGGCCAGATTGAATGTCTTACTGGGCGCCGTACAGACAATGCTGATTGCCTCGAAAGCCGGATCCACAGTGGTAAACACATGGTGCTTATATCCCTCATAGACAAAATCACTGTGAATCTCATCACTGACCACTTTTACCCCATGGGCAAGGCATATCTCACCGATCCGCCGCAACTCTTCCAGCGTCCAGACTCTGCCCACCGGGTTGTGCGGACTGCATAATATAAACAGCTTCACATTATTTTCCGCAATCTTATTCTCAAAATCATCAAAGTCAATCTCATAATGTCCGTCCCGCAGCATGAGTCCGTTATTAATGAGCTTTCTCTCGTTATTCCTGACCGCCGCGCTGAAGGGATAGTAGACCGGCTGTTGAATCATCACGGCATCCCCTTCTTCTGTCAGGGCACGGACCGCTATATTGATCGCAAAGACGACGCCCGGCGTCCGCACCAGCCATTCCTTCTCCACATGCCATCCGAAACGCTCCCGATACCATCCGGATACCGCCCGGAAATAATCTTCCCCGCCTTCCGTGTATCCGTAAATACCAAACTTCGCATCCGCACTCAGACGTTCAATGATCCCCGGAGCCGTCCGAAAATCCATATCTGCCACCCAAAGCGGCAGCACGTCCGCCGGTTTCCCTGATTTCTCTGCCAGATCATACTTCACGCTGTCCGTATTTCTTCTGTCAATTATTTCATCAAAATTGTATTCCATATGCTTTCTCCTTTATTTTTAGTTAACTACATTAGAAATTTCGTTTACTACGCTTTCTATACCACCGCCTCAATCAATAATCTGTCTCCCAAAACAATCTCCTTCACTCCGGTTTCCTTCTTCTTGTTAAAATTGAAACTGAGCATATATCCCTTTTTCAAATGAAAATAATCCAGATAGCCGCAAAGCTGCTCCTCCCCTCGCTCATGATAGGCATTGCCGTGCCATATTTTCATCTCAACAATACTTTGTTCTCCATGGTAATCAATCACCAGATCCATACGCTCCCGGTTTCTTGTCTGAGTCTCGACGTAACAGTTTCCTTCACCATTGATAATAGGCCGCAAGAATAACATGAAATATTTTCTTCCTGTATCTTCCAGGAACGATTCGTTCTGGTCACCATATAAATATGCAAAAGCTTCTACAAATTTTTCCAACACTAACTTTACGTTTAAATGACCATTGACAACAAATTGATTCCTCTGCCTCGATCCTTCCGTATAGATTTCAGTGTCCTGCTCCTTATAATCCAGCAGGTATTTGTTATACAGACGCATCTCAAAAATTCTGTTGGCCAGCAGAACAACAGAGTCTTCCACTTTGACAAAACCAAACATCTGTGCATCCTGCACTGCAACATTGTCCGCATTATACGCAATACTCTGCCCCTGAAACAGCAGCTGCATAATCACACGGTTCAGTTCAGGATAATCAGTCAGTTTATTCATCATTGACTGGAACAACGGATTCTGATCTTCCAACAACATTTTGACAGCAGCCAGAACTCCTTCCCTGGTCCACGCATTGCAGGATATCCTCTCATCCATAAACTTACAGAGCCTTGACACCAGATAGGGATAGCCGGAAGTATAATCAAACAGCATTTCTGCTGTCTTCCGGACATTCATTCCCGTACGATGGTCATTTTCATATTCCTTCAACATTCCTTCAATATCTTCCTGGGAGAAATTCATGTCCACAAGGAAATCTGCCGCTATATTCCATGGACTGTTCTCCTTATGTCCATCCTCCGGCCGGATCTTTCTCTTCACAGTTCTGACATCATAGACACCCGCCAGAATAACCGACTGGAAAACAGGAGTCCGCCTTCTCTTCAGATAATATGCACGAAGCTGGGCAAGAAAATCAATAAATACCTGATTGTTTGTCGCCGTATCTATTTCGTCAACGATCAGAACAATTTTTTTCTCGGATTTTCTGCAGAATTCCGATAAGGTCCGGAACAGCCCGGACAAGGTCGTCTCTCTCGTCCGGCTTGTTGAATAACGCCTCAGTTTATCTTCTACTTCCTTAGGAATATGTCCGGAACATTCCAGCAGTTCTCCCGAAAAAGCAGCCACGAAATTCTGTTCTGATTCAAAATCGGCATAACTGATCGTCTGAAAATCCAGACTGATCACATTGTACCTTTCCTGCAGGAAATCAGCAAGGGCGGTCAATATTGTTGTTTTACCATACTGCCTGGCTCTGTTTACCGTAAAATATTGCCCGGCATCTACCATAGCCTTTATTTCACGCAATCGTCCGGACAAGTCTACCATATAATGCAATTCCGGGTCACAGTATCCATCTGTATTGAAAGTTTTACACATATGCATTCCGCCCTTCTCAAACTGCTTCTTTCACATAATTCAATCCTAGCATAACACCTGCCGGATTTCAAGGAATGCGTTTTTTACGTAACAGTTCAGCCATCAATGTCATTTAGTTAAGTCTATACACAGCGTCTGATATGATAGGATTCTCCTTAGGACCGTAGGAAAACGCCGGTACTTAATGAGGTTTTCCACGAATTTAGTACCGCTGCGTTTGGAACCGAGCGAAAGCGCGTCCTTAGGAGATTCCTATCATGTCAGGCGCGTCCGGCTTAACTTAATGACATTGAAGGCTGAACTGTTGCTTTTTTACACTTTCTTATCCCTTCCCCCTCTTGACATTTCTGACAGATAGATACATAATTGCAAGGTCGTCAGTTTCACTTTCTAATAAGTAGAAACGAAAGACGGCACCAGGAGGAATCACACGGTATGTATATTATATTCTTTCTCATATGGATCATTTTCAACGGGCAGTTTACTTTGGAAATTGCCGCCTTCGGGCTCGTAATCTCCGGCCTGGTCTACTGGTTTATCTGTAAATTTCTTGATTATAAGCCCGGAAACGACATTCTCCTGTGTAAGAGATTCTTTCTTTTGCTTCATTATGTATTCGTATTGGTGACGGAAATATTGAAGGCAAATGCAGCCGTCTTCAAAATGATCTACTCTTCCAAATATGAGATTGAGCCGGTGGTCATCCACTTCCGGACTCATCTTACATCGAACTTCGCAAGAGTACTCCTCGCCAACTCCATCACGCTGACGCCGGGTACGATCACCGTCAGCCTCAAGGATGACGAATATGTTGTCCACTGTCTTGATAAAGATCTGGCGGTCGGCATAGATTCGTCTGTCTTTGTGAATCTGTTAGAGCGGATTGAGAACGTAAAATAGCAGTGAAGCGTTCTGGATCTATGCCCCCTTTGTGAGACCGTATACTGTTGGTAATGTTTCAGCTTAATGACATGATATCGGAAACGGACCGTCACGATATCAAATGGAATGTAAAAATTTCCGTTACGCATTCAGGGATATTGCAGACACAGATGACAATATCCACATGGAGGTAGAAATGATATATCACAATCTCTATATTACAGTACTGATTCTGTTAGCCATCATGCTTTTTCCTTGTCTGGTCCGGGCTGTCAGGGGCCCCCGGATTGCGGACCGTCTCGTATCCGTCAACATGATGGGCACGATGGTCATGGTTATGATCGCTGTCTTGGCCCTGCTTCTCGATGAAGGCTATCTGGTTGATATCTGTCTGCTCTATGCCATGATCAGTTTCCTTGCCGTAGTCGTTCTGTCGAAAGTGTACATCGGCATCTATGAGGAGAAACGTCATAAGGCCGAGAATCCGGATGAGGATGAGGAAGGAGGTATGTCCGATGGGAGTTTTTGAGTGGATCCGGCTGATCGTGGGAGGCGTATTCCTGATCAGCGGACTGGCAACCTTCTTTACAGAAATCTTCGGTGTATTCCACTTCCGTTATGTGCTAAACAGAATGCATGCAACTGCCATGGGAGACACGCTTGGCATCAGTTCCTGTATGGTAGGCCTGATGATCTTCTCGGGATGGAACTTCACTACGCTGAAGCTCCTGCTCGTCGTTGTGTTCCTGTGGTTTGCTTCTCCGGTATCCTCCCATGTCCTTGCGAGACTGGAGGTAGCCACCAACGAGAACCTGGAGGACCACTGCACCGTATACCCGGAGCTTAAGATGCTGGAAGAGGAACTTGCCGCAGCAGCCGATCCGGCTAAACAGGCTGACCCGGCAAGTTCCGATCAGACAAAAGCATAACGGTAAGACAGCGCTTCACAGCATCACAGAAGGAGGCCGAATAAAATGACATTTTTCCAATATATACTATTAGGGTTCCTGGTAGTCTGCGCGATTTCCGTCAGCTTTTCCAGAAATCTGCTCAACTCCATCCTGATCTATATGTCCTACAGCCTGATCATGTCGATCCTCTGGGTGTGCCTGGAATCTCCCGATCTGGCCATCACGGAAGCCGCCGTAGGCGCAGGCGTGACCAGTATCCTGTTCTTCGCAACTCTGAAGAAAATTCAGGCGATCCGCATTGAGAAAGAGAAGACCAAGGAGGACAAACCCCATGAGTAAGCCCAAACCATCCGAAGAATACGAAAAAACACTGGCATACCGGTTCTTCCGCTGGCTGTCCGGCAGCAAAGATCCTTATGTCGGGGAAGTGGAAATGAAGGCGCAGGAGGAAAAAGTCCTTCCGCAGGAAACCATCATTGAGCGTATGCGCGAAGCAGAAATGCGCCGTGACAAGGTTTATGATCCAGAATCCAATACCCTGGCCAGGGCATTCCATAAAATATATTCTGCTTTGGCGGTCTTCTTCTGTATCGCCCTGGCGGGTGTCCTTCTGGTGACCGTGTCCTATCTGCCGCCCAGCGGCCATGCGGACAACCCTGTCAATAACATCGTATCTGAACGCTACATTGAAAGCGGCTTACAGGAAACCGGAGCGCTCAATATCGTGTCCGGCATGATCCTGACTTACAGGGCTTTCGATACTTTCGGAGAGACTAATGTGCTGTTTATCGCCACCTGCTGTGTCATGGTTCTCCTGATGGTAGACGATGCGATCCTCAAGAAGCAGGAGGCCCGGAGCGACCGCCGTTTCGAGCCGATGAATGACGCCATCCTGCAGGGAATTGCTTTCGTTCTCTGCCCGATCATCTTTATCTTCGGTATTTACATCATATTAAACGGCCATTTGTCACCGGGCGGCGGTTTCTCCGGCGGCGCGATCATCGGCGCGGGGCTGATTCTGTATACCAGTTCCTTCGGCTTTCAAAAGACGCAGCGCTTCTTCGACGAGCATATTTATAAGATTGCGAAGATAACTGCCCTTTGCATGTACGGCCTGATCGGTACCTATTTCTATGTGACCGGCGCCAACGGTATCGAGAATCATATCCCTCTCGGTATTCCGGGACATATTCTAAGCAGCGGTATCATTCTGCCCATCAACTTCTGTGTGGGGTTGGAGGTTGCCTGCACCATGTACGCTTTCTATGCGTTATTCAGAAGAGGAGGGCTGTAAAATGGGTCCTAATTTATTTATAAACTACGGTGAAGCAGTTGCCATGATTCTGTTCGGGATCGGTTTCGGCAATCTGCTGCTGCAGCCGAACCTGATCAAGAAGATCATCGGGCTGAATATCATGGACACGGCAGTCTATCTTTTCCTGGCAGAGAAAGGATATATCGCCGGGCGTGTCGCCCCCATCGTCGCAGATGGCGTACAGGACATGGAAGCCTATATCAACCCGATTCCCAGCGGTCTGGTTCTGACGGGTATCGTGGTATCCGTGTCCGTATCTGCCCTGATGCTTGCCCTCACGATCCGTCTTTACCGACGCTATCATACGCTGGATCTGGACGAGATTTCCAGACAGCTGAAGAAGGAGGGTCTGTAAAATGGATCTGGTACAAAACTTTCCCTGTTTTTCCATTATCCTGTGTCTGTTCGCGGGCATCATCAGTTCCGGCCTTCGCGACAAGGCAGCCCTCCGGGTCAATACGGTACTGCTTACAGTTGTCACACTGCTAAGCGGCGCCACGCTGCTCTACACGCTGCATACCGGAGAGTCCTTTGTCTATGTGATGGGCAGATTCCCCGCTCCTTGGGGCAACGAGATCCGCGCCGGCGTACTGGAAGCGCTGATGGCGCTTTTCTTCTGCATCATTATGCTGCTGTCCCTTCTCGGAGGCAGACACAAGCTGCTGGAAGAAGTGGAAGAAGGCAAGACTTATCTTTACTATGTATTAACAGACCTGCTTCTCAGCTCTCTGCTGGCACTTGTCTATACGAATGATATGTTTACTGCCTATGTGTTCGTGGAGATCAATACCATCTCCGCCTGCGGCCTGATCATGATCCGTCAGAACGGACGCACCATCGAGGCGGCCGTCAGGTATATGATCATGAGCCTGTTAGGTTCCGGTCTGCTGCTTCTCGGCTTATGTATGATGTATGACCTGACCGGGCACCTCCTGATGAGCAATATGAAGGAATCCGTGGCACTTCTTGCGTCAGGCGGAGAATATGAGATTCCGCTGATCGTGGCGATCGTGCTGATGACATCAGGTATCTGTATTAAGAGTGCACTATTTCCTTTTCATGCCTGGCTGCCGGACGCCTACGGATACTCCACGGTATCCTCTGCCGCCATCCTTTCCAGTCTGGTTTCAAAAGGATATATTTTCCTGTTGATTAAGATCATCTACCGCGTGATCGGTTTCAACGTTTATCACGATACCAGAATAATCGACGCACTGTTCGCCTTCGGCCTGATGGGAATGGTCTTCGGCTCCTTAAGCGCAATCAAGGAGAATGATATCCGCAGGATGATTGCTTTCTCCTCCGTCGCGCAGATCGGCTATATCTACATGGGCTTTGGCATGGGAACCCAGGCCGGCATGACTGCCAGTGTTTTCCATATTCTGTCCCATGCCGCCACGAAGTCCCTGCTGTTCATCGCCGCTATCGGCCTTACGGATGTGTCCGGCGGAAGCCGGAAATTCATCGAACTGACCGGTGCAGGCTACCGCAACAAGTGGGCCGGTGTGACTTTCACGGTAGGCTCTCTTTCCATGGTCGGTGTGCCATTGTTCTCTGGTTTTATCAGCAAGCTGCTGTTTGCCCAGGCCGCCGTACAGAACCATACGAAGATGCTGCCCGCCCTGATCATCCTGGGCATCAGCACGATCCTGAACGCGATCTACTTCATGAAAACGGTGATCCGTATCTACACGCCGGTAGGCGAAACCGCCTATACGAGCATAACCTTTCGTGAGATGCGGGTATATGCCATAACTCTGGTTGCTTTTATTCTGTTAAACGTAATCCTGGGTATCAGCTCCCAGCCTGTTGTCGATATGATACAGCAGGGGCTTGCCATGTTTGCGTAGGGGGGGTAACGATATGTATCTTATTCTTTTATCCATAGTAGTACCGATCGTTTTCGGCGTCGGGCTTCTGCTCTGGCGGGACAGGAAACCGACAATTCCAGGCAGGAGACGTCTGCTTCAGATCGTGGGAACCGCTTACCTTCTGACGGGTGCACTGGTTATATCCGCCCTCCTGATGTCCCGGAATACGTCTTATACTTTATTCTATCTGACCCGGGCACTTCCCATATGCTTCCGTATCGACGAGACGGGTGTTCTGTTTTCCTCCATGGCGTTGATCGTCTGTCTATGCACGGGCTTCTTCTCTTTCGAGTACATGAAACACGAGTCGAAGGAGAAGCGCTATTACGGATTCTGTCTTATCGTATTCGGCATGCTGAACGCACTCTGTTTTGCAGGCAGCCTGATCACCTTCTACCTGTTCTTCGAGATGCTGACACTCACTTCCATGCCGCTTGTCCTGCATAACGGCAGCCGGGAAGCCATCATGGCCGGATTGAAATATCTGTTCTATTCCCTGTGCGGAGCATATATGGCTCTGTTCGGCATTTATTTTATCTGGAAGAACAGTGATACCCTGACATTTACCGCTGGCGGCGTACTGAATGCGTCCGCGGCCGGCCAATCAGGAATCCTGTTTGTCGCGGCTTTCGTCATGCTGATCGGTTTCGGCGTCAAAGCAGGTATGTTCCCCATGCATGCATGGCTGCCTGCTGCTCACCCGGTAGCCCCGGCTCCGGCCTCCGCAGCGCTCTCTGCGGTCATCGTCAAAGCAGGCGTACTGGCAATCGTTCGTATCGTATACTATGTCTTCGGTACCTCCTTCCTTCGGGGCACCTGGGTACAGACCGCATGGCTGGTTCTCACACTGACTACCGTATTCATGGGCTCCATGCTGGCCTACAGAGAGCCTTTATTAAAGAAAAGACTGGCATACTCCACCGTAAGCCAGATATCCTATATCCTGTTCGGCCTGGCCATGATGAACGCCTCCTCCGTCACCGGCGGACTTCTTCATGTACTGGCTCACGGCCTTATCAAAGCCACCCTCTTCCTTGTGGCAGGAGCCGTCATCTACATGACCGGCAGGACGAGAGTGGACGAATTGCGTGGAATCGGTAAGGAAATGCCGCTGACTATGTGGTGCTGTACAATCGTCTCTCTGGGGTTGATCGGTATCCCGCCTACAGGCGGTTTCATCAGCAAATGGTATCTGGCCGTGGGCAGTTTAAACAGCGGCATACCGGTATTTCGATGGCTGGGGCCCACCATCCTGCTTGTCAGCGCGCTTCTGACCGCGGGTTATCTGCTGCCCCTCACAGTTCAGGGCTTCCTGCCCGGTGTGGACTATGATTATGCACATCTGAAGAAACAGGAGCCGTCTTTGTGGATGACAGTACCGATCGTAATTATGACAGTACTATCGGTTTTGATCGGATTATTTCCGGGTGTGATTGTGGATTGGATCATGAATGCCGTGCAGGTAATCGTGTAATGCAGTCAGGAAAAGAGGATATGTTGATATGATTATATTGGTAATTTTAATCCCTGTTGTTGCGGGTGCTCTCATACCGCTTCTTGCCTTTCGGAAGCGCATCCATATGGAACTCTTTCTGGAATGTGCGGTGATCTTAAACAGCATACTCGTATGGTACCTGTTACTGCACCACTCGGACAGCACCTTCCTGCTGGCACACTTCACCGGTAATCTGTCCATCAGCTTCAAAGTGGACGGCGTGGGCATGGTATTCGCCGGCCTGGTTTCTGCCTTGTGGCCTTTTGCCACCCTGTATGCCTTCGAATATATGACGAAAGAAGAGCACGAGAAAATCTTCTTTCTCTTCTACACCATGACCTACGGCATTACCCTGGGTATCTCACTGGCCGCCAACCTGCTGACCATGTACTTCTTCTATGAGCTTCTTACGCTGGTCACTGTGCCTCTTGTTATGCATACCCTGACCAGGGAGGCGATTCTCGCCAGCAGAAAATATCTGTACTACTCACTGGGCGGTGCGGCTTTTGCTTTTATCGGACTGATTATGATCATCATCTACGGCACTACCACGGATTTTATCCTGGGCGGTGTCCTTGACCTTGCCAGAATCGGAGACCGTACGAATATATTATTGTTTGTCTATGTGATGGCTTTTACAGGCTTCGGTGTCAAAGCCGCCCTGTGTCCCTTCAACTCCTGGCTGCCCCAGGCGGGCGTTGCCCCTACACCGGTTACGGCGCTTCTTCATGCCGTTGCCGTGGTCAAATCCGGCGCTTTCGCAATCATCCGGCTGACCTACTACAGTTTCGGTGTGGATTTCCTTAAAGGCACCTGGGCACAGACCACCGTTATGCTGATCGTCATGTTCACGATCGTATACGGATGCAGCAGAGCCGTCAAGGAGACCCACCTGAAGAGAAGGCTGGCTTATTCAACCATCAGCAACCTGTCCTACATTCTGTTCGGCGTCACGATCATGACTCCCCTCGGGCTGGTGGGTGCACTGACCCATTTGATCTTCCATGCGGTGATCAAGATTTCTTCCTTCTTCTGTGCCGGGGCCATCATTCATCAGACAGAGAAGCAGTATGTGCATGAGCTGAACGGCATGGGATACAAAATGCCCTGTACTTTCGGCATCTTCACCCTGTCTGCCCTGGCACTGATGGGTGTGCCCGGTCTGGCAGGCTTTATCAGCAAGTGGAATCTGGCTTCTGCTGCCGTGGAAAGCGGTAATCCGGTGGCATATTCCGGTATCGCCTGCCTGTTAGTCTCGGCACTGCTGACCGCGGTCTATATGCTGAGCATCGTAGTCCGCGCTTTCTTCCCGGGTAACGATTTCGACTATGATAAGCTGAAGGATGTGAAGGATCCTAACTGGAAAATGCTGCTGCCGCTGTTTGTGTTCACGTTCTTTATCGTTGCGTTTGGTCTGCATTCTCAGCCGCTTGTTGATTTCTTCGCAGATGTGGCAGGCGGGTTATATACTTTTTAATAAAAAACGAGCAAAACTCGTTTGCGAGATTCGCTCTGCGAACTCGGATAAGCAAGGCAATTTCCTATAGCATGAAAAACAAGCAGAGCTCGTTTGCGAAATTCGCTTCGCGAACTTGAATAAACAGAGTAATTTTCTGGCTTGTATCGAACTTCAGAAAGGCATATTATTATGAATACGTCAATAAATATCCTGATCTATTCCACAATATTCGGCCCGATGGCCGCTGCAGTAATCGGTTACATCATCGGGCGTTACGACAAAGATCTGCGCAGCCGTTTCGCCGATGCCGTAACGGGGATTACCTTCGGCATTTTCCTGTATCTGTTTATACAGGTGCTTACAGAGGACCCTCCGGAGATCCTGGCGAAGATTCCTGATGTCTGCGGTCTGGGGCTTCATTTCACACTGGATGGCTTCCGTGCCATGTACGGCATGATCGCGGCATTTATGTGGTTTATGAGCACCCTTTTTTCCAGGGAATATTTAAGCCATTATCATAACCGCAACCGTTATTATCTGTTCCTGCTGTTCACGCTGGGAGCAACGGAAGGTGTCTTCCTCTCTGCCGATTTCTATACTACTTTTATCTTCTTCGAGATCATGTCCTTCACCTCCTATGTGTGGGTAGCTCATGACGAAAAGAAAGAAGCTCTGCGTGCTTCCGCCACCTATCTTGCCGTAGCTGTGATCGGCGGCCTGGTGATGCTGATGGGAATCTTCCTGCTCTACGACATGACAGGAACTTTGTTCTTCGATGAACTGATTGGCGCTGCCGCTTCCTATGGCCTCATCGGTTCACAGAGTTATGCTTCCACGCAATTATGGATCGCCGGACTCTGTATGCTGTTCGGTTTCGGAGCCAAGGCAGGCGCTTTTCCGCTCCATATCTGGCTCCCCAAAGCCCATCCCGTGGCTCCGGCTCCGGCCTCCGCCCTGCTGTCCGGTATCCTGACCAAGGCAGGTATGTATGGTATCCTGATTCTGGCCGCTTACCTTTTCCTGGGCAGTACAGCCTGGGGGAGCCTGATCCTGATGTTGGGTGTCTGTACGATGGTGATCGGCGCTGTGCTGGCATTATTCTCTATCGATTTAAAAAGAACACTGGCCTGTTCCTCTGTCTCCCAGATCGGCTTTATCCTGGTAGGCGTGGGCATGTCCGGGCTTCTCGGTTCGGAAAACCTGGTGGCAGTTCGCGGCAGCCTGCTCCATATGGTCAACCATTCCCTGATTAAACTGGTACTTTTCATGGCCGCCGGTGTGATCTATATGAACCTGCATAAACTGGATTTAAATGACGTGCGCGGGTTTGGCCGCCGGAAGCCGCTGCTTAATTACATCTTCCTGATGGGTGCCCTCGGCATCGGCGGCGTACCGCTCTGGAACGGCTATATCAGTAAGACACTGCTTCACGAAAGCATCGTGGAATATACAGAACTGATCTGGGAAGGACACCTGTCCGGAATGTTTGGTGTCGGTACTCTGCGCGGAATCGAGTGGGCATTTCTGATCAGCGGCGGCCTGACCGTAGCTTATATGACGAAGCTGTATGTTGCACTTTTCCTGGAAAAGAATGAAAATGATAAGATACAGGCAGATTATGATGCACTGAAGGGAAAATACATGAATAAGGTCAGCGCCACCGCATTGACACTCAGCGCCACACTGCTTCCGATTATGGGGTTCTTCCCTTACCTTGTGATGGACGGGCTTGCCGGTGCAGGGCAGGGATTCATGAACGTGGAAGAGACGGAGCTTATCGTTTCTTATTTCTCACCGGCCAACCTGAAAGGCGCGGCAATCTCCCTGGCGATCGGCGGGGCGGTCTATCTCGTTGTAGTCAGGCTGTGGATGATGCGGCCTGCGGGGACTTCCTATGTCAACCGCTGGAACAAATACCTTGATCTGGAAAATACGGTTTACCGTCCACTGCTTCTGCACATTCTGCCTTTCCTGTTCGGGGTCATCTGCCGTGTGCTGGACAGTTTCGTGGATACGATCGTAGTGCTCCTGCGCAAGACAGTCTACAGGGACAGCAAGCTGCCGCAGGAGCTGCCGGAGGGAACCGAACTGACACATATGCTGGCCTGCATCGCTTCCTTCTTCCAGGGCATCGGCAATCTGACTTACCGCAGAAAGCATCCTGTGAAGACGGATTATGACCATAAGTTCGCCATGATTCATGAAGAATGGGCCGAGAACAGCACGATGATCGCACGGAGCATGTCTTTCGGGCTGCTGTTGTTCTGTATCGGATTGATTTTGATGCTTGCCTATCTGTTCGTGATGGATATCTTCTAACGGTAAATTGCCTCCGGCACACAATAAATTCAGAAGAATCGCCTGTTGGCGATTCTTCTGGAATAGTTTACACATGCAATATATTACAGCACTACCTTGATTTCACATATACTGATTGTCTTGTTCTATTTCATTATCCGGCCAGCATGCTTTCATATTTCCGCTTCCTCACATCTTCGCCATAAACTCCGATGTTTTTTCAGATGTTTTTTCGTTTACATATGCTTTTCACGGGGTAGGAAACAGAGTATACTTACAGAAGACTCGTGAGAGTCCCTCACCTTGCTTTACTTTCAACTGGGATCATCTCAGCAGTGCAGAAAATATGCCAAGAATATATGTCTTCTTACTCTTCATCCCAGTCCGGATATTGCTCGGCAGAACCTTTTCCCCTCACCACACGCAATATCTTTTTCTCCGAAGTTTCCGCAACCTTCTGAACCGAGATTGCAAACATCCAGTCATCCCCAAAGTCATAGTGAAGGGAAAATTTCTGTCCTTTCATCAGATTCAGTTGATCCAGCTTGATCCTTACCGAAGCCTGCCCCGCCTCCGGATGCGGCTGATAGCTGTACTGGCTGTACATACGATTATCCATACAGAATTCATACATATGATCATCATAAAAATTAAATGCATCAAGAATGATTCCGCACAGATCCTTCAATGTACGGTCTCCGGAAATCTCGATGATCCTGTATACCTCCCTGCCATATGGGCAATGTCATTAAGTTAAGTCTATACACAGCGTCTGATATGATAGGGTTCTCCTTAGAGCCACCCCCTAACGCCGGTACTTAATGAGGTTTTCCACGAATTTAGTACCGCTGCGTTTGGAACTGAGCGAAAGCGCGTCCGGCTTAACTTAATGACATTGGCCATATGGGCTGTTGTTACTTTGTACCAAATACAAAGTTTTATGCAGTAAATGCAAAGTCCTGGGCCAAACCGTTACCCCTGCTTCTTCATGCAACAATGTTTATACTTCTTCCCCGATCCGCAGGGACACGGATCATTGCGGTCTTTTGATAAAATCCTCCAACTTTTCATAAAAATCCGGATATTCCTGCCTGAGAATCTCTGCCTGCTCCAGGATTTCATCCCTTTCTTCCACCATGCACAGCTGTACATCCGTCAGGGCAAATTTCATAGTCTGGGCGTCTACTCCATGCAATTCATAATAAATCCCATACGCACATTCCAAAGTTTCTCCTATCCGCGGATCATCCAGAATACGCGAAAAGCAAAAGGCCGCAAGCTCGGCAAGCTCCTGAATATATTCCGCCATGTAGATCCTATACTGTTCCATCACCCTGCACAGGGCTACCTATAGTTCAACATATCTTACAAATAGTATAAAACGCTTTTTCGTTTATATTTTACTCTGCCTGATCTACCCGCTTTATCTTCCTTTTCTTCTTCCCGAATATAATCACAGGAATGGTCACCACCGCTGCCACCGGAACAATGTAAACCAGATAATCTGCGATATTCCTCTCCTGCACACAGACAGCAATTTCTGCCTCTGTTCCGTCAATCGTCAACAGATGATAAATCCCCATCAACTCCGTATCTGCCTGTCTCCATTCCCCGCCTTCCTTCAGGTAGATCCTGACGCCCTCCGTCTGTCCCTGCGGTGCCTGGTAACGCAGCTGATGCCGTTCATTCCCATCCTCCGGAACCGTGATCTGCCAGGATTCGGTGATTCCTTTCAGGGAAACGCCAGGATCGCTGCTCCCGTCTATACTGCCTCCGGTTACTTTCAATGTTTCTTCCTGCTTAAACATACCGTCCGCCAGCAAGACCGACTGTCCGTTCCCGCGCGTCTGCCCGGAAGCCAGCGTAGTCAGATAACGCACATACTCCGCTGTAACATCTTCGTCATACATAATATTCCGGATCTCTCTGATATCCCAGTCGGCATAAAACCCGTCTTTGGCCGGAATATCCGGGTATATGTCCTGCAGCACATTACCACCGTAAGGGCATTCAACTCTTTTTACTTCCTCTTCGTCCGCATAGAAAGTTACCGCCATCATCCGGAACCGGTTCGGCAGTCCCTCCGTATCAAGCAATTCTTCATAGCTGACCGGCTCTGCCTTACCGCTGTAGCTGATACGGTCAATGCCCGCAAGTTCATCCGATACGAAACAGTTTCCGAATACGGTACCGCTGCTGTCTGTCTCTCCGGCAATTGCACCGCAGAAGGCCGCCGCGTCCTGCACCCGCACCATGGCACAGCAATTCTCCATGCTGGAACCGGCCCCAGCAATTCCTGCCACATATTCCTCTCCCGACACGGTGCATTTGGCATAACCGTTCGTGATATATGACAGGGACTTCCCCGCGATACCGCCTACATAATTACCGGCCGTACTGCTAACCCGGCCATAATTTTCACAACGCAGAATAGTTCCCATCTCCTGCAGCCCTGTGATGCCGCCCACATAACTCTTCTGGGCCGTTATATTACCCTCGTTGATATTCTGCCGCAGAACACACTTGGCCAGAAACGTAGAATTCAGTCTCGCGTTCTCAATGCCCGTCACATCACCTTCCAGATCGAAATCATACTCAATTGCCATCGTCCCCGCAATTCCTGATACATTCAGGTCTCCCTGGACAACTCCCCTGTTCGCACAGTCAGCAATCGTCGCGTCAGTACTGGTCATGGCATCCTCCTGGGAATTATCTTCATAGACCGTGGTGTAATCCATATCCAGCACACCGTCAATGGCATCCGTATACAACCTCATGATCTTGCTGAACTGGTCATTGATTTTTGACAGGTCATCAAGCATGACATCGTTGGTCGATGACATTTCATCATTCAGGCGTCCCATATTTTCGGACAGTCCCTTCAAATTAGAATTCAGGCTGCCTGCCCTGGAGCGATAATCGCTTCCCAGCTGCGGCAGCAAAATGTCCGGCATTCCATTGACTGTCTGAAAGATGTGCTTCGCCTCACTGCCTGCCGCTTCCAGGTTGCCTGAAGCATCCCTGGCATAGTTTACTGCAGACTGCAGGCTGCTGCGTGCCTCCTTAGACATCCGTTCACTGGCCTTCACTGCAATATCAGCCATCGTAGTGAGATTGTCCTTCAGATCCTGTTCATACCCTGCTGTACCCGGATGAGCATTCCTGTACTGCTCATCCGCATAAGCGGACGCATTCCGCTCAATTTCCAGGGCATGCAGTTCCATCTGCTCCGCCACGTCATTGAGCAGTTTCCTGTCCAGTTCCGCCCATTCCCCTTCAGACTGCGGGAATTCGGCCAGCACGCCTGATGCCGGATCATAATGAACCCAGCCCTCCACATTGAAATACTGCCCATAGGTATTGGCACTGTTCCAGACCCAGCTTCCTTCTACCTCTCCGTTGATCTTCGGACGTAAATTATTTTCGTTTACTTCGGACGTCGAAGATGCGTATGATTCGGTAAGAGAGGACTGCACGGCATCACCGGAATCCATGCCGGAATCTGTTCCGACGGCAACATACAGGTGGAATCGGTTGTCAGGATCATGGTCTGCGCTGCTTCTTTCTCCCAGTACAGACGAAGCCAAAAACATACCCGCATCCATTCCTGCCTGATCAGCTACCTTCGATGTCTGTCCGGAACCAACTGTTTTCTCCTGTTCCAAATCTGTATCGGAACTTTCATCGGAAACATCCTGTAAATCAGATCCGGTATCGGTGTCAGAATCCGTATTCGTGTCCGTATTTTCCTCCGGTCTTCCTTCCTCTTCCGTGCCGGGAGCCGGGTCTGTATCAGAACCCACATTGTCAGCCGCTCCCGTGGAATCGCTGCCGGATGTCGCTTCTGCATCCGTTCCCGATCCGGACAAGGCTCTTGTGTAGGCTTCATTTTCCGACCTGATCTTATCAATATAATAATTCTGGTATGCCTTTACCACCTTCGCCCGGTCCTTCCCATACTGCTCCGGTGCACTTTCCAGGAAGACCCTGGCGGCATCATACTGTTCCCGCTCTTCCTGTGTCATGTATTGATAAATATCCAATGCCTCTACTGTATTTCCCAGTTCCCTGGCCGCATCCCTCGCATTGCCGGCGGCATCTGACGCCCAGTCCAGCAGGCCGCCGCTTTTCCCCGACTCGTCCATAACATAGTCTAACCGCCCCATCACGTCATTGGCAGAGCCAATCATGCCGTCCGTCCATTCAATGGTTCTGTCAGCCAGAAAATTTGTATCATCCAACGCCTTGTCAACAAACTCCTGGATCATCGTCAGTCTGGCGGAAACCGTATCAGACTCCGCGCCTGCATCGTCCAGCATTCTGCCCGTCAGATCATGCAGTGTATCAATATTTTCCGACAGCTGATAGGCAATGTCTTCTGACAGGTCCACCGCAATATACGGCTCCGTCTGTCCTGCAATACCGCCCACATCCTTGCGCCCATACACTGTCCCTGTATTTTCACAGGAATACACATATCCCGACTGCCGTCCCACAATACCGCCTGTATTATATCCCACATGGCCGTACCCGATCACGCCGCTGTTGCTGCAGTACTGTATGATCCCTGTAGAAAGTCCGGCAATACCGCCTGAATCGATGGTATTATTGATTGTCGATGCTTTCCTGGATTTTCCGTCTCCGCTCTCTGTATCAAACAGACCTGCCGCATACTGCTCCAGATTAATATCCTCTAATGACTGAGCCTTATCTTCATTGGAAGTATTCACCTCCGCCTCATTGACGCAGCCTGTGATATTCCCTGTATTCTCACCCGCGATACCGCCCGTGTAATGCGTGCCCGTGACCTTCCCCCTGCCGGTGCAGTCTATCAAAATCCCACTCTGCTCATTAAAGCCCGTGATGCCGCCCACATAGTCGCCACCTTCCACGTTTCCCTCGAAGGAACAGTTCATGATAATACCGCTGTTGTCACCTACAACGCCGCCTACCACCATCGACTTCCCAGATGGGCATACACTGCCCTGCACCTTAAGATCCACGATTACGGCGGATACCTGGGTGTAACAGAAGAGCCCTGTATAAGAGATATCGTCTCTGACCTGCAGACCGCTGACCGTGTGTCCCTGTCCGTCAAAATAGCCGCCGAAGGTCGGAACCGGGACAAAATCGCTGCCTGAAAGGTCAAGATCCTTTACTAGGTACACTTTTTTGTTTACAGACCAGGTATCCAGCCAGCAGTCTCTGGCAAATCTCTTCATATCCTCAACGGAACCTATGTATACTTCCTCCCACTCTGCATCTTCCCCGTCATAGGCTGCCATCGTCGCGTTGGCCTCTTCTACACTTATGATATCCTTGTCCTCTGCCGTGCCGTCTTCAGATTGCTTTGTATCCTCTTCAGAAGTTCCCTTTGCCGTTTGGATGCCCGTTTTGCCACCTGCTGTTTCATCGTCTCCGCCAGAATTCCTGTCAGATACATTTCCTGTTGTACCCCGTCCTGTGCCGGATTCTTCTGCCATTTTCCTGTTTTCATCAGATTCCTCTACTGCCAGCGCATTCATAACCGGCGCCGCCGCAAGGATTCCTGCCAGGATGAAGGTAATTGCCCTGCCTGCCCCCTTCCTGCAGCCTTTCATCCCCCTGACGCTCCCTGCAATACTATCTTTGGACGAGAATGGTATCTTTTTCCTATACATGCTCTTCCACCTCCCTGCTCTCCAACTCCGACTGTACTGCCGCCGACATATTCCGGTATTCTTCCTCCGTCAGCTGCGTCACATCGCCCGCCTCCACATAGGCGCTCACGTTGCCCCGCACAATAGCATTCATCGTACCGGTCACAGTACCTTCGATGCGGCCCCGCACCAGACCGTCCACCTTGACCAGCCCTGCGGCATTCTTCGTGCGGATCGGCATGTTCATAACAAAAGCTGTTTTCTCTATGACCGTATCTCCTACCAGAAGGATCTGCGGCAGGACAAACATGGTGATAAAAATAGAAATCAAAGTGCCTCGTCCAAGGCATTTACCGATACCGAAGATCGCCACATCCGAAGTCAGCTTACCGATCAGAACGCCGGACACCGCCAGCATCGTTCCCGAAGTGACAATCGTCGGAAAGGACAGATTCATCGTACCAATAATAGACTGCTTTCTGCCCATGGTCTTGCGAAGTTCCGTATACCGGCTGGCAATAACGATGGCATAATCGATATTGGCGCCCATCTGAATGGAACTGACGATCAGATATCCCATGAAGAATAGATTCTCATGGGCGATCGAAGGCACTGAGAAATTGATCCAGATACTGCCCTGGATCACCGCGATCAGAAGCACCGGCATTCCCGCCGATTTAAAAGTAAACAGAAGCACCACCAGAACCACCAGAATAGAGACCACATTGACCACAATGTTGTCCCGGGCAAAGGTCTTCTGTAGGTCATACTGGCTCACCGACTCACCGCACACCAGCACCTTGCCGTCATAATACCGTCCGGCGATCTCATGCATTTTATCCAGGAAGGCAAAGGTCTCCTCACTCTCCTCCGGCAGTGTCAGATATACCAGCATACGACTGTAATTCTCTCCCTGCAGCTGATTTCTGGCGAAGCTCATCTGCCTGTGAGCCTCATCAAGAATCTCCTGCAGATCATCTTCCAGCGTCACATATCCTTCCTTCACCTCATCATACACAAACATAAACATATCAATCAAAGGCACCTGATATTCCGCAAGACCATTGACCACCTTCGCATAATCCTCATCATTTACGGCATAAGCCGCGTAGACCAACTCAGCCACCTCATAATCCAGATCGATCAACTCGGAGAATTGCCGCGGTGTGAGCTTATCCGTCAGATGATAACCATCCAACGCCTCGATATTGGCAAGCCCCATCGTATAATCCACCTCCGGGCAGGCATCCAGATCCTGCAGAAGTGCCTCTTCCTTCTCGAAGCTGCCTCCCGGCACAATCAGCGCTACCATATTGGAAGCTCCGAAATTGCCCTCCTGCATCTCCTCCGCCTTCTGCACACTGTTCTGCAGCGGCGGCGTCACCGTACTGTAGCCGAATACGTAAGGACAGTTCTTGGAGATCATATAGGCGGCAATGATGGCCACCAGGAACAGCGGCGCCACAAAATACCGGGATACATAGGCAAATTTACCCACCACCGGAATATCCGGAATGAAGTTCTTGTGCTGTGTTTTTTCCATAAGGACGGAAAACAACATAATAACACCCGGCATCAACAGGAAAACCGCGCACAGACTTAAGATGATCGCCTTGATCAGAACAATACCCATGTCCGGCCCCATCTTATATTGCATGAAAGTCATGGCAATCAGACCGCCGATAGTCGTCAACGAGCTGCCCGCAATCTCCGGAATAGCCTTGCTGAGTGCAACAATGACCGCCTCCCTGGCCGGAAGCGAGGCATGTTCCTCCTTATACCTGTTCAGGAAAATAACCGCATAATCCACCGACAGTGCCAGCTGGAGCACGATCGTGACAGAATTGGAGACAAAAGAAATCGTACCGAAGAAAAAGTTCGTGCCCATGTTAATGATGGCCGCCGACAGAAACGTGATCAACAGCACCGGTATTTCCGCGTACGCCTGTGTTGTCAGAAGCAGTACCGACACTACAACGACAGCGACCAGCACCGTGATCGTGTTCATCTCCTGTCCGATCAGCTCCGACTGCGTATCTCCGAGACTTGTAGTCAGATAATAGTCATAACCCTCCAGACGCTCCTTTAAAACATCCAGCGCCTCCAGGCAGGCATCCTCCTTCTCATCATAATCAAACGTGACATTATAGTAGGCAGAACCATTCGTATAATGCCCTTCCGTATCGTCAAAATCCACCGAAAAGACACCCGGCGACTCCTCCAGCCGGCTGCAGATATCCTGCGCCTGCCCATAGGACACATTCGCGACCATAACATTACAGGTCCCGTATGTAATAAACTCTTCCTCCATCAGATCCAGGCCCTGTCTCGTCTCCGTGGTTCCCGGTAGATAATATGCCATGGAATTCTCCACACCGACCCAGTTCCTGGATATGGCCGAAAAAAAAATCAGGAGACCGAAGAGCAGGAAAAAGAGATTTCTCTTATCTACAATAAACCCGCATATCTTCAACATTGCCTGATTATCGCCTTTGTTCGTATTTAATTCTTTCTTCATATGTAAGCGCCCCTTCGCTCATGGCAAACAACATAATAAATCCCTGCTTCTGGTTCTTGCAGGAACCTACGTATATGGCTCCTGCAAAAGCCGGAAACAGAAATTTGTTATGTCGGTTCTATAACTACAGAGAGAATTATAACTCTACGGCTGGAGAATATCAATATAAAAAGAGGTACAGAAAATATACAATTTAGGAGGAGTTACTTTTCACGGGGTGGGGAAATATAATTGAATATATATATGCACTGTGGCTTTGATATTCGATCAGGCCACAGTATTTTTTTTGCAAAATAGTGGGATTTTTCAAAATATTTACCACTATTTTATTGACATTATTATAGTGGTATAGTATTATTTATTTATCACTAGGAGGTGCGAAAATGGCATCTATCATTAAAAAACTCAACAAACAGACAGGAATCACCTATGTTTATGAATCAGAATCTTACTGGGACAAGGAAAAGAAACAGCCGCGCTCAAAGAGAAGGCTGATCGGTAAGATCGATGAGGAAACAGGTGATATCGTCCCCACAGGCACAAGAGGAAAACCCGGGAAAAGAGAGACCTCATGTACCCCGGAAAATATCCCTGACGCCAGGGAACTGGAAGCTCTCTGCATGAAACAGACCGGGCTGCTCCAGCAGGATGAAGCCGAGATCTCTGCATTAAAAAAGCAGGTCATGGAGCTTACCTTATCCGTCAACGAATACAAAAGACGTCTCTCAAAGATAGAAGAACTCTCCCGTCTCTGATAAGAGCGGAGTGATAACGCACCGGAAGGAGGAAAAGGCAGTGAACGGCCAGCAGTATTTTCTGACAACTTCATTATCATACCGGCTCAGGGCAGCACAGCAGGAACTGGCCTGCTTCCGGTCAGGTGATGCCTATGTGAAGCTGCGCACAGATTACGAGGGCATTATCCGCGGCCTGAACCTTACGATAAAAAGGCTGCGGCAGGAACGGGACGATATCTCCTTTTCCCGTAAAGAGATCACAAGGCAGTGGATGGAGGTGCTGGAGGATGTCCAGAAGGAACACGAAAAAGAAGTGCACAGACTTAAAAAGGTCATTACCGAACTCTTAGACATCGCCGCAAGCCTGAGGAAGCGGAATGCTGAACTGGATGAAAAAAGGAAAGCAGCACTGAAGGATTATTATGAAACAGCCACAGAGCTTGAAGATGCAAAGGGACTTATCGTGAAGCTCACGGCACAGGTGAACCATGACTATGAGAACTCTTCCCTGCCTTCCTCCAAATGCATCAACCGCAAAAAGATCACAAACAACAGGGAAAAGTCCGGAAAGAAGCCTGGCGCCCAGGCAGGGCATCCCCATCATCCCCGTAAAGCCATGAAGCCGGATAAAGTGGTGGAGATACAGACAGAAGGTAAGCGATTAATTTAGGGGTGGATTGCGAATCATTCCCCAGTGTGTAATAATAATCACAGTAATGCAAGTATTTTACCGTGCATACCAATGCAATAGTTAAAATACTTTCGCACATTGACATCTGAATCCTGCTTACTTACATATTTCCTGACAGGATGAAGACCATGGTGCAAGCTTTTCAAGTTCTTCATCTGTTGACCGATAGCTGGGACGCTGCTCCAGAATGTATTTCATATATTTGTATGGGTCTAAGCCGTGAAACTTTGCCATCTCTACAATAGTGTATATCCCCATGCTTGCCTCGGCTCCACCTACCGTGTCTGAAAAAAGCCAGTTCTTCCTGCCTACCACAACAGGGCGGATCGAATTCTCGCCCATGTTGTCCGACAGGCTGCAGCGGCCATCCTCCAGATAGGCCAGGAGGATATCCTGGCGGTTCCGTGCGTAAGTCAGGGCTTTATTGAATTTATTGCTGCTTGCGGACATCTTCTGCTGGTCCAGCCATTTGATGAATGCATCCACAACAGGCTTTTCGTCTTTCATCCTGCGTTTCTGGCGCTGTTCATGGGAAAGCCCCTGTTCCTTATATATGCGCTCATACCGGAACAGCTTATCACAGTATGCTACACCCTGCACTGCCGGATTTGACAAGTCTTTTTCACTTCCTTTTGGAATAGCATCCAAAAAATACCTCCTGATGTGAGCATAGCAGGCACAGCGTTTTACATTTTTCAGTTTGTCGTATCCCTGGAAGCCGTCCACCATCAGGTACAATCCCGGCGTGGGACTTTCCAGCATTTCTACCGCATTATTCCCATTTCTTGTCGGGGAATACCGGTATATCAACAGGGGCGGCAGGCCGTCCTCCCCGGAACGCATCAGCCACACATAAGACTTGGACTGCGGTCTTTTGCCCGGCTCTTTGAGCACCTGGACGGGCGTCCCGTCCATCATCAGGAAATGCCGTTTCAGCAGTTCCCTGTGGAAGAACTGCACCAGAAACTGAAAATACAGCTGGAACACGAGGATGGCCCAGGCAGCCATTGTGGCCCGGGTGGTCAGAATGCCGGATCTTTTTAGATCCTGCTCCTGCCGGTAAAAGGGCAGGCCGAGGACAGATTTATTCTTCAGAATGCCGGACACCAGCGATGGTGTGGCATAGCTTTTCTCAATAAGCGCAGGAGGACATCCCTCATCCTTTATAAACTGAGGTTCTTCCGTCTGCTTACACTTGGGA
>CAJTEN010000013.1 GCA_910575245.1 Clostridia bacterium | reverse complement strand
TACCAAAGGCCAGTGCCTTTTTGGTGTCAAGACATCAATTTTATAGTCAGTTTTTATAATATCTATAAGGATTTTCATTGAAAATTCTTATGGGAAGTTTGAGTAATTATCGTTAAATAAGATATATAATTATCTATATCTTGAAATAGAATCAATAGAATGGGGAATTAGATGACAAAGGAATGTGTTACTAACAGGGTCAAGGTTTTTATAAGTTCGATGTGTGACAGAGAGGGTGAACTTAAATATGGAGTAATGAGAAAAGCCTTAGCGTTTCTTTTGGAAGAAACTAATATGTGCGAGATATTTGTTTTTGAGGAAGGAGGGGCTACAAGCTATAATGTAGTAAATTCTTATATGGATCCGTTAGCGGACTCAGATCTTGTCATTGTGATTGCAGATAATAAAGATGGAATTACTCTGGCGACTATGAATGAAATAAATCGCGCCAGGGCACTAAAGAAAAAGTGTATTTATATATTCTGTGATCAAAGGGAAAAGAATATTACTGAGTTGCAGGCACAACTTCAATCAGATACATCTAATCCAAGATTTTGTGTTGTACATGAATTTTCAGATATTCCTAAGCGGGCTTATGAGGCAGTTATCAACGATGTACTCAGTTTATATATCAGTTATTGTAAGGGGAGAGTAGACTATAATACATTAATTAGTACCGAGGTAATTTCGGAGGATAAAAGATTCAGTATATCCAGTGCTGTTGATAGCGATATATCAAGAGATTTCTTTAAAGATTTTTCATATACGAAATATATTGTCCAGAAAGAAGCAGGAGTGGCATGGGGAGATGTTTCTGCTGAAGCGGGAGTGGATTATAATTGTGCATGCTTAATTGGACAAGTGATCGGGAGTTCTTTGACTGAACTGCCTGATTTTGAGAAAATCAAGGCAGATATCAAAGCAATGCATGAAAATGAGATCCAGAAATTAGTCATGATGAGATATGAGGCCGTTGAGAATTATTTTCATGGTAATATTAACTCTTGCATTGACAAATTGAATAATTGTATAGATTTTTGTAATGGCAGTATAAACATTCCAAAATGGATGAGTAAAGATGTAGCATTGGATTTAAGAAATATACAGGCAGAAGCAGATAGAGAAAAGGATATCATCAATTTAAAGTCCCGAGGACAAAATATCTTAGACGAAGATGAGGAGCCATTGTATTATCCGGTAATAGACAGAATAACAGCAGATTATAATGAGTCTATTGTGAAACATTGGTTTAATACATTAACACAATCCCCTTTTGCAGTAAACTTAGGCGGGGTAAACTATGAAATAGAGGAAGTTTGTAATGCATTTTTAGTGGCTTATTGTTATGGTTCTATTACGCATATGATAATTTTAAGGAAGAGACTATATCAGTATTTGACAGGAGTATCTCTTGAAATCAGATGGCATAAAATGTTTATGTTTACTATAAAACTGCTCTTTATGGCAAACGATGAAAAGATTCTCAAGCAGTTTTTATCAGCTTATGGAGAAAATACAAATAACATTAATGATCAGGATATAATGTATTTTTTTAATGGAATAGAAAAGCAGCCTGTAAATACTAGAAATATTTTAGCAAGATTATATTTGATGAAGTATTTCGGTTATTATTATTCAGATGAGCAGTTCGAGCGGGAGACTGAATTTCTTGTAAAGGAAATTAAAGATTGCATTGAAAATAAATATGCAACTAATATTATGGTGAAGCCGATGCTGGAAGCGATGGTAGAAACATCCCACAGATTTAAGGAGAAATTGATCCTGGAGTTTGTTTATTTCATATTTAAACATGGAAACAAGAGATATTATGATGATGCTTTTAATGCCATTTGCCATTTTAAATACAAAAATTTGAATGAAGACGAGCAATTGGGACTTCAGAGATTCATAATGGAGTCTATTTCTGATAAAGATATTAGAAGTAATTGCCATCATGTATTTCCGGCAGCGCAAGCGGTGCGGCAGATGGAGACAATATCACATGATGATTTAGACCAGGCAGTTCAAAAATACGATCAAAAGTTTTATGAGGAGACATATCTCCTAAATGTAAATAACCATGATAAAGAAGAAAGCTGGAAGTATACGAAAAATTATATAGATAGGATTATTTCTGATAATGAAACACAAGGCAAAAATGGCGCTTACTCTGATAATGTAATCAATTTCTATCAGACAATTGCAAATATAATGATAATAGAGCATATTAAATATAATTCGCAACAGATGCGGAAATTGATTAATTGCATACAGGGAACACTATTTGCAGAGACACAGACTATGAATGCAAAAGTGGATGCGATAGAATTATTATGTATTCTGCAACTAGAACATCCAAATAATAGACAAATAAGAAAATTGGCAAATAGAATGACGGTGCAGTGGAGTCAAATTGTTAATGCCCAAAATCCTTTTTTTAAAAGGGGATATAGTCGTGAAAATTTAGAACTGAATTTTAATATATTAAGGCTTATTTTAAAGATTGGCAATGAATCGGAATTCATTCGAAGTATAGTGCAAATTCAAAGCAGTGAAATAGCATCTCAAATAACCTCATTAAGTATGCTTGAAAGATTATTTAGAGAGAATGTTTTTTCTTTATGGAATACATCAGAAATGGGCAGTTTATTTCAGTATGTTATGAATTCAAGTTATAGTGACAACTATGATGTTAGATTTTGTGCAATGTCTGTACTGATAAAATTCCTTGTCAGCAGTTACAGGCAATTATGTCTTGAAAGACTTGTGGAAATGATTGATAATGAGCCGTATAAAAATAAAGTTGGAATGTTATATCGATTAAGATATGATAATTTGGATGATCCAAAAGTAAAATACATTTTCGATAAAGGTAAAAGCGATTCTCATTATTGGGTGAGAGTGGCCGCCAATAGTATTTTTGAAACAAAAGAATGAGGAAAGCAAAGATCATGCAGTAATAAGTAAACTGTGTGGATATGAAGAGCAAATTTTGGTAGGGAAGTATTAGTATCCGGTCAATTGTGGAAAAGGGTGAAGGAACGAAACTATTTGTCATATTGATGGCCGTGGATATTGCACATGAGGATCTGGAACTGAGCAGTGATTGATTTATTCTTTTATAAAAATTATAGTACGATTTATTAGTAATGGGAGGTACAACTATGATCATAGAAGAAATCCTTGCCGGTGAATCGAAGAATGTAGAATATAAAGTAAGTCGTCCCGAGAAGAGCATTAAATATATGAAAACAGTCGTGGCCTTTGCGAACGGAAAAGGCGGACATATTATTTTCGGTATTGATGATAAGACAAGGGATGTTGTAGGAATTGCTGAGGATCTTGTTTTTCAGGAAATGGATGCAATAACGAATGCCATATCAGATAGTTGTGAACCAGCGATCATTCCGGATGTTTATCCGCAGACTGTTGAAGGGAAAACAGTCATTGTAGCAGAAATCACAGCCGGAAAGCAGCGGCCATACTACATCAAGTCAGAAGGTGTGACAAGCGGGGTATATATTCGAGTGGCAGGTACTACCAGACCAGCAGACAGGACGATCACACAAGAGATGTATTATGAAAGTGAAGGCCGTTCGTTTGATTCTGCTATCCGGCCTGATATACAGGTAACGGATAGAGAAATACAGAGTTTGTGTGACAGTATGAAGGCGGTTGCACTTGCAAATTGTAAGAATGAATCTCAGCGTCAGTCAGTTAAAGATGTGACAAAAAATGTACTGCTTAATTGGGGTGTTCTGGCAGAAGCAGAGAATGGAACTGTTTATCCTACAAATGCGTATGTGTTTTTGACCGGACGGGATACATTTCTGTCCAAGATTCAGTGCGGCATGTTTAAAGGAACAAACCGTGCTGTTTTTGTAGATAAACGAGATTATGAGGGAATGCTTTGGCAGCAGGTAGAGGATGCCTTCCGCTTTGTGCTTCGAAATATTCGTCTTGGTGCGAAAATAGAAGGAGTTTATCGCAAAGACATATATGAACTTCCGCCGGACAGCATCCGGGAACTGATCATCAACGCGGTGATGAATTGCAGCTTTTTGCAGTCATCGCATGTGCAGGTAGCGATTTATGATGATCGATTGGAGATTACCTCTCCGGGAGGCCTTATGCCAGGAGTGACGGTAGAGCGTATGAAGGAAGGTTATTCACAGATCAGGAACCGGGCACTGGCACACGCTTTTTCCTATATGAATCTGATAGAAGGATGGGGTACGGGAATTCCGAGATTGATTCGTGAGATGAAAGAGTATGGTTTGCAGGAACCGGAATTCATAGATATGGAAATTGCGCTGCGGATTAATCTGTATAGAAACGTTTTGGACGATGAATTGAATGTGGAGGCACCACAAAGTGCCGGAGAAGCGTTACAAAGTGCCGGAAAAGTGCCGGAGAAGTGCCGGAGAAGTGCCGGAAAAGTGCCGGAAACTTATTCGTACCCGGAGCAGCAGAAGAAAATTGTGGAGTATATAAAAGAAAACGGGCGGATAGTTTCTGCGGAAGCAGAAGAATTGCTGGGCGTAAAGCAGAGGAGAGCAAGAACCGTACTGAATGATATGGTAAAGAGTGGATTGATCATAAAAGTAGGCGCATCAAGAGGGACAAGATATGTCTTATCTGAGTAGGTTTTGGCGTCAAGAGAATACAAAAGAATTATGGAGAAAGCAGTTACTGTTCACAGTCGAAATGCGCATAAACTGCGCATTTACGACCCGACAAAGTGGATTATGAGAGCATTTGCGCCTCGCCGCAGGCGACTTGGAATGCGCAAATGACGTTACTATGAGCAGCTGGAAGCTGTGAATAGTAACAGAAAGCAAAAGAATTGCGGGGATGACACCATTGCAACATTGTGGTAAAGTAAACTGTGGAAAACTGAAATGAATATAATTTGACCAGAAAGGAAATAGTAAATGGAACAGAAAATACCTTACAAAATTTATCTTGAAGAGCAGGAGATGCCGAAAAAGTGGTATAATGTCCGCGCCGATATGAAGAAGAAACCGGCGCCGATCCTGAATCCGGGTACCTTGCAGCCGGTTACGGAAGATGAACTTGCTGGAATCTTCTGCAGGGAACTGGCGAAACAGGAACTGGATGATACCACTGCCTATTTTGACATTCCGGTGGAAATCAGAGATTTTTACAGAATGTACCGTCCGTCGCCGCTTGTCCGGGCATATTGTCTGGAAGAAAAGCTTGGCACACCTGCCCATATTTATTATAAATTTGAGGGCAATAACACTTCGGGAAGCCATAAGCTGAATTCTGCTATCGCGCAGGCATATTACGCGAAGAAGCAGGGATTGAAGGGTGTCACCACAGAGACCGGGGCAGGCCAGTGGGGAACTGCGCTTTCCATGGCATGTTCTTACTTTGATCTGGATTGTCAGGTATATATGGTAAAGTGCTCTTATGAGCAGAAGCCTTTCCGCCGTGAGGTTATGCGTACTTATGGCGCTAAGGTAACGCCGTCTCCTTCCATGGATACGAATGTGGGCCGTAAGATCAATGAGGAATTTCCGGGAACGACGGGAAGTCTCGGGTGCGCTATTTCCGAGGCTGTCGAGGCGGCTACCAGCCAGGAAGGATATCGTTATGTGCTGGGTTCCGTGCTTGCCCAGGTATTGCTGCACCAGTCGATTATCGGTATGGAGACGAAGGCGGCTCTGGACAAATACGGTATCAAGGCGGATACGATCGTTGGCTGTGCGGGTGGCGGATCCAATCTGGGCGGTCTGATCTCTCCTTTTGCAGGGGAAATCCTGAGAGGCGAAGCCGATTATAAGATCATCGCGGTAGAGCCTGCGTCCTGTCCGAGTCTGACAAGAGGTGTTTATGCCTATGACTTCTGCGATACGGGTAAGGTCTGTCCTCTGGCGAAAATGTACACGCTGGGAAGCGGATTCATTCCTTCCGCGAACCATGCGGGCGGACTCCGCTATCATGGCATGAGTTCTATTGTTTCTGAACTGTATGACCAGGGAATCCTGGAGGCGAGGAGCATTGAGCAGACAGCGGTATTCGAGGCGGCAGAGACTTTTGCAAGGGTGGAAGGTATCCTTCCGGCGCCTGAGAGCAGCCACGCGATCAAGGTTGCCATAGATGAGGCGATGAAGTGCAAGGAGACAGGGGAAGAGAAGAATATTGTATTCGGTTTGACCGGTACAGGTTATTTCGATATGGTTGCCTACCAGAGATATAACGACGGCGAAATGGCAGATTATATTCCGTCAGACGAAGACTTGGCAAAATCGATTGCGCAGCTTCCGAAGGTAGAGTAGTTATTTAGGAAAGCTTCTGCAGGAGTGGAAGCGAAATGCTTAATTCAGCTGATTACGGGCAGCTGTGATGAGGAGGAAGATCAATATGTTACAAGCAGGAACAAAAGCACCGGCCTTTTCACTGCCGGACCAGAACGGCCAGGTGCACACATTGGAAGATTATAAGGGAAAGAAGGTTATCCTGTACTTTTATCCGAAGGATAACACGCCGGGATGCACGAAGCAGGCATGTAATTTTGGAGCGTTGTACCCGCAGTTTCAGGAGAAGGGCGCGGTAGTGCTGGGAGTCAGCAAGGACAGCGTGGCATCCCACAAGAAATTCGAAGAGAAGTATAATCTTCCCTTTACGCTTCTTTCCGATCCGGAACTTTCCTGTATCCAGGCGTACGATGTCTGGCAGGAGAAGAAGAATTACGGGAAGGTCAGCATGGGAGTGGTGCGCACCACTTATCTGATCAATGAGGAAGGGATTATTGAGAAAGCCTTCGATAAGGTGAAGGCGGAAGAAAATCCGGCCCAGATGTTGGGAGAAGTGGGGAGCGCAGACTGATGAAGATCATCATCTCACCGGCGAAGAAAATGAATGTGGATACGGATTCTTTTGCAGCCGGTGGCAGACCGGCATTCATTGAGGATACGAAGATCCTCATGAATGCCATGAAATCCCTAAGCCTGGCCGAAGCCAAGGCACTTTGGAAATGCAATGATAAACTGGCAGAATTAAATTACCGGCGTTTCCGCGAGATGGATCTGGAGGGGGCATTGACACCGGCTGTGATGTCTTATGAGGGACTGCAGTACCAGCATATGGCGCCGGCTGTGTTTACGGAAGATGCGCTTTCCTATATTGCGGAGAATCTCCGGATTCTGTCCGGATTCTACGGAATCTTGAAGCCCTTTGACGGAGTGACACCTTACAGGTTGGAGATGCAGGCCGTATTGTCGGTGAACGGATGTAAGGATCTGTATGAATTCTGGGCGGACCGTCTCTGCAAGAGTCTTCTGGCAGAGGACAGAACGATCGTCAATCTGGCATCCAGGGAATATTCCCGGTGCATCGAGAAATACATAACGCCGGACGTTCGGTTTATCACGGCTGAATTCGGAGAACTCATAGATGGAAAGGTTAAGCAGAAGGGAACTCTGGCCAAAATGGCACGGGGTGAGATGGTGCGTTTTCTGGCAGAGAATCACATCTGTGATCCGGAAGATATGAAAGCATTCCATGAGCTGGGATTTTCCTATAAGAAAGAATTATCCTCGGCAGATCAATATGTGTTTGTTCTTACACGGGACTGATGGTAAACAGTCCCGTTGTTGCTTTCCTTTTTTCATAGATCTGTGACACTGGCCTGCGGCTCGCTGTTCGTGATATAAATATAGGCATCCTCAAGCGTTGTCTCGCAGGGGAGGCATTCTATCTGGGGCGGTCTCTCGCTGATCAGCTTTATCCGTAATTCGCCGCCCATATACTGTTTTGAGGAAACATGGTACTCTCTTTCCAGTTTTCTTGCCATTGTTTCATCTGCCGCCTTACAAACCCAGACGTGTCCTTCCGCCTGCGCCAACAGTTCTTTCATGTTTCCGGCATAAAGAAATTTTCCTTTTTTCATTACGGCAAGCCGATCGCAGGTGGCGGTCAGATCTTCCACCACATGGGTAGAAAATAAAACGGTGCGTTCTTCCGAAAAATCAACCAGCAGATTTCTGATTCGGATCCGTTCTTCCGGGTCTAATCCGGTTGTGGGTTCATCGACGATCAGAAATTCCGGTTCGTTTAAAAGTGCCTGGATAAGCCCGACCCGCCGTTTCATGCCGCCGGATAACTGCTTTATCTTCTTCCTGCGATGTTCCGACAGGCTGGTTTTTGCAAGGTAACAGTCTATGCGCTCTTTGCAGGCCTGTTTGGATATCCCTGATAAAGCTCCCATATATTCCAGACATTCCTGCACGGTCAGGCTTGGGTACAGGTCAATTTCCTGGGGAAGATATCCTATTTTCTTCCGTATTTTTTCATAGTTTTCTTCGTTGTAGCGTATTCCGTCTATGGTTACTGTTCCGCCGGCAGGCGATAATACGGTGGTAAGCACCCGCATCAACGTTGTTTTTCCTGCTCCGTTTTCTCCTAACAGCCCGAAGATTCCCTTCGGAATTTCCAGATTGGCATGATCGATGGCCGTTACATGATTTTTGAATGTTACTGTTAAATCTTCTATTTTCATTCCCATAGTCTTATCCTCTTTTCTCAATGATTTCAGGCAGTACCATTGCTGTCACGATCCCAATGCAGATACAGACGATTTTTCCGCGGATCCAGCTTAGGTCGCTGCTGTCTCCTATTTTTCTGAAAGTATAGGAAAAAAGATTCCATGCACCGAAGTATCTGTCGCCGCTGCTGGAATTTGTGATCAGCCACAGCAGCAGGCAGCCGCCGATTCCCATCCACATATTCCGGAACAGGCAGGAAAGCAGATTCGACAGAAGCCCCCAGAAACCGAGAGTGACAGCGACAGCGGCAAAATATACAAGAAATTGGCGTATTTCATTTTCAGCTCCGTTTTGTCCGATTCTGTTTATGCCAGGATGCTGAAAGAGATAAAACAATCCGTATCCGGCGGCTGCGATCGATAACAGAAATATTTCCTGGATCATAATCCTTCTGTAAACAGAATAAATTCTCTTTTTCATCGGATAGAGCCGTTGTATTTCTGACCGCCTGCTGGTGATCTCCTGTGTATAGGTATCTGCACAGAAGGAAGCGGCAAGGATTGCCATAGGCGCCTCCAATGCGATCCCTATTTCATCAGAGTAAGTTACCCCTCTGACGAGGCTTAGTATCACGACAAAGAATACTGCATAAGCTTGCTTTTGAAAGGGAAGGGAGATTTTCATTTCCTGGATCAATATATTCGCCTCCTTTTCCATATCTGCATTGAGAGTAAGAGTATGCACAGGGCGGCTAAGAGCAGGAAACTCTGATTCAGCAGCGCCATTGGCGGAGGGGCGGTATCAAAGAAGTTTCCCGGGAACCGCACCATGATCGCCAGCGGTCTGCCATAATATCCGTACACACCCTCTGCACTCCTGCTTCCCATGTTGGAATATACGATATAAAGAAGCAAAAGCGGTACCGCGGGCAGCGGGCTTTTCAACACCAGGGAGATCAGGCTGTAGACGCTCACGATCATCAGCATATTCGGCAGAATATACAGGCAGGTCGCCCACAGGAAATCCGTGAATCTTACCTCAAAGCCCTGCGGCTTTGTCCAGAAGGAACATAGGATCCAGAAACCGAGATTTAAGACTGAGAGGGCGATCAGACAGACTGCGAAACCGCCGCCCACCTTGCCAAGCAGATAGCTTCCCGCACTGACAGGTTTTGTATGAAGAAGCTCATAGGTGTGATTCCTTGTATCCTGCATATACAAAACGGATAAGAAAAGCGTCGCGAAAAATCCCATAAACAGTCCTGCAAAATCGGCAAATTTTCTTGAAAAGTAGAATGAAAATGTCCTGTTTTCCAGTTTTTCTGCAATATGAGAATTGATTTCTTCGCGGGTTCCCTTGCGATAAGCCGTATTCGCATAGACATAATATGCTCCCTGGAAGCTATAATTTTTCATATACTCACAGGCTGTCATAAGATCCATTTCTCTTGTACGGTTGATTACTGCCTGTACTTCGGCATCATCCATCTCAAATTCAGATATCAGATCTTTCCGGATTTGTGCCTCCCATAGCTGTCGTCTCAGTCCTTCCTCTGTCGGCACATATCCCTCGCAGACATCCCCGTCACGAAACGTTTCCGGATATTCATTCACAATGGTTTCCCCCTCTGCAAGGTAATGGATATTCAGATAGGGACTTACATTTTGAAATATCATGAAAGCAATGATGAGGATTCCGATCCAGAACAGAGGGTTCCTGATATAATTCTTTACCTCTCTTTTTAAAATTGGCAACATGATTTCTCCTCCTGGTGTAATAATGCTTTTGGAACTGTTGGCTTTATTGTAAAAGAGAAATCACAACAAAAAGACAATGAAAAACAAAAAATGCCTCGTTTTACGAGACATCCTTATACCGTCAACTATAAAAACGCCGGATTGCCTACACAATCCGACTAAATATTGCGATTACCACAGCCCCTCCCTGTTCTTCACTTTCCAGGATTAATTTTCCTCCATGTTTCTCACAATACAGCCTGCTGATATACATTCCGATTCCTGCATGCTTTAGGCTGTCTTTTACGTTCCGTCCGTGAAACGCCTCTGTGATTTTCGCTGCATCTTCCCGAAAACCGTCGCCGTCATCCCTGACACAAATACTTAATTTGGAATAACTCATCTTTATCTTGATCATGATCTGCTGTTTCCCGTAACGCAGTGCATTTGACAGCAGATTTTCCGTCACCTCCAGAATCATTTCTTTATCCCCGCAAAATGCCTCCTTCGATTCCGGAACTTGTAATATACATTGCTTTCCATATTCCTTTTCCAAAATGGAAAGTTCTGCCCGGATATCTTCTGCTAACTGTCTGGCAGAAATATCCTCTGCAGTCAGTTCCCGGTTTTCCAGACTGCTCATTTTCCGCATTGCTTCTACAAAGGCATCCATGCGGTCAATCTGGCGTCCGCTTGCGGACAGCATTTCCATAGCCTGTCCCATATTGATATCCGCTTCCGGAAGATATTCTGTCAGCATTTCCTGATATCCCTTCAAAACGGACAATGGAGCGCGTATATCGTGGGCAATAGCTGCCCGCAGCATTTTTTCCTCTTCGATCGTTTTCCACAAGATCTGATTGTTTGCGGCAAGCTGCCTGCGCATCCGTTCAAATTCCTTGCATAGTTCTCCCATTTCGTCCCTGTTTTCATAGGTAATGCTGAAATCCAGATGATTGCCGGCGATTTCCTTTGAAGCCTGTGCCAGCTTCCCGATAGGAATTTTGAGTTTGTTCCGGTAAAAAAGGAGAACTGCCCCACAGCTTCCGGCCATAGACAGCAGAAGTATCGTATAAGTCTGCAAAAAATCACAAAGCTCTGACACGAAATGATCTGGGCGCGTCATTTCATAATCGCCTGGTCTTGGAATATCCGCCATAGAATAAGGCCCTTCCTGCTCTGCGGCTTTGAAATATGCTTCTTCATCCACGTAATGCCACCAGATATTCATCTGTGCCCGCACGGCGATCCTGCCAATGAGCGCCGAGAGAAGAAAACTGCAGAATAAAGCAACGGCCATGTATAAAAGGATTGTCTTTTTCAAGGAAAGATTTCTTATGGTATCCATCGGTATCCCATTCCCCATACAGTTTCGATATATTCCGTTTCTGTATATTGCTGCATCTTTTTTCTGATTCTGCGGATCAGTTCCGTGACCACCCGGCTGTCGCCCTCTGCATCAAATCCGCAGACTTTCTCATAGATCCTTTCTTTCCCAAAGACCATTCCCGGATTCATGGATAAAAATTCTATGATTTCATATTCCAGCTTTGTCAGTTCCAGGAAATCTTCATGGATCTGCACGGTTTTTGCGCTGTAATCGATAGATAATTCGCCCTGAAAGCGGCATTCTGATCTGTTTTTACGCCGCTGTTCCCGTTTCAGGTGCGCTGTGATCCTTGCATCAAGCTCTTTAAGACGAAAGGGTTTCAGGATATAATCATCGCCGCCCGAAGAAAGCCCGTTCACAATGTCCTGTTCTTCTACCCGTGCTGTCAGAAATAAGATAGGGCAGGATGTTTTATCCCGGATCCTCCGGCATACCTCAATCCCGTCAATTTTCGACATATTTATGTCCAATAATATGATGTCCGGCTGCGAGTTCATTTTGCGTAATCCTTCGGCGCCATTCTCTGCCGTGATGATTCCGTATTTTTTGATCTCGAAATAACTTCGTAACATTTGGAGGAGTTCTGTGTCATCGTCTATGACCAATATTTTATAAGCCATTATTCCCTCATTTCTGTGCTGCCTTATGGGTGGAGGAATCCAGCTTCCTGATCCTGGAAAGGGCTGTTTCACATTTGCTTTACGAATTCTTCGATGGATCCTGATTTACTGGCGGCCTTCAGCCAGCAACGCAGGGTATCTAAATCCTTCTCACTGTCAATTTGAGCTGCAAGGTTTTCCGGAATGGAACCTGAATCAGACAGAAGCTCCTTAATGGAGTCAATGAGTCCCTCAATTTTTCCTTCAGCACGTCCTTCATTGCGCATCATCCTGTCTCTTTCATAGGATTTCATATAGGATATGGACACCTCCTTATCGCATTTGACTTGATCGACCATGGACTGTACTTCTCTCAGTGATTCGCTCACTGCATTCTGCCAGCTGGTATCTTCCAGATAGCGAAGCAAATCCTTTAATTCCTGCGTGATGACACCGCTCTTTCCTCTGGTGTAGAGGAACAGGTTCAGTGCACCGTCTTCGTATTTCATATCAGGTTCCTCGACACAATGGTTTCTGACAGTGTATACCATTCTGTCACAGCCGAACGGATCATAAGAGAGTATCATGATGATGATAACATTTTTCAACCGGCTGTAGTCCACGCCCGACTGCAGGCTTTTCGAATCAATGGCGGCACGGTAGAAGCGCACTCTTTTTGGCAGGGAATCCTGTGCAGCCTTGTCGCTGGTTTGATCTGGCTCAATGTCATAGATATTACTCGCATTGACCTCTCCTTGCAGAATTCCGTTTTCTTCTTCGATATACACGTCGAGTCTGGCACCGTGCCGGTCCGTATCCTGTCCATAGTAGTTCTGCTGTGAGACGATCTTCAGAACCTTAATGTCCCGGTTTAGGATAATTTTGACCAGGATTCCGGCGAAACGCTCTCCGTAAAGCGGATGGGACATGAGCGTTCCAAACAGAAAATCGTCCAGCAGGTTCAGTTCGTCAAGTTTCTTTTTCATTCGTTTTCTCCTTCCGGCGGTACGCCGGGGAGAAGAACAGGAGAATAATTTATCTGGTTCTGATATCTATTCCGCCGGCATCCGCCATATATAATTGTTCATATGGGGATTGTCAAAGCGGAATCAGAATAATTTCTTAATAGATGATATCCCAGATATGTAGGTTGATTGTAGCAGAGAAACCGGAAGGTGTCAATATTTTATAAGATAAATTATCTGTATTTTTGCTATTAATATTTTAAATACAGTCAGGGTAGGTGATCAACATAAGCTTTTAGCATATGATAAAAAAGCGCTTGGTCTCGCTGAGGAAGCTGCTCGTATAAGGCCAGAAAATCATTCGTTTGTTTGTTACTGGAGCCTGCCTGGGCATTATCCAAAATATCCCCAGCCGAACAATCCAAGGAATCACACAAATCGATCAGGGTGTCCAAACTCATTTTCGTAACACCACGTTCTACCTGACTGATAAAGCCAAGAGAAAGATCAAGCTGCTCGGCTAATTGTTCTTGCGTAAGTCTTTTTAATTTCCGGTAGTATTTGATATTTTTTCCAAGAATCATATAGTCAATCATCATGGCAGAAGTTGCTCCTTCGAATTCTTTTGGTGTATATGGACAGCTCTGATTTCCAAATAGTGAATCAAAGTTAATTTTATTATTGCCGTTACTATATTTTCTATCAGCAACCATTGTATAGACAGATAGTAATAGTTCTAAAAATAAAATATACAAAAAGTATTACTGTTGTTTTAAGAAGGAAATAGTGTTATTATTTATAGAAAAGAACAGTATCAGTTCTTATTTGCAATGTTATGAACTACAAAAAGAAACAAAAGAGGGACAGGAGAGAAGTGGTCATGAGACGAATGAGAAAGTTGTGGGCAGTGCTGCTTGCTGTATGCATGGTTTGCAATCTGTACGGAATGGATGTGTTTGCGGCGGGAAATGAGCAATCTGTTGCAAATGGAAACAAAAACGGTTATACGGTGTATACAGAAGAGCGGGCTCAAGAGCCGGAGGACGCAGGCGTTGCAGGTGAAGCAGCCGGCAACGGGAATAGTGAAACTGTAGAGGATACAGGTAAGGCAGAGGACAGCGATTCTGCAGATGGGGCAACCGATTCCACAGAGAGTGAAGCAGAGGAAACTGATTCTGGGAATACAGCGGAAGAAACAGAGGAGGACGGCTCCGGGAACACTGCAGGAGATTTTGGGGAGGGCAACTCCGGAAATACTGGGGAAGAAACAGGAGACGGTGATTCTGCAGATATCCCGGCAGGAAATGAGACTGATAATTCAGGGGATATTGAAAATGGTGATTCCGCAGATGAAAATAATAGCGATGCTGTCGAGGGGGACGGGGAGAGAGACGATATAGATGAACCTGAAGAAGGATCGGATGGAGTAGATGAGGAGAACATAGAGGAAGAAAAATCCCTGCTCATGAAGAAAACGGTCATGATGACATCCGGGGTTGGCGAGGTCAGCCGTGCAGAGTGGCTTGCAGAATTGACAGAAACTTTCAGTATGTCGGTAATGGAAGACAATTATCCTGATAATTATTTTTCGGATATTGATTCTTCTTCCGAATATTATTATGTAGTCATGCTCGCAACGGAATTCGGACTGGTTGATGTAGAAGCCGGGGAACCATTCAGGCCTGATGATCCTGCGACAAGAGAATTCACGGCACATACATTGAACTTTTGCCTGGGGTTCCTGCCTGAGCAGGAGGCAAACTATACATTCGCTGAAGCATTGGACGTTACTTATGCGGATGATATTCAGGTAGCGGTGGAGCGTGGATGGTTTTCATTAGAAAATGGCAACTTTCATCCGGAGACGCCTGTCACATTGGATGAAAAAACAATCATGGTAGAAGATGCGAAAAGTGTACTTGCTGATAGAAAAGCGCCGACAGAGCACAGCAACAGTTATACTTTTGCGGAAGATGTAATTGATTTGACAAAGGCCAATGTGAGAGCGGAGATGACGGATGACAACGAACTCACATTCTATGAATGCTCGGAAAACTTGTCGGCCGGTAATAAATATGGCCTCGAATTTGACGGGTTTCCGAGTGTATTTAAGGCGGTGGATATTACACAGGCGGAAGATGGACTGGTAGTACAATTTGAAAATGTTCCGTTGGATGAAGCGTTTACCAATATTGATATGCAGGGCGGCATCGATGTCGACCTTGCTACAGTACAGGCATACAGTGATGATGTCGAGCTTCATTATATTGTGGGTGGTACAGAGGAAAAAGAATGGGAAGACGGTACGAAGTACGACACGCTGGAAGAGGTCGGCAGCCGTGAGATCAGTGCGGTTGAAGCGGTTAGGACGTATTCCGTCTCTCCGGAGAAATCACACGAAATCAATCTGGCGCCCGGCGTGAAAATAACTGTCAGCTGTAAAGTCAGTGACGTGAAGCCAGATTATGACATAAAGCTTTTTGAGGGCAAAGCTCATGTTGCCGTAAATGCAAAAGTAATCTTCGGCTGTAATGTAAGCGCGGATGCAATGGAGGCGGCGGGAATCTCTCCGACGCTTGAGTTGGTACGCATTCCGATTGCCTGTGTCGGTTACTTCGGGGTGAAAATGGACATGACTATGTCGGGAGAAGCGACTCTTAATCTTGTGGGGAATGTTTTTCTGGGACTCTATTATGAGTACGGCGGTTTCCGTATGGAGAAAGGATTTACGAAAGAATCTTTTACTTTACAGACTCGCATGGAGATCAGCGCAACAGTAACGGCTACATTAGGAATGAACGCCTGTAACATTATGCAGGGAGAACTCTATGCAAAATTCGGGGCAAAAGATGTGTTGGATTCGATTACCTATGGTGATGGACAAAAGCCGGCGACTTGTGCTCATCAGAATGCATGGCTCTTTGCTTCTGCCGGAGGATATGCACAGGTAAAGCTGGGCTCTGTCAAGCCGTGGAAAAAGGATTATCCTATTTATAATGAGAAAAACAGTCCGGTCCGTGTATCGTTCCATTACGAAGACGGCGTGGCAGTGTCAAAGTGTGCCAGGGGAACTATTTATGGACCTACAGGAAAAAGATGGGGATATTATACACCCGTGGACTCGAAGTATGGATACAATGGTGTAAGTAAAGGAACCGGGGCAAATGGAGAGCCGTATACGATTTTTGAGTATAGTCTGGATGATGCGAACAGGGCTACGATTACAAGTTATAAGGGAAATGTTTCAGCGCTGAGTATACCGAAGACGTTGGATGGGTATACGGTGGTGGGGATTGGGAACTCGGTGTTTCAAAATAATAAGCAACTGAGGGTTGTGGTGGTGCCGGATAGTGTGACGGAGATAGGATATCAGGCATTTTACAATTGTACAAATTTGTCACAGGTGACTTTGTCTAAGAATGTGAAGACAATGGGTACAAGGGCATTTGGCAATTGTACTTCGTTGACTGCAATAGAGATACCGAAAAGCCTGACAGACAGCGGCGGACCATTTGAAGATTGCAGCAATTTGAGAAATGTCACTTTTGAAAAGGGAGTGACAGAGATTACGAGCCGGTTGTTTTGGCATTGTAATGGAATAGAGGAGGTTACAATACCGGACACGGTTACAGTAATTGAGTATGCTGCATTTTATAATTGCAGTAAGTTGTCACGAGTCGGGATTCCCAATTCGGTTACAGAAATAGGGAGCGAAGCGTTTGAAAATTGCGCGAAGCTGACAGAGGTCAATATACCAGACAGTGTGACGGAGATAGAATATCAGGCATTTTACAATTGTACAAATTTGTCACAGGTGACTTTGTCTAAGAATGTGAAGACAATGGGTACAAGGGCATTTGGCAATTGTACTTCGTTGACTGCAATAGAGATACCGAAAAGCTTGACAGACAGCGGCGGACCGTTTGAAGATTGCAGCAATTTGAGAAATGTCACTTTTGAAAAGGGAGTGACAGAGATTACGAATCGGTTGTTTTGGCATTGTAATGGAATAGAGGAGGTTACAATACCGGACACGGTTACAGTAATTGAGGATTATGCATTTTATAATTGCAGTAAGTTGTCACGAGTCGAAATTCCCAATTCGGTTACAGAAATAGGGAGCTGGGCGTTTCAAAATTGCGCAAAGCTGACAGAGGTCAATATACCAGACAGCGTGACGGAGATAGGATATCAGGCATTTTGCGATTGTACAAATTTGTCACAGGTGACTTTGTCTAAGAATATGAAGACAATGGATACAAGGGCATTTGGCAATTGTATTTCGTTGACTGCAATAGAGATACCGAAAAGCCTGACAGACAGCGGCGGACCATTTGAAAATTGCAGCAATTTGAGAAATGTCACTTTTGAAAAGGGAGTGACAGAGATTACGAACCGGTTGTTTTGGCATTGTAATGGAATAGAGGAGGTTACAATACCAGACACGGTTACAGTAATTGAGGATTATGCATTTTATAATTGCAGTAAATTGTCACGAGTCGGGATTCCCAATTCGGTTACAGAAATAGGGAGCTGGGCGTTTCAAAATTGCGCAAAGCTGACAGAGGTCAATATACCAGACAGCGTGACAGAGATAGAGTATCAAGCATTTTATGGTTGCACTAATCTGCCTAAAATTTCTATTCCAAATAGTGTTACATCATTGGGGACACGCGCATTCGCATATTGTACTAACTTAAGGGATGTGTCGCTTTCAGAAAAACTCACTTCCATTGGAACGGAAATGTTTCGAGATTGTGGTTTAACTGCAATTACAATTCCGCCGTTGGTAACGGAGATTAACAGTTATGCATTTCAAAATTGCAGTGCGCTTACTGAAGTAAATATGCCGAATAGCATGCATAATATTGGCAGTTATGCCTTCTACAACTGTGACGCCCTGACCAAAGTCGTTATCCCCGACAGCGTCACAACACTGGGCACTTACATATTCGCAGACTGCGAACTCCTAAGCGACGTAACCCTCGGCACAGGGATCACCACGATTCCATCCTATGCATTTAATCTGTGTCCGTCCCTGCAGAAGATCGTTCTGCCTTACCGCACTGCGGCGATCAACAGCAATGCTTTCACGAACTGTACATCGCTTACGGAAATTACCATTCCGCGTGCCACTACGACGATTGCAAGTGGTGTATTCAGCTACCCCGCCAGATTGACTGTCTATGGGGTCGCCGGAACCTATGCCGAGACTTATGCAAATAACATCGGTGCAACATTTATAAATCAGGAAACGAGGGCGACGGAAGTAAAATTAAGTGCAACGGATCTGAAACTGACCAAAGGCAGTAAAGCCACTTTGTATCTGAGCGTTGCACCTTCCAATTTTACCGATGAGGTAACGTGGAAGAGCACAGACACAAATATAGCGACCATTGAGGATACGGGTATCGTTACCGCTAAAGCAATCGGAACCGCGACAGTCAAGGTGACAGTGGGCGATATCAGTGCATCCTGTAAAATCACCGTAACACAGCCGGTCACTTCCATCAGCCTGAATAAAACATCTCTTTGCCTGGAAGCGTGGGATACCGAAAAGCTGACGGCGAGTGTATCTCCGTCAACGGCAGAGAATAAGGCGGTTTTATGGAGTACATCGGATGCCAGGATTGCTTCTGTGGATGATACAGGCCTTGTGACAGCGCATACTAAGGGAACCGCCACAATTACGGTCACAGCACAGGACGGCAGTGGTGTCTCCCGCAGCTGTACTGTAACTGTCGTAAATAACGGTTATCTTTGCAGCACTGTGGCGGAATTGGAAAGCCCGCACAATTATCCGGTAAACTGTTCGGATTTCTGGCTGTATACAAAGGAAGGTGCGGAGAGCTTATATATTACTTTTGATCTGAAAACAGAAGTAGAAGAGGGGTTCGATTATCTCTGTCTTTATGATGGCAAAGGGACGCAAATCGGAAAGTATACAGGAACAGAGTTAGCAGGACAGGCTGTTGAAGTGCCTGGAGATACCGTCAGAATCAAACTGATATCGGATGATTCGGGAACCGCATGGGGATTCAAGGTAACCTATATCATGGGAGCGGGCGATGTGGAGAACGACGAATGTCTGGTAACCTTTGATTCGCAGGGCGGTACGGTTGTCTCTGCCGTTCAAGTGGCGAAAGGAACAGCAGTTCCTGAGCCGGCGGCACCGACCAGACGCGGGTACGAGTTCATGGGATGGTATTTGGGAGACACATTATATGATTTTACACAGCCGGTGACTGGTAATACGGTACTGCGGGCAAAGTGGAAATTTATTGTGACAGAACCTGATCTGTCGGAAACAGAACAGATACCGGAAGAGGATAAGCCGGAAGACGGTGTGATACCGGAAGGTCTCTGGATAGCGGGAGTTAAGGATCAGACCTATACGGGCAAAGCATTGAAACCGGAAGTACGCGTCTATGACGGAAGCAGAAAATTGCAGGAAAAGACGGATTATACCATCAGTTATAAGAATAATGTAAGGGCAAATGACGCATCCGATGCAAAGAAGGCACCGACGATTACCGTAAAAGGTAAAGGCAATTATTCGGGTTCTGTAACGGCTGTATTCAAAATTGTGCCTGTGAATATAGCAGAACAGGAGTTTGCTGTTGCAATTGCGGATATGGTATTGGCGCATAATGGTAAAATACAGAAAAAAGCGCCTGTAGTTACTTTTAATGGTAAGAAGCTGTCGAACAAACGGGATTATACTGTGACTTATCCGGATACGGGAACCGGCGCATATCAGGAAGCAGGAAGCTACCCGCTACAGATTACAGGTGTCGGTAATTTTACGGGGACAAGGACAGTTAATCTGGAAATTACCGATAAAATGTTGATCAGTAAGGCAAAAGCGGCCAAAATTCCGAATCAGTTATACAGTGGCGGTGAGGATGTTACGTTGTCTGCAAATACATTGATTCTATATAGGAAAACAAAAAATGATCCGTTGAAGGAAGGAGTGGACTATACCGTCACTTATGAGAATAATCGTGAAATTGGTACGGCGACAGCTGTCATAACCGGAACGGGCAACTACGCAGGAACGAAAAGGATAACCTTCAAGATTATGGGAACAGCCATCAATAAGGCTGTTGTGGAGGGAATCGAAAACAAAATTTATAACGGTATGGAGCAGCAACAGGATATCACGGTCAGAGTAGAAGGCAAAGTATTGACACCGGATAAAGATTATACCGTGTCTTACAGCAAGAATCTGAACGTTGGTACGGCGAGCATGACAATACAGGGAACCGGTGCCTATAGTGGAACAACCAAAAAGACATTTAAGATTATGGCCTATGATCTTGGAGTTGATGAAGGTGGGTTCATAACCGAATGGAAAGATGGACAGCAGATCGGTATGCCAGCAGATTCAGCAGACAAAGCGGTAAAATCAGGCGAGGGTACAGGGACAAGTCTGACGGTAGAATATACACAAGGCGGATCTCAGCCTGAGGTGACATTGAAGTTTAGAGAAACCGAACTGATAAAAGGAAAAGACTATACAATTTCTTATAAGAATAATAAGAACCTTGCAGACCAATCAGTGGATAAGGCTCCAACGATGACTATAAAGGGCAAGGGTAACTTCAAGGGAACGAGATCGGAGAAATTCTCTATCGTTAAGAAAAATCTTGCCAATCCCGAATCACCAGTCTTAATGAGTGTGCCGGACGTGGCATATGCCAATGGTGCAGGTAAATACATCAGCAAACCGGTTCTGACTGATACAAATGGTAAAACGTTGAAAGCCGGAACAGATTATGAAGTGTCGTATACATCATCTGACGGGTTTACAAAACTTGACAAGAAGAGCACTGTGCAGGCAGGAGCCTTTGTCTGTGTTACCGTCAGAGGAAAAGGTAAGTACGAAGGTTCTCTGATGACCACATATCGCATTACACAGGCAAATTTCACGAAAGCTTCAGTCAGGATCGCGCCGCAGATATACACCGGCAGTAATATATATCTAACGGGAGGAACAAACGGAGATATCCTCGTTAAGGCAGGGAAGATGGAACTGACTTACGGTGTAGATTATGAAATTATGGAGGACAGTTATGTGAACAACATCAAGAAGGGAACTGCCAGTGTTAAGATTAGAGGGATCAACAACTATGGCGGAACCAGGACAGTGAAGTTTAAGATACAGGCGAAGAAAATAGAATCCTTTAGCAGTATCGTCCGGGCGGTTCTATTTGGAACAGAATAATTTGCAAAGAGGAATCTGCCAGATGCAATTGGATGAATTGTATCTGGCAGATTAGCTATCCCGGATTATTCGGTTAGGGGCGTATTTGCATCATAAATATTTTGATTCATAGGTTAGAAAAGATGCTTAGCGAATTCCTCGATGGATGTTGACTTGCCGGCAGTCTTCAGCCAGCGGCGCAGGATATCCAAGTCTTTCTCATTGTCAATTCGGGCAGCAACGCTTTCAGGGATTGTGCCTAAATCAGATAGAAATTCATGAATGGACTTGACGAGTTCGTCTGTCCGCCCTTCAATCCGTCCTTCACTGCGAATCATCCTGTCTCTTTCATACGATTTCATATAGGATATGGACACCTCCTTATCGCATTTGACTTGATCAACCATGGACTGTACTTCTTTCAGTGATTCACTCACTGCATTCTGCCAGCTGGTGTTTTCCAGATACTGGAGCAATTCCTTTAATTCCTGCGTGATGACGCCGCTCTTTCCTCGGGTGTAGAGGAACAGGTTCAGTGCACCGTCTTCGTATTTCATATCAGGTTCCTCGACACAATGGTTTCTGACAGTGTATACCATTCTGTCAAAGCCGAACGGATCATAAGAGAGTATCATGATGATGATAACATTTTTCAACCGGCTGTAGTCCACGCCCGACTGCAGGCTTTTCGAATCAATGGCGGCACGGTAGAAGCGCACTCTTTTTGGCAGGGAATCCTGTGCAGCCTTGTCGCTGGTTTGATCCGGTTCAATGTCATAGATATTACTCGCATTGACCTCTCCTTGCAGAATTCCGTTTTCTTCTTCGATATACACGTCGAGTCTGGCACCGTGCCGGTCCGTATCCTGTCCATAGTAGTTCTGCTGTGAGACGATCTTCAGAACCTTAATGTCCCGGTTTAAGATAGTCCTGACCAGGATTCTGGCAAAGCGCTTTCCGTAAAGCGGATGGGACATGATTGTTCCAAACAGAAAATCGTCCAGCAGATTCAGTTCTTCAAGTTTCCTTTTCATTCGTTTTCTCCTTCCGGCGGTACGCCGGGGAGAAGAACAGGTGAGTAATTTATCTGGTTCTGATATCTATTCCGCCGGCATCCGCCATATATAATTGTTCATATGGGGATTGTCAAAGCGGAATCAGAATAATTCCTTAATAGATGATATCCCAGATATGTAGGTTGATTGTAGCAGAGAAACCGGAAGGTGTCAATATTTAAGACGAAAAATTATAGAATTCCGGTAATAGTACAGCCTGTGGAACAATGCACTTACTGCAAAGTTTGTGAAAATGTGTAAATACACCCGCAGGAATTCACCCGTAAATGGTAACTATAGTAAACGACATAACAAATTTCTGTTTCTGGCTCTTGCAGAAGCCATATACGGTAGCTCCTGCAAGGCCGAAAACGAAATTTCTAATGTCGTTAACTATAGTAGCAACATTTTTCTATTATATCGGGTATATCGAAAAAACGCGGTAGGAATCCGTCCGTTTCTGTGGTATTCTGTTTTCGTAAAGAGCAGAGAGTTATTTATGAATAAGTTGTTGAGCATGATTAGTAACAGTTCAGACAGCAATGTCATTAAGTTAAGCCGGACGCGCCTGACATGATAGGAATCTCCTAAGGACGCGCTTTCGCTCGGTTCCAAACGCAGCGGTACTAAAATTCGTGGAAAACCTCATTAAGTACCGGCGTTAGGGGGCGGTCCTAAGGAGAATCCTATCATATCAGACGCTGTGTATAGACTTAACTATATGACATTGGTATCTGAACTGTTACCATGATTATTGTACAAGGTAACTTAATTACAGAAGGTATAAGGAAGGATATGGCCTGCATATGAAAACGAGAGAAGAGGTATTGGCTTACTGTATGACCTTTCAGGATGTCTACCGGGACGCGCCGTTTCATGACGATAACTGGCAGCTTGCCCGCTATCGCAAGAACAAGAAAGCATTTGCGTGGACTTATGAGCGGGAGGGCAATATATGGGTCAATGTGAAGGCGGATCCGGAGTGGAGAGATTTCTGGCGGCAGGCATATAAGTCTGTGATTCCGGGATACCATCAGAATAAGGAGCACTGGAATACGATCATTCTTGACGGTTCTATGCCGGAGGATGTGATTAAGAGAATGATAGCTGAGAGTTATGACCTGATAGCCGGGAAAAGTGAAGTGTCCGGAAGAAGGAAACCCGCGGGAGGGAAGAAGAGTAAGGCGTGAAAAGGCCAGAGGGGAGATAAATCAGGCAGAAAGCCGGAAGGGAAGCAACCTGAAAGGAAGTAGGCCGGACGAAAAGAAGCGCGATAAAGTGACACCGGAGGGAAAGTACTGTGCGAACAAGAATCCTGATCATAGAGGATGAAACAATCATCCGCAGAGAACTGAAGATTTTACTGGAAAATGCATTATATGAGGCGGCAGTGCTGACGGATTTCCAAGATATCATGCCGCAGATCAGGCAGGAAGAGCCGGATCTGATTCTGTTGGACATTAACCTGCCGGGGTGTTCCGGATTTGATATCTGTACACAGATCAGAGAAGAGATGGAGATTCCGGTTATTTTTCTGACGAGCCGCACAGACTCCATGGATGAACTGAACGGCATTTTAAAGGGCGGAGACGATTATATCACGAAACCCTATCAGCCGCCTGTGCTGCTGGCGCGGATCGGGGCGGTGCTGAAGAGAACGAAGAGGAACCGGCTGCAGGAAGCTACGCAGTTCACCTGCAAAGGGGTAAAGCTGGACATCGCCGCATGTACCTTGACTTGTCAGCGAAGTCAGATGGAATTGACCAAGGCGGAGATGAAGATACTCTATCAGCTGTTCCGGAATCCCGGAGAATATATTTCCAGAATGGACCTGATCGAATTCTTATGGGAGAATAAGATCTTTATCGACGATAACACATTGAGCGTGCATATGACCAGGATCCGGGAAAAACTGAAGGCGCTGGGTGTGAGCGGCCTGATCAGCACAAAAAGAGGGATGGGGTACCGCGTATGAGTCTGTGGGCTTTTTTGAAGGACAGATGTCTGCTCTATATACTGCATCTGGTATGCATGGGAGTGCTTAGCCTGTTTCTGAAGCTGACAGGATACGGGAATGCAAATATTGTGATTATTCTGGTCTTCTGGATTCTGATTCTGTGTGTGTGGTCGGCGGTTATTTATCTGGAAAGAAGGAGATTCTTCGGGGAGACAGAGCAGATCCTTCAAAGGATGGATAAGAGATATCTGTTGGGAGAACTGTTTCCGGACTCTGTACGGCTGGAGGACAGACTGTACCGGGATATGATACGGCGCTCCAATAAGTCGGTGATCGAGAGGATCAGGCAGATAGAGGATTCCAGGTGGGAGTATCGGGAATACATCGAGGGCTGGGTGCACGAAGTGAAGGCGCCGATCACGAGTATTTCCCTGTTATGCGAGAATGGACGGAAAGCGGACAGGGCACAGAAGGGCATCACAGAAGAGCGGGAGATATTCCGCACCATCAGTCTGGAGAACCAGAGGATAGAGAATTACGTGGATATGGCGCTTTATTATGCGAGATCGGAAAACGTCTACAAGGATTTCATGATACAGAAGACGGATTTACAAGAAATCGTGGAGGAGATTCTGGAGAAGAACAGGCTGCTTTTGATCCGGAACGGAGTGCGGGCGGAGGTGGCCTGCGGGGACGCGGTTTACACGGACCGGAAATGGATTGCATTTATTTTAAATCAGATTATTTTAAACAGTGTGAAATACTGTGGGGAAGAGCCGGTCTTTCTGGTCGGTACGAAGAAGGAAAAGGATGGCGTATGCCTGACAGTAGAAGATAATGGAACGGGGATTTTTCCGGAAGAGCTTTCCCGTATTTTTGACAAGGGATTTACGGGAAGTAACGGACGCGACCATGAGAGGGCGACCGGGATAGGGCTGTACCTGTGCAGAAAGCTCTGCGATAAGCTGGGGATTCAGATTAAGGCGGAATCCGAATATGGCAGAGGGACGAAGATGCTGCTGCTGTTTCCGGTCAGTCATTATATCAGCAGGGGACAAGAAGTATAGTAAACGGCATAACAAATTTCTGCTTCCGGTTCCTGCCAAAGCCATATACAATTGAAGTTATCTTTCGAAAACGTAAGATAACTTCAATTTAGTTTTATATGAATTTCTATTTGACTTGATAAAATCAGAACATCCGGATATACGTAATAGTAAAGAGATCAGGGCTATTACCAATATTATTATAAAGGGAATTACCGAATTCAGGCAGCAAGGAATGAATCTGCCTTTTATAGGACACTTGTGTCCGGAAAGATATGAGGTACAGGCATGAACGATTACATCCGCATATGCGATGTCGAGAAATATTACGGAAACGCCGCCCATGTAACCAAAGCAGTGGACCGTGTCAGTTTTCAGGTGCAGAAGGGAGAATTCGTGGGCGTTATGGGGCCGTCCGGGTCCGGCAAGACCACGCTCTTAAATATGCTGGCCACGATCGACCGGGTGACGGCCGGGCATATCTATTATGAGAATACGGATATTACGGAATTGTCCGAAGATGCTCTGTCTGAGTTCAGGAAGGATAATCTGGGATTCGTGTTTCAGGAATACAATCTTCTGGATACACTGACCATCGAGGAAAATATCATTCTGGCGCTGGCATTGCAGGAGAAGCCGAAGAAAGAAATTCTCGAGGCATGTGACGGGATTCTGAAACTGCTGCAGATCAAGGATATCCGGGATAAATTTCCTTATCAGGTTTCGGGTGGCCAGAAGCAGCGATGCGCCTGCGGAAGGGCTATGGTGAATCATCCCAGGCTGCTGCTGGCGGATGAGCCGACGGGCGCGTTGGATTCCCGGTCGGCACAGACGCTTTTGGAGACTTTTACAGATTTAAACCGTACGATGGAGGCTACGATCCTTATGGTCACCCATGACGCTTTCTCCGCAAGTTACTGCAGCCGGATCCTTTTTCTGAAGGACGGAAAGATCTTCCATGAGCTTGTGCGGGGAGAGAAGAGCAGGAAGGTATTTCTGCAGGAGATCCTGGACGTTCTGTCTCTGACGGGAGGTGTGCTGACAGATGGAAAATAAGAATGCCCTGCGGGATATGGAGCTTGTGACCGGCGGGCCAGGCACGGCAGGCCCGGGAAATATTTACAGGAAGCTCAGCTTTCGCAATATGAAACGCTCCATGAAGGATTATCTGGTCTATATGCTGACTATGATTCTTGTTACGGCCTTGATGTATACTTTTAACAGCCTGATATTCCAGAATGAACTGGAGAATTATTTCGAAGTGGAAGACATGATGGGAATGATGATCGGGCTGGCAACATTTTTTATCATTCTGATCGTGGCATGGCTGATCAACTATATGGTGCGGTTTATGCTGGAAAAGCGCAGCACGGAATTCGGAATCTATCTCCTGCTGGGAATGAAGAAGAGAACAATTGCAGGATTATACAGACGGGAGAATCTTCTGCTGGGAGTTGTTTCTTTTCTGATCGGAACAGGGGTAGGTGTGTTGCTGCAGCAGGTGCTTATGACAGTCATGTTTACCATGGTGCGCATGGAATATCATCTGCATATCTTCTTAAACACGGGAACAGTCTGCATGACGGCAGTGTGCTATGCAGGGTGTTATTTCCTGGCGCTTATGCGCTGTAAGCGTAAATTCCGGAAAATGAACATTCATGCGCTTATGGATACAAAACGCCGGAATGAGGAGATCAGGGAAAAGCATGAGAGGATAAAACGGATCTTACTGCCGGTGTCGGTTCTTTTTATTCTCATGTTCTGGAAAGTGTTCGGACGGCTTTCCAGTACGGGAGAGACAGCGGTGTTTCTCGTTGCCCTGGTGATAACGATCTATCTTTTCTATCTGGGGCTGTCCGCTTGGATCATTTGCTATGTCCGCAGGGGCGGGAAGGCTGTTTACCGGAAACAGAATCTGTTTCTGCTCAGACAGTTTGCGTCTAAGATGAGAACGATGCAGTTTACAATGGGCACCTTGACTGCGCTGTTTACGCTTGCCCTGATGGGTACTTCTGTGGCGCTGATGTTCAGCGAGTATGAGAATTCGCTTTTGGACGAGAAATTCCCGTTTGATGTGCAGATATACAGCAGTGATGTGGAGGAGGATTTTGCAAAAGAGAAAGAGGTGATCGAGGAGGCGGCTAACGTGTCGGCGTATTATTCTTACCATATATATACAGATGAAAAAAACGGGGTCAACACATGGATTCTGACACATTTAGAAGCATGGGGAACGATGTTCCGGAATGAGGACGGTACTCCCAATGAGCGGGAGATCGAGCGGGTGCTGCGTGATGAGAGCGGAGACGGCACATATTATATGTATGATACTTACATGGGACTTACAGACTATAATCATCTGCGGGGGATGCTGAGATATCCGGCAGTCAGCCTGGGTGAAGGGGAGTATCTTGTCCAGGTGAAATCCCGTCTGGAAGAAGAGGTGCGAAAGATCGGAGAAGGACTGGAAATAAAGGATGCCGGCGGGGAAGATTATCTGTCCTGCGCCGGGGTGTGTGCAGATCCCTTTTCCCAGGATGGGCACAATGGGGCAGATTATCTTGTGATTGTCCCGGATGGAGTGCTGGGGCGGATGAGGCCCTATTATTCGGAACTGGTTGTGGAGCTTGAAGGAGAGGCGCCGGTTGGACTGCAGAAGAAACTGGAAGCCCTGCTGCCGGAAGAAGACTTGAATATTATCGGACATGCGGCGGGCGACCTGTGCACCGGTTCCGATCTGATTATCAGCACTGTGGAGATTTGTATGGTAAGAGGAAACCTGATCCCGCAGGTGAAATATATGCTTGCCGCCCTCATTATTCCGCTGTTTTATATCGGGCTGGTATTTGTCTGCGTGGCGGTAACGGTACTGTCTGTACAACAGGTGAGCGATGCTGCGAAATATCGATATCGCTATGACGTGCTGGCGAAGCTTGGACTTTGCCGTAACGCCATAGACCGCCTGATCTTGAAGCAGCTGGCGGCATATTATCTGTGCCCGGCGCTTCTGGCGGCCCTGATCAGCGGGAAGATGATTCTTTTTGCCAGTGACAGATTTATCATGATGACAGGAGTGCCGGTGCCTGTCGGGGGATTTTTCGTAAGAAGTGTTTTGTTGTTTTTCGGGGTCTATTTTGTTTATTTTGTGGTGACATATGTTGAATTTAAGCGGAATGTGAGAAATCATATTGCGTAAACAGGTGATTAAAAAGTCACCCGGGAATTGGTCAAATGTGGACTGGCTGAGGTATATAACCCGCTCAGCTGGAGTGAAATGAGGGAATCCGCTTGTGGAATGCAGCAGGACCATGGTATGATACTATATAAGACAGGGGATCAATTGTTTTATGAAAAGCTATAAAAGTAGAGTGAGAGTATAGGAATTCTGCATTTCGCGGAAAGGAAATGGTTTAATCGGAATTATGTATCACAGAAAATCAAGACTGCAAAGTTTGATGATACTGGCGCTGGATTGTATCTGCATTATGGCAAGCCTGATGCTGGCAAATTATATCAGAAACGGAAGGATCTTTCGAAGCGATAACGAACAGATGAACTTCGGTATGCTTCTGGTAGCCAGCCTGACGGTTTTTCTGGCTATGAATCTTCTGCGGAATATGAACAGGAACATGTTCCTTAGGGGACCGCTGCATGAGATGATCCATATTATTAGGAATAATGTCCTGATGTTTGGAGGAACCGCGGTCTTTTTGTATTTTCTGAATATCCTGGATGCCTATTCGCGTCTTGCATTTTTCTATTTTCTGGTGATTGACTGTGGATTGATGCTGGCGGTGCATCAGCTCTGGAAGAAGCTGCTGCCTGTTCTCTATAAACGGTTCGGAGAGACCAGGAAGCTTCTGGCAGTGGCGGACGAGGAGTATTCGGCTGCGCTGGTGGAGGATCTGAAGAATATGAAGGACTTCAGCTATGAGGTGACCGGCATCATACTTTTGGACCGGGGAGAGGATAGCGGGGAAGACTATGAGGGAATTCCGGTGCCTGCGGGCAGAGACGGCCTGGTGGATTACTGCAAGGGCGCTTCACTGGATGAGGTAATCATTGCGGTAGGCAGCAGGCGGAAGAAGGAGATACTGGCCGATATGGAGATACTGGCGGAAATGGGGATCACGCTTCACTATCAGATTCCCGTGCCGGAGTTAAGCGGAGCCAGGCAGAAGGAACTGTCGCAGTTCGGGCGTTTCTATACGGTGACTTATGCGAACAGGGTGGCGCCGGTAGGACAGATTTTGTTGAAAAGGCTGCTGGATATATGCGGGGCGCTTGTGGGCTGCGCCGTGCTCCTGGTTCTCACAATTATTGTGGGGCCTTTGATCAAGCTGGAGTCGCCGGGGCCGGTCTTTTTCTCCCAGAAGCGGGTAGGCCGGAACGGGCGTATTTTTAATATGTACAAGTTCCGGTCTATGTATGCGGACGCGGAGGAGCGGAAGCAGGAGCTGATGCAGCAGAATGAAATGAACGGCCTGATGTTCAAGATAGAGAACGATCCGAGGATCACGAAGATCGGGCGTTTTATGCGCAGGACGAGCCTGGATGAATTTCCGCAGTTTATCAATATTTTGAAAAGTGATATGTCTCTTGTCGGGACAAGGCCGCCTACGCTGGACGAATTCGCTCAATACAGCCCTTATCACAAGAAGCGGCTGAGCTTCCGGCCGGGTCTGACCGGTATGTGGCAGGTAGGCGGAAGAAGCGAGATAACGGATTTCGAGGAGATTGTCCGGCTGGATGTGGAGTATATCGATAACTGGTCATTTATGCTGGATGTGAAGATACTGCTTAAGACGGTTCTGGAGGTATTCAGGGGGAGCGGCGCGAAATAAAGCCACCCCCATATAATAAAAGGAGGGTTATACAATGATTATTTACGTCAACTGTTCTGCAGCAAAAGAGGGTAACGGCAGTAAGGAGACACCTTTCCGGCATATCAACGATGCCGCGAAGATCGCGAAACCCGGTGACGAGGTTGTGGTTGCACCGGGAATTTACCGGGAGTATGTGGATCCGGTCAATGCGGGCACGGAGGAAGCCCGGATCATCTACAGAAGTGAGGAGCCGTTAGGCGCCATGATCACCGGAGCGGAGGAGATGAAAGACTGGAAGCATTATGAGGGCAATGTCTGGGTCTGCCGTGTCGATAACGGGGTGTTCGGCAGTTATAATCCCTATACGACCTATATTGGCGGTGACTGGTACTTTGCGCCGGTAGTCAGGCATACAGGAGCGGTTTATCTGAATGGCCGCCAACTGTATGAGACAGAAACGCTGGAAGAGTGTATCAAGGGAGAGATTTATGAACCTTCCTGGGAGCAGGAATGGTCCGTCTATAAGTGGTATACGGAGCAGGACGGCAACGAGACGGTGATCTATGCCAATTTCCAAGGTAAGAATCCCAATGAGGAGCAGGTGGAGATTAATGTCCGCCGTAATTGTTTTATGCCCTCTAAGACGGGGGTCGGATATATCACGTTCAGTGGGTTTGACGTGAATAAGGCGGCAACCACATGGGCTCCGCCGGCGGCTTATCAGGACGGCATGGTGGGTCCTCACTGGTCTAAGGGATGGATCATCGAGGACTGTGAGATCAGTAACAGCAAGTGCTGCGGAATCTCTCTGGGCAAGTATTATGATGAAGAGAATGACCACTATTTTACCCGCAAACATGTGAAGAGCCCTACACAGATGGAGCGCGACGCGGTATGCCGCGGCCAGTATCACGGATGGCTGAAGGAGAAAGTAGGCAGCCATATCGTGAGACGCTGCCACATCCATCACTGTGAGCAGACCGGTATCGTGGGACGCATGGGCTGTGTGTTCAGCCTGATTGAGGACAACCATATTCACAACATCAACAATATGCAGCAGCTGGGCGGTGCGGAGATTTCGGGGATCAAACTGCATGCGGCGATCGACGTCGTGATGCGGCGCAATCATATCCATCATTCCACCATGGGGATCTGGTGTGACTGGCAGGCGCAGGGCACCCGTATTTCCCAGAACCTTCTGCATGATAATTACGCGCCGGAAGGCGTTCCGATGGCACAGGGCGCGATGATGAGCCAGGACGTGTTCGTGGAAGTGAGCCACGGCCCGACGCTGATCGACAATAATATCATGCTGTCAAAGGCGGCGCTCCGTATCGCGACGGAAGGTGTGGCATGTGTACATAACCTGATTCTTGGCGCATTTACCGCAGTGGGCGGCGGCACGGACAATATTGTAAACGGCGTCAATCAGCCGCGTTATACGCCGTATCATATCAGGCACCGTACGGAGGTGGCGGGATTTATGACGATCCTGCACGGTGATAACCGTATCTACAATAATATATTCATTCAGAACTGGCCTGTGGAGGAGACGGAAGAGAAGGAAGACATGGGCTTTAAGATGGCCGACAATCAGGTGGTCGGCACGGATGTATTCGATGAGTATCCGACTTATGAGGAGTGGATTGAGAACTTTGATATGGATAAACAGGCCGACATGATGAAGCTGGCTTCTTTCCATTTCTCACATCTGCCTGTCTGGGTGAACGGCAACGCATACTTCAACGGCGCTAAGGCATGGAAGAAGGAACAGTCGAACCTGATTGATACAAAGAATCAGGTGATGGTGGAACTGGCAGAAAAAGAAGACGGGTATTTCCTGAAGACGAATGTGTATGAAATGCTGGGCGATTTCCGGGACGGTATTATCAACAGTGATATTTTGGGATACGCTTTTGAGCCGGAGCAGAGATTCGAGAATCCTGACGGGACTGCGATCACGTTCAATGAGGATTATCTGGGTTCACACCGTGGTCTTTCTACGGTTCCGGGACCTTTTGCTTCGGGGCAGGAAGCGGCGAAGCGGCTGTGGTAAGGTTTTGGTCATGGCTGTGGGTTATATAGGTTATATATCCCGCAGCCTGTATTCTTTCGGCGAACACCCATATTTTTCCCGGAAGATGCGGTAGAAGAAGCTGCTGTTGTTATATCCCACCGCGTCGATGATATCATCTACGGGGAGCGTTGTCTGTGACAGCAGATAGACAGCCTGTTGAAGCTTTTGCTGCTGCAGGAGTTCCTTGAAGGTATGGCCGGTATATTTTTTCAAAAGGCGGCTGACATAGTAAGGCGGCAGTTTGACCGCGGCAGCGATGCCGGTCAAGGTGCCGTTTTTATAATGTGTTTCAATATATTTCAGGATCCGGAAGATCAGATCCTGTTCGTAGCTTCCGGTCTGATTCCTGGCGATCGAGTCGGCGAAGACGGACAGATTCATGAAAATCAGCCCCATGGTGATCTGGTTGATGGTATTGGTACCGGGCTTCTTGTCGATCAGGTTCCAGAGCATGTTTTCGATAAGATTTTGTATGGGCAGGATTTCTTTCGCCTGAAAATGCAGATAAGTGATTTGCGAGTCGTGATTTGACAGTGTGGAAATCAGAAAACTGCGCAGCACATTTTCCCGCTCCATCATGGAAAGGGTACGGTCAAAAAATTCCGGAAGGATGATGAAATTGACGGCGATATCGTCCTTGCCCGCAGGCAGGATTTCATGGGCAGCCGTCTGGTTGAGAAACAACAGGTCGCCTTCCAGCAGCGTAATGTGGTCGGTGTCGTTTATGATATGTTCGGTACTGCCGCAGCACATATAGACCAGCTCGGCGTAATTGTGACGATGTTTCGGGAAGTGGGCAAAGCGGGTGTGGGGGCGGATCTCGATCAGGTGGCCCCGTTCTAAGAGCTTCGCGTTGTCAATGACAAATTCCCGGCCGGAAGTATATATTTCTTTTTGAATGTCTGGCGCCCCCTGCAGGAGGGTTTTCTCCTCGTCGGTGATCTGCCGCAGGTGATGTAACAGTTCTTCTTTCATACGCTCCTCCTGTTCAAGGCGTGTCTGTTTTGAGTCAGTCTGCAAACGGATTCTTCCCGTTTTTTTTGAGTTCGCGAAGCGAATCTCACAAACGAGCTCTGCTCGTTTTTTGCAAATAAGGTCCCTCATTTTGTATGAAGGCGACCTTATTTTTTAATGGATTTTCTTATATGATACCAATAGAAAGTAAAAAAGTCCATTACGAAGCGATTCAGGATGGCCGGATCAGAAGAGTTAGTGTTACTATTTACGGCCAGGCCGCAAACAGTAACTTTGTGTGGACAGTTGAAAAACGGGGATGTCGGGAAGGAACGGAGGTCGATTATGGAGAGGTATTATCTGGCAGTGGATATCGGGGCGTCCAGCGGGAGACATATGCTGGGGCATTTGGAAGATGGAAAGATGCGTCTGGAAGAGATTTACCGCTTCGAGAACGGGATGGCAAACAAGGACGGTAAGCTTCTGTGGGATACGAAGCGGCTGTTTGTGGAGATTCTTAACGGTATGAAGGAGTGTGCGAAAGCCGGCAAGATTCCGGAGAGTATGTCGATAGATACCTGGGCGGTGGACTACGTACTTTTGGACGGGCAGGATCAGGTGCTTGGCGATACGTACGGCTACCGCGACGGCAGGACGAGGGGCTGTGACAGAGAGGTCTATCAGATGATCGGGGAGGCCGAACTGTATGCACGGACAGGGATTCAGAAGCAGATGTTCAATACGGTCTATCAGCTGATGGCGGATAAGCTGAAACGCCCGGAGGTTTTAAGCAGGGCGAAAACCTTTCTGATGCTGCCGGATTATTTCCAGTTTCTTCTGACGGGTAAGAAGGTTTCCGAGTACACAAACGGCACGTCCACGCAGTTAGTGGATCCGGTAACAAAGCAGTGGGACAAGGATCTGATCCGCTTGCTGGGGTACCCGGAGGAAATGTTCCTGCCACTGCAGATGCCGGGCGGTGAAGTGGGAAGGCTGCGGGAGAGTGTCGCGAAAGAGGTCAGTTTTCAGTGCAAGGTGGTGCTGTGCGGCAGCCATGATACGGCTTCCGCGGTGATGGCGATGCCGAAGGAGACGGGCGACGGATTGTATATCAGTTCCGGCACATGGTCATTAATGGGTGTGGAACTGCCCGAAGCGGATTGCAGGGAGACAAGCCGGACGGCGAACTTCACCAATGAGGGCGGCTATGATTATCGATTCCGGTATCTGAAGAATATCATGGGACTGTGGATGATCCAGTCGGTACGCCATGAGCTGGATGACGGGTATTCTTTTGCGCAGCTGTGTGAGATGGCGGAGGCACAGCAGGAGTTTCCTTCGCTGGTGGATGCCAATGACAACTGTTTTCTGGCGCCGGAGAGTATGACGAAGGAGATTCAGGATTACTGCTGCAGGACGGGGCAGCAGGTGCCGGAAACGCCGGGAGAGATCGCCCGTGTCATATATCGCAGCCTGGCGGAGTGTTATGGGCGGACAGTGCAGGAGATCGAGGCGAATACCGGGAAGATATACGAGACTATCCATGTGATCGGCGGCGGCGCCAATGCGTCGTATCTGAATCAGCTGACGGCGGCGGCCACGGGCAAAACAGTCTGTGCAGGGCCGGGAGAGGCGACGGCCGTCGGCAACATTATGGCACAGATGATAAAGGCCGGGGAGCTGCGGAATCTGCCGGAGGCGCGCAGATGTGTGACAGAGTCTTTTGAAATCCAGATATTTAAGCCGGAAGCGTGAGTCTGCCATTCCAGATCGCCTTAGGCGAAGGGAGATTCAGTGTAAAGTTTTAAGCTGAATTGTAACTGATATCAGCTATAATGTAGTGAAAAAACAATCATATCTATAAAGAGAAAAGGAGAACGAAAAATGACAACAGCAGAAAGATATGCATCCGCGAAGGAAATGTTTGCAGCGATTGGGGTGGACACAGATGCGGCGCTTGAAACCTTGAAGAAAGTGCCTGTATCCATGCATTGCTGGCAGGGGGATGACGTGACGGGGTTTGACCATGACGGGCCGCTGACGGGAGGAATCCAGACAACAGGAGATTATCCGGGAAAGGCCAGGACGCCGGAAGAACTGATGGCGGATATGGACAAGGCAATCTCCATGATTCCGGATAAGAAGAAAATCAATGTGCATGCTTCCTATGCTATTTTTGAAGAGGGAGAGTATGTGGACCGTGACAAGCTGGAGCCGAAGCATTTCGCGAAATGGGTGGAGTTCGCGAAGGAAAAAGGCATGGGCCTTGATTTTAACCCTACCTTTTTCTCCCATCCGATGGTGAAGAACGGCCTGACACTTTCCAGTCCGGATCCGGAGGTGCGCAGATTCTGGATCGAGCATGGCAAAGCGTGCATCCGTATCTCACAGTACTTCGCGGAAGAGACAGGAGTACCTTGTGTTATGAATATCTGGACCGGCGACGGTTTCAAGGATGTGCCGGCAGACCGTATGGGTCCCAGAATGCGTTATAAAGAATCCATTGAAGAGATTCTTTCCGAACCCTATGACAGGTCTAAGGTAAAACCCTGTGTGGAATCCAAAGTATTCGGGATCGGCGTGGAGTCCTACACGGCAGGTTCCGCTGAGTTTACGCTTTCTCTGGCGGCTATGAATGAGGGATGTCTGCCGCTTATGGACAATGGGCACTATCATCCGACAGAGCTTGTATCAGATAAGATCCCCGCGATGCTCTGCTTCTATCCGGAGATTGCCTTGCATGTGACAAGAGGGGTCCGGTGGGATTCCGACCATGTCCTTCTTCTGGATGACGAGACGAAGGAGATCGCAAAAGAAATTGTCCGCTGCAATGCGCTTGACCGTGTCTATATCGCGCTTGACTATTTCGATGCAAGTATCAATCGTGTGTCGGCATGGGCAGTAGGTATGAGAAGCTTCCAGAAGTCCCTGATGATGGCGCTGTGTACGCCGAATGAGCTTTTGGCGAAGCTGCAGAATGAGAGCCGTTTTACAGAGCTGATGGCTACACAGGAAGCCGTGAAGATGCTGCCTTTCGGAGATGTGTGGAACTATTATTGCGAACAGAGCGGTGTTGCAGGAGATTTTGAATTGTATGGTGAAGTGCAGAAGTATGAAGATGAAGTGTTGGGAAAACGTGCATAAATGGAGGGAAAAATGAAAGTCTTAGATGCGAAATTCGTACAGGGTTTTATCAGAATGTGTAACGACGGCTGGGAGCAGGGATGGCACGAGAGAAACGGCGGCAATCTGACCTACCGTATGAAGAAAGAAGAGGCCGAATCCGTGAAAGAAGAACTGAAGACGGACGGCGAGTGGAAAGAAATCGGCACGTCTGTACCGAAACTGGCGGGAGAGTATTTCCTGGTGACGGGCAGCGGCAAGTATTTCCGCAATGTGATCCTGGACCCGGAGGATTCTATCGCGATCGTAGAACTTGATGACAAGGGCAAGAATTACAGGATCTGCTGGGGACTAGTGAACGGCGGAAGACCGACCAGTGAACTGCCCAGCCATCTGATGAACCATGAGGTGAAAATGCTGGCTACAGGCGGAAAGCACCGTGTGATCTACCATGCGCATACGACCAATGTGATTGCGCTTACCTTTGTCCTGCCGTTGAAGGATGAGATATTCACGAGAGAACTGTGGGAGATGGCGACGGAATGCCCGGTGGTATTCCCGGACGGTATCGGAGTCGTAGGCTGGATGGTGCCGGGCGGCAGGGATATAGCGGTGGCTACCAGTGAACTGATGAAGAAGTATGATGTGGCGATCTGGGCGCACCATGGTATGTTTGCGTCGGGTGAGGACTTTGACCTGACATTCGGCCTGATGCATACGGTGGAGAAGTCCGCAGAGATCCTGGTGAAGATGCTTTCCATGAGACCGGATAAGCTGCAGACGATTACGCCGCAGAATTTCCGTGACCTGGCGGTGGACTTCAAGGTGACGCTGCCGGAGAAGTTCTTATATGAAAAGTAGGATACGCATATAAGATACAACAGTGTATGTTCACAGAATTATATAGATCTGCGGTAAATTTTCATAAAATTTAGAATCGGGAGAATTAAGGGCAGGACATGTGGAAGGTGCATGGCCTGCTCCGCTTTTGCTGTGTATAAGTTTGGTTCCGCTTTTATACTCATGAGTGCATGATCTGGTGTAATCCGTACTGTTTGGAGTAATTGCATATTGATTTCCGAATTCATCAATAAATATTTCATCCGACAGAGTGTAGTCATGGAAGATAAGCGTTTTATCTGCATACGGATTTTACGTGCTTTCGGGAATTATTGAAAGTATAATTGATAAGTACACGGAATCTGTCGGAATGTGATATGGCCGGGGAATTTTTATAAAAACAGTATGAAGAGTTATGTCCTTGCAGGGGTTCGTAAAATTTCGCAATATGAGGTTATGCAAACACAGCAGCTAGTAGCATGAGGTTGTTAAAAGCCTTTATTTATGCGCATTCGTAAACTTACATAATACATTCTTTGTGCTTGGCCGTATTATTGGTGGAGTGTGCGAACTGCTTTTTACTGACCATGAAAGGCTGCTTATTTGCTTTACGGGTAATCCCTATCCTGTATGGATATGGACGCCTGATGATGTGACGAACGAAGAAAAAGAAAAGGCCTATGAGATTGTTCGAGAAAATGGTTTGCTCGCTGCGGGGCATTCTTTTAATTTGAAATCTATGACTGCCCGAACCCAATTGAACCGCATGTGCAAGCCGACGGCGAATTACATAAATATGCGGTGGAGGATAAGAAGCAGGTCTACGGCAGCTCATGTCCTTGCTCTTAACCGTGAGCGGGACCAGACGCAGCCCTTCCCGCCGGAATATAAAGACAGCGGGATTACTGTTAATTTAGTCAGAAATCATTTATCACCCTATTTTCTGACTAACACCTAAATTTTTTTACTTGCTTATGCCATTTGTATAATCTCGGTTTCAAGTTGCCTTAATTCGTCAAGTGATAATACAGGAACATAGTCTGCAATTTCTTCAAGTGACATTTTCCCCTTTTTTATCATTCTTCTCGCCGTTTCTCGTGCATTATCTAATGCCGCTTCTCGTGCCGCTTCATTCCGCATATCTTCCATAATTTTGCACATGGTAGCCACTCCCTTCTTGTCCTTCTTATAATATCTTGCTTTTTTAGCAAGTGCTTCATAGTTCATATCATCGGGATTAGTACATGAAAAATCGTGCATTAGCTTTCCGATTTCATCATTGCCCCTGTACTTCCCATTAACATATATAATATGCGAACCGTCATCAAACAATACTTTATTTTCTCCGACAATGACATATCTCTCCACTGGATATATCGGCTGATTTCCTTTCATTGCATCATTTTCTGTAATAAAAATAACATAGCTGTCGGGAATATTTTCTGTATCATCTCCGGGTTTCAATATATGTGCGTCTAACAAACTGCTGTTATGCCTTGCTCTCTTTGCACCTGCACCTGCGTCTGAACGTTGGATTTCTACATCGAACTCTTTCTTGGTGCCGTCAATCGCATGGACGTCCAATATAGCAGAACGCCCCTGTAAATTCTTTAACAGTTCCTGTGTACGGACCGTCTTAATTGTTATATCCTCTCGTCCTAAGATAATCCGAAGTACAAGTTCTACGCCATCATAGTTATCTGCAAGGCAGACCGTCATAAAATCATCATCTATATATCGGAGTGATTTCAGACGTTCTAAATCCTGTTAATGTGTCTGCGCTGTTGTACTCAAAATGTCACCTTCTTTCGCTGTTTTCATTATACATCAGACAATGCCTTTTGGAAACGGAATTTTCCATAAAGTTTCCTTGCCTTGTAACAGTTCAGCCTTCAATGTCATTAAGTTAAGCCGGACGCGCCTGACATGATAGGAATCTCCTAAGGACGCGCTTTCGCTCGGTTCCAAACGCAGCGGTACTAAATTCGTGGAAAACCTCATTAAGTACCGGCGTTTTCCAACGGTCCTAAGGAGAATCCTATCATATCAGACGCTGTGTATAGACTTAACTAAATGACATTGGTTCAGCCTTTCGGCTGAACTGTTACATATATGTTGCTGGACAACAAGTAATCTCTCGCCAAAACCGGAAATACAAAGTATAATATACAATATGGCGGCACAGTGGGATGGCGGTAACGAGGAAGGCAAATGCGGGGGAGAGGAAAATGTTCAGTATTTTACTGGTTGAGGATGAAAAGCTGGAACTGGAAACACTGAGGGATTACGTGGACTGGAAGAGGCTCGGGGCATCAAAGGTATACACGGCACGCAATGGGAGGACGGCGCTTGAGTGTCTGGAGGAACATGAGCCGGATATCATGATCACTGATATTCAGCTTCCGGTGATGGACGGGATAGAATTGACGAAGAGAGCCAGAGAAGAAGGTTTTCGGTGTAAGATCGTATTTTTGACAGGGTATGATTATTTTGATTATGTGAAGTCGGCTTTCCAGGTGCAGGCGGTGGATTATATCTTGAAACCCTTCCGTGTGGAGGAGATAGAGGCTCTGATCCTGCGGATCAAAGGGCAGCTGGAGACGGAGAAGATGGCGGAAAGTTCCGTGAAGTTTGCTTCCAGCCAGGTTTTTGTCGCAGCGTGCGGAGAGGGCAGAGAGGGTTTACAGGAGTTGGCTTTGAAATATCTTTCCCTTCCGGCGGAGGAAAAGGCGTTCGGTATTCTGGCGCTCTACGGAATATCCGATGACAGGGCGGCGGCCCGTATCGCGGAGCTTACAGAAGTCCGGCATGCATTTTCCATGGAAGGTATAATTCTGGTGGTTCTGTACGGATATATTTCATTTGGGGATGCGGCGGGGAGGATCGCGGCAGTGCTGGACGGAGGGGGCAGCGTGGCTTATTTTGATGAGAAGATTTCTCTTATGGACATGAGAGCATGTACGGAGGTCTTGTGCGGGTATAAGGACAGAATGTTTTATGGGGAAGTGGGCGAGATTATCCGTGCGGCGGAAACGGAAGAGCCCCGCAGCGGCAGGTTCGACCGGGATATGTGGAAGCAGAATGGCCAGCGGCTGCAGCAGGAGATAACGGCGGGGGATAAGGAAGGCGCGGCCAGAATTCTGACGGCATGCATGAACGGGCTGCGGTCTCTTGGCAGGGAAGAATGCCAGAGAGAAGCCTACGGCCTTTATCTGAATCTGTATAACCGGCTGGAACTTGACAATGCAGCATTGATGGGAGAGATGGAGAAACGGGCGGAGAAGCCGGAGCTGTCAATCTGGGATGCGGGGTTTTTCTCGGAGGTGCAGCAGGCGCTGTGGCAGTACGTCAGGGAATTATGTGCGTATTTTGCCAGGCAGAGGGAGAATCCGAATTATTATGTTACAACATGGGTCAGGGATTACCTGGAGAAGAATTATATGAATGTATGCAGTGTAGAAGAGATGGCGGAAGGAATCCGCCTTTCACCCAATTATCTCAGGAGCCTGTTTAAAGCGGGAACGGGACAGACGATTCTGGAGTATATGACGGATTTCCGCCTGCAGAAAGCATGTGAATTTTTTAAAGATAAATCTCTGAAGGTCAAGGACGTCAGTATGATGGTGGGATATGAAAACGTATCCTATTTCAGCCAGATCTTCGCGAAACGCTATGGGGTGACGCCGAATGAATATCGTAAGATGGTTTAAGAATCAAAGCTTCTTTAAGAAAATGATGCTTATCTATATTGTGTTTGCGGTTCTTCCCATGATTTTTGTCACGGCCTATAATTATTCCCAGACCAGCAGGATCCTGAAGGAAAAAAGCTATCAGGATATGCAGCAGAATATGGAAACAACGGCGAAGAGCCTGGAGACGTTCTTCGAGTCTTACAGCACGATCATGGATATTCTGTATACGAATCAGACTTTGTACACTTATCTGAGTATTGATTATACGGAACTGTCTTATGGGGAAATGTTCTATTATACGGACAGGCAGCTTCTGCACAGTATTATCTCCCTGTTTCCGGGAATCTACCGGGTCAGTTTCCATTCCAGTAATAAGACGCTGCCGAGAGACAATTACTATTTTTATCAGCTTGACCAGATTCCGGACGGTTTCATGGAGAAAGCGGATATAAAAAGCGGTTCGGCGGTGGCTGGGGGAGTTGTGCAGCGGAATGATGAAAACTATGTGGGCCTGATACGGAAAATGAATTATTATGCAAGCGGCGAGGTCGTGAATTATCTACTCATACTGATCAACATACAGGAATTGAATGAAGGGTTTCTGCAAAACAGCGGCAGCAGGCAGACGTATCTGATCGAGGAAGGCGGGCAGCTTCTGGCGGCTTCCGATCCAAGCATGGTGGGAAGGAATATTTCCGTGATGTTGCCAAAATGGCGGGAACTGACAGCTTCCGGCGGAGGAAAGACCGTTTATCTGGATGATCAGTCTGTTATCTGCATGTCAATGGATGTGGGACTGGGGATGAGACTGATCATGACAGAGGATCAGGCCAGCTTACTGGAAGAGGCGGAAGGGGTTACCAGAAGGATCCTGGTCATCTTTGCGGTCAGTTCCCTTCTGGTATTCGGGGTGATCTTTTTATACGGGAAGATGTCTGCCATCCGTGTGGACAAGGTGGTATATGCAGCAAAGAAGCTGGGCGACGGCCAGTTTGATTATATCCTGCAGGATATGGGAGGAGATGAGATCGGCCAGATTGCGGGTGCGTTTAATCTGCTGAATGAAAGAATACAGATTCTGATTCAGGATAATTATGAGAAGAAGCTGATGATCAAATCCAGTGAGATGAATCTTCTGCAGGAACAGATCAATCCGCATTTCCTGTATAATGCACTGTCGGTGATTTCATCCATGTCCATGCGTGAGAACGGGAAAAGGACAGTGGAATGTCTCAGGTATCTGGCGGATTTCTATCGGATCTCCCTGAATAAGGGACGTGAGGTAATCAGGATCCGGGAAGAAATGGATCTTCTGCAAAACTACATGAAGATTCAGAAGATCAGATTCGGAGAGGACGTGGATATTGTCTATGAGGCGGAGGAAGACGTTCTGGAATATAATACTATTAAGCTGGTACTTCAGCCTCTTGTGGAAAATGCCATACATCATGGGAGGAGGGATGAGGAAGCCTTGCATATCAGGGTATGTGTCAGCCGGGGCGGTGCGGGACGGATTGTCTATGAAGTGTCTGATGACGGTGTGGGGATCGAACCTGAGAGGTTGGTGAAACTCAGGGCGGATTTGAAACAGTCCCAGGGAGGATTCGGGCTGAAGAACGTGGACATCCGGGTGAAGCTTCATTATGGGGAAGACTATGGTGTGAATGTGGAAAGCACTCCGGGGAAAGGAACAAAAGTGTGTGTGGAAATTCCCGAGAGGGAATAAGGCTCCTATATATAGTAACAGTCGGATTTCTGAACCATTGCGGGAAATCCCGTGTGAAACAACGGAAAGCGTTATTTCTGTTGTTACACACGGGATTTTATTTGTTTAAGCCTTATATTGTTGTACCGGATGCCGCGGATACATGCAAGAAAGAATTTTAAATTCTTTGGAATCATGTTGATATTGTATAAAAATCCGGCGGAAGCCATATTCTGACTGTGCTAAATGCATTAAACAGTAAAGACGGGCGATGCCGGAATCTTTAAGATATTGTTAAATATTGAAAGAAATTGTTGAATATTTATATTGACTTGAGTGCGAGGACGAAAAATCGTTCAATATTAACAGTTATAGTTAAATTCTGTTCTTGAGAAGGAGACAACATGAACATAAAATAAAAATGCATGGGAACAAAAACATACAAAATAAACAAAGAGAGGGTGGTTATTTATGAAAAATGCAGTTCCTGCAGCTGCCAAGCCCAAGAAAAGTGTGAAGGAAAGATTCTGGGAACAGAGATATCTGTTTCTGCTGCTTCTGCCGTCGCTTGTATGGGTAATACTGATCTGTTATGCACCTATGACTGGTCTGTATATGGCATTTATCAATTACACTCCCAAAGGGAACGGGTATTTTGCAGATCTTGCAAGCTCCCAGTTCGTGGCGTTCGACTGGTTTCAGTATTTCTTCTCGACAGATTTCCTGATCATTATGAGAAATACGCTGGCAACCAGCTTGCTAACACTGCTGTTTTCTTTTCCGCTGCCGATCATTCTGGCGATCTGCTTAAATGAAGTCAAGAGTGCAGGCATGAAGAAATTTGTGCAGACGGCTTCTTATCTGCCTTACTTCATTTCGTGGGTTATCGCGGCGAATATTTTTATTACATTCCTTTCCGCGGACGGTGTGATCAATCATCTGCTGATGGCAATTGGGCTTACGGATGAGCAGATCCTGTTCTTCCAGAAGGGACCTTACTTCTGGTGGATCATTGCGATCGCCAATGCATGGAAAGTACTCGGATATAATGCGATCATCTACCTTGCGGCAGTGTCCGGTATCAGCCAGGATATGTACGAAGCGGCGGATGTGGACGGTGCGACCAGAGTACAGAAGATCTGGTACATAACACTTCCGGCGTTGAAACCTACGATTATGGTACTTCTGATCCTTGCGATCGGCGGCGTGCTCAATACAGGTTTCGAACAGCAGTTGTTGATGGCGAATGATTCCATCCTGAACTACTCCGACGTTTTGGATACCTATGCATATCGCTATGGTTTGAAGAACGGCATGTATTCTTATGGTACTGCTGTAGGCCTGTTTAAGTCGGTTGTATCGTTTATTCTGGTTATGGGTGCAAACTCCCTGTCCAAGAAATTTGATGATGACAATACGGCATTGTTCTAGGAGTGGAAAGGAGGAAAAGATGCGAACACAATCTGTATCTAATAAGAAAAAACCGGTTTCGGATATTGTACTTGACGTCTTTACTGTTATCTTTCTGGCGCTGGTAGTAATTATCTGCGTATATCCGTTCTGGAATATTTTCATTGTTTCTATCAATGACGCAACCGACGCCATCAGGGGCGGGCTGTATTTCCTGCCGAGAAAACTGAGTTTTGCAAGTTATGCGGACATTTTGTCAAGATCCACATTCATGCATTCTATTCTGGTAACACTTGCCCGTACCGCGATCGGAACGCCACTGGCAGTACTTGTGACAACAGCTCTGGCTTATGTACTTTCGAGAAAAGACCTGCTTTTTAAGAAGCCGATCACGCTGTTATTTATCTTCACAATGTACTTCGGAGGCGGGCTTGTGCCTTACTATATGGTACTAAAGAATCTTGGGATGTTGGACAGCTTTATCGTATTTATCTTTCCGAATTTGGTCAGCGTTTATAACATGATCCTGGTGAGAAATTATATTGAAGGAATGCCGGAAGCGCTCTTCGAGGCGGCGAAGATCGACGGCGCAAACGATCTGGTCGTGTTCTTCAAGCTGGTGATTCCGCTGTCAAAGCCTATCATTATGACGATTGCGCTATTCGTGGCGATCATGCACTGGAACTCATGGTTTGACGCGTACTTGTATACGAACTCCCAGAACCTGAAGACCATGCAGTCGATCCTGGTGGAGATTCTGAACCAGTATCAGACAACGGGCGCGAATCAGGCGGCAAACCGTACGGGGCAGGGAATCACTCCGGACAGTATCCGAATGGCGGCCACTATGGTAGCTACGATTCCGATCATTATGGTATATCCGTTTATTCAGAAGTACTTTGTAAAGGGTATCATGCTTGGTTCGGTGAAGAGCTGATAACGGTATTTGGTGTGTATACGACAACATAAAAGGAGGAAAATTTATGAAAGCAAAGAAGTTTACAGCGCTTATTCTGGGCGTGACAATGCTTGCAGCCGCCGTTACGGGCTGCGGCGGATCGGGAAGTGACAGTGCAGGAGGCTCAGGGGAAGGTTCACAGGCCGGGGCATCAACGGACGGCTCGGTGACCCTTACCTTTTTTGACAAGAACTCAGGAAGCAATACCTTCGATGATCCTGTAGCGCTGGCGATCCAGGAGAGAACAGGGGTTACGGTACAGGTAGAGAATCCTACCGGAGATCCGTTGGAGAAGCTGAACCTGATGCTCACAGGCCAGAATTATCCGGATATTGTCCTGATGGACCGCGGCAATGAAATCGTCAACCGTTATATCGAAGCGGGTGCACTGATCCCTCTGAATGACCTGATCGATGAGTATGGTCCGCATATCAAGGAAATGTATGGGGATGTGCTGACAAAAAGTGTTTATTCCGATGGCAAAAACTACTATTTGAATAACTGGTATGGTGTGGATCCTGATGCAGTTGCGGGTGTATTGATGAGAAAAGATCTGCTGGCAGAGATTGTTGGGGAAGAGCGGGCTAACAGCAATGATCCTTTTACACAGTCCGAATATCTGGATATTTTAAAACAGTTTAAGGAGAAATACCCGACAATTGACGGCAAGGAGAGTATCGCAGTGACCCTGGATGCAGAGAGCAAGAACTATGAAGGAACGCTCTTTGGAATGTATGGCATAACCTCTTTCTATATAGATGAGAATAATAATGTACAGCACAGGGCAAAACATCCCAAGTATAAGGATGCGGTTGATTTCGCGAATACCCTTTATACAGAAGGACTGCTTGATAAGGAATGGGTTGTCAACAAAAAAGAGCAATGGACACAGAAACTCTCAGCGGGTAATGTATTTTCTACATTCTGTTCTTACTGGGATCCGGACAGTGCCAACACCAGTCTTGCATCTACAATTGGGGAGGACGCACAGTTTTACAGCTATAAAGTAGTACCGGACGGAATGGATCCTTCTGAGACGCAGTACAGCGGAAGAAGTACTCTGGGCTGGGATGCTATCGGTATCACCGCCAATTGCCAGAATCCGGAAGCAGCAATGAAATTTATTGATTATCTTGTAAGCGAAGAGGGTCAGTACCTGTTGATGTGGGGACTCGAAGGCGAGCACTGGGATATGGTTGACGGAAAGCATGTTCCCAAACAGGAAATTGTAGACGGTTTTAATTCGAACTTTGAAGAGACTCAGTTATCGACCGGTATCCGCAAGTGGACATGGTTTATCAAAAATGGTTATGGTTCGGACGGATCGCCTTATGATGTAACAAAATATGAGACTACACCGATTACTGATTTTGCCAATGCGAGTTTCGGAGAATCGGACAGATGGGACACGGCGGACTATACAGGACTGGAACCTGCAGGAAGCTCTCCGGAAGGCTTGAAGTGGCAGAAGGTTAAGGATGTCTATGACCAGAACTTCCCGAAGATGGTCAATGCGGCAGACAACGCAGAGGCAACTGCTATCTACGAAGCGATGCTGGCAGAGATGGAAGAATCAGGTTTATCAGAGGTGGAGGCATATATGTCCAAACAGTATCAGGAGAGAATGAAACTGTGGGGCAAGGCAGAATAAAGTAACAGTTTGGCTTTGGCTTTCCTGTTGCGGAATCAATAATGGATTCAACGTGGAATGCTTACCGATAACGGAACGTGTGTAACGGGGACGGAATTGTGCCGATGTAAAAAAGCGTAGGCAGAGAATGTATCTGCCTGCGCTTTTTCGGGAAAAAGGAGCCGGACATACCGTGGGAAGGCTATCTCTTCACCGCCGCGCCGATGACGTATTGTCTTTGCCACGGGAAGCGGCATGTTGAAAAATTGGAATAAGGCAGTTAAATGTGAAACGGGAGGAAACGGCTAATGAGTATCATATTTGACGATAAGGTAAAAACGATCACTCTTCAGACAAAAAATACAACCTATCAGATGAAAATCGACCGGCAGGGGGTACTGCTGCATACTTATTATGGGGAAAAGACGGATGATACGGACAAATCCTATATGATCTGTTACCGGGACAGGGGTTTTTCGGGGAATCCTTATGAAGTGGGAAGGATTGACCGGACATATTCTCTGGATATACTTCCGCAGGAATACAGCTGTTTCGGGACAGGGGATTATCGGATCAGCGCATTGAAGGTAAAGAATGCCGACGGCAGCAGAACATCCTGTCTGCTCTATGAAAGCTGTGAGATCAGGGAAGGAAAATATAGTCTTCCGGGGCTTCCGGCGGCGTACGGAACGAAGGAAGAGGCACAGACACTGACAGTTACTTTGAGAGACTGTGAGACAGGACTTAAAGTCTGCCTGTATTTTGGTGTGTTTGAAGAGCAGGACATCATTACAAGGGCAGTTAAGATCATCAATGAAGGAGAGGGAGCAGTCATGCTGCAGAAGGCGGCAAGTCTTTCCATGGACTGGCAGACGGGGGACTATGAATGGCTTACGTTTTACGGAAGGCACACGATGGAGCGGAATCTGGAACGAAGCCGGATTATGCACGGAGTGCAGTCTGTGGGCAGTGTGCGAGGGACTTCCAGTCACCAGCATAATCCTTTCATCATGGTCTGTGACGGGAGTACCACAGAGGAACAGGGAGACTGTTACGGATTCTCCTTTGTATACAGCGGGGAGTTTCTGATGGAGGTGGAGAAGGATCAGATGGATCAGACCAGACTGGTATGTGGAATCCACCCGGAGAATTTTGAGTGGAAGCTGGAGAGCGGAGAGAGCTTTGTCACGCCGGAGATCATGATGGCTTATGGAAAAGGATTCGGCAGTGTCAGCCGCATCTTCCATCAAATGATCAGAGAACATATCTGCCGCGGAGAGTGGAAACACAAGAGACGGCCTGTCCTGATCAATAACTGGGAGGGGACGTACTTTCATTTTACGGGGGATAAGCTGGAAGCGATCGCGAGAGAGGCAGCTGATCTGGGAGTAGAGTTGTTCGTTATGGATGACGGCTGGTTTGGCAAGAGGGATGACGATGCTTCGGGACTGGGTGACTGGTATCCGAATGAAGAGAAGCTGGGGTGCACGCTAAAGGAATTGGGAGAGAGGATCATGGCTTTGGGAATGCAGTTCGGGATCTGGTTTGAGCCGGAGGGAATCTCCGAGGACAGCGATCTGTACCGGGCACATCCTGACTGGGCGGTGGCGGTGCCGGGGCGGAAGCCGGGGCTTAGCAGGAATCAGCTGGTTCTGGATTTTTCCAGAGAAGACGTGCAGGATTATATGATCCGGAGATTGAAAGAAATTCTTCACAATGCTCCGATCTCCTATATTAAGTGGGATTTTAACCGGAGTATATGTGACAAATACAGCAGAGCCCTTCCGCAGGAGCGGCAGGGGGAAATGGCGCACCGGTTTGTTCTGGGATTATATCGCGTGCTGGAAGAATTAACGAAAACATTTCCGCATATTCTTCTGGAAGGCTGCAGCGGAGGCGGCGGCCGTTTCGATGCTGGCATGCTGTACTATACGCCGCAGATATGGTGCAGTGACAATACAGACGCTATTGAAAGGCTGCAGATACAGTATGGTACTTCTTTCGGGTATCCTGTGAGTGCCATGGGAGCACATGTCTCGGCGGTGCCCAATCATCAGACCGGCAGGGTCACACCTCTTTCCACCAGGGGATGTGTCGCGATGGCGGGGACTTTCGGCTATGAACTTGACGTGAACCGGATGACGGCGGCGGAAAGGGAGGAGGTCAGAAGCCAGATTGAGATGTTTAAGAAGCATTATGATCTGATACAATATGGGGAATATTACCGGTTAAGCTCACCTGTTGAGGGAAGTGCAACAGTGTGGGAGATGGTGTCGTCCGATGGCGGGGAGGCGCTGGTAAGCGCGGTCTATCATCATGTCCGGTCCAATCCTGTGCCTGTGTATGTGAAACTTGGCGGACTGCGTGAGGACAGCATGTACAGACTGGAACTGACAGGCGTACCGGAAGAACGCACGCTTCCGATAAACAGCAAGGAGCATTTTTTCCGGCAGGGACATCTGGTCAGCGGAGCGGCATTAATGCACTGTGGCCTTATGGTGCCGGAAGCGCTGAACGGGTTCCAGGCGTGGCAGATTTATCTGCGGGCGCAGTCGTGTTCAACTGTTCAGGCGTCAATGTCATTAAGTTAAGCCGGACGCGCCTGACATGATAGGAATCTCCTAAGGACGCGCTTTCGCTCGGTTCCAAACGCAGCGGTACTAAATTCGTGGAAAACCTCATTAAGTACCGGCGTTTTCCTACGGTCCTGAGGAGAATCCTATCATATCAGACGCTGTGTAGAGACTTAACTAAATGACATTGGTTCAGGCGTAAGAGCCGAAATAAAGAAATATGGCGTATGTGCAGGAAAAGCAATGTGTTTGCGGATTGAAAATGAACGGAGTGGAGAACAGGATGAAACAGATAAAATGGAAATACACCGGAAACGGATTTTATGCGCTTGAATGGGAAGGAACTTCCCTCCTGAAAGCATATGCGATGGCCTGTCATGTGGATGGGAGAAAGGTTGATACAAGAACTGCGGATTTGGCAGGAGAGGAGCGGAGTGAAGACGGCAGAACGTTAGTATTGACTTTCTGTGATGAAAACGGGCTTTGCCTGAAAGAGAAACTTGTTGTTTCGGAGGAAGGCGTGCCGGAGGCTTCCTGCTGCCTGTTCTCAGAAGATGGCAGCCCGGTGGAGACACGCAGGCTGGTTCCGATGGTGATTCGCGAAGGTGAGGGAAGCGGCCTGAAATTCTGGAAGAGCCTGTGGACGAAGATGCTGCTGGCGCCGTATGACAATACTATGTGGCTTCGGTACGAAGCGGTTCCTCTTCGGGCGGGCAGAAAGAGTTATGACCTGACGGTATTGTTCTCGGAGGAGGACAGGGAGGGAATGCTGATCGGGGCTGCGGATTTTTCGGTATGGAAAAACGCGGTTGCCTGTTCCGCTTATGACGCTAAAAACCTGAATGTGGAGTGTGGTGTGGCAGATGAGGGGAGCCATGACAGTCTTCCGCATGGGAGCGTGGCCGGAAAGGAAGTCTGGTCCAGCAGATTTTATGTTTTATACGGCGAAGATTACAGGAGGCTTTTAGAGGATTACGGGGAACTTTTGAAGCAGAAGAAAGAACCGCTGCAGTGGAAGGAAGGCGTGCCCTTTGGGTTTAACAGCTGGGCGGGGCTGGCCTTTCGGCTGAATGAGGATAACTACCGGAAGACGGCGGAATTTCTGCATGATAAGTTACAGCCTGCAGGGTATCAGAATAAGGGGGTTACCTATGTGAACCTGGATGCGGGATGGAGTGCGATTCCGGAAGAAAGACTGGTTTCAATGGTGGGAGAACTTCATAAAAAAGGACAGAAAGCCGGTATTTATGATGCGCCGTTCGCATTTTTCGGGGAAAATACAGAAGAAGAGATTCCGGGCGCTCCCGGACATGTTTATGAAGAAATATTGTTAAAAGATGCCGCCGGAAAACCGCTGCCGAGAGTAGACGGTGCAATTCCCTTCGACGTAACGCATCCGATATGGCAGCAGCAGATGCAGTGGAAGCTGGAGCGCTTTGTGAAGTGGGATTTTGATTATGTCAAGCTGGATTTTATGACTCACGGCGGAATGGAAGGCTGTCACTACTCAGAAAGCGTGAGAACAGGCAGACAGGCGATCACGCAGGGCTATGAACTGATCACGGACTTCCTGAGTGAGGAGAAGATCGGGAAACCGTTTTTTATCAGTCTGTCCATTGCACCGCTATTTCCGAACGGATACGGACATGCCAGGAGATTTTCCTGTGATGCGTTCGGAACCAATGAAGATGTGGAGTATGTACTGAATGCCCAGACCTACGCATGGTGGCAGAGCGGCAGGCTGTATCAGTATAATGATCCCGACCATATCTGCCTTCTGAGAAGTTTCGTCATGGAGCGGGACAGCAGTGTCGGAGAAGCGAGAGCGAGGTACACTTCGGCTGTCATAGCGGGTACGGTGATGATGGTGAGTGATGACTATGATAATCCTGCTGCGAAGGAACGGGCGCGGCAGTTTACAGGGAACAGGAAAGTGAATGAACTGGCGGCAGCAGGGGTGTCTTTTTGCCCGGTGGAATCCGGAGGCATCAGTGCATCCAGTGCATTTACCGCAGTAATTGGCGACAGACAGTATATTGCATTGTTTCACTGGGAGGAAAATACAGAGGTGGTCTGGGCAGACTGCGGACGCGCAGGCATATGTGAAGGGGTAAAGTACCGGGATCTTTGGAGCGGACGGGAATTTTCCGATCAGGATGGGAAAATCGCATGGGAGGCAGTGGGTTGCGATGCGGTTATCCTGGAAGAAATCCGTACAACAGAATGTTGATCCTTTCTCTCCCCAACAGTTGTTAGATTGTCAATGTATTGACTTTTTGCAGATTTTATAGGATTATTGTGATAATATATTACATGAGACTCTTTTTACAGAAAGTTGTGTTTTAGGTGGCATTATGACAAAGAAATCTTAGGAGTTTAGCAGTGAGGACGATATTCCTGGCTGCTGGGGGCGGCATAATATAGAGACGGGACAAGGCTTTTTGTGGGTTCAGATTAAAGGAGATATTCTGTGAAAGAAACAAAAACAGCGGAGTTTACGAAAGCAATGAAAGATACGCACACGATACTGTTGCCGGATATGCTTCATTATCACAATGATCTTTTGCGGGCGGCTTTTGCGTCCTGTGGATATCATGTGGAGATACTTCCCGAAGAAAAGGACATGCCGGGATATTCTCTGCCCTATATCAGTGCTGATTATTGTTTCCCGACAGTACTGATTCTCGGACAAGTATTAGCGGCGCTTAGATCCGGGCGGTTTCAGCCGGATCAGATTGCCATCATGGAACCTCAGACCGGCGGGGCATGCCGTGCCGGTAATATTTATCATTTAATCATAGAAAGTCTGCAAAAGGCCGGGTACGGCCAGATTCCGGTAATTTCTCTCAATGCTTACGGAGAATATAAGCATGCGGGGTTTACGATTACCCCTAAGCTGTTATTTTGTGCTATTGCCGCTGTCTGCTTCGGAGATCTGCTTATGACGCTTTACCAGCAGGTGCGGCCGTATGAGTGTAGGAATGGAGACGCAGAAGCATGTCGGGCGCGCTGGAACAGAAAATTATGTGAGGATATCATGTCGGGCAGACATATTTCCAGCAAGAGACGAAGAGAACAGTATCGGCAGATCGTTCGTGATTTTGCCGATATTCCGGTAGAAGAGAGAAATATCCGGCGTGTTGGGATTACCGGAGAGATATATATTAAGTTTTCTCCTATTGGAAACGAACATTTGGAACATTTTTTGCAGGAACAGGATTGTGCGTACCGCATGGGAGGATTTATAAACTATGCCATTTATATAGTAGATAGTGAACAGGAGAATCAGAAACTCTGCGGTGCGGGAAGGGCAATGCTGAAAATGTATGATGCGGTTATCCGATATCTGAGCCGCATACAGCATGATATGAATCAGAGTATCGCTGAGGAAAGCCGGTTTGTGCCGGATGCAGATTTTGCACAGATGAAAAAAATGGCGGCTCCGATCATTCACAGTGGCTGTCACACGGGAGACGGATGGCTGGTTGCCGCCGAAGTAGCGGATCTTATAGAAAAGGGATACGAGAATATTTTGATCGTACATCCTTTTGGCTGCCTTGTCAGTCATGTGTGTGGGCGGGGCATTGTGAAGAAACTTCATGAGCGGTATCCAAATGTGAATATACAGACTGTGGAATACGACTATGATTCTGCCCGGACACTGCGGGAGAGTCGTATTTTGCTGGGGATTAGTGGCCAGAGGAATACACATTGATAATCAGATTTTGCACTCTGTCCTCAAAGGTTTTATCAGTGTCTTTACTGAAATGCACCTTGACGGTGTAAGTGATATTCCCCAACTTTCGCTTGAAACTGTGGGGCTGTTGCTCGTTTTTGGTTTCTGTCATATTCTTTGCTCCTTTACATAAGAATAGAGCGCATAGACTGGTTTGACTTTGCACACGCTATCCGGAGCAGCAGCATTCCAGAATACTGTATCAATTTCAGAGTTGCTTAACGAAATCTCTATTCCCTGCGATTCATATAAAGGATTATCTCGCCCTCGGTCTTTGCCCTTAATCATCTTTTGTTGCTGGTAATCTGCGGTTCTCTTTGGTGGATTCTTTAACCGTTCAAGCACACTTTCCTTATTCTGTTTTTGATTATCATCCCCATAAATTTTCTCCCATTTAGCCACTTGTTCCTTATACGCGATATAGGTGTTGTAGGATTTGTGGTAAGTACGGTAAAATTCCTGTACATTTTGATAGCCGTATCTTTTGGCAATACCGGACAAGCCGATTTTCAGAATGTCTATTTCCCCATTTTTGCGGTCAATTTTGCATTGCAGTTCACCTTTCTTGGTAAATTTTAAACAACTTTGGATAAAATGGAATTATTTATCCGTGATGTGATGACCTCCATTCTCTCAAAGCTGCCTTTTGATATGGAACAGGCGGAATCGGACTTTACAAAAGACTTACTGCTGCTGATGTTAAGGGAGTATGAGTTGTTCGTGGATTCTTTTCAGTTTGCCTGTAGAATTTCAAGGACAATGCGGAAAATGCCGTACTCGCCCAGACAATGGGGTTTGAATCGAATAAGGAATATAACGAGATTATGTTTCTCAGGGAAATCACCCACACCGTAAATATGTTTAACGATATGGACGATATTGTAAGGCTCTATTCCAAAAAGCCCGAAACAGCAACCACAAGGCTTGCAAATCTTCTTTCTATGGTATCAGGGGAGGAATCCGAATCGGTATAGTGGAACAATCAGAGTTATGATATACTTACACGCAGAAGGCATTTCATCAGTTCCGATTGCCCGTTATCGAAAGGAGAACGGATTATGGCAATAGGAGTGTAAAGGTATGAAAATACTGTTTTCATGGATTCAGTGGATTTCTGGAATCCAGAATTATATAGTGCAGAAAGAAGAAAGCAAAATATTTTAGCCTTTCTGCAAATGGAATGCAGATGGCAGGCGTAATTGAAAAAGGGAGGAATCCATGATATGATACTTAATGAAAAGACAGGTGATTTGATGGGAGCGGATAATCAGAAGCAATTAGAGAGGCAAGAAACATTAGAGGCAATAGGAAAATTAAATCTTTTAGACGATAATCTAATGACGTTGGTATTTGATAGAAATATCGAGGCTACGGAATTATTGCTGAATGTTATCCTCCAGCGCAGTGATTTAAAGGTGCTGGAAGTGGTAGCACAGAGAGAGTATAAGAATCCAATGCCGGGTGGACGATCTATTACGATAGATATTTATGCAAAAGACGGGAAAGATAAGGTCTATGTCATTGAAGTGCAACGTGCTTCGGTTGGAGCAGATGTCCATAGGGCGAGATTCCATAGCAGCATGATTGATACAAAAATGTTGAAGGCGGGACAGGAATTTAAGGAAATACATGATTCTTATGTGATTTTCATAACAGCAAGTGATGTTATGGGAGCAGGGTGTTCATTGTACCATATTGATAGGGTGATTAAGGAAACGGGCGCATATTTTGGCGATGGCTCCCATATCATATATGTTAATGGCAGCTATAAAGAAGACAGCGATCCGATTGGAAAGCTGATGCATGACTTTAGATGTTTGAGTTCGGTAGACATGTTCTATCCGGCATTGGCAAAACAGCTAAGATATTTCAAGGAGACGGAAGGAGGTCAGAATATTATGTGTCAGGTGTTTGATGATTTAGCGGAAAAAAGAGCAGAGAAGAGAGCGGAGGAAGCTCGAATAGAAGAAAAGAAGGCGTTTGCCCGTCGCTTGATTGCGAGGGGGAAACAGACAGTCGAGGAAATCGCGGAGGATGCTGACCTGCCGATTGAAGTGGTGAGGGAGTTGGCTGGCTTGCAGTTGGCATGAAAGAAAAACTGATGCATATAATGGGTGGAAGTATATTTTGCGGAAGTTTTTTTGTACAGAACGTGGATGTCATGGCCGACGAAGAACTGAGGGAGCTTTCTGAAATACGGGGGTTTTGTTTATGCAGATTGAAACTAAGAGATTGGTGATCAGGGATATAAAAACAAATGATGCGGTTCCGTTTGCCATAATGACGGCAGACGGAACCCTAAACGACGGAGCAGAGGTTGTTGGTTCTGTTGGATGTTCCTATTATGAAGACCTCCGGGAAACAAGGATTACCTATTTTGTCGGTGCGCAGTATAGAAACAATGGATATGCTGTTGAAGTGGTTAAGGCATACACAGAATATTTCCTAAAATGTTATAATGCGAAAAGAATCATCGCAACCGTGAGGAATGAAAACGTACCTTCATGGAAAGTGATTGAAAAGGCCGGATATATCCTATTAGAAATCATCCAATCACAATCGGAATTGATCTATTTTCCATAATCAATTCTTTGCACTTCCATTCTTCACCTAGAACACAATATGTTTCTGTCGTATCAAGAACAGTATCGTTAAAACCGACTGATTTATAACAACAATAAGCTGAAAGATTATTCTCGAAAACGCCCAATGATGCTTTTTGGGCTCCATATATTTCAAATACAAATTTTAAACCTAGCCGGAGCATAGCTTTTCCATAGCCTTTTCCTCTCTTGTGAGGATTTACAATAACAAATCCAAAACGTAGTTCATCCATTGATTCATCAGGGTTTCTTAGTGTAAAAAAGCCAACGATTCCTGTTTCATCAAATGCAGTAAACGGCATTAGAGACTCAACAAAACAAAATTCCTTTTGTGTTATCGGATAATTACCGAGTATGCCTGCTGTCCATTGATAAAATGCTTTTTCATCCTGACACCACGATAATATTGTATCTACATCTGTAGATTTATATGGTCTTATTCCAATCATACATTTTTCCTCGCAAATTTGAATTTGCCGCATACTAAAATTCATTTTGAATACTGGGAAAGGTATTAAACCATGCTCGTTCCTCAAAAGTTCGCTTCTTAGGTAAAGTTGGTTCTGTCTCGGCAATACCAACAGGCAAAAAACACACCAACTCAAAGTTGTCGGGAACGTTTAAGATTTGAGCCATTTGATAACCAATTTTATCTTCATCAGTAATGTGTCCTTCATACCAACAGCTTTGATATCCAAGTTCAACTATAGCTAACAACATATTTTCGATTGCAGCAGAATAATCTTGAACCGCAAAGCATTTATCCCTGTATGCAGGTATTCTTTGTGTTAAAACGCATATCATAGCGGGAGCCGTTTCTCCAACTGGTGGGTTTATAACTCTATGTAGTTTTTTCAATACATCTTTATCATCAACTGCTATTAGACTTGTTGTTTGCTTATTACAGCCTGACGGAGCGTTCAGCCCCGCTTTCATTATTGTTATTAAATCTTCTCTGGGAACAGAATCAGATTTATACTTACCTCTGTAACTATGCCTTTTGTTAATTGTTTCTATGACATTCAATTATATTACCTCCGCATTTCCCGATTTATATTTCTAATAAAATACTACCACAATCACACTCATATTTCTATCAAATTACCATTAAATTCCCTCACTCCGCAGGAGTCCATTCAGTACAGGGATGAATTGCTCGCAAAGCGGGCAGGAAATGAATTGGAATGGACAGGCAGGCGATTGAAGGATTATGTGATGTGGCAGATTTATCTGCGGGCGCACAGCCATATGTGAAAGATTAGGATACCGGGATCTTGGGAGCGGAGAGGAATTTTCCGATCAGGATATTTCCTCCCCGGCAGATCCGGGAAAGTCCGGACGGAGAACCAGAGCGTATCAGTTCTTGGGGCAATCGGATGCAGCGCTGCCAATGAGCACTTTCTTGCCACAGAAAGCGAATCCGTACTTGCGGATCCGTTCTTGTGGAATGCCCCTTGCCACAAGAGCCGCCTGATAATTTTTTTCTTCTATCTGGTGCAGTGCGTCCTGTACGGTATCGGACAATTCCGGTTCCTCTTCCTCCTGAACCTTGAATTCTATGATAATGGCATCCAGAGGCTTTTCGTTATGACTGAGGGCATTACTTCCTGTGAGCAGGGGTGCTGTTCCTGCAAGCGCTCTGGGCTCCAGCATCACGTCATAACGTCCGAAGCCGCTTTCACGGTTCGATGTGACGGCATATCTGTCAGACAGTTCAACCATCAGCCCGAGAACAAATCCGTGATAGAACCGCTCCGGTTCTTCTTCGGAAGGTTTCTTTCCCGTATCGAAATAACTGAACATCTCTTTCGTTACCCTGTTCATATAGGTATTCATTGCTTTGACGTCATCTGAAAGAAGCGCCTGGAGGAATGCGTTGTTCACTCTGCGGCAGCTGTTGAACCAACTCTCTATCATCCGTTCGAACATGATCCGGACTTCCAGGTTTGTCAGTTTGAGGTCATATTCTGCCTTCCCCCGGCTTATGTTAAATTCATAATGTATCACTTTCAGATATCCGCTTGCAAGCAGCAGGCTCCATACTGCGTCGTCTCCCTGTTCCAACTGGTTGAAGACGATCTGCTCGTCGAAGGTGGTGTGGAAGGTGGCTCCCTGCAGCAGCCGCTCCATAGTCATCTTGATATCCGGGCTTCCCTCCCGTACCAGCTGGCCAACCAGGCTGTTGCTGCTGGAATTGGCCCAGTAAGTGCCGACCTCTTTCTTGTCAAGAAGATTGATGACAGACCATGGATTATATATATCGGCTCTGTTTCCAAATGTGAAACCATCGTACCAGTCTTTAATCTGCTGCCTCCTGTCGTATAGGCCGTATTCTTCCAAAGCGGCAAACACTTCTTCCTCTTTGAAACCGAAGCTGTCCGCATATTTGGGGGAAGTCGTTGTCACTACTTCAAGGTTATTTAAATCAGAGAAAATAGATTCCTTGCTCACCCTTGTGATGCCGGTCATAACGGCGCGTTCCAGATAGGGGTTTGTTTTGAATGTGGAATTAAACAGGCTTCTGGTAAAGCCGACCAGTTCCTTCCAGTATCCGTTTACATATGCTTCCTGCATCGGGGTATCATATTCGTCCAGGAGGATGATCACTTTTTTCCCATAATAACGGGAAAGGTAATTCGATAACGCCTTTATGGAGCCGGAAGCTTCATAGTTCTCCATTTCGGCGGAAATACCGAGGAAGTATGCTTTTTCATTGTCGCTTAGCAGATTGCCGTCCAGAAGGAAATGGTGTTGGTTATATAATTCCTGAATAATGCTGCATATTTTCTTCTTTGTCTGGTCATAGGAGGTTTCTTTTACATCCGCAAAAGTGATAAAAAGAACCGGGAAGGTTCCCTGTAGTTTCCGGTACCTTTCATTCTTCCATATGGCAAGACCCTGAAACAGATCCTCCCTGCCTGCATAGGTGACAGAGAAGAATTTCTCCAGCATGCTCATATTCAAAGTCTTTCCGAATCGTCTCGGACGCGTGATCAGCGTTACATCATCACCAGCGTCCCACCATTCCTGGATAAAGGGGGTTTTATCGATGTAGAAATTATTATTTATTCTTATTTTTTCAAAATCCTGTCTGCCGATGGCTATAGTTCTTGGCATATTCCGGTTCTCCCTGCATGATCTTTCCAAACTGGTTCTGATGCGGTCTTTATATTAAGTATACTCAATAATATTTCTAAAATCAATGAATTTTTGTCTATAAATCGGTCGTAATCAATCAAAATAATTTAAAATTATGCAAATCATCCAAAATATGCAGTATGATTTTATGAATTAATATGATCTGTTTTGATTGATTTTGGTTGTATAATACAATAAAAAAGTCAAAAGTAGGCAGGAAAACAGAGTAAGGGAGAAAACGAAATGATTTATACGGTCACTTTTAATCCGTCGCTGGATTATATCGTTTCGGTGGAGGATTTCAAATTGGGACTCACGAACCGGACCAGTTCGGAGCTGATGCTTCCCGGGGGAAAAGGCCTGAATGTATCCATGGTACTTGGTAATCTGGGAATCGAGAACACGGCGTTTGGGTTTGTGGCAGGATTTACGGGAGAAGAGATCGTCCGCCGGATAGAGCAGATGGGTGTGAAATCTGACCTGATTCACATTGATAACGGTATTTCGAGAATCAATCTGAAGCTGAAATCTATCGACGGAACGGAGATAAACGGCTGCGGTCCCATAATCGGTGAGGAAAGCGTACAGAAACTGATGGGGAAGCTTGATGTGTTGGGAACGGGAGACGTGTTGGTTCTCGCCGGAAGCATTCCGGGTTCCATGCCGGACGATATGTATAGAAGAATCATGGAGCGGCTGAGCGGACGTGGCGTCATGATCGTGGTGGATGCCACGAAGGATCTGCTGGTCAACGTGCTCACGTATCACCCGTTCCTGGTGAAACCAAATAACCATGAACTGGGTGAAATATTCGGCGTAGAGCTTAAGACAAGGAAAGAAGTGATACCCTATGCCGTTAAACTGCAGGAGATGGGAGCGGTCAATGTGCTGGTATCCATGGCAGGGGAAGGGGCGGTCCTGGCAGCGGAGGGCGGAGGTATTCATGAGGCACCGGCGCCTGAAGGCAGGCTGGTCAATGGAGTCGGCGCAGGAGATTCCATGGTGGCAGGATTTGTTGCCGGGTGGATGGAGAGGAAGCATTACGGACACGCATTTGCCATGGGATTGTCGGCGGGCAGCGCGAGCGCCTTTTCCGAGCAGCTGGCAACGAAAGAAGAGGTGGAAGCCGTGTACCGGCAGGTTATGCAGAAGGTAACAGTTCAGCCTTTCGGCTTCTCTGTTACGGAATCTGCCCATTCCAAGTCGCCTTCGGCGAGGGGCAGATTCCCTCTTGGCTGAATTTACATGTTCTCACGGACTTTGCAGTAAATGCAAAGTCCTGGGCTGAATTGTTACTGCAGAAGAACATAAAATAAGCTTGTCATTTGTGTAAAAAATGATATAATAGACCTACTGTATAAATGGCACGGAGCCATTTACGGAACAGAAGTTCCGGTTATCTCTTTATTTTACAGGGAATTCCTGGTTTATTTTGAATTTATGAAGCGGATTACTATGTAAAAATAGTAAACGATATAACAAATTTCCAATGTCGTTATAGTTAACGGCATTAAAAATTTCGTTTTCGGCCCTGCAAAAGCTTCCGTATATGGCTTTGGCAGGAGACGGAAACAGAAATTTGTTATGTCGTTTACTATAACTATAAGATAATGAGTTATGTATGTTCATGAAGGCATACGGTCTTTCCAGGGAAGACTGCATGCCTTTTGGCATTTATATAAGGAAGGACAGTATAGGATATGGACTTATCAGAATATTTCGCGCAGACCCCGTCAGCCGCAATCGCTTTCTCCGGCGGCGTGGATTCGGCATATCTACTCTATGCGGCAATGCGGTCCGGTGTAAGAGTACGGGCTTATTATGTGAAATCCGTTTTCCAGCCCCGGTTCGAGCTGGAGGATGCAGAGAAACTTGCCGGGCAGCTGCAGGCGGACATGAAGGTGATCAACGTGGATGTGCTTTCCTCACAGATCATTGCGGCGAACCCGCCGGACCGGTGTTACCACTGCAAGAGGATCATTTTTGAAACGATAGCAAAAGCAGCAGGCGAGGACGGTTTTACGGTTCTGCTGGACGGAACGAATGCCTCCGACGAGGAAGGAGACCGCCCCGGGATGCGCGCACTCAGAGAGCTTTCGGTGCAGTCCCCGCTTAGAATGTGCGGGCTGACGAAGGCACAGATCCGCCGTCTCTCCAGAGAAGCGGGTCTGTTTACATGGGATAAACCGGCCTACGCCTGTCTTGCCACGAGGATTCCGGCAGGGGAAAGCATAACGGCACAGAAGCTGTCGGCGACCGAGGCGGCGGAGAATTATTTGTTCGGGCTTGGGTTTACGGACTTTCGGGTGCGTATGGCGGGCAGTACTGCCAGGCTGCAGTTTCCGGACAGCCAGATGAGCCGTGTGCTGGAGAGAAGGGAAGAGATTCTTAAGGAATTGAAAAAGTATTATACGGCAGTCCTGTTGGATCTGGAAACAAGAGGATAAACAGGATTCGAGCTGTAGAATATATGGAGTACATCGAGGGTTTGCCATAAAGAATTGCGCGGATAACTATGTCGGAATTATGACTTTACCGGATCAGGGAGGGAACAGCATGAACAGCGAGATTAGAAAAACACTGGAAGCAGTAAAAAACGGAGAGATATCTGTTGAGGATGCGATGCTTGCCATGAAGAAAGCGCCTTTTGAGGATATCGGATATGCCAAGGTGGACATGCACCGGGGAATCCGTCAGGGAGCGCCGGAGGTAATCTACGGTGCGGGCAAGACGGCGGAGCAGATGATCGGCATTGTCGAGAGTATGAAGAGAAACGGACAGAAGACGATCCTGATCACCCGCCTATCTCCGGAGAGCGCGGCGGTGATTTCCGGGGTATATGAAATGGATTACCGGCAAGAAGCACGGATCGGTATCCTGGGTGCGATGCCCGTGCCGGACGGAATCGGCAAGATCGTTGTAGCGACAGGCGGAACCTCAGATATTCCGGTAGCGGAAGAAGCGGCTCTCACCGCCGAAGTGCACGGCAATGAAGTGGTACGGCTCTATGATGTGGGCGTTGCGGGACTGCACCGGATGCTGGCACACATGGATGAGATCATGAGTGCGTCTGTTATCGTTGCCATTGCGGGTATGGAAGGGGCGCTTGCCAGTGTGATCGGCGGACTGGCGGATTGCCCGGTGATCGCGGTGCCGACGAGCGTGGGTTACGGGGCGTCGTTTCACGGAGTGAGCGCACTTCTGTCCATGCTGAATTCTTGTGCCAGCGGGGTATCCGTGGTCAATATCGACAACGGATTCGGCGCCGGATATCTCGCGGGGATGATCAACCATATGGTGAGCCGCAGTACATGTCTCAAACAATAATTATAGGAAATGAAATTTCCAATGTCGTTAACTATAGTTTATGGATTGGCGCAGCAAAGCAGCGCAGAAACGGAGAAAAAATGAAAACATTATATTTTGACTGTAGTATGGGTGCGGCGGGAGATATGCTGACAGCCGCGTTATTGGAACTGATACCTGACCAGGAAGCATTTATAACACAACTGAACGCACTGGGAATTCCGGGCGTTACGGTCACGAAAGAGAAGATGAGTAAATGCGGCATCGGCGGTACACACATCACCGTGAAGGTTTATGGGGAAGAGGAAAGTGAGGATATGCATGATCATACTCATGAGCATTCCCATGCACACTGCGGACATGAGGCCGATACCGTACACGCGCATGACGACAACTATACACATGATACTGCACACGCGCATGACGGCAGCCACGCACAAGATACCGCACACACATGTGACAACGTCCATGTACATGATACGATACATATGCATGATCACGGACATAATCACGATACCGGGTATATGCACAGTCATGGACATGATCACCATACTGCACATCCACATCACCACAGCGGTATGCACGATATCGAGCATATTGTTCACAGCCTGCCTGTGTCTGACAAGGTGAAGCAGGACATTCTTGCGGTATATGGACTGATCGCCGAAGCCGAGAGCTGCGCCCACGGTGTTCCGGTGTCGGAAATTCATTTTCATGAGGTGGGTACGATGGATGCGGTTGCCGATGTGGCGGCAGTCTGTCTGCTGATGGACAGGATTGGACCCGACCAGGTGATCGCGTCGCCGGTTCATGTGGGAAGCGGCCAGGTGAAGTGTGCCCACGGCGTACTGCCCGTACCGGCGCCGGCCACGGCATATATTCTGCGTGATGTGCCGATATACGGCGGCGGGATCAAAGGGGAACTGTGTACACCGACGGGAGCGGCACTGCTAAAACATTTCGTGACGCGGTTTGGGGATATGCCGGTCATGAAGACAGGAGCAATCGGCTACGGCATGGGGAAGAAGGATTTTCCGGCGGCGAATTGTGTGCGGGCGCTGCTTGGCGAGACGGAAAATGCCGGTGATACGATAACGGAACTAAGCTGTAATGTGGACGATATGACGGGGGAGGCTGTCGGATTTGCCATGGATGCACTGTTTGCGGCCGGAGCGCTGGAAGTGTATACCGTTCCGATCGGTATGAAGAAGTCCCGCCCGGGAACATTGCTCTGCGTCATGTGCCGGGAGAGCGATAAAGAAGAAATGGTGAAACAGATCTTCAAACACACAACGACGATCGGCATTCGTGAAAACGAATATAAGAGATATACGCTGGAGCGCTCTGTGGAGACGGTGCAGACCAGATATGGCGAAATCAGAAAGAAGATTTCCAGGGGATACGGCGTTACCCGTGAGAAGTATGAGTATGAGGATCTGGCACGGGCGGCCAGAGAGCATGATATTTCTGTCAGTCAGGTGACGGCAGAAATGTAAGCTGCAGATCCGGGCAGAAATATCCGGTATCGGATGTTCCTGGTTTGTAGTATCAACAGAAAGAAGAACAGGAGTTAAATAGGAGCAATGGGAATGAAAAGGTTTTTCTCTTTATCAGCAGCTTTGACAGCAGTCACAATATTATCCGCCTGCGGCGCTGCACCGGCGGCACAGGGAGGAACCGGTTCGGTGGAAAGTGCAGAAAAAAATAGCCTGCAGGAATCCGATTCCGTAAATGATGCGGACCAGACAGCCGATACGTTAGTCTACGGCAGCGGCGATTATACCAGGATCAATCCCGCTATGGATGAGCATGGGGAGATCAATATGCTGCTCTTCAACGGTCTTACGGCCCACAACGGCGACAACGAAGTGATTCCCGGACTGGCCAGCAGCTGGGAGTTTGATGAGGCAGACTGTACTTATACATTCCACCTGGAGGAGGATGTAGAGTGGCATGACGGTGAGAAATTCACCGCCGATGATGTAAAATTCACGATAGAGGCCATTATGGATCCGGAAAACGGATCGGAGAATGCGCCCAATTATGAGGACGTGGAAGAGATTACGGTGATTGATGAACATACCATTTCTTTCAGACTGGCGGCTCCCAATGTGGCTTTTCTGGATTATATGACTATGGCGGTTCTGCCCGAGCACTTGCTGCAGGGGGAAGATATGCAGGAGTCGGCTTTTTTCCGCAGTCCCATAGGCACCGGGCCATATAAACTGGAAAGCTGGGATGTGGGGCAGGCGATCACACTGGTTAAGAACGAAGCGTATTTTAAGGGTGAGCCGAATATCGGCCGGATTGTTTTCAAGATCGTACCGGATGACAATGCCAGGGCGATGCAGATGGAATCCGGCGAACTGGACCTGGCGCTGCTTACGCCCAGGGACGCACAGGCATTTGCGGACAGGGAAGAATATATCTGTTATGAAATGCAGACGTCCGATTACAGAGGGATTCTGTTTAATTTCCGGAATGATTATTGGATCAGGAACCGGGATATCATTCCGGCTGTCTGCTATGCGATCGACAGGCAGGCGATCGTCGATGCGGTCCTGCTCGGACAGGGTATTGCAGCCTATGGGCCTCTGCAGCGCAATATTTATAATAACGAAGAAGTGGAACAGTATGATTATAACCCTGATAAGGCGAGAGAGGTGCTTGAGACCGCAGGCTGTACCATGGGCAGTGACGGTTTCTATGAGAGAGGCGGGGAGAAGGTTGGTTTTGTGATCAGTGTCGGCGCGGGCGACCAGGTCCGCCTTGATATTGCACAGGCCGCGGCGCAGCAGCTTCGGGAAGTGGGGATCGACTGCCTGGTGGAGATCCCCACACAGGTAGACTGGGGCGGACAGATGGCCTATCTGATCGGCTGGGGAAGCCCTTTTGATGCGGATGACCATACCTACAAGGTATTTGGGACAGATAAAGGAGCCAATTACAACGGCTATTCCAATGCAATGGTAGACCAGTATCTGACGGAGGCGCGCCGGTCTGATGATCCGGCCGTCCGCGCGGAAGCATATGATAAGTTTCAGGAAGAACTGGCAAAGGATCCGGCATTCGCGTTTATTTGTTATGTGGATGCTGATTATGTGGCAGATTCGGCGATACAAGGTATTTCCGCCAATACTGTTATGGGGCATCACGGCGTCGGCATTTTCTGGAATGTGGCGGAGTGGACAATTGTTTTAAAGTGAGCTGCCAGGGACTGGTTCCGGTTCACGGGGCATGATTCATTAAATAATGATAAGGAATAAAAAATGTCAGGATTACTGGAAGTAAAAAATCTGTCGGTCAGTTTTGATACGCCCCAGGGTGAAGTGGAGGCTGTCCGAAATGTCAGCTTTACATTACTGCCAGGCGAGGTGCTGGCAGTTGTGGGAGAATCCGGCTGCGGGAAGAGTGTCCTGTGCAAAAGTATCATGAAGCTTCTGCCCGCCACGGCCCGGATAAAGTCAGGCAGCATCAGGGTGAATGGCGCGGATATAACGGGTTATGGTGGGAGGGAAATGCAGAAACTCCGGGGCAGACTGTTTTCCATGGTATTTCAGGATCCCATGACCTCGTTAAATCCGACGATGTCCGTGGGAGCCCAGATTGGGGAAGCTGTACGGCTGCACCAGCCGAGAATCCCCCGGGAGATTGTGCATGACAGAGTGCGGGAATTGATGGAACTGACAGGCATAGACCGGCCGGGGGAGCGCATGCGGCAATATCCTTACCACTTTTCCGGGGGTATGCGTCAGCGCAGTGTGATGGCGATTGCGCTTGCCGGAAATCCCCAGATTCTCTTCGCCGATGAGCCCACTACTGCGCTGGATGTAACGATACAGGAGCAGATTCTTACACTGTTTCGGGAGATACAGAAGAAACTGGGCACGGCGACGGTCTTTGTGAGCCATGATCTGGGGGTGGTGGCAAGAGCGGCGGACCGTGTTGCCGTTATGTATGCCGGGAAGATCGTGGAGATTGGAACGGTGGCAGAAATCTTCCGTGATCCGAAACACCCGTACACATGGGGACTTATGCAGGCGCTTCCGGCATTTTCCAAGGGAAAGGAAGCCCTTAGGACAATTCCGGGTATGCCGCCTACACTGCTGCATCCTCCGAAGGGGGATGCCTTTGCATGCCGGAATGCCCATGCGCTTGCCATCGACTATGAAGAGGAACCGCCGATGTTTCGCGTCAGCGATACGCACTATGCGGCCACATGGCTGTTGGATGAACGGGCTCCGAAGAACATTCCGTGGACAGACGCAGGCGAAGGCGGGCAGCCGGATCTCATTCTGAGTAACCATCCTCTGGCGAGAGAGCATCTGCATACGAAGAGCGGGAACGCCGGAGGTAAAAACAGGATGTCAGAAGGTGCGGAGCGGTACGGCGGCGATACCGGGACAGGGGATACAGAGCGGTACGGCGGTGATACCGGGACAGAGGATGCGGAACCGGTTCTGCTGGATGTACAGCATTTGACGCACGCGTTTCCTCTAACGAAAAAGGTGATGGTCAAAGCGGTTGATGACGTTTCTTTTCAGATCAGAAAAGGAGAGATTTTTGGACTGGTAGGGGAATCGGGTTCCGGGAAATCGACGGTTGCCCGCTGTATTATGAATATTTATAAACCAAATGATGGACATCCTCCGAACAGAAACTCACGGTCCCGGAAGCGGGGATTTGAGGATAAAGACAATGCGGATGATCTGTACGGCGGCAGCAGGATTCTCTATAAAGGTATCGACACCTGCAATTTGGCCATATTTCGAAAGAACAGGCGTATGCTGCAGACAACAAGACAGATTGTCTTTCAGGATTCCAATTCCAGTTTGAACCAGCGCATGAAAGTGTGCGATATCATTACGGAACCGCTTAGGATACAGCATATAACGCCGCCAAGAGGTTCCCTGCGGGCGGAAGCGGAATTCCAGATGCACTATGTGGGCCTGGATGCAGAGTATCTGGACAAATATCCGGCTGAACTTTCCGGCGGCCAGAGACAGCGCGTGGCAATCGCGAGAGCGCTGACGATGGAACCGGAACTGCTGGTGGCGGATGAGCCCATCGCATCCCTGGACGTGTCCATTCAGGCACAGATTGTGAATTTATTCCGGCATCTGCAGAGGGAGCACGGGTTCTCCTTCCTCTTCATAGCCCATGATCTGGCTATGGTGGAATTTCTGTGTGACCGGGTAGGCGTTATGTATCAGGGAAGACTGGTAGAGACCGGAAAGACGCAAGAGGTGTTCGCCAACCCACGGCATGAGTACACTAAGACGCTTCTTTCGGCAATTCCGGAGTACGGATTTTCTTTGTGATGCTTTCAATGCCGGTTCTTGCTGTGCGTAAATACAACGTTGTAATGACAGGGAGAGGAGTCAGAATGAGAGAAGAGCATGGATTTGGATCCGACATGCACAACAATTTGTTGTACGGCGGGCGGCATGTCTGTTTCGGCGCCTTGACAGATGGCCTGCTCAGAAAAACAGCATATTATGGGAAAAAGCTTCTGATTTTTCTTGGCAGTATTTTTCTGTTGTCTATTGTAGTTTTCTATATCTCCAGGCTTGCGCCGGGCGATCCGCTTATATCGTACTACGGAGAACGTGCGGAACGGATGGGGCCGGAAGAACGGGAATGGGCAAAAGACAGACTGGGACTTAAGGATTCTGTTTCGGTCCAGTATGTCCGCTGGCTTACAAATGCCCTGCAGGGAGATTTCGGAATTTCCTATAAATATAAGACGGATGTGATGGAGGTTATTGGCGGACGGATCGGGAATACACTTCTGCTGGGCGGAACCGGTTTTGTACTGATCTTCGGCCTGGCACTTTTGCTGGGAGTGCTGTGTGCCTGGCATGAAGGAAGGCTGGCGGACAGAGTGATCTGTCAAGTGGGAACAGTCACCAGCTGCATCCCGGAGTTTTGGCTGTCGCTGGTGCTGATCCTGATCTTCGCGGTCAATTTGAAATGGCTGCCCAGCAGCGGCGCCTATACCGCCGGAAGGGCAGAGGACCCGGGAGACAGGATTCTGCATCTGATCCTGCCGATGACGGTTGTGGTGACGGGACATCTGTGGTATTACGCTTATATGATTCGCAACAGGATTCTGGAGGAACTGCGGGCAGATTATGTACTGCTTGCGAAGGCCAAGGGAATGAAAAGACGCAGCGTTATGTTCAGGCACTGTCTGCGGAATGTACTGCCGTCCTATTTCAGCATTATGGCGATTTCCGTCCCTCATATCATGGGAGGGACCTATATTGTTGAGACGGTTTTTTCTTTTCCGGGACTGGGGACGCTCTCCTATGAGAGTGCCAGGTATAAAGACTATAACCTGCTGATGGTTCTGTGTATGCTTTCGGGGGCGGTGGTGATTCTGTGCAGTCTGGCGGCACAGACGGTCAATGAGCGGGTAGACCCGCGGATGGCGGGAGCGGGAAGAACCGTCTTGAAGTGATTCCTTCCGGGACGGCGGGAGCCAGGAGGGAGAGCGCTTTTCCAAGCGGTCTGCCCGGAAACTTGTGAATGATAACAGAAAGACTGATTATGAGGATGGAAACGGAGCAGCGCTGTGGGAGTAATGCCGTGCAGAAGCGATATGGGATTGTGGAGATAAACAGTATGGAGACGGGAGCAGGGAAACAAGAGAGCGCGGAGCGCATGGACCACCGGTTCGAAATTGTGGGAATCAGGCCGGCAACGCAGGCAGAACCGGCAAGACGGCGGAAATGGTACGAGGGGAGGCCTGTTTTCGCGGCAGTTCTTCTTAGTGCGATTATCTGCGGCTGTCTGGGGTGTGATCTTATTATGACCAAGGACCCGGCATTTCTGGATCTGGAGAATTATAACGTTTCACCGTGCAGGGAATTCCTTTTCGGGACGGATACTATGGGAAGGGATATCTTTTCCATGATCTGGTATGGCGGCAGGGTTTCCCTGTTTATCGGTATTGCCGCGACATTGCTTTCGACTTCGGCGGCTATTGTGTTCGGAGCCGCCAGCGGCTGTGCGCCTGACTGGGCGGACGGGCTGATGATGCGGCTGACGGAGATACTGCTCAGCGTGCCGGGGCTGCTGGTGGTCATTCTGCTGCAGGCTGTTCTGGGTAAGGCAAATGTGGTCAGTATTTCCTTTGTGATCGGCATTACGGGCTGGATGGGGATCGCAAAGGTTGTGAGGAGCGAGGTGAGGCAGATCCGGAACAGCGAGTATGTGATTGCTTCCAGATGCATGGGCGGCGGTTTTTTCCATATATTGTGGAAACATTTGACGCCTAATTTTATATCGTCTATTATGTTTATGGCAGTCATGAATATCAGGAGTGCCATCGTTGCGGAATCTACACTGAGCTTCATGGGAATCGGACTGCCGGTTGACGAGATTACGTGGGGGAGTATGCTCTCGCTCCCGGAACAGGCGCTGCTGACTAATTCCTGGTGGATTATTCTGATTCCGGGGCTCTTCCTGATCGCCACGTTAGTATGCATCACGAGTCTGGGTAACTATCTGCGCGCGGGTGTAAACCGCGGGGAGAGTAATTTCTGATTTTTCCCGAAGAAGACAGATGGTTCTTTGCAGCTGTATGCGGGCAGAGCAAAACGACAAACCGGGACGGCATATAATACACAGCTGTATGAGGTGGAAGAAATGGCAGATAGTACGAAAATGAGCGAAGAACTGATATATGAAGTTCTCTCGGCCGTGGACGAGATACCGGAAGGGAAGGTCGCTTCTTACGGGCAGGTTGCGAAGCTGATCGGCAGGGACAGGAATGCAAGGCTGGTGGGAAAGGTGTTGAGTCTGGCGGAATATTACGGAGAGTATCCGTGTCACAGAGTGGTAAACCATGTGGGCAGGCTGGCGCCGCATTTTATCAGGCAGCGGGAGCTTCTGCTGGAAGAGGGCGTAGACTTTAAGCCGGACGGATGTGTTGATATGAAGAAGTGCCGGTGGCAGACGGAGGATCTGGCGTAGGAAAGCAAATTTACATGTTCTTACGGACCTTGCAGTAAATGCAAAGTCCTGGGCTGAACTGTTACCAAATACCTGAAACAGCTTGCGCATGGTGAGGACTATGTGCTATATTTATGTAAATATGTGGGGAATGTGTCATGGAAGGAAATCACTGATGGATAAGAAGGAAAAAAGTTTTAAATATACAGGCACAACGAAATTCCTGGTGGGCAGTTTCGTTCTGCTTATTTTTTTCAGTGTGGCGGTTTTTGCTGTTCTCGGAACTTACATGGAACGTGAGAGCGAAAAAACGATAGATGATTTGGGCAATATGTACATGAGCAGTATGGGGGAACGGATCAGTAAGCATTTCGAGACGATCGTCAATCTGCGACTGAAACAGGCGGAAGCGGTTGTGACGGTGGTTTCCACGGAAGGCAAAGATGCAGGGGAGATATACGATGAACTGATCTTCAGGACGGAAGTCAGGGATTTTATCTCCCTGGCACTGTGTTCCGAATCCGGGGAACTGGAGACATTGTACGGAGAAGAGGCGGTTCTGATTGATCCTGATCCTTTCCTCAGATCCCTTAAAGAGGGTGAGAGGAAGGTTGCCGTAGCGTCCAATACTTCCGGCGAACAGGTTGTCTTGTTTGGTGTTAACGCCGAATATCCCATGAGTAACGGGGAGAAGAGCATTGCTACGGTTATGGCGCTTCCGGCGCAGTATATCAGCGATGAGCTGGCACTGGAAAAAGAAGATATCGAAATGTATTCGCATATTATCCGTGATGACGGTACCTTTGTAATACGTACTAGCGATATGGGATATTCTGACTATTTCACTTATCTTCAAGAGGTTTATGCCGAAGATAAAGCCGCGGTTGAACGTTATATCGATGAACTTAGCGACGCGCTGAAAGAGGGAAGCGACTACATGGCTATTCTGGAGTTCGGAGACGGGAGACAGCAGGTGACAACAGTAAGCCTTCCCCATTCCGAGTGGAATCTGGTTATTGTCCTGCCTTTTGGCGTTCTCAATGAATCGGTGGAGCGGCTGAGCAGTGAGAGAACGGTGGCAACTCTGCTGGCCTGTGGCGGTATTTTACTGCTGCTTCTGATGATTTTCTTCATGTACTACCGGATGAGCAAGCAGCAGATCCGTGAGTTGAATGAAGCCCGTACGACGGCGGAAGAAGCGACCAGGGCCAAGAGTGAATTCCTGTCGAATATGAGTCATGATATCAGGACGCCTATGAATGCAATCGTTGGTATGACGGCTATTGCGACTGCCCATATGGATGATGCGGAACAAGTACAGAACTGTCTGAAGAAAATTACGCTGTCCAGCAAGCATTTGCTGGGACTGATCAATGACGTGCTGGATATGTCCAAGATTGAGAGCGGTAAGATGACGCTCACGGTGGACATGGTCTCGTTGCGTGAAGTCATGGAAGGGATTGTCGGAATCGTTCAGCCGCAGGTGAATGGGAAGCATCAGAACTTTGAGGTGCATATAGATAATATCATATCGGAGGATGTATATTGTGACAGTGTACGGCTGAATCAGGTGCTGTTGAATCTTCTGTCCAACTCTGTCAAATATACCCAGGAGGACGGGCTTATTCAGCTGTCGTTGTATCAGGAGGAATCGCCCAAAGGAGAAGACTTTGTCCGGAACCATGTTGTTGTGAAAGACAATGGGATCGGCATGGCACAGGAGTTCCTGTCCAAGATCTTTGACTCTTACTCAAGGGCGGACAACAAGCGTGTGCACAAGACAGAAGGCGCCGGGCTAGGCATGGCGATCACGAAATATATCATTGATGCCATGGAGGGTACAATCGATGTGGAGAGTGAGCTGGGCAAGGGCTCTAAGTTCCATGTAACGTTAGATCTTGAGAAGGCTACCATGAAAGAAGACGATATGCTTCTGCCTGCATGGAAGATGTTGGTGGTGGATGATGATGAAACGCTGTGCCGTACGGCTGTGGACGCGCTGGCATCCATCGGGATCCAGGCAGACTGGACCCTGAGTGCGGAGAAGGCTCTAAACCTGGTGATTGCACATCATGAGAAGCGGGATGATTATCAGATTATTCTTCTGGACTGGAAACTGCCTGAGATGGATGGTATTCAGCTTGCCAGAGAGATACGGCGGAACCTCGGGGATGATATTCCTATTATTCTGATTTCGGCTTACGATTGGAGTGAGTTTGAAACGGAAGCACGGGATGCGGGAATCAGCGGCTTTATCTCAAAACCGCTGTTCAAGTCAACTCTTTTCTATGGACTGCAGAAATATATATGCAACGAAGAAGAAGCAGAGAGCTGGACGGAAAAGAGTGTCAATCTGGCCGGCCACCGTATTCTGGTGGCAGAAGATAACAGTCTTAACTGGGAGGTTCTGCATGAATTGCTGTCCGATACAGGCTTGGAACTGGAATGGGCCGAGAACGGGCAGATTTGCGTGGAAATGTTTGAACAGGCCGAAGCAGGATATTATGAAGCGATTCTGATGGATGTCCGGATGCCTGTTATGACGGGATACGAGGCTACGGAGAGAATTCGTGCATCAGAGAAGCCGGACGGGCAGACAATTCCGATTATAGCCATGACGGCAGATGCTTTTGCAGAAGATATACAGCACTGTCTGGACTGCGGTATGAATGCGCACACGGCTAAACCGGTGAATATCGATGAACTGCTTTCTCTGCTGAGAAGATTTATGGACATTGAGTAGTGATTGTTTTGGACGGGATGCTGCAGATATCAGATATGATTGCCATGGGCATCTTAGCCGTCCGCGAGGACGGCAGCCGGTTTCGCCGTCAGGTATTGGTTTGGCCTGGCCAGACAATGCAGGCTTTCATAATCCGGGAGTGAGGAATATGCCAAATACTACAAAATACGCGCTGGAGACATCCCTTAAGAAACTGCTGCTGCACAAGGCTCTTGATAAGATCACCATTCAGGATCTGACGGCGGATTGCGGTATCAGCCGGATGACCTTCTATTATCATTTCAAGGATATCTATGATCTGGTGGAATGGAGTTGTATCGAAGATGGGAGGAAGGCGCTGCAGGGAAAGAAGACATATGATACCTGGCAGGAGGGGATGCTGCAGATTTTTGAGGCAGTGACCGAGAATAAGCCCTTTATTATGAATGTATACCGTTCGGTGGACAGGAGCAAAATCGAAAGCTATCTGTATGAGCTTACTTACCGCTTGATCGCTGATGTGGTGGAAGAGAAGTGCACGGAAGCGAAGCTGCCGCAGGAGGATAAAGCTTTCATTGCGGAATTTTATAAATACGGCTTTGTGGGTGTCATGCTTGACTGGATAGACCGTGGGATGAAAGACGATTATGCGGTGATTGTGGAGAAACTGAGTATTACGCTGCATGGAAATATTGCGCATTCGATCCATAATTTTGAGAAGCTGTCGCTCGGATAACATATTTTATCAAAGAAGGTGAAGTGATAAGTTTTTTATCATTTCACCTTTTTTGTAAGTTGGATTTTCAGCTCTCGGTGAGTAAGATGGGCATATGGAAAAGATAAGCGGACTGCATCTTATGCAGCGAAGACGCAGGAAGGCAAGGAGAATTTGAGCCAAATAACGAATGGAAAGGCGGAAAAGATTATGGCTAAGAAAAAGGGAATCGGATTGGGAGTTGCCGCGGTGGCGGCAGGTGCAGGGGCGGCGGCCTATGCGGTGCACAATCACGGGAAGAAGAAAGCAACAGGCGGGGGAACATCGAAGCATAAGGGAGGAAAGATATCCGGCAGGAAATATGTGACGGCGGAGCCGGAATACCGCAATACAGAGTTGGGTAAAAATGCTAAGAACAGGAAAGGAATCTATTACAGCAACGGAAATTACGAGGCATTTGCGAGACCCAGGAAACCGGAAGGCGTGGAGGAGAAAAATGCGTACATCGTGGGAAGCGGCCTGGCGTCGCTGGCGGCGGCTTGCTTCCTGGTCCGTGACGGACAGATGCCTGGCAGCCATATACACATTCTGGAGGCTATGAATATTGCGGGCGGCGCCTGTGACGGCATCTATGATTCCACGAGAGGCTATATTATGCGCGGCGGACGCGAGATGGAGAATCATTTCGAATGTCTCTGGGATCTGTTCCGCAGCATTCCGTCCATCGAAACACCAGGCGTATCCGTGCTGGATGAGTATTACTGGCTTAACAAGGAGGATCCGAATTATTCTTTGTGCCGTGCCACGGTCAACCGCGGCGAGGATGCGCATACGGACGGTTTGTTTAACCTGAGCCGTAAAGGCTGTATGGAGATTATGAAACTCTTCATGACCAAGGATGAAGACCTATATGATAAGACGATAGAAGACGTATTCGATGAGGAAGTGTTTGATTCCACATTCTGGCTGTACTGGCGGACTATGTTTGCCTTTGAGAACTGGCACAGCGCTTTGGAGATGAAGCTTTATTTCCAGAGATTTATCCATCATATCGCGGGCCTGCCGGATTTCAGTGCATTGAAGTTTACCAAGTATAATCAGTACGAATCGTTGATTATGCCCATGCAGAAATATTTGGAAGCGGCGGGCGTGGATTTTCGTTTTAACACGGAAGTGACGAACGTGATCTTTGAGACCGAGGGCGAAAAGAAGGTGGCCAAGGCTATTGAGTGTAAAGTGGGAGGGGTAGAAGAAGGCATTGTTCTCACGGAAAATGACCTCGTGTTCGTCACCAACGGAAGCTGCACCGAAGGCACGGTATACGGCGACCAGAACCATGCGCCAAACGGAGATGCGGAAGTCAGGACCAGCGGATGCTGGAACCTGTGGAAAAATATTGCCAGACAGGATGCGTCTTTCGGACATCCGGAAAAATTCTGTTCTGACGTGGCCAAAACCAACTGGGAGTCCGCTACAATTACCACGCTGGATGACAAGATTCTGCCTTATATCACGAATATCTGCAAACGTGACCCGAAGAGCGGCAAGGTTGTGACAGGCGGTATTGTAAGCTGTAAGGATTCCGCATGGCTGCTCAGCTGGACGATCAACAGACAGGGGCAGTTCAAGGAACAGGATAAAGATCAGGTCTGCGTATGGGTGTACGGACTGTTTACGGATGTGCCCGGCGATTATGTAAAGAAGCCGATGAAAGAATGTACCGGCAAAGAGATCACGCAGGAGTGGCTCTATCATCTGGGCGTGCCGGAAGAAGAGATCGATGGGCTGGCAGAAAACAGCGCAGTCTGCGTGCCCACCATGATGCCTTACATCACGGCGTTCTTTATGCCCAGAACCAAGGGGGACCGGCCGGATGTTATTCCGGACGGCTGTGTGAACTTCGCCTTCCTGGGACAGTTTGCGGAGACACCCAGAGATACCGTCTTCACCACAGAATATTCTGTCCGGACTGCGATGGAAGCTGTGTATGGCCTGCTGGGCGTAGACAGAGGCGTACCGGAGGTATGGGGCAGCGTATATGATATCCGGGAACTGCTTGGAAGCAGCGTTAAGCTGATGGACGGAAAGTCTCCGCTGGAGATAGAACTGCCGGGGCCGCTGAATGCCCTGAAGAAACCGCTGCTTCATGTGATTAAGGGGACGGTAGTTGAGAAAGTGCTGAGAGATCAGGGAGTGATTAAGGAAGGGATGATCTGAAAAGGCGAATACGCAGGGCTTAAACTTACACCAATACAGGGAAACTTCCATAGAATGTAATAAGAGAACAAGAAAGTGAATCGGTAACAATATGGAAGCAAAAGGAAGACCGGTACAAAATGACTGCAGTTTCAGCGGCGTATCGCCGCTGATGCTGCCTTTTCCCTACCCGCCGACGAAGGTGCAGGAACAGAATCAGTTCTATGCCAATCTGCTTACAATGGATTATTGCGGTTCCGTATCGGAACTGACGGCTATTACGCAGTATATCCACGGAGAGAGCTGTATGTGCTGTGAACACTGCACACAGGCTAAGACACTTATCGGCATCGCCATGGCGGAAATGATGCATCTGCAGAAACTGGCGGAGCTGATTATACTGCTGGGAGGGAGCATTAACTTCGCTGTTCCCACACGGAGTGGCAGACCCCAGATGTGGACGCCGGAGTATGTGAATATGACGGGCGGTATGTCCGGTATTATATCCTCGAATATAGAGGCCGAGAGAGCGGCGATCAGCCAGTATGAACAGCATATGAGGATGATTGAGGACAGTTGTGTGAATGCGGTGCTTGCCAGAATTGTGCAGGATGAGGAGTATCATATTATGCTGCTGCAGATGATGCAGGGGTAGGGGCAGAAGCGGTGTTGTGCCGGTATTTTTACGGATAGCAGGAAACTTAGAGTGTAGAGGCTGCTGCGCTGAGGCGCTGCAGCCTCTGCCTGGTGTTGCCCGGAATATCAGCCGTGAATAGCCATAAATTGCTAACAGTTCAGCCCAGGACTTTGCATTTACTGCAGACAAACTTTGCCGACTTGGAATGGGCAGATTCCGTAACAGGGAAGCCGAAAGGCTGAACCAATGTCGTTAAGTTAAGCCGGACGCGCCTTCGCTCAGTTCCAAACGCAGCGGTACTAAATTCGTGGAAAACCTCATTAAGTACCGGCGTTTTCCAATGGTCCTCAGGAGAATCCTATCATATCAGACGCTGTGTATAGACTTAACTTAATGGCATGATGCTGGGGTCAAAACTACTTACAAGCAGGAATTGTGTTAATTGTATAAAAATTGTTTGGTAAATTGCCAGATTTAATAATTGTAAAACATGCTTAAAACAAGTATAATTCATACACAATTAACACAATTTGCTTACCGATGACCTTCTGACCCTAGCAGCATGATATTGAAGGCTGAACTGTTACATAAATTATAATAATGAAATAACATTTATTGAGTTGTATCCTGACGTATGTTAGTATTAAAATAAAACAATACAGAAAGAATCTATTTGGGAAGACGGGAAACAGAGTATACGTCAGGGATTATGAGGAAGTAATTCCTGGACTTCAGGCATGAATTGTATGACAGACGGATAGTACTGTGGATTATCCTGGAAATGGGGCAGACAAAAACGGGAGAGTATATGGCACGGACAGTAGGGATCGGGATACAGGATTTCGGGAAAATCATTGAGAACGATTATTTTTATGTAGATAAAACAGCTTTCATTAAGGAATGGTGGGAAAGTGGAGATGAGGTAACACTTATTACCAGGCCGCGGAGATTTGGGAAGACGTTGACTGTGAGTATGGTGGAGCAGTTCTTCTCTGTGAAATATGCGGGAAGAGAGGATCTGTTTAAGGGACTTGCTGTCTGGCAGGAGGAAAAGCTTCGTAAACTGCAGGGGACTTATCCTGTGATCAGTATTTCTTTTGCCAATATTAAGGAAAAAGATTATGCCGGCACAAGAGAAAAGATATGTCAGATGCTGTCAGATCTTTACACAGACAATGCATTTTTGCTTGAAAGCGATGTACTGCGGGAAGGAGACAGAGATTTTTGGAGCCGCATAACCGCAGATATGGGTGATGTGGAGGCCTCACTGGCGATTCACCATCTTTCAAAATACCTGAATCTTTATTATGGAAAAAAGGTGATTATCCTTCTGGACGAATATGATACGCCCATGCAGGAAGCATATGTAGACGGATATTGGGAGGAACTGACAGCGCTCACCAGGAGCATGTTTAATGCCGCATTTAAGACGAACCCTTATCTGGAGAGGGCGATTATGACGGGGGTCACCAGAGTCAGTAAGGAGTCTGTCTTCTCGGATCTGAATAATCTTGAGGTGGTGACAACCACTTCCTGCAAGTATGAGACGGCGTTTGGCTTTACGGAAGAAGAAGTATTCGCCTCTTTGGATAAGTATGGCCTTGATACGAAGGAAGAGGTGAAGAGGTGGTATGACGGGTTTATATTCGGGAATAAAAGGGATATCTACAACCCATGGTCAATCTTAAATTATCTCGATAAGCGGGCACTGCGGACGTATTGGGCGAATACCAGTTCCAACAGTCTTGTCGGCAAGCTGATCCGGGAGGGCGGAAGGGCTGTGAAGGAGTCTTTTGAGAGCCTGCTGGTGGGAGAACATTTGCTTGTACCGATTGATGAACAGATTGTCTATGACCAACTGGACAGCAATGAGAACGCGATCTGGAGCCTGCTTGTGGCAAGCGGTTACCTGAAAGTAGTGCGTTACGAGAAATACGAGACAGATCATATCATAAAAGCGCCAAAATATGAACTGTCATTGACGAACTATGAAGTGAAGATCATGTTCAACAACATGGTATCCGGATGGTTTTCCAAGAATCTGTCTGATTATAATGATTTTGTGAAAGCGTTTCTTTCCGGAGATCTGGATGGTATGAATGAATACATGAACCGCGTTGCCGGTGAAACCTTCAGTTACTTTGACACAGGGAAACGTGCGACCGGGAAGGCGGAGCCGGAACGTTTCTATCACGGGTTTGTGCTGGGGCTTATGGTGGAACTGGAGGACCGGTATGTGATTACTTCCAATCGGGAGAGCGGGTTCGGGCGGTATGATGTGATGCTGGAGCCGAAGAAGGAAGGGCTGGATGCTTTTATCATAGAATTTAAGGTATATAATCAGAAGAGAGATGCTTCGCTGGAAGATGCGGTGAAGGCGGCGCTTGCGCAGATAGAGGAGAAGCAGTATGCGGCGGTGCTTATGGGGAAAGGGATACCGGAGGAGCGGATCAGGAAGTATGGGTTTGCGTTTGAGGAAAAGACGGTGCGGATTGGTAAATCCTAAAGGAATTTACATTATATGTCGATACCTATTATAATGATTTAATTCAGGATGAAGGAAAGATATTGCATGGATGCAAAAACAAGGTGATGTTAAACCTACTATTGTGTTTAGAGCAATAGTAGGTTTCTATATTTTAGTAGGAAAGGTATTGGCCTTGTATTGTTTAAATATCGAATATGTGAAGCTCTGTTTAAATCGTTATGTATAGTATGGAGGTCAAAATGCGAGAATTTCAAAAGAAAAAGCTACTGGAAATTATATCAGATTTGCATACTGTACATCAGAAAATCAGAGAGAAATTGGAGCAGAAAGATTATGAGACAGTTCTTTCTGTTCTCATGGACTGTCAAGAGACTGCAATTCAAATTGGAGAGGTAGTTGAACAGACAGAAGGAAATGGAACAGAAACAGTTTCTCATCTGGAGTTATATTGCGAAAATATATATCAAATCAGTGTGCAGTTAAAAGAAATATCACCTCTAAAGGCATACAAAAACTTGGAAGTATATTTGATTAAAGCAGAAAATGCAGTTAATCATATGCCAATAAAAAAAACGGTGATCTTTTTACCTTATAAAGCTTCTATGTGGGATTCTTTGGAAAGCGTCTGGAAAGCGTTTTGTAAGGATGAAGAATGGAACAGCCTGGTTATGCCGATTCCATATCTTAACAAAAATGAGGATGGTTCATTAGGGGAACTACAGTATGAAGGATCGGAGTTTCCAGCCGATGTTCCAATTACGGATTGGCAGCAATATTCTTTAGAAGAAGAGCATCCGGATATTATTTTTATTCATAATCCTTATGATCAGTATAATTATGTCACAACGGTACATCCTTATTTTTATGCTTCCAGAATAAAAAAATTTACCAATAAGCTTGTGTATATACCTTATTTTATCCATCAGAATGATATAGTGCAGGAGCATTACTGTGTGTTGCCGGGAATTCTGTATGCTGATACAGTGATTTTGCAGTCAGAGAATGTCAGGGAGCAATATATAAAGTATTATGAAGCAGCATTGTCTGAGGTGGTTGAAAAAATAGGAAGAGAGGCGATAGAACAGAAGTTTCAGGCACTTGGTTCTCCCAAATTTGATGTGTCTTCCACGGCAGATACTGAGATTCCGGAAGAATGGAAAATATTTCTCGCAAAAGATAAGAAGGTCATATTTTTCAATACTCATTTGAGAGGACTTATGAAAGGGCAAAGCGAGCAATTCCTCAAAAAATTGGAATGGGTATTTACGTTCTTTAAAGGCAGGGAAGATACAGTATTATTGTGGCGTCCACATCCTCTGATGGCAGAAACGGCCAAGGCCATGAATCCGGAAGTGGTAGAACCTTATTTGCAGCTGGTGGACCAGTATAGGGAGCAAAAGATAGGAATTTATGATGACTCTAAAGATTTACACAGAGCGGTTAATCTGTCAGACGCTTATTATGGCAATCACAGTTCGGTTGTAGAATTATTCAAGCAGCAGGGGAAGCCGGTCATGATTATGTCAGAATGGATTATAGAGAACTGAGAAAGGTGCATAGTGTAGGCATGGATGTACATCATTTAACGGATGACGAATTAAGACAGGTTCAGATGATACAGTTGGAGATGTTGAAAGAAGTAGACAGAATCTGTAATCTCTGTGGGATTCATTACAATATTATTGCCGGTACATTGCTTGGAGCTGTGAGACACAAGGGTTATATTCCCTGGGATGATGATGCAGATGTGGCATTGCTCAGGGGGGAGTATGAGAAATTCAGGGCTGCTTGTAAGAAAGAACTGGACCATAGTAGATTTTATTTCCAGGACCATAGAAATACATTCGGGTATCGGTGGGGGTATGGCAAACTCAGAAGGAAGGGAACGATGTTTCTTCGTGAAAATCAGGAGCATATGCCTTACGGGCAGGGGATATTTATCGATATTTTCCCATTAGATGCTGTTTCTAATAATAAAATAATAAGAACGTGTCAAAATTTTCACTGTTATTGTATTCGGAAAATGATGTGGGCACCAGTAGGAAAAGTTGCTTCTCAGGGATGGTTTCTAAAGCACTGGTATCGAATATTGGATTTCATCCCAGCAGATATTTTATACGGTCATTATGACAGGTATGTACACAGACAGAGCATAAAAGAGACAAAGTGGGTGCGCATTCTGACTTTTCCGACTCCAAACAGGGAATATGGATACTTGCGAAAATGGTATGAGAACAGTGAGAAGATATTATTCGAGAACGAGATGTTCTGGAGTATTAAGGATTATGATGCTTATTTAAGCTTTAAGTTTGGCGATTACATGAAGCTGCCGCCGGCAAAAAAGCGAAAAGTACATCCAGTGACGGTATTACAACTCCTGGATGGGAAATAGACAGGGTACAATGAAGAAAGGTAAGTGACAAGTCATGAAAAAAGTCATTACATACGGCTCGTTTGATTTGTTTCATGAAGGCCATTATCGGTTATTGCAGCGGGCAAAAAAATTGGGAGACTATCTGATTGTTGGTGTGACTACGGAACACTATGATGAATCGCGCGGTAAAATGAATGTGGTGGATTCACTGATGGATCGGATCGAAAATGTCCGAAAGACCGGTTTTGCTGATGAAATTATTATAGAAGACCATGTAGGACAGAAAATTGAGGATATTATCAAATTTGAAGTAGATATCTTTACGGTAGGTTCTGATTGGACTGGCGTGTTTGACCATCTGAAAGATTATTGCGAAGTTGTTTATTTGGAGAGAACAAAAGATATATCCAGCACAATGCTGCGGGCAAGAAAATATAATATCATTCGACTTGGCATCATTGGTACCGGACGTATTGCAAGCCGAATGGTACCGGAAGTAAAATATGTGAGCGGTATTAACATAGATGCAGTTTTTAATCCACATATCGAAAGCGCAAGAAAGTTTGCAGTACAGTTTGAGATGAATAAATATATGGATGATTTAGAGGAATTCTATGCGGAAGTTGACGCTGTATATATTGCATCTCCTCATGCATCTCATTATGGGTATATTAAAAGTGCTATCGAACATCAGAAACATGTTCTCTGTGAGAAACCTATGGTACTTAAACGGTCGCAGGCGGAAGAACTATTTCGGTTGGCAGAAGAAAATAAAGTTGTATTGATGGAAGCCATTAAAACAGCGTATTGTCCGGGATTCAATCAGCTGTTGGCAATTGTGCGCAGCGGTGCTATAGGTGGCGTTCGTGATGTGGAGGCGTGTTTTACGAAGTTGGAGAGCCCGTTGAACAGAGAATTGACAGATGTTGTCTATGGCGGCAGCTTTACGGAACTGGCAAGTTATACGGTATTGCCAATTTTGAAGATTTTGGGAAAGAATTATCAGGAATTGGAGTTTAAGACTCAGAGAGCTACTAATGGGCTGGATATTTATACGAAAGCATATTTTACTTATGAGAATGCATTGGCAACTTCCAAGAATGGTCTAGGTGTAAAATCAGAAGGACAGCTTATTATTTCAGGTACAAGAGGGTATATTGTCGTTGATGCGCCATGGTGGAAGACAACTTCTTTTGAAGTCAGATACGAGGACAGCAGTCAGAATGAAAAGTACTTTTCCAAGTTTTTGAAGGATGGATTGCGATATGAAATCGGTGATTTTGTATCCAGTATCAATGGTTTTGGGGAGAAACATTTTAAGCTGACCAAAGGGGAAAGCATTACCCTGGCGGGGATTATGGAGAAGTTCTTGGAGATGAGAAATGCAGAGTAAAAAAGTTTCTTTAATCGTACCGGTTTACAATACTAAAAAATATTTGAGGCGATGTCTGGAAAGTGCGGTTTCACAAACCTATAGAAATATGGAAATTATCTGTGTAGATGATGGATCAACAGACGGTTCTGGAGAGATTGTAGATGAGTTCGCGGCGAGGGATAGCAGGGTGATTGCGATTCATCAGAAAAACAGCGGTGAGAGCAATGCCAGAAACAATGGATTAAAAATTTCCAGTGGGGACTATATAGGCTTTATGGATTGTGATGACTGGATAGAACCGGATATGTACGAATGCCTGGCAGGTGCGCTGGAGCAAGCTGATGCAGATATGGCAATCGCCGGATTTTACCGGGAATTTGAAGAAGCCGGGAAGAAACGTATAGAAGTACAAAATGAAAAGGCTGTAGTACCGACGGCATTTGATGGGCAGCAGCTGTTGAGATACCTTTATGAAAGAGACTCTTACAGAGCTTTTGCATATATTTGGGACAAACTTTATAAAAGAGAAATTGTGTGTCGGACTTCCGGAGAAATGATTTTTTTTGATGAAAGTATTAAACTGGGGGGAGATGTCCTGTATCTGGCACAGTGCGCATTGAATGTAAAACGTGCAGTTTACGTGGAAAAATCTTTTTATCACTATTTACAGCGTACAGGTTCGGGATGCCACATGCCGGATCTGGCAAGAAAACAGGATAATATAAGAGCGTATAAGATAGTCAGCAGGGAATTTGAAGAATGTAATGTAGAACCGTTGGTAATGGACTATATTAAGCGCATTATAGTATATCATAGCAGTTATGCCGCAGAGCTTGCGTATAAGCAGCAAAACAGGAGCATGTTGAAAGAATTTCAGGAGCTGATGCATAAATACGAAAAAGAATATCGTAGATTGAACGAAAACAGGCCGGATTGGATTGCACGGTTCGAAAAAATACTGCAATATAAAGTATAGTATAAGGAGACAGCAAAAGACATGCGATGGAAAAATAAAGGACATGAATATGATGAAGTGTATCGGCAGATATTTTCCAAGAACGGATTTTATCTGTTTGGATGTGGAGACTATGGTAAGCAGTTTTTAAAATCTTTTCAGGGCGAAGTACCTATTGTCGGATATATAGATAATAGTCCGGCGAAACAAAATGCATTAATTAATGGTAAATCCTGTATAGGATTGAATAAGCTATCATTGAAACCGGAAGAGGGCATTATCCTGACGATATCCCAGTATGACCGTGCCGGAGCCGTGGAACAGTTGGAGCAGCAAGGTTATCGGAGAGATGTGGATTATTTCCTTATTGAGGAGTTTATATCTGTTTATTATCTTTATAAATATGATAAAGTATACTTTCTGAATATCTCTTTTTTGCCCAGTACAGCTTGTAATTTAAAGTGCAGGCATTGTTTGAATTTCAATCCGTTCGCAAAGGAATTTTATGTCAGGGACTGGGAAGCGTTGAGGGTAGATGTAGATTTATTTTTTGCTAATGTGGATTATATTATGATCTTCCATGTGAGTGGAGGAGAGCCGATGCTGTATAAACATACGGCAGATTTGATCGCATACATTGACGAAAACTATGGGGACAGGATAGGAACCCTGCGCACGGTTACTAACGGAACGATCGTGCCTTCCGATGAAACATTGATGAAACTGAGCCGTTGCAGAGTGGAGGTAACAGTGGATGATTATCGGGAAGCCGTACCAAAGTATAATGCGCAGTTTGATGAATTGATTCGAAAGTTAGAGCAATATCAGATTAAACATTATATCAATAAGGTGAAGAGCTGGGTTGATTTGGCGCCGGAGAAGACAGATTATTCCAATATGTCAGAGGAGCAGCTGATACGCCATCGGTCAGAGTGCGGGCAGACCTGGCAGGAATTGCGTGATGGTAAATTATACAGCTGTAATTATGCGGCATATGCGACGGTGGCAGGCATTGCGGGAGAACAGGATCTGGAAGAAAGCTATGATCTGCGCAGGCATACGGCAGATAAAAAGAAAGAATTGGTGGAGTTTCGTTTAGGGTATACGGATAAAGGATATACGAATTTTTGCAAGAAATGCAGAGGGTTTACGGCACATGATACGGATGCGGTAGAACCGGCGGTGCAGGTAGGCTCAGATAGGAGATAAAATTATATGGATGATAGACTTTGTTTTCCCTATAAAGATGATAAAAAAAATACATTGGAATTTGCTGATGATATTATGCAAGTTTATGACAGAATGAAGGATAATATCTCGAGGGATATTTTTGCCAATCGTTTGTTATTTAGTTTAACGGGGAACCATGTGTATCTAAAGAATGTATTACTACATACAGCCGGAGGAAATAAATTAAATGATTTATTACAGAAGGATGAGAACCCCAAGTATATATATGGTGCAGGAATAAGGGGGAGAAGGCTTATGGAACTTTTCCCAGATGTTTGGAATGGCTGTATAGATATGAATAGAAGGCTGGAAAATTACCATAATGTAAAGATTGTGGATTTAGAGCGGTTTATGGGGTTGTATACACCCGGAACCATTATTGTTGTATCGAATATGTCGGGAACGGATGAGATTGTAGAAAATCTACACCAAAAGAGGATTGCGGCAGAAGATATATACGTCTTGAATGATTTTGATAAGGAGAGTGTACAAGGAATATATTTCGCGCCCGAGTGTATTGGGCAAACTATAGAGAAAGAAAAATGCTTTATAGATATAGGATGTTTTGATGGAAAAGATTCTTTGAATTATTTGAAGTGGAGTAATAATAGTGAAGCAATAGTATATGCGTTTGAACCAGACATAAGAAATTATAGAGTGTGCAGAGAAAATCTGGACGCATATCCGAACATAGAGCTTTTCAATATGGGTCTGTCAGATGTAGAAGAAGAAGTTGGTATTTTGGGTGAAGGTGAAATGGCCTATCTTGGAACAGATGGTGATTTACAGATTCAGACTCAGTTATTGGATAATCTTATGCAAGACAAACCGATAGGATATATAAAGATGGATGTAGAAGGATATGAGGAACATGTCTTGAGAGGAGCCAGAGAAATTATTCACAGTCAATGTCCGATATTGGCAGTATCTATTTATCACAAGAAATCTGATATATGGCGTATTCCTAAGCTCTTGTTAGAAATAAATAATAATTATTCTTTTTATATGCGACATTACAGTGCGGCAAATGGAGACACTGTTTTATATGCAATTAACAGCAGGGAATGATGGTGAATACATTAAATAACTTACGGGATAGAGGCAGATATTAGTGAAAAAGAAAGCTATAATCTTTGGGGCAGGAGAATGGGGAAGAGTTGCATACTATTATTATAGAGAGAGTTGTGAAATAGTTTGTTATATAGATAATGATGAATCGATATGGAATACACAATTGAATAATCTTCCTATTTGTTCTCCGGAAGTTTTAAAAGAGCAGAAATATACAGTAATTATTGCAAATAAAAGATATGAAGAGGAAATAAAAAGACAGCTATTGCTTGATTATGACATTCAGGGAGTCGTTTTATTCCGCATTGATGAAAGAATGGAAGAGTTATATAGGGAAGAGACTGATATATGCCAACTGAAAATGGATGAGTTGATCATTGCGTTTAGCCATGGATTGGGAAATCAAATGTTTCAGTATGCTTTATATAGAAATCTTATAAAGTTGGGAAGAAATGTAAAGGCAGATTTGTCGGCATATAATAAGCCGGACATGATGCCGTTTGAATTGCTCAATGTTTTTCCTAATATTCAACTGGAGCGCTGTAATCCAAGTGAGAAAGCATATTATTTGAATGAAGGAAAGGGAAAAGTCTACATAGAGGGTCCTCCCCGAGGGAAGGAGAAAGCATTTTACAAGAAGGAATTACTGGAAATGGAATCTGGTTATGTAGAAGGTTTTCATTGTTCATATAAGTATCCAAATCAGATTCGACAGGAACTGTTGGAGGATTTTGTGTTTCCATATCGGAATGATAATGCGCTTTGCAATCTAAAGAGGGAATTGGAGCAAAAAGAGGCTGTGAGTGTTCATATTAGGCGTGGAGATTTTTTAAATTCCAAATATAGAAGAGAAATCGGGAATATTTGTACAGACGAATATTATAAGAGAGCTATTGATTATATAAAAAGCAAATGTAGGAATGCGGTTTTTTGTTTTTTTTCAAATGATATAGAATGGGTAAAAACCAATATGAAACAAGAAGCAGCAATATATATAGAAAAAAATATGTTTACACAATATTGTGATTGGTATGATATGTATTTAATGAGTATGTGTAAACACAATATAATACCTAACAGTACTTTTGGATGGTGGGGAGCTTGGCTAAATCAAAATCCGGATAAAATAGTAGTTGCTCCTAAAAAATGGAGAAATAGATGGGAAGCTAATGATTGGTGTCCGCCGGAGTGGATCTTAATTTAAGATTTTAGTATAACTGTAGAAGTAACCTATCAATCAGGAGATGATTTTCTAAACACCCACTTTTATTCATGGTGGTATCATAATCTAGGATATGGGTGTTTGTTAAGCATGGTAATAGTAGAAGGTAAAACAGAATGAAATCAAAGGAAGTAAAGGTCGTTATACCAATTTATCATAAACAATTAACATATAACGAAAAAATTTCCCTCCTGCAATGTAAACGCATTTTAAATCAACATTCACTATGCTTGATTAAACCGATAAATATGTCTTTGCAAATAGAAGAAATTCAAGGAATAGAGATAGAAGAATTTGATCGGAAATGGTTTCAAAGTGTACAAACATATAATCTGTTGATGCTTACGGAACAATTTTATGAGCGTTTTGAAGATTATGAATATATTTTAATATATCAGTTAGATGCCTTTGTCTTTCGAGATGAATTGCTTACATTCTGTTCCATGGGATATGATTATATTGGTGCACCATGGCTGCATGGAAAGTTTGTTTATGTAAATGGAGCGGGAGGATATTATTATATAGGCAATGGGGGATTTTCGTTACGGAAGGTAAAATCTCATTTGGATATTCTGAAAAAATCTTCCATTAACGGTATTGTGAATGAGGATATGTTTTTTGCATCCAGGCAGCATGCGCAGTTTCGAATTGCACCAATAGAGGTTGCGACAGGTTTTGCATTTGAAACTAATGTCAGGGAATGTTTTGAGAAAAATAATGGGAAATTACCCTTTGGATGCCATGCCTGGGAGAAATATGATTTTCAATTTTATCAAAATATATTTCAAGATTTTGGATATGATACATCTGATATTCAGGATGGCAAATTAGACCAGATTAAAGACGATGCTTTGTATGATCTTGCAGAGTTGACGGAGAAAGAACTTAGGGAAACATTGAAGTTCATATTTCCTAATATGGAGAATGAAATATGGATTTGGGGGGCGGGTCAAATTGGAAAAGAATGCGGATGGCAAATGCTGAGAAATCATATTCATATTAAAGGCTTTCTAGATAAAAACATGCGGCTTCATGGAACAAAATTATTCGAAAAAGAAATAGTGATTGCGCCATGCCATTATTTTAAGGATACAGGTAAGACACCATTGATCATTGCAATGAGTCAAATCCCGGAAGAGATAATAGAGCAGCTAAATCAGAATAGTAAATATGAAGGAAGAGATTATATTTCGTGGAATATGTTGTGTAGTCTGCTGAAAGTTTACTAAAGAGTTTGAATCTTTTGACCGATATATTATCATGATTCAGGATGAATGAAAAGAGTTGTTGCATGGATGCAGAAATAAGAATAAGATTTTGCCTGTTATTGCTTCCAGTGTAATGACAGGTTTTATTAATTATATGTAAGGTGTGTGGTGGTATAAAATATGCATAATCAATATATCAATGAATTGGTTGAAAAATTGGAAAAAACAGAAATCTGGAATGGAAGAAGTGAAAGATGTGCGGATTATAACGAAGGGATAAAGTTGTTGATAGACATATTTACCAGACATAAAGAAGCCCATACGCAGTTGTTCTTTTTGGGAAATGGTGGCAGTTCTGCTATTGCAAGCCATATGACAGCAGATTTTATGAAAAACGGTGGTATGAATACTTACAGTCTCTATGATAACGCGGTTACAACGTGTATGGGAAATGATTATGGATATGAATATATATTTTCAAGACCTATGGAGTTTCTGGTTAGGGAAGGCGACCTGGTGGTAGTGATCAGTAGTTCTGGAAATTCAAAGAATATATTGAATGCCATAGAGACAGCCAGAAACAGGAAAGCGACAGTAATAACTTTTACTGGGTTTAAATCGGATAATAGAGCTAAACAAATGGGGAATATTAATGTATATGTGCCATGTAAAAAATATGGTATTGTAGAATCTATTCACAATTTGATACTCCAGCAGATAGTAGATTTAATTATGGAAAGAGACGGAGTGAAACTTTAGTATGCAGACCGAAAATAAAAAACCTGCAGTATTTTTGGACCGGGACGGAGTCTTGATAGAAGAAAACAGCTATATTGCTTTTGTCGAAAACATAAATATTTTTCCGTATACAGCAGAATGTATTCGCCAGATACATAAAAAGGGTTACTATGCAATCGTAATTACTAATCAGAGTGGTGTGGCAAGAGGTTTATTTACAGAAGAAGAATTGTGGGAAATGAACGATTATCTAATAAAGCAGACGGGCGTAGATTCCGTATTCTATTGTCCGCATCATCCGGAAGGGATAATGGAAAAATATAATATGACATGTAATTGCCGTAAACCTGGAACGGGAATGTTTGAGGCTGCTTGTATGGAATTTGGAATTGATATGCAAAGGTCATATATGATAGGTGACAGGGCGGATGATATTATAGCAGGACAAAATGCTGGCATCAGAACAGTATTGCTGGAATCTGGTTATGGAACTGCACGATTGGAGAAGAGTGTCACTCCTGATTATATCCTGAAAGATTTAAGAGATGTGATAGAAATATTATGAAAATGGAGGAAGAGTCATGATTTCATTAGTAACCGGAGGATGTGGGTTTATTGGTTCTCATATGGTAGACAGATTACTTGAGGAAGGCCATACAGTCAGAGTCATTGATAACTGGACAACGGGAAGACCAGAGAATTTGGATCACCACAAAAACAATCCTAGTCTGCTTGTCTATCATATGGATATCAGAAACAGGGAAGAGATTGAGCCGATTTTTAAAGGGGTTGATTACATTTTTCATTTTGCGGCGCTGGCAGATATTGTACCTTCTATACAGAAACCCTGGGATTACTATTCTTCCAATGTATTGGGAACCTATAATGTGGTGGAATGCGCGAAGGAGGCAGGTGTTAAGAAGCTGGTGTATGCAGCATCATCTTCCTGTTATGGCATTCCAGATGAATATCCGACAAAAGAAACTGCAGAAATTAGGCCGCAGTATCCGTATGCCCTTACTAAGAGACTGGGGGAAGAAACCGTTTTGCATTGGGGACAGGTATATGGAGTGCCCGTAATAGCGTTGAGGCTTTTCAATGTATATGGGACAAGATCCAGAACATCCGGAACGTATGGAGCGGTGTTTGGTGTGTTTCTGGCACAAAAGCTGGCAGGAGAGCCATTTACGGTCGTAGGAGATGGTAATCAGACCAGAGATTTTACTTATGTTACGGATATTGTGGATGCTTTTTATACGGCGGCGATGTCGGATATAGTGCAGGATATTTTTAATGTGGGAAGCGGCGGAACCTATTCAGTAAATCGGTTGTGTGAACTATTAGGCGGAGAGGTTACTCATATTCCTAAAAGACCAGGAGAGCCAGATTGCACTTTTGCAGATACGAGTAAGATAGAGAGCATGCTTGGATGGAAAGCGAAAGTAACCTTTGAGGAGGGTGTTCAAAAGGTACTTGATAATATTGATTATTGGAGAGAAGCGCCAGTGTGGACACCCGATAGTATTGAGGAGGCAACTGATGATTGGTTTAGATATTTGGGAAAATAGAAAGCAGTTGTCTGTTAAGGTAATAGCAATGAGAATTGTCATTTAATTTGAATGTAGAAGTAGATGGAGAATTAAATGAAAAAGTATGTTATGATAGCAAACAGGAATCGTTAAAAGGAGAGAGCATAAGAGTGAGAGAAAAAATATTAGAAATATTAGAAGACAATAATGATGAAATAATTTATTATAATGGAGACAATTTAATGGGTGATGGAGTTATTAGTTCATTCGAAATTCTAAATATAGTTTCTGATTTGGAAGAAGAATTTGATATTGAAATTGATGCAAAATATGTAAATCAAAATTTTTTTAAGAATGTAGATACAATTGTAGAGATGATGCAGGAAGTTCTTGGTTTAAAATAAAGGAGCATTATGGATATGAAACAAAAGGATAATTTAAAATATAAAGTGTATATCTACGGAGAAGGGAATGAATATAATAAATTTGCATCATACCTTTTTTTGTATCAGGATAAATTAGATATTTTAGGGCTTGTAACAACAGAAAAAAGCAGAGTTTCTTCCATGGATGGATGTCCGTGCATAACAGTAGAGGAAATTGATAAAACAGAAATGGATTATATTATAATAGCTGTTAAAGCGTGGAGAGAGATTGCTGATATTTTGAACCAGAAGGGAATTGATGAAAGTAAAATTATTTTGAGTACAGCTTTCTTTTCTCCGTTTTTTGATTTGGATAAATATTTGAATTTGAAAAACAGTAATGTCAGCATATTGTCAAATACTTGTCTGGGGGGGATGGTATATAATGAACTTGGACTGAAAATATTGTCGCCGACAATCAAAACATATTGCCCTTATTATCCGGGGAAGGACTTTTTGGAGTTTGCTGAGCATTACGAGTATTATTTGGAAATGGAAATGGAGGAATATGGGGAGCAGGATAAATACGTTGCAGGAACACAGGGAAAAGAATTATTTGTACCTAAGGGAATTATAGGAGATAAGGTGATATGGCAATTTCCTCATGCTAAAAATGCCAGAGAGGCAGTTACAAAATGGAATGAAAGAGCCAAAAGAGTCAATTTAAGTAATATTGTTGTGTTGATGGCATTGCATAATGATGATGAGGCATATCAGTTTGCAGAATTAAAGGTGGAAAAGAAGTTAGGCGTATATTATAAAGATTTAGGGTTGGATGACGTTATTTATTGTCCTGTATGGAATGAAGATGAGAATTTCAGATATAGGCAGGGATGGATATGGGCAGGGGGCGTGATTGAATATATGCTAAATCAAAACCAAGTGAGTCCGGTAGATTGGATTAAGTTTTTGGGTGGAGAGAAAAATTACAGGCGTTTTTGAGGCTTTTGCATGAGGAGCTGACGAATAATGAAGTTGGGTACAAAGGCAGAGACATTACAAATATTAGAACAAAAATTAGAAGGCGCAAGAGTTTTGCCACAATATACATTTACTGTTGGTCAGTGGAAGTATAATAAAAAGGAAGTGCTGGATAGTTTCCAGAAAATATCATGGAAAAACAGAGTAATTGTCCGCAGCAGTTCATTACAGGAGGATACGGAACAACAGTCTCAGGCTGGAAAATATGAATCAATAGGTAATGTGTCTGGAGAGGGAGAATTTGTAAAAGCGGTAGATACCGTTATAACTTCCTACGATGATGATAATAGCTTGAATCAAGTACTTGTACAGCCTATGCTGGAGAATGTTGATATATGTGGAGTTGCATTTACGGCAGATCCAGGAACGCGTGGACATTATTATGTAATTAATTATGATGAAACCGGTTCTACATCATCCGTAACATCAGGGGATGGGAGTGAGAGTTGTCTATATTATCAGTTTAAAGATTCAATATATGACAAAAAGGAGAATCCATCCCATACACGCATGGAATGCTTATGTGATGTACTGCATGAACTGGAAGTTATGTTTGAGTTGGAATATCTGGATATAGAGTTTGCATTTACAAACGATAATTTGTTATATATTTTACAGGTAAGGCCGCTTTGTATTACTGGGGAAGTAATAGACAGGAAACGCCAGAAAGAACAGTTGGTGCGTATAATTGAAAAAATAGAGTTGAATAACCAGAAAAAACCGTTCCTATGTGGTGACAGGACAATATACAGTGTTATGACTGACTGGAATCCAGCGGAAATGATAGGAGTACGGCCAAAGCCGCTGGCTATATCATTATACAGAGAAATTATAACAGACAGTGTCTGGGCATATCAAAGGGATAACTATGGATATAGAAATCTGAGAAGTTTTCCGTTGATGGTTGATTTTGCGGGATTGCCTTATATAGATGTGCGTGTTAGTTTTAATTCTTTCATTCCGTCGGAGCTGGAACAGTCTTTAAGTGAAAAGCTGGTTAATTATTATTTATCACAGTTAAGAGAACATCCAGAAAAACATGATAAGGCAGAATTTGATATTGTATATTCATGTTATACGCTGGATCTTCCACAGAGAATACAAGTATTAAAGGAACACGGATTTTTAGAAGAAGAGATAGAGCAGATTGTAAATGCACTTCGGAACGTAACGAATAGGATTATTGATTATAAAAATGGCTTATGGCGTAAAGATTATAAAAAAATTGAAACTTTAGATCAACGTTATCAGGAACTAATGGATAGCGATATAGGTGATGTGGAGAAAATCTATTGGTTGTTAGAAGATTGTAAACGCTATGGAACGCTCCCGTTTGCAGGGCTGGCAAGGGCTGCGTTTATCGCGGTTCAGATGCTGCAGTCCTTTGTTACGTGTGGAATCTTGGGTGAAGATGATTATGAAGCGTTTATGAATGAGGTTGAAACGGTTAGTTCTACTATGAACAGAGATTATGAGGAGCTTTCGAAAACTTCCTTTTTAAAAAAGTATGGGCATTTAAGGCCAGGGACCTATGATATTACATCTTTACGTTATGATGAAGCGCCAGAACTGTATTTTGATGGATTTGCAGAAACTTTAGGCGATCGATCGGATAATCCACAGGACAAAAGTGGGTGTTTAGAGGGAGGGAAAAATAGAACCAAAAAATTTCGCTTATCTTTAGAACAGTTAAATCTACTTAGAAATACATTACTGGAAAATGGATTGGGTAATGATATACTGGATGTCATGGCTTTTATGAAGAGTGTTATTGAAGGGCGGGAGTATGGGAAATTTATTTTTACCAGAAACTTAAGTATGGCTCTCCAGTTGATAGGTCAGACAGGAAGGAGAGTTGAAATTTCCAGAGATGATTGCGCATATATTGATATCCGGACAATTTATGAGTTGTATCTTTCCACAGGAGATGTGAAGGATAAATTTTTGTTATCCATAAAGCAAGGGAAAAAAGAATATGAAATAACGCGGGCGATTACACTGCCGCCGGTCATAATTGGCCCTGAAGATGTAAGTTGTTTTTATTATCCTGATTCTGAGCCTAATTATATAACTTCCATGAAGGCTTGTGGGGAGGTTAAGGTTATAGAATCAATGCAGGACGTAGCAGATATAGCGGGGAAAGTAGTAATGATACAGAGTGCAGATCCTGGATATGACTGGATCTTCTCACATGGAATTAAAGGATTCATTACGATGTATGGCGGTGCAAATTCGCATATGGCAATCCGTGCAGGTGAGTTGGGAATTCCGGCAGCTATCGGAGTTGGGGCCAAGCAATTTGATCAATATTGCCTGGCCGGGGTAGTAGAAATAGATGCATTATTGAAAACAATAAAAATATTAAAGTAAATGAAAGGAAAAATGGAGTTATGAAAACAGAATGGGATTACACAGATTTAGCAGAGGCATACTTAAAGAGACCAGATTATGCACAGACATCAATTGACAAAATGTTGGAAACTGCCGGGGTTAAAAAAGGAGATGCGGCCTGCGATGTGGGTGCCGGAGCGGCACATTTGACTTTGAAGCTGGCAGAGTATGGCTTGAATGTTTGTGCAGTGGAGCCGAATGACGCGATGCGTAAAAACGGTATTCAAAGGACAAGCCAGTATCAAAATGTCCAGTGGTTTGAGGGGGTAGGTGAACATACCGGCATGGAAAGTAATAAATTTGATTTGGTAACTTTTGGCTCTTCCTTTAACGTGTGCAATCGTCAGGAAGCACTACTAGAAACGAAAAGAATTTTGAAAAGCAATGGTTGGTTTGCTTGTATGTGGAATCACAGAGATTTGAATGATCCGCTTCAGATGGAGATAGAGGATATCTTAAAGACACAGATAGACGATTATAAATATGGAACAAGAAGAGAAGATCAGACAGAAGTCATTGACCAGAGTGGTTTGTTTAAAGATGTGATCTGTATTGAAGGAACTGTAGTGCATGAAATGTCATCAGAGGATTTTGTAGAAGGATGGAAATCTCATGGTACAGTACAGCGGCAGTCAAAAGACAAGTTTGCATTTATCAATGAAGAAATACGAAAAGTGGTTGAGGCGAAGGGCGAGAAGTATATTAAAGTTCCGTATACGACCAGGATATGGATGGCGCAGGTGAAGTGAGACACTGAAAGGAAATATATAGTGATACGGTTTTACAATAGCAATATATATTCTGTAGAATGTGACGCTCTGAATAAAAATGAGTTATATGCCTATTTTCAAAATGGACATCAGAGGGAGGTAGTATGTGTACTAATAAGTGGAGTATATATGGGAAGCATTACATATACCTCCCTTCAGGAGAATGAAGACATACATAAAAGCATACAGCAGGAGTATCTTATTCTGGATGAAACTATTTGGCAGAAGGGAAGAGAATTCTTTGCCGGATGTAAAGTGGCAGATGTAGTTCCGGTATTGAATAAAAGACATCAGTTAGTTGGTCTTGCATGGCAGGATGAAGAAGCCAACCGGGAGTTACGAATGTTGCGGGAATTGGAAGAGTGCAGGGATGCGTTGTCTTTTCGAGATTTTTATCCTGATTGTACTGGCGTAACGGTCCATGGTTGTAACGAGCTTGCGTGGTATTTTGTTAAATATCTGTCAGGATGTGGGATTGATATAAGAGTAGATGGAGAATTTTGGCAGGAGCTTGGTACATGGGAAGATTATGGAATAGCGAAATGTGAGAATTATGAGATATGGGCCGAAGGGGTTCACCGGAAGAGCAAAAGCTGGAAACAAGAACGGCTAAGAAGCGCTTCGGTAGAATTTGAATGTGTGGATAAAATCTATGAAGCAAACATTAAAGCCGGAAAGATAACGGATGCAGATGGAAACGTGGAGGACTTATTAGAAAGACTGCGGAAAGAAAAAGAGATCGTTATCAGAGGAACGGGAACAAAAGCACTGGATGCTTATGATTGGCTGCTGGCAAATGGCATTGATATCTGTGCGTTCCAGCCTGGTAAGATGAATGAAACTAGAAAAAGTTTGTTTGGTAAACCGATTGTAGGAAAGGAGATAGCAGAACAGTTTCAGAAAGCTGTTATCATTGAGTGTGGCTCGAAGTATAGTGCATGGGGATTTGGGAATGTGGACACTTATGCTTATGAAGGCTATGAAAGGAACAAGAGATATTTATTACTTCGGGACTATATAGAAATACTTGGAAATAATCTTGTGCATATACTTGCAGGAAAAAAATTAATATTTACAGGGGACATTCGTCTGTGTAACCGGGTTTACAGATGGTATAAGCAGCATGTGGCGGGAATAGGAAGAATAGAGTATTGGGATATCTTGGGAGAAAACGGAATTGAGCGGGCAAGATTTGAGATTCCTGAGGCAGATGGAAGCGAGATGGCACAGGGCAATGTTTATTTGCTGATAGCTCCCAGATATGCTTATAAAGGTCATGTGTCGAAAGAAGCAGCAGACAAATACGGTATTTATATTGATCAATTTAAGACATATGAGATACATGATTATATTGATTATTTTTCTGATATGAAAAAATCTATTCATTTGGAATACGGAATTAAAAAATATGGTAGGAAAGAACTATGTCCCCATGGAATATTGCTTGGGGCAATAGCTCCTTATTGTGGAAATACTCTGGTCAGACAAAGCTTAGAAGGACATTCACATATTATAATGCTAGAGGAATATGGTTATTTTAATGATGATTTATATTCCGTTTGTATACGTTTATCAGAGGAAAAATCAGAGGATATTCTGTCTGCTTTTTGGACATTGTACGAAAAGGAAGCAGGAGCGGATGTAATACCGTATTACTTTCCTGACATAGAAAGATTTGATCATAAGATGGAGGAACTGTTGAGGTTAAGTGATTACTTTACTTCGCAGGAACTATTTGTCATGTTTCATGTTGCTTATGAAGCGATGCATGGAAGAGAGAAATTAAATTTGGGGGATATAGTCATTTACTGGGAACCACACCAGTGGAATCCTGAAATGGTAAGAGAGTGGGCATATTGGCTGGGGAGCACAGAAGTGAACGGTTTTACTCTTAGCATGGTGCGTAACCAATACATTCGTGCAGGGTCAGTTATGAGATCATTTACAGAATTAAGCTGGAGAGCATTGAATAACTGTATGTATGGTTGGGACATGCAACAAGTCAGAGTATATGAATATTGGAACGAATGGACTGTAAAATTTGAGGAATTTAAATGTAAGCCTAAAGAGACGCTTTTGCTTTTTTGTGAATGGCTGGGAATCCCTTTTAATGATGCTTTGATGGAAACAACTATGCATAGGAAAAAAGCATTTTATGGAGAGATTACCGGGTTTGAAATAAAACCGGCATATAATCTGTATGAGGAATATTTTACTGTTTTTGACAGAATGAGAATATGTTTGACAGCCCGTTCTTATCAAAAGAAGTATGGGTATCCCTATGAAAATTGTCTTGACTTTAGCAGACAGGAGCTGCAAGAGATGTTTTTGAAGGATTTTCATTGGGAGAAGATATCAGGAGCTACAGAGGGAAAAGATGAGGAAAGCATCTGGAAGCAGCAAAAAATTATCAGATATCTGCTTTGGCTGGCACGTTTTGCAGAAATAATGGAAATAGAGATAGTTGAAAAATATTAATGCGAGAGATTGGGAAGTATAATGATACGATTTTGTGATATTAAGACATATCAGGCAGAATATGATAGTTTGGATAAGAATGAACAATGCTCCTGTTTTCAGAGCGGGCAGCAGGAATACCTGGTTTTAGATGAAACTATATGGCAGAAAGGGAGAGAATATTATTCAAGAAATAAAGTGTCGGATGTACTTCCGGTGGTAGACAGGAACTATAGACTGATCTGTGTTGCATGGCAGGATGTAGAGGCTGACAGAGAATTAAGGATGCTGCGTGAGCTGGAGGAATGCAGAGGAGCATTGTCTTTTCACGATCTGAATCCGGATTGCTGTGGAGTAACAATTCACGGTTGTAACGAACTTGCCTGGCATATGGCAAAATATTTAGGAACAAGAGGGATTACGGTAAATGTAGAAGGGGAATTGTGGGACGAGCTTGGCACATGGGGAAAGCATATTATACCGGTTCATCAGAATTATGAGATATGGGCGGAAGGAGTGTGCAGAGGGAAGAGAAATTGGAGACAGGAACGGTTAAGAAGTGCATCTGTAGAATTCGAGTGTGTAAATGAAATCTATGAAGCAAATATTAAAGCCGGAAAGATAACGGATGCAGATGGAAGTGCAGAAGATTTAGTAAGGAGACTGCGGGAAGAAAAGGAAATTGTTATCAGGGGAACTGGAACAAAGGCGCAGGATGCATACGATTGGTTATTGTCGAACGGGATTGATATATGTGCATTTCAGTCGGGAAAGGTGGATGAATCAAGAAAAAGTCTGTTCGGAAAACCAATTTTAGATAAGGCGGGGATTACGGGGCAGTTTGAGGAAGCTGTCATCATAGAATGTAGTTCAAAGCATAGTGCGTGGGGATTTGGAGATGTCGATATTTATGATTATGAGGGATATGAAAGGAACAGACGATATCTTCTGCTTCGGGATTATATTGAAGTGCCCGAGAACAACCTCAGACATGTACTTACAGATAAAAACCTGATATTTATAGGAGATATTCGTTTATGTAATCGGGTGTATAGATGGTGGAAACAGAATGGAGCAAAAACAAGAAAGATAGGATATTGGGACATTTTGGAGTCAAATGAAGCAGAGATAGAAAAGTTCAATATACCAGAGATAGACGGAAAAAACCCGACAGAAGATACGGTATACCTATTGCTGACACCGGAATTTGCGGTCAGATCAATGATGACAAAAGACACAGTAGATAAATATGGTGCCTATATTGAGAGATTCAAGGCGTATAAAATCTATGATTATACAGACTATTTTTCTGACATGATAAAATCTATTCATTTAGTAGCAGAGACTGAAAAGTATGTCAGGAAAGAACTGCGGCCATTGGGGATATTACTTGGAGCGATACCGCCGTATAGTGGAAACCTTCTGGTCAGACAGAGTTTAGCGGGCCACCCGTATATTGTGCTGATGGAAGGAGGCAGGTCCTTTGAAAAAGGGGCATTTCTCAATCAGGATTTATATTCCATTTGTATACGTTTAGCGGAAGAAAAATCCAAAGATATTTTATCTGTTTTCTGGACATTGTATCAGGAAGAAGCAGGAGGCGCGGCAGTAGAATGGGATTTTCCTTATAGGGATAAATTTCAGCAAAAGATGGAAGAACTATTGGAGCTGAGTGATTGTTTTACTTCGCAGGAATTATTTGTTATGTTTCATATCGCTTATGAAGCAATGTATGATAGAGAAATATCAAATTTGGCGAATATGATAATTTATTGGGAGCCACACTGCTGGGAGCGCGAATTAGTGAGAGAATGGGCGTTTTGGCTGGGCAGTAAGGAAGTAAAAGGGTTTACACTTTGTACAGTACGTAATAGATATATTCATGCGGGTTCATTTATAAGAGCTCAATTACAGTCTGGACTGAATTGGAAATTGATAAGTGAATCTATCTTTGGATGGGATACAAAGCGCGTAAAAATGTATCCGTGTTGGGATGAGCGTACCATAAAGTTCGAGGAATTGAAACGCAATCCAAGAGAAATACTTACATCGCTTTGTCAGTGGTGGGGAATTCCTTTTAGCGATTCTCTGCTGGAAACAACGTTTCACGGAGAAAAAGCATTTTATGGAAATATTACCGGATTTGATATAAGACCAGCATATAATCTGTATGAAGAATACTTTACTGTTTTTGATAGAATGCGTATATGTCTGGCGGCCGGCTCCTTTCAGAAAAAATACGGATATCCTTATCTTAACTCTTTGAGTTTCAGTAGACGAGAACTGCAGGAAATGTTTTTGAAAGATTTTCGCTGGGAGGAACTGCCGGGAGCGACAAACGGGAAAAATTGGGGAAGTATTGAAAAAGTGCAGAAAATTATTAGGCATTTGCTTTGGCTGGAACGTTTTGCAGAGATAATGGGAATAGAGCTAGATGAGACATATGGGGTATTACGGAGTTACAAATTTTAGTATGTTGGAAATCTGTTTTATTTACTGTCGGTTTATGTGCAGGAAGAGGAAGATTTATACAAATGAAGGAAATTGTTATCTATACACAAAGAGTAGAAATAGTTGAGAGTTATCAGGAACGCCGTGATTGTGCTGACCAGAGTATTCCCCGGTTTTTAGAAACCTGTGGTTATATACCAGTGCCGGTTCCTAATGTGGTACAGAAACTGGAAAAGATGATATCATGTATAAATCCTGTTGGAATTATGCTGACAGGCGGGAACTCGCTGGTTCGTTATGGAGGGACGGCACCAGAAAGAGATGAGACGGACAGAAGGATGATCGAAATTGCATTAAATAGAAGCATTCCAATATATGGTTTTTGTCGGGGAATGCAGTCTATATTAGCTTATTTTGACTGCGAATTGGAGAACATTGAGGATCATGTGGCAGTTCGGCATCAGGTACAAGGAACATGGGGAATAATGGAGGTAAACAGTTATCATAATCAGGGGTGCAAACAAATTAAGAAACCTTTACAGATAGCAGAGACAGCAGAAGATGGAGTGATTGAAGCAATAGAATGTACCCAGTATAAAATTATGGCATCCATGTGGCATCCGGAACGAGAAAATCCATATTCAAATTCAGATATTCAAAGAGTAACAAAATTATTTAGACCAGATAATTAAGGTGAAAGTATAATGTATAATGATAATTTTATTAAAAATATATTGAAAAAATATATTGACAAACAGGTGAATAAATTTATTATTTATCCATTTGGAATGAATGGTGTAAGGGTTAAAAATGTTATGCAGGATTATTTTGACCTAAAACCTTGTTTTATTGTAGATAATGAGTATTCAAAATATAATCAAAATATTATTGATTTGACTGAATTAAAAGTTGCCTACAAAAAGGATATGCATATTATTCTTACAGTGGAGAATGAAGATGTTAATTCAAAAATGTTCAATGAACTTTGTGAATTTATTCCATCTGCTAATATTATAAATCTGTACAGCCATAAAAAAGAAAAAATGGAATATGACGGTAATGGATTTTTGCTGAAAGATTTTTTACCTTTGGAACAGGTTATTGAGACTTGTAGAAAAAAACATAACAAGGTAAAAGTCAGAATAAGTCATTGCTCTCCGACTATTTGGAACGTCATAAATACAGTATGTCAGGCGTTCAGAGAGGATTCAATATTTGATCTTCTTCTGATTATTGACGAATATCAGTCTGAGAGATCCATAAGACAGGCAGAAAAATATGGATATAAATATATTATGTGCAATGAGTATTCGGGGGGGGATAAACCGGATATATTAATTTTATGTGCTTCATTTAATAAAGTGACGGATGGAATGTTAGAATGCAGAAATTATGCCAAACTGATTGTTGTTGCTTACTGGTCAGTGATCAGATACGATGAATCGGTGGAACTGTTTTGGGAGCGCATAAAAAAGGATTTTGGCATATATCGTCCGGATTATTATTTGTTTGATTCTTTACAATATAAAGAAATAAGAGATTCGAACTACTTTTCAGAGAAAATAGTTGAACTGGGAAATTCAAAATTTGATGAAATATATCACGCAGTGCAAAAGAAACAATATATTGATGGATGGGATAAATTAAAGGGAAAGATAACAGTGCTTTGGACAACCACACATGGTATTGATAATATGGTAATTCCTAAAACACTTACTTTTGATTTATATGCAAGGACTGTGTTTGGGTATGCAGATAAAAACCAGGAAATGGGTTTCATATTCAGGCCACATAGCAGCTTTGTAATAGAAATGCTAAGATTCGGATTTTGGAGTCATGAAGACTTAAGGCGGCTTAAACAGTATTGTGCCAATAGTTCTAATATAGTGTATGATGATACAGAGACTTACGATAATGCCTTTTCTATTGCGGACGGAGTTCTGACAGATGCTTTTTGCGGTATTATTTGTTCAGCTTTACCTACTTTAAAGCCTATATGTGCGGCTTATCGTTCAAAGAAAGATCTACATTGGCATCCGAATTTAGCAGATAGTTGTTATTCCGCGTATGAGAGTGAAGATATTATAGCCTTTTTTGAAATGCTTAAAAATAAACAGGATCCGATGCTGGAAATCAGAAAAAAAGCAAGCAAAGAATTTATAAAGCATTTTGATGGGAAAAATGGCTACAGAATTAAAGAGTTTATAAAGAATAAATATATTGAAAGAGAGGCTATCGAATGAAAGTAATAATTTTAGCAGCAGGACAAGGTACCAGATTAAGGCCCCTGACAGATGACAGGCCGAAATGTATGGTGGAGGTAAATGGGAAGAGTATCATAGAGCGGCAGTTGGCGGTTATGCATAATTGCGGAATTAAAGATGAGGATATTACAATTGTTGCAGGATATCGGGGTGATGTATTGCAGCAGAAATTTCAGGATACGAAGATGGATATCATTATAAATGAAGACTATGAGACCACTAATATGGTTTGCTCTTTAATGTGTGCCAGAGAGCTTATGGAAAGTCAGGATGATATCCTGATATCTTACGGGGACATTATATATGAGGAAACAGTATTGAGGTCTATACTGCGTTCAGAAGACAGTGCTTCTGTCATAGTGGATGATGGATGGTATGCCTATTGGTCCGAGCGATGTGAAAATCCATTAGACGATGCAGAAACATTAATGTTTGATGCGAATGACTATTTGACTGAGATTGGGCAGAAAACAACAGATATTAGTAAGGTACAATCTCAATACATAGGGTTGATGCGTTTTAAAAGTGACGGTTTGATATCCATGCTGGCTCTTGCATCAGAAGCAAAAAAACGTAGTAATCAGGGAATTGCTTTATGGCGCACTATTCGGACGTATCAGAAAATGTATATGACAGATTTGTTGCAGGGTTTGATCGATGAAGGAAGTAAGTTAAAAGCAATACATATTGATAGAGGTTGGTTTGAGATCGATGACTGCGATGACTTGAAGCTGGTTGAGCAGAAACTTTTATAGAGTATGGATTGAATATTACAGGAGTGAGAAATGAATGGAAGGCAGACTATATTGGATAACGGGTCTTGCGGGTGCAGGAAAGACTACAATAGGAACATTACTATATCAATATTTAAAAGAACAGTATTCAAACACGGTAATTTTTGACGGAGATGTTCTGCGTCAGGTGTTTGGCAATGATTTGGGTTATTCCAGAGAAGAACGGTTTCAATGTGCAATGCGCTATTCGCGATTATGTAAATTGCTGGTGGATCAGGGCATTCATGTAATATGCTGTACGATATCTATGTTTGATGAAGTCAGAGAATGGAACCGTGCTCATATCGATAATTATTTGGAAATATATATTAAAGTACCGATTTGGGTCTTAGAAGAGCGGAATCAGAAAAACTTGTATCAGGAAGCAAGAAAAGGCAGCGTCAAAGATGTTGTAGGTGTGGATCTGGAACTGCAATTTCCTAAAAATCCGGATATTTTGATAATAAATGACGGAGTAAAGACACCAGAAGAGATGTGTAGTATCTTGATAGAGAAGCTGAGTAGCAGATGATTTTTGCCAAAAGATTTATTTCTAATATTCCACAATATTTTTCCGATATATATTTTAGTTAAATACTATGCAAGGATTGCGATAATGTTACATGGATGTATAAATGAAGTCATAACATGGGCTGCCATTTGCAATCGTATGCATATGGTAGCTTTTTATATGCAAGTTATTATAGATTAATATAAAGGATGTAAAAATGGGCAAGATTGTTTCGCAAGAGGAATTTAGGACAAATATCAGACCGAGATTAAAAAATGAGGGGAAATCAATAGCATTATGCCATGGAGTTTTTGATCTGGTGCATCCGGGACATATTATTCATTTGGAACAGGCAAAGGAAATGGCAGATATATTGGTCGTATCTATTACTGCCGCCAGGTATGTGCGTAAGGGGCCAGGGCGCCCGTATTTTAACGATGAAATGAGAATGAAATTTTTGGAAGCGCTGGAATGTATTGATTATGTTATGCTGTCTGAAGGCTATACAGTAGATGACATTATCGAAAGTGTTGAACCGGATATCTATGTGAAGGGTGAAGAATATGCGAAAGAGGAGGACGATATCACAGGGAAAATAAGTGAAGAAAAAGCATTGGTAGAGCAGCATGGCGGCAGGCTTGGATTTACTACAGGGCAGATATTCAGTTCGACGAAACTTATTAATACTGCAATGTCAGGCTTATCGGATGAAGTCAAACAGTATATGGAAGATTTTAAGACCAGACATTCCATGAGGGAAATCAGGGATTATGCGAATAAGATTGCGCGGCTTAAGGTATTAGTAATAGGGGATGTCATAATAGATAAATATACTTATTGCAATGTACAGGGGATTATGTCGAAGGATATGGGATATTCAGCAAGATTATCCCATACAGAAGAATACCTGGGGGGGTCTGTTGCAATAACAAGGCATCTTGCAACTTTTACCGATAATTTGACATTAATGTCAATTATCGGTGATGAAGAAAAAATAAATCGATATATTGTTGATGAACTGGAAGGCAGAGCACAACTGGAACTGACATATAGTTCGACAGTTCCGACCATCGTAAAGCATAGATACCTCACACGTAATGGAAAACGTGAAGAATATAGAAAAATATTCGCAATAAACAATATACCGGAGAATATACGGTTTGAAAAAGAAGCATATGCAGATTTCAAGGAAAAGTTGCGGAAGAAAATAGCAGATTATGATGTGGTATTTCTATGTGACTTTGGACATGGTCTGATAGATAAGGAAATAATTGATATTATTCAGGGAAATGCCAAGTATCTGGTTTTGAACTGCCAAACCAATTCTACTAATAAAGGGTTGAATATTATTACTAAATATACCAGGGCAGATGCCTTCTCGCTGGACCAACAGGAATTGAAGCTTGCTTTTCCGGAATATGCTATGGATGAGGAACTTGGCTTAAAAAAACTTTCAGATCATTTGAAAGGTAATGGATGGCTGACAAGAGGTTCCAAAGGCGCTTATGGAGTGTGTGATGGAACAATTCAGGAATGTCCTGCATTTACATTAAATGTAAAGGATACAATTGGAGCAGGAGATTCTTTTTTCGCAGTTGCCGGGATTTTTTTGGCGGCCGGTGCACCGACAGAGGTGGGAACCTTTGTTGGTAATATTGGTGGTGCATTGGGGGCCAATATTGTGGGGAATAAAGAGGCGATAGAGAAAGTAAATGTGCTGAAATATGCGAATACATTAATGAATGTATAAAGCTGGTCAGTGCTTCTATAGAAAAGCAGGAGCATAGTAGCAATTATGGAAAAAAATATTAGAATGGATTCTCATAAATTGATATATCATCCGGATGTAGTAGCCAGATGGATGAAGGGAGAGGATATATATCCAATTGAGATAGAAATCTCTCCCAGTGGTGCCTGCAATCACAGGTGTATATTCTGTGCGGTGGATTATATTGGGTATCAGGCTGATTTTCTGGATAAAGAAACTATTTTACGCGATATATCGCATATGAGCAAAAAGGGCATGAAAAGTGTTATCTGCTCCGGTGAAGGAGAACCGCTTTTGAATAAAGACATGCCGGATATTGCCAATGGCATTAAGTCATATGGTGTAGATGTAGCAATGAGTTCAAATGGTGTGTTGCTTACAAAAGAAAAGGCAAATGACTGTCTTGAGGCTTTTACCTGGATACGTTTCAGCGTGGCAAGTATGGAAGAGGAATCCTATAACAAGATTCAGAGGGGTAAGGCCGGTGATTTGGGCAGGGTCATAACAAATCTGACGGAGGCTGTTAGGGTTAAGAGAGACAAGAAGCTTAAGACAACCTTGGGGGTACAGTGTTTATTACTTCCTGACAACATGTTCCAACTTTCTGCTATGGCCAGGCAATTACGTGAAATTGGAGTTGATTACCTGACCATAAAGCCATATTCGCAGCATCTGCACAGTGATAATACTTTTGAGATAGATTACAGTATGATGTTGGAACTGGAGAAGGATATAAAGAGATATGCAACGGAACAGTTTGCCATTCATTTTCGGGTAAATGCGATGAAGAAGATGCACCATAACAAATGTTATAAGCAGTGTTATGGCCTGCCTTTTATGACGCATATCGATGCGAGAGGAAATGTATGGCCTTGTGTGGCTCATATCGGGGCAGAAGAATTCTGTTATGGGAATATTTATGAACAGCCTTTCGAGGAGATATGGAAGGGAAGAAAGAGACAGGAAGTTATACAGAAGCTGAATGTACTGGATATTAATAAAGTATGCAGAGAAGCATGCAGGCTGGATGAAATCAATAAATATTTGAATGAATTGAAACATCCGGGAGAGCATGTAAATTTTATTTGATTGGAGAATGGAAATGGAAAAAGCTACGCCATATAGTAACTTGAAAATATTTGCACATTCACAGGTGCTTAATGATATTGGGGAAGGAAAGAGAGTTGCACCAGTTTATATTCGCATCAAGCCTACTAATTACTGCAATCATAAGTGTTATTATTGTAGTTATGCAGATAGTGCGCTTGGACTTCGGGATTCTGTCAATAAACAGGATCAGATTCCATGGGAGAAAATGAAGGAAATAATTATAGATATAGCGGATATGGGAGTAAAAGCGGTTACTTTCAGCGGAGGTGGGGAACCTTTGGTTTATCCTTATATTGTAGAAACAATGCAGAAAGTTTTAGAAGCAGGAATTGATTTATCTGTCATTACAAATGGGCAGAATCTAAAGGGAGAAAGAGCAGAGGTTTTAAAAAATGCCAAATGGGTCAGGGTTTCTTTTGACGCGGCGAATGCTGAGACTTATGCTAAAGTAAGGCAGCTGCCTTCGGAAGCTTTCTGTGAAGTCTGTGACAATATTCGTCAGTTCGCCAGGATTAAGCAATGCAACTGTGAATTGGGAGTCAATTTTGTTATTAATCATGAAAACGCTATGCAAGTGTATGATATGGCAAAATTGGTCAAAGGGCTGGGAGTAAATCATATTAAATATACGGCACGCGTTACCAAAGATTTGTTTGCATATCATGAGCCATTCAGACAAAGTGCAGTTGAACAGATTTATCGTGCGAAAGAAGAACTGGAAAATGATAATTTCAGAATTATAAATAAATATGAAAGCGATTTTGATTCCGTACTGGTCTTTCACCGGTGTTATGATAAATGCTATATCAACAGAATTTTCACAGTTATAGCGGCAGACAGTAAAGTGTACTTTTGTCATGATAAGGCATACGTTAAAGAGGGGGTTGTAGGTGATTTAAAGAATCGTTCTTTTAAAGATTTGTGGTTTTCAGAAGAAGTAATCAAAAGATGCCAGGATTTTAATCCGCAAAAAGAATGTAACCATCATTGCGTCTATGATGATAGAAATGAACTTTTAAGCACATTTTACAGTTTAGATAGAAATCATATTAATTTTATATAATCAAATGGATAATAGGCAGTGGGCAGATGAAAAGTATTTTAAAAGATAATATTCCGAACGAATTATATCAATCGGTTGTAATTTTATATGGTGCAGGAATAACTTGCAGACGATTATTAGAATTATTGAAACCATATCCGATAGATGTAAAATATATTCTTGATGATGATATGAATAAATGGGGAAATAAGATATTAAGTATTGAAATTATTTCATATCAGGAGTTTGAAGAAATTTGCAGACATTCCAACAGAGTGGCCGTCATTTTAACAACTATATATGGGAAAACCGCTATAAAAAAACTGAGTAAATTATCAAATATAGAGATTTATGAAATGTATGGGTGGTTAGATGAAGTATATGGTGTAAACAGTCTGGTTAATGGGATGAATGATAAAAATGAGATTGAAAAATTCGGAAAAGAAACCAGTTTGTTAAAACAAAATTTGGAAGATGAAGAATCACAAAAAGTATTAGAAGGACTTTATGCTTATATATGTTCTAAGGATTCGAATATCATCAGTGATATTTGTACAGGATATGAGCAATATTTTATTCCGGAAGTATTGGAAGCTGTCAGGGAACCACTTAAAATAGTTGATGGTGGAGCATATGTGGGGGAACTGTATCAGACAATTAGAAAACATAATTTAGAATTAGAACGTTGGTATTGTTTTGAAGCAGATATAGATAATTACAATAAATTATTGCGTCAATCGGCGAGAAATGGTCTGAATGAAGTGCAGGTATGCATAAAGAAAGGACTATGGGATAAGGAAGGAGTATTGTATTTTGACGGGGAGAAAGATACTGTATCAAGGATAGTAGATTATATAACAGATAAGCAGATAGAAACAGTTTCTCTTAATACTTTTTTTAGAGATAAAAGCTGCAATTTTATAAAAATGGACATAGAAGGCGCTGAATATCCGGCTTTATGTGGAGGAATAGAAATAATTAAGCGCGACAGACCAATTTTGGCAATTTCAATTTATCATAGTTTGAAAGATTATTATAGAATTCCAAACTATTTAATGCATGAGTTACATGATTATAAATATTATATCAGACAACATGCGTTGATTCTAAGCGAAACGGTTTTGTACGCTATACCAAACGAGTTGGTTAATGAGAAAAAACAGAGGAGAACATATGGCAGCAATTGAAGAAATCGCAAAAGACATAAGAAAAAAAATATACAGAATAGCGCATGCAGCTGGTGGCGGTCATATGGGAGCATCCTTTTCTATGACTGATATCATCAGTGTGCTATATTTTGATGGCGTATTAAAATATGATCCATCTAACCCGGAATGGGAAGAACGGGATAAATTTATTTTGAGCAAAGGGCACGCTTGCTATGCTTTGTATGCAACGCTTGCTAAAGCAGGATATTTTTCAGAGGAAGAATTATGGCGTGTGGGGCAGGTTGGCTCTAAGTTTGGGGGACACCCGAAAATGTATGATATACCTGGTGTAGAGGCATCTACCGGTGCCTTGGGACATGGCTTGTCATTTGCGATTGGAATAGCTTATGCCAATAAAACAGATGCTAAGAAGAGTCATGTCTATGTAATGCTTGGAGATGGTGAGTGTCAGGAGGGCTCTATTTGGGAAGGAGCTATGTCAGCGCCGACGCTGGAGTTGGACAATATGACTGTTATCGTGGATCATAATAAGCTGCAGGCAATGGATGAGCTGGAAAATATTGTACATATGCAGCCTTTTGGTGATAAATGGAAAGCTTTTGGATGGAATGTTGTGGAGATTGATGGTCATAATTATGCAGAAATTAAAGAGGCATTACTGACCAGACGAGAGGGAATGCCAACGCTGGTGATCGCTAATACAATAAAGGGACGGGGGGTCTCTTTTATGGAGAATGTACCGATCTGGCATTATCGGATGCCTAATGAACAGGAACTTCCAATTTTGATGCAGGAACTTGGATTAACCGAGGAAGATTTGAAATAGATCTGCGACATGGAGGATACTATGTATATACTGGGCATATCAGCATTATATCATGATGCGGCGGCAGCATTAGTTAAAGATGGAGAGATTATTGCAGCTGCTCAAGAAGAAAGATTTACAAGAAAAAAGCATGATCCATCCATTCCACAAAGAGCAATTGAGTATTGTCTAAAGGAAGGAAAAGTTGAGCCGGAGGACTTACATGCAGTTGTGTATTATGATAACCCATTTCTGACAATGGGCAGGTTTGTACAGAATCTGCGTCATACAGGCGCAGACAGTAAAGATTTGTTGAATTTTTCTTTAGAATCCCTTGTCAGTCAGAAGATGTGGATTCATCAGATGCTTGCCGATAGTCTGGGACGATTGGGAATGGACAATAAATTATATGTAGCAGAGCATCATATTTCTCATGCCGCATCGGCGTTTTTTCCGTCCCCTTATCAAAAAGCAGCAATTATTACTGTTGATGGCGTAGGAGAATATGCAACGACAACAATTGGCTATGGTGAAAATAATAACATTAAAATTTTGCAGGAAATAGAGTATCCCCACTCATTAGGTTTGTTATATAGTGCTTTTACTTATTTCTGTGGGTTTAAAGTCAATTCTGGGGATTATAAGCTAATGGGTCTGGCACCTTATGGCGAACCTGTGTACTATCAGTTGATCAAGGACAAGTTGATTGATATAAAATCAGATGGCTCTTATCGTTTGAATTTGGAATATTTTGATTTCCAGTATGGGAGAACGATGACCAATGAGAAATTTGCTGAACTTTTTGGCGGAGACAGACGGCAGCCGGAATCTGTAATAACGAAGAGAGAGATGGATATGGCGTCTTCAATCCAGAAAATTATTGAGGAAGTTCTTGTGCTGATGGTCCGTCATGTAAAAGAACTGGTGGATAGAGAAGTGGAAAATTTAGTGCTTGCTGGTGGCGTAGCTCTAAATTGTGTCGCGAATGGAGTATTATCCCGAGAGAAAATATTCAAAAATATCTGGATACAACCTGCTGCCGGAGATGCGGGTGGTGCAGTTGGAGCTGCAATGTTTTATTATTATCAGTATTGTAACCAAAAAAGAATTGCAGATAATATGCACGATAGTCAGAAAGGTTCATATCTTGGGCCAACATATACAGATGAGTTTATAGAGGAGTATTTGATAAATAACGGATATCCATATCACAAATATGAAAACAGTCAGAAAGGAATGACTTTTTATTCAAAAATTGCAGAAATATTGGATGAGCAAAAAGTTATTGGATTGTTTGAAGGAAGGATGGAATATGGGCCAAGAGCCTTGGGAAACAGAAGTATTATCGGAGATCCCCGGTCACCGGAAATGCAGTCGAAATTAAATTTGAAGATAAAATACAGAGAGTCTTTCAGACCATTTGCACCTTCTGTTTTGGAGGAAAATGCGAAAGAATATTTTGAGATAGATTGCAAAAGTCCCTATATGCTGCTCTGCGCAGATGTTTGTGGGACGAGAAGAAAAGAATTTAAATTAAGGGAAGAAATAAAGACGGCGGAGGAGAACCTGCTCCCTGTCGTGAACAGAGTGCGTTCTGATATTCCGGCAGTAACACATGTAGATTATTCTGCACGAATTCAGACTGTGAACGAGGAAGACAATCCAATATACTATGGTATTATTAAGGCTTTTCAGCAATTGACAGGTTGCGGTGTGATCATTAATACATCTTTTAATGTCAGAGGGGAGCCGATTGTCTGTACACCAGAAGACGCCTATCTGTGTTTTATGCGGACAGAAATGGATGTACTAGTGCTGGGAAATTGTATTTTATACAAGGAAGAGCAACCCCGGATCGTAGATGATGAAGATTGGAGAAGTCGATATGAACTTGATTAGTGAAGAAATGATGGATGCATTTTCGGCATGGGCAGAGGAAAATGAAGACAAACATATTTTTTCCGAAATTTCCAAAGGGGAAGCTTCTTATTATATTAACAGAGATTCAGAGAAAACATATATGATGGAATATTCACCGCAGACTGTGTCAGAGATTAAGAAAGCATTGGAAGAATACAGTGGGATATCAGATCCAAATATGTTGAAAAGAATGACCGTTGCAATCTGTCAGAGCAGGTTCAAAGGGGGACAGGAAGTATATGAAGATGTCGGGCAGATGAGAAGAAAGAAACAAGGTGATGGAAGGGCATTACCGGAATTCATTTATATCTTTTAGTTTTTCACAGGAGGCAGGTAAAGTGATTTGTGCGCTATATACATTGTTGGGGAAATACAAAGATAAAAAAGTATATGTATGGAATACGAATAGAACTTCGATGGTTTTATTTGTGAAGCTTGCTTTCACGAGAGTCAATATACATGGTTTTGTCACTGAGCAGGAAGAACATGTGGGTGAGAGGTACATGAACCGTCCGGTGGTAAGTTTAAAGCAGATAGAACAGGAGGATTATATCATCATTGTGGCCGATGAAGTTCCAAGAGACAGGATAATGCGGATACCGGACAGTAAGGCTGTCTATTGGTCGGATGCATTGGGAATCAATGAGGAGTTACGTAATAGAAAGATTATCATATATGGTACGGGTAAAGGGGCTGATAAAATATGTGAAGTATTGTCCAAGAATGATTTAGAGGCGGAGTTGTATTGTGTTACAAAGCGGGAGAACATCACATGTTATAAAGGGAAAAAAGTAATAGAAGTAACAGAGTTGGAAGATTATGGAGAGTGTTCTGTTATTATTTCGGTAAAGAGAGAACGATATAGAAAAGAAATCCTGGAAACACTATCCAGATATCGTGGCTATATTTTTGTGGAGCAGATAATAGATAAAGTGTGTATTGGGCAGATAAACTTAATTCAAAATATTGATTTGGCGTTAAAAAAACATAGAAAGATATATCTATATGGCAGAAGAACCGCGATTGGAGAGTTGATAGAAGAAGTATTGCAGATTTATGGCATTGAAGTCAATGGATATGTATACGATGTGAAGAGTCGGGAGCAGAGGATAGAAAGCATATATACATTGGCATTAGAAGGGATAGAAGATAAGCTGATTATTATAATCGAAATGCTGGAGGAACATTTAGTCAGAGCGAGGGAAAATATAGAACTGGCAGGTTTTTCTTTAGAAAGCGGAAGTTATACAGGACTTCAATACTATACGGCTGCAAGCGACAGCATATTAGAAAAAGTAAAGACAGATTTGGATATCCTCACGGGAGCCAGCATATTGTATTCACATGGTAGGCCGGGGTGGAAGTTATACGGTAAGGAAGAGGAAGAAAGAATTCGGATTTTAGTATTGGGGGGATCCACGTCTTCCGAAGTATATCATCCGGAAAATTGGATAAGCAAATTATATTATAAATTGAACCGACGAAATATTAAGACAACGATTTATAATGGTGCACACGCAGGTGATGATGTAATTGATGAATTGTTACGCCTCTTAAGAGACGGTTATATTCTATATCCACAAATAGTGATCAGTATGAGTGGAGTGAACAACACATATTATAAAGAATGTGCGAATCAATTTAACCCACATCAAATGATCGAATGGGCCAGAGTTATGCAGCCTGATCAGGAATTTTGTAGTGGGGTGCATAGTGATGAATCATTATATTCTTTTTGGAACAGAAATGAGAAATTATTAGAACTGGTATCCAATTTTTACGGAGCTGCTTTTCTGAGTTTTTTACAGCCAATGAATATTACAATGGATCATATGACTTTATGGGAAAAGAGCACATATGAATTGGAAGCGCATATTGCAGGCGCCAGGGAGTTTGCGGATTCAGCGAATGATAATGACAACTATATTAATCTTATGAGGCTGTTTGAGCACAAAGATGAGATGTATATTGATTCATGTCATTATACGGATAGAGCGCAGGAGATTATTGCAGATAAGGTTTATGAAGCAATAATACCATTAATAGAAACTTTAGAATAGCGGGATATAATTTGTGGAGCATGTGAATCTGATATAAGGAGAGGCTATGTTAAAACGTGATATTACACAATTAGCAGTATATCAAACAGAAGATGAAGTAGAAGCAGTACCCTTCGAATGTTTACGTAGCCTGTATTTAGAAAAGACTTCGGATATAGTTTATATCACTAGAGATAAGAAGCTTTATGGAATTGTAGGGAGGAAAGAGGTATTATGCGGTGGTTTAAATGGAGAGATAGCAATCAATAAGTTTTATACTTTTTTGACAGACTATAATGTGATAAAGGCACATGAGATTTTTCAGAGAAATGGGCAAATACATAAAATACCAGTTGTAAATGAATGGGGTGAGCTGCTCGGCGATTATTCCCGGTGGGATGATATACTTTTTATTGAACGAAATCAGGATCAACTGATGAAAAAAGAAACTGTGAGAAATGTGTTAGAACCATATGAAGCGGTATATGTGGTAGAACCAGTTGATACGGAGAATTTTGCTTATCTGTGTTTGTTGAAATATTTGATAGATTTTCAAATTAAGTATATTGTATTAAAGAAAGAGCAGATCGGCGAAAAGTTGTCAGATAAAGTTATCTGCATTTTTCTGGATGAAGATGAACGGAGGGGAACACAGTACTTATATGGAATTAAACAACTTCTTAAATATGATAGTTTAGGAAATGCAGTCTTTGCATATGATATGCTGGCAGATTCACAATGGAAAGGAAGAATGGCTACTTATATGAGCCTGCTGGTTCAAATAATGGAGGAGACCAGGATGGAAAGACTGAAAATTGCGAAGCCTGCATATTTGCCACCTTATAGAGTGGATGATAAGGCAACAGTTTTTCTGTCTGAACTACAGAAAAGAGGTGTGAAGTGTTTCTGTCTGTATGATACTGAAGATGAAATGACAGAGTATGGGAAAAATTTCCATAAAGAAGTGAACGAAAGACTCAAAATTCACCCGCTAAGTTTAAAAAAACCATGGCCGAAAAGAAAAGAAAACGAAGATTTCTATGGTGAATTATATCAATCAGAAGATTATCAGAATGAGACAGCGCAAGAAGAAATTATAGATGCAAGTAATAATTTTGAATATAAGAAAGAGATAGTCGGCAAGTATTTTAATGCTAAAGAGGGAAGAAGAATAACGTGCTTTCAGCCGAAAGAATATGTAGGTACAATTTATATTCTGGGATTATGCATGATAGTGGGGGCATATGTAGAGGATCAGTATACAATTACAAGTTGTCTTCAAAAGAAATTGTTAGAAAAAGGATATCCCTATCGTGTGGAAAATTATAGTTCAGTGATACAGTTTGATGTGGCAACAGATACCAGACTTGAGGAAATCGGCAGATATCATGCAAATGATATCGTAATTTGCCTCTCGGGAATGGGGAAACGTATTGTTGACATAGAAGGGAAGTCTTTAGAACACATATTTGAGGAACATAATATACCCAGTGTATGGGTTAAGGATTTATATATACATTGTAATCATAAGGTTAATCAGCTGGTGGCGGACAGTATTCTGGAAATGATCAACCCCTGTCTGTCAAGGGGATTAGCAGGAAATACTGATAATGCAGGGCAGCGGATTAATTTTCATGAAGTGATGAAAGATTATATACAAAATAAATATCTAAATCAATATTTTCGATATTTTTCCGGTTCAAAATATGATACTGTTGGAGCAATTGTAATGAATGGTCATCCTTTTCATAAAGGACATCGCTATCTGATAGAACAGGCAAAGCAGCAAGTGGATCTTCTAATCATATTTGTAGTGGAAGAAGATGTATCTTTGTTTCCTTTTGAGGAACGTTTTAGACTGATTGCAGAGGGAATAAAAGATTTGAATAATGTTATAGTTGTACCGAATGGTGATTTTATTTTTTCCAGAAATAATTTTCCGGAGTTTTTTACGAAGCGGAAGGGCGAAAGCGTTGCTTTTAGTGCGGAGTATGATATCAATATATTTGCAGATTATATAGCAGGACCGCTCCATATTACGCACCGCTTTGCGGGTATGGAGGATAGAGTGAAGATAATGAAGGTTTATAATGAGACGATGCAAAGGATCTTATCGCAAAGGGGGATTAATTATGTGGAGATTCCGAAAATGATGATAGAAGACGAAATTGTAAGTTCATCCAGAGTACGGAAATATTTGAGAAATGAGGAATATGATAAAGCATTTAAATTGCTGCCGGAGACAACGAAACAATATTTAAAGAAACAAATAGAGGTTTAAATTCCAGTGGCATGATTTACAGGGGGGAGAGGATATGTTAAAGCGGGATATTACACAATTGGCAGTGTATCACATAGAAGAAGAAACAGATACATTGTTCTTTCCATGCTTACGCACTTTGTATTTGGAGAAAACTTCAGATACTATTTATATTACCAGAAACAAGAAACTTTATGGGATTATAGGTAGAAAAGAAGTGTTACGTCGCAGCCCGGACGGAAAGGTAAAGATTAATAAATCTTTTACTATATTAACCGGATATAATGTGATAAAGGCACATGAAATTTTTCAAAGGAATATATATATTAATAAAATACCAGTTATAAATGAACAGGGAGAGTTGTTGGGAGATTATTCTCGTTGGGATGACATGCTTTATATCGAACGGAACCAGGCCAGACTTATGCAGGAAAAGGCAGTGAGGAAGGTGTTGGGAGCTTATGATGCAGTGTATGTGGTAGAGCCAGTTGAAAGTAAGAATTTGAATTATTTATGTCTGGTTGAGTATTTGAAAAATTATCAAATTGAATATACTGTGTTGGAAAAAGCACAGATTGGTGACAAGCTGCCAGAAAAAGCTATCTGTATTTTTCTGGATGAAGATGAGCGAAGAGGAATACAGTGTTTTTACGGGATAGAACAGATTCGAAAGTTCGATTTTTGGGGGCAGCCTGTTTTTGGATATGATACGCTGATAGACACACGTTGGAAAGTTCGGCTGGCTACTTATAAGAGCCTTTTGTTTCAAATAATGAAGGAAGCCGAGTGGGAAAGACTGAGTATAAAAACCCCCACAGATCTATACTTCCACAGACTTGATGATAAGGCAACTATTCTGCTTTCGGCTTTAGAAGCAAAAGGTTTAAAATGTATTAATTTGCATAGTTTTGAGAATGAAGAAACTTTGTATGGAAAAAATTTTCTTAATGAAATGAATGAAAGATTGAAGGTTAATCCTCCCGATTTAAAGGAACCTTGGTCGCAGGGCACGAATAGTGAAAATTTTTTTGGAGAATTATATCAATTGGAGGATTATAGGCAGGAAACAGCGCAAAAGGAGATATTTGATGTAGATAGCAATTTCGGATATAAAGAGGATGTAGTTGGGAAGTATTTTAATGCCAGAGATGGGAGGAGGGTGACCTGTTTTCAACCGGAAGAGTATATAGGTACAATCTATTTTTTAGGACCGTGTATTGTGTTGGGGGTATATGTAGAGGATCAATATACGATTGAAAGTTATCTGCAGAAGAGTTTGTTGGAACGGGGTTATAAGTATCGTGTGGAAAATTATGGAGATATGATCCGCCCTGATGGAGCCATAGACAGTAGACTTGAGGAAATTGGCAAATATAGCGCAAATGATATAGTGATTTACTTATCAAATAAAGGTGAAGCTGTCGGTATACAGAATAAGTCTCTTGAAAAAATATATGAAAAATATCAAATACCCAGTGAATGGGTAACAGACGGTTATGTACACTGTAATCATAAAGCTAATAAATTGATTGCGGACGATGTGTTGGACATGTTGGAACCATGTTTATCTGATAAAATGACAGAAAATAAAGTGATGCAGATTGATATTCATGGTATTATGAAAGAGTATGTACAGCATAAATATTTGGATCAGTATTTTTCCAATTTTTCCGGAGAAAGATATGATACGGTTGGTGCAATTGTTATGGTAGGTAATTGCTTTAATAATGGGCACCGGTATTTGATAGAACAGGCAAAGAATCAGGTGGATTTTTTAATTGTGTTTGTAGTGGAGGAAGAGCTGTTTTTGTTTCCTTTTGAAGAGAGATTTCAGTTGATCAAAAAAGGAACGGATGATTTAAGTAATATTATGATTGTACCAAGTGGAGATTTTATTCTTTCCAGAAATAATTTTCAAGAGTTTTTTTCGAAACGGAATGATGGTGCAGTTGCTTTTAATGTGGAATATGATATCAAAGTATTTGCAGATTATATAGCTGAACCGCTTCATATTACACATCGTTTTGTGGCAGAGGAACACAAAAATAAGCTAATTAAAGCGCACATTGAGGCAATGAGAAGGATTCTGCCGCCAAAAGGTATTAACTATGTGGAAATTCCGAGAATGGTAAGCGGAGAAGAGAGTGTAAAATCATCTACGGTCTGTAAAAGTTTAAAAAAAGGAGAGTATGATAAGGCATTTGATTTATTGCCTGGCACAACACAGAAATATTTGGGGCTTCAAATGGGATGACATTTTACGGAGGAAAGATCGTGTTAGTAAGAAATATTGCACAATTGGCAGTCTACAAGACGGATAAAAACACAGAGGCATTGCCTTTGGCTTGTTTGCGCGGCTTATTTACGGAGAAGGCTTCAGATATTATTTATATTATTGTAGAGAGAAAATTATATGGAATTATATGCTTGGAAGATATATTGTACCATAGTGATAGGAATAGGGTACAGATTAACAAAAGATTTATTTCTTTAATAGGTTATAACGTAATAGAGGCACATGAAATCTTTAAGAGAAGAGCAGATATTAATAAGATACCGATTGTAAATGGACAGGGAGAGTTGCTTGGCGATTATTCCCGTTGGGACGATGGACTTTTTATTGAGAGGAATCAGAAACGCTTGATGCAGAAAGCTTCGTTACAAAAATTAGTGTTGCCATATGAAGCAGTGTATGTGATGGAGCCAGTGGAAAATGGCAATCCTAATTTCTTGTGTTTGGTGAAATATTTGGATTGTTTTCAAATTAAGTATACCGTATTGAAGAAGGCGCATATTGGTGAGAAGATCTCAGAGAAGGCAATCTTTATTTTTCTAAATGAGGATGAGCGGAGAGGCGGCCAATGTGTATATAGAATTGCACACTGTGAATCTGATGACCAGAAAAAGGATGCTCTGGTAAAAAGGGGGGGGCAAAACTGACTACTTACAGGAGTCTGCTGGTTCAAATAATGGAAGATTCTTGGTTGGAGGAACTTGGAATAAAGAAACCTGCAAATCGTTCTGTACATATAGTGAATGACAAAGCAGATATTTTACTTTCCGCGTTAAAAGAGAAGGGGGTGGCATGCTTTTGCCTGTATGAAGATGAAGAAGATTTCACGGAATATGGGCGTAATTTTCGAAATGAAGTAAGTGAGAGGATGAGAATAAGTACTCCTAATTTAAGAAAACCTTGGCCTCAAAAAAAAGAAAATGAAGCATTTTATGGTGAATTATATCAAATAGAAGATTATGAAAAAGAAATAGCACAAAAAGAAATTTTTAATGCACTTGATACTTATCAATATAAAAAAAGTGTGACCGGTAAATATTTTAATGCAAATGGCAGGAGAACAACTTGTTTTCAACCTGATGATTATATCGGAACAATCTATATCCTGGGAATGTGTGTTGTAATAGGAAGCCATGTAGAGGATCAGTACACGATTCCAAGTTATCTTCAAAAACGATTATTAGAAAAAGGTTATAAATATCGGGTAGAAAACTATGGAGACATGGTACGCCCGGATGCAGCAATAGACAGCCGTCTTGAAGAAATTGGCAGGTTTCATGCATATGACATAGTAATTTATATGTCATATTTATGGAAAACTGTTAATATATCAGAAAAGTCTTTAGAGAAAATATTTGAAGAGAATCAAATACCCAGCGAGTGGGTTAAGGATACGTATGGGCATTGTAATCACAAAGTTAATAAAATAATTGCGGATAGTATGTTGGACATGTTAGAACCTTGCCTGTTAAACGGACCAAAAGAAGACAACGCTCAGACTGTTCAAATTAACATTCATGATATTATGACAGAATATGTGCGGCAAAAATATTTGGATCTGTATTTCCCTGGGTTTTCCGGCAGTAAATATAATACAGTCGGTGCAATTGTTATGGTGGGTAATTGTTTTAATAAGGGACATCGATATTTAATTGAGCAGGCAAAGCTACAGGTCGAATTTTTGATCATATTTGTAGTGGAAGAAGATTCATTTTTATTTCCCTTTGAGGAACGGTTTAAGTTGATAGAGGAAGGAACAAGAGATTTAACGGATGTCATGGTTGTGCCGAGTGGAGATTTTATCCTTTCCAGAAAAACATTTCCACAGTTTTTTTCAAAGGGTGAAAGAGACGCTGTTGTTTTTAACGCAGAGTATGATATTAATGCGTTTGCAGACTATATTGCGAAACCACTTCATATTACACATCGCTTTGCAGGAGAAGAACCTAAAAAGAAAATAGTAAAAGCCTATAATGAAACGATGGAAAGAATTTTACCACAGAAAGGAATTACATATACAGAGTTTCCAAGGTTGGTGATAGATGATATGGTTATCAGTACAGCTGGAATGCGGAAATATTTGAGAAACAGTGAGTATGATAAGGCATTTGCCTTGCTGCCGGAAACAACGAAACAATATTTGATGAAACAACTTGGTTTAACAGAAGAGGATTAAAAAACAGAAAGGTATAACATTAAAATGAGAACAGCCTATTTAGACACATTATATGACCTGGCAAGTAAAGATACAAGAGTCTATGCGCTGATATCTGATAATGGCGCCATAGTATATGATAAATATCGGAGACATCTGGAGTCGCAGTATTTAAATTTGGGAATCTCCGAGGCAAATATGTTGGGTATGGCAGCAGGCATGGCAAGCTGTGGTAAAATTCCATTTGCCTATACGATAGGGGCTTTCCTTGCCTATCGTGCTTTTGAATTTATACGGAATGATATTTGCTTACAGAAACAGAATGTTAAAATTGTAGGAACTGGTGCGGGAGAGGTCTACAGTGCGTTGGGGCCTACACACCATTCAACAGAAGATTTAGGAGGATTGCGTTCTTTGCCAAATTTGACAATTCTCTGCCCGGCGAGTCCATTGGAAGTAAAAAAGGCGACAGTAGCAGCCTATGAGTATGAAGGCCCGGTTTATCTTAGACTTGGAACTAATAAAGAACCTGAAGTATATAAGGAAGATTATTCATTTAAAATTGGTAAGGCTGTCACTCTGAGAGCCGGAAATGATGTTACTTTGGTCGGAACGGGGAGTATACTGAAAGATATCCTGGATGCAGCAGAATTGCTGTGCAAAGAAGGCATCCAGGTGAGAGTAATCAACATGCATACAATTAAACCGATTGACAAAGAAAGCATCATACAGGCGGCTGAAGAAACAGGAAGAATTATTACTGTAGAGGATCATAGTGTTATTGGCGGACTTGGCAGTGCAGTGGCAGAGATAATTGCTGAGGCGGGAAAAGGTGTATTCTTTAAACGCATAGGGTTACAGGATTTTTCTAATGGATATGGAACCTACATGCAGGTAAAAAAAATGAATGGCATCGGTCTGGAACGGATTTGTGATGAAGTCAGATCACTCATACAATAGTGTAAGCTTATGTATGTAACTTGAGTATGGAATTATATGAATATGAAATTTAAGAATTAGAGAGGATAAAGTTGATGGAAGAGAAAATTTTAAAGATTTTAGAAGAGCATTGTGAGGAAGCATTGGAATATGACGGAGATAGTATGATGGAGGACGGCGTTATTGATTCTTTTGCTGTATATAATATAGCCGGTGATCTAGAAGAGGAATTTGATATTGAAATTGCGTCAAAGAGTGTTACAGCAGAGAGCTTTAGAAATAAAGAAGCAATTATTGCACTGGTAAAAGAGTTTTATGACAGGGGAGAATAATGAAGGTGGACAAGAATTTGCTTAGGTGTGATAGAGAGGGGCAGATATGGCATATATTGATTTTGTATCAGAGTTACACAAAGCAACGAAGCGCGATTATATAGGACGTGTAACCAGCAGTGATAAGGCAGAATGTGCCAAAGTAGCAAAAAAATATGGATATGACTATTGGGATGGCGATAGAAAATTCGGCTATGGTGGTTATCATTACGATGGCAGATGGAGAAGCGTTGCACAGAAACTGGCGGATCATTATCAGCTAAAACCGGAACATAAGGTATTGGATGTAGGATGTGGTATGGCACATTTGTTATATGAACTGACTCAGGTAGTGCCAGGACTGGTTGTAAATGGCATTGACATATCACAATATGCATTGCAACATGCAAAAGAAGAAATCCGTGATAGATTGCAGTATGGAAAGGCACAGGATATTCCATTTGGCGATAATGAATTTGATCTGGTTATTTCTTTAACCACTTTACATAATCTAAAAATCTATGATTTGAAAAAGGGAGTGCAGGAAATAGAACGTGTCAGTAAAGGAAATAGCTACATTATGGTGGAATCTTTTCGTAATGATGTAGAAGAAGTCAATATGTTGTATTGGCAGCTTACCTGTGCCAGTTATTTTGCTGTAGATGAGTGGGAATGGCTATATCGGGAGTGGGGGTACACGGGCGATTATAGTTTCATTTTTTTTGAATGAGGTATTCACCATGGAGAATGAAGTTTATTTTAATCAAAATAGTCTAATTAAAATAGATGAGGAGGGAATAAATGAGTTAAAAAGAAAAGCTAAAGCGAATGCCAACGGTAAATACAGGCTGTGTATGCAGCATAGTCCACAGGATAATTTGCATGAAATGTTTATTGTTCGCGGCAAGGGTGATTATGGAAGACCGGATAAGCATTTATATACAACAGAATCTCACACCATTGTGGATGGAGCAATGTTAGTGATTCTTTTTGAGGAAGATGGAGAGATAAGAGAAGTCTTCGAGTTATCTGAGGAGAGTTACAGGACTTACAGGATTGACACGAATATTTATCATATGCAGATACCGCTTACAGAACAAGTTGTATATTATGAAGTTAAGCTTGGACCGTTTACAGAGATAAGCAATATTTATCCTGAGTGGGCGCCGGATCAGGAAAATATTGATAAGGTTACGACGTTTATGGAAGAGTTAAAAGAGAAGATTCGGAAATTTCAATTAGAAAATGAGGAGTAAAAGGTATGATACCATATAGTACACAGTGTATTGAAGAAGATGATATTCAGGCGGTAGTGGAGGCTTTAAAGAAAGAGTATCTTACATGCGGTCCGACGGTAAATGAGTTTGAAGAAAAAGTTGCGCAATATGTTGGGGCAAAATATGCAGTAGCTGTGTCCAGTGGAACAGCGGCTTTGCATGCAGCGTGTGCTGTTATAGAAATCCAGGATGGAGATGAAGTGATCACTACCCCAAATACATGGGTATCTTCTGCAAATGCAGTATTATATTGTGGCGGCAGACCGGTTTTTGCTGATATTGATGAAGAAACATATAATATTGATCCAGATGAAATAGAGAGGAAGATTTCAAAACATACGAAAGCAATTATTCCGGTTCATTATGCGGGGCAACCTTGTAATATGGAACGGATATATGAAATTGCCAGTAAAAATCATTTGGTTGTCATTGAAGATGCAGCGCATGCAGTTGGTGCGACATATAAGGGACAGAAAATAGGCAGTTTATCGGATATGACTGTCTTCAGTTTTCATCCAGTGAAGCAGATGACGACCTGTGAAGGAGGCATGATTACTACTAATAACAAAGATTTGTATGAGAAATTAAAGCTGTTTCGCGCTTACGGCATCGTAAAAACAAAAGAAGATATGTTGAAAAAAGGTCCATGGTTTTCTGAACAGATGTCATTGGGATATAATTACAGATTATCAGATGTGCAATGTGCTTTGGGTATCAGCCAAATTAAAAAGATTGATAAACTTGTAGCCCGGAGAAGAGAAATTGCAAAAGTATATGATAATGAATTACAGAATATAAAAGGAATCGTATTGCCTAAACAATCCAAAGATGGCATAAGCTCTTATCATTTATATCCGATCCTGGTAGATGCAGATAAGAGAAGAAGCTTGTATATGAAGTTCAGGGAAGCAGAGATAGGTGTAGGAGTGCATTATTATCCAGTTTATAAGAATGCTTATTACCAGCAGAATGGATATGATAGTGTATATTGTAAAATCAGTGAACAGTTTTATGATAGAGAGTTAACTTTACCTATTCATTATAAAGTTTCAGACAATGATTTGGATTATATTGTGGAAACAGTGAAAAGACTGTTGAAAGAAGGAAACCAATAAGATGAAAGTATGTATAGCAGGAAAAAATAATATTGCAGTGGATGCGTTGGAATATCTGATAGAAAAGAAAATCATGGAAAGCAATGATGTGATGATAATTCCTAATAAGTGTGTTCCTGAATATGATTCATGGCAGAAATCGTTAATCCAGGCTGCGCGTAAGTATAACATTCCAATCGTGAAGCTAGAGGATTTATATACAATGGAGGATTTGGTATTTATATCCTTACAATACGAAAGAATAATAAAACCGGATAAATTCAAAAGCAAAAAGCTGTATAACCTACATTTTGCACCACTTCCAAAATATAAAGGAATGTATACATCTATTTTACCGCTTATTAACGGTGAAAAAACGTCGGGAGTCACAATCCATGAGATCGACGAAACAATAGATACCGGGGATATTATCAGTCAAAAATTTTTTGAAATAGATTTACAGGACACGGAAAGAGATTTATATTTCAAGTATTTAAAGTATGGATTTGAACTGTTTAAGGAAACTGTTTCCCAGCTTTTATCTGGGGAGTATACGGCGATACCTCAAAGTAATATTGACTCTACAATTGCTTATGAGAGAGATTTGAATTACAAGGGCTCAGAGGTTGATTTGAAAAGAACTTCTTTTGAAATTCATAACAGAATACGGGCGTTTATTTTCGAAGAGTTTCAGCTGCCGGAAATCAGAGGGTATAGAATATATAAAAGTGTCTTAACTGATAAGAAAAAAACAGCCCAAATGTTTGTACCAAATGATTCCTACATAGAAATTACGGGAATTGATGGATATGTTATTAAGGCTTATTATAGAAAATGAGGAGGAGACTAATATGAGAGCAGTTATTCTGGGTGCTGGTGTGTCAGGTTGTGCCATTGCAAATGAATTGGATAAAAAGGGGATAGAAACAGTCGTGATAGAAAAGAACGGTTTTCTTGGGGGTGGATGCCATACGTTTTTTTATGGAGGACATCCATATACGGAAGGCCCCAGACCCTTGGCCATACACGATGGAATGGCATTTGATTATATCAATTCTGTTGTAAAGCTAAGAACATTTCCATTAATATTGGATTCTTATAATGAACAGGATCAACAGTTTTATGGTTATCCAATTCACTGGGATGACATTCAGATCATGCCGGATAAAGAGAAAATTTTACAGGAATTGGAGGCAAGACCTAAGGTAAATACTGCGACAAATTTGGAAGACGGTTGGATTAATGCCGTTGGACCAACTCTTTACGAAAAATATGTTAAAACGTATACGAAAAAAATGTGGGAGGTAGAATCAAACAAAGTATTTGAAGATTTTTCGTGGTCAGTAAAAGGATCACCCATCCAGCACGGGGACAGGATATGCCGTTTGGGAGCGGAATCGGAGAGCCAAATGCATGCTTATCCGATTGAAGAAACCGGTTATAATAGATTTTTTGAATATTGTGTTAGGAACAGTAAGGTGTATTTAAATACAAACATAGAAAAAGTTGATTTAGAAAAGAAGGAAGTCCATATTGCAGGAGAAACGATAAAAGGTGATATCATCGTTTCTACGATCTCACTAGATGATTTAATGGAGAGATGTTATGGAGAACTGCGGTATATGGGAAGAGATTTCCACCCCATCGTACTTCCGGTAGAACACATTTTTAAAGAGGGACATCATTTTATGCATTATCCAAATAATGAAAAATATACCAGAATAGTGGAATATAAGAACTTGACTGGGCATAAGGCTGATTCAACTCTTCTCGTAATGGAATTACCTTCCCATAATAATAAGCTGTACAGTTATAATATTAAAAGTGAGCAGGATAAGGCAGCAAAGTATATAAATGCTCTGCCTAATGGAGTATATGCTAGGGGACGTTTGGGAACTTATAAATATTTGAATATTAATGATTGTATTGCCGCGGCATGTGAGCTTGCGGAAAGTTTGTAGGAAGGAAAAATATGAGTAGATGATAAATTTGAAAATAGTTCAGGATGCAGATACTTATTTGAAAACAAATAGTAAAATTTATTTTTTGCTGAAGAAAATAAAAGATTATGAAGAAAGATTGCAGTATTGTAGAAAAATTTCGCCAGGTATGCTTATAGAGTATGAAAAAAAATGGCAATATTTGAATCGAAAGTATGATCAAGTTAACGTCTACGGAATAGAATTTGTAAGTATAGGAGAGACAATCCCCAGGCTTTTTATGTATTTAAAAGATAGGAAAAAGAGAGACAAAAAGATATTTCATATTGTTTTACCTACATTCTTTTCGTATTATACGGCTGGGGTAGTTAACAAAAAGATTTTTGATGTCTTTGGAAAATATATTCATTTTGTTACAGAAGAAAATTTAGACTTTTGGAAATACGTAATTGTTATGCATTCAGGTAAAATGAATATAGAAGATTTTGGTCTATATGATCGACGTGATGTGTCTTATAAGTTTAATATAAAAGTAGGAAGACCAGTCATTCGATTTAGCGATGAGATAGAGGCGTATGCAAAAGAAAAGATGAGGCAAATGGGAATTGAAGGAAAATTTATATGTCTTCATGCCCGAGAGGCTGCAACAAAAACCAAGAATTTTTTTAGTGCATATGACGATACTTCAGTGGTTGATGCTGATATCAATACATATGGGCCAGCATGCAGGTATATGCAGAAGTCAGGATATCAAGTAGTACGGTTGGGAAAAGACGAAAGTAAAGAATGTTTAATAGAGGGCATTATAGATTATGCGAATTGTTTCTATGATGAACTGATGGATTTTTATTTGATGGCAAATTGTAAGTTTCTTCTGGGCGGTATGGCAGGAATTATAGCTATAGCTTCTTTTTGGGGAAGGCCGATTTTGCAGACCAATGCACTCTCATTCTGTTATGGTCAGGAATCATTGCCGCGAACAGAGTATGACATGTATGTTCCTAAGAAATTTTATTCAAAGCGTGAAAATAGAGTCCTTAATCTATATGAAACATTGAATGTATCCTATAAATGCGATAGATATAATAGATATTTTATTGAAGAGGGAATAGAGGTGATTGATAATACAGAGGAGGAAATATTAAATGCAATAATAGAAATGGATGAAAAACTAAATCATACTTGGATACAGACAGAAGATGAAATAAAATGTATGGACAAGTACTGGAAGATAATAGATTTATGGAAAAATGAGCATAAATTAGCTTATATAAGCAAAAAAGACGGTGGACAAGGACGTGAAATGTTTCCCAAACCAATTTGTTACAGTTACTTAAAGGAGAATCTGTACTTACTTGATGTGAAGGAGCTTATATGAAAGAATTAAAAACACATTTACGGTATATGGGAACGTGCCAGGCACATAATAAAATATGGTTTCTTAATGGAGCGTTTAATGGTTTATTTTCCTTAGATTTAAAAGATTTTACAATAGAGTACAGACATAAAATTCCATATTTGGATGTGCAAACGCAATGGGCATACAGGGAGGTAAGTTATGTTTATGGTGATAAATTATTTTTTTTCCCTGCAAATTGCAAGCAGATAATGGTTTACGATATTGAAGATGATAATATTCAAGCAATTCCTATTTTGCCTGCGGATGGTTCGGAAGTTTACATAACTAAGGGGGTTATCCAATGGAAAGAGCGGCTTTGGATTTTTCCCATGAAACCGATGTGGGGGATCTATGTTTTAAATCTAGAAACATTGAAAATAGAAAAAGACTGTGAATTATCTGATGTCTTAAGTAAAGTAGAAAGCATAGATTCGGTAGTAGGGTTAGAGGGGACGAAGTTAGCTGTACTGGCGGATAATAGCACAATAATTGAAATAGATATTTCAAAAAAGCAGGAGATATATAGTAAGCATTTTGGTGAAGATATATATATTTGGGGTATTTGGCATGATGGCAGAGATTTTTGGTTACTGCCTGCTTATACGACTGACATATATGAATGGAATCAAGTGAAAGATGAGCTTGTAAAGTATCAGTTATTAGAGCCGGAATGGATCACTTCTATGGCGGTACCATATAGTAATGTGGTATTTTTGGATGATCAGATCATTTTATTACCATGTAGATTAAAATATATTATGAAAATAAACAGAGAAACGCATACCATAAGTAAGGCAATTGATTATCCAGAGGGGTTTAAAGTTCTTGATTATTGCGATGGATGTATGGCGATGGCAAAATATGATGTAGTTGATCATAAGATAATAATGCACCAGATGGCAGGGAACATGACGCTGGTATATGATCTTGAAAAGAATAGTATAGAAGGCAGAGAATTAGTTGTAACAAATAAAGATGTTCCCTATTTAAATGAGATTATTGGACAAGGAATTCAAATAAATGGTGTTTTTTTTGAAGTTGAGGAGGTAGGGGGACTGGAAGCGTTAACGATAATAATGAATAAGCAGTGTGATAGCAGGAATAAGGGGAAGGAAGAAAATATTGGCGAAAAGATATATTCTATGATGAGGTAAGATAGATGTGTGGCATTTTAGGTGGTAATAATAATGGATGGGATTATGAAAAAGGAATTCAAGCACTTTACCATAGGGGGCCGGATGGACAGCAAGTAAAGTATTTGGAAGGGTTTACTATGGCATTTGCAAGATTATCGATCATAGATTTATCTTCTAATGCCATGCAGCCTATGACAAGTTGCGATGGAAAGGTAACAATTGTCTATAATGGTGAGATATATGGATATGCTTCATTGAAGAAAGATTTGGAAAAGAAATATGAATTTTTTTCTCATTCCGATACAGAAGTGATATTAAATGCATATATGGAATATGGCGATATGTTTATTGAGAAAATTGATGGCATGTTTGCGATTGCAATCTATGATAGAAGGACTATGCAGTTGAAGCTGTTTAGGGATCGAGTAGGGATTAAACCGTTGTATTATTATTTTGACGGCATGAATTTTGCATTTTCTTCAGAGTTGAAAGCAATAGTAGCGACATGTAATACTTTGGATTTTCAAATTGACTATACAGCTATCTATGATTATCTGTTTTATCAATATATTCCGGAACCTAAAACGATGTATAAGAATTGTTTCAAACTTCTACCGGCACACGAATTAATATTTGATATACAACATAATAAAATTGTATCGATCGGTAAATATTGGAAAATGCATGTTAATACATCAAAAGGAAGAAGAAAAAAAGAAAATGTACTTTGTGATGAGTTGAGAGCTTTGTTAGATGAGTCAGTAAAAGATCAGTTGATAGCGGATGTTCCGGTAGGAACTTTTTTGAGCGGTGGCATTGATTCAAGTATCGTTACCTACATCAGTAATATATATAGTCCTGATATTTATGCCTTTACAATAGGTTTCGAGAACCCTAAATTTGATGAATCCAGATATGCCAGAATACTGACAGATAGATATAAACTTAATTGTGTAGAAAAAATATTGGCTGATCAGGATATTCATGCGATCAATCAGAAATTAAAAGTGTGGTATGATGAACCTTTTGCAGATACTTCGGCATATCCGTCTTTTATTGTATCACAATTAGCCCGTGAAAAGGTGACAGTGGTGTTGACGGGAGATGGAGGAGATGAGCTTTTCGGGGGTTATACAAGGTATCAGATTTATGATAATTGGATGAAGGACAAGGAATTGGATAGCCAAATGCTCAGTGATATGTGCAGACGATTCAATATAACTGACCTGTTTTCTAATAAAATGAAAAAAAGATATATTAATACAGGTTTGGAAATTTATTTGCCGGTGATTTTTCTTGCAGATAAAAAAGCGACGGAGAATTACCGGAAACAGTGGGGAATTGATAAGGATTATGACGTCACATGGTATTTGAAAAAGTATTATAAAAAAGAGTTGCCGCCTATGACCAGAGCAAGGTATATGGATTTCAAAACGTATTTACCAAGTGATATCCTGACAAAAGTTGACAGAGTCAGTATGGCAAATTCATTAGAAACCAGAGTGCCTTTTTTGAGCAGAAAAATAATCGAATTTGCATTTTCTCTGAGCGAAGAGGAGTGTTGTACATCGAAGAATCTAAAGGGAATACTGAAGTCAGCATTTAATAAAGAGATACCGGATGACTTACTATATAGAAAAAAGATGGGTTTTTCTGTTCCGGAAGAGTATCTTGCTGATAAAAGGGGTGGAATTCCGATAACTGTTGGGATTTTGAAAAGCGAATGGAAAGAGATAGATAAGAATGTAGAGAATATAGGGAGAAAATAGTATGAAAAATAAGTTTTTCATTACTGTTTGTGCCCGAATAAAACGAAAGGAATGAGTGATTAATATGAAAAAAGGAGTAGTTTCGGCAGTATCAATGATAGTAGGTGGAATGGCGGGGGCATTAGCAACTGGAAAGTTTGCTGTTAATAAAGTTGAAGAGATTCAGACGTTGTCAGATAAGCATTTGGTGCTTTTTAAGATGATGAATCAATGGGTCAGGGTAAAACAGGATGGAAAGAACCTTTCATCATATTTTGAACAACATGGATACAACAAAATTGCTGTTTATGGAATGAGCTATGCCGGTGAAACGCTGGTAAACGAATTAAAAGGTTCCGACATAGAGATAGCTTATGGAATTGACCGCAAGGAGGAGGTGTTTAGCTATATCGATGTAATTACTATGGAGGGTTCATTACCGGAAGTTGATGCTGTTGTTGTAACAGCTATTACGTTCTTTGATGAGATTGAGGAAAGCTTGAAGAGAAACGTCACATGCCCGATTATTTCTTTGGAAGATATTTTATATGAAGTTTAGGAGAGGCTGTGTAATAGCTGGCCTTTAATCAGGGAGAATTATATGAATATTGCAATATTAATTCCAGAACTTGGCGGCGGTGGCGCGGAACGCGTTTCTCAGATTGTAGGGGACTATTATGTAGAAAAAGGGCATAATGTATATTATTTTTTGGCGGATATGGCTGTGAGGCAGGTATACACTGTAAAAGGAAAAGTCATTCATACGGGAATTAAAAGCTGTACAGAAAATAATAGTTTTGGATATATGCAAGTTTTCGCAAAACTAATGAAATCTTCATTTAAAATGCGTAAATTGAAGAAGAAATATAAAATTGATGTTGCCATCAGCTTTATGGAAGAATTTAATTATATTAATATTTTATCGAAAGGCACAGAAAAGGTAATAACGAGAATCTGTGCTACTTTGTCACAGACAGAGGAATTGACTGGAATACTTTATGATAAATATGTGGTTAGATTTTTTTATAACAGAGCAGACAGAGTTATTGTATTATGTGATTACGCAAAAGATGATATGTATAGAAATTATAGGGTCGCCAGAAAAAAAATGGTTAAAGTCCCCAATCCTGCTTTAATAATTGATATATGTGGGTTGGAAAAAGAATGGGAATATGGAGATAAGGTGATTGTAGCCGTTGGCAGGTTAGGATGGCAAAAGCAGCATGAAAGAATTATCAGAGCATTTTCCTATGTAAACGCACACGATAAAGCAGCGAAGCTGCTTATTTTAGGTGCGGGTCCTAATGAGGCATTTTTGAAGAGGACAAGTACAAAATATGGTTTAGAGGACAGAATAATATTTACGGGGTTCCGGAGCAACATAGCATATTATCTTAAAAACAGTAAAGTATTTGTAATGGCGTCCAAGGGTGAGGGGGTACCAAACAGCATGTTGGAAGCAATGGCCTGCGGTCTGCCTGTTGTTACGACGGATTCTCCAGGAGGATGTGGAGAACTTGTCGGTAAGAAGAAAATATCAGAAGCTTGCAGTGATATTCAATATTGTCCATATGGTATACTCACTCCCCATATATCTGGAAAAGTACAGTTGGACAGTGAGTTGGAAAAGGAAGAATTACTTTTGGGACAGGCAATGCTGGAATTATTAAGCAATGAACAGCTGTATGAAAAATATAGCAGACGTTCCTTAAAAAGAGCGTCTATGTATAATATTGAAAGAGTAATGAAAAAATGGGATAAGCTGCTGTTCGAGTCGAAAGTATGATGGAATAGAGCAGGGAAGGTTAATTGGTGTCTGATTATGGAGAAAATAGTCATTTTTGGTGCAGGAAAGATATCTTCGGCGTTGTTATCCTTACATAAGGCACATCAAGACGTATTTGACGATGTAATTGTCGGTATTATTGATAATGATATTGATAAGAGAGGAAATTATTTATATGACTATATGATTTATTCTCCGGATGAGTTGCCAAATATATCTTATGATTATGTTGTTATTGCCTGCAATTTTTATGAGGAAGTAGTACGGCAGCTTGAGAAAGATTATTCTGTTAGTCTCGAAAAAATTTTAAATTACACAGCCTATAAAGGAAAAAAAATAAGTGCATATCAATTCAGAAGGAATAGCGAGCATAATAAATTATGTTCTTCGAAACAATGGACTGAATTTAACCCTGAATCAACTGTAGTGTATACTTCTATTACAGGTAACTACGATGACTTGAGACTTCCTGCCGTTGTGAATCCAAAATTGAAATATGTATGTTTCACAGACAATAAAAATCTAAGATCGGATATATGGAATGTGAAATATGTTGAAAACATGGACAATCTTGATAATGCTTTATTCGCAAGGCAGTTTAAAATTCGTCCACATCGCTTTTTTCCAGAATATGATACCAGTATATGGATTGACGCCAATTTGCAAATAAAAAAGGATTTGATGCCGCTTATGCAGAGGTATCAGCAAAATGCGGATATTTTATTATTTCCACATCCTGAGAGAATGTGTATTTATGACGAGGGAGCGACATGTATACATTGGCGTAAAGATGATAAGAAAAGGATATTGTATCAGATGAAAAAATATCTGGATGAGCAATATCCTTGTGATAATGGATTAATGTGTGGAGGATGTATTGTAAGAAACCATAATAAGAGTAATATTATTGACGCGATGGAAAATTGGTGGAGTGAAGTGATCAACGGCTCCAGAAGAGATCAGATTAGTCTGCCATATGCGTTATGGAAGACAGAGAATCTGTATGATCTGTCGGATTTAAATTATGACAATAATGAATGGTTCAGGGTGTTGCCACATAAGAAATAAAATCGAAGAAAAAGGAATTTACTCGAAACTGCAAAAACCTTGTTCCATTTTTGTTCAGCCATCTGTTTGTAAAGGTTGTATCCATCTTTGAAATATTCGCTGGGCGGCTCATATGCATACTCAGATTCTGTAACTGTCATGATCTGAGTAAGGATAGCGTAACAGTGCATTTTCATGATATTTATAGCGAACAGGATGAAAAGTTTTACCATTATTGAAGCAGTTGTCTGAGTAGACAAGTTTTATATGGCAGCAGACTTCCCGCGGAGGGAAAGGGCAACATTCATAAATCATGATTATAAAGATGGATTTGTAGAGGATTATCTGTTATACTTCTGATAGTGAGATAATTCCTGTTTTCTAAATATACAGGGCATTGTAACAGTTTGGCCCAGGCTTTTGCACTTGCTGCGAAGTTCGTGAGAAAGTGTAAATTTGATCAAAAGGAAATCATCCCTTCGCTGTAGGTGATTGATGAGAAGGACGAAAGATTTCCGGAGGAGCAGGAGAGAAAGCTATTTCTTTTATTTTTATAACCGATTACCAGAAAGGATATGTACAAGACTGCAGTTATGCTTAATCGAGAAATCAGATAAGTGCGGTTTTGTAAAAGTACAGCAGAGATAATATGAACATAGCATTGATATTAGCAGGAGGAAGAGGAAAGCGCCTTATGCGTGGGAAACCGAAGCCATTTGTATCGGTGCAGGGGAAAATGATCATCACGCATTGTCTGGAAGCGGTCAGTGCGCATCCCCGGATAGAAGCGGTTCAGATTGTTGCCGATGAAGAATGGCGTGAAAGAATATATAAAGAGATGCCGGAGGCTGCCTTGAGAAAGTTCAGCGGGTTTTCAAAACCCGGTCCAACCAGACAGCAGTCTATTTTTAATGGTTTAAAAACGATCATGCCGTCCGCTGAGAAATCAGATATTATTGTCATTCATGAGGCGACAAGGCCGCTGGTTTCCCAGGCTTTGATCTCTTCGTGCCTGGAGGCCTGTGAAAAGCATGACGGCGGGATTCCCGTACTCCCTGTAGAAGATACCATATATCTGCAAAAAGAACAGTGCATTGATTCCTTTCATGAAAGGGGAACGGTTTACAGGACGCAGACGCCGGAAGTTTATCGCCTGAAGAAATATTATGCAGCGAACCGAAAGCTGGCGCCAGACGCTATGGGACGGATCAATGATTCCGTAGAGCCGGCAGTCCTGGCGGGGATGAAGCTGGCAATCATTCCGGGAGAAGAGGTCAATTTCAGGATCGTGACACCCATAGATCTGGAACGGATGGAACTGCATATCAAGATATGAAGAGGCACACATGCTATGAAAGTACAGGAGTTAAGAGATTTATTAAAAGCGGCGGACAGAGACTTGCTGGAGAAAGCTTTTGTCGAGAGCTATAAGCACTTGACCAAGAAGCAGAAAGAAGAAGCGGATCAGGCCATTACGGATGCCCTGTCCGGCAAATCTTCGAAAAGTACAGTGAAAAAGGAATCTGTCAATTTTGATGAACTGGAGCTTCAGATCACAGAATTTCTGGAGAATGCTTATGCACAGAACTATTTTGCCCCAAACAGGATTATTCCCAAGAGTCAGCGCCCTAAATGGCGTTTTATGGTGAAAAATTACATTAAGGAACTGGAGAAAATCTCTGTAGACGATGCAAATTATACCAGATCGGCGAAACTTTTGACGGACTTGTATCATATGCTCTGTGAAGCCTGTAACTACTATCTGTTTTCAACAGACGATGCGTTCCGGTCTGTTGGCTGGCAGCAGCCGGATCTGTTTCAGATGGTCGTAAAGAAGACGTTTGGAGACGGATATTCGAGGGAAAAAGTTTCCGCGCTGCTTCTGTATTCGGTAAGTGGAGGCCTGAGCAGAGAATCGCTGCATATCGAGCAGGAAAGTGTACTTTTGGCAGAATTAAAGACCAGCGATGTAAAGTATATGGCGATCGAGGAAGCGAGAAAGCTGATTGATGAGAGAAAGCAAAAGCTGAAAGGGCTGAAAAAATATGACAGTAAGAGATACAGTCTGGAAGAAGAAATAAATAATCTGTGTGATGTGATATTGATGACTGCTATAGAACTGGCGGAACCGTCTTCCGGTATAGAATACTATTTTCAGAATTATGAACGGTCCGACAAAGAAATTACCCTGTACTGTGCATTGAAAATAGCGGACTGGGTGGAAGACGAGGAATTGTGGATTAAAATATATGAATATGGGATCGGTAAGAAGATTAAACCGAGAGAATGGCTGGTGGGGAAATATGAGAGCCTTAAGTGAGATATGCTGCCGGCGGGCGTGTGAGGACAGGCTATTTAGTCCCGAAACATACAAAAGCCGGTATATTTTGCAGGAGCAGGACGCAGGAAGCGGAACCGGCTGTGTAAGGCAGGAAACGTAGGAGAACAGGATGTTTTGGAAGAATAAAAATGTACAACAGATCATAAATCTGGAAGAACGAATGACAGCAAAGCTGGATGCGCTCGAACAGGGGATAGCTTCCGGTAGCGCCCAGGCAGCTGATATGTCCCGGAATCTGGAACAGCTGCAGCGTACGGTTCGCGAACAGGGCATGTCAGTTGAGGATCTGCTGGAAGAATGGAGTGAAAGGAAATCAGCTGAGGACAGTCTGCGGGAGCAGCTCTGCGAGCATACAGAAAATGAGCAGCATTTGTTGGGATTATTCGAGGCTTATCAGGAGCAGTTCCGGAATATGAAAAGGTTCGCAGAGGGCAGAGATGAGTCCTGGCTTGCCCAGATTGCCATGATGGAAAGGAACCTGGAGCATTGTCGGCAATTATGCGGCATCAGTCTGGTCGGGGAATGCGGAACAGAGGTGGATTATGACTTTCACGAGGTGATAGAGGTAATGGAGACTGAGCAGCCGGATCAGGACAGAAAGATTGCTGACGTCTATCGCAACGGATATTTGTATAAAGGCAAGGTCAGAAGAAAAGCACAGGTGGCAGCATATTCGTTCAAAAAGCCTGACGGCGGTTCTACAGGCTGAGATAGTTGGCAGCAGGAGAACAGCAGGCGAAGAGAGTAAACTGCAATTCTGCTTTCAGTTCTTGCAGAGCTATATATGGCAGCTTCTGTTGCAAGACCGAAAGTGTAATTTCCCAAAACGTTAACTTTAATACATAAGATCAGGAGAAGCAACTATCATGAGTACAATTATAGGTATTGATCTGGGCACATCTACCACAGAAGCAGCAGTCATCCGCGACGGCAAACCTGTTATGATCGTGAATCCGGAGAAAGAGATTATCACGCCGTCTGCTGTAGGGCTTGACACCAGCGGCAACTGGGTCGTAGGCGAGAGGGCGCGTGCTCAGTATTTACTTTCGCCGGAGAATACAGCGATCGAGGTGAAAAGGAAGATTGGTACGGATGAGGAGATCAAACTGGGCAGACAAGCCTATACGCCGGTGAAATTGTCCGCGAAGCTGTTGGAGTATGTCAGGAACTATGCCTCGGAATTTCTGGGCGAGGAAGTTACCCGTGCGGTCATTTCGGTACCGGCGTATTTTGATGAAATCCAGAGACAGGCGACTGTGCGAGCAGGAATGGAAGCGGGCCTGCAGGTGGAGCGTATTATCAATGAGCCTACAGCAGCGGCGCTGAGTTACGGGCTGGAGCATATGGAGGAAGAGAGCCATGTTCTGGTTTATGATTTGGGCGGCGGTACTTTCGATGTTACTTTACTGGAAATGTTTGACGGTGTTTTGGAGGTAAAAGCGAGCAACGGTGATAATAAACTGGGCGGCAAAGACTTTGACGAAAAGCTGATGCTATGGCTGAACGAACAGTTTATGAACAAGCATAATGTGGATCTGCGCAAGGATACGTATGCTATGGTAAAGTTAAAGGAAGAGGCTGAGCGCTGCAAGAAAGTGTTGAGTACGCAGCCATCCTGTCACGTATCGGTGCCAATGATCATAGAGAAGAACGGTGCGCCTCTGGCATTGGATGAGGAGGTTACAGCCGAACGGTTTGAAGAGATTACGCGGGAACTGATAGAGAGGACACATCAACCGATTGATGTAGTACTGGCGGACAGTGGAGTCCTGCCATCTGAAATCGACAGGGTAATTCTGGTGGGCGGTTCCACGAGGATGCCGATCGTTGCGAAGGACATACAGGAATATTTGAATATTCTGCCGTCACAGGCAGTAAATCCGGACTATGCCGTGGCAGAGGGCGCGGCGATCCAGGCGGGTATGATTCAGGGAAGTATCCGCCCGGAGGAAGGCATTGTCATGACGGATGTTAATCCGTATACGCTTGGTATCCGGGTCATGGACGAAATGACAGATGACCGTATGAGTGTTGTGATTCCAAGAAATGTGACGATCCCCACTACCCGGAGCCAGATTTATTATACAAGCTGGGATGATCAGACAGTGGCCCATATCGAAGTATATCAGGGAGAGAGCAGTATTGCCAGCAGCAACCATTTTCTGGGTGATTTTGCGGTGGGAGGGATTCCTTTCGGCAAGGCGGGGAAAGAGAAGATCGGTGTACAGTTTTCTTATGACCTGAATGGTATGCTGGACGTAAAAGCTTCCATATTGAGTACCGGTAAAGAAGCATCTATCGAAATCAACATGCTTGAAAATAAGACTTCCCAGAACAACCGGATTGACGTAAGCAACTGGAAAGAATCACCGATTGCAAGGCAGTTCAGGACAGCGGTCAGACGCGGAGAGAAGGCGCTGAAGGATCCTAAGATACAGTATGAACCTTTTTTGGAAGAAGAGATAGAGGAATGTCTGTATTATCTGAAAGAGGCTCTGGTGGAAGAAAACCTGGAAGCGGCACTGGAAGCGGAGGAAGATCTGATGGAGGTTTTGTCAGACCTGGAATAGATATACAACAGAGAGCTTTATAAAGGGCAGGGTGATACAGATGGATACATATTATCATATATTGGGGTTGGAACCGGGAGCGTCCCAGGCAGAAATCAAGAAGGCATACTTCAGGATGGTGAGACAGCATTCTCCGGAATCGGATCCGGAGCAGTTCCAGAAGATACGGGAAGCATACGAGCAATTGAAAAAGGGAGAAGATGCTGCGGACGGACCGGTGTTCCCGCCTTTTAGTGATCCATGGGCCGGCAAGATGATGGAACAGATCGATAATTACCGCAGGGCAGGAAACATGGAGAAGGTACGGGATGCCTGCGAAGAGGCATGGCGTTTGTTTCCGCAGGACGTCAGATTTCTGTATCTGCTTTCCATTGCGCAGAGACAGTGCGGCAATACCGGTAAAGCAGTCCGGAACGGGGAACTGCTTGTCAGTAAGGAACCGGAGAACAAATGGTTTTTGAAAGAACTGGCGATTTCCTATCTGGCAAGGGGATTCACCCAGAAGGCTTATTTTGCCTGCGAAAAAGCCTATGAAGCGGGATGTCGGGATAATGACTTCCTGCTGACATATGCCTTTGAGTGTAATGAATATGGTGAGTATGAGAGAGGGAAGCAGGTTCTGTGGGAAATGGCACGGCAGGACAGGAGGTGGCTGAAGGAAGATATACCGGAGCTTATCGAGGTGTATTCTGGTTTGGTCAGGTTTTGTTATGAGACACAGGATTCTTGTCTTGGAGAAGTCATGGAAGGCCTGTGCAGGGTGATGGAACAGTATAGGATCTACATGGCGGAATATATTCAGGAGCTTGCCGAGCTTGCGGCCTTTACCGGCAGGTGTTTGGGGCAAGGGATAATAGAATATCAGGCAGTTACCCGTGCTTTTGAAGTGATGAGAGAGATCTGCCGCACGGAGGAAGATAAGAATATTGTAAAGGAAGCCGAGAATACCTTTTGCTTTTCGCGTATTCTGGATGATCCGCGGATAGGAGAAACTCTGGAATGTGCGTATGAGATTTATTATGAATTGCATGGAGTAGACGCCCAGACTATGAAATTTGCCCTGACGGATGTACAGCTGTGCATGGTGGAAGAAAGGGATGAAATCCTGGAGCAAGCAGAGATTCTCAGGCAGGAATATCCGGATTTTTATGGAAAGTTGGAGGATTTTATCAAAAGACTGCAGTCTGAGAAGAATCTTAGCTATCTGAAGAGCAGCCTGCTAAAGACATACCGTCGATTGGCGGGGAACTTCAGCCTTGGATTTTATTATGAGAAGTACCCGCAGGAGAAGGAAAGGGCACAGGGAATCGTGATCAGTGACGGTACGTCAGAGGATCCTTATGTGCGCACCGGCAGGAAGATTGGGCGCAATGATCCGTGTCCCTGCGGATCGGGGAAGAAGTATAAACATTGTTGCATGAAGAAGCAGGGGTAACGGTTTGGCCCAGGGTTTTGTATTTACTGCAAAAACTATGTATTTGGTGCTAAGTAACAGCAGCCCATATGGCAGGGAGGTATACAGGATCATCAAGATTTCCGGAGACCGTACATTGAAGGATCTATCCGGAGGCGGAGCAGGCTTCGGTGAGGATCAAGGTAAGCGCTTAATTTAGGGGTGGATTTCAAACAGCTTGTCGTTATGCGATAATGGTTACATAGATGCAAGCATTTTACCATGCAAACTACTTGCATGCTTGCAAATGATTCAGTGTAAAGGAGATGACCATTATGCGTGCTGTCAGAAAAACTTCCGAAGAACAATACCGTCTGGTCATGGAATGCCGTCAGAGCGGCCTGGCTGATTGTGACTGGTGCAGGGAAAACGGAATTAATATCAACACCTTTTATGCTTGGGTGAGGCGTCTCCGAAAAGAAACCTGCCATACGATTCCAGATCCCGGCAGACATCATGCGGACAACGGCATTTGTGTCAATGAGGTTGTCAAGGCTGAGATCCTTCCAGAGGAACAGCAGGATCCGTCTGATGCTAAAGATAATCCTGTCTCACTGCCAACGGCCGGGGTTCCTATGGTTGAAATAGAGGCAAACGGGATTTTATTCCGATTTACAGGAACGGTTGACGCAACCTTGTATGAAAAGACCCTGCCCATGACCGGAGGATGGCTATGATTGGTGATATCTCCGTTAAAACAAATTTATATCTGGTTTCAGGCTACACGGATATGCGCCGCTCAATAGATGGTTTGTGCGCAGCGATCCAAAACATGCTCCATACAGAGCCGGATTCCATGTCCGTCTACCTTTTCTGTGGAAAACGGTGTGACCGCATAAAAATTCTTATCAAAGAACCGGACGGCATGTGCCTGCTGTACAAACGTCTGGATTGCAGCATACAGGGCCGTTTCCGGTGGCCACGCAATCGGGATGAGGTAAAGCCGGCCACCTGGAAGCAGTTCGGCTGGCTCATGCCAGGTTTGGAGGTTGAACAGCCCAAGGCATTGAAAATGGATGTATAATACCTGCCGCAGGATTCCGGAAACCATTGGTTTTACTGGATATTTTCTATATTTTGTGGTATCATTAAACCATCAGATTTCGGGGGAAAAGCCAGTGCCGCGGGACGCAAAAGACATCCAGTTTGCAGAGCTGAAGGATATGACTGCCCAACTGAATACAACCATTGCCGCCCTGACGGGAACCATCCAGGAAAAGGATGCGGCCATTGCAAAGCTTACGGAGGAGGTTTCTTATCTGCGCAGGAAGCTCTTTGGCGCATCTTCCGAAAAACGCCCGGGCATCGATCCAAACCAGCTCTCCCTTTTTGATACGGATGAGGGAATGGAGATCCCCGTAGCCGATGTGGAAGAAATTCCGGGAACCGTTGTCCGGGAGCATACCCGCCAGC
>CAJTEN010000012.1 GCA_910575245.1 Clostridia bacterium | reverse complement strand
TTAGGCCAGGATGCACTATGAATATTCACACGGTAAAGGACATCGCTACACACAATTTGCTGGCGGTATAGATGATGCTATATTTACCAACCCGTTTTTTGACTAACACCATAACTTTTTATTAACAACGGATAACTTGTAAAGCGTATTGCCCGTTTTTTTTCATACAAGGAACTGTTTTAATTCCTCTTTACTAAGGCTCGATATCCTCACACCTTTTTCTTTTGCATAATCAGCCACTTTCCTTAAATTCATTTTTACCGGCATCTGACTGAGCAATATCGGTTCCGGTGTATTTTTTAAAGATTCCAAATATCTGTTATAATTCATCATCTGTCCATTCATAGTCATACACCTCCATTATTTTTGCGGCATTCTCTTCATCTATCATCATCTGATAGGGATGAAGCATCCCAAGGAAATCAGCGTTGAATGTTTTGCAGTAATGCTCTAACAGTTCTGCATTTGCGGCATTTCCGGTAATAGCTCCGTTATAATTGTATTCCACTGACTTATTCGCCGCATTCGCAAATAAATGTCCACCTACTCCCGAATATTCAGGCTCACTCACTAATAACTTGTTATTCTGTGGGGCAGTACACATCCATGCCACATATACAGCCTGCATGTCATCACTTTTCTGCAATGCAACCAAACCTTGAATATCCACCGTACCCGCTACCACCAGCGCATATACTTCCACCATACTATCCTTCAGCAGTTCTGCCCAATTAACATACCAGCCATTTTTCTTATTGAATTTTTGCAGGAATGATTTCCGCCTGACCCTTAAAACTTCTGTTGAAATCAATTCTCCTGTCAGATTGTCCTTAAGGCATGGCGTCATCTCGTCAATCCATACATTTATCATAGTCTTCTTAAAACCTCATTTCCGTCAGATATAGCTTTTTTACAACATCCCTTAATCAAGACTTCTCTGACAAACCTATATACTACTATTTTATCATATCCCACCGGTTATTCAATCATTCTATATTCATTTTCGTGCAAAACCCTTTTACCGTCTTTCTGTTTACTGCTAAATTTCCAGTCTATTCCGGAACTTCCATTTTATTTCAATCGCTTTCTCTACATACACATCAATACTATATATCAGGTGCTGTAACAACTTCTGCTTATCTTCCCTGCGTCCAATCCATTCTGCTAAAGAAACACTATCAGCATCTATCTCTTCTATCCTCTGACGCAGTTCTTTCTCCTCCATTTCCAGCCCAGACAGTTCCGTCTCCATCTCTTCCGCAAGATTCCCTTCCCACTTCTTCCTCGCCAAATATTCCGCCTTTCCCATTTTCCCCTGCCTGTACTGATGATAGAGTTGTTTTATCTCTTCCCGTTTCTTTTCTGCCTGCATCTTCTTCTTTTTATTCTCTGGAAGAAGTTTCTTACGTTTCTCTTCACACAGCTCCTTTTCTCTTTGGAATACTGCTTCCTTCTCCTTCCACAACCTCAACTGGATATCCACTGCTTTCCATACAATCTCTTCCAAATCTGCTTCCGGGATGCTCTTCACATTCCTGTGTTCTGTAAATTTCTGATACCTGCACCGGAACAGTTTCTTATCCCTTATCATAAGCCGCCCACATTCCCCACATCGCACAAGCCCTTTTAGCAAAAACTGCTGTGTTTCACCATGCTTTTTCTTCTTCATCCTCTCCTGTACTTCCCTGAAAGTGTCTTTATCTATGATTGCCGGATGGGTATTTTCTACGCGGACACGCTCATCCTCTGGCACAAAGACACGTTTCCCGCTTCCAAGAGGACCGCTTTTATAAGCGCCGGAGGATAACACGCCTGTATAAGTTTCATTCCACAGAATCTGATGAATCGTGGTTGGCATCCAAAAGCATGGCTTTCCTTCAAAGAATTTTTCCTTTTCCCCACGCAGGAGCCCTTTGTTTATCTTGTGTTGTTTTGGGGAAGGGATTCCTTCCCCGTTCAGTTCCCTTGCCAGTTCCGCAAGTCCTTTTCCCGAAAGATATTCCCTGTATATCCTCTGCACGATTCCCTTAGTCTCTTCATCCGGCGTGAGGAAACCTTCTTCATCCCTCTGGTAGCCATAAGGCGGCATAGACCCCACATACAGCCCTTTTTTCCTCCGCACCGCAAGGGATGACTTTATCTTGTCCGAAATATCCTGGCTGTAGAGGGAATAGGCAAGGTTGCGGAAAGGCACGTCAATATCCGGTGTCTTTCCTTTGTATTCTTCACTGTCGTAACCGTCATTGACCGCAATAAAACGTACCTGCATAAAAGGGAAGATATGCTCGATATAATCACCAAGTTCTATGTAATCCCTGCCGAACCGGGAAAAATCCTTGACAATGACGCACTGTATCTTCCCTTTCTTTACCTCGTCCATCATCTCCAGAAAACCCGGTCTTTCAAAACCGGTGCCTGAGTAACCGTCATCCACATACTGGACGGTAAGGCTGTCCGCAAATTCCGGTTTCTTTTTCAGGAACCCAAGCAAGAGCTTCCTCTGGTTGCTGATGCTGTTGCTCTCATCCTTTACCAAGCCATTTTCAATGGCTTTATCATCTTCCCTTGAAAGCCTCATATATAAAGCGACTGTCGTTGCACCCATCCTAACCTCTCCCGTCCTGAAATTTCAATACGACCTCCACCCTCTTCCCATCATACAGAAATATCTTATCCACAAACAGGGACGCCATCTGTGCGGTCAGTTTATCTCCCTCTTGTTCTCCAATCCAATTTTTATAAGACAAAATTTCCTTTATCCACTCAATCCACCCTGCCTGCTCCTTTTCCATCTGCTCAAATAACGCCGTCTTTTCTTCCAGCTGTGCTTTCCTCTCTTCGTGGTAACGGATCTCTCCGTCTTTCTTCTGTTTCTCCTTCAGATACCATTCCTTATTGCTGTCCTGAATTCCAACTTTACAGTATTCTTCTATACCGTTAAGTTTCGCGCCATATTTCGTATCACATTTCCGACTGCCGTATTCCTGATACAAGCGTATCTTTTCATTCTTTCCCTGCCGGATCGCCCTCTCTGCCACACTCTTTTCTTTCTCTATGCTCCTATATATCTTCTGAAAAAATCCGTTGTGGAAGCGTGAGACCACATCATCCAGGCATTCCACCTGACGGATCACCGCCATAACTGCCCAATAAACAATTGCCTCCAAATCCTTCTCCGAAATGGACTTTGATGTACACTCTTTCTCTCCTTTTTCCCTGTAGGTCCGGCAGCGGTAGCGGTAGATACGGACTTTCCCGGTCTTCCTTAAGTAGTTTGCCCCCATCCTTGAAGCAGGCACATGGCAGTCTCCGCAGAATACTTTCCCTTTCAACAGGTTATCCGGGCGGATGATATTCTCATCCAGAGCATTCCGGCACTTATGCCGCTCCTTCCTCGCTCTCATGATTTCCTGCACCAGTGTGAAATCCTGTTCTGTAATAATGGCTTCGTGGGTGTTCCTCGTGATCTTCCACTCTGATTCGTCCAGCCTGCGGGGGCTAATTGCGTCCGCTTTCGATTCCTTCCATTTGTGGAGCGCCATATGTCCGGCATAGGCCATGTTCTGCAGGATAGCATTTACCGTAACCTCATTCCAGTAACGTTTTTCCTTCTCCTGCCGGTAAAACTCTCCTGTTTCCTGATAGGCTTTCGGCGGATTGATATTTTTGTCCGTCAGACGCTTTACAATCGCCAGTGCGGAATCCCCTTGCATAGTCCATACAAAAATATCCCTTATGATCTCTGCCGGTCTCTCATCAATAAGGAATCTTGTCTTCCTTCCGTCCGCAAAGGCATACCCGTAGGGCGCACATCCGCCGTCATATTCCCCGCTTTCCTGCTTTGTCATATAACTGGATGCAACTTTGACGGAAGTGTCCCTGGCGATATATTCGTTGACAAGGTTTTTCAGGATAACTGCCAGCTTTTTATCCGCACAGTCTTTGTCAAAACTGTCGTAGCCGTCATTTACGGAAATAAACCGTACCCCAAGGAATGGGAATATCTTTTCCAGATAATTTCCCACTTCGATATGATCTCTGCCAAACCTAGAGAAATCCTTAACGATAATACAGTTGATGTTACCTTTTCTCACTTCTTCAAGCAGACTATCGAATGCCTGACGGTCAAACCGCGTTCCGCTGATCCCGTCATCCTTATACTCTCTGACAAGGAAAAACTCACCCCTGTCCTTTATGTAATCACGCATGAGCATTTGCTGGCTGTTGATGGAATCACTTTCTGTAACAGCGCTGTCAACAGAAATCCTTGCGTAAGTGGCTGTTCTGAATAATAAAGTTTTTGCAGGGGAATTTGGATAGGCTCCCGCTTTAATCTCCTGCCGGGGCTCCAGTTTCGCCCGGTCCTTAATCCTTGCCATTATACCACCCCCTTTTCACAAAGAGTCTGCTCCTGCAAAGTCTCTTTAAACATGCCGCACAGGGAACAGACTTCCGCCATTCTGTCCTGATAGAGGAAAGAAAATTCCACGCGCTTCCCTTCATATACCCATATCTTGTCGATCACGGAACAGATAAAGCTGCGCCGGAGCTCTCCTTCTGTGCCGGAAAGCAAGCTGCCTGTATCTGTCATACTGCCGAGCCACTGCCTTGCTTCCCCGGCTGCCTCCCCGGCTTTCTCCGCTCTTTCCCTCCGCTTCCTGATCTGCCCTTTCAGTTCTTCGCAGCGTCCGGAATAAAAAGCCTTCATCTCCTCGTACTCTTCTTCCGAAAGAATTCCCTCCGTCCAGTCTGTGTAAAGGCCGGAAAGCATGGCGGCATTGTCCGTAAGTTCCTTTTCCAGCTCCGGCAGCCGGGTATCCGGCAAGGGGAATGTCTGCATCCTCTCCCTTGCTTCCTCCGCCGCCTTCAGTGTTTCTGCCGCATCCGCTGCCATCTGCACCTGTGCCTTTACCGTTTCTGTTACAAGAGCGATAAGCTCCTGTTCTTTGATGCTGTGCCTTGTACAAGACTTTTCCACGTTGTAAGTCTTGCAGATATAAAAGATGGTCTGTTTCCCCTTATGGGTGGTCTTGCGGCGTATCATCTGTCTGCCGCAGTCCGGACAATAAAGGATGCCGCTGAAAAGGTATGCCCCTTCCCGTCCCGGATTTGTCCTTGTATCCTTCTTGAGCAGTCCCTGCATGGCGTCAAACTGCTTTTCCCCGATCAGGGCCAAATCTTCCTGCCTGTAAATACTCTGCTCCGATTCAGGTTTTGCCACCATCTTTTTGATCTTATGATTGATCCGTTCCTGCTTCCCCTGTACCACCAATCCCTTGCACAGAGGGTTCGACAGTATCCTTCCTACCGCTGCCGGACTCCAACCGGAATAAAGGTTCTTCTGGAAGCCGCTCTTGTAATGGATGCCAAGGCTCCTCTTATAATCTGCCGGAGCGGGGATGCCAAGGCTGTTCAGCTTCTTTGCAATCCCGCTGTTGCTCATGCCGTCCAGCTTCCATCGGAAGATAAGTTTTACATTCTCCCCTGCCACCGGATCGGCCACCAGTCTGTTATGGTCGCTGCCATCCTTCATAAAACCATAGGAGACATATGCACCGGTATATTCCCCGTTCCCGCGTTTGCTCTCAAGATGGCTCCTGATCTTTACCGACAGGTCTGCGCTGTAAGCGTCATTCACAAAATTCTTTACCGGTATGACAATGTTCTTCTCCGTCCGGTCTGCGGTCAGGGAATCATAGCGGTCAGTGACCGCGATAAACCGCACTCCTGCCGCCGGGAAGATCTTCTGCAGATATTTCCCTGCTTCTATATATTCCCTGCCAAAACGGGAAAGATCCTTTACAATAATAAGGTTGATCTTCCCCGCTCTCATATCCTTTATCATCTCCTGAAAAGAAGGTCGCCGGAAGTCGGAACCGGTATACCCGTCATCTACATATTCCTTGAAGACATGGATATCTTCCCTTCCTTTTAAGTAATCATGGATGAGCCGCTTCTGGTTGGTGATGCTGTTGCTCTCTTCCTTACGGCCCTCATCGCATACATCCCCGTCCTCCTTGGAAAGGCGCAGGTATACCGCCGCCGCATAGACCTTCTTCTCCGTTTCTTTTTTCATGATCTCTTTCATTGCAAAACTCCCTGTTTCCTCATCACTTCTTCCTGTGTTTTCTGAAATTTATTCCAGCCCGGCGGCTGCCACGTGTTCTATGTACTCCTTCAGGCGGTCGGTCAGCGTTGCATCCGTATCTGCAAAGCTTAACTTGACAACATACTCTCCCTGTCTGTAGAGATATGGATTCCCGATCTGTCTGATGAATTCCTTCCTTTTTTCGGTATCGCTTAAATCCTTATCTATTTCAATCTCCAGAATATCAGCCAGTTCTTCTGCGTCTGCCTCCCGTATGTCCATATTCTTCATTTCCACAAGGTCTTTAGGCGTTATGCTCTCTGCCATGCTGCCGGCTGCATTTCTATAGCTGTCATTTCCCCTTACTGTCCGGATGTCCTTCTTTTTCCCCATGGCTCCCTGATCCCCATAGATTGTTTGTATCAGTATATTCCCTGCCTGTTTGTCCGTATTCCCGGTTTCTTTGCGTCATTCTTACTTGCACCTCCATGTCTTCCTGGACACAAATTCCCACGAAAAGTACAGTGCAAGTATCCGATGCACACATGCAGACAGGCTGCTTGGCGCGTGTACGCTCAGCGCAGAGTGTAGGCAGTTTCTGAAAACAAAAAAGGCAGCTATTGTCTGTTAAGATAATCGCCGCCCAAAAAGAAGCAATATTCCGTTTTCATATCTTTTTCTATTCTTAATGTTGTTCTCCGGCAAACCTGAATTTGTCTGTTTCGATCTACAATTCTTTTCCCATACAGAGAGATTCTGGCATATCTGCATACGCACCGTAATTAGGATTTTCTTATATCGCAGTGGACATTACTTATTACCCTATCATGAGATTCCATGTTTGTTGGTACAATTGCCTGAAGGTCCTGTAGCGCTCCTCATATACTCCATAGTTATCCATATCAGGTTCATAAATCCGGTCGCTCATCGTAACAAACCGATCACATCCTTCCTTCATAGATGTGAGGATTCCTGTTCCAACAGCCGCAAGAATACATGCTCCCAGACAAGCCTGTTCCTTCACTGTACAGGCACGAACCGGCTTATGAAAAATATCCGCCTGAATCTGAAGCCACAAAGGAGAAGATGCGCCTCCTCCAGAAGCTATAATCGTCTGTGCATCTATACCCAATTCCTGCATCAACTCCAGACAATCTCTAAGGCTATATGTAACTCCCTCCATTACAGCCCTTAAGAAATGTCCTCGTTCATGAACTAATTTTAACCCAAAAAACATTCCCTCTGCATCAGGATTCATATGAGGTGTCCTTTCACCGGAAAGGTAAGGCAGATATATCAATCCTTCCGACCCCGCCGGAACCCGTGCTGCCTCTTGATTGACAATATCGTACCCATCCAGATGGAATAGTTTATTTTTTGCCCAGTTCATAGACATTCCACTACAAAGCGTTGCACCGAAAATCGTATAGCCCCCAGGGACTGCGTGGCAAAAAGTATTCGTGCGCAGCTGCAGATCATAAACCGGCTTCTTTGTAAAAGCAGAAATCTGCCCGCCGGTTCCAATATTACTGATAAGCTGTCCTTCACTGAATATGCCATTGCCAATGCTCTGCGCCGGTTGGTCTCCCGTACCGTAAATTACCGGTATTCCTCCAGGCAGCCCTGTCTCCTCGGTGCAGACAGAAGTGACAATTCCTGCAATCTGTATCGATTCTCCTGCTTCTGGAAAAAGACTTCGCGGAAGCCCAAATCTGTCAATAATATCCCACGCCCAGTCCCGATCCGCCGTTGAAAAAATACATGTGGAAGAGGCATCCACCACCTCGGCTCCAAGCTCTCCGGTCATCTTCATCCTGAGGTAATCTTTAGGGCAGAGAACGGCGGCTGCTTTGGAAAACACTTCCGGTTCATTCTCCCTGACCCATAACAGGGATGGAAATGCGAACCCGCTGCTAACCCGGTTACAGAACACATCCCCCATTTCTTTTTCCGTAATATTATGATTAATTTCTTCGACCTGCTGTCTTGAACGCTGATCCAGCCAGATAATAGCCGGACGGACTGGAACTCCCGCTCTATCCACAAGCACCAGCCCATGCATCTGCCCGGAATATCCTACCGCGGCCACTGCTTTATAAGCTTCCGGCATCGCTGACTGCAATTCGCTTAACACTTCCTTTAACGATGTCCACCACAATTCCGGATTCTGCTCTGCAAATCCGGGACTGGGAATGTTTACACCATATTCTTTTGCACGGACAGCAAGCGGCCCGCTTTCTATATCCAACAGCATCGCCTTTACGCTGGAGGTTCCAATATCAATTCCTAATATGACTGACATGGCGGTTTCATTTCCTTTCTTTCTAAGATAAGCAATAAAGCTAACCACATTTATAAAATATAGCACAAATCTAATTTTAAAGCAAAAGAGGAACTTCTAACTGATTTTGCCAACAAGAAGTTCCTCTTGTTCCTATAGATCTGATTCAACTGTAAACTGCTGCAAGTTTACTACTAATCTGCTGCAAACTGTCCAATCCCGGTTTAGTCCCCATCTGAATAAATCCGTGAATCATACCCTGATAAAGCCGAAAATCAACTTCAACTCCTGCATCCACAAGCCTTCTTGCATATCGCAACACATCATCCAGCAGGAAATCGCATGTTCCGATTATAATCATTGTGGGTGGTGTTTTATGTATACACGGATCTAAAATCGGTGAAATATACGGCCTGTTCATCAATTCCTCACGCCCTTCTGCCGGGAAAATCAATGGAACCAAACTGCCGACTTCCTCCTGCCCATGCGCTTCCTCAAATCCTACGCAAGGATAGCACAAAATCTGGGCAACAATATCCGGACCGCCTCTTTCCCGGGACAAGATACTGAGCGCTGCCGCCATTTCTCCCCCTGCCGAATCTCCCATTACAACGAATCTGCTACTGTCTGCACCATAATTCTGTGCCTGTTTCTCTATTTCCAACAGCGCAGCATATGCATCCTCCTGAGGAAGCAGTAACTTAATTCCACCAATTTCCAACCGATATTCCATGCTAAAAATAACACACTCACTCTTCTGTGCAATAAACGAACATTCATATTCAAAACTCATTTTCCTCTCCTGTCCAGATCTAAATGTTCTCACGGACTTCGCAGTAAATACAAAGACCTGGGCTGGAGTTGAACCCTTACGTAACATGTTTCAGATATTAGCACATCAGTGCTCCGACCACAAGATCAAAAAGATAGTTAATTGTTTATTTGACAAGGGCTTTACATATTTTGTTATTGAACTGTAAAACATCCGGATAATGGATGATAAATTTGAAAAAGGATAAAAATAATAGAAATATGGAATTTGTTTTGCTAAAGAGTTAGGATATAATGAAATCAGAAGAGGAGGTGAATATTATGGATGCATTGAAGAAAAGAGATATTTATACAATAGATGATATTTATGCGCTGCCGGATGGAGAACGTGCTGAACTGATTGACGGGCAGATTTATTATATGGCTCCGCCTAATACCAGGCATCAGAGGTTGGTTTCTGATTTACATTATCAAATAAGAGATTTTATCAATCGGAATAGCGGAACATGCGAAGTATTTCCTGCTCCTTTCGCTGTATTCTTGAATGAAAATGATCAAAATTATGTCGAACCAGATATATCTGTTATCTGTGATAAGAATAAGATAACGGATAAAGGATGCAATGGTGCTCCGGATTGGGTGATCGAAATTGTTTCACCAAGCAGTAAACAGATGGATTATTATAAGAAGCTGTTTAAGTACAGGACCGCAGGTGTTAGAGAATACTGGGTAGTGGATCCTGAAAGAAATCTTGTGACAGTATATGATTTTGAAAAAGATAGCATGGAAGAATATTCCTTCGACAAATATGTACCAGTCGGAATCTATGAAGGGTTCTCAGTGAAAATAGAGTAGCTTTTAAATAATAGGTATAGTGGTTAAGAAAAGCATCAGAAAAGTGAAAAGTCGGTCCATTTACAGAACAAAGAGGACACACAACATGCTCCGGCACCAATTACAACGTATGCATTATTTTCACCTGCCCATTTTCCCCTTTCCGGCTTGTTATCGGCCAGATCCTGCATCGTGAGCCAGAATGGGGAAAGTGGGCGGGATAATGAACGGCAAACGCCCGCCCCTACATGGACTATCCTCAGTACAGAGCGGCCGCTGTCTCCTGAACCTTCCTGATCAGATCCTCCAGACATTTCCTGTCTGTAAGCGGATTCATCAAAGTGATCCTCAGTTACCCTTGGCTTCTGTACTAACCACATAATAAGAGCCATCCTTCAGAAGTTCCTCTGCGAGACCATAAAGAATGTCCACATTCTGGCGGTAGATATCGTCTCCGTACAGACGCATGATTGCATAGGTATGAAGGACAGTGATCGGTTTCGTACATTCAAACGTATGTTTTGCGGAATTATACCACTCTTCGGAAGGCTGATCCTGCCACATATAAGCTGCCTTAAAATAAATTAGTCAGTCGGCGCTGGATAAATGTTCATCTGATGCAGCAGATGGGCATTTAGACAAGCCGAATGGCTGATTTATTTCGTGACAGTTCCTTAGTTTCCCGTCTGTCATTATTATAACTCAATCACCTGCCGCCAGAATCGCCTTCACGTCATCCGGATAGCTCTCCACCCAGCCGCCGGTCATAAAAAAAGTCACCTTCACATCATGTTTCTTAAGCGTTTCCAGAATCCGTCCGGTATCTTCATTCCCCCAGGCAGCATCGAAACTGAGTGCCACCTGCTTCTTATCCGTCTCCACGCAGTAAATCGGGAGTTCCCTCCCTCCTACGGAGCTGCTCACCGTAATGGAGTCCGGCAGATGTCTGCTCACTCCCTGAATCAGTGCGACCGTAGCCAACGCAAAAGCCGCAGATTTGACCACCTGCATGCAGACACTTTTGACGAAGCTCTGTCTTTTCTTTTCCTCCTTCGTAACGGCAATTTCCTGTGCAGTACTGCCGCAATACTGCCCGCTGCTTCTCTGGCGCTGCCTTTCTGCCGTCCAGGCATCTACCATCTCCTGCCTGGGCCAGCTTTCCCTTCTCTTATTATGTACAGATTCCCGTTGTATCTTATCTTCCAGCTCACCCATGGCAAGCTTGATCCTATAGTTCCACCCTTTGCTTGTTTCGTGCATAATATTACCCTGCATATTGTTGTTACTAAAATATATGCAGGGTAGTTTATCTTTTACGATTAATTTATTGTAAAATATGAGTTTCCATTCTATAAATATTTCTTTAAGACATCCGCCTTATCCAGCTTCTCCCAAGGAAGATCCAGATCATTACGTCCGAAATGACCATAGGCTGCCGTCTGCTTGTAAATCGGGCGGCGCAGGTCAAGCATCTTGATGATGCCCGCGGGACGGAGATCAAAATTCTCACGGACGATATCTACCAGTTTCTCGTCAGCCACCTTACCTGTTCCGAACGTGTCTACCATAACTGAAGTAGGCTGTGCCACGCCGATTGCATAGGACAGCTGAATCTCGCACTTGTCAGCCAATCCGGCTGCCACAATGTTCTTCGCCACATAACGTGCAGCGTAGGCTGCCGACCTGTCCACCTTGGTGCAGTCCTTACCGGAGAAAGCACCGCCGCCATGACGCGCATATCCGCCATATGTATCTACAATAATCTTACGTCCTGTCAGACCTGCATCGCCATGAGGACCACCGATGACGAAACGTCCTGTCGGGTTAATAAAGAACTTCGTATTATCATCGATCAGTTCCTTCGGCAGAACCGGATCAAAGACGTATTTCTTAATGTCCTCATGAATCTGCTCCTGTGTTACATCTTCATCATGCTGGGTAGACAGCACAACAGCCTCCAGTCTTACCGGCTTGCCGGCTTCATCATATTCCACGGATACCTGGCTCTTGCCGTCGGGCCTTAAATAGTTCAGCGTACCGTCCTTGCGCACTTTGGTAAGCTGCAGCGCAAGTTTATGTGCCAGAGAAATAGGATAAGGCATATACTCTTCCGTCTCGTTGGTAGCGTAGCCGAACATCATACCCTGATCACCCGCGCCGATGGCTTCAATCTCCTCATCGGTCATCTTATTTTCCTTTGCCTCCAACGCTTTGTCCACACCCATGGCGATATCGGCGGACTGTTCGTCAATGGCTACCAATACGGCACAGGTATTACCGTCAAATCCATACTCGGACTTCGTATAGCCAATCTCCTTCACGGTATCACGCACAAGCTTCTGCATATCCACATACGCATTCGTCGTGATTTCCCCCGTCACCAGAACAAATCCCGTACACACCGCTGTCTCACATGCAACACGGCTCATCGGATCTTTCTCCATGCAGGCATCCAGGATCGCATCTGAAATCGCGTCACAGACTTTGTCAGGATGTCCCTCTGTTACAGATTCTGAGGTAAATAATCTCTTTTCCATCTTTCTTCTCCTTTTCATTCGCTTATTTTAGTACCCGGAACCAAAGTTCACTTCACGCCGCTTTTATTTCACAGAAAGTCTCTTCCTAAATGAAAATAAAAAATCCGCTTACCTGAAATAAGCGGACCTGACAGCCAATCATCAAATCCTCTTATTGTTCGATCTGTCCTATGACAGTGCTTTCGCTCAGGTTGGCACCTTCCTTCTCAGGGGTTGCCGTGGCTTCACAGATCCTATGTATCTCCACCACTCTGAATAAGAGAAACTCTCGTTCTAATACAAGAACTAACCTTATATAGTTGTTATTGATATCTGTAGATACCATACACCCTGCCAACATTAATGTCAACAGGAAAATCTATCCCGCCTGCGGCGAGGGCAGATTCGCTATCGGACAAATTTACATGTTCTTACAAACTATGCACCAAATGCAAAGCTTTTGCAACGGACAAACTGCCAGACGAATCCCGCAGACAGCACTGTAGTTTCGTTCATCCAACTTTAAGTTTAAACTTCTGCAGTTCTCTGTCCGTAGCAATCTTATCAATCTGCGCTCCCAGCCCCTGCAGTTTAAGATGAAAATCCTCATAGCCGCGTTCAATATACTTAATATCGTCTATGGTCGTAATCCCGTCTGCCGAAAGAGCAGCAATAACAAGCGCTGCACCAGCCCGAAGATCCGGAGCCGTAATGCCCGCACCCGTGTACTTCCCTACACCGTCTATGATTGCCGTATTACTCTCCACTTTAATATTCGCTCCCATTCGGGTCAGCTCGTCCACGTATTTGAAGCGATTCTCAAAGATACTCTCTGTCACAATGCTTGTACCGGCAGCTAACCCCAGCGTAACCGTGATCTGCGGCTGCATATCCGTGGGAAATCCGGGATAAGGAAGTGTCTTGACATGGGTATGCCCTAAGGGCTTCGATGCCACCACACGGACTGCGTCATCAGATTCCTCCACCTCACACCCGATTTCCAACAGCTTCGCACTGATGGACTCCAGATGCTTGGGAATAACATTCTTAACCGTCACGTCCCCCTTCGTCACTGCTGCCGCGAACATAAAGGTGCCCGCCTCAATCTGATCGGGAATAATACCGTATTCCGTGCCGTGAAGCTTCGATACGCCTTTGATCCTGACTACATCTGTGCCGGCGCCCTTGATATTCGCACCCATACTGTTCAGAAAGTTGGCAAGATCCACCACATGGGGCTCCTTCGCCGCATTCTCAATCACAGTCTGTCCATCCGCCATAACTGCGGCCATCATCACATTCATGGTCGCCCCCACAGACACCACGTCCATGTAGATATGATTTCCCGTCAGTCTCTCCGTCTCTGTAATGATCAGGCCGTGCTCGATCCTGACATTAGCGCCCAATGCACGAAATCCTTTGATATGCTGATCGATCGGACGAAGCCCGATATTACAGCCTCCCGGAAGCGCCACCTCCGCTTTTTTATATTTGCCTAATAACGCACCCAGCAGATAATAGGATGCCCTGATCTTCTTAATATAATCATCTTCAATGACCAGATCATTGATCTGGGAAGCATTAATCTTAACCGTATGTCTGTCCAGCTTGTGGATGATAACACCGATGCTCTCCATCGCCTGTATCAGCACATTCGTATCCCTGACATCCGGTACGTTCTCTATCACAACGGTCTCATCCGTCATTATAGCTGCAGCAAGAATAGCCAGTGCCGCATTCTTGGCGCCGCCAATCTCTACCTCGCCGACTAACGGATTTCCACCTTTAATCGCATATTGTTCCATATTAGTCCCCTGTATGATAAACGAAATATAATCTGATTCATCTAAACAAAATCTGTATCAAAAGCAGATCTGCGCCGCGCTGTAGCATGAAAACAGTGTGGCACATCTGCACAGTCACTCGTGTCATAAAATCTTAAAATTCTATAAACCGCTTTTATAACGATCAAGTAACAGTATACCATATTCTGCTCGTTTGTAAATGGGCAGATTCACTATAAACCTGCCAGGCACACTAACACACAGTGTCGTATCAGTAAAAATTTTCCGCAGTTCATAATAGGGAAGACAGCTGAAATATCACAATAATTCAGGCCTTTTGTCAGTTCATATAATTAAGCGGATTGACCTGTGAGCCGTTGATCAGAATCTCAAAATGCACATGAGGCCCTGTGCTCACACCTGTATTACCGCTCAAGGCTATCTTCTGCCCCTGTGCAACTGTCTGTCCGGGAGATACCAGCACCTTGCTCAGATGCCCATATCTGGTCTGTCTGCCGTCTGCATGGTTAATGTAGACCACATAACCGTATCCGCTTCCCCAGCCTGCTTTCGCAACGGTACCCGCAGAGGACGCCATTACTGCCGTTCCTACAGGTGTTGCCCAGTCAATACCCTTATGGTAGCTGCTTGCTCCCCTGGTAGGCGCTTTTCTTCTTCCGAAACCGGAAGTCTGCCGCCCTCCGGAAATCGGCTTGATATAGGTCGGCGGGATCTTCGTACCGCGCTCCACAATCTTAGGCACTGCCTCATAAGTAATTTCTTCTTTGAGTATTTCCCGGCCGATCTCTTCGTTATTCCGATAAGAAACATCTGCCACCACAATACGATGGCCTGCCGAAGGCTCCTGCAGCGTCTTCGTTTCCGTCGTGTACCAGCTGTCATTGTCCACATAAACTACTTCTGCTTCATAATCTTCTTCGTAATATATCTCTTCTGTGCGTTCCACAGATAATTCCGGTTCCGGAACCGTAACGATAAGCTCGTCTCCCACACGGATCGTGGAATTTTCATTCTCTATCGTCTCGTTCATCGCAATCAGATCAGCCAGCGGGATTCCGTTCTTCTCCGCGATCTGAGATAAGGTATCTCCGGATACCACTTCATAGATCTGCTCTTTCTCCTGTTCTTTCGTCACTTCTTCTATCGCGTCCTGCAGAGAAGTCAGTTCATAGTTCTGCAGATAGGACTCGACTACTTCCACCGTATCTCCGAACTTCAAGGACATAAGTCCCAGCTCGTAATCAGAGAAATCCTTCTCCTTCGCCGGCTCCACATCCGCGAACATCTCATCCAGCGCCGCATCAATTCCCGCTCTGGACATAACCTCTGCCGCTTCCATGTCTTCTTTCTCCTGCTCTTTGGCAGAATAAATCTGCGTTGTCAGAACATTGAGTTCCCTGTCACCGTCCAGCACAAGATCCACATAGTACTCATGTTCGCTGTCATACTTGTTAACGGATGCCTGCAGCAAAGCAAGCACCTCCTGTGTACTGGCAAGATTAACCGTATACTCGTTAATCTTGACTGTATAAGAACGGTTCAGAGTCTCCTTCACACTGTTTTGCAGTACATCCGTCATATTGGCGGTGATCACAGAGGGATCGTCCACCGTTCCCCAAAGCACTTCGCTGCCTTCATAACTCAGTCTGCTGTCTGCCAGCACAAGCTCATCGCTTGTCCCCGCCAGCCGCTTGCGGGCAGCGATCAGGCAGCTGTCCACCTGCACAGGATCCTCCACGATACCCACCTGTGTACCGTTAAGATACACTGTGAAGATATTATCACCGGTACTTTCCAGCTTCTGATAACTTGGGAAAAAGAACACACTCACAAAGCTTGCAAACGCCGCAACCTTAATATATGCAATTTTCATTTTTTTATAATGTCTGCTTATTATTTTCATCATTTTTATTTATCTGTCATCTGACACGTTTCTTTCTGTCGTTTATCCTTTATTTTCCTGATATAAGTGGTCATGCATCCCTCTGCGGGCATCCGGCAGCGTCAAAAGGGCACACGTATTTTGTAACAAAAATGTAACATTTCTATATTCTAGCAGTATTTCCCCAAAAAGTAAAGTATTATGCAAAACTGGGCTGAACTGTTACAACCTCATACCCACTTCTTGCATCAGCACCACTTTTATTATAAATTATTACTTATAGAAGTTTAGAAAAGGAATGCTTATGGACAAAATTTTTTTTCATATAGATGTCAACTCCGCTTTCTTAAGCTGGAGTGCATTGGAGAAACTGCATAATGGAGATGAGACTGACCTGCGCACCATTCCTTCGATTATCGGCGGAGACATGGCCAAGCGGCACGGCGTAGTCCTGGCCAAGTCTATTCCGGCCAAGGCCTACGGTATCGTGACCGGAGAACCCATCGTCAATGCCCTGCGCAAATGTCCCTCTCTGGCACTGGAGCCGCCGGACCACGAACTGTACCACCGCCGGAGCCGTGAACTTATGACACTTCTGTCGGATTTCTGTCCGGATATCGAGCAGGTCAGCGTAGATGAATGCTATATGGATTACACCCCGGTCAGCAGACAGTACGCTTCTCCCGAAGCTGCCGCTCACCTGCTCAAGGAGCGTGTTTTACGGGAACTGGAATTTACTGTGAATGTGGGCATATCCGACCGCAAGGTACTGGCGAAGATGGCTTCTGATTTTAAGAAGCCTGATCTGGTGCATACCTTATACGCTCATGAGATCCGGCACAAGCTATGGCCCCTGCCGGTCTCCTCTCTCTTTATGTGCGGCCAATCCAGTGTGGAGACTCTGCGCAAGCTGGAGATCCTGACCATAGGGGACCTGGCCTGCACCGACCGCTCCATTCTTCTGGCACATTTAAAGAGTCACGGCGTTCTTCTCTGGGAATACGCCAACGGCATCGACTCCTCCGAGGTTTCCACACAGCACGCAGAAGTAAAGGGAATCGGAAACTCCACCACTTTAAGCCAGGATGCCGAAGAAGCGCAGACCGCTTACCGGGTACTGCTGTCACTATCCGAGTCTGTGGCGCGCAGGCTGCGCGGCTCCGGACAGCTTGCAGGCATGATCAGCACCGAGATCAAATACAGCACCTTCCGGAAGGTATCCCACCAGATGACACTGCTTACGCCGACGAATCAAACCGATACCATCCATCGGACTGCCTGCGAGCTTTTCGATGAAATCTGGGACGGCACGCCGGTCCGCCTGTTGGGCATCCGTTCTTCCAAGCTGATACCCGAAGGGGAGCCCATACAGATGTCCCTCTTCGATCTTCCAAGAACCTTACCCACAGAGCATATGCCATCCGGCGCCCGATCCCTTTCTCCTTCCTCCCAGAAGAAGAAACAGCTGGATAAGGCTTTAGATACCATCCGGAAGCGATACGGAACCGATGCAGTGGTCCGCGGAAGCCTTTTGAACGCTTCCTCTTCCCCGAAACAGAAGAAACAGCATTAGAATCTCCAATGCTGTTTCTTCTGCTTTCTTCTCTCTTTATGTCCACCGGTACTGCCACGGTCCGGTCTTTCCTTCCCTTTGCCGCGGCAGCCGTCCTCCGTCTTCTTCCTGACGCTGAATCCGAATGTACCCAACTCCCTGCCGGTTGCGAAATAGCGTCCGTGAGAATACACTAACGGTCTGGCGCGGCCGAGATGAAACCTGCCGTTCTTATCCATATACCGTTCATCCACATGCACTGCCAGCACCCTGGCCAGAAACATATGATGCGTCCCGAGCTCAATCTTCTGCGTCACCCGACACTCCAGGTTCACAGGACTCTCTGCCGCCATGGGCGCCTTTACATGTTCCCCCTTGATGGGTGTCAATTTCATCTTCTGCCATTTGTCCTCATTCCTGCCGCTCCTTACACCACAGTAATCCGTGGCATATGCCAGCGGCTCTGTTGTAAGATTAATAACAAACTCTCCGGTCTCCTCTATCATATGATAGGAATAACGCTCAGGTCTTACGGATATAGACACCATGGGCGGATCAGAACAGACTGTTCCCGCCCATGCCACGGTGAACAAATTCGTCTTTCCCTCTCTGTCAGCCACACTGACCAGCACCGCCGGCAGCGGATACAGCATATTGCCTGGTTTCCACACCTGTCTGCCCATATCTTCCTCCGTCCTCATCTGGCCTGCTGCCCCTGTAAATACCCGGGCAGGCCGTACCCGAACACCATCAGAATAATTTAAAATTACACATCGATAATACCTGCAGCACGATATCCGCTATCACGCCAAACAAAATCAGAACAGAGAGCAGGACAATCGCTTTATTGCCGCCGCTCTTAGGCTGGCTGTTCTTCATTTCTTCCGTCACCTTATTCATTTCTTCGACAAAGGCTGCCTGCACATTACGATATACCCTTACATTCTCCTTGTGGATAAAGTCATCGGACTGCTGGAATTTCTGTTCCAAAAGCTTCCTGATCTCCGCCAGGGCCTCTCCGTTGTCTTCCGTCTGGCTGCCGCTCTCCTGCATGGTTTCCAGCTTCTCCATGCATTCCTTCAGAACATTGCGGACCTCCGCCGTATTCTCTGCCGTTTTCAGATTAACCTTCCGTATTTCCTGCATTAGTTCATCATAGGCCTTCATCTGGCCCTGGAGCTGTTCCATCTTAGCAGCTTCAGCCGTCATATTTGCCCTGATCATCTCCTGCGCATTTCGCTTCTGCGCAAGTTTATCGATAAAAGTATCCATTATCTCTCCTCCGACTGTTGTCCTTGTCACGTTTTATCTGTACGGTTTAGTGGTATTTTATCACCTTTCCGACTTTCTGACAACCTAAAGCCGCCCTGCATAATAATCCATTTTTTATGCAAATAGTACAATCATTATCCCCGTTGCTATTTCATTTTGTAAATATTCACGATAGCTTTACATATTGTTCATACTTTATTCATATTTTTACCGTATACTTTGACTATAGTCATTGAGAGAACATGTAATGTTTAACATTACACACATAGATAAATTTTTTTCATAATAGCCCAAGTACCGCAAGGTGCTTGGGCACTCCTCATTTCCCCCTTTATCTGACATTGCCGTTATGAGGCATGCCGCTTTCCATAGCTCCCACGGCTTACGCCACATACAGGTACATGAACACGAAATGACAGACACTTCCTCCCATCACAAATAAATGGAAGATCTCATGCGATCCGAAGTATTTATGTCTGGAATTGAAGATCGGAAGTTTCAAAGCATAGATAACGCCTCCTGCCGTATAAATAATACCGCCGGCCAGAAGCCAGAGAAAAGCTCCTCTGGGCAGTGTATCCCACAAGGTTCCGAAAACCGCCAGACATATCCACCCCATCGCGATATAAATGATGGAAGAAAACCATTTCGGACAAGTAACCCAGCATGCCTTAATGAGCATTCCTACAGCAGCAACTCCCCAGACAACAGACAACAGCGTATATCCTTCTCTTCCTCCCAGCACAATCAGACAGACCGGCGTATAAGAACCGGCAATCAGGACAAAAATCATCATATGGTCCACCTTACGGAATACCTTCAGTATATTCTCTTTCACAGTAACGCTGTGATACAGGGCACTTGCACCGTAGAGAGCTATCATGCTGCATATAAAAACTGCCATGGCAGCAAAAGCCGTAGAGTCGGATTCCAATGCAACCTTCACCATCAGCGGCGTTGCCGCTGTTATTGCCATCATCATACCAATAAAATGTGTAATAGCGCTTCCGGGTTCCCGAATTGTAATCTGCATAAAATTTCCTTCTTTCTTCTTGCTATAAAATCTGCACTGCCGGCTGTGATACCTTTGAAGGCAAATCCCAGGATATGCCCGCCAGCTTTTGCAATATCAATATTTCGCAATGTAGTTTCAATTACTACATGCAAGTTATTATAATACTACTATACATAATATGCAAAGTCAATTAGATTATGCAGAGGGATTTTCTGAAGATTTTGTGGCCAATCAATCCTCTTCTATGACATGAATTTCCAGATAGTCAAAATCGATCGTTTCGATAAAATTATCCTGCGTAAATCTGGCCTTATCATGGCTCTTGAAGTCCCGGATGGTAGCGTCCAGCCAGATCGGCTTACCAAGATCAAACTGACAGCATACTTCATCCAGTGCCCGAAACACCTTATGGGTGCGTGTATCCTCACCGGAATCTTCGATCACGGTATCCCTGATCAAATGATTATTTTCGAATTCTTTAGCCCACAAACGAAACATACCCGTACTCCTTCCGGTTTTTCACCGCCGTCTTTCATAGTTAACGACATTAGAAATTTCGTTTTCGGTCTTCAGAAGCTATCATATGCGCCTGCAAGAGCCAGAACCAGAAACCTGTTATGCCGTTTACTATATTTACTATACAAATCTCTTGTGGGAATGTAAACACTTTTTGCTTTTTCTTTCGGTAATATGGTGATACACTGATACTATCCCTACCGGACAATTATCGTGAATCCATAAACACCCGTTTAGCCCGGCATCAGACACAGAAGCCGCCGAGTACACACAGACGCGGCTGTCCCTCTCACAGCCAACGGAAATACACAGGTACAATCCATGTTGCAAAAATTATTCGAAAACACGAACCGAAAAAAATTTATACATATAGCAGTCATATCCTTGCTGCTCTCCGGCATAAATATAAATTTGGCGGCATCCTTAGAGCCATGGACGAAGTCCTGCAGCCGGCCGGCGCTCCTGCTGTTTTACACTGCCGGAGTCCTCCTGTGTTTCCTGCTGACAGCCCTGTTCCTTGGCTGCGCGAAGACACGGCTCAAATTACACTCCCTGTTATGGGGCATTCTCATGACCACTGCCTATGTGCTGGGCTGCCGGATGCGGCGTGACGGTACGGCTCTGCCCAGGCTGTCAGATCTGCCTCTATTATTGGCACAGATCCTATGTCTGTCTGTATTTGCCGCTGCCTGTATCGCGCCTTTGCTGCAGGGAGGCCTAAGGCTTATGGAAGCCAGTAACCTAAGCAGGGCATCCGAATCAGACTCACCGGTTCCTGCCCTGCCGCCTGCAGGAACAGACACCGCAGCTCCCTTATGGCAGGCCTGGCTGTTCTTCTCTGTCACGGTCCTTGCATGCTGGATACCGGTCTTTCTGGCCTACTATCCTTCTGTATTCGCCTACGATGCCGAAGGACAGCTATATCAGGTACTGGCCCATGATTACAGCACACACCATCCGCTGCTGCATACCATATTTTTAGGATTCTTTTTCCAGCTGGGAAGTAATGTCCTGGGTTCCTGCTCCGCGGGCATGGCCGTGCATTCCGCCGTCCAGATGCTTATCATGGCAAGTGTCTTCGGCTATGCGCTGGCCTTCCTGCACCGGAAGAAAATCCCGGCATGGCTGCAGGTTGTACTTTTCCTGTTTTATGCCTTCTTCCCGACGAACTCAATTCTGGCCCTGAGCACTACCAAGGACGTATTGTTCTCTGCCCTTTTGCTGCTGCATACGCTTTGCCTGTATCAACTGACAGACCCTTCGCACACACCAGCCGCAGGAAACGAAATTTCCTATCTGCTCTGGACCGTATTGCTTCTGCTCTTTCGGAACAATGCGTTGTATGCACTGCTGCCTGGCATTCCTGCCATATGTTTTCTGCTATGCCGGAAAGCAAAAGCGGGCGGCGGTCTGTGGCGCAGGTATCTTACTCTTACACTTCTTGCGCTGCTGCTTACCGGAGCAGGAAACACTGCCCTGAAGTCAGCGCTGCAGGCCCAAAGCGGAAGCCCCAGGGAAATGCTCAGCATCCCGCTGCAGCAGATGGCAAGGACCAGGGTCACCGCAGGGCAAAGCCTGTCTTTTGACATGCGGCAGGCTTTGGACCGCTATCTTCCTGAAGAATGGGTCCTGGCCGCCTATAACCCATATCTGGCCGATCCGGTGAAGAACCGTGCCGTTATTCATGACGATCCGGCAGGACTGATCAGAACATGGTTCCGTCTGGGGCTTGAACACCCGCAGGCCTACCTGGATGCCTTTCTGGATAATTCCATCGGCTACTGGTTTCTGGAAGACCGGACACATGCACAGATTTACGGACTGGGCACGGAAAGTGGGTTCGGCTACCTGTCCACCGATAACAGAACGATGCCGGCCGGCTTCGAGGTTGAAGAGCACAGCTACCTGCCGGCCCTGAGATCCGCTATGGAACACATTGTGTCGGACAATGCATACCAGAAAATACCTGTCCTCCGCATTCTTTTTGCACCCGCGTTTTACTGGTGGCTTCTGTGTATGTTTATGGCTGCCGTAATATACAACAGACAATACCGGCTCCTGATTCCGGCAGTTTTTCTGGTCGGTTATTATCTTACGCTGCTCTTCTCACCCACAGTGCTGATACGCTATATGTATCCGCTGGTAGTGACCGTCCCTGTATTATGCTGCTTTCTCCTTTGCAGACCGACGGAATGGACGGCGCCGGTTTCCCCGTTGCCCAGGGGCAGAAACGTGAAAATACACAACGATAATTAAATATTTATGAAATTTTTGTGTAAAATATGAGTTTTTATGTATAGTATGGTATACTATATACATGATTATATGTGAAACATTTAACATTCCTATTCTGGAATTGTAATCAGGACGGCTCTACTCTGTTCCGCGTATAACCGGGACAGTTATGTATTATTATTGTAAAGGTAAAAGGTTGCGGTGCATACCGGAACCAAAGGGAAAGAAATGGAAATAAGAATAGACCGAGACGGTGATATAGACAGTTGGAAAGAGGTGACACTGATCTATAATTCGGCACTAAAGCAGATTTCCACAAAACTGGAAATCTTAAACGACGAATTTCAGCACGTACACAGATACAATCCAATTGAGCACATTAAATCACGTATTAAAACACCGGAAAGCATTGTTAAGAAACTTAAGAAACATGGTTATGAATCAACCATTAATAACATGATCCGCTATGTCAATGACATAGCAGGCATCCGCGTCATATGTTCCTTTACATCGGACATCTATCAGATCGCGGAGATGATCAGCAATCAGAGTGATATCAAAGTAGTCTCCGTGAAAGACTACATTGTCAATCCGAAGCCCAGCGGATACAAGAGTTATCATATGCTGGTGACCGTACCTGTATATCTGTCGGACCGCATCGCAGATACCAAGGTTGAGATACAGATCAGGACCGTTGCCATGGATTTCTGGGCCAGCCTTGAGCACAAGATCCACTACAAGTTCGAAGGAAACGCGCCGGAGCATATTAAAGACGAACTGGTGGAATGCGCTCAGATGGTAGCTGATCTTGATGCCAGAATGCTGGCGCTTAACGAAGAAATTCAGCACATCGGGAAGATGCAGCTGAGCGATTATTGACCAAGTACAACACAGCCATGATACAATTACCGGAATGATAAATATTACTGATAAGACCGGGCAGGCCGCTGATACGGCTCACCCGGTCTTCTGTTTCTGTTTCATTTCACGGCTGTTTTCGGCTGCTTACTCATCATACCCGTTAGGATTATTGCTCTGCCATCTCCAGGAATCGGCACACATCTCCTTGATACCGTACTGCGCCTCCCAGCCCAGTTCCGCCTTAGCCTTATCCGCATTGGAATAACAGGTAGCGATATCGCCGGCGCGGCGCGGTTTGATCACATAGGGAATCTTAACGCCGGTGGCCTCCTCGAAGTTCTTCACGATATCCAGCACACTATAGCCCACACCGGTACCCAAATTATAGATACACAGCCCTGCTTTCTCTTCAATCTTCTTAAGTGCCTTCACGTGTCCCACTGCCAGATCCACCACATGGATATAATCACGGACACCCGTTCCGTCATGTGTGTCGTAGTCATTGCCGAAGACACCCAGTTCTTTCAATTTGCCCACTGCCACCTGTGTGATATAGGGCATCAGGTTATTCGGAATCCCATTAGGGTTCTCTCCGATCGTGCCACTTAAGTGGGCGCCGATAGGATTGAAATAACGAAGCAGAATCACATTCCATTCCGGATCAGCCTTCTGCATATCGGAAAGGATCTGCTCCAGCATGGACTTCGTCCAGCCGTAAGGATTCGTACACTGTCCTTTCGGGCATTCCTCGGTAATCGGAATCATTGCCGGATCGCCATACACAGTGGCGGAGGAAGAGAAGATGATATTCTTCACACCGTTCTTACGCATCACATCCACCAGCGTCAAGGTTCCTGCAATATTATTCTCATAATACTCCCAGGGTTTCTGCACAGACTCTCCGACGGCCTTCAGTCCTGCAAAATGAATACAGGAATCTATCTTCTCCTGCGCAAAGATCCTCTCCAGCGCTTCTCTGTCCAAAATATCCGCTTTATAGAACTTTACCGGTTTCCCCGTGATCTTCTCCACTCTCTCAAGAGATTTCTCACTGGAGTTAGCCAGATTATCCACAACCACTACGTCGTAGCCTGCATTCTGCAGTTCTACTACCGTATGGGAACCGATATAGCCCGCACCGCCCGTTACTAAAATTGCCATTCTTATACACCTGCCCTTTCTTGTTGTGATGCCTTGTTAAAATGTTGGCTGTCTGTTTCTTGTCTTATTGATAGTGTACACTTCCATGACTCTTTTATTCAATAGGATAATGTTGCTCAAACCTGTCAAAATGTTACAACGCTATTCCGTTCTCCCGGCATAATTCGCGTGCGCTCTCCACCGAATCGATTCCTGTCCTGTTCTTGATCGGCGCGAACTCGTGATTTCTAACCACTTCGTAGGGCAGGCAGGAACCCAATTCGTGAATCAAGTCCAGAACAAGCTGTTCGAATTTATACCCGTTAGGACTTTCCGGCTTCACCAGCCTGCCCTCTTCATCCAGATATGGAATCTTCTTCTCTACAACATGCAGCGGAAGCTTCTTCTCCACGATTTCTTCCAGATCCTTTTCACGGAACAGATAATTCAGGATCACACCGAAGTTGTAAGCCGGCTCTCCCTGTGCATCCACAGCATTCATCAACTCTTCCGTCATATCATAGTATTCCACAATAGAAGGCCGTCCGTCCTCCAGGCACATTGCTCCAACTTTCTCATCGGGTGCGTTCTTCCGGACTACCTTGGCGCCTACCGCACTGTCTGTGGCAATGGTTGCCCCTACAAAGCAGGGATCCGCGATGCGCTGCAGCACATTATCCACGGAAAACACGTTCAGCCACTCCACGCCTGCCGCCTTGATCTTATCTGCAACACCCCACTTTATCATGGACAGGAACCAGCCGCCGTTACCATTGGGCGACGTGGACATCTTATATTTCTCTTCCATATATACTTTACCGTTACGGTCCGCCGCCGGTGCCATTTCCTGCATAAAGAAAGTCACGTAATCCGGATCATACCCGAAGTAATTTTTTTCCCGGAAGAAGGAAGTGGTCGCTTCATGGTTCTTATCACTGGTCATAACATAAAGCGGAATCCAGGCATCGGCCTGCCGCACCACCTCCAGCAGATTTTCCACCAGCCGCTGAAAGATAAAGACCTCTTTCGTCAATCCGATATTGTACACTCCCTTAGGTGCATCCGAACCGAGTCTGGTACCCATACCGCCTGCCAGAAGTACAGCGCCCACCTTACCTGCCCGGATCGCATCCAGTCCGATCTGTGTAAACTCCTCCCGGCGCTTTTCAATCTGCGCAAGCTGCATCACCTCAATCGGCGTGATTACTCCTCTCGGATTCAGTTCCTCTCTGTGCAGACATTTCTCTAAAACCTTGAAATCCGTGTTCTCGATCTGCTCAAGCAGCGCCTCCTTCTCGCCGCTGCTCAATTCCTCAAAATACTTCAGTACATGGAGTTGTCCGTATGCTTCCAATTTCCTGTATGCTTCCTGATATTCCATATTCATCTCCTTCTTAACCTGCAAATATGTCCGGACGATATTGTCCGGATGATGATAGACAGTAACCGTTTGGCCCAGGACTCTGCACTGGTTGCAAAGCCTGTGAGAAAATTCTACCATGAACAATGCGCCGTCTCAATCCGTAAATCCCTGAAAAATTATTTTTTTGATTTCTGTCCCATGATCGCCGTTACCTTTCTCCGCACATAGAAGAAAGCAGGGATCAAAAACAAATCCGCAAAGACCCACGCCAGCGGATTTGCGTAACACACCGCGGAGAATCCGAAGAACGGCACCAGTATAAAACCCGCCAGCCCTCTTGCCAGCATCTCAAAGGCGCCGGCGAACACAGCCAGTTTGCCAAATCCCATTCCCTGGATCAGAAACCGGATGATATTGATAAGCGCCAGCGGAAAATAAAACAGTGCATTCCGGCAGATATAATAGTAAGAATTCTCTATAATAGCAGCCTCACCTGCATCCAAAAACAAAAACAGAAGCTGTCTGCCTGCGGCAAATATCACGCCGATGGCGACAAAGGAATAGAGAAGCCCTAATACAGTACAGGCTTTCAATCCCTTATCCAGGCGGTCCAGCTTGCCTGCTCCCATATTCTGTCCGCCATAGGTAGCCATCGTGGATCCCATGGCATCGAAAGGACACACCATAAGCATACTCAGCTTACTGCCCGCGGTGACCGCTGCCACGGCATCCGAACCGATTCCGTTCACGGCACTCTGCAGGATCACACTGCCGATCGCCGTAATAGAATACTGCAGTCCCATCGGAATTCCCATACCGCACAGCTTGGAGACATAGTTGCGGTTCCACTTCCAATCATCCCTGGACAGCTTCAGGATCGTGAACTTCTTCTTCATATAAATAAGGCAGCAAAGCCCGGCAGCAGCCTGAGACACCACAGTTGCCACAGCGGCGCCCGACACTCCCATATGAAACACGATGATACATATCAGATCCAGAAAGATATTCATGACTGCCGACATGATCAGGAAAATAACCGGTGTCCTGCTGTCCCCCAGTGAGCGTATGACCGCTGCTGTCATATTGTACAGAAAGGTAACGGGAATGCCCATAAAAATAATAACTATATAGGCATAGGAACCATCTATAATGTTATCCGGCGTCCGCATAAGCTGCAGGATCGGACGGCACAACAGCACCACCAGGATGGTGATCACTACGGCGAAGACCACGGCCAGCCACACACCGCTGCCCACGAACCTGCGCAGATCTTCCTCATGTCCCGCACCGTATTCCTGCGCAATCGGAATGGCAAAGCCGCTGCATACTCCCATACAGAATCCGATGATCAGAAAGTTCACGGAACCGGTAGCGCCCACCGCCGCCAGCGCGTCCACGCCCAGATAATGCCCCACAATAACCGCATCCACCATACTGTAGAACTGTTGGAACAGCAGGCCAAACAGAAGCGGCACCGCAAATCCCAGGATCAGCCGCATAGGGCTGCCCTTTGTCATATCTTTTACCATAATTCCTCCCCGCCGGAACATATCACGAAGGCTTCCGGCACTTATATGAATTCAAAACATGAACAACATAGCACATTCATTTTCAAACTGCAATCATTATTTTTTACATGCTACAAAAACAGCCCTGATGCATCCACATCGGGGCTGTCCTCTTCCTGCTTTTATTTTATTTGGATAGACGGATTACGTTCCAGCTCTTCTTCCCGAAGACGGTGTGCAGCACACCTTCCTCCACTCTGGCATTGCCGCCGGCCTTCGGTACCACATTGTCCGGATGCTCCTGCGTATTCACCGCTTTCAGGTCATCATGCTGCATGACGATATGTTCCTGTACCTGATAGTCCGCATACTGCCTTAAATCCAGAGTCACTTCCATGTCTTCTTCCAGATCCTTATTAACCGCGAAAACTACCACTTCTTCTTTTTCGCCATTCTCCACCACCACACAGTCCAAATAAGGCACCTCTCCATGGTCCTTCGCTTCATAGACAGGAGACTTCACGATCGTGTTAAGAGCCGTACCATGCCCCAGCGTCGACGCATGCATATAAGGATAGAAGATCGTCTGCCTCCATGCGCCCGTATCGGAAGTCATGATCGGCGCGATCACATTGACAAGCTGAGCCAGACAGCCGATTTTGACACGGTCTGCATGGCGAAGCATCGTGATCAGCATACTGCCTACCAACAGGGCATCCTCGAAATTGTACACATCCTCCAGCTGATGAGGTTTCTGGATCCATTTCTCCAGCTTACTGTCCGCTTCATTGGAATGATACCAGACATTCCACTCATCCAGCGATATATTGATATTCCTGCTGCCATGATGTTTCCCCTTGATATAATCACAGATGGATATGACCGTCGTAATAAACCGGTCCAAATCCGCATTGCTTGCCAGGAAGTTGGCCGAATCATCATCCCGGTTGCCGTAATACTGGTGCATGGAAAGGTAATCGATAGTATCGTAACATTCATCCAGCACGGTTGTCTCCCATTCCCCGAAAGTAGGCATCTGGGAACTGGAGCTCCCGCATGCCACCAGCTCAATGGAAGGATCCAGGATCTTCATGACCTTACTGGTCTCATTTGCCAGCCTTGCATATTCCTTCGCCGTCTTATGGCCGATCTGCCAGGGCCCGTCCATCTCGTTCCCCAGGCACCAGGTCTTAATATTATGAGGCGCTTCATAACCGTGTGACCTGCGCAGCTCACTCATCTGTGTACCGCCTTTAAAGTTACAGTACTCAAGCAGTTCCTTTGCCTCCTGAATTCCTCTGGTTCCCAGATTGACCGCCATCATAACCTCACTGCCCGCTTTCTTAGCCCAGTCAGCAAATTCATTCAGGCCGAACTGGTTCGGCTCCACCACCTGCCATGCGATATCTACCTGAGCCGGCCTTTGCTCCTTAGGGCCTACGCCGTCTTCCCACTTATAACCGGACACGAAATTCCCGCCCGGATAGCGCACAATCGGAACCTGGCATTCCTTTACAAGCTCCAGCGTATCCTTCCGGAATCCCTGCTCATCCGCAAAAGGGCTTTCCGGCTGATAGATACCTTCATATACTGCCCTGCCCAAATGCTCAATAAAAGAACCGTATAACCGTTTATCAATACCGCCTACAAGATACTCCCTGTCAATAATAACCTGTGCTTTCTTCATATTGCCTCCAATCTGAAAGTTTCCTTCTTTTTCTTTTACATTTCATTCTAACAGAAGAGAAAGAATAATCCATATCTTTTCTTCCGTAGTATTTGACTTTTTTTCCGATTCCGTATAGCATAAAAAACAAGTACACGCATAGAAGGAGGGATTTTCCCATGTTCCATACCGGCTACTGTGATTACAACCGCACTAATCCCGATTATGACAGGATCGACCGTCCCTGCGGCAGCGGCGACTATCTGTTCCTGTATCTGATCACTCCTATGAGGATCCGCCTGGGTACGGAAACCATTACCACCAGGGAAAATGCCTTTCTCCTCTATACGCCGGGTGTATCACAGAATTATCAGGCCGTAAAGCGGTTTAAGAACAGCTTCGTCCATTTTACCTGCGATGACGGCCGTTTTCTGACAGATTATGACCTGCCCGCCAACCGGGTTGTATATCTTCCCGATCCCGGCCCGATGAATACCTTATTAAAAAATATCTATGTGGAAAGTGTGCTGAAACAGGATTATCATTCTGAACAGATCGATCTGTTAATGCGCCAGCTTTTTATTCTTTTTTCCAGGCAATTACACACTTATCCAAACACCTCCGGCATACCTGCGGATCTCTACGAACAGTTCTGTAAAGCAAGAATTGAAATTCTGACCAATATAGACAGAGAATGGAATACAGACAGCATGGCCGCCCTGACGAATCTGGGCATCAGCCAGTTCTACAACTATTATAAACTCTTCTTCAACAGGTCGCCAAAAGCCGAACTGTTAGACGCAAGACTGGAACGCGCTAAATATCTGCTGCGCGTGGAAGCAATGCCCGTGGGCCAGGCCGCCGCCCAGGCTGGTTTCGCCAACCTCTCCCACTTCACCCGCTACTTCAGAAAGCAGTGCGGCATATCTCCTTCCGAGTACGCCCGTTCAAACAATAAGGCAGCGGAAATTCCGCTGCCTTAAGGGTGACAGCCTTTCGGCTGAACTGTTACCATAAACATACAATGTCATTTAGTTAAGTCTATACACAGCGTCTGATATGATAGGATTCTCCTTAGGACCGTAGGAAAACGCCGGTACTTAATGAGGTTTTCCACGAATTTAGTACCGCTGCGTTTGGAACCGGGCGAAAGCGCGTCCTTAGGAGATTCCTATCATGCCAGGCGCGTCCGGCTTAACTTAATGACATTGATAAACATAACTAATCTTAATTCCTATATTGACAAGTCCTCCGTAACAAGAGTATTCTTATATAACATTGCATCACAGAATGGAGATTGATCATGAACACAAAAGCAAAAGACAGATTTTATCCTCAGATTTTGAAACTTGTAGTCCCTATCATCATACAGAACCTGCTAAGCGCTGCCGTCAGCTCTGCAGACGTGGTTATGCTGAACTATGTTGGCCAGTCATCGATTTCCGCCGTGTCGCTTGCATCCAACTATGCAAGCGTTCTTTTTATGGTTTTCTATGGGCTGGGCACCGGGGCAACCATTCTGAGCGCCCAGTATTGGGGCCGGAAGGATATGAAAGCAATCCAGGTGATCGAGGGTATCGCACTGCGCTTTTCCCTGCTGATCGCACTGGTCTTCTCTGCCTTCGCCCTGTTTGCACCGAATATAATGATGCGGCTTTTTACCCCAGATGCGGAACTGATCCGGATCGGCGCCGGATATCTGCGGATCATGTCCATCACTTACCTGTGCTGGGCAATCGTGGAAGTTTATCTGTCCATCCTGCGTAGTATCGGTAAAGTAATGACCTCTATGGTCCTGAATATACTCGCCTTTTCACTGAACGTCTTACTGAACGCTGTATTTATCTTCGGGCTGTTCGGTGCCCCGAAGCTGGGCGCCACCGGTGTTGCGATCGCAACTGCCGCTTCACGTATCATAGAACTGCTGGGCTGTTTCGTTGTATCCACGCTTCATAAAGACCTTAAGTTAAATCCGGCCTATATTTTCGTCCGCAATAAGGTACTGTTAAAAGACTTCATCCATCTGTCCTTGCCGGCGCTTGCCAATGACATATCCTGGAGCGTAGCCTTCTCCATGTATTCTGTCATTCTCGGACATCTGGGCACCGATGCGGTAGCTGCCAATTCCCTGGTTGTCGTGGTCCGCAATTTCGGTACGGTACTTTGCTTCGGCACTGCCAGCGCAGGCGGTATTCTGCTTGGCAATGTTATGGGAGAAAACGACATGGAGCGCACTAAAATCTATGCCTCCAAGCTGGTGAAGCTTACTGTCATCACCGGCGCCGTAGGCGGCGCCATTATTCTCGCCGTCACCCCTTTTGTCCTGCATTTTGCCTCTCTGACGGATACGGCAATGCACTATCTGAAATATATGCTTCTCATCAACAGCTACTATGTCATGGGCGCTGCCGTCAACACGACGCTGATCGCAGGTGTATTCCGCGCTGGAGGAGATACACGGTTCGGAATGGTCTGTGACACGATAGATATGTGGTGCTATGCGGTTCCGCTGGGATTTATTGCCGCCTTTGTATTTAAGCTTCCGGTATTGGTTGTCTATTTCCTGCTATGCACCGACGAATTCGTGAAATGGCCTTGGGTCATCAAGCGTTACCGAAGCGGCAAATGGCTGCAGAACATTACAAGAGATGACATTTTCACCCAAGATGAAAAGACGGTTCAGAATGAACAGACGTAACAATTCAGGCAGGCCAGTAATGCACAGACCTGCCTGAATTATTATCCGTGAAGAAACCATACAGGAGAATCTATAGAATATGTTATACTATGCAGCGCCGATGGAAGGCATCACCACCTATATTTACCGCAAAGCACATGCCCGCTGGTACGGCGGCATAGACCGCTATTTTACCCCCTTTATCGCAGACCGGAAAATGACCCCCAGGGAACGCAGGGATATTCTGCCCGAGAACAACACCGGGCTTACTCTGGTGCCGCAAATACTGGCCAACAAAGCCGATGATTTCCTGACTATTGCCAAGCGGATTGCCTCCTATGGATATGACACCGTCAATCTGAATCTGGGCTGTCCCTCCGGCACCGTCACTGCCAAAAAGCGAGGTGCAGGATTCTTATGCGACCCTGATGCCCTGGATGCATTTCTCTGTGAAATTTACGAAAAGTGCCCTTTGAAAATCTCCATCAAAACACGGCTGGGCGTATCTGACCTGAAGGAGTGGAACCGCCTGCTGGATCTCTATGCAAAATACCCTGTCCATGAGCTGATCGTCCATACCAGACTGCTGCAGGAATTCTATACAGGCAGACCCCACCCGGAAGCCTATGCCGATGCCATAGAACGGCTGCGCTGTGCCGGAATCCCGCTTTGCTATAACGGAGATATCATTTCGTGGGAAAGTCTACAGAATACTGTCGATACTGTCATAAAGAACACACCGGCTGTCAGGGGAATGCCCGGCGCGGGTGGGCTGCAGCAGACGAACCCCGCAGCAGGCGCCCCATTTCCTGAAAGATACGACGGCTTAAACCGCATCATGATCGGGCGCGGACTGCTGCGAAACCCCGCGCTGGTAAAGCAGCTTCGGTGCTCCGGACAAACCGGCAAAGACACCGTCACAGAAGGCGGCCCCGACCTGGAAACGCTGCGTGCTTTTCATGACGAAATTTTAGACGGCTACAGACAGATTATGTCCGGGGATCTTCCCGTTTTATTCAAGATGAAAGATCTCTGGGCCTATATGATCTCTTCCTTTACAGAGTCAGGGACTGTTAATGCCCATCCCACTGCTCCTTGCGCTGCCACTGCTCCTGCTTCCACCAGTCATGTCCGAAAGAATGCCGCTGCGTATCTGAAAAAGATCCGTAAGGCAGACCGATTGTCTGCATATCAGATTGCGGTGGACAATCTGTTCCGGGAACAATGCCCATAAGCCTGCTTACAGGATTATGGGCATCTGGAACTCCTTTTCACTACATTCTCTTCTCCAGGTAACGAAATGCTGCCACATCCGACACCCAAAGCAGCACAAACAGCACAAATACCATCCCGGTTACCCATGCCTCCGCACGCAGCAGCGCAAGCACAAAATCTAAAAGTAACAGCACAATCAGCATAATCCGGACACTGGCAAGCCCGAATCCCGTAGCAAAAATTAATGTGGAATAATAATCAAACTCAGTCCCCAATCTCACTCCGGCCAAGATAATACCAATCACAAATTCAATGATAAGCGCTTTATTCTGCCTTATTCTGCCTCATTCTGCATCCTCCTCATAAATAAAAATATCTTCAATGCTCATCCGAAAATATCTGGCAATCTTAAACGCCAACAGAATGGAAGGATTGTATCTGCCATTTTCCAGAGAACCTATCGTCTGTCGTGACACTACCAGCGCCGCCAGTTCCTCCTGATTGATCCCCCGCTCTTTCCGTAATTTCTCCAAATAATTCTTCATGACCCGCCCGTACCATTCTTTCAGTCTGCCAAAGTATCTTCTAAATCCGTCCGCATGGAAAGTCAACCTTCCATCTTAAATATAATATAGCCTACTCAACGCAAAATGTTAAGTAGGCTTTCCATTTTTATGATTCATTGTGGTAATAGTTCAGCCTTGCGGCTTCCCTGTTACGGAATCTGCCCATTCCAAGTGTCTACGCTCCACTCCGGCCGGAACGGAGTGGAGACCAGATTCTCTCTCGGCTAAATCTACGCGTTCTTACAAACTTTGTACCAGATACAAAGTTTTTTGCAGTAAATGCAAAGTCCTGGGCTGAACCAATGTCATTAAGTTAAGTCTATACACAGCGTCTGATATGATAGGATTCTCCTGAGGGCCATTGGAAAACGCCGGTACTTAATGAGGTTTTTCACGAATTTAGTACCGCTGCGTTTGGAACTGAGCGGAAGCGCGTCCTTAGGAGATTCCTATCATGTCAGGCGCGTCCGGCTTAACTTAATGACATTGTGGGCTGAACTGTTACTCATTGTGTACTTTGGAATCGCAACTATTCTTTTTACCTCTGTGCATACCTCGTCAGAAACTGTTTCGTCCGCTCTTCCCTCGGATGATCAATCACCTGCCTGGGATCGCCCTGCTCCACAATCACGCCGTCATCCATGAAAATCAGCTGATCCGACACATCTCTCGCAAATGCCATCTCATGTGTAACAATGATCATCGTTGTTTTCCGGTCCGCAAGCCCTCGGATGACCTTCAATACCTCACCCGTCAATTCCGGATCCAGAGCGGAAGTAGGCTCGTCGAAGCACAGAATATCCGGCTGAAGCGCCAGGGCTCTGGCAATCGCCACACGCTGCTGCTGCCCTCCGGACAGCTGATGCGGATAATGAGACATCCGGTCTGCCAGTCCCATCTGCTTAAGCAGTGCTTCACCGTGCCCCTCGATCTGTGCATAAATTTCTTTCTTATTCTGCTTAAAATCCGGTCTTTCTTTCGCCAGAAGCTTCTCGGACAGCATGACATTCTCCAGGGCCGTATATTGTGGAAACAGATTGAAAGACTGGAATACCATCCCGAAATGCAGCCGCTTGGTCCTAAGCCCTCTCTCCTGCTCTTTACGCGGCATAGATGCATCGAAAAGTGTCTCTCCCCTGACAATAATAGATCCCTTATCCGGCATCTCCAGGAAATTCAGACAACGCAAAAGTGTAGTCTTACCGGAACCCGATGACCCGATGATTGCCAACGCATTACCTTCTTCCAGTGAAAAACTGACATCATTCAGTACCATGGTTGCATCAAATTGTTTCTCAATATTTCTCACTTCCAAAATCGCCATGTCTATGTCCTTCCATTGTCCTCTCTTCTTGTCACATTCCCCTCCATGACGTCTTATGTTCTGAAATAATCCAATCTTCTCTCAATATAATTAAACAACAGCGTCAATGCACCTACAAAAATCAAATAGAACACTCCTGTGTAGAACAGCGGCCATGTAAGTCCATTACTCTTCATAAATGAATATCCCGCAAACGTCAGTTCATAGGCGGCAATCATACGCGCCAGAGAAGTATCCTTCACCAGTGTAATCACTTCATTGGACACCGGAGGAACTACACGTTTCACCATCTGCAGAAGCGTTACCCTGAAAAAAATCTGGCTCCTGGTCATACCCAGCACTTCACCGGCCTCCCGCTGTCCCGCCGGAACCCCTTCGATCCCTCCCCGGAAGATCACCGAGAAATAACAGGCATAATTGATACTGAATGCCACAACGGTAGCCGTAATACGCCCTGTTTCATTGCCACTCCAAATATTATGCCCCAGCCACAGTCCCGGTCCATAAAAGATAATGATAAGCTGCAGCATCAGTGGCGTACCACGAATAATCCATACCAAAACCTGTATCAGATAACGCAGCGGTCTCCATCTGCTGACAGAACCAAACGCCAGAATAAGCCCACACGGTAATGAAATTAACAATGTAAAGACAAAAATCTGAAACGTTGTCAACAGTCCGTCAAACAGTGACCGTGTAACACTCCAAAACATAGTTGCTTCTCCTTCAATACTGCACATCCTCTTGCAGAGAATCTTTTCGGCTTTTTCGCTCAGCGCAGCAAGTGCGCAGAGCTGTTGCGTAGATTCCCCTCTTCACATTTGACTCTATTCAGCCGGCACTACGATCACCTGCGCATTATTACAGTATGCATTCGTACACTCCATAGCCGATGTTGTTTCAGAAGTCAGTGTCATCCCGTTCCATACAACATCGATATTCCCGGAATCCAGTTCCATGATCTTGTTATCCCAGTCGATCACTACAAACTGCGCCTCCACACCCAGTTTTTCGGCTGTTATACGTGCCATATCCGCGTCAAACCCAATCCATTCACCGGAACCGTCTTTGTAATCCATGGGTTCAAACTCTGTAATGCCTACAATCAGTGTGCCCTTATCCTTAATGTATGCCACATCACTGTCTTCCCCGGATTCCACAAATTCAGACGCGGCCTGCTCTACCAGAGCCTCCTGTACACCATAAACAGCGGCCGTTTCTTCCATGGTACCGTCTGCATAGCTTTCTCCGAACACAGAATTGATAAAGGAAGCCAAGTCGGAGCCTTTACGGCATCCCACGCCATATTCTTCTGTTGTCAGTTCTGTTGTGTGTATCAGATTCGGATAGCTTGTGCCTTCACCGATCATAGCGCCTGCCATCAGCAAATCAATGATCGCCGCATCAGATGTACCGGATGCAACCTCCATCAACGCATCTGCCTGGGATGCCACTACATTAGTCTGAAAACCGTTCTCCTCCGCTGCCGCTTCTCCTGCAGAACCTGCTTCTACCGCATACACAAGATTCGCATCGCCTGATGCATCAGCAGCCCCGGCATCCTCCGCACCGTCCGCTTCAGCGGCATCCGCGCTGTCAGCCTCTGCTGCTGCCGCATCTTCTCCCGCTCCCGCGTCTTCTGCGGCATCCGCTGCTGCCGGTCCCGCATCATTCGATGCGCTGCCGCAGCCTGTCAATACACCACCGACCGTCATCGATACAGCCAGCATAAGTGCCAGTTTCTTTTTCATAATAATCCTCCTTCAGATTTACGATTCAGAATTTAGCCAATTGGCTCTGCTGTATAAACAGACCTGCCTCCAAGGCTACATCGCAAATTCGAATTGTATTTTATCACAGTAGCACGCTAAAGTAAATAGTGACTTTATGACAATTTCCCGATACATATTCCCACGAAAAAAGAGTCAGGCCAATATACCTATACAGAATATATCAGCCCGGCCCTGATTCAATTGTATCTGGTTCGATTCATCCCAATTAACTTTATGTCCTGCCTGTCCAGGTATGATCTTCCGCACCTGCATCCAGCTGACAGTGCTGCGCACATCGCCTCATCCAATAGCTTCGTCTGTCATTTCCAGTACTTTTCCACAAACTCTACAGCCTGATCCGCAAAATCCGGATATTTTGTCTGAAGTTTGATGACTGCGTTTTCTTTTGTATCATTATATTCCTGAAACATTTCAACTAAAATCTCAATACTTTTCTCCGTTACTTCTTTGGATACTTTCTCCGTTACTTCTTTGGATACTTTCTCTGTTACTTCTTTCGAAACTTTCTCTGTTACTTCTTTCGAAACTTTCTCTGTTACTTCTTCCGATATTTCCTCTGCCACCTCTGCCCGAAGCTCATCTCGCATATCCTCTTTCGCTTCATCTACAATCGCATCTATCCAATCTCCAAGAGTCATATATCCCGCCTCCACTTCTGGCAGATGTTTCACCTTTGTCACATAGGAATCTATCTTTCTGGTTGCATCATCTACCGCATTCTTACTATTGCTGTTCTGAAAATATGATAACATATTCTTTATTTTTTGACTACCACCTTTTTGCCCTTTTGTATAAAAATACAGAAACCGGAGTCCATCATCATATTCCATATCAGGTACTTCCTCGCATCTGTTTCGGACTGTATACATCATATAGTCTTCCCCGAACAAATCATAGTTCGTAATCGTGATTACGTACAGATTAGGAATAAGAGAAAAATCCTTCAGTCCTCTTTTCACATATCTGCCATCTATCTTCGCCTGGTAGTACCTGTTGTGTCTCGGCAAATGAAGTCCATCCTTGATATGCGGTTCGAAATCATACACGTTCGTAACGGCTCCTTCATCATATTCCGTAATCTCTACATCCATCCGAATACCCCTAAACTCTGGAGAGGCAGCCGGAATCATCTGCTGTGACAGTACTCTTATCCTTTTCAATTCCTTTCCAAGCAGCACAGACAACAATAACCGGTAAAACGGCTCATTGATCTCCTGATTGGAAGCGATTGCATTTGACAGGAAATTATCGATCAGATCAAGTTCCTGCAGTGTTTTCTTCGTATATCCCATACATCCTCCTTCTGACAGTACACGAAAGCATATACGTGTGCCTTCCGGATACTTGTGCCTGTCATCATAAAGCTTTTCTATCGATGCAGACATGAACACAACTCGCGGAATTTTCCCACAACATACCGATTCTTCATCCCTGTCTTTCATAATTTAATTCTTCTTCCGTGAATATCCGGCGAGATGCCGATGCAGATTTCTACATTTCAATTTATTTCATAGATATTGTCATGCAGAAGCGAGAGATTCACTTCGAATTGATAGATTTAATATAACAGAATACTTGCCCTTATGCAAGTTTTTAATTTTCCGTGACTTCGGTCTCCCTGTTACGGAATCTGCCAATTGAGCAAAGCTCAATTTTTCCAAGTGTCTACGTTCCACTCCGGTCGGCGCTGGACAAACGTCCCCCGGACGTTTAGCGCCCTGCGGCGAGGGGCAGCTCCCTTGGCTATATCTACACATTCTCACGGACTTTGCAGTAAATGCAAAGTCCTGGGCTGAACTGTTACGAAAATACAGACAATCTCCTGATACCATATTGAAAAAGAACACTTTATAAAATATAATTATAGTAAACGAAGTTTCTAATGTCGTTAACTATAATAACATATTCCATTATAATCATTCAGGAACAGGAATCTTACTATGACAATCACGAAAAAATCCTCCGAAAAACAACCGAAACACAGCCCTGAAAACATCCGCATCACGTTCAACATGGCATGGCCTTCCATCGTGGAGTCCTTTTTTACTGCCTTTGCCGGACTGGTAGACTCTCTGATGGTAAGTTCCCTCGGCTCCTATGCGGTAGCTGCCGTAGGACTTACGACGCAGCCTAAGTTTGTGGGATTATCGCTGTTTTTTGCAACCAACGTGGCCATCTCGGCTCTCGTTGCCAGGAGAAGAGGGGAAGAGAAACCCGAAGAAGCCAACCGGATCTTAAGTACTTCCATTGTTTTCATTCTTATAGCTTCAGTCCTCTTGAGCATCCTGTTTGTCGTAATAGCCGGCCCGATCATACGGCTGTGCGGTTCCACGCCGGAAACCCATGACAGCGCGGTTGCCTACTTCCGGATTATCATGGGCGGTATGATCTTTAACTGTATCCAAATGGGTATTAATTCCGCACAGCGCGGCGCCGGAAACACGAAAATCACTATGCGCACCAACGTAACCTCCAGCACGGTGAATATTATTTTCAACTATCTGCTGATCAACGGGCACTTTGGATTTCCTGCCCTCGGTATACACGGTGCGGCTCTGGCGACGGTGCTCGGTACCGTGGTTGCTTCCGTCATGAGCATTCTCTCCATCCTGAATCCTGACGGATTTATCAGCATCCCTTATATTTTGAAAAATAAAGTATGGCCCGCCGCCAGAACTCTGCGCAACATGATTCATGTGGGGTACAGTGTTTTCTTCGAACAGATCCTGATGCGGATCGGGTTCATGCTGACCGCCATCATGGCAGCCAACCAGGGAACGGATGCCATGGCGGCCCATCAGGTAGGCATGAACATCATGGGGCTCTCCTTTTCTTTCGGCGACGGTCTGCAGGCCGCGGCGGTTGCGTTGATCGGACGAAGTCTGGGCGCCGGCGACGAGAAAATGGCAAAAGAATTCGGCAGCATCTGCCGGATGTTCGGAGCCTTCATTTCCGTATGTCTTGCCGCGCTTTATTTCTTCGGCGCCAGATCGCTGATGAACCTCTTTTTCGAAGAAGAGCACATTGTCGCGATCGGTGTCGGCATCATGCGCGTTATCATCTTCGTAGTTGCCTTCCAGATCATACAGGTCGTATATATGGGCTGTCTCAGAGGCGCCGGCGACACGCTCTACACGGCAGTTGCCTCCACCATCAGTGTCACCTTTATCCGTACGATAGGTTCCTTTCTGGGTGGTTATGTACTCGGCTTCGGCATCGTCGGTATCTGGCTGGGTGTTCTGGCAGACCAGGTATCACGGTTTATCTTTGCATCGATACGGTTTAAGCAGGGGAAATGGACGCAGATCAAGATCTGAAAACCTACACAGGAACTTCGTTTATTTCCGTCATCCGTGATACTCTGCCCGGTATCCTGACCGTCACGCATGCCCCTCCGGTCACCGGCGAATTCTCCAGGATCAGTGTACCCTTATGCTGTGCTGCAATCATATCGACAATATACAGTCCCATACCATAATGTGTCTTCGCGGCCGTACGGCTGTCATCATCCATATAGAACTGCTCCTTGCCGTGCCGAAGCGCCTTCGGGCTAAATCCGCATCCTGTGTCTGAGACCCTGAAGACTACATCCTCCCCATCATCCCAGATTTCCAGGGAAACCGTACCGCCCTGTGGTGTGTACTCGACTGCGTTGTCAATTATATTCTGCAGCGCTCTGCCCAGAAGATCCGGCTCCGCATAAATCTCCCTCTGCTTCAGGCTGTCTTCCCACATAAGATTTAACTGGTGCATGGCACATAATCTCTCAGCCCGCTTTTTTACTTCCGAAAGGCAGATCGCAATGTCCACATTCCTTTTACGGACAGGCGGCGACTGTGAAGTTCTGATGATCTCGATCAGCGTCTGTACATAATTCTGCATCTGTATGGCATTTCCAGCAATACATTCCGCACACGCCTGCTGCTCTTCGGTAAGCTCCATATCGCAGAGCAGTTCCGCATTGCCTCTCACAAGAGTGAGGGGAGTCTTCAGATCATGTGCCAGTGCCGCCATCTGTTCCTGTTTCCGCTGCTCTGTCTGCCACTGTTCTTTTAACGACTGTCCAAGCGCCGCCCTCATATCATCCATGGCTTCCAGAATATCATTGATTTCTCTGACGTTTCCTCTATCTACCGAAAAATCCAGTTCCTGCTTCTGTATTCTGTCCGCTGCCTGAATCAAGGGCGATAGCTTCCTGCGCATGACTCTGCTGAATCTGACGGCAGTCAGGACAACCACAGCCAGAACCATTGCAAGCATCACTGCCAGGATCAGTATCTCGGGCGGCGGAAGATACTTTCTCAGGATTTCCGACTGATACTGTGATATGATCTGGTAACGCAGCACACAGTATTCTCCTGTCCTCCGGATGACTTTATAATAATATCCTCCGATAATCCCTCCCATATTCGACCGCTTGCCTTCTACTGCCTCCCACGCCCTTTGTGCATCCTTCTCCTTCAGATCCCCTCCCAGCAGGATGCCCGCTTCGTCGAACACTGCATACCTGCAAAGTTCCGGAATTATCTGCGCGCTCACTTCCTGTGCTTCCTCTATCACCGGAACCGCAAGAAGCGCCTGCTGTTCCGTGTAACGCGCAGGATAGACCGCGTCGCTCGTCCACAGCATGTTAAAAGCAAGCATCGCTAACACTGCAATGCCCACAAATCCGATAAGGAGGTATCCGAAATACTTCAGGAAAAACAGTCCTATCGGAATCTCCGTCCGTTGTTTTTGAATTGCCATTACTGCTCCTCCCATTTATATCCGATTCCCCACACGGTCCTGATCGGCGAATAGTCACAGGCCTCCAGTTTGCTGCGGATATTCCTGATATGTGTTGCTATTGTTGCCTCGTCACTCTCGCCGTCATATCCGAACACTTTCTCATAGATCTGTTCCTTCGAGAAAACCTGTCCATGATTTCTTGCGAGAAATTCACAGATTCTGTATTCCGCTTTCGTCAGCGGGATGCTGCTCTCTCCTACGGTCAGCTGTTTTGCCAGAAAGTTGAACCGGGATCTCTCAAATCCTATCCCTACGAACCGTTCTCGTTTTTCCCGTCTTAAGTGAGCCGCTACCCGGGCACGAAGCTCCGCCGCTCCAAAAGGTTTGCAGATATAATCATCGGCTCCCTTCTCCAAACCATACACCAGACTGTCCTCCCCGGACTTGGCCGTCAGGAAGAGGATGGGACAATCCACACGCTCCCGAATCTCCCCACACAGCATATAACCGTCTGTTCCGGGCATCATTACATCCAGAAGAATCAGATCGAACTGCTCCAGCCTCATCCGCCCTGCCGCCGCCGGGTCGGAAACAATTGTCACAGTATGGCCGTCCTTCTCCAGAATCCTGCGCAGCATGACTAAAATAGCCTCGTCATCGTCAACCGCTAATATATTTGCCATGTTTACCCCTCCTATATTCCTGTTTGTCCGGATTCTCCTTTCAGAAACGGTTCGCCTCATACCATAGGCTGCCAGATAATCCGAAGGATGAACCGTTACATATAAAATGAGCCGATACTCCTACCGGCCCATCTTAACTGTCCCCTGTACCCGTGATGCCGCGTTTGCAGCTCTGTGCCTGTCAACAGTACATTTACATTTTCTTATCCTTTGTGTACGTCGTTATGACAAGAAATCCAATGTCCGTTAACAGTTCAGCCTCCGGCTTCCCTGTTACACATAAATCATTGGATGACAGTTCCTTAATCCAGGAATTCAACCTCACCGCTGTCGATCTTGTAGACAGCTCCGCACACTGTAAGTTTTCCCTGATCTACCATCTCTTTCAGGCTTTCCCTGATAACGGATACGCTTCTTTGTACATTCAGGCAGCATGCCTTGGCTTCGTCCTTCTCGTCACCGATTGCCCTGCGGATCTCATCAGTTATGTATTTCACATAGCCGCTTGGGTCATGATGCACCGCAGCGCCTACCGCACCACAGTTGCTATGTCCGAGCACCACTACCAGCTTAGTGCCAAGATGGTCCGCCGCATATTCAACGCTTCCGAGCTGATGATTATCCATCACGTTACCTGCCACACGGATTACGAATAATTCCCCGATTCCTGCCGAAAAGATACTTTCCGGAATCACCCTGGAATCCGAACAGGTTACCACGATTGCATACGGCGACTGCCCGTTTTCACAGGTATATTGTCTGATCCTGGGCGAGATATCTCCGGGATTTGATGTGGCCGCCAGATACTTCTGGTTTCCCTCTTTCAGCTTTTCCAGCGCCTCTGTGGCAGATACATTTTGATTTTGCATAATTTCCCTCCATTTCCGGTTCTGCACCGTCCTGCGGCATGATACCGCTCTATGCACAGATACCCCTTTCTATATTTCCAGTATAAAACACATAATTCGCGGATGCAACTCAAAATCATTCGCCCACATCTCTTCCATCCCAACGGCAGGCCCATATCCCATACATAATAAATGACATAAGTGTCACCATGACACAAACCATTGCCGCCTTTCTACATCCGGACAGCGGCACCTCCGTCCCGCTGCAGACCGCCAGCACATACCCTGTCATTCTGCCTGCCCAGGCTGCCGGAATATAGACCCAGACCCGCTCTCCCAATCCGGTCAGGCACAGAGCCGACAGAAGACTTTCCGCAATACCGATTCCTATGGTTATCCCCTGATTCATCCTCAACGCCAGGAACAAATGCAGGATATAGAGAAAGAGGTTACTTCCCAGCATGACAGCTGCCACGATCCAGTAAAAAGAATATCCTACCGCCCGCTGTTTCAATCCCCAAAAGTATCCCGTTCCAAACATTGCCGATGCAACCGTGACAGAAAATACCCCCAGTAATATCAGAAGCAGCAGCTTACTGAAAAATGGAATTCTCCTGTCGGCAGTGGCAAGCATCGCCTGATAGTTTCCTGCCGTCCGCTCCTGCTCCGCCGTGACAGCACAGAATACTCCAATCAGGAACGGATAGCCCATCCCCATAATCTGGTAAAATGCCTGTATCTTACTGTAGGCATTCCACGGAGAGACGGCATAATAGGCCAAAAATATCCCTGCCATCATAATCGGGATGACCAGATGTGCAATACAAAGAGTCGTATATTTTACTTTTATAAAATCCGCTTTCAAGTAAGAGACTAACGCATTCATGATTACCTCGTTTCTACTGCCGCTTTCTACGCATGGCAGATTTCCAATCTTATTCCTGCCTATTCTTAAGCCTGCGCATTATGTTATCCCCGTCCCATATGCTCCATAAAAGGCCGGTATAAGTCTTCGAATCGACACATATGTCATAAATACGAACCAGATCAGACAAATCAGAATCCCCGGAAGAATAATCCCCGCATCCCGAAGAGGACTGTCCGGTGAAACCAACAGGCCGTTCGGCATAATACCGAGTACCGGGCACATCAGTCTGACCGGGATTGCGGCCGGAAAAAGCCACCACAGATCAGAATCGGCAAGTAGCCCCACACCTACTGCGGACAATACCATACAGGAAAACAGACTGATAAAAGTACCAAAACGGGCTCCCAGCCATAGGAAAAGCGGTATCTCCCATAAATAACATATGCACAGCAAAATTGCCGCCGCAAATCCATTCATGAGTGGGATATCACTTCCCCACAGCCTGCCTGCCGCAAATGTTCCGGCGGCTATGATCAGGTTCGCTGTGCAGAGCCCCATTGCATAACAGACAATTTTAGCCATAAGGCAACTTTCCGTTGAGACAGGAAGCGATAACAGATTACAATAATGCATTTTCTTCTCTCTTTTGATCCCCAGACAGCACAGCACGCACAGCATGCCCGGTAAAAGCATGACATACCACCAGTTCCACGCATTCGCGGAATAGTACTCATTCCCGTAAGCCAGGCCCAACGTAAGAACCAGCGTCAACAGAGCCGCGGTCTGCGGCAGGATACTGCCAAAGGTATGCTTCATCTTCAACCTCTCCGCACGTATGTTCAAAATCATATCAATCTGCCTCCTTTCTGCATTCCCGCATAACTCTCATAAACAATGCTTCCAGATCCTCCTCATGTCCAGTCACACCGCTGTACCCCAGTCTGCCATTTACAATAATACCGATGTGATCCGCAATCTGTTCCACTTCACTCAGAATATGGCTCGATAATATGACCGTGATGCCCTGTTTCGGAAAAGATCTGATCAGTTCCCTCATATCCTGAATCCCCAGAGGATCAAGCCCGTTTGTTGGCTCATCCAGGATCAACAGCTTCGGCCGGTTCAGAAGAGCCAGTGCAATCCCAAGCCGCTGCTTCATTCCCATGGAAAACTGTCCTGCCTTTTTCTTCCCTGTTCCGGTCAGGTCAACCGTCTGCAGGACTTCGTCAATACGCGATTCAGGAATTCCCAACAGCGTTGTTTTCACCCTGAGATTCTCTTTGGCTGTCAGATTATCATAGATTGGCGGCGTCTCGATCAGCGCCCCGATATCCTTCAGATCCTCTCTGTGCCACTGATGCCCCTCAAACTTTATACTGCCTGAGGACGGGTTTTGCATACCGGTGATCATCTTAAGCGTCGTGGATTTCCCGGCCCCGTTCGGGCCAAGCAGTCCATATACGGAATTTCTTTCGATACCGATCGATAACCGGTCAACGGCCGTCTGCTTCTTAAACTTCTTAGTGAGATTCAACGTTTCCAGAATCATATCCATTTGTGTGATATCCTTTCTGCACTTCTGCGGTTCCATACGGCAAACCGTCCCACCATTGTGACAATACTGCCGTATCAATATTGGAATTGTTTCAACTATAAAAAGAATATCTGGTATTTTTGAAGATTTGATAAAGATTTCGATATAATTTGTAACAAGAGGGAATCTGTCCCCCGCTGAAGGCGGCCTGGAATGGACAGATTCCGTAACAGGGAAGCTGAAGGCTGAACCGTTACCAATCAATATGATACCACGTTCCGTGATCGGCAAGATCTCCCTCCGTCAGTTTAATCCGAAGAATACATGTGTTGGAATCGCTCTCATCAATATGTCCGTTTCCATACCATTCATCAAACACCACCCGGAGTTTATCGGCAATGTCTTCGTTTTCCTCTTTCAGAATATGCCCCATGTTCTCAGCGATCCCATGTCCGGTAAACCATTCCCCGCATACCGCTACTTCAGGGTTCCCTGCAATCTGCCGCATTTTATTCGAAAGTGCATAGGTTATAATATAGAAAGAACCGTTCTCATAATAACTGTTTACATTACGTACATAAGGTCTTCCGTCTTCTACTGTTGCAACGGCAATCACCGTGTCGCACCCGAATCGGTCTTCCATAATCTTCTGTGTTACAGGGGATAATCTCTCACTCATTCTGTCCCTTCCTCTCTTCCTGGGCGGCCTGTATGGTTCATCGGCCCGTAATAATTTCCATGCAATGTATTTCCATTATATTCCTCTGCGAAAAGAAAAGCAAATGCATAAAACCGATGCCGCAGAAATTCAGAGAATTCTGTCCGGCATCGGTTTTATGAAGCAGAAAATCCGTAAGCAGTTTATTCCGCCGTAATCTCCTCGGTATACTGAACACCCAGTTCAGAGATTGTACCGTCTGCAAGCTTCGCTTCGATCGCACTGTTAATCATGTCAAGCAGCTCTGTGTTGCCTTTCCGTACTGCAACAGCGTATTCCTCAGACTCAAAAGCATCCGCATCTTCCACGATTTTAAGCCCTTCGTTTTCATCCACGTATTTCTGGGCAGTGGCGGAGTCAATTACGACTACATCGCACTTGCCGTTTGCCAGTTCCATAACGGCCTCTGTACCCTTCTTGAATGCTTCATAGGGATAGCCCATGTCATTGACACAGATTTCTCCGGTATAACCCTGTACGACACAGATCTTCTTATCCGCCATATCCGCGGCTGCTGCAATGTCGGAATCTTCCTTCACAATCATAACCTGCGTTGCCGTATAGTAGGGAATGGAAAAATCAGCCTCTTCCTTACGCTCCTCTGTTATCGTCATACCTGCGATAGCCGCATCGATCTGTCCATTCTGCAGTGCCACTAACAGTGAGTCAAACTCCATATTCTCAACTGCTGCCGTCATACCGTTATCCTCGGCGATCTGCTTCGCGATAGCCATGTCAATACCGTCATACTGATCGATCACACCGGTTCCTGCCACAAACTCAAAGGGCGGGAATTCTGCATTGGTGCCGAATGTCAGGACACCCTCTGTCTTTGTCATGGCTCCTGTGGACTGCTCTGCATCAGCATCGCTGTCCGCCGCATCTGTCTCGGCTGTGTCCGACGCCACATCTGTATCCGCTGCGGCATCTGTATCCGCTGCGGCATCTGTATCCGCTGCCGCATCCTCACCGCTACCGTCTGTGCCGGTTTCCTCCACGGCCGTCTCTTCCACGCCGGCTGCATCCGCTGCATTGTCCGCACTGCTTCCGCATGCCGTAAGCGCGGAAACTGTCATAGTCATGGCAAGCACAAGCGCTGCCATCTTCGTTGCTTTCTTCATAATACTCTCCTCCTGAAACATAGATTATTTTCCCGAACCGCCAACTCATATTCCGGCAGTTCTCTATATCTGAAATTGATTCTCTGTTCCGCCCTGCCGGATTATTTCCGGTCACGCCTAAATATAGAACGGAATAAAAACCAATCCGATACCATATATCGGTTCCCATTTCCTGCAAACACTTCCCGGCCCGTCACTCCCTACAGAACTTTGCTCAAAAACAGCTTGGCCCTGTCACATCGCGGATGGTTGAACACTTCCTCCGGTGTACCGCTTTCCATCACAACACCCTGATCAATGAAAAGCACCCTGGATGCCACCTCCCTGGCAAATCCCATCTCATGCGTGACAATCACCATAGTCATACCGGACTTTGCCAGATCCTTCATAACATCCAGCACTTCTCCGACCATCTCCGGATCCAGCGCCGAAGTAGGCTCGTCAAAAAGCATAATCTCCGGGTTCATGGCAAGCGCCCTTGCAATCGCCACACGCTGTTTCTGTCCGCCAGACAGCTGCGCCGGATAGGCATCCGCCTTTTCCGCCAGATTGACACGTTCCAGAAGTTCCTCTCCCTTTTTGACCGCCTCCGCCTTCGTCATCTTCTTTAACAGAACCGGAGCCAGTGTTATATTATCCATAATCGTCAGATGCGGAAACAGATTAAACTGCTGGAATACCATCCCCATCTTCTGTCTGACTACATTGATATTTACCTTCGGCGTATTGATCTGCTCGTCATCCACATAGATTTCACCTTCCGTCACATCCTCCAGCAGGTTCAGGCAACGCAGAAATGTGCTTTTACCCGAGCCGGACGGGCCGATGATGACAACCACCTCTCCCTGCGAGATATGCTCGTCTATCCCGTTTAAAACCGCCAGGCCGCCAAAATGTTTATGTAAATTTTTCACCTTGATCATAAGGTATTCTCCCTTCTATCCGGCATAACAGTTCAGATCCCTTATAACAGTTCAGCCTTCGGCCTCTCTGTTACGCGCATCTGGCTGTCTCGTCATTATCTGACATCAGATTTTCTCAAATGGTTCTCCACCTGGCGAAGCGTAAGTGTCAATATCTTGATCAACACATAATAAATAACCGCCGTTCCGAAAAGCGGCATGGGTGCATTGAAAGTCGCGCTCTTGATAAAATCCCCTGCCTTCTGAATATCCATCAGACCCACATAGCCAACGATTGCCGTCTCCTTGATCAGCACGATAAACTCATTGCAAAGTGCCGGGAAGATATTCTTCACCGCCTGCGGGATAACGATTCTCGTCATGGTCTGAAACGCATTCAGTCCCAATGACCTCCCTGCCTCCGTCTGCCCGTGATCCACGGACAGAATACCGCCCCTGATGATCTCGGATACATACGCACCGGAGTTTATGCCGAAAGCAATCGCCGCTATAATCCATTTAGGCAGGTTGACGGTAGCAAAAATGACAAAATAAATAAGCATCAGCTGGGTAACGGAAGGTGTGCCCCGGATCACATCCGTGTAGACTCCTCCGACTGCCTTGAGAAATTTATTTTTGGATAGATTGCACAGTGCGATCAGCATACCAATCAAGATACCGATAATAACCGCCAAAAGCGAAACCTTGATCGTAACTCCGACACCACTAAGCAGCAGCTTATAGCGGTCATCCCTGATAAAACACTTTACAAACAAGTCGGAAATCCTGGAAAACCATTGTTGCATCCCTGTCATCTGTTTTTCATCCTTTCGTCCTCTATCCCAATCTTCATTTTCAATCTGTTACCAACATTTATGCCGTTTCCTGTCTATGCCATAACAAACATGTCATCCCAAACAATTCAACCCGCATTATAACACAAAGAATGCGGGTTGAAAAGTATAAATATAAGATAATTGGTGAATAAAGCAACTTGGAATGGACAGATAACTCAATCCATCCCGAAATGCACCTCGGTTCCAAACAATGCGTGCTCCGCTATCTTCCGGCTGTCCCCTTTCAGTTCATCCATAAACTGAATAAGATCGCATATATATACATACACAATATCCGTATCCCGGCCGTAAACAGAGAATGTTTCGGCAAAATCTCCTTGGGAATCCAACAATTTCCCGTCCGCGTCACAGATTGCAATGATATAATCATACCCTAGATCCCCTTCCGGAAGAATCATCTCAGCTTTGATCTCAAATTTTGTCCTTGCCACAGAGGCGATTCCGATCCCGTTCTCGTTTGTCTTGTTAATCTCTACAATCTCCTCCCCATCCTTGTTCATCCTGACGTCAATAGCGAAATTCCATGTGCCCTCATAATGTTTCTTCAGCCGCTCCTTATACATGATTTCTTCTCCATCCGCATCGCGGAGCAGAACATCTTCGTATTCCTCCACTTCTCCATAGAAATCAGATATATCAAGATAGTAAGTAAACCGCTCCGGAAGTTCCGTCTTTTCTCCCTCCCAGATCAGTTCTGCGTCCGTCTCCACTTCCCCCAGGTTTGTGGCGTGAATGCTGCGTTCCACATCCCGATCCAGGTCAACCCTTATGACACCTGTAAAAGTATGATCGTCCACATATGTTCCTTCCATATAATAGGGTCCAGGATATCCCTGCTCCGCTCCTCTGTCCTCCTTGCCAAGACCCGGCAAGTCGTAATAAGAATCGCTTTTCAGATACATGACCTGATACGTTCCAAAATCCAACGTGGTCATGAAATCTTCAGGAAAAGCTTCCTCATTTTCGATACAGAGCGCCAGGTACAACGCCTGCGAGGAACAACTTGCCTCTGAGACCGTAACAGTAAGTCCGTTAGAAGTTTGTACATATGGATTAGACTCCTCTTCTTCGGATATTCCGGCCCCTCCTTCTTCTGACGTTTGTGTCACATTTTTATTTTGTGACCCGGTTACATCCCCCTCCACATACACCTCCGCACTATCGCTGAAATTACCTTTATAGCTGATTTCTTCCTGCACCATAGAGAAAATCCGTCCTACAAAGGGCAGCTTCGCCGCCAGGGATGGATCCGAAACCAACAGTACCCCTGCGCATATAACAATCAGTGCTGCTGCCGCAATGGTTCCGTAACGCAGTATGATCTGTTTTCGATAAAGCTTCCTCTGCTGTCTGATTCCTTCCTGAATCCCTGCTTTTACAGCACTGTCCAATTCTTCCGGAATCGGAATTGCATCAAATCTTTCATTTTGCATAGCGTCTTTCCTCCTTATATTCCGTCTCACTGCCCTCCAGCCACTTCCGCAATTGCTTCTTGGCGCGGTACAGATATACTTTCACACTCCCCTCCGGGATCTCCATGACCCGCGCGATCTCCTTGATCTTCAGTTCCTGAAAGTAGAAAAGAATGACAACGGTCCTATACTGCTCCTTCAAAGAATCGATTGCATCATAGAGATCGACTTTCTCCTCTATGAGGTAATTCTCGGCTCCCTTCTCCTGGTATTCCTCCAGCGAAACCATCTGCTCCCTCTTCTTATCCTGCCAGATGCAATTGAGCAGAATCTTCGTGATCCATGTCTTAAAATATCTCGGTTCCTTCAGTTTCCCGATGGCAAGCATCCCTCTCGTTACACATTCCTGTACGGCATCCAGAGAGTCCGCTTCGTTTTTTTCATATAAAAAGGCCGTCTTGTATAAATAGACCTGATATTCGGCAATCAACTCGCCGTAAGCGGATTTACTGCCCTTGATGGCTTTCTTCACAAGCCGTATCGTGTCCTCTTTCATCGGAGTTCTTTCCTTTCGTATGATTTGTCCGGTGCGCGCGCTCTTTGTTACCGGTTTTGTTTTATATAGATTAGATTGTGTGTAACGGAAAAAGGTTACAATATCATATCATCCGTAAACAGTAAAATAAATTGCATCATTATTGCATCATTTTCTATAGCCGCCTTGTCATTTCCACGCTGCCATGTCATACTGAGTCATGCAACGTTCTGCAGTGCCTTGAATTAACTTTACTCACTGGCCTGGTCAGTGCAGTAAATGCGCAGATCTGTCTGAACCAATGTCATTAAGTTAAGCCGGACGCGCCTGACATGATAGGAATCTCCTAAGGACGCGCTTTCGCTCGGTTCCAAACGCAGCGGTCCTAAGGAGAATCCTATCATATCAGACGCTGTGTATGGACTTAACTAAATGACATTGCTGTCCGAACTGTTACTAATATCCATATCTCAGCATCCCACGGACGCGGAGTAATCTATGAGGAGGTTTCTTATGAAAAAAAATACAAAACAGAAAAATCACTTAAAAAGAAACGCCGCCTGCACTCTGTTATTATGCACCGTGCTCACCTGTGCGGCATGCGGGACCGGCACGGCGGATACACCCGATGCCGAAGCGTCACATGGCACAGAAGCTGATGCCAGTGAAACACCACCTTCCCAAGACACGGAGACTGGTATACAGGCACAACCGGACGCCGCACAAAACGATACCGCCGGGCCGGGCACAGGTAACTCTGCTCCGGAAATCAGCAGTAGCGGCAACCCGGAAACCGACACGACTGTCAGCACCTTTCCATCCAATATCCACATTGAAATAAAAACCGAGGAAGAAGAAAAAACCGCCGATGACGGTACCGTATATTTCACCAGAAGCTTTACCTATCCGGTTGTCACTATAGAAGGAAACGATGACGCTGCCGGGAAGATCAATGCCGATATCCGCTCCAGGATCGATGCATTCAAAGCCGGTACGGAAATCGAAGAATGGGCAAAGGAAGGCTACGATGAAACGATCTCCTCAGATTCCGAATACCCTTTTATTTCCTACATTGAAGATCTGGGCATCGCGCCCGCAAGATCTGACAGTAATGTCATTTCCTTTACGGTAAGCTGCTATACTTTTACGGGAGGCGCCCACGGCAATTATGATACTCACGGTGTTAATTATAACGCAAAAACAGGAGATGTGATCGCTTTTGCCGACCTGAGCGATGACCCTGACGCCTTTCACGAGGATACTCTGGCCTATAACCAGAACCTGGCAAAAACCAAAGCCTATCAGGACCGGATGTTCAATTCGGAATATACTAACCTGTACGGCAGTGATAATGAACTGGAAACCGTACTGTACGCCGATGACGTATGGTATCTTTCCACCTCAGGCCTTGTCTTTATGAGCGCTCCTTATGCGCTGGGGCCATATGCCTCCGGTACAATCGAATTCCTTATCCCTTACTCTGATCTGGCAGGCATGGGGCTCAAGGACTCCTATTCCTATACGGACCGGCTTATCATGAAATTACAGGAAAATGAAAACTTTAGCTTTGACCTGAACGGCGACGGCCATGAAGATTCCTTCCTCTTTTTCCAGGAAAACACAGAAAATGCGGATGGCACTTACGGAGCTCTGCTGCATTTAACCGTCAATGACACGGATTTCTCCCAGAATGGCAATGACGCTGTCAAAGAATGTCTGTCGGATTTCAGTTGGGGCGAATACTTTCTCTACGATATGAATGTAGACGATGACTATACAGAGTTGGCAGTGCTTGCCGGTGTCAATGAAGGGAATGAATTCGTCTACTACAGCCACTTCTTCCGCTATACAGGAGACGGAGACCTCGTTTATCTTGGGAAATCCAAAGGTGACCTAAACGATCCGACAGTGGAGATTGCTATTGTAAAGTAACTTTGTAAGTTAATAGCATTAGAAATTTCGATCTCGGCCTTGCAAAAAACAAGCAAAAAGAGCGGTGACAAATTCCGCTCTTTTTGCTGCCAGCCACTCTCAAGATTACTCCGAATCCGCTAAGCGAATCCCGTAACTTTGCGAAGCCGGTTGCTCAATTCCTTGTCTCTATCCTCTGCTTTTTGACTTTTTTGTAAATCAGTGTAAACACCAATCATGATTGCAGCCTACTCTTTTTCCGCCATATCTGAACCCTCCGTTCGTTTTGATTCTTTTATCACACTTCTCACAGCCTCCACAACCTCAGCCAGTTCCTTTGCATCCGGGATAAAAAGTCTCGCCGAAGCCTCCACCGCAATCTCGCTTACCTTGTTCTCCCGCAGGAAACGGATATCTTTCTCGCAAAACTGCCCCTCCCTGCAGTCATTGATCACTTCATTGATACTGCTAAAATAACGCATCAGTTCTTCAAACTGCCTGATCCTGTCAATGACGCTCTCCCCGTACTCCTGCCGCTCCAGCCCGCAGACCGCGATCACCTGCATGGCCAGCTTCAGTTCCCCGGTGATGTCCGACGCTTCCATCAGCACATCCGGCCGTTTATCAAGCACACCCAGAAAATATTCTTTCGCTCCGTCCAGATCGCCCTTTCGGAAAAACTCCGCCAGCCGCTCTTTCATCTGTCTTGTCTCGTACTTCTCATCCGTCATGCCGACCTTGCACTCATATACCTTAAGTCCTTTTACCTCCACCCAGACAAGCAGCAGGAATTCCGAGATAAAGCCGAAAACCCTCTTATGATAGTCATCGTACCCGCTGGCATCGATTCTTTTCTCAGCCTCACGGAAGATAGAAAAAAGCCACCTGGCATACTCATCGTACAATGCCTTGGATGTCACCATCATATTGCCGAAATATGTGCCTTTCCCATGTACCAGGCGTTCAAAGGTATCATAATATTCCGGATACAGCTGCCGGATCACTTCACCCGTGGCCACCAGGTCAAATATATTGTAATCGCTGGCATAGCCGTCAAAGTAGGAATAGTTAAGCTTCAGTTTTTTGGATGTAATAATGTCATATTCGCCCAGGATCGACCGGTAATCCTTTTCGTTCAGGATCCTGCCTTCTTCCGTGCAGAAATATCTCCTGTAATGGCAGATTCCCACATAATCCCCGGTACACACGTTTTTCCAGACCCAGTATACGCCTGTCAGTTCCCCGTAATAACAATTCCGGTCCGATATGTTGTCTCCTGTGTCATCCCCCGCGTAACCGAAATCCTCTCCGCGTGCACGTCCCACGTGCAGAGGCACATAGATTCTGTCCTCGGGCTCCCTGAATTTCTTATGCGTCATTGTAAAGATCGTTACCGACATATCCGTTTATCCCCTTTTCCATATTCCCAATATGAATGTCTCTCATATTTTGTAAAAACAGTCTGTACCTGATTATTATAAACAATCTCTACAGAAAATCAAATGCTTGTAAACCTCCACATTATAACACGGTCTGGCCAAGTAAATACAAAATCCTGGGCTGAACTGTTACAACCGTTACCCAAATACCTTTTTTCTTCTATAAAACTATTGACATCTATATTCGTTGTGATATCATAATGATATCAAATAAATTTCACAATGAAGTGAAGACAAAAACTGCCGTCTTGCTTCGAAACGGAGGATACGCTATGCAAGAGAAAAATTTAGAAGAAAAAATCATTCAAGGCAAAAAGAACGGCCTGCCCGTACTTCTGGGCATCATCCTGATGTATGTGGCCGCAATTATCGGCGTCGTTATCAGCGGCACGATACTGGAATACTGGAGCAATACCTTACTCATTAAGATGTTCTTCACCCTGGTCATAACCATATGTTTCATCGTTATAGCCTTCGGCTGGATTCTCTTCTGCGGGCTTAAAGTTTTGAAACCCCAGGAAGCACTGGTACTGACCCTGTTCGGCAGATACATCGGGACGCTCATAGGCGACGGCTTTTACTTCGTCAATCCTTTCTGCTCCAGTGTGAATCCTGCCTCACGCACGAAGCTCAGTCAGAGCGGGGATGTGAAGGGAATAGGCTCTGCCGATTCCGCCGCTGCTTCTCAGGAAGCTCCCAGTAAGAAGCTCTCCCTGAAAATCATGACCCTGAACAACAGCCGCCAGAAAATCAACGACTGCCTGGGTAATCCGGTTGAAATCGGCATCGCCGTGACATGGCGTATCGTAAATACTGCCAAGGCTGTATTTAGCGTAGACAATTATAAAGAATTTCTCTCATTGCAGTGTGACAGCGCCCTGCGCAATATCGTGCGGCTCTATCCTTATGATGTGGCACAGGGTGTGGACACCACCGGAGACGGCGTTGCGGACGAGGGAAGCCTGCGCGGTTCCAGCGAGGTAGTAGCCGCCAGGATCCGTGATGAGATTCAGGAGAAAGTGCAGGAAGCCGGCATCGAGATCATCGAAGCCAGGATCACTTACCTCGCCTATGCACCCGAGATTGCCGCAGTGATGTTGCAGAGACAGCAGGCATCTGCTATCATTGATGCAAGGAAAATGATCGTAGACGGTGCAGTCGGTATGGTTGAAATGGCATTAGAGCGGCTGGATGAACATCACACCGTAGAGCTGGATGAAGAGCGCAAGGCGGCTATGGTATCCAATCTTCTGGTCGTGCTGTGCGGAAACCATGACGCGCAGCCGGTGGTAAATTCCGGAAGCCTGTATTGACCTGTGCCTTTTCACGCAATGTTTATGTCAAAACTGACATGGGCACAAGTATATGAAAATTTCACGGAACGGAGGAAACTATGGGTGATTCAGGCAAGAAACAGGTGCCCTTAAGATTATCTGCCAAACTCTATAATGCGATCGCCGCATGGGCGGAAGACGATTTTCGCTCTGTCAACGGACAGATTGAATATCTTCTGACCGAATGTGTACGGCAGCGAAAGAAAAACGGGAGGTACGTATCCGACGAGATTGACGTACCGCCCGAACTGGATATCTGACGCAGTCACATGCGGCGCCACTTCGGAACAAACTCTCTTTTTCGTGCAGAGATTGAGAGGAATAAAAACCAACCGCAATCTATACAAAGAACTGTCAGGAGGATTCAATGGTGGAATGGATTGAGCCCCGTCTTCCTCAATCTATGGTTTCCTCCTGATTTTCTTTCTGAGATACTCTTCTATAAGTAATTTTTTTGTTTCATTTACTATCTCTTCTGTAATAGCTTTCAGTTCATTCTCATTTTCTTCTTTAACATGTTGCTGCCCCATATCCTCACTCAAATTACTTATACTCTAAATGCCGCCCAAAACAGCTGTTACTCTTTCACAAAAACATCGACAACTGCTCATATCCCTTATTCTCCTGGAATTCCCTCAAATATCCGAACACCTCATTCACATCGCTCACAATATGATGTTCCCTGCAAAAGCCGTGAAAAAACCGCATCAATTCTTTCGACCTGTCACTCGGGATCTCATAGGCGTATCCATACTTACGGTGATACCTCTCATGCAGTCCGGGAAAATGCTTATCCAGCGCGGCATAGAAGTATTCTCTGTCCCCCTGTCTGAGTGTCACGCCCATACCGAAGCAGACGATCCCATACACACCCGCATCCCGGCAGTATCCCAGGATTCCCTCGATATTTTCCTGTGTATCATTAATATAAGGAAGAATCGGAGAAAGCCACACCACGGTAGGAATCCCGTTTTCTCTCATGATCTGCAGCACTTCATAACGCCGCCTTGTCGTACAGACATTCGGCTCCACAATGCGGCACAACTCTTCCTCATAGGTAGTGAGCGTCATCTGCACCACGCATTTCGCCTTACGGTTGATACTGGTAAGCAGATCCAGATCCCGGAGAATCCGGTCCGATTTCGTCTGAATCGCAACGCCGAATCCGTATCTGTCGATCAGTTCCAGGCACCTGCGCACAAGCTGCAGCCTCTCCTCGCAGTGCATATACGGATCACACATGGCGCCTGTACCGATCATGCATTTCTTTCGTTTCGAGCGCAGCGCCTTCTCCAACAGTTCCGGTGCATTCTGCTTCACCTCAATATCCTCGAATTCATGGGTAAACTGGTAACAGGTACTGCGGCTGTCGCAATAGATGCACCCGTGGGTACAGCCACGGTACAGATTCATACCATTATGCGCAGATAAAATCCCCTTGGCATCTACGAAATGCATCTCTTCTTTTCTCCTTTACCATTCCCATGCCTGCCGCTGCCGGCAACACGGACAATACAGGACTCTTTCATTTTATGTATCCCCCTGTGGCTCAGCCTTCCAGATCCGGCCGCCAATCACTTCCGCCGCATAGCTGATCGCAATGCCGCTGATCACACCAAAAAGCACATCACTGGGATAATGCACACCCACATACAACCGTGAAACCGAGATCAGAATCGCCAGTATAAGCGCCGGAACACCATACCGCCTGGGAAGCCTCCGATACATAATACACGCTGCCGAGAAGGAACATCCCGCATGCCCCGATGGAAAAGAATAATCCGAAGGTTTCCTCACGATATAGGTCAGCCCTTCTATCACCTCATAGGGCCTGGTCCGCGCAACCAGATTCTTAAGCAGCATATTGTTGACAAGGAGTGTCCCAAGCAAGGCAATCAACGACATACAGCCAATCTTCCTCGTTTTGGGAATGGCCAGCAGCAAAATTGTCAGGGCAATCCATATCGCCCCGCCGTTTCCCAGTGTCGTAATCACTTTCATAACCGGAGTCAGCACAGGATTTCTGACATATTCCTGCAAAAATAATAATATGTTACCATCCAGATTCCATAAAAATTCTAACATAAGCCCTCTCCCCGCCCGATGTGCTCCTTCTCTCAGGACGTGTACTCCCAGACACTTTTTATTTCTTTTATCTATAGTTATAGTAAACGACATTGGAATTCCGTCCGTCTACTATATTTATTGTACCATACTCTCCCGTGAAATCCTATTTAGATTTTTTCTGGCTCTGCAAACATTTAAATCCTGCAGAAAGGTTCTGTTCCCCGGCTTATTCCCTTTACAGTCTCCGAAATACCTTCCGCGCCCGTGCCGCAACCATAAGTGAAACCGTACCGGAAAACAACACCGCCACAGCCTCATATCCGTCACAGACTTCAAACAACAATCCATACAGCGCATTACCCAGCGGCTGCGCACACATAGATACCATCATACAGACCGAAATCACCTTTCCGACCAGATTCTGCGGGGTTTCTGTCTGCACGAAGGCCATGATCTGCACACTGAAAACAGATGCAACCGTCATAATAGCAAAACAGCAGACCGCCATAATGAAGTAAACCGCCATTGCGGATTCCACCCACAGAAGCGCCGTTCCCATCGGAAACACACACAGTGCGCCGACAATCAGCAGATTCCCCGCTTTCCTGATCTGCAGACGGTCCGCCAGGATTCCCGCACCGATACCGCCCACGATACCGCCCGCTGCCAGAGCACCCTCCGCGTACCCATACAGCCTGTTTGCCTGCTCCGCCGTAAAGGGAAGAACCTCCGTGATCAGGTACGGAAGTCCTACCGTGATCATTGCCGAGAGAAAAAGGTTGACACAGCATACCACCACCAGCCCACTGCCAATGACAGGCTTCTCTTTTCGGATAAAACGGATGCTCTCCCCGAAATCTTTTCTCATAATCCCGAAAATACTGTCTTCGCTTTCCTGCTTGCCGTGGGGAATCCGAATGAATATCTCCATCACCGCAGACAGCACGAAACACACAATACAAACCTCCAGAATCGGAATCAGTCCGTAAACACTGTACAAAATACCACCGAGCACCGGCCCCAGCAGGGAGGCAAAAGAACTGATGACATTGATGACAGCATTAGCGCGCATGAAATTCTCCTGCGCTGCCAATACCGGAATACTCGCCTGCACGGCAGGCTGATAGGCCCCCGCTATGCCATACAAAAGCATCAGTGTGAGAGCAAGCAGAAAAACCAGATTGATTCTCCCCTGCAGTACCATAAATACCAGAAGCAGACCTGCCGTCGTAAAATCCAGCGCCACCATAATGTTCCTCTTGTTCACTCTGTCGGCAATCAGGCCTCCTATAGGTGAAAACAGAATCATTGGCACAAAAGCGCCTGCCATCACCGTACCATACAGTGCAGACGAGCCTGTCTGGTTCAATAAGTAAAGCGGCAGTGCAAACCTGATCGCCGCATTCCCGAAAAGCGAAATGATCTGCCCGGCCACTACCAGTGTAAAGTCTCTCGTAAATAGTTTTTTCTCCATAATAACCCTCTCTTTCCCACTGCCCACAGGCGCTTCCCCTGCGTACAGCTTTTTTTGTCTTATCATAGCGCCACATCCCCTGTTGCGCAACCCACTCGGGATGTCAGGCCGGAAACTATCGGTTGCGCCCTTTCGGTTGCATCTTTTTGCGCAAGATTTTCTGTCACATACAAAGGCAGAGGAGCGAGATACGCTCCTCTGCCATATAAAAAGGTTCCGGATTTTATTTATGCACTCTTTTTGTTTTTTATCATTGCAACAACTGCAAGAATTGCGTTAATCAAACACCAGAACGCCCAAATGACGAGATCGCTGTAATTACCATAGCCTGCAAACCCCATAAGAGCCGCTAATCCAAACAAAATGACAAGCGCAATGTTGCCGCCCTTTCCCTGTGATTTTCTTGTAGCTACCGAAACAATTCCGCCTGCCAGCATTAAGATTCCAACGAAAAATCCTACGGAACCGGATGATCCGCCATTATTCTCCAATATGTTCACCATTCCCGCTGCGCAGGACTGGACAGCTACCAATACAAATAAAATCATTGACAAAATTCCAGATACTAATTTCCATATTTTCATACTCGCACCTCCATGCCTTCTCAGATAGTCTTTTTTAATATTCATACTCCTTATTCAATGTCATTTAGTTAAGTCTGTACACAGCGTCTGATATGATAGGATTCTCCTTAGGACCGTAGGAAAACTCCGGTACTTAATGAGGTTTTCCACGAATTTAGTACCGCTGCGTTTGGAACCGAGCGAAAGCGCGTCCTTAGGAGATTCCTATCATGTCAGGCGCGTCCGGCTTAACTTAATGACATTGACTCCTTATTACCACGTCGAAAATGTAATGGGTTCTGAATCTGAAATCGTAGAATAGGAATCCGCATCATAAATATTAAATTTCAATTCTACTTCTTCAATTGTCTCAATTCCGTTTTCCTCCAAATCACTTGAAAATACGGTAATGTCATTTATGGCTTTCTTTCCGTCATACACTGTAGTTGAAAAGAACGGACTCAGCATAAATCCATTGACCGACATATCATCCACGGAAATCCCAACATTTTTCCCTGAATTATTTTCGATGTACAGGAGAATTGCCGTTCCCCAAAAGCTGTTTTCATCAACTGTCTTTCCGACAATCCGGATTCCATCCCGACTATACAGTTCTGTTCCTGCATCATTTGGCATTGTGTCCATATTGGCATACTCTGATGTCTGGATAGTCACGCATTCTGTATCAAAAACAGTATCATATGTAGATGAATCGTATACATGGAAATATATCTCAATTTTCCCCACGTTCTCAATGCCTGCCGCCTTCAGTTGCGTACTGGAAAGATAAAGTGTTTCATTAGCCTTCTTCCCTGCGGCTATACTTGAAGCAAATAGGTCTGTGATCATATAATCATTGACCATCAATGCATTACAGCCAACCGAGATGTCCTTATCTGAATTATTTTCCAACAACAGTTTAATTCCATCACCCCAGATACTGTCTGTAGTATATTCTGTTGCGGTGACAACAATACCATCCTGCTCGAAAAGTACCTGCTCGTCAATTGTGACCGCCACGCCAGATGAAGTCTCCAAATCCTCTGAACCATCAGGCGTGCTTTCCTCAACACCTGCCGTTTCCAATTCTTTGTTTGAGACAATCTGTTTGGTTTCACCCGGATCTGACTGAGCGCATCCCGATGCCATTGCTGCAAACCCAGCAAGACACAGTACTGCAGCAATCCATTTCATGTTTCTCTGCATCTAAAAAATCCCTCCCTTGAATAAATTTTATAGTTAACGACATTAAACATTTCGTTTTCGGCCCTGCAAAAGCTTCCGTATATGGCTTTGGCAGGAGACGGAAACAGAGATTTGTTATGTCGCTTACTATATATATAATACATACGGCAATTATCTCATCCAGAAATTCACCATTTCCATTACTGCTGAGAGGGGGAAAGCCACACAAAAGACCTTCCACATACTTGCCACAGTATTACCAATGATACACTGTGCATATTTTCTGTCAGCTCTGTAAGCCGCTTGTCCTCAATGGATCCATTCCATGCTCTTTGAGTATTTCATTGACTTCGATGATATCTCCCGGACGTTCGTTGAATATAATCATCAGCAGGGCATCCCTTGGCAGTTTCGCATACAATTCCGGCATCTCATATTTCTTCAACGCCCGCTGTGTTTGTGCCAAAGACATTTCGGCCGCATAACATATCCTCAGAATGACATCTCTCTGCCTTGTTCTTTTTTCTCCGGACAGCAGCTTATAACCATATCTTTCCGGGACATCCGCCCGCAAAAATACAAGCTGCTGCGTGAGCTTCTTTTCGCTGAAAATGTTTTTCATATACACAGTAAAATCTCCCTCAATCAAGCACCCTGCATTTTCCCTGCAATAAGCATCAAAATTCTTTATATGCGTGCCTTGCAGCACTTTTTCTAAATCATCTGTATTTTTCTCTCCCATAAGTTTCTCCCATCTGATATAATGTATCAACAAATCTCTGAAAGGAATGATAGCATGGATTATGTCGGCCGTCTTGAAATTTCATACTACAATACCATTGCAACCATAAACAGTCCGCATAAAATATATTTGGTTCAGCACCGGGAAAGCGAAAAAATATACATCAAGAAGATTTTGGATATATACAATCCGCATATATACGAATATTTGATGGAACACCATATAACCGGCATTCCCAGGCTATATAACGTATATGAAGATAACGGACAACTCATACTGATTGAAGAATTTATTTCCGGTGTATCGCTGCTGGAAATGATTGATGACCGGACACTTACATTTGATTTAATTGTCCGGTTTATGGGAGAACTGTGCGACATACTGGAAAAACTGCATACTCTCAACCCTCCCATTATCCACAGAGATATTAAACCTTCAAACATAATTATTACACCCTATAACCACGTTGTCTTAATTGACTTTAACGCAGCAAAGTACTTAACTGATAATGCTGACCGTGATACCGTACTGCTTGGTACAAAAGGCTATGCCGCCCCTGAACAGTATGGATTTGGTTTTTCCACTCCCCAGACCGATATCTATGCTTTGGGCATTTTATTAAAGAAACTTTCCCTTGCTTTGCCTGCCGCGACAAATATATTTGATGCCATCATCAGTAAATGTACCGAGATGAATCCGTCTGACAGGCCGGAAACTGTACAGGAGTTGAAAACCGAAATTGAAAAACTGCAGGACCGCACCGAAGAAAAACCGGAGCACACCACCGTGTTTGCCACATGGCAAACTCTTATTCCTCCCGGTTTCAGAACAAAAACCCCGTGGAAAATGCTGACTGCCTCCGCCATATACTTATTTATCTTTTGGCTCTGTCTGACAATGGAGGTAAAGGATGCAACTGTTTTCCACCTTTGGTTGGAAAGAATCACCGTTTTATTCATGATGCTTTCCATTGTCTTTTGCAGTTTTAACTACCGCAATGTACACCAATTCATTCCCTTATGCGCGAATAAACATCGACTTATACGTTACTTAGGTGTGTTGATTTTAAATTTCACAGTAGTATTCTTGCTGTTTTTTGCACTGGTTCTGTTGGAATCCCTCTTTTGACTCCTTGTCTTTCCATTGTAACATGCTTTTTCTTTTTCGTTGCCACCGGTATGGTGGCAATTTGCTTTTGTTTTTTCAGCGTAGGCATATGACAAGCAGGGCATTCTTCCACATGCGATTTTCTATCAAATATTACCATCTTAAGAATGCCTTAATTATGCAAAAAGTCTATTGATTTTTTCACTGCAAGGTGTTATATATATGGCGTATGCCGATACCGGTTCAGTAACAGGATTCCTGCAGTTCATGAACGCCGTTATGAAAGGACCAGGCTATGAACAAGACTGCCGGAACGGCTGCCCGAAACACATATCAACTATATATATCCGGTGTTTCGGAATGGAGACAGAATGTTTAAGCAAAAGAAACCCTCCGAACAGGGATTACAGATTATCATCGTCGGCTGCGGCAAGGTCGGTCAGACACTGATCGCCCAGCTGATCAAAGAAGGCCACAATATCACTCTTATCGATAAGAATCAACACAAAATCCAGGAATTAACAAATCTCTATGATGTCATGGGCGTAGTCGGAAACGGCGCCAGCTACAGCGTCCAGAAGGAAGCTGACATTGACCATACCGACCTGATTGTCGCCGTAACGGATTCGGACGAACTGAACCTTCTGTGCTGTACAGTCGCCAAGCGTGTCGGCAACTGTGCCGCTATCGCCAGAGTCCGCACACCGGACTACAGCAAGGAAGCCAATTATCTGCGAGAGAAGCTGGGCCTTGCCATGATCATCAATCCCGAACTGGAAGCATCCCGCGAGATGGCCCGTATCCTCTATCTGCCGACCGCACTGGAAGTAGACACTTTTGCCCATGGTCAGGCGGAGATGATCAAATTCAAAGTCCCCGAAGGCAATCTGTTAGACGGCATGACGGTTATGGACCTCGGCAAGACCGTGGGCAAGAATATTGCCGACAATATCCTGATCTGTGCCGTAGAACGGGACAGCGAAATCTATATTCCTTCCGGTAATTTCCGTATTCTGAAGGGGGACTGTATCTCCTTCGTCGCTACCAGAAGGGATGCGAAATCTTTTCTGGAAAAAATCGGGTTCAAGACCCATGCCGTTAAGAACACCATGATCATCGGCGGCGGCAAGTCCTCTTATTACCTGGCCTCCCAGCTTCTTCACATGGGAATCACCGTCAAGATCATCGACAGTAATCCGAAGCGCTGCGAAGAGTTGAGTATCCTGCTTCCCAAAGCCGTTATCATCAACGGGGACGGCACTAATGAGGAGCTGCTTAGAGAAGAGGGCATCGAATATGTGGAGTCCTTCGTCCCGCTGACGGGCATCGACGAAGAGAATATCCTCCTGACGCTGCACGCCAGGCACGTATCCCAGGCCAAGGTCATCACCAAGATCAACCGCACCAACTATAAGGGTGTCCTGAACGGGCTTAATATGGACAGCGTAATTTATCCCAGATATATTGCTTCTGAGGCAATCGTCGCTTATGTCCGTGCCAAGAAAGCTTCTATGAACAGCAACAACATAGAAACCCTTTACCATATGTTTGATTTTCGCGTGGAAGCAATAGAATTCCGTGTGAAAAGCGAATCCGCAGTGACTAATGTCCCACTCGCACAGCTTTCCCTGAAAAAGGGATTATTGGTTTCCTTTATCAACCGAAACGGCTCTATCATCATCCCCAGCGGTCAGGATTCCATCCAGGTCGGCGACACGGTCATGGTCGTAACGACCCATACGGGATTCAAAGTGCTGCAGGATATACTAAACTAAACCGGGAAAGCTGAGGCTGATCATGAACAGTTCAATTATTCGATATATATTGGGATGTATATTAAAGACTGAAGCAGTCCTGATGCTGCTTCCCTGCCTGGTGGCGCTGATCTACCGTGAAAAAGAAGGGCTGTGGTATCTGCCGGTAGCTGGAATATGTCTGGTGCTGGGAGTATTGATGAGCCTGCGGAAGCCGAAGAACAGCGTTTTCTATCTGAAGGAAGGCTGTATCGCCACTTCCTTAAGCTGGATATTCCTGTGTGTCTTCGGCGCTCTGCCTTTTTATTTTACAGGAGAGATTCCATCTTATACGGACGCATTGTTTGAGACGGTTTCAGGTTTTACCACCACCGGCGCAAGCATCTTAAGTGACGTGGAGACACTCTCCCACTGTTCCTTATTCTGGCGCAGCTTTACACACTGGATCGGCGGTATGGGCGTCCTGGTCTTCCTGTTGGCGATCGTTCCCATGAGCGGCGGATCCAACATCAACCTGATGCGTGCGGAAAGTCCCGGCCCCTCCGTCGGCAAGCTTGTCCCCAAAATGAAAGATACCGTAAGAATCCTTTACATGATATACTTCGGCATGACCGTAGCCGAAATCGTTCTTCTGTTACTCGGAAGGATGCCGCTCTTCCATGCCGTATGCACCAGCCTGGGCACGGCCGGAACCGGCGGATTCGGTATTCGAAACGACAGTATAGCCGGTTACTCACCTTACCTGCAATGGGTCACCACCATATTCATGGTCCTGTTCGGCGTTAACTTCAATGCCTACTGTCTGATTTTATTCGGACATATTAAGAAGGTGCTTCATTTTGAGGAAGTACGGTATTATCTGCTGATCATCCTCGCTGCTGTCCTGGTGATTACCTTTAACATTCTGGATACCTGTGCGGGCGTATTCGATGCATTGACACAATCTGCCTTTCAGGTTGCCTCCATCATCACGACTACCGGATTCTCCACTGCCGATTTCAATCTGTGGCCGGAAAACTGTAAGGTGATACTGGTTCTTCTGATGTTCATCGGAGCCTGTGCCGGAAGTACCGGCGGCGGCATCAAAGTTTCACGGTTCGTTGTCCTGTTTAAAACGATGCGCAAGGAGTTCGTCTCCTATATTCACCCGAAGAGCATCAAGAAAATCAAAATGGATGACAAACCGATCGACCATGACGTCATCCGTTCGATCAATGTTTATATGATCACCTTCATTGTTCTGTTTGTGGTGTCCGTATTCCTGGTTTCCTTCGAAGATACAGACCTGACTACCACCTTTACGGCCGTTGCCGCTACGATCAACAACATCGGTCCCGGCCTGGAACTTGTAGGTCCTACGGGCAATTTCGGATTTTTCTCGGATTTCTCCAAGTATGTCCTTATCTTTGACATGCTTGCCGGACGCCTGGAACTTTTCCCGCTTTTGCTCCTGTTCCACCCGACGATCTGGAGAGATCTGTTCGCCTACAAGAAGACCGTGTGGCGGGAGAGCCGCAAGGCCCGCAGACTTGCCCATTGATGATCCGGCATACGACTCATTTGGGGCTGTTATGATTCGCATTCCGGGGATCCGTCTTTTCGTATCACGCTCCACGCGCTCACCAGCCTTTCCAGTGAATATCCCGCATTCGCCGGGCTGGTAGAGGGCAGGAGACATGCTTCCCGCCCGTTCACCGGATAAATATACTTCCGGTACAGCTGATGGGCTTTGCTTCCGTTCGTGTAGATCGCCCGAATGTCCGCGGCGGACAAGATCCGCGACAGGTTATTCGGCTCCACGTTCCGGATGCTGGCATCGGAAGAGCCCGTAATCTCACAGCTGGCGATCACATCCCACACCGCGATATGGTGCGCAAGCAGCATGGCCTTCTTCTGCGCAATCCCCTCCGGCTCCTCACATCCAAGCACCTGTGCCAGGACACGCCAGAAACGGTTCTGCTTATGTCCGTAGAAAAACTGCTGTTCTCGCGATTTCACTGAGGGAAAACTCCCCAGGATCAGAATTTCCGAGTCTTCATTATATACAGGATCAATCGTGTGTACCATATTCGTCATCGCTGCCCATGCTTCTTCCCATGGCAGCATTCCCCTTTCCTTCATCGTCTGACGGCGTGTGCAGTTCACTCCCTTTTCCACTGATTCCGCAGAGCTTCCCAGTCTTCGTTTCCCTTCATATACCCGAAGAGCTTCTCGTCCCCGAAGAAATCACGCACGGTTTCTCCCATCTTCTCTATAAATTCATCGGAAATCTCTTTGAATGTCATATGCTTATACAACGGCACATCACACCACGAACCGAACTGTCCAATACTTTCAACCAACTGCCTGGCGCACCTGAGCGTTCCTGCCGTATCCTTCTTCGCCGTCATAAGATCCAGACTGTCAGAAGCTTCATGATACTGCCCCATCTCAAATGCCCTGATCAGCAGCAGCATTCTTTCTTCCAGATATTCCGCCATCTCCAGGTTCTGTTCCTCTACATACATTGCAAACATGCCGTAAAAAGTACTGTGCAGCATATTGAATTCGGAATACAACAGTTCTTCATAAGTCCGGTACGCTTCCGTCCTCCGGTTCGAATGCGCATAGAGAAATGCCTGCTTCCGCTTTCTCTCCGGACTCTGCGGTGAAAAGTACTCCAGATATTTTTCCGCCTTATCATACTGTTCTTTCCCGATATAGAACCCATAAAGGGCATCTGCCGCGCTCGTTCTGATCTTCTCTTCATGACTGGCAAGGAGCCTCTCATTGATGGCAAGAAGATACTCCTCACACTGTTTGTCAGCAATCCTCTTCTCAATGCACGCCCCTCTCAGGACAATCGTCATATACAGAAGCAGCTGTTCACAATTCGGATATTGCTCCATCTGTTCCCGTGCCCATCGGAAAGTCTCGTCGAAGTCCTCTGCCTTAAGCTTCTGGCTAAGCGTCCTGATCAGTTCATTGACCTCATTATCCGTCAGATCCCCCTGGAAAGCCAACAAGGTATCCAGTGAAATCCCAAGCAGACGCGCAATCGGCGAAAGCAGCGTGATATCCGGCATGGAATTGCCATTCTCCCACTTATTGACCGCAGGAGCAGTCACCCCCAGCCGGTTCGCCATTTCCTCCTGCGTCATATCCTTACTCTTCCGATATTTTCTGATTACCTGTCCAATCTGCATATCATAAATCTCCTCTCTGCTGTTTCACTCGTCATCAAACCGGTCTGTACATTTATCATAGCAGGCGGTTATCCCTTACACAATTGAACAGAAATTAACTTTCGGTGAAAAAAATTGAATACCATTCACATTTTTTTGCCATAAAAGCGAAAAAGGCGTTTCAATTCCCGCCTTTTTCTTTTACAACCTATAAGATTCCTATATTGTCACAGCAGATTATTTCTTCTGCGTCTCACTGCTGCCCGCTGTTTCCGTCTGGCTTTGGGTGCCGATACTCTTTTTCGCGGAATCCTGAGTCGCAGTCATGGTACATCTGCCGTCGAAGAATGCATCCTCATCAATAACAAGCGACCTTGCGGAAATATTTCCCACCAGCTTACCGGTTGAAAGAAGTTCCAGCTTACCCATCGCATTGATATCTCCCTCAACCCGTCCGGAAATAACCACATTCTGTGCCGAAATATTTCCTTTGAGATGTCCGTTCTTGCCGATCACGACTTCCTTCTCGCAGGTACAGTTACCGTTTATGGTACCGTCTATCCTGATTGCCTCCGGCGCTTTCAGGTCACCGTCGAATACGGCACCGTCTCCGAGTATAGTGCTCACCTTTACTCTCGCTTCTGTTTCCACATTGTTGCTTTTACTCTTTCCCAGCATTTCCTTCTCCTCCTTTTTATCACTGTTCACGGCCCGCTTTACAGCGAAATATCAACCGTGAATATTACTCCTCTTTAGCCCTTCGCCTCGAATACCGTAAGCGGATCGATCGATTCTCCTTCGAATTCCACCTGGTAGTCAAGCTGCGTGTCATCCGTTAAGGCCGTCATCAGAATATCCCCGGCCTGCACCTGAGCACCTACCTGCAGCTGTACCTGCGCCTCCTGACGGCACATATAACGAGTCTTATATCCGTTATTATGCTCTATCTCGATAATATGCGCATAGGTATCATCCGAATCGACGGCCGTCACCATACCGTCACCCGTAGCTACTACATTGCCGGCTGCCGCGGTGTTGAGTGACAGATACGGCTGTTCCTCCGAGTAATTGGATAACACCGTACTGATACCGGTATAAGGATACTGCCGCGGTACAGAGTTATCTCTTTCCGGCTCTGCTTCCGCCTCTTCTTTCTCTTCCTCCGCTTCTTCTCCTGCCGCCTCTTCTTTTGCTTCTGCCTCGCTCTGCAGCGCTTCTATTTCCGCCGAGAGCGTATCCTTTTCTTTCACCAGATTATCCCTCTCCGTCTCCAGTTCCTCGATACGTTTCTTCTGCTCTTCGCTCTCCCGGCGCAGTGATTCCTGCTTTCCGAAATCGCCCACACCCCAAACAATTGCTGCTGCAGCCAGCAGCAAGACCAGAATCAGTATCCCGAGAATCATTTGAACCGTACCGCGGGATATATGAAACTGTTTGCTCTTTCCCTCTGAATTGGGAACAATAAGTACGGAAAAGGATTCTTTACGTTTATGTCTCTGCCGTGCCATATTCCTCTCCATTCCGCCGCCATATACGGCAAAACTATTTATTTGTAACTCTGTTCTCTGACATAGCCAGTGCCATAAGCCTACTGTTCTGTCTGCAGGATTCCCTGTTTCATGACCCGGGCTATCCCCATCTCCTTATTACAGCACCATTTTATCTTACCAAACTTTAGGGATTTTTTCAATCTATGCCGCTTTTTTCATTTTTTAAATTTATTGGTAAAGAATTTCTATTTCCCGACAAAAACCATCTGTTTTTTCCAAAACTTCCCTATTATGCAAAATATTTTGAATCCATGCAATTTTATAAGGCTCTCGTCTGTCTAATGGATGTAAGATAAAATAAACATCGGTGCTTATAAAGATATCTTAAAATACATATGGCCAATCCGGCCACGAAAGGAGATACAAAGGTGGAACTTCTTGTAAAAAAGGCAAAGAGAGGTGATGCCGAAGCCTTTATAGAGCTGATCGAACAAAATAAACTGAGTATGTATAAGGTTGCCCGGGGATTTCTCCATGACGAAGAAGATATAGCGGACGCCATGTCCGAGACAGTCCTGGCCTGCTACGAAAAAGTCGGCTCCCTGCGTCAGGATGCCTATTTCAAAACATGGATGATCCGCATCCTGATCAATCACTGTAAGGATATTCTCAGAAAGCAAAGACGGCAAATTGCCGTGGATGACCTGTCCGAATTCGAAGGACAGGTGCCGGATGACGGCACGCGGGAATTCCGGGAACTTATCGAGCCGCTCAGAGAACAGGACCGAAGTATATTTACCTTATATTATGTCTATGGACTGAAGGTAAAAGAAATCGCGGCATATATGGAGATGAAGGAAAACACTGTGGCAACCCGCCTGAAACGCGGACGCGAAACATTGCGCGGCGAAATGACACTCAGGCAGGAAAAAGGAGGGCGTCGATGAACAGAAATATGGAAGAAAAGCTTCCTCAGGCAGTGGAAGACCGACTGCAGGAGGCATACGATATCATTCGAAAAGGGGAAATAAAACAAATGCATAAACAGTCCGGAACTTATAAAAAATGTATGAGTGTTGCGGCTGCTCTGGTATTAATCGTAACAGTGCCTTCAGCCGTATTCGCAGCAGTAACCTACTTTCAGAAAACCGCACACCGGGAATCCGATCAGCTTACTTATGAATTTACGCTGAACTATGAATTGGTTCCTGGAGAATACCAGGTGACAGCTGATTATATCCCGGATGGCCTGACGGACAACGGAGACGGTAAATATCTCGGCGGGGACGATTCGTGGATCACGGTCATGCCTGTCTATACGATGGCAGAACTGGAGAAAATAAACGGGCAGATCGTCGTTGAGGGCATTGACCAGATCCAGCACACGCAGTTGAGCGGCATGAACGCGGATGTGGTCACCTGCAGGAATGCAGAAACGTACAAGTCGCCGACTTATATTTTCCTGTTTAATGAAAAGGACGGCTACGTGCTCCATATTATAGCCGGCTGCAAAATAGATCCGGAGGAACTGATGAAGTTTGCCGACTCACTGCAGGCAGAAAGAATCGGTGACGGACGCTACGAAACAGCAGACGAAAAAGCGCTTCGGGAACAGGAAGAAAAAACCACGGAAGAATTGGCTCTGGAGGCATCCGAAACCTGGGATGCACTTATACAGCTTGGAATCCCGCAGAATAAAATATATGCCGTGGGCGAAGAATTACACACCTGTGACGGCGCTTACGGCTATACTATAACAGGCTATGAATTTCTGGACGGTATCGAAGGTTTTGCGGAAAATGACTTCTTTGATTATACACGGTTCGATGGATGGCTGAATCCCGATAAGACACTGCTCCCTTACACAAGGCAGCACTATGGCAAGGACGGACAGCTGCTGTCGGAAGATAAGGCCGAACAGGAAATTCTCCGCGTGAATATTAAAGTGCACTGCTATGACGATCAGCCGGGATCGGACATCCCTCTGGACTTTAACCTGAATTATGTAGACAAGAATCCGGACGGCACTTACACATGGGCTGAGGATTATTATACCTCCATTCCTGCAGAAGACTATTTCCTGCAGATGAATGACAGCGCAGTCTATATCGACAAAGCGGTGCATACGCAGGGTGAAGACCGGAAAGATTTCTTCTTCTGCGAACTCGCAAAGGACGAAACACTAAGCTACACTCTTCTCTTCGTAGTAGACCAGGACCGTAAGGCCGACTTCCTTCTCAGTCCCAGCGGCAGCAATTACAGCGTATGGCAGACCGAATCCATGACAGCGAAAGAAATCCGTGATGCACTGGAAGGTTATATCAGACTGCAGTAAGCCTGTCACTGTTACACAGTTACGTAACAGTTCGGCCTTCGGCTTCCCTGTTACGTAATCTGCCAATTGAGCAAAGCTCAATTTTTCCAAGTCGCCTGCGGCGAGGGGCAGATTCTCTCCCGGCTAAATCTATGCGTTCTCACGGACTTTGCAGTAAATGCAAAGTCCAGGGCTGAACTGTTATATACGGTCACAATAATTTATAGAAAAATGAATTGAGATATGCAAGAAGAGTGTTTATAATGGTAGTAAAGAGGCAATTGGCAGAAAGGGGGATGTATTTATGTATAATATCGTAACAATTGAACGCCGATATGCCAGCGGCGGCAACGAAATCGGCAAGAAACTGGCAGAATCGCTCGGCTATCAGCTTTATGACCATAATATTCTTATACAGGCGGCCAAGAATCTCGAGATACCTTATTACCAGATAGAGAGTCTTGAAGAGAGCACTTCCGGCGGTATTCTGATGAACCTTTCCAAGACTGCACTTGGCGGATTATCAGGCAACAGGGAACTGCCCCTGGCGGATAAGCTTTTCCTGGAAGAAAAACGCATCATTGAGGAGGCTGCCGAAAAGGGCAACTGCGTCATTGTGGGAAGGGCTTCCGGCTATATTCTCAAAGACAAGGAAAACGCTTTGAGAGTGTTCATCTATGCAGACAAGGAGAAACGGATTCAAAGAGCCATCGAACGGGAAGGTATCAAACAGGCAGAAGCCGAAAATGCTTTGAAGAAAAATGACAAGCGAAGAGGCGGTTTCTACACCTCGGTCACAAACTGGGAATGGGGCGCCGCGGAATATTACGATATCTATCTGAATGCCGGGGATCTTGGTATTGAACCATGTGTCAGAATACTGAAAGAAGCCGTACACAAATGAAGCTTTATCGCAGCGAGGGAGGCATATTCTGCCTCCCTCGTACCACATTTTTATCCGAATCAAAATCTCTTGATCTTCTTCGTCGTGTTCTTCTCAAACTCCACGTCACGCACCTTCAGTTTGAAGATACGTTTATAGAGTGGAGCCGTCTTATTATACACGTCAATGATCTCCTGCAGTTTCGCCTGCATATCCTTGATTTTCTTTTTGGATGCATACTCGTAATCGGGGAAAATCTCCGCCTCGATTACACCCTCGCTTTCACGGACCAGCACTTCCTGCACCAGCCTGTTTTCGCCAAGTTTGTTCTCGATTTCCTCCGGGGATACGTTCTCACCGTTGGGCGTGATGATCAAGTTCTTCTTACGTCCGGTCAGGAACAGGAAACCTTCCTCATCTATGTAGCCCAGGTCTCCCGTTTTCAGCCAGCCGTCTTCCAGGGTCTGTGCAGTCTCTTCGGGCATCTTATAATAGCCCTGCATGACACTGGTACCCTTTACCCAGATTTCCTCGTCTACAATCTTCACCTCACAGTTAGGCATACACTTTCCGATCGATCCCGCTTTCATGGCAGCATTGCAGTTGGTGCTGATGACCGGTGCACACTCGGTCATTCCATAACCCTGCAGGATGGTAATGCCATACTTCTTGAACAGATCGATATAGGCAGGATTCAGATAGGCCCCGCCGCTGCATACCGTGTGAAACTGTTTCCCGAATACCTTGAGCTTGACAAGCGGCGCCGGAACCAAAGACGCCTCCTCCAGCTTCTTGGCAAGCGTCTCCACCATAAGAGGCACCATCAGAATCATGTTTGGCTCAAAGAGCTTGATGTTCTTTGCAACCCGCAGCAGAGAATCGTTGATACAGATAACAGCGCCCACCGACGTTCCCTTGAGAATATCCATGCTCAGGCAATAGGCATGATGGATCGGGAGCACGCTCATAAGAACCGTTCCCGGCTCATATCCCATATCGAGGGCAGTTGCATTCTCCGCAAGGTTTCTGTGCGTCAGCATAACGCCCTTGCTTTTGCCTGTTGTGCCCGAAGTAAACATGATCGTAGCCAGATCCTCCGGTTTCGGCTTATAACCTGTTCCCTGCTGTGCCCCGGCTATAAGCTCCCACATATGCAGGGCTCCCTCTGCCGCCGTCTCTTCTTCCATAGCTACCACGTTCCTCAGATTGGGACATTGTTCCGCTGCCATGGCAGCCACCGTAACCTTTGATTCATCAAAGACAAGCGTTGTCACGTCAGCCCTGTCAATCAGCTCACACAAGTCTTCGGCAGGAAGATTGGCATCAAGCGGTACAGCCACGCTGCCGCCGTTCACGATACCATAATAGGCCGTGATCCAGGAATACGATGTAGCCCCAATAATGGCAATATGCTTTCCCTGCTCTCCCAGTCCGGCAAGTGCCGCCGCGAACCGCTCACTGTCCTGTCTGAGCTGTGTATACGTTTTCGCCGCCACTTTCGTCTCTTTCTTTCCGCTCTCCCCGGCTTCCTTTACCTTATACCGGATGGCATCCCGTGTGCCATAGGTTTCCTCCGCCTTTACAAGCAGTTCATAGATTGTACTTCGCAATTCGTTCATAATTCTCCCCTATTCCTGTTCTGCACGATAAACGTAACAGTTCAGCCTTCAATGTCATTTAGTTAAGTCTATACACAGCGTCTGATATGATAGGATTCTCCTTAGGGCCGCCCCCTAACGCCGGTACTTAATGAGGTTTTCCACGAATTTAGTACCGCTGCGTTTGGAACCGAGCGAAAGAGCGTCCTTAGGAGATTCCTATCATGTCAGGCGCGTCCGGCTTAACTTAATGACATTGGTTCAGCCTGCGGCTTCCCTGTTAGCGATAAACCACTTATCTGATACGATGATGTTTCACATTATTTTCCGGACACAAACTTCCATGCAAAGTCTGCATGGATTATACAAGTGTCGCCAGATAATCCACTGCCTCCTGAACGGTGCGGATATTGACCACTTCCTCCTGATCGATCTCAAGATCCAGCGTATCTTCAATCTCACCCAGCATACTCATGAAATCAAAGGACGTGAATCCCAGGTCTTCTATAAAACGGGATTCCGGTTTTATATCCTCTTTCTTAACTTCCACATAGTTTACGATAATATCTTTTAACTGGTCAAACATGCTCTTCCATCCTTTCCTTATCCTTCTATCATAAATCCCCTGCTACACTAACTTGATAACCTCTCCGATCTTAAGGTTCGGACTTTCTATTCCCTTGAACATAACCTTGCAGACATAATAATAGAAACGCTCCAGCTGATCCCTGCTGTACATTTTCGTCTGATGCTCAAAGCTGAAATCCAGGCCGTTATCCTCAGCTCTGTGCATAACCGTAAGATACAGGCCATTCGCGTAATAACCGTTGCCGTATCTCTTAGTCTTGTACTTGATATCCCCCAGATCCGTCAGTCCCTTTTCCTTCAAGGTGGCCGGCTGGTACGTGATCGCCAAAGTTTCATATCCCATCCCCTGCGGCGTATGGTAGTACTGCCTCCTGTACCCAAGATACTCCGTCGGATCGAAATTCACATAACGGAATACCTCGTTCTGTTTATCTCTGATCTCGAAGATTCCTTCCAGGAAAGTTTTATCCTCCGGAATGATGGTTCTGAACGGAAAAGAATGAATACGTGTGCCGCCCGATTTCTTCTCCTGAAGCGTTGCCCGGCGCGCATATGCAACCTGGATCGACACATCATCACAGTGATTAGCCTTCTGCAGATAAGTACGCATTCCCATCAGAAGCAGACACTGCAGTGAAACATGCTGCTGTTCGCAGAATGTCAGCAGCCGTCTCGTAGGCTCTTCTTCCAGATGGAAAATATCGATATCCGCAACAAAACTGTCCGTGCCCGTAGGAGCCGCCCTGAGCCCAGGGTTGCCTGTGGCTGCCCTTGCATCCTCCAGATCCTTCGTTCCCTCGAGACCGTTATAGATCGGCTCGGATTCCTCGATCTGCCTGTAGAAATATTCTTTATCCCTGGCCTGGGCCTTACTGCCGGCCTCATATGCCAGATCCTTCTCTATCTGCTCCGTATAGGAACGCATATCTGCCGGATAAGCAACTCCCTCAAAGTTGGCGTTGCAGTACAGCTCAATCACATCCTTCATAAATCCGATCAGCGACTGCGCATCAAGGAATCTGTGGTCTCCCACAAGATACATACCCTCGAACCCGTCCGGCGTCTTAATGATGACAACCTTATTCATCGGCTCGTCTTCCTTGTCAAAGGGAACACGTGTCCAGGCTGTCATCTCGGCTTCCGCCTCCTCCATGGTTTTACCCGTGAAATCTACAAACTCGATCTCCCGTTCTTCCCTGTCAACAATATACTGGTACCACTGATCCTCTTTCTTATCATACGCAAGCCGTGCCCGCATCGACTCACATCTGTCATACGCCTTATAGATAGCCTTTCTCAGTTCATCGATATTCAGTTCAAACTCTATGGTCAAACTCGTTCCCACATTCAGAATTTCTTTCCCCGGGCTGTATGACGCATAGAAGTTATGGAATTTCTGGGCAACCGTCAATGGATATGTCTTATAACCTTTTCTTGTTTTCATACTGTTTAATTCCTCTCATGCTCTCCGTCATGCCGTCCTTACGGCACAAATACGGCACCTAAAATATTTCCTCCGCAAACTCATCCAACGCCTTTTCATAAATCTCCATCTCTTTGTAATAACTCTCTGCATGTGCTGCCCCTTCCACGATCAGCTTCCGCTTCGGCGAACGGCAGTTATCATAGATTTCCTGACACATGCTGCACGGTACAAACGTATCGGCAGAGCCATGGATAAAGAGAATCGGCACCTTAGCCTTCTGTACTTCGTATTTGGCATTGCACTCATCCATGCCATAGCCCGCCAGCTTCCTGTTGATCAGGTCGGCTCCCTGGATTGCCGGAAAGGCCGGCAGATGATACATGCTGTTCAGCACATGGGTAAATACTTCCTTCGGCGAAGTAAACCCGCAGTCGGACACGATTCCCTTAACGTTGTCCGGCAGCTCCAGACCACTTGTCATCAGCACCGTAGCGCCGCCCATGGAGGTTCCGTAAAGCATGATCTTCACATCCTCACCGCATTCCCGTATCACCCAGTTAATCCAGCCTAAGGCATCCTGTCTGTCCAGACAGCCAAAACCAATATATTCTCCTTCACTTTGCCCATGGGCTCTCGCATCCGGAAGCAGCATGGCATAGCCATGTTTCAGGAAATAATCACCTATTGCCATATGATTGCTGAGTCCTTCGCCTGTATATCCGTGAAAGCAGATCACCACTTTGTTGATTCCGGTATGAAGTTCCTGCTCTCCTTCCTTAACTGCGGGAAAATATGTAGCATGAAGCTTCAGCCCGTCAAAAGAGGTCGTATACACATCACTGTGCGGCTGTGCCAACACATATCCTTTTCTCTCCTGCATCAGCGGAAAATATTTCTCCCAGTCCGTACCCGACATCTTCGTTGTCCGCTCTGTCTTCGCATTTCCCCGCTTCATGGTCCGATTATAGAAATATACCGTCTCGCCAATGCCTGCCGCGGCGAGAACACCTGCTGCCGTGGCTATTTTTCTTAATATTTTACTCAATATATCATCTTCTTTCTACCGTTATATGCAATATGCCGTACTACTTTTTGCTTCCCTTTTCGGCCGCCTTCTTGGCAACCGTTTTAACAACCTTATTCACAACCTTGTCAGCCGCCTTCTGTGCAAGGCTCTTTTCCATCTGCTCCTTCTTCAGCTCTATGATCTCTTTTAGCCGAAGCGCCTTCTCTATATTGCCCTCAACCCTCAGCTTCTGTTCCGTAAATGCGGCAATCGGATCAATCCTGCCTTCTGCAATTCCAGTCAGTATATCAGGTGCGCAGGTAAATACTGCATCCCTGTCATAATACTCATAAGGCTCCACATGCAGTACGCCATCCTTAACCTCTACATAGAAAGCGCCTCCTGCCTCCTCATCCTCAATGTTGAACTGAAAAGCCAGATGCTCATGGATATCGCTCACATCAGCTCCCATAAATTTCCCTTTGATCTCGTAAAAAAAATCCGCGTAAGTCATTCCTTTCCTCCTTCTACTCATCAAAACGTTCCTGCCGCAGCAGACAAACCGTCCTGAACCACAATGCTTCCTGTTTCTTCATGCCTGCTTACTTGTTAGCATGCACCGATCCGCCCAACATCATGTATGCATTATCTTACATTTTATTTTCGACCATTGGTCGAATCTTTATAATGAAACAGTATCACACCTTTCGACCACTAGTCAACTGCATTTTCATCTAATTTGCTCAGAATATTTCTCTGTTTTTGTGGCATTATTCATAATTGTTCAGCAATCCGGTTTATGCTATCATTCTTTATTATAGTTAACGCCATTGGAGATTTCGGTTTCGCTCTTGCTTAAGCCACCGTATATGGATTCGGCAGGCGCTGCATGGACACAAGACTGACACGGAGGTTTGATATGCCGGACATGAAGAAATATGACAGAATTTTAGATGCGCTCTATCAGCTTCTGGAAGAAAGAAACATACAGAATATTTCCGTGAGCGACATCGCCCGGAAAGCCGGAATCGGCAAGGGAAGCATCTATTACTACTTCCCTTCGAAGGAGGCAATCCTCGATGCACTGATAGAAAGAAACTATGAGAAACCGCTGAAAACGGCGAAAAATCTTGCCAGTCAGACAGAAATTTCGCCGTTTACACGCATGGCTATGCTCTTTCAGGCATGCCGTACCTCTTCCGATGCATTTTTAAACCAGAACACCACCGCAGATACCGGAACAAGCGCTCAGGATATCGCGTTTCTGCACCAGAAATATATGAATCACCTGATCGCCGAACTGAAACCGAGCCTGACAGAAATCATCACCCAGGGAATCGCTCTGGGCGATATCCATTTTGAGTATCCGGCTGCACTCGCCGAGATCGTACTTATCATACTCGCCGTCAAGTTGAACAACACCTTTCTGGCTTCCACTGCCGAAGATTCAGAAGAAACGATCCGCGGTCTTGTGGCCCTGCTGGAAAAAGGTACCGGCGTGCCGCAGGGAACGCTTAATTATCTGACGCTTCCTGCCGAGAATCCATAATCCCTGCTCTGAGGAAAAGAAGCCGAAATTTTCCAGAAAGCAGGACAGAAAGGCTATGGGCTGGTTAGTCCTTAAAGGCCAGGAAATCCTCCCATAGTATACCCGATTTTTCTACGGCTCCCTTCACATCCCCACACTCTCATAATGCCCGATCCCTCTGTAAAAGACGGTCCTCGCCAGCAGAAAGAACCCAAGGCTGGCGCCCGCAACGCCAAGGCACCACGGCCACGGCAGGCTGCCCCGCAGAATCTCCACCGGCACCACACAGATAAAACCGTAAGGCACAACAACCAACAGCAAAAACCGCACAATCCCCGGATAGATTTCCAAAGGGTATCTGGCATACTGTCCGATCTCCGTCAGCGTATAAGGAATCGAAGTACTTCCTCCCGAGTCGAACCAGAACACCGCACTATTGCAAAGCAGGTAGAAGGACATACACAACAGCATTCCGCACAGAGCCAGAAACAGGCTCATAACCGTTCCCGGAAGATTCCATATTCCCAATCTTCTCAAGAAGACTGGCAGACTGACCGCCCCTACCAGAAATACGCTGATTCCCTGCAGCCCGATTCCATAGGAAAGAACCTGATACAAAGGCGAAACCGGCCGCGAAAGAACACAATCAAACCTCCCGCTGAAAACCATCTCCGGTATATGCCATATCCCCTCAAACAAGACGCTGCACAATCCTTCCGCAATGAAAAGGAACGACAGGATCAAATAGACCTCATCTTTTTTCCATCCCGCGATATCGGGAAGATTACTGTAGATAACGAACGGAGCCGCCATACTCACCACACGGGTAAGTACTCCGGAAAGAAGCATCATCCAGAAATTGGCCGTATACTCCATTTCCGTCTTGATATACTGAGACTTCAGCGACAGAAAAATTCTAATCATCGTTCATCCTCCCGCTACCGTCATATTTCTGCGCACCAAACCATAGGTCATACCGTGCAGGGCAAGAAAGAACAGAATCCAGAAAATCTGCAGCAGGAAAACATGCGGCAGCCCGATTCCCATCTCCTGCCCCAGAAGCACGGCAGCCGGAGCCTGCAGCATATAAGGAAAAGGCGTGCAGCCGGCAATCCTCTTCAGCCATTCCGGAAACAAGACAACCGGTATCACCGCTCCGGAAAAGAACTCAAACAGCGCCCTCCTTGTCCAGGAAATGCCCAGATACCCTGTCGTAAAGAAGCATAGCAGGCTGAAAACATCTATCATCATCAGTCTCAGTATGACCGACAGGAGAAAGCATGGCAGGAATGTCAGTACGGCGCCGCCTTCCGGAATCTTCATATATTCCGGGAAGCAGGCGAATCCCACAATCACCAGCACCAGATTCCGCATTCCCTGCAGCAGAAGCGCTCCCGTCATCTGCGCCATATACTGTGTCAGAAAGGATACCGGCCGGATGCATCTTGCGACAATGGTACCGCTTTTGATCTCTCTGGACAGTGTATTTTCACCGGCCCAGCCTAACAGATTATTCATTGCAAAAGCAATCAGTATGTATGAAAACATCTCCCTCCGTTCCATCCCGCCAATCGCACTGCCCGCCTGCTGTGCATAGAGCGCTGACCACAGCAGATACTGGCCTGCCAGCAGTATGGCCGGACTGATAATATTAATGATAAAGCTGGTCCTATAGTACAGATGACTCTGCATGGAAATCTCGGTCAGCTTCCAGAAAGTCCTCATGCCCTCCCCTCCCCTCCGAAAATCCGTGAGACCACTTCATCAATATCCGGCTCCTGAATCGTAATATCCTCAATGGCAAAGCATCCGGATACCGCCGCCAGCACCTCCGCTGACGAATATTCCTGAATCGGATATACGATCCTGGTCACCCGTCCTTCTCTGCTGATTCTAGCCGACGGGAGAAGATCTTGAAGATCCCTCTCCTGTTTTCCTGTCACCTGTATCATCTTATCCTGCACGAATCTGTGTTTCATCCGATCCAATGTACCGTCATAGATCAGCTTCCCACCGGATATGACAATGGCGTCATCGCAGATTTCGTCAATATCATCCAAATCATGGCTTGTCAGGAAAATACCTGTTCCCGTTTCCTGGTTCATCTGCCGCAAAAAGGTCCTGATGGTGTGCTTCACATTAATATCCAACCCGATAGTCGGTTCATCCAGGAATAATAATTCCGGACTGTGCAGAAAAACCATCCCGATATCCGCCCTCATTCTCTGCCCGAGAGAGAGCTTCCTCGCGGGAACAGGCAGAAGCTCTTCCAGATCCAGCAATTCCACCACTCTGTCATAATTTCTCCGGAACATTTCTCCGTCCAGTTTATACAATGTCTTTACGGCATGATAGCTTTCAATGACAGGAATGTCAGTCCACAGATTGGATTTCTGCCCGAATATCACGCCGATCCTTCTTAAATACTCCCGGCCTCCCCTGCGGGGATCCTGCCCAAACACCCTGATCTTTCCGGATGTAGGTGTAAGGATTCCGATCATCATCTTGATCAGCGTCGATTTACCCGCACCGTTCTCCCCTATACAGGCAAGAGCCTTCCCCTCCCTCATGTGGAATGACAGCCTGTCCACAGCCACCTTCTCCGCCCACTCTGCATGAAACAGATTCCCGATAGCTCCTTTTAACCCGGCCTTCTTTCTGTTGATTTTGTATGCTTTGCTAAGGTTCTGTGCCTCTATCATGCCTGTGCCTCCATGTCTGGCTTGATAATCTTAATACAAATATTCCATGGAAAATTATTATCTTATTATACCATACCTGGCAACAATGTGATCTATATCTATTCAAAGTTCCGGAACAATATTGCTTGCAGCTTTGAATATAATACTGCTATAGAAAACTAATAAAATGCGGAAACGGCACAGCTACCGCCGTACCGTTTCCGCATTTTCTACTTTTATTCCATTTTCCAGCTTTAGAAGAATCTAGGAGATACGTTCAGCAGAGCGTAAGAGTTTCTCTTAAGCATTTCTGCAGGCACATCCTCGTCGCTTACGCGGCTGAAAACAACCAGATTCTTTACAAAATAAGTTTCCATCATAGTCTTCATATAATTTTTCATAATTCTACTCACCTTTCTTCCTGACAGTCCGGATCCCTGAACCGCTGTCCTTCTTGTTTTCATTCTCTATCTTGCTTATCGTTTCTTTTCTGCACCTTGGTCCTAGAAGAATCTAGGAGATACGTTCAGCAATGTGTAGGAATTTCTTTTCAACATTTCTGTAGGTGCATCTTCGTTCCCTACATGCTGCATTACAACCAAGTTGTTCATAAAATAGTTCTCTACCATTGTTCTCAAATAATTTTTCATAATTCAACACACCTTTCTTCCTTACCGGATTTGATTTTGTGGATCAGAGATGTTATGATTATCTCGGTTCCGTTTACAATACAGAGCATACCCCATTACCGGCATTCGAACTAGATATTTTTTTGACTTATTGTAAGGCAATATTGACATTTATTTGGAGAAAATTTATGTATCACAGCTATTATGAAGCGCCTGTTAAAAGCAGTCCTTTAGGCATCCGCATCCTGTACCAAACGCTTCCGGGCGGCTTCAGTCCGCTGCACTGGCATGAAACACTGGAGATTCTGTACCCACTTAACGGAAACATGAATCTTCTTCTGGAAGGGGAAAGATACAATCTTCCCAAGAAGAATCTCACCGTGATAGAATGCCGTCAGGCACACAGTACACAAATTGCCGGAGACACCGCCATGAACATCTGTGTCCATGTCTCCAAGGATAAACTGAAAAGCTATCTGCCTGATATTGAACTGTACCGGATCCAATGTATTCCGGAGCAAATCCATGATAAACAGTTTCCGTTCTACTATGAAATATGCCAGATGATGTCCACTCTGACTAAACTGTATATGCGGGAAGCATCCATATCCGATCTGGAATCGGAGGGTATCATCCTGCAGGTACTCGCTCATCTTCTGAGACATTTCGGAACCCGCATAGAAGAACCGGAGCCGGAAACAAGCCAGGTGTCGATCGGCCGGATCCATGAAATTCTTCCCTGGGTGGAACAGCATTACGGCGAACAGGTATCCCTGAGCGATGTGGCAGATCAGCTCAGTATCAGCAGGGAATACTTCTGCCGCCTGTTCCGTCAGAGCATGGGAATTACTTTCCAGCAGTATCTGACCGGGATCAGGTTAAACCATGCCTATCAGGATCTGTTACATACGGATACACCTGTATCAGAGATTATGGAAATGAACGGATTTACGAATCAGAAGAACTTCAATGCAAGTTTCAAGAAGCTGTACGGACATACTCCCTCTGAAATACGGAAGCAGAAGGCAGAGTAGGCACACCGTAAATTTCCGGATCACAGATCATCATAGAATAAGAACATAGTAAAACCGCTGCAGCATTCCGACGATCAGAATACTACAGCGGTTTTATAGCAGTTCGAGTTTTATCTTCCTGCCGCAATCATGTTATTGTTTTATTTCCTTATTTCTTTGATTTCATTAATTCTGGTATGCCGTCACAATCTCCATCAACGCACCCCGCAGCGCATCATCCAGTTCCATTGCCTGCAGTTCGCCGGTCAGAATATTAAGCTGCCCTTGACACCGGTCCATAAGCGCAAACAACGTCTCTTTCTGCATAAAACCGATCTCGGCCATATTCAGCAGTTCATCTACCTGCTCCATTACCGGATTAGACGCTACCTGCACATCCTCCGGCAGACGGATCTCAACTGTCTCATTTGCTGCCACGTCAGCAATTTCAATGCAAAGCTTATGTCTCTTCGCACAATGGCTGATCTTCGCCTCAGTCTCACTGCCATCCCTCAATACAACAGCCGTCTGGGCCGTACTTCCATAGATGCTGATACGATAACTTCTCCTTGCAGGAATCAGTTCGACATTTCCTTCTACTGGATGCAGGCGGAACACCTTCTTGCCGGTCCAGCATAATTCCATCGGAGTCTTCGCACATTCCCCCTTCTCATAACCGCATGAGACATTGTCATCTTCATAGAGAGTGAATGCACCGTCCGCACCGGCATATACTCTAACTTCCAGTTGCTCCGGATTCTGCTCCACTTCTTTTGCACTGATCTGATCCGTCATAGGCACAATGGCGCCGGCACGTGCAAGAACCGGTATCTGTGCCAACGGGCGATACAGTTCCATCGTACGGCCGCCTTCATAGACCATGCCATTCAAGAAATCAAACCACAGGCCTTCCGGCATCCATGTAGTAACCTTCGCGAGACGGACACTCGGAAGCCGCTTCGTTGTGACAGGCGCTACCATAAGCTCTGAACCAAACATATACTGATTCGGCACCTTATAAGCTGCAAAATCATCCGGATCCACATAGTACATCGGCTGACAGATCGGCTGGTCATCTTTCCATGCACGATAGTTCATTGTGTACAGATACGGAACAAGGCGATGGCGCAGACGCAGGAATTCACCCATCACGTGCGCAGCCTCCATACTGAACTTCCAGGGTTCCTTACCGCTGAATCTGCTGTTGCTGCTGTGCAGACGGTTAATCGGAGAGAATACGCCGTACTGATACCAGCGAACCTCAAGTTCTTCGTCCCTGTATCCCATCATATGGCCGCCGATGTCATGGCTCCACCATCCATAACCGATATTGGATGCCGTATTGGTAAAGTAAGGCTGAAAATCCAGTGAATCCCATGTAATATGCGTATCGCCGGAGAAGCCGACCGGGTAACGGTGGGAGCCCGGTCCCGCATAACGGGAGAATGTCATCGGACGCTTACCGTCTCTGCCGCTGTCGAGATAGTGGAAATGGTTCAGCATCCACAGCGGATCCAGTCCCTCTATCTTCGTGTTGGTTCCCTGCTGCCAATCCAGCCACCAGAAATCCACGCCCTCCTCTTCCATCGGATGATGCACCTTCTCGAAATAGACGGAAAGGAATTTCGGGTCCGCAATATCGAAGTTTACCGGTTCCTCTTTGGATACATCCACGCCCATAGCCTCAGCCACTGCCGGATAGCAGTCTTCATAGGCACGGATACCGTCAGCCGGATGAACATTCAGCGTTGTCTTCATCCCCCGGTCATGCAGATTCTGCAGGAAGCGTTTCGGATCCGGGAAAAAATCCTTATTCCACGTATAACCGGTCCAGCCGCTGCCATATTTCGGATCGATCTCCACCAGATGCCAGTCCATATCGATAACTGCCACAGTGAAAGGAATCTTCTCCTCCTCAAAGCGGTCCATCAGTTCCCTGTAAGATTCTTCCGTATATTGATAATAACGGCTCCACCAGTTTCCAAGTGCAAATCTGGGAAGCATGGGCGTCTTCCCGCACAGGTAATAGAAATCTTTTAACGCCCCAAGGTAATCATGTCCGTATCCGAAGAAATACAGATCTTTAACACCCTTTCTCCTGGGCTCTACGAAACCATCCTCTGTAAGAAGAAGCGTTGACGAATCGTCAAGTACCGCATATCCTGCCCGTGACAGAATACCGTCTTCCAGTTCACAGGCCCCGTTAACCATATCCAGTGTGCGGGCCGTACCTTTCAGGTTGACCGCCGGCCCTCCCTTCTCTTCTTTCTCCCCGTAATGCCAGGTTCTGGAGAAATAAGCTGCTTTTACCCCCAAACATTTACAGGACAGACCGTGACTTGTAAATGTCTGTTTATCATAATTCAACTGCAGATGTTCTGTCCTGAGTTCCAGTTCTTCCTCTGTCTCCTTGAGCTGATAAACCGTCTCCGGAAAGTCTCTGTTTAACACAGTCTGGGTAGCCGCATCATTAAAGACGCCGTCCTCACTGTACTCTAACCGTATCAGACGGGTCGTCAGCACCGTGATACGATACCGGTCACCCTGGATGATATTGCCGGCGCATGCCGCCGGATGTGTCTCAATTTTTAAATGTGATTTCATCATAATCCTCCATATTTAATAACAGTGCAGCCACGGCTTCTCTGTTACGTGTATCTGTACATGCTGCGTATATGCCTGCACCGCTGCTTCCATCAATTTTCTACAACAACACAAGAGCCTCATACGGTTTCAGCGTAATCGTTCCCTCCGCACCGTCACGTCCATAATTGCTGATCAAAACCTGTTTCCCACCAAACTCTGCCGGAATCTCATAACTCACCTCTTCCTTCGTGAAGTTACAGATTACCAGCACCTTCTGCTCTTCCAGAGTCCGTGTGTAAACATACAATGACTCATGGTCAGGCTCCAGCAGCGCATAATGGCCATAGACAAGAACAGGCTGTTCTTTTCTGAGTGCGATTAATTTCTGATAATAATGGAAAACGGAGTCCTCATCTGCAAGCGCCGCCTTCGCATTAATATCCTTGTAATTAGGATTGACGCCGATCCACGGAGTTCCTGTAGTAAACCCTGCATTCTCGCTGTCATCCCACTGCATCGGCGTACGGGCATTATCCCTGCCTTTCAGACAGATGAAACGCATCATATCCTCTTTGGAAATCAGCCCTGCCTCGGACATCTCATGGTATGCGTTGATGCTGTCAATGTCCCGCACTTCCGAAATATCCGCAAAATGCATATTGGTCATACCCAGTTCTTCTCCCTGGTACACATAGGGCGTCCCCTGCATCATGTGCAGACAGGTTGCCAGCATCTTCGCACATACCACTCTGTACTCCGGCGAATCGTCTCCAAATCGTGAAATAGAACGGGGCTGGTCGTGATTGCTCAGATACAAACTGTTCCACGCCCTGCCGTCAAGCTCTGTCTGCCAGTCACTCATAACCTTCTTAAATGCTGAAAGCGGTACTCTCTTGTCTGTCCATTTTCCATGTTCTCCGCCATCCAGGCCCACATGCTCGAAGTGGAAGACCATGTTCAGCTCATTTTCGTTAAATCCGGCGTATTTCTTGGCCTCCTCGATCGTGACACCGGCCGCCTCGCCTACAGTCATCAGATCATAATGAGAGAGCACCTTCTGATTCATCTCCTTTAAGAACTCATGCACGCGCGGGCCGTTGGCACAATCTGCATACCCGTAAAGCGCTTCCGGCCCCTTAGGGCCGTCCGGAAGGCCAGGCCGCTTGGAAATGAGACTGATCACATCCATACGGAATCCGTCAATCCCCTTCTCGCCGCACCACCAGTTCATCATGGAGAAAACTTCTTCCCGCACCTTTGGATTCTCCCAGTTAAGATCAGGCTGTTTCTTCGAAAAGAGATGCAGATAGTACATATCTGTCGCATCGTCATGCTGCCATGCAGAGCCGGAGAAATAACTGCCCCAGTTGTTGGGCACCTTTCCGTCCTTGCCTTCCCGCCAGATATAATAATCCCGATAAGGATTGTCCTTACTCTTACGGCTCTCCAGGAACCAGGGATGCTCATCGGATGTATGGTTCACCACCAGATCCATCACCAGGCGCATGCCGCGCTCATGGATCCCTGCAATCATCCTGTCAAAATCCTCCATCGTCCCGAATTCCTTCATAATTGCCTGATAATCACTGATATCGTAACCATTGTCATCATTCGGCGACTGATAGATCGGGGAAAGCCAGATGACGTCAACTCCCAGCTCCTTTAAGTAATCCAGCCGGGATGTGATCCCGTTAAGGTCACCAATGCCGTCCCCGTTGCTGTCCATAAAACTGCGCGGATAGATCTGGTACACTACCGCTTCTTTCCACCATGCCCGTTCCATATCCACATACCCTCCTCTTATTTATTTTCTTGTATATCCCGGTATTCCATATCCGGAACCACTTGTACGGATTCCAGTGACAGAATACCGTTATAGAACTATATTCTCTGAGAAATCCCCTAAAAATATGATAATAGAATGCATGGGACTCCTGGTAAGCCGAGAGTCCCATCACACACAAATACTTCTTAAACTTAATATACTAACCTTCTCTGTGCCTGTATCGCATACACAACTACGCCTTCTTTGCTTTCTCCGTCATCGGATGGCAGCAGAGCACCATACGCTCGTTGCCCAATTTAACCGGCTTCGGGCGGTCCTTGCGGCATTCATCCGTTGCATACGGGCAGCGCGGAGCGAACTTACAATACTGAACCGCATACTCCTTGCCTTCCATATCAGGCATGGCGATCTCTTCTTTCCATTTATCACCAACACGCGGTACAGAACTCATCAGCAGCTCTGTGTACGGATGTGCCGGATTGTCCATAATCTCCTTCGCCGGGCCGTACTCGATCAGACATCCACGATAAAGCGTCGCGATATAGTCGGATACGTAGTAAGCCGTTGAAAGGTCATGTGTAATGTAAATAAATGAGATCTTATATTTATCTCTCAGCTCCTTGAAGAGGTTAACGATATTCATCTTCATGGATGCATCGATTGCCGCAACAGGTTCGTCGGCAATAATCAGCTTCGGACGGGTGATCAATGCGCGGGCAATGGAAACACGCTGTAACTCACCGCCGGAAAACTGTGTAGAATACTTGCCTTTTACAACCTGCAGTGACATACCCACACTCTTTAAGGCTTCGTCAACAACTTTGTCAGCCTCGCTCCTGTTCTTTGCAATACCAAGGCGAAGAGCCGTATTATACAGATAAGTATCTACTGTTTTCCTTGCCGAAAAAGACTCATACGGATTCTGGAAAATAGGCTGTACGTCAAGTTTAAACTGCTGCGGGTCATAACTCTTCTTGTCGGCATAAGACTTGCCGTCCAGAATGATCTCACCCATATCAGGATTGTGCAGCCTGAGAACCATCTTACACAATGTGGACTTACCACATCCGGACTCCCCAACAATAGACAGAATGACAGGCTTATCACTGTCAATGGACAGGGATACATCATCCACAGCTACCAGCTTCTTACCACGTATCATACCGCCTACACGGAAAATCTTACTGACGCCTTTCACTTCCAACAATTTCTCAGCCATTCGCCTTCACCTCCTCCTTCAATAAGTGGCAGGCAGCAAACCGGCCAGGAGTTATCTCACGGAATTTCGGCACTTCGCTGCGGCAGCGGTCTGTAGCATGCGGACAACGAGGCGCGAACCGACAACCCGGAGGCGGATTCTTAAGTGCAGGCGGACGGCCCGCAATACCCACTCTCTGTATATCCTCACCTACACGAGGAAGCGCGTCTACAAGCATCTTCGTATAAGGATGAATCGGATCATTGAAGATATCTTCCGTCCTGCCAAGCTCTGCAACGCTTCCGGAATACATGATTGCCATACGGTCTGTGATCTGATAATGCACACCCATGTCATGGCTGACAATAATAAGCGTATTCTTCAACTGCTGCTGCAGACGCATCAGCATCATCAAGATACCTTTCTGTACTACAACGTCGAGCGCTGTGGTAGGCTCGTCGGCAAGTACCACGCCAGGAGCCATAAAGGTTGCCAGCGCGATAATGGCACGCTGTCTCATACCACCGGAAAGCTGGAAGGGATAAGACTCCAATACATCAGGAGACAGATTCAGCTCTTTTAAATAAGCCGATACTCTCTCAAGCGTCTGCTCAGGTGTCTCATTCTTCCTGTCTTCCTTCGGAATAGAATCAATAAACTGTGTTTTCAGACGTACAATCGGGTTTAACACACTCTGTGCCGCCTGCGGTACATAAGAAATATTATTCCACCAGGTCTTACGGATCTGGCCGGACTCATAAGAAAACTTCTTTCCGTTCTTCTCACCCTCCAGGACAACGCGGCCCTTGTCAATCACAAGCGGGAACTCTATGATATCGTAGAGAGAGTTCAGCAGGGTTGTTTTACCGCAGCCGGATTCTCCTGCAATGCCGAAGATCTCGTTATCATGGATCTCAAAATTAATATCATTGAGCACATGTACATCGCCGTCTATGGTTTTGTAAGAAGTTGACAAGTTTTCGATTTTCAGCATATTCTATCACCTGCCTCTCTTCATAGCTTGATAATCATTGTAACCCGTAATCAACATAAACAGGCCAACGAACAGAATAACAGTTGCAACGATCGGTGCTCCAATCCAGAGCCAGCGCCCCGCAAGAACTGCATTATAATTTCTTGCCCACTGGATCATATTACCCAGGGAAACCAGATTACCCGGAGACAATCCCAGCACTGCAAGGCTGGATTCTGATCCAATCGCAGAAAGTGTAGCATTCATAAAGTTGGAGAGCGACCAGGATAATGCGAACGGCAGAATCTCCGTTACAACAATCTGCATAGTGCTCTCACCCGAGAACCGGGCCGTGTGGATGAAATCACGTTCTTTAATCGTCAGCGCCATAGAACGGATCTGGCGGCTCGGCCATGCCCACGCAAACATTGCAAGCACAAGAGCCATAACAATAACCGTAGCTCCACCCTTCATCAGGGATGTCATCATGATCAAAATCGGAAGAGACGGAATTACCACGAAAGTATCTGTGATAATCATAAGTACTCTGTCCAGGGTACCGCCCGCAAAACCGGCAAGCAGACCGACAAGAACTCCGACAACCGTACCGATGGTTGCAACGATCAGACCAATAAGCAGGGAGTTATGAATCGCTTCGATCAGCAGCCATACAACATCCTGCCCCATGCTGGTAGTACCCAGCCAATGTTCTCCAGACGCCCCCAGATTATTCGGGTATGTATTGAATGAAAACGGGTCTGTATGCGGAATCAAATATACAATAAATCCAACAATCATGAAAAAGCAAGTAATAATCAGCCCTGCTTTTAGACGGAAGTTGGCTGTTTTCCAAAATTTCTTCATGTTTACCCTCCTTCCTATCAGCCGTACCGGATTCGCGGATCAATGAACGGATAAATCAGGTCAACGATCAGCGTTGCAGTTGAAATTGCCACGATGGAAATCGTAATACATCCCAGAATCATGTTATAATCCGACTGCAGAATCGCACTCTGGATCAAAGAACCAACACCAGGATACCCGAAAATAATCTCGGTCATAATGGAACCGCCGAATACACCGCCAAGACTCATAGCAAGAGCAGTAATCTGCGTCAGGATAGAGTTACGCAGTACATAACTCTTACCAATCGTTCCCTCGGAAAGACCACGGTAACGGGCAAAGCGTACATAATCTTCTTCCGCTGTGGTACTTGCAAGCGATTTCATGGAAATGATCCACCAGCCTGTACCGAGCAAAAGCAGTGAAACCGCCGGAAGAACGGAAGCTTTCATAAGTGATCCAAACCATGGGCCAAAGCCGCCGCCTGTCTTAATAACCGCCTGCAGCGGGAACCATTTCAGAACAAATGCAAAAATAATCTGTAATACCAACGCAACCAGGAAGTAAGGGATCGGGTATATGAAAATCGCTATACTCTCCAAGATCTGCGAGGATCGCTTATTCTTGCGGAAACCTGCAAGCAAACCGATAAAGTTACCTATTACCCAAGCTAAAAACGTAGATGTCAAAGACAAAATCAAAGTATATGGAAGATAACGTCCGATGATATCGCCAACCGGTTCCGGATAACTCATCAGAGACGGCCCAAAATCAAAATGAAGCAGCCCATTCCACAGGAAAGAACCGTATTGTTGCAGCAATGAACCTTCCAGTCCGAACTGTACACGAAGCTGTTGACGAAGTGCGTCCATTTCAGCCGGATCCATATTGCCTGAACGTGTCTGCATCTGCGCGATCATATTCTCAACAGGATCTGATGGGAACATACGCGGAATAAAAAAGATAAAAGTAACACCAATCCAGATTGTCAATGCCCAGGCAAGTACACGCTGCAGAAAGAATGTTTTAAATTTCATACACAGCACCCCTTTACTATTATAGAGCAAGAGACGGGCCGTAAGCCATTCACTTACGGCCCGTTCCCTTTGATTATACAACAGAAAAATACTTTACAAGCTTTCTGTTGGCACGAATCATGTTACACTGCCTACCCCTGTGTCGGATGGATATTCGGAAGCATATATTTGAAGCAGCTCCACCACCACCATGGGCCATCATACGGATTATTCGCATTCGGATAGCCTTCCCAGTAGGTTGAATTGGTCGGAACGAACTTTGTACCGGAGAGGAAGTTAATCTCACACATATCCTTTACGCATTCCTGCAGGAATTCGGTATGAAGTTCATAGGACCTGTCATCATTAGGGTCAAGGTTAGCCAATTCATGAAGAATCTCTGTAACACGTGCATTGTTCCAACGCATACCCTGTCCGGAACCTGTCTCGCCAAGAGGCTTGATCAAGTCAGCATCAAAACCGCTGATTGCGGAATAGAAATCTTTCAGAATACCACCTGAAGGCCAGTAACCGGCAATATCAAAGTTACCCTGTCCGCCATCTACATCCCATGTTGCGGAAGATTTCGATGTAATTGTACACTGGAAGCCGAATGCTGTCAGCTGATTGTAAACAGCCTGTACCGCACGGGACTCCTGGAACTCAGCGTCAGCCAGGTAGCTTAACTCAAATGTAAAAGGTGCACCATTAAAATTCCAAACACCGTCAACCTTCTCAAGGCCAGCCTTCTCAAGCAGCTTCGTAGCAGCTTCTTCGTCATGCTTCCACCAGCCTGCGCCGAACATGGTGATCAGTTCTTCGTCTGTACCCTGGATGCCCAGAGAATCTGCCATACGTTTCGCATAGCCTGTATCATAAGGCTTAAAGGTAGTGCCGTCGCCAAGGTCAAGTTCGAAATTCTCAAGCCAATCCTGCATCGGAATTGTGTATGTCTCCTGCAGGAACTGTGTATTGTTCAAAAGCGGAATCGGCGCCGCACGTCCTGCTCCTGAGAATGTATTCATGGAAATCTGGTCGATATCCAATGCAAGACAGATACCCCAACGGAAATCTGCATTGTCATACGGCGCGCCCTTGCCGTGTGAGAATACGATACCCTTTGCACCCGGATCATCCGGATTTGCATACGGGAAATCTTCATACCAGCACTCAATCTTGTCATTGGATGCATTCATAGTCTGGAACTCTTCCAAAGTAACCTCGCAAAGCAGGTCGATCTCATTGTTGATCATAGCCATCTGCTTCGTTGTGGAATCAGAGAATGTACGGAACCATACGTACTTAGGCGGAATCTGGTCAGCAGTATAGCCAAACTCAGCAGCGCCTACAACGCCGAGTGTGCTGTCCTGCCAGTCTTCACGCAGTTCATACAGAACCCACATTCCAAGACTGTCATAATCCTTGACAGTATAGGGACCTGCAACAACAGGCGCTTCATCCTTAAAAGTAGTAACGTCCGCCTGCTGTGAATAGATATGTTCGGGAACAATACGATAGTCAGTTCCCCAAACAGTAATGCCGTAACGCTGTACGAAACGAGGGAACGGCTCTGTCATAGTAAATTTAACAGTATAATCATCAACCTTCTCAACAGAATCAATATACAGGTTTGTTGCCGCACTTGCGTTGATTGCACTATTCTCCTTAATCATGTTGAATGTGAAAACAACGTCATCAGCCGTCACATCTTCTCCGTCAGACCACTTAATTCCCTGACGGACCTTCACTGTCCACTCTGTAAAATCATCATTGGACTCCGGTAAGCCATCAGCGATTTCACCATACTGCTCACCTTTCGCAGTGCTCATCTCCCAAAGATGGGCGCTCATCATCTGATGAATACCAAATCCCATTGCAGTACCCTGCATATAGGAGTTGAACTGACCAGGAGTATCTGTGGAGTTCTGACACTCAACGATCAGAGTTTCGGCACGGTCAGTGCCAACTTCTGTGGTTATGCCTGTGGCTGCTGCGGTACCCCCCCCCACGCTGTTTTCGGAACTTTCTGTTCCGCCTGAGGACGAATCAGATGCTTCTGTCCCAGCTGAAGAACCAGAAGAATCTGAACCGCCGCCGCAGCCAGCAAGTGTAGCAGCAACAACTGTAACTGCCAATACCATTGCAACTAATTTCTTTCGCATTTCTCTTCCTCCTTTATATTGGATTAAATATGGGCAATTGACCCCTCCATGGTTTATTGTGTTCAGCCGCCCATTTATATAAATTTTCTTTTCGTCTGCGCTATTTTTATTGAAACAGAATTATCTGCAGGCGCCTCCCGCTCAAACGAAAAAGAAAATCCATATCGCCTTAATACTGTATTATTCACTTCGTATCTGTTGAGGAGAATTCTGAAATAGTGCCCAAAATGTACATTCTCGCTATTTCTTAAAAGGAAATTATACAGTCCAAAAATATACAATGTGCACAAACCGATCCGTTTATATTTCTCAAATCACACATATTAGACATGGATGAGATTTTCATTTTGTGCAATTTCATATATGTAAGTGTATATACAATATACCTCATAGCACATCAAAAATCAATAGTAAAATTGAAAATAAACCTCAAATATAAATGCGTCTGTGACAGTTCCGACGCTCCTCTGCCACAGACGCATATCTGATCCCTTAGCTATATTCAATTAGCTTGTCTATTTCCCGTCTTTCTCTTCCTCCAGTATTTCGTTTAAAGCATTTGCCTTTCATTATATTACTTATAGGTAATATTTACAACCAGGACCTTGCATTTCCAAAAACTATTTCGGAAATGCAAGATCCTGGTTGCAATTCATAACACGTCCTGGACAGAACTGTTACTCGGAAATCTACCTATTATTATTGTACTTCATTCATAGTTTATATCCAACCACTGCCTCCTGTAGCTTATAGCGGCGTATTGCAGTTACTATAATGGAAATTAATCATTAATGCTCCACCGAGAAAAAATTGATCAGAATCTCCTTAATGTGGTTATATCTTCTGGCGTAGGAGTTCTCCACGCGGATCAACTGCAGGTCATGCTCTGTGCAGATTGCCTTCTTCTTTTTGTCCCTGTTCTGCACAACTTCATTTTCTAGATGCTCCTTCCCGTCCAGTTCGATCGCCAGAACAGGCAGCTCCTTTTTTCCGTGTTTCTCATACACCACAAAATCAAACCGGCCGTTATAGAAGAGGTCATTATAGCTCTCATTCCCCTGGAAAACATGAGAAATTGCCACTTCCTTATGAACCGTATACCGGCTCTGCGTCAGCCATATATTGCCCAGCGCATGGTTCAGGTTCTCCAGGAAAGCCTCCTCCGTAACGCTGCTGAAAGGTTTGACACCCAGTGCCCGGGATGCCGCCTGTTTAGGCGTTACCGCTGTCGTTCCGCTGGACCACACATATTGGGCAAGCTCGTACAGGTCATCCTCTCCTTCCGGCTGGTGCAGCCGCTCCAGGTCTTTCCTGCTGGACAGGACTACCAGCTGATCCCTGGCTCTTGACGTAGCCACGTTGATCAGCTCCTTATTATTCTTGAGCCATTCGTAGGTTCCCGCCTGGGTCTGCTCCGTAATGGCAGTGGAGAAGAGTATCACATCCTTCTCGTCTCCCTGAAAAGCATGTACGGTCCCGCAGGTCACATTGTCCACTTTAGCCCGCTCCAGTTCCTCTTCGATGAGTTTCTTCTGGTTGACGAAGGGTGTGATAACCCCGATATTCTTATCCCGGTTCAACACCGCATATCTGGCAATCTCCCGTGCCTCTGCCGGGGCAGTGTTCTTCCGGTCCGCACAGGACTCCTGCATGTCCATGTAAACAAGCGGATGCCGCTCCATACTCTCCGACATAACGTTTAATCTGGAATTATAATATTTCCGGTTATTAAATCCGATGATATTCTTATGGCAGCGGTAATGATTGTGGAGCAGCGTCTCATCGCTGACAGCATCACAGGCCAGATATGTCTTATATATGGAATTCTTCCTGTAATCATACTCATCGGATACGGTATACCGTTTCTTCAGCTTTTCATTGGTGATCCCGTCCAGCAGGATAACCGGGTTAAGCTGCTGCGGATCTCCTACCAGCATCAGGCTCTCTCCCCGCAGGATCGGCACCAATGACACTGCAATATTACACTGGCTTGCCTCGTCCATGATCACCATGTCAAACATAGGCTCAGGTTCCCCGAGACGGTGCGCGGAAATACAGGTGGTGGCAATAATCGGGAATATTCTCTGCAGCTTCGCGATGTTCTCTTTCTTGCCCAGATACTTGGTGAAAGCCTCCAGCTGCTTGTCCTCCTTGTCCATCATAAGGATCTCTCTCAGGTCGGAATTCCTGGGCTGGCCAATCTTCTTGATATAACCTGCGGAAGTATAATAGAGGTACTTCTTCAGATCTTCTATATTGTCATCCAGAAGAGACAGCGCCTCCGCCTCCGAGACTTCTCCCGTCGCTTCAATCTTATTGCTGATCTGTCTGCGCTGCCTGCCCTGCAGGTCTTCCTCAAAGGACATGGTCTGGAAGGAGGAACCCTTTTTCCTCTCGTAATCAAGCATCCTGTCGATGGTCTCCTCACGCTCCCTAAGATCCAGCAGTTCCTCATACCGTTTCAACAGCTCCGACAGCCGTTTCGCCCGTTTCTTCCGGTCATCCTTATTGCGGTCCAGGGTCCCTTCAAACACCGTCACATCCTGCACACTGTTATACAGTCTCTTTATAGTGGCAAGCGCCTCTTTCACCTTTTCGTTATTCCCCAGACGCAGAATCGGGAAAGGGATCGTTTTTCCGTTATATTCTATATTCGAAAGCTTCTCATACACGCCGTTGATCGGATGATTATTATAAGACGCAAACAACACCGTGCGTTCATTAAAGAAGGCCGTCACAATGGTATTGATGATCGTGTTCGTCTTCCCCGTGCCCGGCGGTCCCTGAATATACGCCACAGGATATTTCATGGCGTTGTGAATCGCAAGCAGCTGGTCCATGTTGATCCGCTGGTTGATCAGCGCAATCGGATAGGCTGCCGTCCTTCTCGGGCGCTCCAACAAATCCCCGAAAAAGGCCCTGATCGGCACAGGCACCTCTTTCTTCTGATACATCTTCATAACCGCCTGATATTCCTTGTGCAAGTCCAGCGCAATATCCGCCTCCAGTCCGATGATATACGGCATATCATCCACGTTGCTGCTGCCCCGCGGCATGCGCTTTGTGATGCAGTCCTTGATCTTCTCCTGATTGGCCTCAAAATCAGAAAGCAGCTCGTACTCATCCCCGTCTAAGAATCTGCGGATGCTCTGTTTCATGCCGTCCGCAGTATATTTTCGCCCCGTATGATACGCTTCCCGGCCGTTCTGGCTGGTGCCCTCCTGCCCTGCACGGTCCTGTTCCGTGTTGTACTGTCCTGCTGCCGCCGAATACCCGCCTTTACCTCGGGAATCCTCCGATCCCACTACAAATTCAGTACATATTGTAATCTCATCATCCGGCTTCAGTGCGCGCTGCTTTACATCCAGATTGAGTTTCCGGTAAGCCAGTACATACAGCCCCTTCGCCATATGAATACTCAGAACATTCATTGCCAGCTGCCTGATCTTGAGCCCGCCGTCCTTGCGTTCATCACGCTCTGTCTGGTACTGAAAATTCCTCACGATCTCCCGGAACTGCTCCGGACTCAGCTGATAAAGCTCTCCCCTGACCGTATCGTTGTCCAGATATTGGATCAGGCCAAAATCCGACTTATAGGGCACCACATCCAGACGGCTGCACATTTCCAGATAGCTCAATACCTTCAGATTGGCTGTATTATCAAAAAGTGTATTGTATTTGTAAGGATTTAAGTAAATGTCCCTGACCAGTTCCTCATTGATGGGACAATAAGAGCCTTCTATGATCCTGGAAGACTGAATGGAGTCTATTCTGATCCTGTCGTAGGACTCTACCGTGTATTGCCCCAGGTGAAGTCCATCCACCTTAAGCGTACGGCTGCGGATATCCAGATCCCGGATGCCGATCCAGTATTTTGTGATCTGATCCTCTCTGTTGTGATATTCGATGCTCAGCCATTTGCCCTCATGGATCGCACGGAATATATCCCGGAAAACTGCGTTCATGGTTGTTCCCTTCTGGTATGAATTTGAGTATCTGCAAGGCAGACAAAGAATGGTTGGTGTAAATAAATATTCATTACAACACTCATTTTACTTCTATAAACGAGAAATAACAACACAAATACAAAACTTTACACCTCATGATCCATTCGCTATAATAATCATATCAAAGGCAGAACATCAATATGGACGATTTTGAAAGGACGGTGCAGAATATGACTGAGAAAGAATTAATTTCAGTAACAATTGACAGATACACAGATTTACAGCAGATTAAAAAAGCAAATGGGGACTACAAAAACGAAATGCTTGACTATCTGATCAAAGTGACGGTTGCAAAGTTATCATCTTTAGGCGTAAATGTCGAAGACATCACTTTAAAGTAACCCGGCATTCAATCGATCATTTATTTATTTCAACCCATTTCTTCAATATGGAGGAAACTATGAGCAAATTATTTGAAGAATTCCAGAACTATCTCAATCAGATGAACCAGTACGATCACGTAATCACCCTGCTGTACTGGGATATGAAGACAAACACACCGAAATTAGGACAAGAAGGTCATGTGGCAGCGCTGACTCACTTCTCGGCGGAGAACTTCGCCATGTCCACCTCCGATCAGCTCGGGGAAATGCTGACAGGACTGTCAGAATCTGCAGAATTCGAAGAACTGACCGATACCTGGAAATTTATCGTAAAACGTATGAAACGGGATTATGACCGGAATAAGCGAATTCCTGCCGACCTTTACAACACCTTCGTGGAGGCACAGGCGCAGGCCGGCATCGTCTGGGAGGAAGCAAAGGAAAAATCCGACTTCTCCCTGTTCGCTCCCAGTCTCCGGAAAATGATCGACCTGACCAGAGAGATGACCGGATATACCGATCCCGGCAAAGAGGTCTATGACGCACTTCTTGACCAGTACGAAGAAGGTATGGATTCCGCCACCATAGACGGTCTGTTTGAAGCTCTGAAAAGAGAGCTGATTCCTCTGGTAAAGGAAATTCTCGGAAAACAGAAACCGGATAATCCGGCATTTAGCGGATTCTTCGATCCCAACGGCCAGCGGCAGGTACAGGACATGCTTCTTTCCTATATCGGCTTTCGGAAAGATGCCGGAAGCGTAGGTGAAACAGAGCATCCTTTTACCTTAAACTTCTCTTCAAAAGATGTGCGCGTGACCAATCACTATTATGAGCATGACCCTTTAAGCTCCATCTTCTCCGCCATCCACGAGGGCGGGCACGGCATTTTCGAGCAGAACATCAATCCGGAATATGACAATACTGTCGCCGGAAGCTGCCGTTATATGGGCCTTCATGAGAGCCAGTCCCGCTTCTACGAAAATATTCTGGGAAGAAACAAGAATTTCTGGATTCCCGTTTATGACAGGCTTGGCGAACTCCTTCCGCCCTTTAAGGAAATTTCTCTGGATGATTTCTATCAGGAGATCAATCATGTAAGGAACAGCCTGATCCGCGTCAATGCAGACGAAGTGACGTACTGTTTCCACATTATCCTGCGCTATGAGATGGAGAAGGCAATCTTCAGGGACCAGATTCCTGTGAATGAACTTCCGGCGCTCTGGAATCAGAAAATGCAGGAATACCTGCAAATCACACCGGCCAATGACGCCGAAGGCATCCTGCAGGATATGCACTGGTCAGACGGCTCCTTCGGGTATTTTCCCTCCTATCTGCTGGGAAGCATCTATGACGGAATGCTGCTTGACAAGGTCCGGGAAGAGCTTGGCGATGTGGATGAACTGCTCCGAAACGGCAGGATCGGTGAGATTACGGCATGGCTGAATAAAAAGATTCATTGGTACGGCAGTACGCGTAAACCAAAAGAGACAATTGCGGCAGTATGCGGCAGGGAAGTTTCCGCCGAACCGCTGGCTCGGTATTTTAAAGAAAAGTATACGGAAATCTATCACTTAGGATAGGCTTTACACTTTTTTGACCGCGGCGGATTTAGTTTCCTGTTCCGGCATACCGCTTAACACCCTTTCTCCAGACAAATGCCGCGATAGCCAGCAGCAGAAATGAAACCAGGGGTGCGAAATACTGCCAGACCCGGATCCCGTCTGCCGCCTTATCCAGCAATACCACACTGGGATAATAGTTGATAAAAGCAACCGGCAGGAAACAAGTCACGAAAATCTGGAAATACTTTCCGAAAATATTCACCGGATACTGCTGCATCAGCACGGTGAAACGCTCGGCAATAGACACGGCCGCACCGGATCGGGTTGTCCAGAAGCAAAGGCTGGCGCCGATCCAGTTGACCGCCATCTGGATCAGCGCACCGGACAGCACACAGATTACGAAATAGATCCACCGGCCAAGCTGCCATTGCAGTTTCATTTGCGCTGCGGCAAGGAAAAAGCCCAGCAGCCCCACCAAGAAATCGCCCACACCCGTATAACTGATATCCTTTCCAATAAACTGCAGAAACGGGCTGGCAGGCCGAACCAGATAAGCATCGAAGGTACCGCTTACGATCATCTCTTCCAGGTCTGACAGGTGCCAGAAAAACACCCCGTATATTCCGCGGCTCAACATCCAGAAACTGTAAAGAAACAGCAAATCCCAGATATTCCAATTACCCAGTGTATTGAAGTTGTACACCAAAATTCCTATCAAAGACAAATTTACAGCATTCAATACCAGCACGCTGACAATGCCTACGAAGAAGTCTGCTTTATACTGCACCTTGCCCAGAACGGCCACGCGCAGAAATTGTCCATACAACCGAATGTTGTGCATATTCTCACCCTCCCTGTATCATCACTCTGGCAAAGACCCGTTTCATCAGAAGCCGCGAAAAGACCCACAGCAGAAGAATCCAGACAAACTGTACTCCCAGAACTCTCAGCATATCCACGCCTGCATCGTTTCCGATGTAAATGGACATAGGAATCGCATAAATACACCTAAACGGCAGAATGCCGCTGACCGTTCCCAGTATGCCGGGAAAAATCCACAGCGGTACCATCTGCCCGGAAAAGAAACGAAGCACTGCATTATAGCCCCAGTTGATATTTTTAATATTCATGGTAATCATGCTCAGCAGCCCCAGAATAAAGTTCATAAAAAAGCTGATAATCACTGAACATGCAAGGCTGCAAAAAAAGCCAAAAAGCGCCGGTACTCCTGGCAGTTCCAGGGAAAACAGGAAATATGCCGCGATTAAAGAAGGCAGCACCAGAAACAGGAACCGTACGGCAAGACCGCCCATATTCTTCGCAAACATATAAAACTGAAAATCGATGGGCTTCATGAGATCCATCTCGATCGTTCCCTTGCGCACCTGTTCCATGATATAAGTCTGCGGACCGTTCCTGGGATGCAGAATCGCCTCCAGGGCAACACCCAGCACCGCATAGGAAATCATCTGCGAAAGAGACACGCCGGTAACGCTGGGATTCGCGGCGTACAAAGCTCTCCACACATAACCCACACTGTACATCATGAGAAAGGTGTAAATAAAGTTAAGCCAGAAGGATACGCGGTAAATGCTTATATTGTAAAATTCATTGCGCAGGAATGCCGCGCCCGTCCGCAGATCCACACCCTTATTTGCTCTCATAAAGATTCCTCACAATCCCCTCAATATCCGGTTCAATGATCTCGATATCATGAACAGGAAATCTGTCACCTGCAAAACGGATCAGCTCCATCGGCGTGGTCTCGGACCGATGAAAGGAAAACCATTTGCGGTTCCCTTCGCTCCGGATCAGTTCCGCCTTCTCTATTTGGAAATCCTCCACAGATTCCTCAAATTCTATCATCACGAAGCGGTCTGCCCCGAACCGCTGCACCATGTTCTTCAAGTCCCCGTCATAGATCAAATGGCCGGCATCAATCACCACCACGCGGGAGCAAAGCTTCTCTATGTCTCCCATGTCATGTGTGGTAAGTAAAACGGTGGTTCCTCTTTCCCGGTTGATCTCAGAGATAAAATCGTGGAGATACTTTTTGGAAACAACATCCACGCCGATAGTCGGTTCATCCAGAAACAGAATCCGGGGATCATGAAGCAGTGCCGCACAGATGTCCGACTTCACCCGCTGCCCCAGACTCATTTGCCGTACCGGCTTATTGATAACTTCCTCAAGTCCCAGCATGGGAATATATCTGTCAAGATTTTTCTGGTAAATATCTCTGTCAATTTTGTATATCTCCCGCAGCAGCCGATAGCTTTCGATCAGAGGCACGTCCCACCACAGCTGCGTTTTCTGTCCGAACACCACACCGATCTGTCTGGCATTCTCCATGCGCTGGTCAAAGGGCCTGATTCCGTTCACTGTCACACTTCCGGAGGTGGGCTGTAAAATACCGGAAAGCATTTTGATGGTGGTGGATTTCCCCGCACCGTTCTTCCCGATAAATCCCACGATCTCCCCGTTGCCGACAGAAAAGCTGATATCGTCAACGGCACGCTTGATGGTATGCTCACCGGAGAACAGATTCCGCACGGCGGCAAACCGGCCCTTTTTCTGTACGGGTATCCTGAACTCCTTCTTTAAGTGGTTTACTTCTATCATAGTTATCGCTCCTGGTTTCCTGATCAATGTGTCAACTATTTTACCCCCCCCCGCCCAGCAAATGTCAAGCAGACTGTAACGGTTCAAGGTAATTTTGGTAACAGTTCAGACTTCGGCTTCCCTGTTACGGAATTTAAAACGCCTTCTTCCGCAACAGCAGGCAAACCCCGGCCAGCAATATCACCGTAACAGCCAGGCCGCCCTCCGGTCCGAAAGCACCTCCATTTATAACGCTCTTCCCTTCCATCATTGTGCTTCGGAACACAGAGCACTCTGTAGTCATACCACTGACCCGAAGTCCCCAAAAATTCCCCTGTACCAGATTCCAGATACTGTGAAGTGCGCCTATTCCCCAGATATTCCCTCTCTTGATAAAATACAGGGATGCAAATACTCCGAAAAGCACCAGATTGACAAATGCCAGCACACCGATTCCGGTGTTCAGCAAATGCAGTGCCGCAAACAGGAACGCATTGGAAAATACCGCCGCCCACATGGAATACCGCCTGCCGATCGATACCATAACATATCCGCGGCACAGCACTTCCTCTCCCATTCCCTGAATCACATACCCTATCAGAAAAAGTCCGAATGTACCTGCCTTAAATGTTGCAGAAAATCCTTCAATTCTCAATGCGCCTGTCAGCACGCAAAGCAAAACTGCCGCCGAAAACATGACAAACCCTGCTGCCGCTCCGATCAGGTACTCTCTGCCTGCCCCTTTGCGTGTAAAACCAAGAGTTGCAGGTTTTCTCTTCTGAATAAGCCTGCAAAAGAGAAGTGTGACAAGGATCATTGCCAGTGTCGATATCAGCGAGAGCGCCGTATACAAATCCATGTTTCCAATCCTGTACGTTGCCTCAGCGATCTTTTCCATATCACCCAAAGCCACTGCCTTCTTATAATCAGCTTCCGCAGAGGCTCTCAGCATATCTATCGGCACCGCACAAATACTCTGTGCAAACATACACAGAAAAAATACCACAATAAAAACCAGAATTTCCAGAAACCAGTTCATACCTCTCTTACTTTCCCGTGCACTTACGACCGCTTCCGGTCTTTCCAATTGAAAATTCATACGATACCCCTCCATCAGACAGACCGCCGGATTAACGCTATGTCCGTTCCTTCCCATACTGCGCTTTCTTTCATTATATACGGAACAACCGGGTAGTGCAATTAAACGAAAGAAGAGTTGCAAACTCAAAAGAAAACAAAATATTCCCTGTAAACAAAAAAACATCCGGGAAAGACCTTTCATGTCTCTGCCGGATGATTGCGATTCTGAAATTGATCAACTGATTTTATGCCGTAGATATTATATAACATACCACATCACCAAATATAAGTCTAGTACTTTTTTACTTTCCTGCTATACTTTTCGTAACAGTTCAGCCTGCGGCGAGGGTTGCCAAGTGCCAGTGGCACTTGCTTGGCAACGACCGGAACGGAGTGTAGACCAGATTCCCTCTTGGCTATATTTACACGTTCTCACGGACTTTACACCATATGAAAAGTTTTTTTGCAGTAACTGCAAAGCCCTGGGCTAAACTGTTACATATTTTCCCAGGAAGAGAGAAAACACCTGCAAACACCGGGTTCAAAAGCCCCATCGAAATAACGCAGTTGTTCCGAATTCTTCCAAATATACAGTAAAGGAAGGTGGTAACATGATCGAGTTTCAAAACATCTGCAAGACCTACCGTGTGGCAAAGCGGCAGGCCGGATTTACCAATGCCGTGAAATCGCTTTTCTCCCGTGAGTACGAGACGATACACGCCTTAGATGACGTCAGCTTCCGTATTGCGGACGGCGATATTATCGGCTACATCGGGCCCAACGGAGCCGGGAAAAGCACAACCGTGAAGGTAATGTGCGGAATCCTCACGCCGGACAGCGGCACTTGTCTGGTGAACGGAAAGGTTCCCTGGAAGGAACGTGCTTCTCATGTGAAGGACATCGGCGTAGTGTTCGGACAGCGTACCCAGCTCTGGTGGGACGTGCCGGTAATCGACAGTTTCGAGCTTTTGCGGGATATGTACAAGATCGATGACAAGCTGTACCGGAAGAATCTGGACGAACTTACCCGGCTCCTGGATCTCTCGGAGCTTCTCAAGACCCCTGCCAGGAACTTAAGTCTGGGACAACGCATGAGATGCGAAATCGCGGCGCCCCTGCTCCACGATCCCAAGGTTATTTTCCTGGATGAACCCACCATCGGACTTGACGCGGTCTCCAAGATCGCTGTCAGGCAGTTTATCAAAAGAATCAACGAGGAGAAGGGAACAACGATCGTGCTTACCACGCACGACATGCTGGATATCGAAGCTCTGACAGAGCGTATTCTTCTGATCGGACACGGCAAAATCCTTCTGGACGGAAGTCTGGAGGAACTGAAACAGCATACCTCCACCGACAAGAATATAACCATAAAGTACACTGGCGCCGCTCCCACAATCTCCGAAGGTATGAAGATGAAAGAGTCCAAAGCAAACCAGCTGACAATCTCTCTCGACCCTCACATCCTGCCGGTATCTGCCGCGATTGCCGGATTTGCATCCCAAACAGAGCTGCTGGATGTTTCCGTAACAGACATTTCCACCGAAGAAGTGGTGGCCGCTTTATATAAGGAGTATCACATATGAAATCTTATCTTTCGCTCTTCCGTATCCGCATGATCAACGGCCTGCAATACCGTGCCGTTGCCCTGGGTTCCATATTCACACGCTTCTGCTGGGCTCTCATGGAAATTCTGGCTTTCTTCGCCGTCCACCGATCAAACGGCGGCAGCTTTGGCATGACCTTTTCACAGACCGCCTCTTACATCTGGATGCAGCAGACCTTTATCCTGATGTACAATGTGATCGACGGCGATCAGGAAATCGAGGCATCCGTCAATGATGGTTCTATCGCCTACGAGCTGGCCCGGCCTATGAATCTGTACGGGAACTGGTTTACCCAGTGTCTGGCTAACAGGCTCTCACCAACTGCAATAAACTGCCTTCCCGCGCTGCTTCTTGCCCTTTTAATGCCGGCTCCATACCGGCTCAGTTTCCCCGGCATTATGACAACAGCACTGTTTCTTGCATCCACCATACTGGCTCTTGGTGTGGTGGGCGCTATCGCCGTATTGATGCACATCACCATGTTTTACACCACATCCCAGCGAGGGGTAAAGATCATAGGACGGGCAGTAACAAGCTTTTTTGCAGGAGGTCTGCTTCCCCTTCCTTACTTCCCTAAAGCCTTTGGGCGGATTGTGAGGTTATTGCCCTTTGCCGCTACGCAGAGTACCCCTCTGCTGATCTACAGCGGTTCCCTGACCGGTGCGGACGCGGCATTCGCCATGGGGTTACAGGTTTTCTGGCTGGCTGTGCTGGCCGCACTCGGATATTATGCCATGAGCCGAACCCTGAATCGTGTTGTTGTGCAGGGAGGCTGAACAGACGTAGATCACAGAAAGGAACGAATTGTATGAAATTTTATGTAAGACTATTTTCTCTGAATTCAAAAAGCCAGATGCAGTACAAATTCTCATTTTTCCTGTCATGCTTAGGACAGTTTATTACGGCATTCACTTCTTTCTTCAGCATTCGGTTTATTTTCCTGCAGATAGATACCGTGGATGAATTCACCTACGGACAAGTACTGCTATGCTTTTCCGTTATTATGCTTTCCTTTTCGATCGGGGAGGCTGTAGGCGGTGGTCTGGCCAGCTTTCCGCGCATGGTAAATGTGGGCGAATTCGACCGGATCATGACCAGACCGAGAAGCCTGATTCTGCAGGTGATCATCCCCTTCTTCGATTTCACGCGGGTTGGACTGTTGGTGCAGGGTGCGATTGTACTGGCGCTTGCTCTCCCGCTAAGCGGAGTTGTCTGGACCGCCAGTAAGATCATCGGTCTGGTGTTAATGATCGTCTGCGGAGCCGTCCTGTTCTTCTGCCTGTTCATGTTTCAGGCGGCTTTTGCGTTTTTTACTATGAACAGCCTGGATTTCCTGAATATCTTCACTTATGGCGCACGGCAGTTCGGCAGATATCCTTTCTCTGTCTATGGTAAGAGAATCCTCGGTTTCCTGACCTTCTGCATCCCTCTGGCGTTGATCCAGTACTATCCGCTGCTGTTCCTGGTCGATGAGTCATCCCATCCGGCTTATATGTTTCTGCCATGCCTGTCGCTGATCTTTATTGTGCCGTGCTGGGCATTGTTCAGATTCGGCATACGTAGATATAAGTCTGCGGGATCGTAATGATTGACGGTATGCAGGAGAATATACACAGGCCTATCAGCCCGGAACGGAAAATACATGAAAGTTTCTATTCCGGGCTCTTACTGATAGTGATTTTCAACTAAAATTCATTTAGCTGAAGTCCTCTACCTCCTGTAATCCTGCCGTATGAAAGGTTCGCAGATTTCCTCCGATACCAGCAGCCTATACTTAGCCGGATGTCTGTACGCATTTCCATGCACTTCCCGGCTTCGGTATTCCCGTATTTCGTCTATCGGAAAATCCGCCGTGAATATCCCCTCCGAACCGTCAGCTTCCATAAAAAGGGTATCTCTGGAGCCTGAATCCTGCGGCCTGTAGGCGATTCCGTCGAAGGCAGTGGAATGTCCGTTGCAGTCCGGCTGCGCCTCAGGATAATTCACAGTGGCGATCCCCACCATATTCTCATAGGCTCTTCCGCGAAGCTGGGAGATCCGGTTAATCTCCATCGGGCATGCATTGGGAACAAGCAGGATCTCCGCGCCTTTGAGCATCAGGATTCTGGCGCTTTCCGGAAATTCCCTGTCATAGCAGATCATACTGCCGACCTTAACCGTTCCCTTCTCCGTGTCCAGATCTGCCACATAGAAATCTTCGCCCGCCGTCAGCCTGCACTCGTCGCCGAAATCGCAGGTATGGACTTTGGCATAAGTATACATTTCCTTTCCATGACGATCGAACAGCACGATCGTATTTCTGGGAAGCGGCTCAAAATCTTCCAGGAAAGTAATGCCGATGGCCATATTCAATTCTTCCGCCAGTGCTTTATAGCATGAGACAAATTCACCGTCTTTCGAAACAGCCAGCGCTTTCAGCAGTTCCACCTCTTCCGGAATCCCATAACCGCTGCTCCACATTTCCGGAAAAAGAGCAATATCTGCGCCCAGTTCCTTTGCCTTCCGGCAGTATAATTCCCCCTTTACCCTGTTACCCTCTGTCGTTCCTGTCGGTGCGATCTGTAAAAAAGCTATCCTGATATCTTCCATCTATGTTCTTCCCCTCATCAAATCATTATCGTTTCGTCCAATTGCTTCTGCTTGCCCCGGTTCCTGAAAAACACCTCTCAACCGGATAGAGCGGCAGCCCTTGTCCCATTACGTACGGCCAGCGCAGTAAATGCGCAAACCTGCCCGAACAATCCTATCGCCCTTCTGCAAGTAGAATTTCCTCCTCAGAGCATTGCGTAATCCTGCGGATCTGAGCTCCCTCCATTCCTGCCTCCAACATCCGGCGGATGATTGAAATCTTACACTTCCGTTCCCCTTCTTTGATTCCTTCCTGCATTCCCTGTTGTATTCCCTGTTCTATTCCTTCCTGTCTCTTATCTTCCATCAATTCATCAAATGCTTGGCACAATATTACTCCCTCCTTCTCCACCTTAGGCATCAGTCCTTTCCTGTCTATATGTATGGCTATCGCCCTCACTGTCTCCGGATCGAGATTACGGAACCTCTCTGAATGGCACAATTCATTCATCTTCCCCTTATCCTTCCTGCACTGCATGATCCGGAAAAATTCTCTCAGATCAGTCTCATAATCCTCCGCATTTACATAATCAGCTTCTATCAGCCGAAAATCATATTCAGGTATCCTGCCCTCTAACCGCTTCTTTATTTTATCCGGAACCTGAAACAGATCCGATAACTTTCTTCTGCCTTCCCAGTGATCCTCTCCAAGATACAGAACTACGGTTATCACCGGCAGGAGGTAATCTTCTGCCCTTAACCGGCTCTTTTTCTCCCTGTATGTGCCTTTTGTCTGTGTTTTCTTCCGCGTTCCGGCTATTTTTCTGATCTGCCGTTCATATTCACACGCATCATAAACCATCACCCGCGCCGGCATACTATAATCAGACTCCGTCTCCAGTTCCAGGCCATACAGAATCTGATATTCCGTGTCTTTCATAAAGACATCCCTGCTCTTATCCGTATCTCCGGCCAGGGCAGGGTACTCCCTCTCCATCGGCACAAGCTTCTCCGGCCGTATGATCTTCTCTCCCCGATAGAGCACTGCATTCATCAGTTCCGCGAACCTGGCGGCATCTTTGAAATATGCTTTCCCTGTTATATCTTTCTTTCCCATATGCTTCCTTCCGGCTGCACCGTATACCGCAGTAAACAGGAAGGCTACCGCAGTCTGGCCAGCCATTTTCTATTATTCTTGTGAAACATGGCTGATGCGCCGAAATCGGATGGATATGTCCGACCTGATGCCCCGAACAGGACATTGAATTTCACTCTAACCTCCATGATTCCGCTCAGCAGAATCGTAAATCGGTGCGGAGAATTCCCGTATTTTGGGCATTCTCCTGCGTGAGAAAGGCTTGCTTTCGCAAGTCGTAGAACTTCTTAGCGAAACAGGCCTGCTGTGAGCTTTAGAAATTCTTCTCACACTGTGAATCTCTTCACTTAAATAGATTATAGGGAATTGTATTTTGGATGTCAATAGAATTATTTAATATTTTTAAACGTTTTTACGTCAATTCAAGGTGTTGGCGATACTCTGCCTTTTAGCTGAAGTTTCTTGTGAGTGGAGCAAGGCACAAGTCGCACAAAATCCGAGTTGGGAAGCACCAAAATGCATTTTTAGAGCATTTTGTGTGCATCATATTACTATGAGCGGCCAGGCCGTGAATCAATGTCATTAAGTTAAGTCTATACACAGCGTCTGATATGATAGGATTCTCCTGAGAGCCATTGGAAAACGCCGGTACTTAATGAGGTTTTTCACGAATTTAGTACCGCTGCGTTTGGAACTGAGCGAAAGCGCGTCCGGCTTAACTTAATGACATTGGCCGTGAATAGTAACTGCTCTCACTCATCTCATTCCTGTACATTTCAGCAATATCAGACGGGCCACTCCACCACAGCCTGGACTCTTCGTCATATAACAGTTTCCCTGTGCGGGATGATAAAAACCTTGGCAATACCTCAGCAGGTCTCAAACCCATGCTCTCAGAAAGTTCATCTACCACTATAGTTATGAGCAAATCAATCGCATTCTTTTTCGCTTCTTCTGTAATTCCGTTTTCTATACCCATACTTTCTCACTTTCTACGCACCTCATAATAGCTTCCATGATATACACGCATATCATTTGATAATTCCCTCATCATCCTTTGCTCCTTTATTCATCAGATATGTTGTGATATCATCCAGAATTGCTTCGTCGCCTTCCACATAAAAAATACCAAAGCCTTCTTCGATGTACTGCAAAACATTGTATTTTGTAAATAACTCCGCTATCCTTTCAACAGGCTGCTTCCATGTCTCAGCGGCCAGACGTATAAGTCTTGTTTGCATATATATAATCTGCTGCCTTTCACCCATATAAAACTTTGATTACCTCTTCCCTTCCACAACAATATTTTACCCCTGCACTCAGCATATTTTCCTTAACGACATTGCCCGTAAGCAGTAACCTCATAAGCATCATATTCATGGCTGAAATGGTACCCCAGCTTCTCCGCCAGCGCAACTGACCACAAATTCTGCGCATCCCAGCTTGGATACCACCCCCTGTCCAGACATTCCAGGATCAGTTTCGCACCGCATACGGTAGCCAGCCCTCTACGGCGGTATTCCATCTTCGTATCGATCTCAACCTCAATCCCGCCTTGATACACAGTATAAGAGGATGCCCCGGCAACAGGAACCTCATCCCTCATGACAACCACGCCTAATCCCATTCTCTGATAAGAATTATAATCGGCAAACTGTGACACCAAATCTCCGCACCAGTTTTCCTTCCTGCAATCATGAAAAACCGGCTCGTCGATCATACGGAGCGTATATTCTGATGGAAGCTGTTCGATTATATTCTCCAGCCTGTTACGGTTAAAAATGTCCGGCTCCTTTTTCATGGCATACCGTACCACTTTCCTGGCCTTATCCCCATAACACTTCTCTATTACGGCTCCCCACTGCCGGTTCTGGGGAACGATGATGATAAAATCCTGCGTGCACCACTCCGGCTTATAGGAAGCCAATTCCTCATCGGGCGATCCGGCCAGAAAACAAAAATCTCCCAGAATAGCCATGGCAGACGACGGTTTTGCCTTGTCATCCGCATAAATATGCCCCATCACGCCCTGCAGGCATGACCAGATCATCGTCTCTTCCCAGCCGCCGAAAATGGGCGCTGCACAGTCCGTATTCTCAAGCTTACATACCATATGTTCCTCCTTCTCCTACAGTCCGATTACAGGCTGGCTGCTGTCTTTATTATTAGATTCCTTTTATATTATACGCACAAATGCTGTAATAATCGACGAAATATGATACAACACTATAAATCTGCCGACTCTACAGCCTGATTATTACAAAAATGTAATGATGCCGTCACCTTATTGTAAGTTTCGGGTGCTATCCTTTTAATGAATTCCAATGCAAAAGAGGTAGGACAAATGAAAAACCATTCCAAAAGATACTATGAATTATTCCTTCTGCTGCTCACAGCCGCGCAGATTCTCTTTCTCGCCTATATGAACCTATTCGAATCTCCGAAGATGATCGATTATGACGGAGCCAAGCTGTATATGCACGCTATGGAAATGTGGCATAACAAATCCTTCTTTATTCCTGGCTGGAAATATATCACGACTATGGAACTGGACTGCTCCCTGCTTCTGGCAGTGCCTTTCTATGCACTCTCCCATAATATCTTCCTTGCCTTCGGGCTGAGCAATCTTATCATGATCTGTGGTTTTGCCGGTGTTATCTATGTCATTTTCTGCCATACACCTTACCGCAGGCATGCCCTCGCCGCCGTTATCCTCGTGCTGACGCCTTACGCCTACGGTATGCTGGAATACTTTAACATGATGTTCTTCAACGGCTCCCAGTATGTGATCAAAGTGTTGCTGCCCCTGCTCCTGATCCAACTGCTCACCGTTCCTTCCGGCAGAAGAAAAACGAAAGGTAATATTCTGTTCCTCATAGTCTATTCCCTGCTCCTCTTCCTCACTTCCCTGTCCAGCGGTTTCTATGTGATGTTCTGCGGTCTTCTGCCCCTGCTTCTCTATACAGGTTTCGATTTCCTGTATCACCGGGAAATCAGAAAATACGGCAGGTATCATCTCAGTATAGGCATTGTCACTCTTGCCGCCTTCGCAGCAGGCTGTCTGGCCGGTAACATAAGCGGTATCGTTGCGAGAGGCAATATCCTCTTCCTGACCAAACCGGAAAACTGGCAGTTGAATCTCAATGCTGTCTTTCTGGGACTCTTCCAGGCTCTGGACACCATCCCGGTTCAGGATATCTCCGCCGTCTCCGGCGACGGAATCCTGTATCTTGCCAGAGTTCTGCTCCTGTTCCTGCTGCTGGCTGCCTGCGTCAGCCAGATACGCGCTCTGTTTTGCCCGGAAGATACAATAAGCGCCGAGCATCTTCTCGCACTCCTCCTGCCCTGGAACCTGGTTATTCTGCTTTTCATCGATACCAGATACAGTCCTGGGAATCTGACCATGGAATACCGCTATTACCTGATCGCCTTGGTTCCTCTCATGCTGCTGTTGCCTATGCAGCTTGACAAATGGATCCGGCATACTGACCGCCTGTTCCGCTCCTGTATCTGCGCCCTCACCGTAATCTGCCTGCTTCTTCTCGCCGTCGGCAGTGACAGAAGAATTCTGGAGAACAGGGAAAGTTCCCTGTATGCCAACGATATCTGTGATTACATCGACGGTCTTGCGCAGGACGTAGAAAGTGTCTTCTTCGTCCCGGATGAAAAGACACCTGAAATCTGCCGTCTTCTGGATCCTGCACGCACTTACTGCGGCTACAATGCCAGTGACGGTCTTGTGGTATATGACTATTACCAGTCCTACATAGACAGAAACAGTCACGGCAACCACAATCTGATCCTGGTATATGACTGGGAGACACCTGATATGTACCTTCCTGCCTACATCAGTTCCCAATACGAAAAAATCGGCCATGTCAGATGGTATGATGTGTACTATGCCCCGGTCAATCTCTTTGACAGTGTCTCCGGATTTTCTGCCTTTGGGGATTCCGTGGATTTCCTCTACTCACCCGGCTATACCGTGAATTCCCACATCAGCTCTGTCAATGATGCAGGGGAACTGGAAGTAAACGGCAATGGAGAAGAAACCGTTAGCAGCGGTGATTTCCCACCGGTGCAAGACGCCTACCAGGTTACAGTATTATATGAAGAAACGCAGAACGGCCAACAGGCGAATGCCGTTGGTGTTATGGAAATACGGGATCATGAAGAAGTTGTAGCTTCCGTAGAACTGCCGTCCGGGCAGGAATCCGCCGTGATCAAAAACCTGGCCGTTGACGGCCGGACTCTCAGCGTCCATATAACAATCAACAATGGTGTATCCTGCCGTTTAAAATCTTTGCGCTTTACGAAGCTGAAGCAGCCTGCACCCTCCTCATAGAGCCTTTATGCCGAGACGGGCATAGACACATGACGAACCACCCATAAGAAGTCATCCTATCCCGAAATATCCGTCTATCCCGTCAGCGATTCCCTGAATCATCTTCTCCTGATACGCTTCATCCTCCATATTCGTGTCATCAGAAGGATTCGTCATATATCCCATCTCCAGGATCGTGACAGGAACCGTGCTCCAGTTAATACCGGTCATGGTGTCCGAAGTCACGACACCCTGATTCCTCATCCCTGTGGCATCGCAGTAGGCATCCAGTATGCACTGGCTTAATCTCTGGCTGTCCTCTGCAAGATGACTGATATAGGGATTGGATGCGGAAGGCGTTAATGCCAGTGCGCCGCTAACCGTGGAATCTTCCACGCCGTTTGCATGTATTCTCACCGCCACATCAGCGCCTGCCGAAGTGGCATATTGGGCGCGTTCCATATTACTGATATTGACATCATGGGTCTCTCTCGTCATGCAGACCGTGTATCCCCGCGCTTCCAGCTCATCCCGAAGCTTTAGGGAAACGGCAAGTGTCAGTTCATACTCCATGACTCCTGTGGTACGTCCGCTGGTCCCGCCTGTCACCCTGGCTTTCATCGTAGAAGATTCCGGGCCGTTGGGTTCCGGCGTGCTGTCTCCTTTTCTCTGGTGTCCAGGGTCGATCACCACCACAAAGGCATTGGCTGACGGCTCCTCCCGTGTCAGATACTCCAGACTCACAAAGCCTGACATCTCCTCATCTTCCACCGCACCCCAGCCATTTTCTTCATACCTGAGCGTCAGTTTCGCATTACGTCCAAGCTTTTTTTGCACTTCGCTGTCTGTGCCCGGCTCTGCCCGCAGGTTTACATTGCTTGATGTAACCCATACAGGAATATTTAAAGGTTCCGGCTTATCTTCTGTTTCTGAAGCTTCCACCGCGGTTTGATCCTGCGGCTGCTCTGCCTGATCCGTCTTCTCCTCATCTGCACGCGCCACATTATCTCCGCCGCTTTCCTGTCCGCTGTCATCTCCCTGCTCTGTGCCGGTTCCTTCTTCAGAGCCGTCTTCTTGTCCTGTAACTGCTTCCGCTTCTATAGCATCCACTGCCGCCGTGTTTGCCACAAGTTCACTATCCGCCGCCTGATTTTCCTCCGTCGTGGTTTCACCACTTCCGCATGCTGTCAACAAAATTGTGGCCATAAGCAAAGCTGACACCATTCTCAGCAAACGCCTGTTGCTCCTGTTCTTCCTTTTACCCATTACTGCCTCCTGCTTGTATCCTGCGATATTACACCGGATACGCTTTTTCCCAACATTATATCCTTTTTAACAAATCTGATATGTTTCTGCCTGTTTCGCCTCCTGAGGGCTTATGCAAAGTCCATATCGGAATATCACCTGATTTTTTTCGTGAAAATGATCTCCAGCGGTTCATCCGGAAGAAGGAGCGCCCCGGAATCCACATACTGTAATCGACGGTAAAAATGCTGGGCTTCTTCGTTGGACAGCGTAGATGTCATAACAATATCATATCCCTCCCCCTTCATCTTCTCCTCCCAGCAGGAAACCATGGCCTTGCCGTATCCTCGGTTCCGATATCCCTCAAATAAATAAAGCATGTTCATAAAAGGTGTATTATCCCAGAACAAATTCCACCTCAGCCAGCCTGCCAGCTCCCCCTCTTCCTCCGCCACCATGACTCTTCCCAGGGATATGCCGGATCTTAATTCTTCCTGTTTGATGTGTTTATCATATTCTGAAAGAATGTTGATATCTTTCATTTCCGCAATTCTGATCTTCATATTTACCTCTACGTGGATATTGCCGGCTATGCCTGCGATATCCTTGAATGTGTAATGGAATTTTTTAAAGTTAAATGATCCGGTCGTTTTCCATCACAATATATGTTCCGGTCTCCATATCATAACGGACATCTTCTATATGAATTGACTCATACATATATTGCCGTACCTGTGAAATTGTCGAAAACATGGTTGCCTGGTATGGCGATTGTGGATTTGTCTTTTCAACTAAGAGATAACTTCCCCCGTTTTGAACCAAAACGGCGGCATGTGCTGCTGCAGTCTGATTTTCATATTGCGTCCAGATGGTAATCAGCGAAACTTTCCCTTCTGCAAAAGAGATTCCCCGCTTCTGCCACTCCTCAGAAATGCTTTGGAACATTTCATCCTCTGAACAGCCCGGCGTAATCACCACAGGATTGAAAAGCGTAAAATATTGGTTCTGCTGTTCCTTGTCAAAATCTATCAAAGGATTACTGCTGATTGCATCATAATCGCTGTACAGCCATTGTGTATCATGATACCCTTCCCATAAATCTTCATTCAGGAAGTTTTTCACCGTTATATGATCCTGCACCAGTTGGAAAGCAGCAATTCGGCAGAGAACATCCCCATAATCTCTCTTATTTGTTTTAAACCATGCGGTTGACATCGGATAATATTCTCCGTAATCAACAATCGCTATGTTTTCTGTCAGGAACCCGTCTACTAAATGGAAAGTTTCGCATTTGCCCATACATTGGTTAAAGTCATCGACCCATTGAAACATTTCGTCTACATGCTCCTGCGAAATACCGGCTGATCTTAAAATCTCACCAACCTCGTTCTGAACATCTTCTCCAACCAGATTCGTATACGTTAATGTTCCGTCTTGAAAATACTGTTCTGCGTCCGTCGTTGATTCTGTCTCTATGCCGACACTGCCTGGCACACCGCTATTCTCTCCACAGGCTATGGCAGATACTGTAACTGCAATCACTAATAATAAGCCACTAATATTCTTTCTCAAAAATCTACTCCCTCTTCCCTCTGTATTATCCGGCTGTCTCCATCCTATACAGTTCCCGCATGACCACTGCCTCCCGCGTAACCCAGGGAATCCTGCCGCGGTCTGTAACAGCTTCATTCTTCTGAAGCATCTCGGCCAGTGTCATCCACGTGACCCGATAATCATATTCTTTCTCATATTCATCCAGATCACGCTCACATGGTTTCTCTTCAACGTCACAGAAATAATACCATGAGTCCATCTCCAGCCAGTCATCCGGATTGCCATTCCGCTTCTCATGCACCAGAAGATAATCCCCGATACTCTCCAAAACCACCCTGTAACCGGTCTCCTCCCGTACCTCCCTGACCAATGTATCCGGCAGACTCTCTCCCGGCTCCATTCCGCCGCCGGGGAATTTATAGTCTCCATATTTTCCATGAATCGCCAGGTATTTATCTCCATGCCTGATAATGCCCCTGGCGGCATTCCGCTTATAAATGGTTCCATTCTCAGCGTGATCCCGCAAATCCAGCTCCATCTCTTTGATACACCGGCCCATATCTGTCTCCTTCCGCAAATCAATAACCGTACAAACTATATGTCATTTTATCACAGTTGACGGAAAACTCACAGTCCTGTTTGCATCATGCGCCTCCTTTTGTGACTGTTCAGACTTCAATGTCATTTAGTTAAGTCCATACACAGCGTCTGATAGGATAGGATTCTCCTTAGGGCCATTGGAAAACGCCGGTACTTAATGAGGTTTTTCACGAATTTAGTACCGCTGCGTTTGGAACTGAGCGAAAGCGCGTCCTTAGGAGATTCCTATCCTGTCAGGCGCGTCCGGCTTAACTTAATGACATTGGTTCAGACTTCGGCCTGCTACAGTTCACGGCCTAACCGTCCGCGAACTGTAACGCATCCAGCCCATGAAAAGTCGCCTTCGGCGAGGGGCTGGATGCCTGAAACCGTAGCTTTATTGGCCGGATGCCTTGCAGCAGGGTGCAAGGCACCGTGAATAGTAACTTCGGCCTTCCTGTTACTGGCTTTTACTCGAAAAATATATTTGACCGGATGAAAACAGCACGTGTATAATATTAAGAAAATATGGTAAAGGCGATCCCCGATACCATAAATGATAAAAACAGGAGAAAAGTCATGAAGATAACCCTTCCCCATCAATTCCGTCCCCGCCTTATCATGACCACTACAGGAGTCATTCTGTGCGCCATTGCCGTGGGATTTTTTAAATGCTCGCTCTTTGGCGTGGATCCTTTTCAGTGCTTCGCCCAAGGCAGCTGGCAGCGCCTTATGAGCCATATTTCTTATGGAACCTACTATGCCGGGCTCAGCCTTCTCATGCTGATTCTGGATTTCTTTCTGGACAAACACTATATCGGAATCGCCACCTTCATCAACATGTTTCTGACAGGCTATATTGCCGATTTTTCCCAGGCTACAATCAGCCGCCTGGTACCGTCTCCTTCTCTGATGGTCCGCGTATTGATGCTGCTGATCGCAGTCGTGGTAATGTGCTTTGCTTCCTCCCTATATATGACATCCGACCTGGGTGTTTCCGTATATGACGCGATTCCTATCATTATTTCAAACAAAAGCAAAAAACCGTTCCGCTTCTGCCGCATCGGATGCGACCTGATCTGCGTCATCGTCGGTACGCTCTGCGGCCTGCTGCCCGGGCTCGGAACACTCATCACGGCCTTTTTCATGGGACCGTTGATCGAGTTCTTCAATGTGAAGTTTTCCCGGCCGTTACTGGATCGCCGGAAGCATTGAGAATCACCGCCTCCTGCTCCAGCTTGCAGTCTTCCTGAAGCATATAGGCAATCACCTCTTCATAATCCTCCGTTGCTTCCCCGCGCTGTACCCGCTCCGTCAGCTCTTCCTTCAACTGCCCGAGTCTCTTCCTGTCATTCCGGGTCAAAGGCTTACTGTCCTCACGGTATCTCTGAAGCGTTTCTATGTCCATATATAAGGAATAAAACGGGATGCCTGTTTTTTTCTTTAAGTGCTCCAGAATGTAAAAGCCTCCTGCATCGATGTCACCGAAATGTCGGTACTCTTTTTCGGGATTCCGTTGATACAGATATAGAAGGAACTCTCTCTTTACTTTATTGTGAAAACCGCCCAGATAAATGACGAAATCGTCTCCGGCGGGATACTCATGGAAGCTGGTCAGGTTCTCCACCGTAACCACGCGCTTTCCCATAACTGCAACATCTCTCAGGCTTTTCACGGATTCCGTGGACAGCGCGATATCCCCTGCCATGAGAGACAGATCGATTTCCTGCTCTTTTGGCATCGCATTTTCCTTTTCATGTTCTGTTTTTCCGGCATACGCTGCTGCTCCAACAGCATTTCTTTTTCTGTCCCCTATGCCGCTTCTTCCGATCCTGATCTTTCCGTTCCCTTTCATCATCACATAAGTCGGCGTGTGAACGATTCCGCACTCTTCCAGTACACAGTCCCGTTCTTGGTATTCTCCATACTGGTACAGCAGGGACTCAGCCTTATGCTTCAGCTGCTCCATTCTCTTGGAATCGTGGAAATGCTGTATGGAGAAATTGCGGATAAAGATTTCCTCCTGATTCCTTAAGACCGCTTTGACTGCCATAAGCAGTTCCCGGTATTCCGTAAGATCATGTTGATAATATTCCACATTCAGGTTTTTCTCTACCCGGATCCGCTGTGCCGCAATATACCGAAGCAGCGGCAGCTTTTTGTCCGCTTCTGCGTTGCGGCCGCAGGTCTTTACAGCCGACTGACAAAGTTCTTCCACCGTATACGGAAGAGCCCTTTCTCCGGTTCCGCAAGACTTGCAGCACACATGCTCCGGCGGCCTGCTTTCGGCCTGCTCTGCTGCGATTCCATCCTCCGCCGACATAACCGCATCTTGCCGGTCCGGCCCGTCTTTGCGATCCGGGCACTCTGCCCGACATACCGCATCCCAGATCCCTGCAATCTCCTCCTGCTCCAGCCGTCGCGGCATCCTGCCTAAGAGTTCATAACAGGAATCCAGCCGTTCCGGATTGAGGATGATCTTCTTAAGCACCCCTTTCTTTCGGTACTCCAGCGTGACCAATCCCTCAGTGCGCAGTTCTTCCATCGCCTCATTGATCCGGCAGAACTCATCATACTCCGCATCATCATAATATCTGGGGAAAAGCTTCCCGACGCTTACCGCAAAACTCTGGCTGACCTGATTTTCTCCCCGGAATGTCTTGCTTCTCTCATAGGAGTCCAGCAGGTATTCCAAGACCTTCCTCTGTTCTTTGCCCATCACAGATCATACTCCTCCACAATACTGCTCTGCCCTACACGGATCGCGGTCAGAACCGTCCCGACCTGTTCCCCGATCACCTCGATCTTCGCGGGCGGCGTCGCCAGAATAACCTGCAGCCCCAGGCCGTTGAAGAACTCCATCATGGACTGGATCCGCTCGTCATCCATCTTGTCAAAAGCCTCATCCAACAGCATGAGCCTGATGCTGTTCCCATAACGGTATAACTGATAGAAGGAAGCCGCGATGGCCACATAATAGGGCACCTGTGTCTCGCTGCCGCTTTTTTCTCCATAGATATCCGAGAAGCGCTGTACCGAACCGTCCCGCTTGTGGATTTCGATGTCATAATCCAGATAAGAACGGTAGTCCGTATATTCCTCCACGATCTTCTGCCCGTTATCGTCCTTTGCCATCAGCTTATCGAACAGATCCGCCATCTCCTCCTTGTACTCTTCTTCAAAAGCACTGGTCCAGAGATTGATCCCCTCATGATTGTTCTCCGAGGTGATCATCCGGTAGAGGCCTTCTTTGTTCTTATCGAAACTGATCTTAAACCGGTAGCTGTCATCGCCATAATAGATACTGTCCAAAGCCTTGTTCAAACTGCGGAATTCGTTTCTTGCACTCTCGATATTCTCTTTCATCTTCGAAAGGAAATCGCTCCGGAAGATCTGCTCGCAGTCCTCTTTGGCAAGCTTCAGCTTCTCCTCATACCGCACGATCTCCACGCTCCGCAGTTTCTGTAAGGCCTCCCGATAATCCGAGATACCCGTAAGCCCGGTCACGAAGTCCAGCGCAAACTCCTGGTTGAACCTCATCTGAAGCTCCCGCAGGCCGCTTCTGCCATCCAGCAGTTCTTCCCTCTCCCGCAGAAGCTGTGTCCTCTGCGGCGCGAAGTTCACCGCGATGACCTTTGCGCTCTTACTCTTCCGGTTCTGACGGTACTTGTCCTCCGCCTCCTTGTAGACCGCACCGTCCCGGTCGGCCTGCTCCTCTAATTCCGTCCGCAGGGAGTCATATTCCTTCTTTCTTTCCAGGCGGCTTTCTTTATGCGTATTGATCTGATGCTCCAGAAGGTTGTTCTCTCTGCCAAGACTGTCCTTCTCCGCCGCTTTTACATCCCGCTCTTTTTCCTTCGCTTCCAGTTTCAGATTCAATTCGATTAACGTGGGATCGCTTTCGGCTTCTTTCAGTTCCGCCTTTGCATGCAGTAATTGTGCCTGAAGCTCCTGCAGATTTTCCGGCACATGCAGGTACAGCTTCATAATTCCCAGGTTCACTTTCCTGGCGCTTTCCTGAACCGCCGTATAGAGCTGGATTTCGTCCCGAAGCCCGCTCCGCCTCTGCGTCTTCTCCGCAATCTCTTTCTTCACATTCTCGATCTGTGTCCGGTATGCGTACTGCCCGATAAAGGGATTCTCATAATCCCTGGGATTCAGATGCCTCACCACATACCCCTGATAAAGCATACACTCAGGCGTCATGGCGATGGCATGCTGTTCCAGCTCCCGGACATCCGCACAGCGCTTCACTCTGCCCAGCACATAGTTCGCATAAGCCTTGGCATAGCGGTTATCGCTCTTCACCACATAAGCAAGGCTGTCCTGTGCCGCCTCCTGCTCCGACGGAAGGCGGCGGCTGTTGATAATGCCTGCGGTGTGTATACTCTTACGGTTCTTGTCATAGACTTCCAGTGCGGCGTTGTAATATTCCGGTTCCACCACCAGATAGAATTTCTGGGTATTCAGGTATCCTTCTATGGCGTTGCTCCATCCGGCATCCGTGATCTCCAGAAGCTCTGACAGGAAATAGACGGGAGAACGGATTCCTCTGCGGGCAAACTCCCGCTCCACCATATCTTTCAGTTTCCGGGCGTATTCCGGGTAAGGCAGCACCCTTTTTTCCAGATTCTTCAAACGTTCCTGACAGTCATTGATCTCATCCGAAAGCTTTCTCATATCCGCCGTAAGAAGCGCCCATGTGTCCTGTATTTCGTTCTGCTCCTTTGCTGCAAAAGCCTCCAGCTTCTCCACCGTCTTCGCTTTTTCCTCTGCATCCGCCGCCTCACCGAGCTGCTCCGCCTCCGGGCGCTTGACCGGCTTATAATTCAGCCTGCCCAGGTCGCCCAGATAGATCATCAGAAGACGGACCTGTTCTTTCAGCTTCTTCTCATCTGCTTTTCTCTGACGGATCTCCTCCTCCAGCTTCTGGATCTGGCTCCTGGCCTGCTGTAAAAGAGCGTTGGAATGGGTCGCCTCTATATCGACATGAATTGCCAGGATCTGTGCCTCCAGATTCCGGATCTGTTTCCCCATCTCTTCCAGGAATTCGCGGTTGGATTCTACAGACTGGCTTTTGACCCGGATCTCTCTCTCCAGATTCTCCACGTCCAGGTGCACGGCATCCCGGTTCGCAATTTTGAGCAGAATATCGTTGACAAGGATACTCCTGTCCTTCTCCTCGATCTCATCATATCTGCCCAGAATTCTCTCCAGCGCATCCTGCTGCTTTCTGGACCGCTCCAAAATGCTCTCAAGCTCGCTCAGTGTCTCGATGTTTTCCCGCAGCGAAGCCACATCCACCCGCTCCTCCGACAGCACGAATTTGTTGATAAACTCTTTCACATTGTCCATCGGCTTAAAAGCCAGCGACTTGGGAATAATATCAAAGAACTTGTCGTCCAGATTTCCCAGACGTCGTTTGAACCTGTCCTGGGCAGCGTTCTTCTGGTCGATATACGAAATCTTCCTGTTCTTAGCCCGAAATTCGTCCGCCAGGGCAGCGCGGCCCTCCACCATAAAAGAAAGCTCCTCCAGTCTGCACTCCTCCAGATACCACCTGGTCACGACCGGACTCTCCTCGTCCCTGGAAAGCATATGTACGCCCAGTACAAAGTAGCGGTTCCCCTTCTCCTCATAAAATTCCAGTGCCACATTGGCAGGCACCGCATTTTTCCGAAGATATGCCTCTCCTACGTTCCCGATCTTACAGCGGACATACCCTCTTAAATCCCGCTTTCCTTTCTCATTGGCGGCCACGTTAAACCTGCGCGTATTCGTGGTCAGCACAAGCTGTATGGCGTCCAGTATGGTTGATTTCCCGGCGGTATTCTCTCCGCTGACCAACGTCGAACCATGAAAGGATATCCGCTCGTTCTCGAAATAGTGCCAGTTAATCAACTGCACCCTGGTCATTATCTTCTTCTGATTCTCCATCCGCATTCCCTCCGGCATACTCCCTCAGCTTCTGCTCTGTCATCGCATAATACGCATTGATGTCCTCCACCGTCACGGCCATAATGATCGACGGATAGATGACGATCCGTGCATCCGGCTGACTGACATCGCTGTCCAGATTCCGGATCAGATTATATCTGCGGAACAGACTGACCATATGCTTCTCATTCCCCTTATCCAGCATCGGCTTCGCTTTGATCTTAAGCATCGCATACTTCTCTCTGATCTCCTCCATAAGAACCGTCACTTCCTCCGTAAAGGTACCCAGTTCCTTGCGCTTCTCCACGTACAGAATCCGCAGGATCAGCAGAAAAACACTCTCGTATTTGCCAAGCGAAAGCCTCCCGGCCCCAAATTGATTGACGATACCGATCACGCCCTGGTCTTCGTTGATCTTCAAGTCGTATCCCAGCAGGTCGAAGAAAGGGAGAAACAATTCTCTGTTCTGCCTTACGAAAATATATTCTTTCTTCGTATCCTCCCGCTTGCGCAGCAGGAAACACTGATTTAACAGCTTATTTGCGGCGACGCGGAATTTCTCCTTCTGTGCCGCGGATTCCATCAATTCTTCAAACATATGTGTATCCTTTATACTTTCCCAAACGTCTTGCTGCATGTCTTACTACTTTTTGATAATATCAAAATAAGGCAGAGAATACCCCTGCATCTCCACCTGCCGTCTGCTCCGTCTGATCTCATAATTGTTGGAGCGGTTACCGGCATAGATACTGATATAGATGATCCGGATCAGGTCCCTGTCCGATTTCACCGTCACTTCTGTGACCGGTATCTCCTCCCTGTCTCCTAACAGGGCAACCACATACTCGTTGATATTTTTGCGGGAAAAGCGGCTGCGGTTCTTCCTTTTCAGCGCTTCCTTATACAACAGCCTGTCCGCCTCATTCATTCCTGCATGCTCCGAGAAGGGGCTGATCGTATCCATCTTCCTGACAACAGGAATCGTCTGGAGCGATTCCGGAGAAATATAATTCTGCGGATACAGGGAAAACAATTCCCCAAGATTCGTCTCCTCTCCCCCGTTCAGCTGCTGTACATACAGATCCATGATCCTGGACAGCTTCCCTTCCAGATTGTTGCCCGTGGCAAGCAGAAACCGCGCCCGCATCACCGCACTGCGCATATACCGGGCGTGTTTTTTGTCAATCTCCTCTATGATATCATCCAGCCGATAGAAAGAAGACTTAATGTCGATTAGCATGGAAAGCACCTCATCATATGCCTGATCCTGATCGGCAACCTCCTCCACCTCCATATAACCTGCCGTCGCCCGTTCCATGATATCTGCGCTTTCCATCATCCGCTCGATCCGCTCGATGATCGCTGTCCGAAAATAGGAAATATTCTCACTGGTCTTCATTCTGAGATATGCCTTCGATCCGATATTCCTGTGATACTCAAAAAAATGATTTAAGATTTCCTCCGCGTCCATATCATTCGTCTGCTGATCCATGTGCCGTTTGATGCTGGCATTCAGCTTCTTCAACTCCGATAAAAGCCGCTCCGTATTCTCCTGTACCCCCTTAATGATCAACTCATAAGGCTTGCTGTACAATTCTTCATTCTGCAGACTCGCGTGAATCTGCGAAATAATCCCCTGATACTCCGCCTCTTCCTCCCGGATGATCCGGTTCATGCTTTCGATTACAGGGATCGCATATTCACATAAGATCACATTGATCTGATGATTCGTCTCCTGCTCGTATTCTATCCATCCGCATTTTTTTAATATGGCGATAACACCGTTGGCCTTCTCTCTGGCGTCGGATACATAAACCTCATCGTCAAAGCTCATCTCCGCGTCATCGGCCTCGAAGTAATCCGTCAGCTCCCTGACCACGATTTCCCGGTTCACACCGTAAGAAATCTCCGGCTTGAAAGCGTTGAAAAGCTGCATGATACAGTCCGCATATTCCTGCCGGTATTTACTTGTCAACGGCTTGAAAAAATCAGCCGGGAGAATGTCAAAGAGGGCTTTCATGATGATATGAGATTCCTTCCTGTTGTCTGTGTCAACTGTATGTATAGTTGTTATTTAGAGCGATTTTGTCGGTAATTTCATCTGCTTGTGTATGAGGTTTTCGCTTGACTGATCTGTTTGATATCATCGAGAAACTTGACATACTCTGATCTATGATTGTTTGAAGTATAGTAAGCAAAATGCAAAATAAACCAAAACTCAATGCACTCATTACTCCATGCCGTATGATACTGTAATTCTGGATTATCCAAATTCAGCTTGTCCACCCGTTCTGTTACACCATTAAAGTCTTTCGCCGGGAAACTATCCTTATCATACACGCACCAAATTTGTCCCCTGTCAATCCCATTTTTACGAACATATCGTTCTGCCATACCAATGACCCGCATAGTTTCCGCAGCACAAGGCTCAATTTTGATTAAAACCATATCCCTATAAATCGGATTATTCTCTATCAGTCGCTTAAATCCTTCAAAATAGAGCGGTTCCGTTTGCTCGCCCTCACAAAAAATATAATAGCGGTATTCCTTTTTCTCCAGATATTCTTTGCGCCGCTGCTTCCTCCACTGAGTAGTTCCGACTTTCTTAGGCATTGACATCACTCCAATCTATAATCTTTTTCAGATATGGATCTGCGCCATACTTGCCCTCTAAATATTGCTTATCATATTTTGCATCCATGCGGACAGATTCGCCTTTTGGATTTTTGAATTCAACCAGCGAGTATAATTTAGAATTCTGCTCCTTTCCCTTTGCCACAAACCAGATCTCATCACGGCGGAATATATCATTGTTCATAGTGGACAAATCATGTGAAGTAAAAATTAATTGCGCACCACTCTTGTTAACCTCCATATTATTAAACAACATAATGACATAGCGTAACAAGACCGGATGAATTTTTGCATCCAACTCATCAATTACTAATGTTGTTCCAACAACAAGACTTCTTGCAATAAAAGGAAGCAATCCAAACAGTTTCCTAGTTCCGCTGGACTCTTCTGACAAAGTTAATTCCGTACTATATCCATTTACCGTATGCTTTGTATAAACTTCTATTCTATTTTCTTCCTTCTCCTCTATACGGAAATCTTCAATATCCAAATCCATCTCACGAATCATATCCAGAACAAGTTTTTTTACCTCGTCCGTCTTGGCTATGGCTGTTCGCAATTCCTGTCTTGGATTTCCGTAATTCAGAAAATCAATAGAATCTTCAAACCATCCTAGAACATCAGAAATAATCTCATTCTTTTTGTAAGTAATCCCCAAATAAGATAGCAGTGGCAAATTTTCTGAGATTTCCTCGCTGATTTTTATTTTACCGAACACACCTTTTAATTCGACTTCATTCTCTTTTCTTACAAAGAGGGCGGATCGTCTCCCGGTATCCAACTTGATTCGGTCTAAACTCTCATATATCACAATATCCTGTTTTACATGCAAAATATAACGATACTCTGCAATTTTTGTTCGAAAAAACAGCTCAAATTCTGTGGATTGCTTTTTCATTCCTTCGGAAAAAGCAAAGGGTTCAACCGGAATTTTTCTTGCTTTATAATCACACTCTTTATCGCAGGTTGCACACAACGGTCTTAAAATCTTTGCATCTAATGTGTGCAGCGCTTCCAGCACATTAGATTTGCCGCCGCCATTCGGACCATAAATTACTGATACCGGCAAAAAATTTTCGCCGTCTTCAGTTTGAATAATTCTGTCTCTGTGCTCCATGATTGCTGCCGCCTGCATATCAAACGTCATTTCTTCACGGATGCTTTTATAATTTTTCACAGTGAACTGGCACAACATAGGGATTTACCTCCATCTTTTAGTCCTATTATACTCTTCTTTTGCGTTTTGTAAACATAATTTGAGATTTTTTCTCATATTCATTTATATTTTGCTTAAATAAGATTTTTTCAAAATTCCTTAATTACATTTTTAATCTTGATTTTATAAATGAATCCGCTATAATTATGTCATCAATAGAAATCGGAGATTCCCATGACAGAAACAGAATATAAACAAATTCAAGAGGTTTTCAAGCCTTGACAATCGTTTGTTCTATCTTCTATTAAATCCACCTATAGGTCAATCTATTCCCATTGACAACGCTCCTTCCGATAGTTTAATGAATGATTTAGTTTGGAAAAGAGACTACCTTAAAATGAAAGCCAATGCAAAAAGTCTGGATGAAATCATTCATCAATTAAGCTCTCGGTATAAACATAATTTATGGTAAAACAAGGTCGCTGAATCACACACCTTCAGCGACCTCAGCATTTTTTTCATTTAGTACATTTATACCCTCATCATACTCCGTAAACTCCCTAAGTTTCCTCTCCACCTTTCCTTCATTCGCTTGAATACATATCTCCAGCAACACCTTCGCTGTTTCTTCCGCCGTGTTCGGGTTATGTATAATATAATTTAGCTTTCTTACTTTTCCATCCGTAAAATTATTTTGCCATAGCATTAATTTCCCGCACTGGAACATACAAATAACAATACTCGTGCGTACCAACTTCCAGTTTGAAAAAACCATAATATTCAACGATTGGGAGAGTGTCATTGCCATAGGTATAGCCGAGTTTAGGGGCTATTTGTTCTCCAAGCCAATGATATGGCGGAAAGTTTTAATAATATCTGCCTGCAGATGCTGTATATTCATTGTAATTTTCCTCCTGCTCCGGTTCTAATAAAACGGACGTTATTGCTGTGTCTGTTAGATAGCAATCCACCAGCATACACCATACTTATCAATAACAGTGGCGCATAGGATTGACTGTTATAAACATTTTACCTCTAACAGTTTCACAACATCTTCATAATGTTCCTGGCAGATAACCCGATAATGTATCCAGCCGCCATCGCCACAAGGATATTTATTATCAATGTGTTCTTGGGTGTATTTTTTCAGCTCCCCATAAACCGCTGCATACTGCGCATCTGTTAATCTCATCATAACTGTAAATGCGCCATCTTCAGCAAAGATATTACATATAAGCTTTTTCTTTTTATAATGTCCGATTCCCCAACCGTATTTATTGCCATAAGGGAAAACCACTTTCTGATCTGTATGAAACATAGTAGTTAGCCAATCATTTATCATAGAAAAGCGTTCTGCATTTTCCGAACAATACGCTGTCATTTCCTCTACGGTTGGAATAAGTTGCTTATTCAGCATTCTCTCATACATAGCCGCCCTCCAATCCCAATTTACTCATTTTTACCTCACCGCAAAACCGGGATTTATTTTGCTTTTATCGGGATATAATAGTCCATCTGTTCATACCCCATTATTTTTTTCGCAAGTGGTGACGTAATTATATTTCCTAACTCTGAACGTGATGTGTCACGTTTAAATCCATTTTCACTTAGAAACTGGTCAATCTCTGTGTCCATAAGCCCCTTATCTGTTTTCTGGTCTATGTCCGTTGCTACAGCATAAAGACCGCCTTTGAAGTCTATTATTTCAAATTCATTTGGAACATTCATTCCATCTTCATACATATACAGCCAGACAAAACCCTCTCCTGCCCAAAATAGGAAATCTTTCGGAAATAACCCTCTTTTTTGTGAAGACAACCATTCGTCAAATAGATTGAAATTCCCCTCTCCGAACATACCTGTTCCAGACGAAACCATTTTACAGGCTGGCATTTCATAAATCCTTACACTTTGCATTGTTGTCCCTCCAATTTTCGTTTTGTCAATGACTTAATTATTATAGCGTTTCACTCTATAGAACGAAACAGGTTTCTTTGGTTCGGAATAGTGTGATGCTGGCGGTCTATCTCTTGTTTTCGGCTGCTTCAAAATATTCTTTTCTTCCATATTTACCGCCCACGTAAGCCGTTCCATTTTGTTACAGCCATATGTTCCGTTCGGTCATCCTCTATTCCATAGTCTTCTCCAATACCTCTATCAGCGACAAATCTGCCGGCAGCCACAACACATCATACAGTTCGTTTCTCTTAAGCCATCGGGCAGCTTCCGCTTCTTTGAGCACCAGCTTCCCGGAACTCACGTGCGCAAGAAAACAATCCATCGAAAGATGGAATGCCGGATAATCATATTCGATCGTATGTATCCGTCTGCCCACTTTAATATCCGCATCCAGTTCTTCCCTGATTTCCCTGACAAGCGCCTCGTCCGGCGATTCTCCTGCCTCGATCTTACCACCCGGGAATTCCCACTGCCCCTTAAATTCCCCATAGCCCTTAGCTGTCGCAAAAATCCTCGAAGGATGCTCCATGTCATCACAGATAATCGCCGCCACTACTCGTATTGTTTTCATAACAATCCCTCAATCTCTCTCCACACATACTCCCTGGCTTTTACAATAATCGCATTCTCTCTGAAAATCTCATTGATGATCCGGCGTTCCAGAGTCCTTCTTTTCTCCAGGTGTCTCACCAACCCTGCAAGTCCTGCAAGCGCATACCGCTTTCCGCAAGGAGACTCCTCCAGATAACGGAGCATCAGCGGAAACCATAATTCATTTCCCGCATCATCCGCTCTTTCTTTTCGGATCGCACCGATCGTGCCCGGAATATCCTCCACATTCAGATAGACAATCTTAAATGGCCTATCCTGCAGAATTTTTCCTAATCTCCTGTAAAAATCCAGAATCTCTTCATCTGTCATCATAAGATATAATATCTGATTCTCAATAATATTCTGAAAAACCGAACACTCGAAAATCTGTCCTTCGCCGTCCCATTTCCGGAAACGTTTGAAAACTACTTTCTCAAAACGCTCTCTGTTCAGATTTCCGTTGTAAATTTCAAATTTCTCCAGGTTCTTATGGAAGGCCGGGACATCCGTTAAGATCTGTGTGTAGCAAATAATTTTCTTCTCTCCTTCTGCGACTGTTTTTGCCTTGATCTCCTCTCTGATCGACGAGTATTGCCTTAATATCCCCTGATACTGCTCTTCTGTGACATAAGCACACCACGCCAGCTCAACAGGCGAATAGTCTCCTTCGTGAAAGACTTCATAGTCAGTCAGATGTTCCGAAAGGCGCTGTACAAAAGTGGATTTACCGGCGCCTTGTAAACCTTCTATGAAATAATTGGTTCTTTGCATTGAATCCGCTCCTTATTTCTATTGATCACTTTCCATCGTGTCCTATCGGTCTCATCGGCACGGCTCCCCACCGGGCCGGTCTTACGTTTTCCCTCCGCCGTTGTCAAAAGTATACCATATCTTCCGGCATGAATCCATTCTATACTTGTTCCTTAAGTCCGCTTTGGTAACAGTTTGGCCTTCGGCCTCACTGTTACGGAATCTGCCCATTCCAAGTTGCCTTCGGCGTGAGGCAGATTCCCTCTTGGCTATACTTACACATTCTCACAGACTTTGCAGTAAATGCAAAGTCCTGGGCTGAACTGTTACTCACTTTGACAGCATTTTAATTTCCTATGCAGCCTGACCGCCATAAACACCGTAACAACCGCCGCGATAACATCCGCCGTCGGCTGAGCGTAGACCACGCCGCGCAGTCCCAGAATTCCCGGCAGAAGCAGGATCATCGGCACAAAGCAGATGCCCTGTCTGCAGGCTCCGAGAAAGCATCCCTCTTTTGCTTTCCCCATCACAAGAAACAGAAACGAATATACCGTATGAAAGCCGAAGAACAGAAAGGAAAGTCCATTTGCCCGCAACGCCGCCTGTCCGATACGTACCATCTCCATATCCTCTTTCGTAAATCCCATAAGGATGCCCTCGGAGAATATCGCTGCCGTCAAGCCAAAAAAAACGCAGAATACCGTTGACCAGATTACCGAGATCCGAATAGCCTCCCTCAGACGGTCATACTGTTTCGCTCCGTAACTGAACCCGGCAATCGGCTGAAATCCTTTCAGGAAGCCGAATACCACCAGGCTTCCCATGGACATGATCTTTGTCACCGGTCCCATTGCCGCCAGCGCAGAGCCTCCGTATTCCTTTGCTGCGTCATTGATCATGGCAGCGGACAGACTGGTTAAGATCTGGAACAACAGTGTCGGAATGCCTATCTTCAAAATCTCGGTCATAATCTCCCCGGTAAAACAACACGACTTAATGCGAAAAGTAAAGACGCTTTTTTTCCTGAACAGATATCCAAGATACACCAATGTGGAGACGATCTGTGACAGAGCCGTCGCTATCGCTGCACCGGCGACTCCCAGTTCAAGCCCATAGATGAAAACCGGATCCAGAAGCACATTCAGCAATGCACCGGCCATCAGTGCGCACATGGCTGTCCTGGCGGCGCCTTCACTGGAAACAATGTTATTCATCGTGACATTGAACACATTAAAGATACAAAATACAATGTATATCCTCGTGTAAGCTGTTGCATAAGGCATAACACTCTCGATCGCACCCAACCTCACCAGAATTGGCTGTAAGAAAATAATGATACAGAGAATGACCACCGCACCGCTAAGTATCCCACTGTACAGAGCGGTGCTGGCCACCTTATCCGCCGTCTCCGTGTCCCCTCGCCCCAGAAGCCTTGACAGATATGCCGCGGCGCCATTTCCGAACAGCAGTCCTAATCCTACAACAATCTGTCCCAACGGATATGCCACCGTGACCGCGCCCATCTGCTCTGTTCCCAGACCACCCACGAAATACGTATCCGCCAGATTGTACAGTGCATTGATCAGCATTCCCGCCATCGTCGGCATCCCCAACGCCAAAAGTGCCTTTGGTATCGGCACATTCCCCAGAAGTTCCATCTTTCTATTCTGTTCCTTCATAAGTAAAATCTTCCTTCCATATGATTTCTTTTTGATTATTGCTATTTTTATAGTACTATAATTTATAGTAATTGCGACGCAGGTGATATAATACTATAATTTATAGTAGATGTCAAGTCCATATCAGACACATGCAGAAGACATGGTAACAGTTCAGCCTTCAATGTCATTTAGTTAAGTCTATACACAGCGTCTGATATGATAGGATTCTCCTTAGGACCGTAGGAAAACGCCGGTACTTAATGAGGTTTTCCACGAATTTAGTACCGCTGCGTTTGGAACCGAGCGAAAGCGCGTCCTTAGGAGATTCCTATCATGTCAGGCGCGTCCGGCTTAACTTAATGACATTGGTTCAGCCTTTCGGCTTCCCTGTTACGGAATCTGAACACAAAGAAAAGGAGACTCAATGGCAACCATAGACCTGATCGTACTAGGCTTTTTAAAGAAAGAATCCCTCAGCGCTTACGAGATCCAAAAGCGGGTTGAATATCGCAATATCTCCAAATGGGTCAAGATCAGCACCCCCTCCATCTATAAGAAAGTCATCCAGCTGGAGGAAAAAGGCCTGATCAAGAGTCATCTCGTAAAGGAAGGAAAAATGCCGGAAAAGGCGGTATACTCCCTGACCGAACAAGGACACAGGGAATTCGAAAAACTTATGCAGGAAATCTCAGCAAAAGCAGTCAATATCTATCTGGACTTCAATGCAGTGATCGTCAATCTGGACAGTCTGCTCCCGGAAGACCAGAGGACATGCCTGTCTGCGATTGAAACAAATGTACGGCAGCTCAAAGCCTGTCTGGAAGAAAATGTCCATGCAAAGGAAAATCTGCCGGAAATACCCGAGACAGGCAAGGCCGTTTTGCATCAGCAATTTATTCTCGCAGAAGCGATCGAGAAATGGATCGCTTCCCTCAAGGAGACTTTTTGAGCAGCGAGGCCTAAAGTAATGACGAACTGGTACGCTTTGTAACTATAGTAAACGACATAGCAAATTTCTGCTTCCGGCTCTTGCAGGAGCCATATACGGCAGCTTCTGCAAGGCCGAAAACGAAATTTCTAATGTCGTTAACTATAAAAATAAATTCAGATGATGCAAAATCCTATCATTTTCTGCTATAATAAATACGGCAAACGACATAACAAATTTCTGCTTCCGGTTCTCGTAAGAGTCCTGTACGGAAGCTTTTACAAGGCCGAAAGTAAAATATCCAATGTCGTTCCTTATAAAATCATTTATTACAGATGCGAGGATGTGGAACATGAAAAAGGGGAAAACAAAAGGGATTGGTATCCGGGCTAAAATTCTATTTCCGACAAGTGTGGTGATCACTTTACTTTGTATAGTCATAGGTGTAACCTCATATCAACGTATCAAAGAAGGTTTGGTCGCTATGGGTGTGGAAGAGGCACAGATGGCGGCGATCATTTCCGCTAAAGTGATCGATGCAGAACAAGTAGCGGAAATATCAGCAGATACAAAAGAGGATGAAGCGTATAACACACTGCTGGAAGCTATGCTCGGTATCATGCAGGATTGCGGCATTGAATATTTGTATACTTTATATACAGACAAAGATAAAGTATATTACGGAATTGATGCGGACAGTTCGGGAAACGGCAACCAATATGGTACCGTTTTCGAGGTGCCGTATCAGGAACTGAAATCTGTTTTTGACGGGGAAATGTATGTACAGGACTATATCGATTCCACCGAAGACGGTGATTTGATCTCGGCATATATGCCCCTTGTTGCCAGCGACGGCACCGTCATCAGCATTGTCGGCTGCGATTATAACGCGGCCGGAGTGGTGGAACGTCTGGATCTGGCATTGAAGCGTGTCATACAGATTTCCCTGATCTGTCTGGCCATTGCCCTGCTGATTCTTAATTTTACGGTAGGGAAGGTGATAAAGACGCTGTATAAAGTAGACGGTAAGATCTATGATCTGGTACATAATGAAGGCGATCTGACGCAGACTCTGGATGTCCATACAGGTGACGAGATGGAAGTAATCGCAGAGAACGTCAATGAACTGCTCCAGTATATACGCGGCATTATGCTGAACATATCCCAGAATTCGGAATATTTAAAGGAATCTTCCCACAAGGTATCGAGTAAACTGGAATATGGCAAGTCAGAAATTGCCGATGTTTCCTCTTTGATGGAGGAAATGAGTGCAGCAATGGAAGAATCCAGCGCATCGCTGACTCAGGTCAATGAATCGATCCGGCAGATCTTTGAGTCGATAGCGAATATTTATGAACAAGCCGAAAACGGAAGGATTTCTTCTGAAAAGATCATGAAAACCGCTTCAAAAATATATGACCGGGCAGTGACAGAGAAACAGGATGCCATGCTCCAGGTTTCCAATATGGCCGAATTGGTTCACCAGAAAATCGAGAAATCCAAAGATGTAGAGAAGATCAGAGAACTGACAAAGAACATTATCCATATCACCGAAAAAACGAACCTGCTGGCCTTAAATGCAAGTATCGAAGCTGCGCGGGCAGGAACAGCCGGAAGGGGATTTTCCGTGGTTGCGGATGAAATCGGGAAACTGGCTGCCAATTCCGCCGCGTCTGCAACAGAGATCCAGGAAGTGACTGCTGAAGTGATCCGGACGGTAGATGAGTTGGCCGCAGAAGCGCAGGAAATGATCACCTTTATGAATGAGACGGCAATCGGCGGTTATGAAAAACTCTTGGAAACCAGTGAAAGCTATCAAAGCAATGTCGGAAACATGAATGAAATGATGCAGCGCTTTGCTACGGAAAACGAGCAGTTGAAGTTGAATATGAACGAAATTAAAATGGCTCTGGAGGATGTGAAAACGGCCGTGGGCGAAAGCGCCTCCGGCGTAACGAATGTAGCTGAAACAGCCGTAAGACTGGCAGACCATGTAAGAGATATCGGAAAAGAATCCGATTTCAATTTAGAGATTGTTGACAGATTAAACAGTGAAGTCGGAAAGTTTAAACTGTAACTACAATGCCTCCGATGCAGGCATACGGGGTCTCCTCCCTTGGCTTCCTTTTCAGAAACGATGCAGGCATTGATGTATAAAACTCATGAAAGAATAAAACAGCATTGTAACAAAAACGCATTCAACCGTCATTTTCTGAGGTTGAATGCGTTTTTTAATAAATCGCTTCCTACAAAATATAAGTATCCGCATTCACGGTCTTAATGTTTTCATCCTCCTCCAACATTCCCAGAATATCCTCGTCTGCTTCCTCATCTCCGTCTTCACTGTCCGTCTTCGCTGTATCAATGATTTTTGCCACATTTTCACATACCAGTTGCAGAACGCTTTTCTGCTCCGGGCTGCAAAACACTTTAGCACAGTTCCTTACAGAAAGATTTTCCAAAATAAGCTCCGGGCTCACATCCTGATTCACTTTCAAAGCCGCACAGTTTCCGATCTCCAACCCATCCGGCGAAGTCTCCAGCATGGCCTTATCCACCACGACGTAAGACCTGTTTGACACATTCCGTCCCTTTACAAAGATTAGCTGTCTGTAGTCGGCATCCACCCTGGCAAGAGCCTCCGCCTGCCGCTTCAGAAGACAGACATTCCCGTTTACCCGCAGTCCTTCAACTTTATCAAAGCAGTTATCACTTCCGACTGTCAACATCAGGTCTCCGTCAATATACAGCCGCCTTCCATGCTTCTGCAGCAAAGCTTCATTCAATTCCGCACCCTCTTCAATATAAGCGAATCCTGCGGGTACCACATCCATCTCCACATTTTCCTCAAACATTGAGATCGCCTGCGGGATCAACTCTTCTCTTATCATAAAACGTTCTGTCACAAAGTGCACATTCTTGTCCGTGAGAGTCTTAACATCCACATCCGTATCTGTCAGTACCACCTTCTGGCTCACATAATATTTCCCATCCTGCTTTGCCCGGAACGGAAAATATTTATCGACAACAAACACCGGCTTTAATTCAATACAGCCGTCGGGAATGCAGCGGGCCTCCCCGTTGACTGCCAGCCTGCCCATAAAGGGAGCCATGCTCTCGGGATATCTGGCACTGCCATTGACACAGATCTTCAGGATATTCTCCATCACTTTCTCTGTGCCGGGACGGACAGAAAGTTTTCCGTTCACACAGATCACAGTTTGTTCACTGAACACTGTATCGCCGCTGATCTCATAATTGCCGTTTGCACTGACCACCGACACTTCCCCTTCCACATCCAGCATCCCATCCATGTTACATACCATGGGAAGCTTGTTTAATACGCTTCTGCTGCGCTCATCTACAAGAAGAACATCTGTATTGATCACAATCTGCTCATAGCCTGACAGACTCTCCTCATTGATTTTCCTGGCATCACATACATCACAATTTAAGTAAAATTCTTTCTTTCCCAACCTGTTTCCCGCCTTTCCGTTATTCACTCATTTCAGTTCAAAAGCCCCTTTCTCCCAGCGACCGCCGCAGGCGGCTTCTGGCTCCGGACAGTTTGGATCTTACCGTTCCCGGCGGAAGTCCGAACATCCTCCCAAGTTCTGCGGAATTGTACCCCTCCAGGTAGCGCAGGGTAAAGAGAAGTCTCTCCTCCGGTGTCAGAACTTCCATAAGCTGTGCATCATCCACCCACACATATTCCGCATCTTCGAAGCCTTCCTCCGGCATCTGCTCCACCATGGTCTCCAAGGCTTCCCTGCGTTTCCTGTCTATGTACAGATTTTTTACCGTGCGGTACATCCATGCCCGGCGTTTGGCGGCATCAAGTTCTTCCAACAGGCCGGCATTTATCAGCGCGCGTAGAAATGCCTCCTGCACCAGATCCTCCGCCAGTGTCCTGCTGCCCGTCATAGCAGTGCACCATCCTGTCAGTTCCTTATAGAGGGAATCATATAGTTCGTCGATCATAATCCTTTTCCCCTTCCCCAAGATCCATTGTCCTTTGTGCTTTCATCTATATAACGTCCGGGAAGAGCAAAGTGTTGAATTTTTTTAATTTATTTGAGTCCTATCCCTCCCAAAATCTCATTCGTGGTAATTCCGGTATTGCAGTGCACCATCTCCTGCAGCGAAAACGGCAGGATACCATTCTCACATACCACAATTTCTATGTGCTATAGTTTCATAAAAACCCTCTGTTTTGCGCTTCCTCCAGCAATTTCGGCTGTATCTCCGGATAAGTCCAGTCTTCCGGCAGCTTATCCGTAATCGTTATTTTCTCTATTTCGCTATGGAGTTCTTCAAGATTCCCCATCAGGACTACACATTCACCACCGGATTTACGATACAGTTCCATTTTAAACGATCTGATATCTGCATAATACAGCATTCCAAAAGATTCCTGTCCGTTATCTTCCACAATAACAGAATATACGCAGACAGGTCTGAGTTCAAACGCAACGGCTCCCGTTTCCTCGTACAGCTCTCTCTTCGCCGTATCCAAAACAGATTCGCCAGGTTCTCTGTGACCACCCGGAACCTCCCACGTACTTCTTTCTCTGTGTTTACAGAAAACATATTTGTCCTGTGATTTTGCAATGATCACTGCAAATTTCAGTAATTTGTCATCCACATTGTCATAGAAATTTACGACTGTCATTTTCTCTCCATGTTCTTTTCCAATACCCGACTGATACATCCTGTAGTACAACTGTTACCGGCTCCAATTACTCAGGATATCTCACCGGAATCGTATCATAACCGCCTATGTTAAATACCATATTTCTCCAATCCACTTCTCCTTCGGTCTCCGGATTTTCCAATTCTCCGTCAGATAATCGGTAAATCTCGAATTCGCTCTCATTCTCTTCTTCCTGCTTCCACGATTCCCTGTCCTTAAGATAAAACAGCCGGTCTGCGTCCAGAAAACCAACACAAATATCCGGTCCATAAAGAATATCGTCAGGTACTGCGAAGGTTATTGTTTCTCCTGTACCTGCATCCACCCTGTCCATCCATGTTTTCCCCTACTGTGCCTTTCTTGCCTCTGCTTCCTTTAATCTGCCCTGTTCCAGCTGCGTTTCCATCCTCTGCTCCGGCTGTCTGTCCACATCACCAGAAATAATTTCTTCAGCTTCTTCCACACGCCTGCCAGTCATAAAAGAAATCGCGTATAAACCTAAAATAAGAACTCCCGCAATTGCGGAAAGAATAATCCCTTTTCTCTTCATGCTCTTTTCCAGTATTCGGCTAATGCATCCTATCGCTTTAACATACCACGAACCGTTTCCAAATCCTCTTCCAATTCCTCTGCGATCACTTCCGGGCTTTTCCCTTTTGCATGTTTTTTTCGAATCATTTCCATAAGCTTTTCTTCCCTGCCTTCCTCTCTGCCTTCCTCAAACGTATGTCGTAAATGCTTTTTCTCATCATATTCTGTCAAGAAGATCATATGCAGCACCTCACTTTTCTCCGATTTAAAAATATCCGTCAGGATATTCCGCTCTATACAATGATTCATGGCAGACTGTATCGCCTCTTCCCTTCTCATACCCCTTTGTATATTTGTCTCAACCTCCGATACAAATTCGGAATACTCCCAGAGTCTGTGACACTTATCCATAAGCTCCCGGTTATGTCCCCTGTTTATGTTGATTATTTTACAGGCACATTCCAGACAGCCACTCCCACGCCCCATAGAAAAGGAATCCGACAGATACAATATTCTTTGGTCCTCCGGCATGCCGCTTCCATTATAGAATACAATATACTCCGGTGTCGGCAAATCTATCCTTGTCCTTCCATAGACATCTGCATCATCCATTCCCAACATTCCCTCATACTGCTGTGAAAAATAGGACAGCCCCCGAAGCGGCATATTAGGGTTCCACGTGCTCTGATGTTCATAAAGACTTAAACGGCTGTCAATCATAAAAGACAGATCATTTTTCATCTTCATGAAAATGACATCCTCCATCGTGACTACTTCCAGTTCTTCCGGATCCGTATAATTGCTGCCATGCAGCGCATTATACAAGTCCAGCAGATACTTCTTGTCCTTGAACAAATAACGGAACAGCCTGTCCTTGTGCTTCCGGTTCAATCGGATTTTATTCCACCACACCCCACTCCTGAACCATTTCTGACGTTTTCTTTTTGCCATAATTTTACCTCCATTATATAGTTTTCTTCTTCCACAATCAATCACTTTGGAAAATAACTCCGACCTTCGGAATGATCTCTGCCATCATCCACAGCAGGACAACAACAGCCTTTAGAATGGGGAATCCCATAAAAGAAAATTTATTGCGAATCAAATTAGAATTATAGTATATACATATATCAGGCATTTGTAAAAAGGAATTCTATCACTCATGAGAATTTTTGCAACAGTTCAACCTTCCGGCTGAACTGTTGCAAACAATACATGAATCATAAGAATCGTCCGAAGAATTAAATTCCTTTTCCGTCAATCAAAACCCGTTTCACCTTGGTTGATACTTCAAAGGGGCATCCGTCCGTGATAACCATATCCGCATCCTTTCCGGCCTCCAGAGAACCTACTCTGTCTGCGATTCCCGCATGTTTAGCAGGATTGATCGTGATAGCCTGCAGTGCTGCAAAAGGATCCATTCCTGCCTGTACCGCCAGCCCGGCGCACAGCGGTAAATATTCCTGAGGGATTACGGGAGAATCCGTAATGATGGATACCTGACAGCCTGCGGCAGCCAGAAGCCCGGGTGTTGTCCAACTCTTGTTGCGTAGTTCAAATTTGGAAGCACTGGTCAGGGTCGGCCCTACAGCCAGCGGTACATTTTCTTTGGCAAGCTCTTCCACAATCAAGTGCCCTTCGGTCACATGTTCCAGTGTAATCTTCACCCCGAATTCCCGGGCGATCCGCAGGGCGGCGAAAATATCCTCCGTGGCATGCGCATGTGCTTTCAGGGGGATCTCTCCCTTCATCACAGGAATCAGAGCCTCCAGTTTCATATCGAAGGCCGGTTTCTTGGACACATCTTCCCCCGCAGCCTCCTTCTTTTCCATATATTCTCTGGTTTTAAACAGCATCTCCCGGAGCAGTGCCGCGGTAGTCATACGGCTGGAATCCTTTTTGTCCCGATATACCCTCTTGGGATTTTCCCCGAAAGCACATTTCATGGCAACACCGTCCCGCACTACCATATCGTCTACCCTCTTGCCCACCGTCTTAATGGTGGTAAAGGTACCGCCCAGCACATTGGCGCTTCCCGGCCCTACGCATACACAGGTCACACCTGCCGCCGCCGCATGGGGAAAAGCCGCATCCATCGGCTTTACTCCGTCAATACCCCTAAGATGAGGCGTGACGATATCATTCATCTCGTTATAGTCCATCCCCTCATAGCCAATGCCGTAGCCGTCAAGTCCGATATGCCCGTGGGCTTCAACAAAGCCCGGATACACATGAAGCCCTTCCGCATCCACGATCTCAATGTCCCCGCCTGTCTCCAGATTCTCACCGATCTCTTTGATTTTTCCGTCCTCCACCAGAATGTCTCCCTTGAAAGCTTCCCTGTGGATTGCATCATGAATAATGCCATTCTTTACACATAACATACTCGTATTCCTCCCCTATGAAATAATAACTGTTTATACTATAGCACAGTTCTTCCCTGAATCAAATCCCCCGTAATCTGCTATATGGGGCTCCGCGGCAAACCACAACTGCTATATTCCTGAACAACTACATGCCGATCCACTGAATAAACGCTGTTTTATCCGCACTGTTATATCCGGCATTCCTGTAAAACTCCAATGTCTTTTCGTTCTTCGAACCTGTCAGTAACATCATCTTATAACAGCCTTCCTTCTCCGCAACCGCCTTTGCATAATTCAGACATTCTGTCGGATTCTCTTTAACCCGAGATCACTTTACAGCGCTTCTTATAACATGCGATTAACATGCGATGCCGTAACGATATATTGTTTTCATGCCGTCATCAAGCAGCTGCTCCTCATAGTTCCTGTCCAGAATCTGCCGTAATGCTTCCCTGCATCCTTCATCAAATCTGGCATTTTCGGCGCACTTCAGCTCTATGACAAATCCACTCTCCTTATATACGGCTTCCACACTGATATCACTGTATCCGTCTCCCGACTCAGCATTGGACCTGACCCGCCATCCGTCTCTGTTACTGAAGATACCAAGCAGTATGCCATGGTAGAAATTCTCTTTCCTGTTTTTTCTGACACTATTGTCATGAATACTGATGGTTCTTGACAGATAGGAATTGAAGCCCTCCTCAATCGCTGCCGTATCATTTTCTTCAAATGCCCTGCAGAGATTTTCCATTTTCCGGCTGTCCTTCACCGTCTCCTCCTCGAACCACTCCTGTATCTGATCCACAAATATCCAACGGATCTCTTTATTTGGAATGACAAGCTCCATCCTGCCGTAATATGTCAGCATTTCCCTGACTTCCTCGTCTGCAAAACCGAAATATTCATTATATTGAACATCCCTGACTGTATATACGCTGAAATTATTCAAGCCTGTAAAAATACTTTCCCTCGGCACCCTGAGACACCCTGTCAAAACAGCAAGAAACAAGCTGTCGTTTGTCTTAAATGCCTGGCCGAACAGACTTCTGATCAATTCCACCATGTCATCATAATATCCTGACTGATATGCCTTGTCTAACGGTACATCATATTCATCAATCAATATGACCACTTTCTTACCGTAATATTTCTGCAGACATTGTGACAGAATGAGCAGGCTGTCCTGTAATACCTTATCGGACATTGCAAACGAACCGTCATTGTCCGGATAAACTACGGCACTGTAACGCTGCCGTTCCCGCTCAGTAAGCCGCGCGCTTTGCTCAAGAAATGCAAAACGCATCGCCTCATTGCCGACCGCACTGCGGAGCATGTTCTTCGCCGCCTCAAAATCTCTGCCGCCCACTCCCTTCAGACTGATCGAAATAACAGGAAATTTCCCCGTATATTTCTCACACAATTCCTTTTCCGCCGAAATCGCAAGCCCGTCAAAAAGCTTTCTGTCCGTCCCTGCTTCAAAGAAGTATTTCAGCATGCTCAAATTCAGTGTTTATCCAAATCTTCTCGGACGGGTAAAAAGATTTACATATGCCATATTCTGCAATAAATCCCTGATCATCCCCGTTTTATCCACATAATAAAAATCTTCCGTGCGGATTCTTTCAAAATTCTCAATCCCTACAGGAAGTTTCGTTTCACCCTTCATCTCACACCGCTTTCCGGCATGCCGCCATATAACATCCAATACTGCTTTCTGATTCAGCCATCATCATACCGGGTATCCTGCTTATCACCGCTCCTGTCCTGTATCAGCCGCGCGTTTCTGTTTTATAATACTTCTCTTCTGTGCGACAGATGGATCCCTATATGGCCGATTCCCAGTACAACGACTGACAGGATCAATAACAAGTTACCTCCATAAATTCCCAGAAACAAGAAAGCAGCAAACGGTAAACTTGCACCCGCAACCGGTATTCCAAGAAAAGAGGAATAAAAGTCAGTCATCTCCTGCCTGCTGTGAAAATATCTGATCCAATAGCCTTCATAGAGAAGCATTGCCGCAACAGCCAGCGCCAGCCATACTGACCACAGAGTCAATTCCCGCGGGTTGAAATCAGAAAAAATGAGAGCTATGGTGCTGACAAGTATCTCTCCGGTTCTTTCCAGGAACAATAAGATTCTATTCTCGTTTCCGGCATATTGCTCATAATCTTTGGGTTTATGCTTCGTCCAAAGCATATTGGGAATAAAAAGCATCAGCAGGAAAATAAGACCCATATAGGAAAACCCGAAATGAAACATCCTAAAATCTCCTCAACCAGTATTTTTAACTGAATTATAACACTTTTATATTACATTTACCATATAAAACAATGGATTCAGATAGCTGGCGCCCCCTTTTTCCTGAGACTTGTCATCAATATCCCCAGTAATACAACCGTATCTGCCAATAAAACCACTCCTATGCTTTTCAACACCCCATAAATAAAAAGAATCGAGAAAACTTCCACTGATAAAACGACAAAACATATACAGTTTGTCAAATACTCTGTCATAATCTCGCCATAACGGTTATTCATCTGCAATTTCACATAAATAAACGAACTGATCAGGTACCGTATCACAATACACGCAACCGGATAAGCAAAGATAAATTTCTTATCCACCATAGAGGTCGCCACTTCGCCGCTCCACTGAACCGGTATTTCCGGCGATAACTTCGTATAAGACAGCACACCTGTCAATAAGCACAATACCGTAATGATTGTCCACGTGATGAAGCCGCCCCATGCATATATAAAACTGACCGAATCCAGCCTGAAAACCGGCTCGCTGTCATTCCAATACTCTTCTAAACCTGTCACATATTGCTCTACCTGCAATTCCTCATAATTTATATTTTCTTCAGTAAGCATTTTTTCGCATAGAGCCTTCGCTCTCTTCATATCGGTGATCTGCCTTTTCAGCGCATCATTTTGTTTCCGGATCGCTTCGCGCAATGCTATCTTTTCCGATATAATATTACGTATGTCATCAACGGAAATTCCCAGTGTCCTGAGATACGCAATCTTCTTTAGATTCTCTATATCGCCGTCGGAGTATTCTCTGTAACCATTGCTTTCATTTCTTGACGGATCGATCAGTTTTTCCTTCTCGTAAAAACGTACATTGGAGCGTGACAGCCCTGTTAGGTTCTCAACTTCTTTTATTGTCATCCCAATACCTCTCTTTCCGGATAACCCGGCAGATTATATATCTATGTTTCACCCTGAAAATAAACTATAAACAGGGTTTACAGTCAAGCTTTTTTCTATAAAAAATCAATGCTGGCACGTTTCTTTATCTGAGGTATTTATGTAATACTCCTGCATAGGAATACCGTGGCGGTTGGTCATTGTATGACGGTAAAATTATGGAAGATTTCCCCAAAGTTGGAGACGGGAGCGGTAATCAGGCTGCGTACTCCCTGCTCTGTTTGAAACAGGTTGTTTTTGAAGATGGAACGGTTTGGAATAACCCGGATTACGAAAACTGGTTTCATGCATATGCCGGAAAAGAAACCGGCGTAGACGAACTGCAAAATTATTATCCGCATGAATATAAGACTGAATCAGGCTGAAATTATTTATCTTCTCTTTTGCGTTGCATTCATCCTCCTGCCGGGACATATCTGTTATAGATCTCCACATGGTCATAAATACACCGCCAACTGCTCGTCGAACCTGCGGTCACACAGATATAGGGTGTGCCGCCCGCGGAGGTGCCATAGCTCACCGCACAGTTTTTGGACTGGACTACATAGCCTGTCTTGGCGCACAGCACTTCGCCACCCGTGTCCTTATCCTCGATCTTGCGCAGAAACCAGTTGGAGATGGTAATGCCCTCCGGATGCTCAGCCGTAGCTTTGGTCGTATAAGTATGCGCAGACAATACCTCCCTGCACAGCTCATTTTGTATGGCTGCTTTCATAATAACGGCCATATCATAAACAGTACAATAGTGTTCTTCGTCAAAAAGACCTATGCAATTCGTAAAGTGCGCGCTGTCTTCAAGCCCCAGCTCCTCCAGCTTCGCATTCATCATCTCCACAAATGCCTCCTGCGAACCCGCCGTATAAATAGCAAGTCCCAATGCGGCATCCCCGCCGGAAGGCAGCACGGTACCGTAGAAAAGGTCGCGCACCGTCACCTTTTCCCCATCCGAAAATCCTACCGAACTGCAGTCGTTCACATAGGCATAGTCCGTAATCTCCCGCGTTATGGTAAACGTGTCATCCAGATCCTCCTCCGTGATCTGCTCTGCCGCCACCAGTACAGTCAACACCTTCGTCATCGATGCCGGATAGATTCTCTCGCTTGCCCCCTTTGAAGCAACGATCGTATCCGTACTCTCATCGATCAGAATCGCATGGGTGCTGGCCACTTCCTCGCTGTAAATACCCACAGTATGCAAAGTATCCTGAAAGCTGTAAACCGGTTTCTCCCGGTCCGGTTCTGTCCCCGCCGCATCAAATACGCTGTCCGCGCCATCCGCTTCCTCAGGTATATCTCCCTGTACCTCATTTATCATCAGTAAATCGTTATGCTCCGTCTGTTCCACATTCTTTACCGTCTGCTGCTGGCCATGCATCTCTTCCCTGTCCTTTTTCCTGCCAAATACCCTGACAATAGCGATAATGCCTATGACGCTGCAAAGCGCACCCAGACACAGAAAACGCTTCCATATACGCCGTTTTCTCATGCGCTGCTGCCGTTTTAAACGTATGCGCTTTCTCTCCTCATAATGGGCAAAATATTCTCTGTACTCTTCTTCCCCGAACTCTTCTGTTTCTTTTATGTCTCCTGTCTCTTCTAAATCTTCTATCTCTATATTTTCTATGTTTTCTTTATCCTCTGTTTCTTTATTTTGTGTCTCATAATTGTCTATTTCTTCAAAATATATTCTCATCATTTATTTATCTCTGGCAAACTGGCAATATTGTGCGAATGATTTTATACCTATTCCGGTATTCTGTACCTGTTTTCGCACTTCACGCTGTAAATCATAACTCCTTAGTCTTTTGGTTCCATGCTAAACATAACCTTTCATACAGATAACCTTGCTTCTATATACTACCATATAAACGTGCATTTTTCCATAAGACGCTGCTATCTGCTTATTGCCGCAAGCAAAATGGGAAAAGATATGCTAATCCCTATAGGCCGAAATCGAAGCATCTAAAAGAGCTGTATCATGCTTTTTTGAGATTTCCGCTTTCAGACAATCCATAATCCTCCAATCCATCCAGCCCAAGCCCCGGCAGCCCCACCAGATGCCACTTCCTGTCACCGCCCACCCCCACACAGGCGGCAATCCAGAACAGCATTTCCTTGTTTTCATCTCTCCCCATATTCCCTGCTTTTGCCGCAGGGTTAGAGCGGAGGTCATAATAACGCACCGCATGGTTGAAGATAGCGGAAAGCTGGTTGTGTACCGTTTTCAAGTTCAGAGTGATGTCTTCTTTGAAGGAACGGGCGATCTCGCTCAGGTGCACTTTGTGTTTCAACAGAAAATGCAAAAAAATAAAATTTTTCGTCTGCTGTAACATTTCGCGGACATTTTCCTGTTATACTATCTGCAAAAAGCAAAGGAAGTGAGGATATGAAACAGATTTTAATTGTCGAGGATGACAGTTTTTTGAATAAGATGTTAGCCTATAACCTGACCGCAGACGGATACGGCGTGACTTCTGTCCTAAATGCCAGAACCGCAGACGCTGTCCTGCGCCAGCGGGAATTTGACCTGGTGCTGCTGGACATCAACCTGCCGGACGGGAATGGTTTTGAACTGTGCAAGCTGATAAATCCCCAGCGCAAAGTTCCGGCAAACAGTAGTGATGATTACCCACAACAACGACATTACCCGCCTTGCAGATCGGATTATCCGCATTGAGGACGGCAAGATTGTGTAATAAGGAGGTTGCAGGTTATGACATGGCCTTTTGAGAATGATACCAGCGCTATTATTAACAAATTAGCGTCTGCTCAATTAAAGAAAGAGCGTTTGAAGAAGATTTTTACGATTATTGCAATTTCATTAGCAACATTTTTGATGGCATCTGTATTGCTTCTGGTTTCTGGAATTATTACAGTGAACCAAAATGGAGGTAATAACATTACGGGTTCCTATCATGCTCTTATTTCCTGCATAGAAAAAGAACAATATCAAAAACTGTCTGATGATGTGCGGGTGGATTTATGTGGATTCACAGCTTCCATTGGCAGCGTTAAATCTGGAAATGACCGTCTTAATATTTCGTATTCCAACAGTGATGCACTTACATTAAATGGATTGTCTGTTTCCGAGGGGAAAATGCCGGAGAAAGATAATGAAATACTGATTGAACAAGAATACTTAATTCGGCAGAAGATAAATGCAAAAATTGGAGATACCATTTTATTGCCAGCCCCAAACAATGACGGGGAAAAAGCCTTTATTATAACAGGATACTTGAAAACAGGTGCTAAAGGCACTGACCGTTCATTATATGCAGCTATGGTTTCTGAAGAATATTTCTTAGAAGTGGATGGATGGAATAACTTTTCACCGGCAGTCATGCTTCGTGTAAATTTAGATGCAAAGACGAACGCTGGGGATGTAAAAAACTTAATATCAGAGATAGTGGCTGATGCAGGTTGTAAAACGGCTCCTTCTTATAATGAAGCGTATTTGAATCTTAGCCAGCCTTCGGTATTGATGGTTATGGCGGCTGTTGCCGGGCTGGTTGTTATCGTAATCGCTGGTATTTTAGTAATATACAATATTTTCTATATTTCCATAATCAATTCAATTAAAGAATATGGACAGCTCCGCACAATAGGGATGACAGCAAAACAGATTCAAAGACTTGTTCTTAGGCAGGGAACTTTGCTGATGTTACCTGCAATTCCTGTTGGACTAATTGCAGGAATTGCAGTGGCTTATATTTTAATTCCGCACGGATTTGAATTATTAAATGTGCTATGGATATGCCCGATTGTTGTTGCACTAACCTATGCCACTGTGCGCCTGTCCATCAAAAAACCTGCTAAAATAGCCGCGGCCGTTTCACCCATAGAGGCTTCCCGCTATGAACAAAATAATCAACCCAAATGTAAACACAGGCAGCACAAACTAACGCCGGGGTCTTTGGCAGTAAATCAAGTTTTGCGTTATAAGAAAAAGAATATACTGACAGTTGCCTCTCTTGTCTTGACTGGCGTTTTACTGTTAGGTTTATCTTCTGTCCTTTCTTCTATAAATGCAAAAGATATGTCTTTATCTGGGTTTGCAAGAGGACAATTCATTTTAAGAATCTCAAATCAGGAGCTAATGGAAAATCCTTTGGAGATTTTGCAGAAATCAAGTCCTTTTACGGAGGAAGTGGAAAAAGAACTCTCACAATTATCAGGTGTGCAAAAGATTATAGACGATTGGCATCTACCGGTTTCCTGTGATTTGCAGGCACTGGAATCAGATGCTGAAATTGTAGGATTTGAGAAAGGAGATTTGGCTTTGCTGCAAAGCTGTATCTTAAATGGAAAAATATCAGATTATGAACAAATGGCATCTAAGAATCAGATGGTTATTGGCAGGCCGAATGACTTTGAGAAGTATTTTGGTATTCCTCCAGTAGTCGGCTCGTCCGTAACGCTAAAAATTTTTGATGGGGAACATACGAAGAATCTGGAATTTGAGATTGCGGCAGTTCTTGACGAAAGTAAGATTGGAAATAATGGCGATAAAATAGATATGCTGTTATTGCCGGTTGATTCAATGCAAAAGATTGCACACGGCAATTTAACATATCAGTATGTAATTTGTGTAGAGGATTCTTTTGAACAGCAGGCAGAAAATGAAATAGATCAAATTGTATCAGATAATCCACGACTGAGTGTGGATTCGCTTTCAGCTGCGATTGCCCAGAATGAAAACTTCTTGCATGGGACACAGTTAGCCCTTGCAATAGCCATTGTTTTAATTGGTTGTTTTTCTGTGATGAATTTGTTAAATACAATTTTGACGGGAATTATTGTAAGGCGCAGGGAGTTTTCGCTCATGCGTTCAGTGGGAATGTCTCAAAAACAATTATCTGTGATGGTTCATAAAGAGGGATTGATCGTAGTTGGCATTGGACTTGTATTATCTGTGATAATTGGTGGAGGAATCGGATATGTTCTTTGCTCATTTTTGAAAAACGACCTAATGAACTATTTGAATTATCAATTTCCATTGGGTATTACAATCTTGTATTGTACGATTGTTATTTTATGTAGTGTGCTGATTACAACAGGGGCCTTAAAGCAGCAAAGCAAGTTATCAATGATGGAAGCTCTGCGATAAGTGTTTTTTAGAATATCAGAGGAGGCGACGCAATGGAACTGACCCCGACCTTGATTTTGAATCTGGTGCTGCTGACCGTCCCGCCCGTTGCTCTTGTGCCGGTGTTCCGGCAATGTCCTTTTTGGGCTTTGAACTGATTGCTTGAAACCTACCGCAAAGCAACGCGGAGGTGCTTGTATCCGAAACTTATCTGTCTATTCACAAATTGGTATTAGGTGATACATTTTCCTTTGAATATGTAGACACCTTGATCAAAGAATTGAAAGAAAACACATTAATACGCCCAACAGTACAGCAGGCTTTCTTTAACTTACAACACCCAAACTGCCTCGACTGTTGATGTATTAGTTTCACTTAATTTGGAAAAAGCCGATATGGGTCCTGACACTCAAAAAGATTTCTTGAAAAGTAAGGGTGAAGCCGAAGGTATTAAAGATTTTGACATCATACTAAATGACAGATATATTGATGGAATCTATATTGATGGTGCTGTGGCGGTCGGTATTATCTTTTTTGCAATATTCATTATGTTCGCCAGCAGCTTTGTAATTTACAGCAAACGACATAAAAATTTCTGTTTCCGTCTCCTGCCAAAGCCATATACGGAAGCTTTTGCAAGGCCGAAAAGGAAATTTTTAATGTCGTTAACTATAGTAACTTATTTCAATTTAATTTCTACTTTGTAATATTTCAAAAAATATGGTACAAACAAAAGAGCCCCTATTATCAAAATCACCCAGCCAATATATGTTCCTTGATTTTCAGGATAAAAATAATTTATAGCTAAATGAACTGGACATAGAATAATTGCAATCACTCCCCATAATATTTCCAATTTTCTTTTCATCTTGTTTGCTTGCTCTTTTTGTTTCTGTAATTCCACCAAATTTTGTTCTGCCTTTTTTTGATAATTTTCCATTATAATCCTTTCGCCTGATAACAATTCGTTTACATTTATTCCAAGAATGTCACATAACTCCATCATTATCGATACATCTGGACAGCTTTTTCCTGTTTCCCATTTTGAAACCGCCCTATTACTAATGTTTAGCTTTTCTGCCAGCTGTAACTGAGTAAGATTTTTTCTTTTCGACATTCAGCAATAAATTTTCCATTTTTTTCTTGATTCATTTCTTCTTACCTCCTGGTTTTATCATACATAATAAGCATTTTTTGGGAAGGAACTATTGGTTGATTCTCTAATTCAACCATCAGTTGACTACTAGAACATCGAATAATTAATGCCGGCTATTCTTTATCCTTTTTGCCTGTAGTTTTTTGTCAAACATTTCAATGTAATATTTTAACCGCATAATTTCATCATCTATCTGTCGGCAATTAATAACCACCTGTAACTTTTCCTTTATATGTTCAATAATCTGAATATCCGTTTAACACCTCCAACACAATTATAAACACCTATACTGCCTTTCTCAAGATTCTAATATGAAAGGTACGAATACAGACACTAAGATGTTACAGTTCACGGCCTAACCGTCCGCGAACTGTAACGCATCCAGCCCATGAAAAGTCGCCTTCGGCGAGGGGCTGGATGCCTGAAACCGTAGCTTTATTGGCCGGATGCCTTGCAGCAGGGTGCAAGGCACCGTGAATAGTAACACTAAGATTCCAGAAAAAAGCGACAGAGATTTAACCCTCTGCCGCTGTATTGCCTATGTGTAAATAATTTCCTCGTTCACAACCTCCCTCGCACAAGCCCTTATATTATTCACTCTTCCTGAAATCCAAACTTTCCTCTCAAATCCTTTATTCAAGGCATTTTCTGATAAAAAAGTTTGGATTTGTGGGAATGTGGGTAACTGGCTGCTCTTTTGGGGCTGTGGGAAACGCTGTTTGCAGGACGTGGGAAAACCGCGCTCTGGCTTTTCCATGTGCTGTGAATGGCGTTTTCCATAGCCCCATAGCCTGTTATCCACATTTCCACGGCGCAAATCTTTTAAGCCCTTTCACTATTTCGGGACAAGCCCCATTCGGCGGGCTAATTCCTCCGCGTAAAGCTCCACATAACGACGTTCCATTTCTTCCCGCCACTGCCAATACTCCTGTATTGCTGTGTCAATGGCGACTGCCATATCCAGCAGCCACTTCATTTCAAGCTGCTTTCGCTGCTTCTCCTGTTTCTTTCTGATACGCTTATTCATTTCGTGCGTCCTCCTGTAAATGCGCCCCGTTCTTCTCGTAAAGCCGTTCGCAATCCTTGATAAATTTCCGCTGGGCGGCTTGCCGCCGCTGTTCCTCCCGGATTTTGGGGTTGACAAGCTAGCATACAAGAGGATATTATTGCTAAAATAGATAAATTCCAGTTTGTAAAACTGGAAAAATCAGAGTTTGAGGAGGTTGGTATATTGGTTGGAAGAATAGTAGCTCTGGTATGCTGCTTATTATGTGCTTTCCCTTTCTTTGTTATAAGTGTTTATAATAAAGATAGCAGTGAGCCTATTAATTTTTGGAGTGGAGACACCTCACTGAAGGATAAAGTTAAAGATGTAAAAGGCTATAATACGGAAATAGCTGGATTATATAAAAAGTGTGCGTTATTCTTCTTATTGACGGGGATTTTATTTGTAGTTTTTCCTATTGCTGGAATTGGGCTATTAGTGTTTGATTGCTCGGCTGGGATATATTTGGCATATAGGTTTTATAAAGGGATTTTAAAAAGATATTCTTAACTTCCAGTATATCCCGAAAGCCGGAGAATAGGGAACCTGGCTTCTTTTTCCTATGCAGGCAAGAAGAAAACCCTTCCCCCGGAAAGAGAGAAGGGCATTGCTGTTATTCTGTTACCGCCGGTATCTCCCCGACAAAGTTATAAATGATTTTGATATCCTGAAATTTCTCCCCGTCAATCTTTTTCACCTCTCCCACCAGAATCCGGCTGATAAGGCGGTTTAAGATACCCTCGTCCAGTTGACATTTCAATAATCCAGCGGCCTTGCAGTTTCCGGTACACATTGTCATCGTCCAGCTTTCGCAGGTCATCGGAAAACCACTCGTCCCGGACAGCGAGGAACCGGAAAAAGGTAGACTTCCCGGCTCCCTGGCCGCCCACCAGACAGAGCATAACCTTAAACTTTGTCCCCGGCTTGAATACCCGTGTCACTGCCCCCAGCATGAACAGCAGGAGGACTTCATAATTGTAATCATTATTGTATTCTTTCAGAATTTCCTTTGATTTTTTAGAAAACTTTGTCCAAAATTCAATATATTCGCTTATTTCCTGTGATTAAACACATAATACTTATTCCTCTCATTTCATAAATCATAAACTATTGATGTTTCTTTATATATTCTTCCTTGACTATATCAATAGTTTTCCCGCCAATTCCAAAATTTTTATCAGATACTTCTTTAATTGTGGTAACAAAAAACTCCTGTGGCACTTTCATAATCTCAGAAGACACTTCTGTTAGGCGTTTAATTAACAGCTCCTTTTGCTCGTCTGATAATGCCCCACTTTCGACCGTAATATATGGCATTTCCATTTTCCTCACTTTCAATTAAAACTTCAACGCAATTGGGGTAATATTATCTGCCCCTATGCTTCTCTTTCCTTTTCTGCTGTTTCAGTTCAAACTGCCGCTGTTTCTGCGCTTCCCGTTGTTCCCGGCTCACAGTCTTGCGTTCAGTTTTCAGCTGCTCATGCTGTAATTTCAAAGCCTGTTGCGATTTTGTTCCTATCCCGGTATTCTGTACCTGTTTTCGTACTTTACGCTGTACCCGTTTAGGATTGCGGCCAACTTCTTTTACATCAATTGCCACAGCCGGACTAAATCGTAACTGATAGTAATTTTTAAGAACAAAATCATATATTTCATAGTCTTTTGGTTCTACGCCAAACGTAACCTTACATGCCGATAACTTTCCGTCTAATACACGTTCAAACACTCCCACCCAAAAGGGTTCTTCAAAAAATACTGTCAACTTTCCCGATACTTTGTCCATGACAATTCCTCCTTAAAATAATTGTAATGAACAAAGAACGGACAACCCTAAGGAGGGAGGGCTACTTACACCAAATAGGTGCGACTGGACTACCTACCAGTTCTGCAAGATTGCCTGCGTTGTGTTTTTATCTTTGCCCCTATATATTACCACATAACCGCTCATTTTTCCATAAAAATATGGCAATCTGCTTATTACCGCAAACCGCCAATTATCCTTTCCCTTATCTGTTTTAATTTATATGGTGCCAGCACCATGTTCAAATCATTGCCAAGAAAAAATATTATGTCTACCTCACAAAATGAATTTAATTATCTTTCAGCTTTTTTTCCATAATTTCATAAACAAGTTTAACATCATTGTGTAATTCATAAATTCCATGTCCAACCGTTTTATACCCCCTATGTTCATATAGACACACTGCCGAAAGCGAAGCATCTAAGAGAACTGTATCATGCTTTTTTGAAATTTCCATCTCCAGACAATCCATAATCTTTGAACCACAACCTTGTTTCTGATAATCTGGCAGCACATATACTCCTGTAATATGATTACCGTCATAGCAGCCCGTACCGATTATAATATCTCCATCTATCAATACTCCCATATTTCCTGATGCTATCCCTTCTAAAATATGTTCTCTGCTATGATGTTGGCAAAAGAAATCCGCCACCTCTTTAGGATAATACTTTGGATATACTGTTCTTATGGTTGTATGCAAAATATTATGTATTGTATCTGCCATTTCCACTGTTGCTGTTAAATACTCCATATCTCTCCTCCAAAAACTCTCAACTTACAAATCAGATTATACCACTTCCCCACTCCATTTACCACAAAAATATAAGACACAGCAACCGCAATGTCCCACATTTCTTATCGCTCCAATGACTTCTCACTCTTCTATTTCTGCCCCTTCAAGCCATTCTGCTTCTCATACAAATTATTGCGCTCTTTGCAGAGTTCTTTCATACGCTCCAACTGCGCCCGCACCCCCTCCCGGCAATCCGGCTCAATCCTTTTATATTCCCCGGTCAGATTGCGGATTGTATTATTGTGTGCTTTTTTATCCCGATAATTCTTTGCGCCCATCAATGCCCCGGCTCTGCTAACTGCCATTTCACATCTTCATCATAGGCGTGTATATCGCGCTCCATGACTTCTTTTGACTGTACCATTTTGTTAAGTTTCTGCTGTATCTTTTTCTGCTGTTTTTCCAATTTTTCATTTTTGGATGGACAACGGAACTGTGTCAGGACTGGATAACCCAGACGAAACTTCTTTGCAAATCAGCAATATGGTTCGAGATGCAATTAAACCGGATCTGACAATGTTTCTTCATTATGAAACAGTAACGGTAGATGGAAAGAAAATCGTTACAGTTGATATTCAGCAGGGAACAGAGCGACCATATTATATAGCAAAAAAGGCTTGCGTCCTGAAGGCGTTTATGTCCGTCAAGGTTATTCCTCTGTTCCGGCTACAAATACTGCAATCCGTCGCATGATTAAGGAAACTGGCGGAGATCATTTTGAAAAAATGCGGTCTTTGGAACAAAATTCAACCTTTGAAAGTGCAAAAAAAGTATTTACTGAACGGAATGTAAAGTTTGGTCTCACACAAATGAAAACATTGGGAATGGTAACACAGGATGGTGTCTATACAAACTTAGGGTTACTGCTTTCGGATCAGTGTGTGCATACAATTAAAGCCGCTGTTTTTCAAGGTACAACGCAGAGTGAATTTAAGGATCGGAGAGAATTCTCCGGCTCCCTCTTTCGGCAGATGGATGAAGCATATGATTTTATTGATTTCCGTAATCAAACACACTCAACCTTTGATAAGCTATATCGTATTGACAGATCCGGCGTGTTGCCTGTCCACTGATTGCCGTAGATGTTTCACTTTAACAAGTGGATACTAGAACACTATAGCCCAAAAGTTAGGTACAGGGGCTTCGTTGATGTGTTGTCCTATATAGGTAACGAATTGCAGTGGCAAAAATTTTTGACCGCTAAGGAAGACAAATTTCTGACCGAATATTTTTGACCATAATTTTGGCTTGATAGTTTAGAGTTCCAAAGTCCTATTTTAGAGGACATGCCAATAGAGTTTCCTATTTGAAAAGATAGACGCTTGATATATAGGGCAAATGGGTTACAATTCCGTATCGCCTTTCCGCATTATGGCGCACACTACCTGCATATTTTTGAGGTGATTTATATGCAGAAAACATGTCCAGTATCTTGTTTTTCTGCATATAATATAGTATAGTTATATGCAGAAAGGATGGGATTATATGAGAAAATTTGATTATTCTTTTTTAAATAACGGCTTGTTACCTGCGAGTCTTGTAAACTTAACTGCAAACATATCTTCTCTAAAGACCATGGCAGGTGTACGAAAAGACGAATACAAGCAGATTTTTACTGAACTTGAAGCCGTTGCAAAGGTACAATCTATTAAAAGTTCTAATGCTATTGAAGGAATTGTTACAAGCGACGAACGTATCGCTGCCATTGTAAATCAAAATAGCGCCCCTCTTAATCATAACGAAGCAGAAATCGCAGGTTATAGGGACGCATTAAATGAAATTCATTTAGGCTTCGAACATATCGATTTCAGAAATCGTGATATTCTGCGTTTGCACGAAATGATGATGTCTTTTGCTGGATATGAATACGGCGGCCAGTACAAAACTGATGACAATGTAATTTTAGAGATAGACTCTGACGGCAATAGACGAGTTCGTTTCCGCCCTACTCCCGCAGCCGAAACACCAAAAGCAATGGAACAACTAGAACTTGCATATTTGGAGGCTTGCAGCGATGCAAATGTGAATCAGCTTTTGTTGATTCCCTGTATTATTTTAGACTTTCTTTGCGTACACCCATTCCGAGACGGCAATGGCAGAATGTCACGCCTGCTTTCTCTGTTGCTTTTATATAAAAATGGGTTTGATGCAGGAAAATATGTGTCCTTTGAAGAACAGATCAATAAATACAAAGCATATTATTATGAATCTCTCCGTCAGTCTTCAGATGGTTGGGAATCTGGCGAAAACAGTTATTTCCCTTTTATCGAAAACTTTTTATCTATGCTTTATATGTGCTATAAGGAACTTGATAAACGTTTCGCGGTTGTTCACGGAAAAAAGATTACAAAGAAAGCCCGTGTTGAGGCTACGATATTAAATAGTCTAACGCCGCTTTCCAAAGCGGAGATATGCAAGATTCATCCTGATGTAAGTCCAACTACCGTTGAAGCTGTTCTTGGCGCAATGGTGAAAAGCGGTGCGATAAAACGAATCGGCGAATCGAGGGCAACACGATATATTAAGGTATAGTACAAGGTGAACAAAATGTAGATATTATTGTTATTAGGAATGATCATAACACGCCTTATTATTTAACAGAACAATATCAAGGTGTGTTTGCCAATAACATTTATGCTCGGATAATGGATACCAACACCCCTAAAAACTCATCGGCCGATATAAATATAATCGAAAGTCTTTGGAAAAAACGGTTTGGTATTGACGCAACCGCTCTTGATCGTGCGTTGTTGTTAGTACAAACTCCTTGTGATTGGGTAGATTCTGATGGTGGGAAAAAGTTTTATAAATATGCTCCCGAATTTACACTTGAAAAAATATCAGCTGGCGATTGCCGAAACGGTTATGAGTTCTATTTATTTAATCAATGCGATTCCCACCCTCGATGGTACGATATAAACATTTATTATCATCAAACTTTATTATATTCTTTGGGCGGGGCCGCATTGGACGGTGGAAGGTGTTTTACATCTACCCCACAAACAAACGGAATTTCTTTATATAAAGAAAGCTATCACCATTGGGATATCTCATATAAGTATTTCGTTAAAGGTTCAATCGAACATATAATTCATCTGTTCTATATTACTGATAATATGGACGAGGAACTTACTGCAAGACAAAGATTTATGGAATGTATACTTGTTTTTGAATCTGAATATGAAAGAATGAAATTCAATGATTTTGTCATAGCCAATTTTAAAAAATACAATGTTGACGAATTTACCAATCGCCTGCCCTATTTTCCTGATTTAGAAGGATATAATATGGACACATTTAGAAATGAATATTTACAATCTCAACTATTACAGCAAATGCTAAAGGATTTTAAAAGTTAGAGGGGGCTATGCTTATGGAAGAATCATTTATCCCATCATCGGAATTTGAAGCAGCGAGCAACATTGTCAACAAAATTTTGAGACAGCCTGTTGAAGAAATAGAAATTACAAACGTATTGCCACCGCTTAATGATATAACGGATTCTAACAAAGTGTTTAAGGGAAAACTGTCTGTTCTGTTTGTGGATATGAGAAGGTCTACCGACTTAACAGATGAATTAAATTTAATATTTTTGATAAGTTTTTGTCGCTGTATTATCGGAATTATGCTAGACTATATGGAGAATACAGAATTGAGAGGTCAGCTATGGACGTAACGATACGAAAAATACAAAAACAGGAATATCCGTTACTGGATAATTTTTTATATGAAGCAATTTTTATTCCAGAGGGTATCGAACCTCCACCCAAAACCATTATTACGTCTCCCGAATTACAGGTTTATGTTGAGCGCTTCGGGGAATCCAAAGATGATTGGGGATTAGTCACAGAGGTTGATAGTAAGATTGTCGGGGCTGTTTGGGTTCGCATCATGGACGATTACGGACATATAGATGATGAAACGCCCTCTTTGGCAATCTCTCTTTATAAAGAATATCGAGGCTTTGGCATTGGAACATCTATGATGAAAGAAATTCTTACCTTGCTTAAATCACATGGCTACAGCCGAGTTTCTCTTTCTGTTCAAAAAGCCAATTATGCGGCAAAGATGTATTTAAAGATTGGTTTTGAAATTGTAAGGGAGAACGAGGAAGAATATATTATGGTGTACTACCTATAACAATTTATAAATAAATTGGAGAAAGGACATTCCATTTATGAGAATCCGACCGTATATACCAAACAAAGATTACGAATATGTATCAAAATGGATTGATGACGAGAGAACTCATGCTTTTTGGTGTGCAAATCTTTTGCCATATCCCATAACACCAAAACCTTTCCATGATTTATTAGAGAAAAATACAATGGACTGGACGGACAGTGCTTATGTAGCAACTGAAAATAACGGACAAGCAGTAGGCTTCTTCTGTTATTCTGTCAATACAACAGACAATATTGGTTTTCTTAAATTTGTAATTGTTGATAAAACAAAACGTGGAAAAGGTTACGGAAAAGAAATGCTGAATCTTGCTCTGCAATACGCTTTCCAGATAACCGGCGCAAAAACAGTTCAGCTAAATGTTTTCAATGAAAACGCATTAGCGAAACAATGTTATGAAAAAGTCGGCTTTGTTGAAAGAAAGATTGATAAAGATGTATTTGCATATAAAGACGAGTTATGGAGCAGATGTAACATGATAATTTCAAAACAATCACTCTAATTTTCAGAAAGGACATATGATTATGGTATTAGGAGAGCGGGCGATTTGACGCTTACTTAAATTCAATACTCAGCTTTTTATTCTTTTTGATATTCCTATCCAAGATATTTCGTATTTTTACCGGAAGCAGACAAGAATAATATATTTTTGTATTTCTTCCATTTTCACTAATATAAACGACAAAGACACAATCCCACCATCATTAAAATAATTTTCTAAATCTACCACTGTTACTGGATATTTTATTGTATCTAAAGAAAAACCATCACTTTGTTTCCCTTTAACCTGTACTGGAACTTTTTTAATGCTTTCCTTTCTTTTATCTTTACCATGTCAAATAGAGTACGCCATAATAGTTTTATACACAACAATGTTATTCCCTTTGTTGGTGCACATGTCGCGTATTGCGCAGCTTAAAACCATTATATATCCCATATTAGAAAATGTTGGCATTACCCCATCAGGATTGATGATATGTTAATGCCTGGAGATAATTGGATGGATATAGCCAGGATGGCCATTAGCAAATCAAATATGGCAATAATCGATATCTCTGATAACAGTCCAAATGTAATGTATGAATTTGGGCTTATTCAAGCCGAGAAAGAACCAAATGCTATTATAGTCATAGCTGAAAAAGGAAGTTCCATTCCATTTTCCTTTATGGAAAATAGTATTTTAACGTATATACTTGATTGGGGAAACCATTTAGAAAGCGAAAACAGCTTTCAAAAAGAATTACAAACTCTATGTTATGGCATTATATCCGATCATAAAAAATTGCATGAACCTTTTGAAGATGCAAACCGTCTATTTAGAAAAGGTGAATTTTCTCCTTGCATAATATCTGCCTTTTCAGAATTAGAAATATTGTTTCAAGAACGACATAATATTAAGTCATCAAGAATCTCTTTTCCAGTAATGATCAAAGAGCAAGTTGACGTAGGGGCTTGTAGCCATTCGGCATATAGAGAAGTGCAAAAACAATGGGCGCTTCGCAATAAAATTATACATGGAGGATATAAAGCAAGCAGAGAGGATGCCAAAAATGCTTTGGATTTCGCACTATCTTTTAACCAAACCGACATTAAAACAGTAGAACAAAATTTATGTTAAACTGGCACAAAAATGTCTCAAATTGGCACGGCTTTGCGATTTACACGGTAAATCCCCTATGTTAAAATGAGTATCGTGAAAAATCATACACAGGCAGCCGCTCCGTATCCCTTACGCAGCCCTGCCGCAAAGAAACGCAGGCAAGAAGTCCCACCCCGGCTTCCCGTCTGCGTTTTCTATTATCCGGGAGGTGAACTATTGAAAAAGAAACTGAAACGGCTGCTGCTGTCCGAGAGAGGCGATTCCTCTTATATCAGCAGCTTTGTTTACATTCTGGTGACTGTCCTCCTGATTGCCTTCATCATCAATGTGTTCCACATCATTTCCGTCAAGCAGGCAATGGACCACATGGCAGACCAGCTTGTAAAACAGATCCAGTTAAACGGCGGCACCAGCGGGGAAACGGATACCCTCTTTTCCTTTCTCTCCGGGCAACTGGATGAGGCCACGGGGATTTCCTATCAGGTGTCCGATCCCGGCAATACCGGCCGCATCCAGATCGGGACGCCTTTTTATGTTACGGTTACGGGGCGCTGCCATCTGGGAGGCTTCTGGAAGTTCAACCTTGTACCCATCAATGTCCGTTCACAGGGCGCAGGTGTCAGCGAACACTACTGGAAATAAGAGGGAGGAACATCATGTTTAAGAAAGCCATACGAAATGAACGCGGAGATATGTCCTTTTTCACAACCTTCGTGATCCTGGCAATCATCATGCTGATGTCGTTCCTGCTCTTGTTTGCATCTGTCAAAATTAACTGTATGAACATCCGCAATGCCGCCAAGATGGAACTGAACGGACAAACAAGAGGACTTAACCACTACCGGCTAAAGCCGGTAGGTTCGGTTTGCTGCTAAAGCAGCCTAAAGGTGTGCACCCTATAAGTTTTCTCTTCTCCTTTACGTTCACCCTAT
>CAJTEN010000011.1 GCA_910575245.1 Clostridia bacterium | reverse complement strand
CCGAAAACCGCTCAAAAATAAGCATTTTTTATTCCTCCCCGTCACTTCCATTTATATAACATAATTCTTTTCTGCTTCTTCATGGACTTTCCGAGACTACACTGTGGAATAAGGAGGTGGCAGACTATGACATGGCCTTTTGAGAATGATACAAGTGCCATTGTAAAAAAATTGGCAGGTAGGAGTATGCAAGCGGATAAGAGAAACAAGGCATTTCTGCTTTTGACAATCGCCATCTCTGTCTGTATGGTTTTTTCGATTCTCCTAATATCAACAGGTACACAAGAGAAATTCAAGAACACACAGAGGAATAAAGCGCAGATTGGCATTTTGGGAGTTACGGACGAACAAACGGCTCAGCTGCATCAAAACGAAAATATTACATGGGTTGGCGAATATTCCGCTCTAGGTGTGTTTTATGTTGAAAATAAAACAATCACTGTTGCTTATGGAAATGAAGATTATTTTTTACATCAGGAAGAAAAAACTTTTCAGGGAAGTGTGCCGCAGAAAGCGGATGAGATTATGCTCCCCCAGAACTACCTTGATTTTTTAGGAAAATCCTATCAGACTGGCGATACAATTTCTATTGACCTGACTGGAACAGGACAGGAAGCAGAATATACACTTTCAGGTGTTTTGAATAATACGAAAGAAAGCAACGGATATTTTATTTATGTTAGTAAAGAGCTTGCCCAAGATTTGGCAAAAGATTCTTTTCAGGTTACAGCATATACGCGGTTGAATACAGACGCCATAAGTTCCACGGCTATTCTCGATTTTGCCGGCAAAGCAATACAAAATACAGGCATTGTCGAGGAACAGGTAATGCTTACAGAATATTCTGCTGTTATGTCGGGTGTGATAACATCGGGTATTCCGATTCCAGTACCACTACTGGCGGCGTTGACGGCTATTTTGGCGGCAACGATTGTCTATGGTGTTTTTTACACAAAGATTGTAAAAAATGTTCAGATGTTTGGGCAACTGCGGACAGTTGGCATGACAAAAGGACAGATTAAACGGATGGCAAGTAAAGAGGGACGTTTATATGCCTTAGCTGGTATTCCTTTGGGGCTTGTCATTGGTGTACTGATTGGACTTATTGGCTGTCCTGATGGATTCCGGCTAAAAACAACAGTTATTTATGCTGTACTGATTGCCGCAGTAGCCTTTGTAACAGTGAATATTGCCATCTTTAAGCCTGTTCGGGTAGCAATGAACACTTCCCCGGTAGAGGGTGCTAAATACCTTGCGTATGTTGGAAAGGCAAAAAGCAGCTCAAAACTGCATCGGAAATTTACTCCGTTTAATCTGGCGAAAATGAATATACAAAGAAACAAACAAAAGGCAGTCCTGACGCTTTTAATGCTTGGAGTAAGCGGGGCTCTTTTACTGGTTACTTCTACAGTTGCTGGTTCTATTGATCCGGCAAAACAGGCAAGTTTCAAATATTATCCTGCCGGTAATATTCTCATACAAATAAGAAATACAGTGGGCAGCTCCTTCGATAACGAAGCGGAGCCATACGGAAGCGCAAAATTGCAACTGGAAGAAAATCCACTTGAAGATCAGGCATTGATGCAGGAATTAGAAAAGGTAGATGGGATAGAAAAAATCACCGCGTTTGACAGCGTTTGTATGACGGCTACTTTTTCGGGCGGAAGTGGTTCTATCACGAGCATTTCAGACTTTTTTCCAACCTTAAATCGGGAACAGACAGAAGAAAAGCAGGCGGTGTTATCCTCTGGAACAGCAGATTACAACGATATGGTTGAGAAAAATGGAATATTAGTTGCAGAAGATATAGCACAAGTTGGAGATACTTTGAAGATTGAGGGCAGAGCTTTTGATGGTAGTACCTTTGATGTGGAAGCCGTTGTTGCAGGCACATACAACAGGTCTGATTTAATGGAGGATAGCCCGGTTGTTCCCGGAAGCCCCTACTTCATTATGACTTATGACACAGCAAAGAAAATGACAGGTATAACGGAACAGACGGGTATTCTGGCAGTTAAAAATTCAGAGGGACATTTTGATGAAGTTTTGACCGCGGTTCAGGAGATTGCGGATAAAAATGGAAAAATAGAAGTAAATACGATTGAACAAACGATTAAAAATATTCAGCATCAATACAGCGCATCTATAAATGCGCTATATATGACCTCTGCTATTCTGTTCATCTTTGGTAGTATCAGCCTTATGAATATGCTTATGGTTGATTTTCAGAATAGAAAGCGTGAATTCGGTCTGCTGGAAGCTGTTGGGGTAACACGGAAACAGTTGAAAGCAATGCTGAATAGGGAGATTGGAATTTACCTCGGAGGTTCGTTGGTAATAGCTCTTGTATTTGGAAGCATTTTAAGTGTAATTGTTAGTAGGCGGTTGGATGCGGTGAACCATTGCATTACATTGGTATTACCGTGGCTATTTCTACTGGCTTTAGTCGCTGTTCTGGCAGTTATATATTTGATTTTCACCGCATACGCAAAATCCGAGTTGAAGAAAACAAGCATCTTGTCTGCCATAAGAGAGGAATGATCTTTTGTATAGACATCACTTAAAAGGTAGTCAATTTCAAAATAATATCATTCTGTTGATACAGCCAGTCCGTAAATTCTTTTGGGCTGGCTGTTCCTGTTTCTACAGCCTTTTTCTCTGCAATGCTTCTTTCTTAAAGTCAGCAAAGGCAACCTGTATTTTATCCAAACAGGCTTCCCACTAAGCAGGAGACTGCCATAGTAAATCACTCCTTTTGCTGTGGATTTGTTACGCAGTAGAAGCGCGGTTTCGGGGGATAAGGTATAAATCCCTTGCCGTGCCGGATACGCGCCCGCAAAACCGCTTGTAGCAAGGCTTTTTCCAGTAAAAATTTTGAAAAGAATTGCGTTATGTTGTAACAAACACCGTTATTATGTGATATAAGAGATAAGTTATAGCAAATATCCTGTATAACTTAAAAATTTACCTTACGGGGAGGTGAAAAAGTGCAGAATTCTTGTAAAAATATAGACATGGATTCGGTTTATCAAGAGTATGCGAGTTTAGTTTACCGTTTTTTATATTCCTATACGCAGGATGTAGAATGGTCTCAAGAACTAATGCAGGAAACATTTTTACGGGCGGTAGGCTCCATTTCACGTTATAACGGCTCTTGTAAATTATCTGTATGGCTTTGCCAGATAGCGAAACATGTTTTATACCAGGAGCTTCGAAAAAAGAAGCGTGCAGAAATGGTAGAACTGGCAGATTATTTGCCGGATGATTCTTCGCCGGACGGAGAAAGCAACGTACTGAATCAGGAAAATAAAATAGAGCTTTATCAGGCAATCCATCATTTGCCAGAGTTGGAACGGGAAGTTATTTTATATCGAATTACGGGCGAACTTTCTTTTCGTGAAATAGGAGCAATTTTAGGAAAGAGTGAAAATTGGAGTAGGACGGTTTTTTATCGAGCAAAACAGAAAATCAAAAAGGAGTTGAAGGCACATGAATAAAAATTATTCTTGCGATATAATCAAGGATCTGCTTCCCGGATATATTGACGGAGTTTTAAGCGAAGCAGGGGAAAATGTAGTAAAGGGGCATTTAGAAGAATGCGAAAAATGTAATAGAGCCTATCTGGAAATGAAAGAAGAATTGAATAATGGAATGGAAGCAAAAGAACAAATTGCACTTGACGGATTTAAAAAATTGCGGCAACATACCAGAAAATTGAAAATTGCCTTTGGAATCACTACAGGGTTGCTGGTATTTCTTTTACTATCCGTTTGTGTAAGAGTCTTTGTAATCGGCGTTCCTGTATCTACTCACGCAATGAGTGTAGATGATCTTTCGTACAATGAAGAAACAAATTGTCTTGAAATAAGTGGTACAGTCAATTTTGCTTCCTGCCGGGTCAGCCGCGTGGTCTGGAAACAGAGTGAAGAAAACAGCAACGCTGTAAATGTGTTTGTATATGGAGCCGAAACATTGCCTTTTCAATCGGAGAAAAGTGAGTTTAACATATCAGTTCCCAATATGAAAGGTAAAACAGCATATCTTGCCTGTCCGGATTTTGACCAGCGAGAGGTATATAATTGGAAGCATTACCACAACGAAAAACTGATAGAATTGGAGAATGAAATATACGGTCATCTTACAGGACTGGACAGAACCAAGGACGCATTAAGTTATAGCGGTGGGATTGAAACCGTAAATGGGGTAGAGGGGATCTGTTATTCTGTTCAATCCGTAATTGGTGAAAACGCAACATTTTGGACATTTAATGACCAATTGATTACCGATGGCGACTTTGAAAGCAGAAATTTTGAAATCTGGATTTCTTTAGACAAGCCATATCAGATTTTAATTTATGATTATCAGTCAGGAGAATATACAGATGACTATTCCATTGTCAGCAGGCACTAGAACAAGTGATTGGGAAAATATACGGATACTGCCGGAGTACGGCCGGGTCTCAAATCCGTAGGGCTTTACAGCTTTTGCACAAAGAAATGGAGATACTTTCGCATGGGAAATCCGAATCTTTTGCCCTATGGTTTAGCGGTTTTTTTGGCCAAGTAAGTTTGAAAAACGGAATTATACAACAAAAGAATATGCAATTCAAATACAAGTTCCTTAATCTCCCTTTGCCTTATTATTTGCAATGTCTGCCCGGCCAAATGCGATAAAGAGAAGGAATGTTTAATGGAAATGCAATAGTAATATTGGTGGGATAGTGGTATGATATATACAAAACAGATAGGGTACGGGGAGAAAGATTGAAGAACCCACCGGCAGACCGTATGATAAAAAAGAAAATTTTAATGTTCAGAAACAAGCAGGCAGGGAGGCGTCAGAAATATGGCTGAATTAGACAGGGGCAGATGGAATGACCCGGCATATATGGCACAGCGGATTGCCGTATGTGAAAGGGAGATACAGAAGGGAATCGTTGGACAGCGCGGGCTGATCAGGCAGGTCATGCTGGCGATGCTTACAGGAGGCAATGTGCTTTTAGAGGGTATGCCGGGGCTGGGAAAGACCAGACTGGTCAGTACCATCGGTAAGGTCTTCGACCTGTCTTTTAAAAGAATCCAGTTTACTCCCGACCTGATGCCAAGTGATGTGACCGGTACGAACATCATTATCAAGAACGGGCAGGGCAGTTCGTTCTCTTTTGAGAGAGGACCGGTTTTCGCCAATCTGATTCTGGCGGATGAGATCAACCGTGCCACGCCCAAAACCCAGTCGGCGCTGCTGGAGGCCATGCAGGAGCATACGGTGACGGTGGGGAATGTCAGCCATGTACTTCATGAGCCCTTTTTTGTGCTGGCAACCCAGAATCCTATAGAAAGCGAGGGAACCTATCCATTGCCGGAGGCGCAGCTTGACCGCTTCATGTTTAAGCTGTTAGTTCGGTTTCCCACGAGGGAGGAGCTGAAGGGGATCGTTGTGCTCACGGAGGAAAGCAAGGAGCCTGTCATTGAAAAACAAATGGATGGTGAGGGGCTTCTGGCAGCACGAAACTTGATTAATCAGATTCCGATTGCGGATGCGGTGATGGATTATCTGCTCGAGATCGTCATGGCGACGCACGCTCCGAATCCTCACATCAGAGAGGGAGCAAGTCCCAGAGCGGCACAGGCGCTTACCCGCGCCGCAAGGGCGAAGGCGTTTTTAGAAGGACGATTTAATGTTTCCTTCCAGGATGTGAAGGAGGCCGCATACCCGGTTCTTAGACACCGGATCATTCCGGCTTTTGACGCCATCAGCGCAGGAATTAGCGAGGATGACATCATAAAGAACATTTTAGATGCAAATACGGCTTCGCCGGGAAGATAGGAGAAAAAAGGTGGGGAATTATGATGTTGGACGCTGCATTCTTTGACAGGCTGTCAAGGCTCAGGCTGGCCATGGGGCACAGAACTTCCATGAACCTGACCGGAAACCGTAAATCCATACAGAAAGGTTCTTCCATGGAATTTTCGGATTTCAGGGAGTATATGCCGGGAGACGATATCCGCCGCATTGACTGGAATGCCTATGGGCGTCTGGACAGGTTTTATATCAAGGAATATATGGAGGAAAAGGAAGCGGTGGTTTCGATTCTGATCGATACCAGTGCTTCCATGGATTACGGGGAGAAGAAAAAGAGTGAGCTTGCCTGTATGCTGGCGGCAGCTTTTTCCTATATGGGATTAAATGGCATGGACCGTGTCGTGCTCTATGATATGGGCAGGATGCATCTGCCTTTTGTGGCGGAAGGCGGAAAGAGAGCCTTGCCCCGGTTTGCAGACTGGTTAGAGAAGCGTTCTTTTGCGGGAACGGTGGATATTGCAAAAGCTGTCGGCGGGCTTCCCATGAAAGGAACGGGCGTGACCATTCTGATCAGCGATTTTCTGCAGGAGGCTTTTCTGGAGCCGGAACAGGAGACTCTGCAGAAGATGCTGCGTTTCTTAAATTACAGAAAGCAGAAAATCGTACTGCTGCATGTGTTGGCGAAAGAAGAACTTTCCGTGGAACTGACGGGCACACGGAATCTGATTGATATGGAAGATCAAAGTACCCTGCGGGTTACATTGGATGCCGGAAGTATCCGGGCCTATGAGAAGTCCCTGCAGGAATTTACGGACCGGATACGGCGGGAATGCGTAAAGGCAGGTGCATTCTATGCGGTATGCAGCACCGGGACGGATATCTATCGACTGATTTTTCAGGATTTAAGGATGCTGTATGATATTTGAGAACTTATGGCCGCTGGCTTTTCTGGCTGCGGTTCCGATCATTATAATTTTATATCTGCTTAAGCCCAGGGGAGAGGATCATCTGATCTCTTCCAATCTGCTCTGGCAGAAATTGCTGAAAAATGAGCAGTCAAAGACTTTTTTCGAGAAGTTTGTGCACAACATTCTCATGTATCTGCAGATTCTGACCGTGATGCTGATGGTGGTCGCGCTGATGTCGCCATTTATCAGGTCAGAGGGGGCAAGCGGCGGAAGAAAGATACTGCTTTTCGATACCAGCGCAAGTATGCAGCATAGGACGGATGCAGGGAAGACCCGCCTGGAGGATGCTGTGGAGGATGCCTGCGATTATGTGAGAACGGCGGACAACACCCGTTTTTCCATTGTGACGGAGGATGCTCTGGGGACAAAGCTTCTGGCTGTGGACCTGGCGGATGCGGAAAGCCTGATCCGGACGCTTAAGGGGATCGCATGCAGTGACAGCGGAGGAGATCTGGCACAGGCGCAGGGGACTTTGGATGCGCTTGTGGGAGATGATGCGGAAAATGCGGCGGATCTGATCGTCTATACGGATGGCGCGGGCGCAGCGGGTTTCGAAGAACTACGGGGCAGCGCAGAGAAGGAGCTTCGTGTGTTCGGTGAGGCTTCTTCCAATGTGGCGAATGAATACACGGTATTTACCGCTCAGGAAGACGGAACTTATGATGTGATGGTGAGCATGGTCAATTACAGCGACAGCGAAGTTACCTTTGACGTCAGTCTGTATGACGAGGGTGGGAATCTGATTGCGCTGAAACAGATGCAGCTTGCACCTTCGGAGAATAACACCTGTTTGTTTGAAAAGGTGGAGTGGCAGGGACAGACTATAAGGTCCTGTGTTGACGGAATCACTTTTGAAGGAGGCGCCGTAGAGAGCCTTGACGCGGATAATGTTTCGGAGGCGGTCAAAAGCCAGAAGAATCAGGTGAAGGGACTGCTCGTCGGAGAGGGAAACATTTTTATTGAAAAGGCGTACTTTGCCATCACGGGCGAGAGCATTGCCAGAGCGGCGACGGATGCTCTTGATGATTATAATGTGGTGATTTATGATGCGGGACAGATTCCGGGGACGGAAGGAAAGAACCGGCTGGCGTTTGGTGATGCCGGAGAAGAAACTGTAGAGACACTTCAAAATGTCGTATTGCATATGATGGACTGTGACCTGACCGACGGTCTGACCGGATTTACCATAGGGGTGAATACGGCTTACTGCTTTGCGCTTCCGGAAGGAGCGGTGAGCTTTTTAGAATACGATGGAAAATGTGCAGGGTATTACAGGGAGCTGGACGGCAGTAAAGAGATCGTGGTGGGATTTGACCCCAGAGAGTCGGATTTTCCGTTAAGAGCGGAGTTCCCGGTTTTTCTGGCTAATGCCATGGTTTATCTTACGGACACATCATGGCTTGCGCAAAATGTTTATTATGCCGGAGAGGAGATTGTCCTGCAGCCATGGGCCAAACCGGATGAGCCTGCATTTGACAGCCGTCCGGGAAAGGCCGGTCTGTATCAGGTGGGAAACGGGGAACATCAGGAAACTTATGTGGTGCGTTTCCAGACCGCCACGGAGTCGGATGGAAGAGAAACCGCCGCTTCTGCCGGCAGCACAGAAGAGATAAGGCTGCAGAAGGTGAAGCGGGCGGTGAGAAATTTTTTCTTGCTGCTGGCGCTGGCGTTTTTGATCGTAGAATGGATTGTTTATGTGCGTCAGATGAGATATAGAGGAAAGTTTTATCTGGCCGTGAGAGGGGCGGTGGCGGCGTGCACGGTTTTAGCTCTTTTGGGGATACAGGTACATTTGGGCAGCAGCCGGACTGCCACTGTTTTCGTAGTGGATCTCTCCGACAGCAATGAGGAGCATCTTGAGGAGTCCGAAAAGTACCTGCAGTCTGTTATTGCGAAAATGCCTGCAGGCAATGCCTATGGTATTGTGACTTTTGGAAAAAATGCACTGGTGGAGCAGTTTCTGACGGAGGAAGGCTATTACGGAGGGCTACTGACGCTGCCGGAGAAAACGGCAACCAATTTTGAGGATGCCATCTCCAAAGCGCTTACACTCGTTCCGGAAGACTACAGCGGAAGACTGGTTGTGCTCACAGACGGGAAGCAGACCAGAGGAGACGTAGCGCATATGGGACAGGCGCTTTCCGCAAGTGGGGCAGAATTTCTGACTTTGCTTTATGAGGATGAAGAGACACCTGATACCTATATTGACAATGTCAGACTTCCCTCTTATCTGCATCCCGGCGATAAATATGCGATCACGGTGCTGGTGGAGAGCAATTATGATACGGACGCGGTCATAGTGCTTTACAACGGAAGTGCCCGGACGGCATCAAACAGTGTCCACTTAAACAAGGGGAGCAACCGCTTTGTATTCAGCGCACAGGTTGACGTGGAGACAGGCAGCGGCGCCATGGAGAATCTCAGGGTACAGGTGGAGGCGCCGGGGGATACCTGCCCGGAGAATGATTTCTTCAGCGCGTATTCCGTGGTGGAGTCTGCGCCCAAGATCCTGCTGATTGCCGGGCAGGGCGTTGATGTTTCGGCATTTGCCCCCGTGCTGCATGCGGCAGGCTGTGACTATCATGTGGTTTCCGCCCTGAATGCACCGGACAATATCAATGACATGTTAGTCTATAAGTCTATCATTCTGGCTGATACTTATATAGATGACCTGCCCGGCGGTTTTCTGGACAATCTGGAGACTTTTGTGAAGGATTACGGATGCGGCTTGATCTGCTGCGGCGGAGAGGACAGCTTTGCACTGGGAGGATATCGGAATACCGTGCTTGAGACAGTGCTCCCGGTAGATATGCAGCCGAGGAGCTTAAATGAGATTCCTTCCATGGCTATGGTGATGGTCATCGATCATTCCGGCAGTATGATCAGTGAAGCCACGGACTCTGGCGGCAGCAATCTGGATATTGCCATCAGGGCTGCCATGGTGGCAGTGGATAACCTGAGAGATTCGGATCAGGTGGGTGTGCTGACCTTTGACGACCGGTATGCGTGGCAGGTAGAACTCACCACGGCAGAAGACAAGACAGCCATCAAGGATGAGATCGCGCACATCAGCGAAGGCGGCGGAACCACCATTAAGCCGGCTCTTTTGGAGGCGTGCGGGGTGGTTTCGGAAAGTGAGGCATCCATTAAACATGTGGTTCTTCTGACGGATGGCATGGGAGAGACGAATAACTTCCAGGATGTGATAAATGCCTATAATGCAGAGGGGATCACGCTCTCTACTGTGGCAGTGGGAAGTTTTTCCGATACGCAGCTTTTGGAACAACTGGCTGACAGGTGCGGCGGCAGATATTATTATTCGGATTTAGCCAGCGACATACCCAAGATCTTTGCAAGAGAAGTCCTTCTGGGAAGTGACAGTTATATACAGAACGGTGTATTTTCGATGAAAGTGCAACAGAGCCACGAGCTGACAAGCAATCTTTTTACCGATGGCTGGCCGGTGATCTATGGCTATATTGCCGCAACCCCAAAGACAGCCGCCAACCCGGTTATCGTATCTTGGGACAAAGAAAATCCTATCCTTACGGTATGGCAGTACGGACTTGGCAGGACTGTTGCGTGGAACAGCGACGTTACCGGAGAGTGGAGCGGCGCCTTTGCAGGCGAAGACGACTATGTCCAGTTGTGGAAGCGGATCGTGGATTATTCCACCGGAAATGCCGACATGGGCGGGGACAGAGTGGACGTGGTGACGGTGGGAGAACAGACAGAAGTCACCTATCAGACGGATGATTACACAAGCGGCACGGAGATTCTGGTGACGGTGATTGATCCGGAGGGGCAGACTATGGAAGAGAAGCTTCATGCCACTGCGCCGGGACAATATACAGCGGAAATTTCTACATCGCAGACAGGGCTATATCATTTCAATATACGCCGCAGTGAGGATGGTGAGATGCATAGTTATCTGACAACAGCCGCCGCGGTGCAGTTTTCGGATGAGTATAAGTTTGATGTGAGTACGGACTCGTATTTGAAGTTTGTGGGGCAGTATGGCAGGATCATCACGGAGGAGGACTCTGTCTTTGAGCGGATTTCCACAGGAGCAAGAGAGAGCTATCCTGTCACAAACTGGCTGATTTTCCTTGCCCTGTGCCTGTTCGTCGCAGATGTGGCAATGCGGCGGTTCCAGTTTGTGCCGGGATTTGCGCAGAGAGGGCTCCGGGGAAGGGGCGTGAAGGGGGAGGAAAAAGACGAGAGGACGGCGGAAAAGATGGCAGTTAATGCGCCGCAGGATATGATAAATGCGGTAAGCGGAGACAAAACGGAACAGGCGCTGGATACGTCCTTGCTGCTTCGGAAGAAGGATGACAGGAAGATTTAGATCTTCCTGCCGCAGCCCGCTACGTCTCCGTTTCTGAACTCGCACACTTGAAAAAATATCCCCGAATATTTATACAGGAACTTCAAGGACAGAGTACTAGTATAATCCACGATAATTACCGATCCCTTACACGCAGGATAAATTTTCAGCCTGCAAGGCGGAGGAATGAGGCGTAGCGGTGGCTACGTCGATTGACAGCAACGAAGCAGATGGAAATTTAGACAAGTGAAACGTAAGGTTATTTAAATTGAGTTATACTAGTACGGCCAGTCGTAAACCGTAACGGGTTGTGATACCGGGAGGTTACAGTTCACGGCCTAACCGTCCGCGAACCAATGTCATTTAGTTAATTTTGAAAATGAAAGGAGATTGATTAAAAAAATAAAGGATAATGAGATTTTTACAGGTTTGAAGTAAAAATTATAAAAATGAGGGACTCGGATATGCCGTATATAGATTTTATTGCATGGCAAACAAGCAGGTTTACACCTGCTTTCAATCAAACTATAATAAACAAAGGCAGATTTACTTAAGCCGCCCTGTACAGAAAATACCTGGGCCGCCTGAAATGGGCCGTTTGCAGCCGTGGGAAGCTGCGCTCTTTACGGACCGGTATGGGTTTTCGGCTGAGCAGGGGTATAACGTCCGCAGGGTTTTTCCGTGAATGTAAACGGAAAAAGACCCTGCAGATGTGGGCAGCTTCCGTAAAATTCACTTTGTAGCTGTGTTTCGTATTCTTCCTGGTTTCTACCACTGTATGGTTTATAACAGTTTCTGTCAGGTTGTAAGCAATCAGCTTCGCCCAGATCTCCTGCTTTATAAATTCAGGCTTATAAGAATGGAAACTGCCCAGGCCGATCGTGTACTTGAGTTTGCGGAAAGATGTTTCGGTCCCCCATCTGGAAAAATAAAGGCGTTTGATATCCTGTGCAGTAAATTCATCTGCCGGGAGGTTGGCCATTATGCATTCGTAAGAGCCGTCATCTAATGGGAACCTTACGACCCGGACAGGGAGCGTATAGGTATCCAGGGAACCGTAAGGCAGAAAATCAAAGGCGGATGCGGCACCCACGAAAGTGACATAATCACCGGATGCTTTGATTTTCCTGGAATGGGAACGCTTAATGACAATGTTAAGGCACAGGTCAAAAGACCCTTGTTTCGGAAGGGGCAGATGGCCGGCTATGCCGCGGACATTCACGTCTTTGGAGCGAAAGAGGAAGAACTGGTTTTTTTCCAGGACATGGGCCATGTTATTATAAGAACAATACCCGCGGTCAGCTATGAAGATATCCGAAGTCCCCTCCAGTGTCTCCAGACGGTCTACCATGGTGCAGAAAGCCTTGGACTCATCTTTGAAATGGACAGGCTGGATGACAGCATCCATATAAGTATGCGAGTTAAGGTCATAAAGGGCATTCAGATGGACGCTGTAGAAGCCTTTCGCGGAATGGCCCCCGGAGACAAAATACTCATCAGGGGCCAGCTTTGGAGTGCTGAAAAAGGAGAAAGAGGAGCCATCAGCAGCGAGGAACCTGTAAGGAGAAGGGGGATCCAGCTTTAAAAGGGACAGGAGCAGCTGATGGAAGACTTCTTCCAAAACCTGTGGTTTCAGTTTATCCCGCTGCTGGTTTATGGCAGAGGGGGAAGGGGCATTGCAGTGAAAGTCAAAGAAACCGTCTAATTCATTTCCGGTGCTGGAAGCGCCCTGGGAGACAAGGAAAGAGATGAGGGTTTCCGGGGGAAGTTTTCTGCGTCTGGTGAAATCCTTATCAGGATCCGCCAGGAAAGGTGTCATATGGGATACGACATAGAAGATGGCATCCCGGAACAGGAACTTGATCTGGTTAAAAAACATAGTATAAAACCTCCTTGGATTAGAATAAAATGACTGATTCTAATACCAAGGGCCGCTCTCGCTACCTCTTAAAATACAATCAGCAGCGAGAGCGGCCGCACATTTGAGGTTCTATGTCAACCCTTTTTTGAAAAAAATATGGTTAGACCCCTGTTTATAAAATCTAACCATATAAATATCGCTATTAACTTAATGACATTGGTTCAGCCATTCGGCTTCTCTGTTACTATTCACAGCTAATATACCGCGAGGTGTTTTTTGTGAGTGGAGCAAGGCAGAAAATCATACATATAAAACAGAAACCGGGCCTCTTTGCAGGCAGCATGCAAAACTGATGTCTGAAGAAATCATATGCAAAAAGTACACAGGCATCCGGTTCTGGACAGAAATTCTTCTGCTGCCTGCCGAAGGGATTCCGAATCCGCTGTATTCCCGACTTTGACCTGAACAATTCTGCGTTCCGGGAGATAAGACGGATTTTTATTTAAGGATATTTCATATTTCATGCACAGCAGTTGGGCAATCTTAAACAATTCGTTTTGATTCACTTTATCCGCAATACCAATGCGCCAGCCAGTCTGGTCAGCCAGCGTTTGCAGTTCGTTGTGGTATCGCTGGCCTATGGCAGGCGAAATAAAACTGACCTCCAGGTATTTTCCCTCGGAATCCTGCTTCAGGCTTTTCTTGTCCGGTCTGTGGGGCAGATTCCCGAAGGTTTGGTCAATGCAGTAAAAGGCCAGATTCTGCTCGGCGGTCTCTGTGGATGGCTCACGGGGAAGGAAGAAGCCGGGATCGGCTTCTTCGGTGCCATGTTTTATGTCAGATTTATTGTCGGCAGCAGCATTGCTTGCAAAAGGAGAAGCAGCAGATGAGGGAGAACGAAGCTCTCCGTTAATGGTTAGACTCCACCCGGTAATCTCATGGAATCTGTCCGCCGCTTTCTGGTCTTTCCTATCGAATGATCCGGTCAGAGTGACGGCATAATTCTTTCTGTCTACATGGTAGGAGATTTTGGCAATTCTGTTCTCGAACAGAGATGAGAGCAGAATGGATGCAGCATTGTGGTTAGCAGCCGGATTGATTGAAGCGTTCCACCCGGTGGCATCTGCGAAGGCTGCTGCTGCCGCTTCGAAGGCTGTCTGATTCTGGGCGTCAGGATAATCAAACTGCAGGATAACTTCTTTGCGGTCGTTATGGTAGCTGATCTTTCGGTAAGAAAAACTTTCGAAAGCTTTTTCGATCTGTGCCGACAGTTCCTGTTGAGTCAGCTCCTTAGGAGCCAGTATTGCTGCCAGCTCTTCCGGTGTGACGGCATCCCAGAGAAATAGTCTGCGCGCGTTCGGCGTAAAGTAACAGCTATCACCAAGAGATTGCTGCATGGACTGCAGTATCGTATCATCAGAAACGGCTTTGCCATACCAGATATAGGCGATCTGGGAGACGGCAAAATGTCTGTCAGGGTAGTGTTCCCGCCAGTATTCCCAGAGAAGTTTTGCGTCTGCCGGTGTATATTCCTGAGTCTTCTGAAGCGTGTAAATTGGAATAAACGGGGACTGTTTCCTTTTGATGCCAAGGGAAATCTCATAGGACTGGCCGCATTCAGGCAGGTATATCTGCCTGCGAAAGTCCTGCACTGATAATTCCTGTCCTAATTCGTCCATGACATCCCGGTTTCCGTGCACCAGAAAAACATGCCGGGGTGACAGGCGGTCCAACAGTCCCTGGATCTCAAGCTTGTCACCATGGGCGGAGAGTCCGACCTGCTCTATGCGGCATTTTACGGGAACGGAGACACCGCCCAGGGACAGGCTTGCATCCTTGGGATTTTCCAGAAGATTCAGAAGCTGTCGGCCGGGAGACTCCTCATCCTGATAACCGGTGATGATGATACAGGCATTCTCTGATGATACAAGTTTCTGTGCATACAGGACACTGGGACCGCCTGTGAGCATACCGGAACTGGAGAGGAAAATGACAGGATCACTGCCGGATAACAGGTCTTCTCTGTTTTGCATCGGTGCAATGGCCCGTATTTCCTTCGTATAGAAGGGTTCATTGCCCCTCATAACGCGCTTCCCCAGTGTGTTTTTCAGAAACGTAGGATTGCGTGTATACATGATATTAATATCCCGCACCATACCGTCTACATAGACAGGAACAGCCGGAATTTCCTGATTCTGGATGGCCGCACGGAGAATCAGCAGGACCTCCTGGGCCCTTCCCAGAGCGAAGGCCGGAATCAGTATTTTCTTCTTCTGCAGGATGCATTCGCGCACCAACTCTATCAGACGTTTTTCTTCCACCTGCCTGTTGGCATGAAGCCGATTGCCATAGGTAGTCTCCACAATAGCCACGTCAGGCCGCAGTTTGGGAATGTTGATGCCCTCAATGGTGCGTTGGGAGAAGGCGGAGAAATCGCCGGAGTAAAACAGGCTTCCCTCTTTCGTGACCAAGTAGATGCAGGCCGCGCCTGCGATATGTCCCGCCGGATAAAATGTCAGGGTGAAATCCTCCAGAATGGGAAAAGGGGTCTGAAAGCCGATCACATGGACCCGTCCCAACATGGACAACACATCCTGTTCGGAGTAGTGCGGGATTTCGCCCTCCCGGTTATTCATGATTTTCAGACTGTCATACAGGAGAACCCGGGTAAGATCTGCCGTCATGGCAGTCATATAGATTGGGGCATTCGGGAATGCCTTGCTGATAAGCGGAAGCGTCCCGATATGATCCATGTGGGCGTGGCTGATGAGGATGGCGTCAAGGCCGCCCTGTTCCTGCAGGGTACGGAAGTCGGGAATAGGATCTTTCGAGCCGGATTGCCGGATGCCTGAGTCCATCAGAATTCCTTTGTCTGCAATCTTAAGATAAATGCAGCTTCCTCCGATTTCCATGGCTCCGCCAAGAAAGTGTAGATTCATGTGGTAAGTCCTTTCTGTGATAACCTTTTTGAGTTCATTCTATAACATCGAACAGGAAAAGACAAGGAGGGCATGTGTTACAAGATTTGTAAGGAATCAGTTGAACTATATTGCAAACCGGATTATGATAGGAATATAAGGATTGTTTGTGCAGTTGACTGCAGTATACTAAAAAGAAGCAGGAAGGAAGATAAGCTATGGTGAAATTTCACTCAGAAAAGATCTCAGAGCACATCACAAGAATCTATGGACTTACGGAAGAGCAGATGTATCTGGTGGCAGGTTCACAGAAGGCGGCGCTGATCGATACAGGCAGCGGGGCCGGAAGCCTTCGAAGCTATGTGGAAACCCTGACAGATAAGCCGGTCATCGTGCTTCTGACTCACGGCCATGTGGATCATGCGATGGGAGCACCGGAATTTGACACGGTCTGCATGAATCGGGAAGATGACTATATTTACAGACAGCACTGTGATCTGGAAGTAAGGAAGGGATATCTGTCACAGTCTCCGGATTTTGAGCAAATCGTGGAGGAAGATTATATTCCGGTTGTGCCTGCCGATTCCTTTCAGGATCTGAAGGAAGGGGATGTGTTTGATCTGGGCGGGATCTCTGTGGAGATCTATGCATGTCCGGGGCACACGAAGGGCAGTCTGTGCATGCTGGTCAGAGAAGAACGGACACTGATCACGGGGGATGCCTGCAATACATTTACATTTCTGTTTGATACTTATTCTACAGGACTCAGTACATATGAGAAGAATCTGATGGAGCTGAAGGCAAAGACAGCAGGTAAATTTGACCGCATCTGTCTGTCCCACGGGCCGGGCCGGGAATATCCGGTGGAGTTGATCGATGAGGTGTTGGAGGTCTGTGAGGACATTAAGAGCGGAAACGTGGATGACCTGCCCTTTGACTTCATGGGAAAGAAAGCATGTATTGCCAAGGCGATGGAAATGGGCAGCGGACGTCTGGACGGGAAACTTGGGAATATCGTATACGATAAAAATCGGGTACAAGAATGATGTCAGCAGTAGTGTTGAGTGCACACGCGCCATGCAGCCTGTGCAGCTTGCCTGCATAGGGGCATTGTGTGTATCCAGGGCTTGCACCTCCATGTCTTCCTGGACACAAATTTCCATGAAAAGTACGGTGCAAGTAATATGATGCACACACGCAGACAAGCTGCGTGGCGCGTGTACGCTCAGCGCAGCGAGTGCGCAGAGCTGATTTATAGTCTTTCTTTTCATATTATCACTATAACAAAGAACAGGAGAGGGAACATTTATGGACAAATGGACGAGATTTTTCTATCAGCCATGTCTTCCGGCAGGGAAGAACGGCGAGCATGTGACAGGGGGAAAGGCCCATATCGAACTGTCGCGGCGGGCAGCTTCGGAAGGAATGGTGCTTTTGAAAAATGAGCAGAAGGTATTGCCTCTGCCCGCAGGAGCGAAGGTTGCGCTGTTTGGCAAAGGATGTGTGGATTATGTAAAAGGCGGCGGAGGCAGCGGCGACGTTACCGTGGCTTATGTCCGCAGCCTGCTGGCGGGAATGCGGTGTAAGGAGAAGGAAGGAAAGGCCGGGATCTATGAGCCGCTTGCGAAGTATTATGAAGCGGAAGTGGAGAAACAGTATGGAGAGGGAATCGTACCCGGCCTTACCGCGGAGCCTGAGATACCGGAGGAGCTTCTGAAGGGAGCAAAGGCTTTCACGGATACGGCAATCATTACGATCTGCCGCTTCTCCGGTGAGAATTGGGACAGAACCGTGGAGAACGAGGAACAGAAGGAAAGCCTGGAGGAAAGATTCCAGAAGGGCGAGGAAGGGCTTCTTACCAGAGCGGCACAGCTCTTTGATCGGGGAGATTTCTATCTTTCTGCCGGGGAGCGTAAGATGGTGGAACAGGTGACTGCCAATTTCGCAAGAGTGATCGTTGTCCTGAATGTGGGCGGTATCGTAGATTCCGAGTGGTTCAAGGAGAATAACCGCATTCAGTCAGTGCTGATGGCATGGCAGGGCGGCATGGAAGGCGGACTTGCGGCGGCGGATGTTCTCTGCGGTGACGTGACGCCTTCCGGAAAACTGGTCGATACTTTCGCGAAAAAGCTGGCAGATTATCCGTCTTCCCCGAACTTCCATGATTCGATCTACTATGCGGAGTATACAGAAGATATTTATGTAGGCTACCGTTATTTTGAGACACTTCCGAACGCAGCCGCAAAGGTTAATTATCCTTTCGGTTATGGGCTCAGCTATACGGAATTCGAGACAGAACATATCAGAGCCGAGTGGACTGAAGAAGGGGTGGAAGAGTACTGTGTTGTACGAAATATCGGTGACAGGCCGGGACGTGAGGTAGTACAGCTGTATGTCAGCGCACCTCAGGGGAAGCTTGGCAAACCGGCGAAGGAACTGAAGGCATACAAGAAGACAAGGCTTCTGCAGCCGGGAGAGGCACAGTATGTGAAGCTGACGGCAGATGCGGCACAGATGGCATCCTATGATGATCTGGGTAAGGTACAGAAATCCGCTTATGTATTGGAGAAGGGGGAGTATAAGCTGTGGCTTGGCGGCAGTGTGCGTGATGCGAAGGAACTTCCCGAAGTGTGGACACTTGCGAAGGACCGGGTGGTCTTGCAGCTTTCCTCAAAGTGTGCACCGAATATGTTAAAGGAGCGTATGCTTGCGGACGGTACCATGGAAGCGCTTCCCACAGATCCGGATGCGGTACGTATTTCCAGGTGGGAGGAAGAGAGCATGGGTGCGCGTACACCCGATATCCTGGCACGCAAAGGGGTTATGCCCTGGGGTCCTATAGAGAAACGTATGTTTGCGGAGGTGGCAGAGGGCAGCTGCACGCTGGAAGAGTTCATGAGTCAGCTCTCCGTGGAGGATATGATTCAGCTGCTGTGCGGACATGCCAATACCGGTGTGGCCAACACCTTCGGTTTCGGGGATCTTCCGGAATTCGGCGTACCCAATGTGATGACGGCGGACGGACCGGCGGGACTGCGTATTCAGCCTCAGTGCGGTGTGAATACGACGGCATTTCCCTGTGCAACGCTGTTGGCATGTACCTGGGATCCTGAACTTGTGGAAGAGGTCGGCGCTGCCGGGGCCCAGGAAGTTCTGGAGAATAATATCGGCGTGTGGCTGACACCGGCGATGAACATACACAGAAGCCCGCTGTGCGGCAGAAATTTCGAGTATTATTCGGAGGATCCGTATGTTGCCGGTAAGACAGGGGCAGCCATGGTGCGCGGTATCCAGTCGAAGAAGATCGCGGCATCGGTGAAGCATTTTGCGGTAAACAATAAGGAGACCTGCCGTTTCGAGAGTGATTCCCGGGTGTCGGAGAGGGCTCTTCGGGAGATCTATCTCAAAGGCTTTGAGATTACCGTAAAAGAAGCCGATCCGTGGACAATCATGTCTTCCTACAATATTATAAACGGACGGCGGGATTCCGAGCAGGAGGAACTGCTGACAGGCATCCTGCGGGACGAGTGGGGATTTAACGGCATGGTGACAACAGACTGGTGGAACCATGCGGATCATTATCTTGAGATCAAGGCCGGGAATGATGTGAAGATGGGATGCGGCTATCCGGACCGTGTGAAGAAAGACTATGAAGAAGGCAGGGTCAGCGAAGAAGAGATACGCAGCTGTGCGAAGAGAGTGTTGGAGATGATCCTGAAAGTGGGATAATCGGATTCCTTTGATTATATACAGTATATAATTAGGAAGAAACAGGCAGTGTGGAGTGAGGCACTGTCTGTGTTTTTTATATGCATGGTCTTCTCAAAATCGGTCAATGGATTTATCATATAATTGACCGCAGCGGTTAAGAGTGGATAACAGGGAAAGAAACTGAACGGATGCAAGAAAGGGGTTTATACAATGAATGAAAAGTTTTTTGCCTTGCCCGAGGAGAAACAACAGGCAATCATTAACGCAGGATACCGGGTCTTTTCACGGAATTCCTATAAAAACAGCCCTATGAGCGAAATCGCGGAAGCTGCCGGAATCAGCAAATCTCTGCTGTTCTATTACTTTCATAATAAAAAAGAACTGTATCTGTTTCTATGGGATAAATGTGCCGAAACGACAATCGAATTCCTGACCCGGTATGACTGTTACAGTCAAAGGGAATTGTTCGAAAGCATAGAGCGGGGGATGCGGGCGAAGATGGAGATCATGCGCCTGTATCCGGACATGGCGAACTTTACGATCAAGGCATTCTATGAAAGCGATCCCGAGATCAGTGCCGCCGTTCAGAAGAGCTATCACAAATATTTCAATCTCAAGGCGGACAAGGCACGGATCAATTTTGATCCGGAACAGTTCGTTCCCGGATTGGATATTGCCATGATGTACCGGGATATGTACTGGGCATCGGAAGGATACCTCTGGGAGATGGTACAGAGCGGGCATGTGGATATCGATCAGATGGAACAGAGTTTCACGGAACTTATAGCCTTCTGGAAAAGCATTTATCTTAGAAAATAGCGGAATCAGGAAGGCCGGTATATTGATGGAAAGGTTAGGAGTTTATTATGGATGCAATTAACATCAGGAATCTGACAAAACATTACGGCAAAGCCCGGGGAATCGAACAAGTAAACCTGACAGTTGCACAGGGCGAGTTCTTCGGCTTCATCGGCCCCAACGGCGCCGGCAAATCCACCACGATCCGGACGTTGCTGGGGCTGATTGGCCCAACCTCCGGCAGTGCTGCCGTATGTGGACTGGATATCGTGAAAGACAAGGATAAAATCCTTGCACAGACCGGCTATCTGCCCTCCGAGGCAATGTTCTATGCCGGAATGCGGGTGAGGGATGTGCTGAAGCTGTCTGCCGATCTGAGAAGAAAGGACTGCAGGGAGACGGCCTCAAGGCTCTGCCAGCGGCTGCAGCTGGATACGGGGCGGAAAGTGGAGGAGCTTTCCTTCGGCAACCGGAAGAAGGTCGGCATTGTCTGCGCCTTGCAGCATGATCCGAAGCTTTTGATTCTGGATGAGCCTACCAGCGGTTTGGATCCGCTGATGCAGAAAGAATTTTTTGACATTCTCAGGGAGCAGAACAAGAAGGGTACCACGGTATTTCTGTCCAGCCATATTTTATCGGAAATCCAGCATAATTGTGCCCGTGCGGCGATCATCCGGGAGGGAAGAATCATTGCCTGTGACAGCGTGGAGGCGCTTTCCCGGACAAATGCCAGAAGGGTGACGGTTCACGGGAGTGTGGATTTGGATAAACTGGAAGGAATCCGCGACAGGAGAGATGAGCCGGGAGTGGTAAGCTTTCTGTATTACGGGAATATGGATTCCCTGCTTCAGGTCCTGGCCGCAGGGCGGATTTCGGATCTTTCCGTATCGGAGCCGGATCTGGAAGAGATCTTTATGTATTATTATGAGAAAAAGGACGGTGACCGGATATGACATTGATAAAACATGAAATTAAGCAGGGGAAAATTTCATTTATGATCTGGACGGCTTCGATTGGAGTATTGATGATGATCTGTATTTTCCTTTTTCCGGAAATGAAGAGCCAGATGGAGGATGTCAGCGATGTATTCTCTTCCATGGGGTCTTTTACGGAGGCCTTCGGCATGGACAGACTGAACTTCGGCACACTCATCGGGTTTTATGCTGTTGAGTGCGGTAATATACTGGGACTAGGCGGTGCGTTTTATGCATCCCTTTGCGCTGTCGGTATTCTTGGCAAAGAAGAAAAGGACAGGACGGCGGAATTTCTGCTGACACATCCTGTCAGCCGCGGCCGTATTGTCACCGGGAAACTGTTTGCGGTGTTTGGACAGATTATGGCTATGAATCTGATCATTTACGCGCTTTCCACAGGTTCCATTGCAGCTATTGGTGAAAAGATACCGTGGAAGGAACTCAACCTGCTGCATTTTACTTATTTCCTGCTGCAGATGGAACTGGCGGGGATCTGTTTCGGTATCTCTGCATTCCTGAGAAAAGGCGGTGTGGGAGTCGGGCTGGGGATCGCGGCTATGATGTATTTCCTGAATCTGGTGGCGAATATAGCCGGGACGGCTGAGTTTCTGAAGTATCTTACACCCTTCGGATACGCTGAGGGAGCGGATCTGGTAGCAAACGGAGCGCCGGACGGCGGGATGACTGCCGTGGGTCTGGTATTCGGAGCAGCCGGAGTGATTTTGGCTTACCTGGAATACTGCCGGAAGGATATTCATTAGGCTGAACCAATGTCATTAAGTTAAGTCTATACACAGCGTCTGATATGATAGGATTCTCCTGAGGGCCACCCCCTAACGCCGGTACTTAATGAGGTTTTTCACGAATTTAGTACCGCTGCGTTTGGAACCGAGCGAAAGCGCGTCCTTAGGAGATTCCTATCATGTCAGGCGCGTCCGGCTTAACTTAATGACATTGTAGGCTGAACTGCTACCACGGATTTACTAACTTTATCAATTCCATAGTTTCCGGAAAACATATATAATGATATTATGAAAAAGTCCGGAGTATAACGGGCTGTAAAAGAGCGAAAGGCAGGTTACAGATTTGGAAGAGAAAAAAATATCAAAAGTGATCGATCTGAAGAGAATCCGGGTTACGGATGCTTTCTGGAAGAAGGAGATTGCACTGGTGCGGGATACGGTTATCCCCTATCAGTGGGAAGCGCTGAATGACAGAGTACCGGAAAGCGAGCCCAGTTACTGCATGCATAATTTCAAGGTGGCAGGAAGGATCAACCGGAAGAAGGAGCAGGATCCGGATTATGTACAGCCGGTTTATACGGCCAATGGCTTCTGCGTCTGGCCCGAAGATCCGGAGAACCCGGAAGACAAATTTTATGGATTTGTTTTTCAGGACAGTGACTTCGCCAAATGGATAGAGGCAGTGGGGTATATCCTCCAGCAGTTTCCTGATCCGGAGCTGGAGAAAACGGCTGATGAGGCGATAGACATTGTGTGCAGTGCCCAGCAGCCGGACGGTTATCTGGATACGTTTTATATTATTAACGATATTTCCAGGCGGTTTACGAACCTGCGGGATCATCATGAATTGTATTGTTTAGGGCATTTGATAGAAGGGGCGGTGTCCTATTACCAGGCCACAGGCAAAGAGAAGCTGCTGGATGCGGCATGCCGGTTTGCGGCGTGTGTGGCAGAACATATCGGCCCGGAACCTGGTAAACTGCATGGCTACCCCGGGCATGAAATTGCAGAAATGGCGCTGGCGCGGTTATATGAGGTGACCGGACAGGAGAAATACCGGGATCTGGGGTTGTATTTCATCAATGAAAGAGGGAAAAAACCATACTATTTCGACAGTGAGCATCCGTCAGAAATACAAAGCAGAGAGGAGCAGCGTTACCGGTATCATCAGTCACATCTGCCTGTGAGAGAACAGACCGAGGCAGCAGGGCATGCGGTAAGGGCGGCTTATCTTTATTCCGGAATGGCAGATTATGCGCGGCTGGCATCGGATTATGAGCTGGAAGCAGCCTGTGAGCGGATCTGGGAAGACATTACCCGGAGGAAAATGTATCTTACCGGCGGAGTGGGAGGGACGTCTGTGGGGGAGGCTTTTTCTTTCGCATATGATCTTCCGAATGACACGGCATATGCAGAGACTTGTGCTTCGATCGGCATGATTTTCTTTGCGCGGAGAATGCTGGAATTGAATCCGGATTCCAAATATGCGGATGTGATCGAACGGGAACTCTATAATATTGTGCTGGGAGGCATGGGACTGGATGGGACAAGCTTCTTCTATGTGAATCCTTTGGAGGTGGTTCCGGAGGCATGCCATGAGGACAAGCGGAAAGAACATGTGAAGGCGGTCAGGCAGAAATGGTTTGGGTGTGCCTGTTGCCCTCCTAATTTGGCGAGGCTGGTCAGCTCTGTCGGAACATATGTGTTTACGGAGACAGAGGATACGGTTTATGTTCATTTATACATAGGAAGCCATATGGAGAAGCAGCTGGCATCCGGCCTTGCACAGATCGATATGCAATCCGGATTCCCATGGAACGGGAATGTGTCCGTTCAGGTAGCCTGCGAAAGCGAGGAGACTTTTACGGTCGCCCTGCGTATTCCGGACTGGTGTGGGAAGTATCGGCTCAAGGGGATAGAAGGTGCGGCCATGAGAGAAGAGAAGGGCTATCTGTATATTACGAAGGCGTGGAAGACGGATACTTTCCGGATAGAATTTCCGATGGAGATACAGGTGGTCGAGGCAGATACAGAAGTCCGTGAAACCATTGGGAAAGCGGCGCTTATGAGAGGTCCCATCGTCTACTGCCTGGAGGAAAGTGATAATGGAAAGGATATGCATCTGCTGAAAATGGATGAAAATGCTTCTTATGAAACGGAACAGAAGGAGATTTCCACAGAATCGGTCATTGCCATAAAAGCGCAGGGCTGGCGGCAGCGAAAGGTGCAGAATAAGCGCTTGTATAATACCCATGTAAAAGCAGCGTATGAACGGACGGTTTTGACCTGGATTCCCTATTATACCTGGGCGAACAGAGGCGAAGGAGAAATGCAGGTCTGGACAAGGATTTAAAATATGGTATAGTAAACGGCATAACAAATTAACGACAAATTAATAGCGGGAAGAACCGAAATGAGTATCATAACCATTCATAATTTAAAGAAATACTACGGCAGCGGCAGCAGTCAGGTGAAAGCTCTGGACGGCGTGGATATGACGGTTGCCCAGGGAGAGTTTGCCGCCATCGTCGGCCCGTCAGGCAGCGGTAAGACTACGCTTCTCAATATGATGGGTGGCCTGGATCTGCCCACCCAAGGGGAGATCATCGTGGACGGTGTGACGCTGTCCTCTTTGCGCGAGGAACAGCTTGCTGTCTTTCGGCGTAAGAGGGTTGGATTTATTTTCCAGAATTATAACCTCGTTCCGACCTTGACTGTGGAGGAGAATATCCTGTTACCGCTGGATCTGGACGGTTCGTCGCCGGATACGGGATTTCTGGGTGATGTGACGGAGCTTCTGGGACTTAAAGATATCATGCATGTCTATCCGGAAACGCTTTCCGGCGGGCAGCAGCAGAGGGTGGCCATTGCCAGGGCGCTTTCGGCGAAACCGGCCATCATTTTGGCGGATGAACCGACAGGAAATCTGGATTCCAAAAACGGACAGAATGTGGCAGGACTTTTGAAGATGACAACAGAGCTGTATCACAGGACACTGGTGATGATCACCCATAATCTGGAACTTGCGCAGCTTGCGGATCGGGTGATCAGAATGGAGGACGGGCGGATCATGGAGTAGTGCCCGATAGAAGGAACAGCAATGCTGGAAAATAATAATCTGAAAATCTGCAGCCGCCTGGTGCGGCGGGATATTAAATTTCATAAAGCCCGCAGTATTCTTCTTATGGCAGCGATTGCCCTGGTGTGTATGCTGTACACCTTTTCGTTTGCTCTGGGAGGGATGATACGTGACGGCTATATTTACACCTATAAAATGACGTACGGCTCTGACAGCCACATCATATTCTATGATTTGAACAGAGCTCAGGCAGCGGCGCTGCGCGGTCATGTCAGGGCAGCGGATTCGGTAACGCTGTCTGCCATAGGGATACTCAGCGATGACATGTTGGAATACCGCAGCGTTAAGCTGGCCGCGGTTTCTTCCGGGTGGGCAGAGGCAACGGATGCTGTCCCGCTCCATGGCCGCATGCCTGAGGAAAAAGGGGAGATCGCGCTGGATGAGCTTACCATGAATTCCCTTGCGATTCCTTATGAGATCGGCACAGAGGTCACTCTTTGGTGGACAACGGCAGAGGGAGAGAAGCGTGAGGACACTTTCCGGCTATGCGGCTGGTGGGACAGTCTTATGGGATTGTCAGAAACCTGTGCATGGATCACGGAAGAGACAGCCCGGGAATTGTATCCGGGTATGTTGGAATCGGGGCATGTGTCCCTCGGTGTAACACTGTACCGGCCGGAGAAGCTGGAGGAACAGGCAGAGAAGATGCTGACTGATCTGGGACTCGGGCATATCCCTTTTACAACAAACCTTGCCTGTAATGAAGCCAGGCTGGAGTTTGTCGGCAGCCAGGCGATGCGGTTTTACCGGATGAATCTGATTGTGGTGCTGTGCGGTATCCTGATGATTTATAATATTGCACGGACCTCCATGCAGCAGAATGTCCGCTTCTACGGAAGGGTCAAAAGTCTGGGAATGGCACCCAGGCAGATATGTGTGTTTAGCATAGAGCGGGCGGCCTTCCTGTGTGTTCCGGCGATTGTGCCAGGGTGGCTGGCCGGATTTGCGCTGTATGTAGCCGTATCGCCTTTCGTGGTGGTGGGGATTGAAGAGAATCCGGCACTCCTGTTTTTCCGTTTGTGGCCTTTCGCAGCCGGAGCGCTTTTTACCTGGCTGACTACGCTGGCCGCCTGTCTGCTGCCGATGCGGGCGACAGCTAAGAGCAGCCCGGTACAGGCGATGCGCTTCGTGGAGGGACAACGGGGAAGAAGCAGGAGGAAAGGGAAAAGGCGACGGACTACGATTCCGCTGATGGCGCTTTCAGGGCTCGCAAGGCAGAGAGGACAGTCTGTACTGACAGCGATTTCGCTGCTGCTGTCCCTGATGATTCTGTGCGGCATTTGGACACAGGCAGTCAGTTACGACGAGGAAACGTATGTGAGCAGTCTGGCGCTGAGTGATTACCGGATTGAGGATGCCTCTGCTACGAGGAGCATCCAGCGCTACAATCCCAGGAGCCGGAGCATTACGCCGGAGCTTCTTCATGCCTTGGAAAGGCATCCTGCCGTGACGGATACCGGAGAGATCAGTACCATGGAGGTGCCCATGTATGCAAACGAAAAGGACCGTGCGCCGATCGTTGCTACTTTTGAAGAAAAAGCTGAGGACGGTATCGCCCGAAAGGAGTCTATGGCGAATAATCCTGACTGGCTGGCAGGATATGAGAAGCTGCGTGAAAGCGGAGAATATATCGGCATTGTGACGGGAGTAAAGGGACTGGCGCTTGAGAAGGCACTGGCACAGAGCTTATACATAGAAGGAAGCTTTCAGCCTGACCGGTTTGCTTCGGGGAAGTATGTAATCGCGGCCGGGGCAGACTCCGGCCAGATCAGGACAACACCGCCTGCAGGAAGTAAAATTACGGTAAATGGCAGGAAATTTGAGATCATGGCATCGGTTCCCTACGAGAGCAGCCTGATTTCCGGTGCGGACAGCAAAGAGGCACAGTTCAATATCACTTACTATATGCCGATGGAGATTTTTGACGAATTGTTTCCGGACCATGGGATCCGAAATGTGATGGTGAATATTGATCACGGAAGACAGAAGGAGTTTGACAGCTTTTTAGCAAAGCTTCTGAAGGGTACAGGGATTGCGGTGACATCCTACAGTGATTATCAGTGGAACTTCCGCGATGCGATTTTCCATCGCTATATGATTCCGCTGTTCATAGGCAGCGTGATGCTGTTTATCGGAATCCTGAATTTCTGCAATGCGATTGTGACCCGGATGCTGGTGCGGAAGAAGGAGTTTGCGGTCTATGAGAGCCTGGGTATGACAGGCAGACAGATCCGCAGGATGCTCCTGTGGGAAGGGGCGCTGTGTTGCGGTGTGATGGTCTTGCTGCTTGTCCCTGTTACCGCGGCATCTACATGGGTATGGGGCAGATGGTGGCTTGCGCATACCAATACATGGTGCATCACCTGGCGGTATTCTCTTATGCCTCTCTGGGTATCGCTTCCGGTGCTGCTTATTCTGGCGGTGTTAATTCCGCTGTACTGCCTCAAATCAGTTACGAGAGAGAGTATTACGGAGCGGCTGCGGGTTGTGGAGTAGCTTGGACATGTTACTATTCACGGCCAATGTCATTAAGTTAAGTCTATACACAGCGTCTGATATGATAGGATTCTCCTGAGGGCCACCCCCTAACGCCGGTACTTAATGAGGTTTTTTACGAATTTAGTACCGCTGCGTTTGGAACTGAGCGAAAGCGCATCCTTAGGAGATTCCTATCATGTCAGGCGCGCCCGGCTTAACTTAATGACATTGATTCACGGCTTGGGAGCCGTTTATAGTAGTAGAAATTTCAGCTGCCGTATTTGTGCCATGCACCGTACTTTACATTTTCTATTTGGAGAAATTGATACTGTGTTACAAAACTGTACCATTTCTGTACCTTACATGTAACTTTGCATTGATACAATTCTATTATCAGCACAGCATGCATAAGCCATATCGGTGAGATACGGGCTATGAGTGTTTTGACAAGGAGGATTGTAATATGGAAGCGATTGTAAGGGCGGTAGGCCTAAAAAAATACTACGGAAAAGGTGAAGCATTGGTGAAAGCGCTGGACGGCGTGGATCTGGAGATTGAGCGGGGGAAATTCACCGCCATCATCGGAACCAGCGGCAGCGGGAAATCAACGCTTCTTAATATGCTGGGTGGGTTAGATGTTCCAAGTGAAGGAAGCGTAAGGATTGGCAAGCAGGAGCTGTCTGCTCTGAGCAGTGAGCAGGCGACGGTCTTTAGGCGCAAGCAGATTGGATTCATTTTCCAGAACTATAATCTGGTTCCGGTACTGACGGTCTGGGAGAATATCATATTTCCGATTGCGCTGGACGGACGCAAACCCGACCGGAAGTTTGTCATGGAGATCGTGCAGCTTCTTGGATTGGACAGTAAGCTGGACAGTCTGCCGAACAATCTTTCCGGCGGACAGCAGCAGCGCGTGGCAATTGCCCGCGCACTGGCATCCAAGCCATCGATTATTCTCGCAGATGAACCGACAGGTAATCTGGATTCCCGAACCAGCGATGACGTGATCGGACTGCTTAAGATAACAAGCGGGCAGTTTCATCAGACCATCGTGATGATCACCCACAATCCGGATATCGCGGCCCGGGCAGACAGGGTGGTCCGGATCGAAGACGGGAAGATCGTATAAGGGAAAAGGCAGCAGAACAGGAGGATGAGAGATGAAACCGATTTCCGTTTTAAATAAAAGAATGTTCAGGCAGAATAAGGGGCGCAATCTGGTGGCTGTGCTGGCAATTGTGCTAACCACAGTGATGTTCACAACACTCTTTGTACTGAGTCAGAGCATGAATAAGAATCTGGTTGAGATGGCTTTCCGGCAGACCGGGTATGACGCGCAGACATCGTTTAAGAGTATCACGAAAGAGCAGGCCGAGAAGATTGCCGCACATCCCGATGTGGCAGAGGTGGGCAGCAGCATCGTTGCAGGGCTGGGCCAGGGTAAGGAGCTGGCGGGACGGCAGGTGGAGGTGCGTTACGCGGATGAAAGCTATGCGAAGCACTCCTTTGCAGCGCCTTCCACGGGGAGAATGCCGCAGACAGCGGAGGAAATCGCGGTGGATACGATCATGTTGGACCGTCTGGGAGTTCCCCATGAGCTGGGGCAGCGTATCAGGCTGGAGTGGATTGCTGACTTCACTGAGAAGGAGAATAGAATTTCCGAATTTACGCTGTGCGGTTTCTGGGAAGGGAATGAGTCGGTCTACGCGAGTATGGCCTGGGTGAGCAGGGAGTTTGCGGAAGGCGTGGCGGCTGAATTGCCCGAGACGGACGTCTCCTCGCAGATCGCAGGGATGTATATGATACAGGTATCTCTGTATGATGACAGGAATATCGAAGCGGCCATGGACAAAATATTGGAGGAGACAGGGCTGGCTGATTTGGAATATGGTGTGAATCTGGCCTATGATCCTGATATCAACCGTATGGCGGCGCAGGAGAATCTGCCTATGTATCTGGGTATGATACTGGTATTTGTGGCCGGATATCTGATTATCTATAATATTTTCCAGATTTCTGTAACGGCCGATATACAATTTTACGGCAAACTGAAAACACTGGGAATGACAGCCAGACAGCTTAGAAAACTGATCTTCGGGCAGGCGGGCAGGCTGTGCCTTCTGGGAATTCCGGCGGGAATGCTGCTGGGATATCTGCTGGGTGCGGTGCTGGTACCGGTATTTCTCCAGGCACAGTCAGCCTCGGTATCTGCCAGCCCGTTAATCTTTGCCGGTTCTGCCCTGTTCGCCGGAATCACGGTACTGATCTCCTGTATGCGGCCTGCGAAAATGGCGGGAAAAGTATCTCCTGTGGAAGCGCTGCGTTATAATGATGTACAGAGAGGAAAGCGCACATCCAAAAAGCGCAGCGGGAGTGCGAGTCTGCCTGCACTGGCATGGTCGAATCTGGGACGGAACAGGAAACGCACCGTTACGGTTATTTGTTCCCTGACACTGGGTCTGACGCTGATGAGTATATTCTATGCGAAGAATGCCGCTTTTGATATGGAAAAGTATCTGGCAGATCTGACGCTTGCCGATTATCAGATTGATGAAGTGACCAGTGAGGAATATATTAAAGGATATGATCCGTATGGCGATACGCTGAATGAGGATCTGGTTGCACAGGTAAAGGGACTTGAGGGATTGGAAGGGATCGGATATGTGTACAGCCATGAGACACGGATCGATGTGAATGAGCAGACGGTTTCAAATCTGCAGGAATATTATACTGACGATATGCTGGCATACTGGGCATCCTATGATCCGACAGGACCGGAGTCTCTGCAGAATCTGATCGACCAGAGAAGCGCCGCAGCTGTTGTCTACGGGCTGGACGGGATAACGCTGGATACGTACAGCAGGGAAGAACATATACTGAGCGGCAGTTACGATGCAGGGCGGTTTGCCACAGGCAGATACGTGCTTGCAGCCGGTATTGCCACAGAGAAAGAAGAAGGAAGGACTATGCCGGCTCCTTCAGTAGGCGATACGGTATCCATTGAGGGAACGGATTATACAGTCATGGCAGTGCTTGACAATCTGCAGCCTGTCATGGAAGGAGCCCGGGAAAGCGGCAATAATGACCAGTATTATCTTGAATTTATTTTACCGGCAGAGACTTTCCGGGCAAACTGGCCTGCGAATACGCTGCGGAAACTGTTCTTTGATGTGGCGGATGAATATTTGGATGATGCGCAGGAGCTGCTTAACCGATATTGTGCCGAAACCGGCACAGAGCTTCCGGCTACAACGCGTGCTACCATGGCTAAGCAGTATGAGCGGGAGTTACGTTCCAGTGCCGTGATGGGAAATGTCATCAGTCTTGTGATCGCACTGGTTGGAGTTTTGAATTACGTAAACTCAATGGTCACATCCATCGTGTCCCGCAGGAAAGAATTTGCCATGATGCAGAGTGTGGGCATGACAAAAAGGCAGTTGTGCAAACTACTTATCTGTGAAGGGACGGATTATGCATGGATCACTCTGCTGATCACTTACGCAGTTAGTTCCCTGGCCGTGGGAATCGGTGTGAGAGGCATGGTTGCGGGCGGTTTCACGACATTCCGGTTTACGCTTCTTCCGCTTTTGATTTGTACACCGGTATTGACCGTGTTTGCACTGATTGTTCCGTACCTGTGTTTCCGTAATCTGGAGCAGGACAGTCTGGTGGAGAGGCTGCGGTCTGCAGAGTAGCAGTCCGCAACAGGGAAGCCGAAGGCTGAACTGTTGTTACTATTCACGGCCAATGCCATTAAGTTAAGCCGGACGCGCCTGGCATGATAGGAATCTTCTAAGGACGCGCTTTCGCTCAGTTCCAAACGCAGCGGTACTAAATTCGCGAAAAACCTCATTAAGTACCGGCGTTTTCCAATGGACCTCAGGAGAATCCTAGCATATCAGACGCTGTGTATAGACTTAACTTAATGACATAGATTCACGATCCAGCCGTTCATAGTAACGAACTGTTAGTTACAGTTCACGGCCTAACCGTCCGCGAACTGTAACGCATCCAGCCCATGAAAAGTCGCCTTCGGCGAGGGGCTGGATGCCTGAAACCGTAGCTTTATCGGCCGGATGCCTCGCAGCAGGGTGCAAGGCACCGTGAATAGTACCAATTGTTACCACGTCCCGCTGAAACGATTGCTCATATGATTGACATAGTATGTTCCAGAGAGTAAAATGAAGAAAAAAATATCATAAAATATATTTAGTGTATTTATGGGAGGAATGGGCATATGAGTAAAATATTTATGTCAGGGCTGATTGGTATTGCGTGTTCTGTACTATTTGTAATGCCGGTTTCGGCACATGGCCATCACAGCCGCCAGACAGGCTGTGGTGCAGACACGGATCATCTGTGTGAGGTCTGCAGCTATTCGGACTGTACAAGGACGGGGTGGCATGTGCATGATGATGTCACATACTGCGGTTTTGACCACGAAGAGGGGTACTGTGACGGAACCTGCGCGGTTGTTAAAGTCTGTACGGTAGAGAACTGCCGGGAGACGAAACAGCATGTACATGACGGGGTAAGCTATTGCGGCTATGCACATGAGAGAGGATACTGCGACGGCGCATGCGGCAGTGTGGAGGTATGTACCGTGGAATCATGTGACAAAACAGGGCGTCATACACACGACGGAGTGACCTGGTGTGGTTATGACCATAAAAGCGGGTATTGTGACGGCTCCTGCGGGAAGACAACGGGCACAGTTGTAAGAAGACATGGAAGACATCATGGACATCATTAAGGCAGGACACATTATAATATGCAAAATAATATAAGGAGGGTATTGCTATGGCAGCCAGTGATTATTCATCAGCGTTAAAACAGGGAAGGCGTAGTTATAGAACTGCCCTTACTAAGGGCGAATACCCTTATCTTCCGGTATTGGATGATATGATATCCTATACCGAGGTTGCATCGATTGAGAATTTAGGAATTATGGATATTCCGTTGTCCAAGATCGTGGGAACGAAGACAGAAGGCCGGTCTAATGCGTTCGCCAATAATTTTATGCCGCTTCTTCCGGAAGATTCGGAGTTCGGTTCGAAGTGGTCATCCCTTTATAAGCATCAGATTAATGATGGGATCAGCGATCCGATTATTGCCTATGAATTCATGAATCAGTTTTATGTGCAGGAGGGCAATAAGCGGGTCAGTGTTATGAAGTATCTGAAAACATACAGCATTCCGGCAAGTGTTACCCGCTGGGTACCTAAAAGGTCAGACGATAAAGAGAATCGGCTGTATTATGAATTTCTGGATTTCTATGAGGTATCGCGCAGCTATGATGTGTGTTTTTCCAAAGAGGGAAGCTATAAGAAGCTTCTGAAGCTTATGGGTAAGAAGGAGGATGAAGCCTGGACGGATGATGACAGAATGAATCTGCATTCTGCCTGCTATAATTTCGAACTTGTGTTTAACAAGGCTCATGGCGAGAAACTGGATATTAATGTTTCCGATGCTTTTCTGATCTATGTGGAGATTTACGGTTATGAAAAGGTTAAGAGCCAGTCGGAACAGGAAATGGACCGTGCACTTCAGAAAATGTGGGCGGAGATAACGCTTGCAGATCAGGGAAGCCAGGTAGAACTGGTACGTGACCCGGAGCAGGTCAAGGCAACCCTTTTCAATAAGCTGCTCACATCAGGAATACCGGATTCGCTGAAGATAGCATTTATTTATACGAAGACAACCGAAACTTCCAGCTGGGCCTATGCCCATGAGCTGGGAAGGCATTATCTGGAGCAGGTTTTTGAGGGCAGGATTACGACTATGGCCTTCGATAAGGCTGACACGGAGACGGAAGTGGAAGAGGCCATCGAGCTTGCCATTGCTGCAGGATGTGAACTGATTTTTACGACAGCCACACAGATGGTGAATCAGAGTGTGCGTTCCGCGATCCTGCATCCGAAAGTGAAGATCTATAATTGTTCGATCAAGATGTCTTATTCTTCAATCTGCACTTATTATGCGAGAATGTATGAATCCAAGTTCCTTATGGGCGCGATCGCGGCGGCTCTGTCCAGGATCGACAGACTCGGATATGTAGCGGATTATCCCATCTACGGGGCGCTGGCCAATATCAATGCGTTCGCCCTGGGAGCCAAGATGATCAATCCCTATGTACAGATTCATCTGGAATGGACGAAAGTAAAGGGGACGGATGCAAGAGAGAAGTTGGAACAAGAAGGCGTCGTTTTCGTTTCCGACAATGATATGATCACGCCCAAAAGCGCTTCCAGAGAATATGGCCTCTATGCCAAAAGGGAAGACGGCACCCTTGAGAATCTGGCGACACCGATCTGGGACTGGGGCAAATTCTACGAGAAGATCGTCAGAAATATCTTCAGCGGCGGAAGCACGGAGAGTGATGTGCAGAAAGGAAAGAAAGCAGTCAATTACTGGTGGGGAATGTCGGCAGATGTTATAGACGTCATCTGCTCCAAGTCTATGCCTCACGGTACCAGCAGACTGATCGAATTTCTGAAAAATTCGATCCGCGCCGGGGCTTTTCATCCCTTTGACGGCCCGATCTATGCACAGGGAGGTGTTGTGCAGTGTGAGAAAGGCAAGAGCCTGGAAGCGGAAGAAATTATCACCATGGACTGGCTGGCAGAGAATGTAATCGGAAAGATTCCTGAGCTGGACGAACTGACGGATGAAGCCCGGATGCTGGTGGAGTTCCAGGGGATCAAGGTAGACGAATCCGGCACGGAGAGGAGTGCCACCCATAGCGGGAAGCCGGATAAGAACGGAGGCCACGAATGAAAATCCTGGTGCTTGCCGATCAGAAATCCAAATATTTGTATGATTTCTATGAACCGGATAAACTGAAGGATGTGGATCTTATTATTTCATGTGGGGATCTTTCACCGGTGTATTTGTCATTCTTTGTAACCCTGTGTAATGTGCCCCTGCTTTATGTCAGGGGCAATCATGATGACAGGTACGAGGTAACACCGCCGGAGGGATGCATCTGTATTGAAGATGACATCTTTGTGTATGAAGGGATTCGGATTTTGGGACTGGGCGGTTCCATGGAATATATACCTAAATCCAGCAATCAGTATTCAGAGCAGAAGATGCAAAAAAGGGTCCGGAAGCTGAAATATAAGCTGTGGAAGCATAAAGGATTTGATATTCTGGTGACACATGCACCCGCTTATCAGATCAATGATCTGGAAGATCTGCCTCATCGGGGGTTTGCGGTTTTTCGGACTCTGATGGAGAAGTATGAGCCGAAATATTTCTTCCACGGACATGTACATGCCAATTACAGCAGAAAATTCAAACGGAAAGATACTTTCGGGAAGACAACTATCGTAAACGGGTTTGAGTACTGTATTGTGGAATATCCGCCCTCAGAGGAGACAGGCTCATAGCAGGGCTTCTATTTTATCCAGTGCACAGCGGATGTAATCTCCCATGGGCGCTTCAGCACAGCCTGCGATGAAATGATTGCAGCGGCTGACCGGAATCAGGATCTTATAGGCTTTGCTTGCGCCGACTGCGGCTGCGATTGCCGGTGTAATTTCACCTAACAGGGCATTGGCGAATACGATGCCGATGGGACCGACAATAATATCGGAATCGGCCGCATTGACAATTACAGCATTGTCTCCGGTTGCTCCGTAATCCGCGCCTGCTTTCAGCATGGAAGCGGTGGCGGCGCTGTTGGTTCCTATGGCGTATAGTTCCAGATCGTTATGTCTTTTCTTAAGCTGTTCAATGACAGTGCGGCCGATCCGGCCGCCCTGGCCGTCAATAATTGTGATTTTCATCAGACTTTACTCCTTATCTATGTAGTTTTGTTATCAATTGATTTTCCTGTTTACCATAAACAATAAACGATGTCGGAATGAAAAGCAAGCCCGAAGCATGGATAGCGGATACGGTAACAGGAAAGCCGAAGACTTGAGAGTTACTGCTTGTCCGGTTTCATTGGTGCGGCATAAAAACGAAAACCTCGAAGGTTTCGGGCCTTCGAGGTTTTCGCTTGTGTAAAAGGGGAATTCTTCCGGAATTGCTATAACCGACTTGACTTCCGTAATCAAGTCTGTAGTTATTATATTATTTTTTATCGACAAAATCTATAATTATATTATGGACAAATAACACTATATTAGCCGGAGTAAAAATATTACATCAAAAAGTGGTACTATATTGATGAAAGATAAAAATATTTTGATTATAAAAAAAACCTGTCGTTCGACAGGTTTCTTCTAATCCGTTATGACAATATTGCAAATTCTAAATAAAATTTATCATTTATATTTAAGAACAGGCACATCGTAATACTGATTATGAGGTTATAAGAACGATGTCTCTTATAACTTTGTTACGTTTACGGCCTGAGGTCCTTTTTCGCCATTAACCACTTCGTACTCAACAGCAGCGCCTTCTTCGAGAGATTTAAAGCCTTCCATGTTAAGTCCTGAGTAATGAACGAAAACATCGTTACCCTGCTCATCGGAAATGAATCCGTAGCCCTTTTGGTTATTAAACCACTTTACTGTACCTTTGTTCATCGTACATACCTCCAAAAATTATAAAAATTATATAAGTAAGCTGACTTTGTCAACATTGATAGAATAACACATGTCCCGCCAAATGTAAAGCATTGTTTTTTCTTATTTAGTCAATTATTATAGGATATAGAGGAAATAAAGCAGACAGAGCCATAAATTGTGCCAGGATCGGTAAGATAGAAGCAGGCTGCGGCAAAAAGAGGTGTTTTATAATATATGGAAGGTGAGTGCAGAAGAGACAGGATCATAGAGGAACTGAAGCGGGAGAAGGTACCGGTCTCCGGCAGTGAACTTGCGGGACGCATGGGAGTCAGCAGACAGGTGATCGTGCAGGATATTGCGCTGCTTAGAGCTTCTTATAAGAATATCCTTTCCACCAACAGAGGATATTTATTATATGTGGATCCGCAGGAAAAGAAGCCGTACAGAAGAGTGGTTAAGGTAAAGCATAAGAAGGAGGATATTGTCAGGGAACTGGACAGTATAGTGGATGCCGGCGGAAGGGTTCTGAATGTGATGATTGAGCATGAGATATACGGACAGTTGACAGGGGAACTGGTCATTTGCAGCCGTGCGGATGTGCGGAAGTTTATCCGTAAGATCGAGGAATACGGAACCAGGCCGCTGACTGATCTGACAGAAGGCGTACATTATCATACTGTAGAGGCCGACCGGGAAGAGACGCTGGATGCTGTTGTAAAAGCGCTTGCGGCGGAAGGCTTTCTGGTTACTGTTGACGGATGATATTCGTAACAGTTCAGCCCAGGACTTTGCATTTACTGCAAAGTCCGTGAGAATGTGTAGATTTGGCCAAAAGGGAATCTGCCCCTCGCCGCAGGCGACTTGGAATGGGCAGATTCCGCAACAGTGAGGCCAAAGGCTGAACCAATGTCATTAAGTTAAGCCGGACGCGCCTGACATGATAGGAATCTCCTAAGGACGCGCTTTCGCTCAATTCCAAACGCAGCGGTACTAAATTCGTGAAAAACCTCATTAAGTACCGGCGTTAGGGGGTGGCTCTCAGGAGAATCCTATCATATCAGACGCTGTGTATAGACTTAACTTAATGGCATTGAAGGCGGAACTGTTACTGATATTCCGCGAGAGCAAAATGGTTTATGTAAACAAAGATTGTCTTCTATACGTCACCTATGGTAAAATAAGACACGAAGTTATGCCGGATTTGCGGAATATGCAGTCAGGGCACGACGAAATCGTATTCGGGAGCATACAGTGTTCACGGATACAGTAGGCCGGAGGTGATTTTTTGAAAGAAGCAGAAGGCAGCAGGAGAAAGAGAAAAATAAATTACATGTTGATGCTGTTCATGGACTCTAAAGAAGGGCGTATACGTCAGATGGGATTTGGCCCGGTGCTGGTAGAGGTGGTGGCGGTGATCGTTCTGGCGACGATTGTGGTTCTGGCAGTGACCTGTTATCGTAACGACAAGCAGATAACGGTTTTGCTGGCGCAGACAGAACAGCAGCAGAAGGATATTGAGAAACTGACGGAAGAGAATGCCGATCTCATTTCGCTCAGAAAGGAATTGACGAATAAAGTCATAATTCTCAGCGATACGATTAACCAGAAGGTTGAGGAAGAAGAGGCTTTGGAACAGGAGCGGGCCCAGGCGCATATGCCGGTCGGATTTCCCATGGCCTCATCAGCTTCCGTGGAGGAGGCAGAGGGAGATAACCTGATGGTTAAATTAAAGGGCAGTGAGGGAAGCAGTGTTGTTGCTTCGGCAGACGGTACTGTTACTTCCATCACGACAGACAGCAGTTATCTTCATTGTATCAGGATAGACCACGGAAACGGATATAAAAGTATATACCGCAATGACGGGGACGTTATGGTGAAGGAAGGAGACGAAGTGGTCAGGGGAGCAATCCTGTATGTGATAGGAGAGGATAATGTGGAACTGGGTTATCAGATTATGTATGAGGAGAAGTATATTGATCCGATGGGATTGATCAATATTGACGGATAATATGCCGTCAGGGCCAGGCTGAATAATTTCACTGCTGCATAGAACCAGGAAGATCTGCCGGAAGAATGAGCGCCTTATTTCATAAGGCGCTCAAACAACATATTATAGCCATCATTTCCATAGTTGAGAGACCGGTTAACGCGGCTGATCGTAGCGGTAGATGCGCCGGTCTTCTCGGCTATCTCAAGATATGTCCTGTGATTTCTCAGCATGGCGGCAACATCGAAGCGCTGAGATAAGGAGAGTAATTCGTTGACCGTACACAGGTCTTCAAAGAAAGCGTAGCATTCTTCCTTCGTTTCCAGAGAAAGTATGGCTTCAAACAACTGATCCACCGCATCGGTTTTCAATTTCTTATTCATAAAACGGACCTCCTGTATCTCTGCATTGACAGTATGTACTTTCGTACGTTAAAACTGTATTGCTGTTATGTATGAATATAACACAATGCAGTATATTTGTAAATGGGTATGAAGGCAGATCACGTAATAGGGAAGCCCAGGGCTGTACTGTTACAAAGATTTAAATATTTGCAGAAGAGACACTTGTCATGTAGTAATAGAAACTATATAATGGACTGTATCTATTCAAATGATACCAGCTGGCACATTATTCTAAAGAGGGGCACAGAATATGACAATTAACACCGAAGACTTACTGAACAGTATATTGGCAAGCCTTGACAGGATTGAGTATATCAGAGCGGAAGATATTCCGGACATTGATCTGTATATGGATCAGGTTACGACTTTTATGGAGGCGCATCTGAAGCATTCGACAAGAAATCCCGAGGAAGATAAAATATTGACCAAAACGATGATCAATAATTATGCGAAGAATGATCTGCTTCCGCCGCCGGTTAAGAAGAAGTATTCCAAAGAGCATGTGATGCTTCTTATCTTTATTTATTATTATAAAGGAATTCTCTCGATCAGCGATATACAGCAGCTGCTGCGGCCGATCACGGGTAAATTCTTCAATACGGCAGGAGATTACGGACTGGAAGAAATTTATGAAGAAGCATTTGGACTGGAGAAGGAGCAGATTGATATTCTAAAAGCCGATATTATGGAGAGGTTCCGCAGATCCGAGCAGACTTTTCAGGATGCACCCCCGGACAACAGGGATTTTCTGCAAAGCTTTGCATTTATTTGTATGCTGAGTTTTGATGTTTATGTGAAAAAGTTGCTGATCGAGAAAATGATAGACGGGATGAGAAAAGAAGAGCCGGGCAGAGGCGAAAAGAGACAGAAGAATAAGATGGAGGGGAAGAATGGAGCCGGGTCAGATATTTGACATAGTGTTCTATATGGAGATTGTCGGGACAATTGCATTTGCGGCGTCTGGTGCGATAGTCGGCATAGAGCGTGGAATGGATGTTTTCGGAGTATGCGTACTGGGAGTGATTACCGCAGTGGGCGGGGGGATGATACGAGATGTGATTCTCGGCAATATACCGGGAGCATTGGTAAAACCGGTCTATGTGGCGGTTGCCGTCAGTACGGCTTTGCTTGTATTCGCCGGTTTCTATTTCAGACAAGGCTTGCTGCGGGGGAAGGCCGGCTTGCTGTACGATAGAGTCATGTTTGTCATGGACTCTGTAGGACTTGGTATTTTTACGGTAATGGGAGTGATGACAGGAATACAGAACGGCTATCAGGATAACAGTTTTCTTCTGGTATTTCTGGGAACGCTTACCGGTGTGGGCGGCGGCTTGCTGCGGGACATGATGGCGGAGGTTCCTCCCTATATTTTTGTAAAGCATATTTATGCCTGTGCATCCTTAGGGGGAGCCTTAAGCTGTGTATATATATACCATAGTTTCGGGCAGATTCCGGCGATGCTCATATCCTCCGTGCTTGTGATACTGATCAGGTTTCTGGCAGCATACTACCGGTGGAACCTGCCGCGGGTGAAAAAGGAATTGTAGCTGTCGGTATGCTTTCCTCATGATAGAGTCAGGAGTATATCGTTTTTGTATACTCCTGACTCGTATTCTTTCATGCAGACATGTGCAAGGGCTCATGTCTGACACGGCGCATGGGTTCCATGAAGAGCAGGAAGAATCATGGAGCGGCTTTTTTGGCATAGGTGACATCTACCAGATCAGCATAGGGTACCCGTTCATCCAGCTCGCCTGCTTCTTCCAGGATATTCTGAAGGAGAGTAAAACTGTCTTCCTCAAAGATCAGGTTGCTGTTCCATGTGTCCTGTGATGCATAACGTTCCACGATCGTGGTAATGGTGTCTAAGTCTGTTTCTTCGAACTGCGGCGAAATCACTTTGGCAATTTCGGCGGCAGAATGGGTCTGTACATAATCCATACCCTTTTGCAGTGCATTGGTGAAGGACTGGATGACATCCGGATGTTCCTCGATATAGCTTTTCTTGGCGGAGAAGGCGGTATAAGGTACATAACCGGAATCTTTGCCCAGAGAAGCAACCACGTAGCCGTCGCCCTTGGCTTCCAGTGAGGTGGCGTGGGGCTCGAATTCGACTGTAAATTCTGCCTGGCCTCCTGAGAAAGCAGCAGCAGTGGAACCGAAATCTATGCTCTGGTCAATGGCAAGATCGGCTGACGGGTCGATGCCGTTTTTCTTTAAAATATATTCGAATACCATTTCCGGCATACCGCCTGCCTGCCTTAGCATGATGAACATATTTTCCACATCATGCAATTTCTCCTTAGAAGCCACGATTCTGTATGGATAATGGTAGATTCCCGTCTTTTCCACCAGCCCCAGGTCCAGCAAATGCTCCATGTAGGTGGCAAATTTTTTCTTGTGCATGGGATATCCCATAGCTTTCAGGCTTTCCGCCAGGAATTTTACAGAGGTAAAACCTGTCTCGTCCTTTTCCAGAAGCCGGATTGCCTCTATCATCATGGTGAGCTTCAGATTTACCTTGTCGGCTTTGAAATCATAGGCCGCCAGATTGCCGAGACCATGTTTCAAATAGATGTCAACATTTCCGTCCTTGTCTACAATGATTTTTTCTACAAGAACCTCAATGTCCGTCCGGGTCAGACTTTTTTGCTCCAACACTTCATTCAGAATATCCAGTGCGGTTTGAAGGCCCGGTTTGATTGCCACAGCGGAGATATGGGGCTTCTTCGTCAAATCTTGCAGAGTTTTTTCAATAGCAGAGATACGCTCCATTTTTTCTGTCTGTAGAGAGGCGTATGTTTCATTGATAATTTCAGACATCCCCGGATTTGCCGTGAGTTCCTTTACCTTTTGGGTAATCAGTGTTTTCAGCTCTTTCTTGATTCTTTCCAGCTCGTTTTCCAGTCTCTGTTTGCCGTTGTCTGCGGAGTAAGTGGGAGCCTTTAAGTTTGACAGGTCGAAATTCTGTATGATGTCTGCCAGAGAGTCACGGCAGAGGGTGAGATATTTAACCAAAGCGTCCGTCAGGGTTTCTTCTGTCACCAGATGGGCATGCTCACAAAACTGCTTTCCCTTTTTGTTGTAGGTGCCGCACACATAATATTTCCCACGGTTCGGGCGGTTGATTGCGGTCAGCTTCATGCCGCAGTCTTCGCAGTACAGACACCCGGAAAAGAGGTTGATGTGTTTCTTCTGGCCCCGGTACTGGCTGTGATGGCGGCTGTCTTTCACCTCAAAGAGAAGCTTCATGGTATCGTCATCAAATATTTTCGGGTGGTGGTCCGGGAAAACATATTGCTGGTCTTTGGAAATCTTTTTGTCTTTGCCGTTGATGGTCATTCTCTCTCTTTTGTGGGTTCTAAGTACGCCGTTATGATAATCGTTAAAAAGGGTATCTTTCACCATGCCGTAGCTCCACATATGGGCGACTTCCCGATGATAGGGCAGGCCCAGGGCCTCGTAGCGTTCCTTTTGCAGCATGGTAGGCGTGGGGACGCCTCGGTCTGAAAGTATTTCCGCAATCTTTCGTATACCGTTCCCTTCCAGATAAAGGTCTTTTTCAAGGTTCAGGATAGCGGCGGCTTCTTCATCAATTAAAACCATCTGCTTGTTCAGCGGGTGTCTTGTATAACCGAATGGAGGGATACATTTCAAGGTGCCGTTTTCCTGCTCCATTTTTTTGATTCGTTTCACCTTCCGGCTTGTGTTCTTCACATGGCGTTCATTATCCCATGTTTTGATGCCGATAATATCATCTTCAGAATAGAGGGAATCATAATTGTCATCAATCAGAATGACACGCTTTCCCTGTTCCTCCATTTCTTCGAGAAAAAGCAGTACCTTCGCATTGTGCCTTCCGATTCTTGAAAGGTCTTTCGCCACGATTGCATCTATGGAACCGAGATTGGCCATCATGTTCTGAAACTGGGGACGGTTGAAGGAATAGCCGGAAATGCCGTCGTCCTCGTAGATGTGGCGTACAATCATGTTGTTTTCTTCTGCGTATTTCTGGATAATCAGTTTCTGGTTTTCGATAGAGGAATAATTTCTCTTGTTATCGTCTCTGGAGAGGCGGACATAACCGTCTATTATTGTGGGAGTATGGATTGCTGTCATCATAAAAATCGTTCTCCTTATCTTGCTTTCTACCTATATTTTACCATATAGGCAGAGTGACACAATGTTGTCGCCGGTCAGTGAAAATGGTTGCGGACTATATCCCGCAATCCATTTTCCATTGCCTGATTGCCCTCAATAATGGTAACAACCAGATACCCCCGTCTGCTAAGAGCTTCTTTTTTCCTTGCGGTTTCAGAACTGTCAGAATCCTTTTTTTGAAGTAAGTAGCAAACCTCCTTTTGCTTTCCTATGACAATCACCTCAAATTCTAGCTTCATACTATTGTATGAAAAGTCAGGCTTATCCTATCAATAAAACAGCTTTCTTCATACAAAATGACATGGCGGCCCGTTTCCTTTTTGTCCTGTGGGGAAACGCGAAAAGACAGCACTCGCGTTGTTTGACTTCATAGCCAGACTGCTCCATCAGTGAGAGAAAATCGGCAAGACTGGCCGGCTGTTTTTCCAGCGCCGGAATTTTGTTTCCTGTTCCGCCATGTCTGTTTCGTCCTTTCCGGGCCGGGGAATGACGGCTCCGCCCTGATAGTCATAGCCCGCCGCATGGATGGCGGCGAGGGTTTCTTCTGAGACCTTCTGGAAAAGAAGAAAATTCCTCCGGGAGCTTTCCGTGAAAGGCAGAGTGCATGGTTCCGTTTTCGTCCATCTTGTAGCGGCGTGGAGCCCGTCCCGGCATGGTATCCCTCTTTCCAGACTTCGGGCCAGGTTGGCCCGGAGCAATAAAAAACCGCCAACTGTCAGCCAGCGGTTCCATCGTTACAATATTTTGTTTTATCCTTCGTTGTCATTCTGCGGCAGATCAGGAAACAGAATCCGAAGATAATCCCGTCTGCCGTAGAGAACACGGTCAATGTACACATCCTGCCCATTCACACGGTAGAAAACCATGTAATTTCCACTGGTGAGAAATCGGTAGTCGCTTTCTATATCTGTCACAGAGGACAGCGGAACGCCGATTTCTGAAAAATTTTCCAGTTCATCAACAGTGTCCATGATTTTGTTTACAGTGTTTTCAGCGGCTTGCGGATTACATAATTCAAAGGTAATATACTCCCAGATTTCGTTCAGGTCGTTCTGGGCCTCCGGGGAGTAGTGGATGTTATTCTTCATTTGCCTTTGCCCGGAAATGTGTTCTCACATCCGAGGACGAAAGCCATCCCTTTTCCTCTCCAGATTTTTTCCCTTTTGCAAGCTCACTCATGAGCTTCAGGGTGGCCTGTGTTTTTTCATAGTCCTGCATGTCAATGATTGCATAGCGCCCGCGTCCGTTTTTGGTGAGAAAGACTGGTGCGCCCACAGATACGTCACGGAGCACATCACTGTAATTCCTTAAATCAGAGATTGGTTTGATATTCGGCATAATCACATTCTCCTTTCCTGCCCTTAGTATATCCTGATTTGATGTAAAATTCAACAGCATATTTTACAACAGTATTTTAGTAAGCGCCCCATATGCCCGGCCTCCCGGTTGGCGATGGTGGCAAAGGGGATAGGGGCAGGGCTGGTCATCAGGTAAATTTCTATCATGCGTCCGTAGACAATGACGAACACCACGATATTCAGGGCCGTCATGGTGAACTGCACGAAAAAGGATTGCAGGAAGATTCCCAGCAGAGAGCCAACCTTTATTTTGTGGGTTGGAAAAATGAACGAAATACAAGCAAGGGCAAGAGAAATCGTACCAATAGAACTGATTTTTGTATAAAGCACTCAAGCGGTAGGGAATTGATTGTCCCTACCGCTTTTCCTAAAGAAAAAATTCTCTCGTTTTCTCAGAAGAGGTATAACGCCACAAGTATACGCTTCATAAAGATAGCAATTGGGAAAGTGCAGAATGATCATCTAAGATGGAAAGTGTGCTTGACATCAGAATTATTTTTGCTATAATAAAGGTATGGAAAGTATGCTTTCCGTAGGAAGGAGGATATTTTGAAAAATCGATTAGAAGAATTACGAAAACAAAGAGGTATTAAACAAGAAGATTTAGCTACTGCACTTGAAGTATCTCGTCAAACAATAGGCTCTTTAGAAAATGGACGCTACAATCCCTCTATCATGTTAGCCTTTAAAATCGCAAGATACTTTCAAATGAGCATTGAAGAAATTTTTATTTATGAGGAGGAAAGTAAATGAGGCATAAGATACAAAAAGTCGAATTGTTCATCGGTGTAATAATTTTTTTAGGTGGTTTACTAACTTATGGTTTAGGCGTACATCGACTATTACCTGTACCTCGTCCAGATTTGGTTGTCTATGGTACAACATTTATTGGGATAATATTGATTGTAATGGGGTGTGATATATTCAGTAAGCCGACAAAAGAAATGCAAATATTAGAAAATGATGAAAGAAATATTGCAATTATTAACGCTTCTCTTTCGAATGCTTACAAAGTAACACTTACATTATTGGTTCTTGTATTATTTGCCCTTATATTTATGGGATATATGAGTAAAGTTGTATTTTTTTCGATAACAGGAGTTATTGCTGTCGGGCAAATTACATGGTTTCTAACAGCTCGTTATTTAGATAAGAAAATGTAGTTATATGAAAGGTGGAATTGACAATGAAGAAAAAATTATCATGTATCATTGAGATTATTATAGGCATAATCTTTATATGTTTTGGATATTTCGTTATTGACACTGACTATTACTCTACACTTTTTTACGCAATGGGGTTCGGCTTAGCTTTTGCTTCATGTGCTCAATTACTTAAAATTTATTATTATGAAATGCCAAAAAATAAAGAAAAATTGGAAAATATAAATAGAGAAAATCATATCAATAGTGTTGATGAAAGAAAAGTATTTTTAAGAATGAAAGCTGGTTCTTTAGTGTATCAGTTAATGGCTTTCGTGTACTTGTTTGTTGCTTTTGTACTTGCATTACTTCATATTGAAGCATGGATTATAGGAATTATATTTGGTTTATTTCTACTGCAAACATTTTTAGGGATTGCTCTGTATAAACATTTTGAAAAACATTTTTAAAATATTCGGTAAATTGTGATGGGAAATACTATGATAGGACTTAGAAAACGAGATATAAAAATCACGCTTGCAGGTAGTAAATGATTATGTATGCCGCCGCTATGGGTAACTCCATAACGGTGGTTTTTCAATGCCTATCGGCTATCTCTGTCAATGGATTTCTTACGCTGTCTTTGCGGTGGTTTCTGTTTGTTGCGTTCCTGTATCTCTTGCAGATGTTTTGGCACGCTCTGCTTTTCGGGCGGTCTGTGCTGTTCTTTGGCGGCGGCTGTCGGTTTCCTGCTGGCTTGATAATCCCACTCGGCAAGGTCACGATTGTACTGTTCCACAACGCTTTTCGTTCTTTGCCTTTGAAAAGCCCCTTTGTATCGGCAAGCTGCTGTTTCAACTGCGGCAAAACTTTGTCCTGCAGGTTTTGATTTTTACCGCCTTATCTTGCACCTTTATCATCAGATTTCGCATATGGCGGAACTGTGCCATATTAATATCAAGCGTAGGTTTAGGCGGCATATCTTTTTCTCGGATAAGGTTTTGCAGAAAATCTTTTGCTTTTGCCACAATACCACGGAACAGAATAGTACGGAAACAACCTTTTCATCATATTTAGAAACCTTTAAATCCGGGGCTTTCCGGCTTGTCCGCTCATAAACTCCTCTGATGTGTTCCCATGTTACATCATGGCTGGGCATACCGCCTGCCCTGCCGCCAAGAACATCTTTTCCGATTAACATATCCCAGCTGAAGTTATCGATCGGTTCTCTGGAAACCAGGAAATTACCGGCCCGCTGGGTCAACTGTGCGAAATTGACAGCGTAGTCGGAAGCGCCTTCCTTATAAGTATAGATAGTGCTTTCACTGCCCATAAAGCCTATGTCGGCTTCATCCGTCAGCAGTGCTGTCATTGTCTTGTCGGCGCCAAATCCGGTGACCAGAGTCAGGTCTATGCCCTCTTCTGTAAAATAGCCCTCCTCGATCGCCACATACATGGGTGCATAGAAAATAGAGTGGGCGACCTCATTGAGTATTACAGGCGTATTGCCGGAGGAGGCGGACGAACCGGCGCCTGCGCCGTCCTTGATGCCGCAGCCGTAAAGGGAGCCGGTGATCATAATTATCGTGAGGAACAGACAGAATATTTTCTTCATAATTCTCCTCAAATCCTGTTTACACATTTACTATAGACTATGCAGGAGACTGTGATTGGTGACAGCAACAACTGGTACGTCTATTGTAACAATTCAGCCCAGGGCTTTGCATTTACTGCAAATTCCGTGATAACGTGTAAATATAGCCAAGAGGGAAGCCGAAAGGCTGAACTGTTGTTACTATTCACGGCTCAATGTCATTAAGTTAAGCCGGATGCGCCTGACATGATAGGAATCTCCTGAGGACGTGCTTTCGCTCAGTTCCAAACGCAGCGGTACTAAATTCGTGGAAAACCTCATTAAGTACCGGCGTTAGGGGGTGGCCCTCAGGAGAATCCTCTCATATCAGACGCTGTGTATAGACTTAACGTAATGACATTGAGCCGTGAATAGTAACGAACTGTTACCGTCTATTACATACTTTGAAAATAAGTAATTGCCATGCTTCCAAAAATACAGTATCATATAGAAGAGATATTATGCCCAGCGTTTCAACCACGGCTCATAGGTACGGTCATTGCAATGAAGGCAGATCTGTCTGAAATGTTATGCTGGATACCATATATTTAAGGAGGAAAGAGAAATGTATCATTGCCATATTCATTTTTATTTAGTGGGTATTCGCAAAGATGTGTTTGAGGTAATTGAGGGAATGGCCCCGCTGCCTTGTTTTACGCACACGTTTACAAGAAGCGAAGGGGCAGAGGAGGTGTCTTTTGACAGTGCGGATGTGGTCATAGCCGACCTGCGGGATATGGATGTGAGGGAGACAGTACATACACTGACCGGAAATAAATCTGAAGGTACACAGATTATACTGCTTGCAGAGAGGGAGCAGATTCCGATCCTGACGGAAAGGATGCCGTCAGTGCAGGATATATGGGCCGTGCCGGCAGGGGAGGAAGAGATCAGATTCCGTTTCTTAAGGTGGCAGCAGACATACAAGACAGGCAGGGATTATTGGCAGTCGAATCATTTTCTGGAAGCCACGATCAACAATGTTCCGAATTTAATCTGGTATAAAGATAAGGACGGTGTGCATGAGAAAGTCAATGATAGTTTCTGTGTCACGGTAGGCAAGACCAGACAGCAGGTCGAGGGCAAGAGGCATGCCTATATCTGGGACGTGGAGGAGGACGATCCTGCCTGCATAGAGTCGGAGAGGGAGGTAATGAGCAGTGAGAAGACCTGTGTTTCCGAGGAGCGTGTAAAGACAGGTGATGGTACAAGGCTGCTTAAGACTTACAAGTCGCCGCTCTATGATATTGACGGAAGTGTGATGGGAACCGTAGGCGTTGCGATAGATGTGACGCAGGAACGTGCCTACGAACAGGAAATTATACAGAAGAACCGTACCCTGGAGACGATTTTTAACAATATAGACTGCGGTGTGATGTATCACAGCGTGGACGGAGCGCATATCATAAGCGTCAATCAGGCGGCGCTGGATATCCTGGGATATGGATCTGTGGATGAAATCATGGCGGACGGTTTTGACATGGTCGCCGCTTCCGTGGTGGAGGAGGACAGAGAAGAGCTGCTGGAATGCATCAGAGGGCTGAAAGAGGAAGGAGACAGTGTCAGCCTGGAATACCGCGTGCGCCGCAAGGCAGGAGAGATACGGTATGTCATGGGTAATGTGAAGCTGATGCGTGAGAACGATGAACTCCGTTATCAGAGGTTTCTGCTTGACTGCACGGCGAGAAAACTGCAGGAAGAAGAGAATGCGCGGTATCAGACGGAGCTGATTCATGCCCTCTGTGTCGATTATAAGCTGGTATGCTTCTTTGACCTTGAGACGGGGGAAGGAAAGCCGCTGCGCTTTGACAATGAAAACCATATGTTTGAAAATATATTGGAAAGGAATCTGTCTTATGAGGAGTGTGTGGACTTCTATACGGGCAATTACGTCTGTGAAGAGGACCGCAAGACGCTTAAGGCAGCCCTTTCCAGAGAAAGGATCCGTGAGGAACTGGCCAGGGGAGACCAGTATCATGTCAATTTCCGCATCATCTGGAACAATAAGCCCGAGTATTATCAGCTTAAAGTGGTCCGTGCAGGGCTCAGAGCAGAAAGCCGGGGCATTGTCCTGGGTGTCCGGAGCGTGGATAAAGAGATCCGTAATGAGATGGAGCAGAGAGGTCTGTTAAAGGATGCGCTCATGCAGGCGAACAGGGCCAGCAGAGCCAAGAGTGTATTTCTTTCCAATATGTCTCATGATATCCGTACGCCCATGAATGCTATCGTCGGGTTTACGTCACTGGCGATGAACAATATCGATAACAGGGAGCGGATGGAGGAATATCTTAAGAAGATCATGACATCCGGGAATCATTTGCTCAGCCTGATCAATGATGTCCTGGATATGAGCCGTATCGAAAGCGGCAAGATCCAACTGGAGGAGAAGTTGTGCAGCCTGCCGGAGATTCTGCATGGCATCTGCAATATTGTCCAGGCAGATGTGAATGCGAAGCAGCTGGAACTGCAGATCGATACGCTGGATATCCGGAATGAGGATATTTACTGTGATAAGCTTCGGCTGAACCAGGTGCTCTTAAACCTGCTTAGCAATGCGGTTAAATACACAAGTGCGGGTGGTGTGGTCAATATGAGGATCACGGAGAAAGCCGGTGCCCCGGAGGGATACGCGAATTATGAATTTTCCATTAAGGATAATGGAATCGGTATGAGTGCGGAATTCGTAGAGCACATTTTCGAACCCTTCGAGAGGGAGGAAAACTCCACCATCAACAAGATTCAGGGAACCGGGCTGGGAATGGCCATCACCAAGAATATTGTGGATATGATGAATGGTTTCATTGAGGTGGAGAGCGAGCAGGGAGTGGGATCCACATTTACGGTTTCCTTTACCTTCCGCACGCATGAGGAAGAGAGAGAAGAGCAGGATATTCCTGAATTGAAGAATTGCAGGGCGTTGGTGGTGGATGATGATTTTAATACCTGCGACAGTGTCTCTTATATGCTGGGACAGATCGGGCTGAGAGCGGAATGGACCTTGTCAGGCAAGGAGGCGGTCCTTCGTACCCGCCAGGCGAATATGCGGAAGGACTGCTATCATGTCTATATTGTTGACTGGCTGCTGCCGGATATGAACGGCGTTGAGGTTACCAGGAGGATCAGGCAGGAGATGGGAGACGATGTGCCGGTTATCGTCCTGACTGCCTATGACTGGTCGGATATCGAGGATGAGGCGAAGGAGGCCGGAGTCACTGCCTTCTGCAGTAAACCGTTGTTTATGTCAGAGCTGAGGAGTTGTCTGCGCGCTGTTGTCGGCATGGAGGAAACGGAGGAGGAAGAGAAGAAGGAAGAGATACAGTTCCAGGCAGGACGTATTCTTCTGGCAGAGGACAATGAGCTGAATCAGGAGATTGCCGTGGAGATATTGGGCGGTGCGGGATTCACTACAGAAGTTGCGGAGAACGGACGCATTGCGGTGGATATGCTTAAACAGTCCGAGCCGGGATACTATCAGCTGGTACTGATGGATGTCCAGATGCCGGTGATGAACGGATATGAGGCAGTCACACAGATCCGCAGACTGGAGAACAAAAAGCTGGCGGACATACCGGTGATCGCGATGACGGCCAATGCCTTCGAGGAAGATAAGCAGGAGGCGCTCCGGTACGGTATGGATGGACATATTGCGAAGCCGATTAATATTGAGCTTCTGTTTGATACCCTGGGCAAGGTACTGAATAAAGCATAATGAGGAGCTGCGCTGAGCGTACCGGCGCATAAAGAAAGGAACTGTTGCGGTGGAGGTAACAGTTCCTTCTATGTAACGCAGGATAATTATGGAGTAGCAAACATGTCAACACACAGGACAACATATCCCTTGTCATCCACATTAAACAGAAGACTGCAGACAGGGCACTGCTTATAGAAGATCTTGGTAAACTGATCAAAACTCAGCAGGTTCGTCTTCGCCATTGTGTACCTGTCGGAGCCGGGAAAATATTTCTTGATGTAATCTACATACTGAACCGAGAGCATCCGCATGGCATCCACCACGGTTTTGTCCAGCCGCTTGATCTCCATATCCAGAATATCACTGAGGGTACGGATGGCGGCAGACTCTTCATATACCAGATAGAATTGCTGCTGATCATTGGCCTTGGCTGAATAGGTTAAACGGTAGCAGAGAAGATTGCCGGAAGTAAAGGATTCTCCGCTGTATTGTTGGCTGACAAGCTGTATCCGGGAACGGCACAGAGTCTTCAGTCCCTGGGTTGCTGCTTTGATAACGGAATCCAGCTTATCTTCGGAGGGTTTATATACCCATTTATTGGTATTTTTACCGATGATGGCAAGATCCTCCACCATAATATGGCTGGTCAGCCATCCGACACAGATTCCGATGAAATGCTGTACGGACTCAACCGAGTAGTTCTGTGCTTCCAGTTCATCCTCCAGGGCAGGCAGAGTCTTATCCCGAAGATTATTGTGCAGACGCTTGTGCATAGATAGTTTCGCGTAAGCAATGGACTGCATGTAAGCTTCCTCTTCCGCGAAATGTCTGAGAGTGTAGCTTTTAAAATATTTGATTCCTTCCCGGCAGGCATGTTGCTGCTTATCCGGATTCTCGGTGAAAGAGATCAGTTTGTTGACGATCGCAAAAAGCTTCTGGTGCGCTTTGTCAATTTCTTCCACGCCTAGATTATAACGGTCATTCCATTTGATTTCTGCCATATTCGTAACATCTCCTTATCGTTGAAAATGATTTACTGTCAAAACCGGGTATTAGATATGGTTTTAATCTATGGAAATTCTATCACGACTTTTTTAATTATACAACGGAGAAAAATAAAAAATACTTGCTATTTACCCGAAAAGAACGTAATCTAAATATAGAAGATTTGGTAACAGTACGGATATCAAATCTACACTTTATTGTGGACGTTTGTAGTCCCAGGAAAAAATATAAAAAAGAAAAGGATGGCAGCTGCTTGTGCCGAAGCAGACATGGGCACAAGTATGATAAGGGGATGAGCGAATGAGAGAGAAATTGCAGACAATCGGTGTGAAATATGATGAGGTGCTCAAGCGCTTCATGGGTAAGGAGGATTTTTATCTGAGGATGCTGCGGAAATTCCTCGATGACAAGAACTATGGAGAACTGCGGAAGGCGGTAGACGAGAAGCGCTGGAAGGATGCTTTTACCTATGCCCATACAGTGAAGGGCCTGTGCGGGAATCTCGGTCTGGACGGCATTCTGGAATACGCGGTGCCGCTGACGGATGAGGTACGGTCAGAGCCTTACGACGAAGAGAAGATTCTTACCTATATGGATCAGGTGACGGAGATGTACGACAGGACACGGGAAGTGATTCAGTCTTTATAGGCAGCGTATGGTAACGGGTTTGCAGGAGCAGCGCTGACCGTGTCGGTGAATAGTGGGCAACAGAGTAGTGGAAGAGTATGGGGCAGGCCGGTCGAGCCTGCTTCTTCTGTTATGCCGGATACAGGACATCGGAGGCTGCTGTCCACATTCGGAATGCGCAGGTTTTCCTGAACCGTTACTTGCCGATAAAAAAGAGAAAATACAGGGAAAGGGAATGAATTCAGGATGGGAAAGAGACTTATGGGCGTGTTATGTATTCTGGCGGCAGTGTTCTGCTTTCTATACTGCGCGGCAGTGTTTCTGCTCAGATCGGGCAGCAGGTTTTATCTTGTGTGGGCGGCGGGAGGTATCTGCCTGACGGTGTTTGCGGGTATGCTGCATTTCGGGCTGTGGGATAAGGCGCCGGGGCTGCTGCGGCGTACTTTCTGTTTGCTTATGGCGGCAGGAATCCTTCTCTTTGCCATTGTGGAGGGATGTATTGTAAGCAGATATCATGATGAAGGAAAGGCAGATCTGGACTATATTATTGTGCTGGGAGCACAGATGAAGGAGAAGGGGCCGAGCGCAGTGCTTAAGTTCCGTCTGGATAAGGCATATGAATATCTGACGGCCAATGAGAATACGGTCTGCATCGTATCAGGAGGGCAGGGACGTAATGAACCCTGCAGTGAAGCGGAGGGGATGTATCAGTATCTCACAGGCAGAGGGATAGAACCGGAGCGGATCGTGAAAGAGGACCAGTCTACCGATACATCAGAGAATATTGCCTACAGTGCCGCGCTGATCGGTGACCTGGACAGCAGTGTGGGAATCGTTACCAATAACTTCCATGTATTCAGAGGGGTTTCGCTGGCGAAGGCTGCCGGGTTTCGGGATGTGTGCGGTATTTCGGCACGGTCCAATGTATATTTACAGCTGAATAATATGGTGAGGGAATTTTTCGGCGTGATGAAAGATTTCGTATTTGGGAATTTTTTATAAAAAAATCACTGCCTTGATTGGATTTGAAGGCAGGATATGGTATGATGTTTCTGGAATAAGCGAAGTAACGTCCGTCTGCTTTCAGCAGTCTGTTACAGACGGACGAATGGAACAGAGAAGAGTAAGAAACCGGATAAGATGATGATAGATACTTTAATGAGAAAGAGGATAAGCCAGCAGGACAGGACAGGCCGGCAGCATCGAGCGGGATGTGTACTGCCGCTGGCTATGGCGGTGCTGCTGCTGGCCGGATGCGGTACACAGAGGCAGGTCAGCTATACGAAGCAGGGGATGGATGCCGTTGAGGCTCTGGCGTATGAAGAGGCACTTGGATATTTTGACAGCGCCCTGGAGGAGGGAGAAGAGAAGCGGAAGCTATACCGCGGCATGGGACTGGCCTACATGGGACTGACCCAGTATGAGAATGCCATTCTCTATTTGGAGGCGGCGCTGCATGAGAGCGGCGGAAGAGTCGAGGATATGGATTTTGACATCAATTATTATCTCGCCACTGCCTATTATAAGAGTGGGCGTCCTCAGGATGCGGTGAAGGCTTATGACGCGATCTTGGCGCTTCGGCCGAAGGAGAAGGATGCCTGCTTTCTGAGAGGATATGTCAAGCTGTCCCAGAACCTGTTTGAAGAAGCCAGTAAGGATTTTGACGCGGCCATTGCCCTGGACGGAAAGGACTATGACCAGATGCTCCGTATTTATATGGCGCTGGAAGAGTATGGCTATAAGGACGCGGGCATCACTTATCTGCAGAAGGCGATGGCTGAGAATGAGAAGTCCATCTCCGATTACGACATGGGCCGCATGTGCTATTATATGGGCGACTATGAGAATGCCCGGGATCATTTGTCCAGGCTTGATACGTCGAAGGAGTATGGAGCGGCGCTCTATCTTGGAAGAACCTACGAAGCGCTGGGGGATTATAACTATGCTTCGGGGATTTACGCCGGATATACGGAGAATGACCAGAGCAAGGCAGAGATCTATAACCAGCTGGGGCTGTGCAGGATGGAGATGAAGGAATACAGCCAGGCGCTGGAGGCTTTTCAGGCGGCGATGAAGATCGAGGATAACGGCATGCTGCAGACGCTTAAATTCAATGAGATTGTGGCCTATGAATACATGGGAGATTATAAGACCGCGTCTGCGCTGATGAGCAGTTATCTGACTTCTTATCCGGATGACGGGACGGCGAAGCGGGAATATGAATTCTTGAAAACCAGATGATTTTGTCCTCTGTGTTTGCAGATTGACAGGTGGACAGGGCAATGATACTATTTTAGATAACGGCAGAGGGCAGTAACAGAGGAGCGGTCTGGGCTGTTACGGAGGGATCTGCGGCTTATCGGGAAGGTAAGGTAGAGGAATGAAGGATACTTATATACGGGTAAAGGGCATTATCAAAAAAGGCGATGAATACCTGGTGATCAAACGTTGGGTGGATGACCATATTCCGAACTCTTTTGTATGGGAATTTATTGATGCCCAGGTACAGCACGGGGAGGCTCCGGATCATACCATGCTGCGCGCTATAGAGGAGCAGCTGTCGGTAGAAGGCGCCATAGAGAGGATCGAGTATACCTGGTCTAACCTGCTGGGGGATACCCACTGTGTGGGGATTGCCTATCTGTGCTCAATTCAGGACGAGGATGAAGAACGTATTGTCCTGCCGGAAGAGTACGGGGAGTGGAAATGGATTTCCAGGGAGGAGTTCCCGGAGTATATCGATAATCTTTATATATTGAATGACCTGGAGGATAAGAGACTTTGATCAATAAATTGGTGAATAAGATTAAGAAAACAGGGGCGCCTATCGTGGTAGGGCTGGATCCCACTATGAAATTCGTGCCGGAGCATATTAAGCAGCAGGCTTTCGGGCAGTACGGCGAGACTCTGAAAGGAGCCGCGGAGGCGGTCTTACTGTATAATAAGGCAATCATTGATGCGGTTTATGACTTGATTCCGGCGGTGAAGCCGCAGATCGCCATGTATGAGCAGTTCGGCACGGAAGGGCTGATTGCTTTTCAGAAGACGGTAGAGTACTGCAAAGAGAAGGATCTTGTGGTGATCGGGGATATCAAGCGCGGTGATATCGGTTCCACTTCGGAGGCCTATGCGGTGGGACATCTGGGACAGGTTCAGGTGGGAAGTACCATGTGCAGAGGATTCGACGAGGATTTTGTGACAGTGAATCCTTATCTTGGTTCCGATGGAGTAACCCCCTTTATTAAGGTGTGCGGGGAAGAGAAGAAGGGGATTTTTGTCCTGGTTAAAACCTCGAATCCGAGCAGCGGAGAATTTCAGGACCGTCTGGTAAGGTGCGGCGGGGAGAATCCGGGGCAGGAGGCGGATCGGCCGCTTTATGAGATTGTGGGCGAACAGGTGGCGGCATGGGGAGCCGCATGTATGGGAGATTCTTACAGTTATGTGGGCGCGGTGGTTGGCGCCACCTATCCGGAGCAGGGCAGAATCTTACGTAAGATTATGCCTAAGGCATATATCCTGGTGCCGGGATACGGTGCCCAGGGCGGTAAGGGTGCTGATCTGGTACATTTCTTTGACGAAGACGGTCTGGGAGCGATTGTCAATTCTTCCAGAGGGATCATTGCCGCATACCAACAGGAACAGTATGCACAGTACGGCGCGGAGAACTTCGCGGATGCGTCAAGGGCGGCAGTCCTGGCTATGAAGGAAGACATCGCACAGGCACTGGCAAATCGATAGAGACACGGGCAGGGAGTGGTCCGCTGTACGGACAGGCGTTTTGGACAGCAGGCCCGGTAAAGGAGTTTACAGCGAGATGGAACAATATAAGAGAGAGTTTATAGAATTCATGGTGGACAGCCAGGTGTTGAAGTTTGGCGATTTCACATTGAAGAGTGGCCGGAAATCCCCTTTCTTCATGAATGCGGGGGCATATGTAACGGGAATGCAGCTGCGCAGACTGGGCGAGTACTATGCGAAGGCAATCCATGACCATTACGGACTGGATTTCGATGTGCTGTTCGGACCGGCCTATAAGGGAATACCGCTTTCCGTGGCCACGACGATGGCTATCAGTGAGTTGTATGGCAAGGAGGTCAGGTACTGCTCTAACAGGAAAGAAGTAAAGGATCATGGTGACACGGGAATCCTGCTGGGCAGTAAGCTGCAGGACGGCGACAGAGTTGTGGTCATTGAGGATGTGACTACTTCCGGTAAGTCCATCGAGGAAACATTCCCGATCTTAAGACAGCAGGCAGATGTGGAGATCAGGGGATTGATGGTTTCGCTCAACCGCATGGAGCGCGGACTGGACAGCGAGAAAAGTGCGCTTTGGGAGATACGGGAGAAATACGGATTCGACGCAAATGCCATCGTGACGATGGAAGAGGTGGTAGAGTGCCTTTACAATCAGCCGTATCAAGGGACGGTTTACATCGACGATACATTAAAGAGTGCGATCGATGCATACTATGAACAGTATGGCGCAAAATAGACTTGGAGGTAAGGAATGGAAGAGAGAATTTATAAAGTTATGGGCGGTTCCGGCGCGCTGAACATCGCTGTGGGTGTGGCAGTACTTGTGGCGGGCGTGGCGAGCGGTGTGCTTCTGCTGATTAGCGGAGCCAAGCTTCTGGCCGGAAGAAGCAAGATTTTATTTTGAGTATACTGTAACTAGGCAGTACGGCGCAGACGGTAAATGGGTGTTTTCGGGAAGGACGAAGATACCCATTTCGAAATTAGAGATAAGGAACTGCGGCGGTGTACCTGGTACGGGCAGTCAGAAGACAGGGAGTATGAAAGTGAAAAAGAACAGCTATATGTTTACCAATAAAGAGCATACGTTAAAAGGTATCATGTCTTCAATTCTGGGAGTGATTTCGCTGGCGACACTGGCGTATGCTGTTTTTATGAGTTACCGGAGAGTGGGAAACATCCCGAGACAGTATGGGGCGGCGGCTATGCTTGTGATGGTCTATGCTTTTGTGGGCATTGGACTGGGAGTGGTTTCCAAGACAGAACGGGATAAATTCTATCTGTTTACGTATTTGGGAATCATTTTGAACATGCTGGCCCTTGCGCTGATCAGTGTGATTTTGTATGCGGGCGCTTACGCGTAAGAAAGGGGAGTTTGGTTTATGGAAGATTTGTATATTTCGGATGAGGACAGAAACGAGCTGGAGACAGAGCGGTATCTGCTGGCGCTGGAAAGGATCAGACAGATACCGGAAGAGACAATCTGTGGAGACAGTCTGCAGGCATATTTTGGCAGTATGGCGGCTTTTGTCATGAATGTGGATGAGGCGTGGAAGATTGTGGAGAGTGGACGGCTTCTCCGGATGAAGCTGGAAGAACTGCAGGCTTTTAACAGGAAGCTGTATGAGGATATTTTGCCGGAGCATTATGGGAGCAGTTATGCCGATCCGGATTACGCGGTGGATTGTCTGGGTGAGTCAATCGGGCAGATGCTGTCCTTTGTCTATGCGGAGCTGCGGGGAATGATACCGGCGGCTTTCGGGCAGAACCGGTTTGCGATGGTGATCCGTATGGAACTTTTGCTGGAGATCTATCAGGCTTGTGTGTGCGCAGCGCAGGAGGGAAGAGAAGCGGGAGAAGGCAGGGACGGTACGGTGCCTGTTCCGGAAGCGGAGACGTTGCGTCAGATCCTTTACTGGTACGTAAGCGACTATTCTGAACCCGAGACTTGTGAGAAGATTGCCGGACTTGTATGCCCGGAGAGAGATTTTGCCTGCCGTATCCTGATGGAAAGCGACCTGTCGGATCTGAGGTATCTGTATTATTACGGGGAGTATGTTACAGAGAGCGAACTGCGCACGGCGAGACATTTGAACGGGATGCCGCAGGAAAAGATAGCCCTGATGGCAGATACGTATACGGAAGGCTACCGGATCGGGTTTGAAACGGGGAATAAGGATATCTCGATCAAGAAGACAGTGAATTTACGGTACTGCCTCGGCTTTGAACGGGTGATCCGGCAGGCAGTCCTTAATTTTGACCGAATTGGTCTTCGCCCTACGGTTTATCGGTCGGGAAGTAATATCTTCCAGGGACGGAGTGTCAATAAGAACGGATACTTCGGGGCGAATCCCAATAAACAGTTCGATTACGACCATAGGGAGGATATAGCGCTGATTCTGGATAAACTTCTTGTGGAGCGCAAATTGGAGTTCATGCGGAATGCCTTTGAACAGTACAAGGCGGAGGCGGCAGTGCACGGCGGGCCGGCTGTGATGGAAATCTTCGGTGAGAAACCCTTCGTGCCACAGAGCAAGGAGACGGCCTGCAGGCTGTCGCAGAAACAGCAGAAGCTTTCTGTGGAGTATGCGTTGAAAGCGGGTATGCTGCAGAATGAATATATCCCCGGGGAGGAAAGAAGCTTTACGATCATTGCCTTTCCGGTGCCGGATATCGGCGAACAGTATGAAGAGATTTTCGATGACATTGTGCGGATCAACACGCTGGACTATAAGCTCTATCAGGGGATTCAGCAGAAAATCATCGATGTGCTGGATCAGGGAACGACCGTGCTGGTCAAGGGATGCGGAGCCAACCGGACTGACCTGGCGGTCAGCCTGCATGAACTGAAGAACCCGGAGAAGGAGACCAACTTTGAGAACTGTGTGGCGGATGTGAATATTCCGGTGGGGGAAGTGTTTACATCTCCCGTGTTGGCCGGTACGGACGGTACTTTGCACGTGACAAGGGTATTCTTAAACGGACTGGAATATAAGGATATCTGGCTGAAATTCGAGAATGGTATGATCGTTGACTATGGCTGTTCCAATTTCAATAGCGAGGAGGAGAACCGCAAATATATCAAAGATAATGTGTTGTTCCACCATGATACACTGCCCCTTGGAGAGTTCGCCGTCGGTACCAATACGACAGCCTATGTGACAGCGCGCAAATACGGTATCGAAGACAAGATGCCGATTCTGATCGCGGAGAAGACCGGGCCTCATTTCGCAGTGGGGGATACCTGTTATTCTCACGCGGAAGATGTGCGGGTATACAATCAGGACGGCAAAGAGATCATCGCGAAGGACAATGAGGTGTCGGCTTTACGTGACACAGATGTCAGCAAGGCCTACTTTCAGTGTCATACAGATATTACTATTCCTTATGACGAACTCGGGGAACTGGCAGTGCAGACCGGGACAGGAGAGACCATTCCGGTCATTCGAAACGGCAGGTTCGTGCTGGCGGGATGCGAGGAGCTGAATAAGGCGCTGATTTGTTGATTTGAAAAGGTGGTTGCGTATTGACGGAAAAAATAGTACACTAATTATGAATATTTATGTGTATTTATATATTTGGAAAGAAAAGGTTACATAACCACAAACTATTGTATACAAATGTGTGAAAAAGAATAAGGAGGAGGCACGGATGGCACAGGTAGGTATTGTGATGGGCAGTGATTCCGACATGCCTGTTATGGCGAAGGCGGCGGATATTCTGGAGGAACTGGGCGTTACTTATGAGATGTCGATTATCTCTGCGCACAGGGAGCCGGATGTATTTTTCGAATATGCGAAGGGCGCGGAGGATAAGGGATTCAAGGTCATTATCGCGGGTGCGGGCAAGGCGGCGCATCTGCCGGGCATGTGTGCGGCGGTCTTTCCCATGCCGGTAATCGGGGTTCCCATGAAGACTTCAGATCTGGGCGGCGTGGATTCTCTTTATTCTATTGTGCAGATGCCTTCAGGCATTCCGGTGGCCACGGTAGCGATAGGCGGCGGCCAGAACGCGGGCATTCTGGCGGCTAAGATCTTAGCCACATCGGACGCGGAGCTTTTGCAGAGACTTAAAAGTTATACAAAGAAGCTGAAAGAGAGCGTGCAGAAGAAGGATGCGAAACTACAGAAGGCCGGGTATAGAAATTATCTGGATCACTAAGGAAAATTCATGCACATGAATGATGTCATCACAGCAGGGAGGAGAAAATGGATTACAAATCAGCAGGAGTGGATATTGAAGCCGGTTATCAGTCGGTGGAGTTACTGAAGAAGCATGTCGGGAAAACCATGAGACCAGAGGTCCTGGGAGGACTTGGCGGATTTTCGGGAGCCTTTTCCATGGATACCATCAAGGGAATGGAGCATCCGGTGCTGTTGTCCGGGACGGATGGTGTGGGTACGAAGATCAAACTGGCGTTCCTCATGGACAGGCATGATACGGTGGGGATAGACTGTGTGGCGATGTGCGTTAACGATGTTGCTTGTGCAGGCGGGGAACCGCTGTTCTTCCTGGATTACATTGCCTGCGGCAAGAATTATCCGGATAAAATTGCCGCCATCGTAGGCGGTGTGGCAGAAGGATGCAGGCAGGCCGGAGCTGCCCTGATCGGCGGCGAGACGGCGGAGCATCCGGGCCTGATGCCGGAGGATGAGTATGATCTGGCCGGATTTACGGTAGGCGTCGCAGATCAGAAGAACCTGATTACCGGGGAGCATATCAAGGCGGGAGACGTGCTGGTCGGGATTGCTTCTTCCGGGGTGCATAGTAATGGCTTTTCGCTGGTGCGTAAGGTGTTCGAGATGACGAAAGAAAGCCTGGATACTTATTATGAGGAACTGGGCGCTACATTGGGCGACACGCTTCTGACGCCTACAAGGATCTATGTGAAGGCCTTGAAGGCCGTTAAGGATGCAGGCTTTATCGTCAAGGGATGCAGCCATATCACCGGCGGCGGTTTCTATGAGAACATTCCCAGGATGCTTCCGAAAGGAATAACAGCAGTGGTACATAAGGACAGTTATCCGGTTCCGCCAATCTTCACACTGCTGCAGCAGAAGGGTAGGCTGGAAGAGAAGATGATGTATAATACTTACAATATGGGGCTGGGTATGGTGCTGGCAGTGGACGCTGCGGATGCGGACAGCGTGGCCGGTATTCTGCGGGAAGCGGGAGAACAGGCATACCTGGTGGGTGAAGTGGTTACAGGAGAGGAAGGCGTTGTGATCCGGTAGCAGCCCGGCGGGAAGATTTCCGGCAGTTACCGCATCGAGAGGCAGAAAGGCAGCAGGGAGAATGCTTAGAATCGTGGTATGTGTGTCCGGCGGGGGCACTAATTTACAGGCAATCATTGACGGGATAGCGCAGAGGACAATTGCCAATACACAGATTGTCCGTGTAATCAGCAATAATAAGAAGGCTTATGCCCTGGAGCGGGCGAAGAAGGCAGGAATTGAAGCTGTCTGCGTCTCGCCGCGGGATTATGAGACAAGAGAGCGGTTTAATGAAGCGTTTGTACAGGAAATAGACCAGGCGGTGCCGGATCTTATCGTGCTGGCGGGGTTTTTAGTCGTTATACCGCCGCAGCTGATCAGACGTTACGAGAATAGGATCATTAATATCCATCCTTCCTTGATTCCTTCCTTCTGCGGTACCGGATATTATGGGCTTAAGGTTCATGAGGCGGCGCTGGCCAGAGGGGTCAGGATCACCGGGGCTACGGTGCATTTTGTGGATGAAGGCACGGATACGGGTCCTATTATCATGCAGCAGGCTGTAGCTGTCCTGGAAGGCGATACACCCGAAACTCTGCAGAAGCGGGTCATGGAAGAAGCAGAATGGGTTATTCTTCCGAAGAGCCTTAATCTGATTGCCAATGGAAGGGTGACAGTGGCTGACGGACAGGTACGGATTGCGGAGTGAAAAGTAGAGAAAGACACAGAGACAGAAAGGCAGGATAATGGAATGAAAGTTCTGATCGTAGGAAGCGGCGGCAGAGAGCATGCGATCGCAGCCAGCGTGGCAAAGAGCCCCAAAGTGGATAAGATATACTGTGCACCGGGCAATGCGGGAATCGGGCAAATTGCTGAGTGTGTTCCGATCGGCGCCATGGAATTTGGACGAATCGTGGAGTTTGCGAAGAAGGAGGCAGTTGACCTCACCATCGTCGGCATGGATGACCCGCTGGTAGGAGGATTGGTGGATGAGATGGAGGCTGCCGGGCTGCGGGTATTCGGACCCAGGAAGAATGCCGCAATCCTGGAAGGCAGCAAGGCCTTTTCAAAGGATCTGATGAAAAAATATAACATTCCTACGGCGGCTTATGAGAACTTCGACGATCCGAAGGAAGCGCTTGCCTATCTGGAAACGGCTAAGATGCCGGTGGTTCTTAAAGCTGACGGACTGGCGCTGGGCAAGGGTGTGCTGATCTGTAATACACGAAAAGAGGCACGGGAAGGCGTCAGGACGATTATGGAGGATAAGAAGTTCGGCGCGGCGGGAAACCGTATGGTGGTGGAGGAATTTATGACCGGCCGCGAGGTTTCCGTGCTTTCCTTCGTAGACGGCAGGACGATACAGATCATGTCTTCCGCCCAGGACCACAAGCGTGCCGGGGACGGTGATCAGGGATTGAATACGGGCGGCATGGGGACTTTTTCGCCTAGTCCCTTTTATACCGATGAGGTGGATGCGTTCTGCCGTAAATACATCTATCAGGCAACGGTGGATGCCATGGCGGCGGAGGGCAGGCCTTTTAAAGGGGTTATCTTCTTCGGATTAATGCTGACTCAGGACGGCCCCCGGGTGCTGGAATACAATGCCAGGTTCGGTGATCCTGAGGCTCAGGTGGTGCTTCCTCGTATGAAGAATGATATCATAGACGTAGTTCAGGCGTGCATTGACGGTACACTGGACCAGCTTAGGCTTCAGTTTGAAGACAATGCGGCGGTCTGCGTGGTTCTTGCTTCCGAAGGATATCCTGTTTCCTATGAGAAAGGGTTTGTGATCAGCGGACTGGAACGTTTCGGGCAGGAAGAGGGATACTATTGTTTCCATGCCGGAACGAAACAGACGCCGGAAGGAATCGTAACAAACGGCGGACGTGTCCTGGGAATCACGGCGAAGGGAACGGATCTGAAAACGGCGCGGGCCAATGCCTACAAGGCAGCGGAATGGGTGTCATTCGAAAATAAATATATGCGGTCGGATATCGGTAAAGCCATTGATGAAGCATAAGATTTGTGAAAAGGTATAGTGGAAAGGGGATTATTATGTCAGACAGAGAAATGAAGGCTGAACAGCTGAGAAAAGAATTGATGGATGAGGATAATTACAACAGGCCCACCATTTGTCCGGAATGCGGGGGTATTATGATTTTTAGAGGCGTTGGAGAATACAAATGCGAAGACTGCGGCAATTTGGGCTATGATGATTACGGTAAGGCGCGTAATTATATTGAACAGCACCCGGGCGCCAATATGGCGGAAGTGGCCAAGGAGACCGGTGTGCCTCAGAAATCCATCCGGGATATGGTAAAAGAGTCACGGCTGGAGATCGCACCCAGTTCCAACGTTTTTATGCGGTGTGAGATATGCGGCACAACCATCCGTTACGGAAGATTCTGTGCCAAATGCGAGACGGCGCATCACAGGGATATAGAAGAAAAGGCGAGAAAGGCCAAAAATATGAATTTGTCTGGGTTCAGTCTGGAGAAACCCTCCGGAGAAGATGGGGCTAAGCGCTTTAAGAGAGAGGCGTGACGGTGCCTGATAAAGGGAGAAGAACTATGAGGATAGAGAACAGTAAGAAACATAAGATGGCGGGAGGAGCCAGGCTTTTACATATGGCAGCAGCTGTATTGACGGCAGCGGCGCTGGTGCTGTGCTGTCCGGCTGACAGTCTGGCAGATACAGCCGGTACCGTGTCAGTGGAATCAGCGAAAATCCGCAAGAGTGCAGATACCACCAGTGATGTTGTCGGCAGTGTGGCCAGAGGTGCGAAAGTGTCGATCATGGATGAAGTCACGGATGCCTCGGGAACTCTCTGGTATCAGGTATATGCGAATGCGGATACGACGGGATATGTACGCGCGGATCTGATTCAAAAGGAGGCCGGCGGCGACAGCAGTACGGCGCTGGCCGCATCCGACAACGGCAGTCAGACGGATGCGGCCGGAGAAGACGGCCAGCAGGCATCCGGGGCAGGAAATCAGGGAGAGAACACGTTGGATGCGCAGTATGCCAAAGTCTCTGTAGAGACGGCGAAGATACGCTCCGGCCCCTCAACCAATGATACTGTGGTAGAACGGCTGGTGAAAGATACGCAAGTGATAGTCAGCGGAGAGTCCAATGGCAGCAGTGACGGCAAGGTATGGTATTTTATTACCTTTACGGGAGCAGACGGAACCGAGAAGACAGGATTCGTCCGTTCCGATCTGGTCACGCTGGGGGATATGGTGCCTGTGCCGGAGACGGAGCCGGAACCGGAAACACCGGCAGAGCCGGAGGTACCGGAGACGGTGAACCAGGATTATGAAGTGCTGTTAAGAGATGGCGAGTGGTATCTGATCGACCACATAGCCGGCTACGAACATAAGCTGCAGCCGCTTCTGGATGCTGCGGATCAGCTGCAGAATGACACTATGGGAGAAGATGCGAAGAAGCTGGTAAGGCAGAGGATTGCGATTGTTGTTCTGGGCGTGCTGGCGGCAGCCCTTCTGATTGCAGTGATCATTATGGCGATCAAGCTTCGGGACGCTTATTATGAGGATTACGAAGACGATGAGGATGAGGAGGACGAAGAGGAAGATGACACAGAGGACGATGATGAGGAAGAGGAGGCGCCGGTAAGACGGAGAAGACGCATGGACGAAGAGGACGGTGCCAGAAGCGACGGCCGTCCGCCCCGCCGGTCTGTCCGGGATACAGAACCGCAGCCTTCCCGCAGAGAACAGGCCTCTGACCCACGTCAGGGGAATGGGGTTAAGCGTAAATCAAAAAACTTTCTGTTAGATGATGACGAATTTGAGTTTGAATTTTTGAATATGGACGGTAAAGATCTGTAGATAAGAACGACTTGGGTCTGTCATATCACAGGGACACAGTAAGGTGATTGGAATAAATGTTTATAGAGATAGATTTTAACAGTGATGAAGCAATTTATATGCAGTTGAGAAATCAGATTATTCTGGGTATTGCTACTTCGCGTTTTCAGGAAGGCGACATGCTCCCTTCGGTCAGACAGCTGGCGGATACGATAGGAATCAATATGCATACCGTCAACAAGGCATATACTGTATTGAAACAGGAAGGGTATGTCAAGGTTGACCGGAGGAAGGGAGCCATGATTGCCGTCGATATCGACAGGATGCATGCACTGGAGGAAGTAAGACGGGAACTTCAGGTTACGCTGGCAAAAGCAAGCTGCAAGAATATTTCCAGAGAAGAAGTGCATGCTCTTATAGATGAGATTTATGAAGATTATGGGAAAGGAATGAATTATTGATGCAGCCACAGTTTACGGATAAGGCAAAAGCAGCACTGATGCTGGCCGAGAGAGCAGCCAGAAGTTTACGGCAGAGCTATGTGGGGAGCGAGCACATTCTGATCGGCCTGCTTCGTGAAAATACAGGGGTTGCGGCTACTGTTTTATTGAATAACGGTGTAGACGTTTTGCAGCTTAAAGAAATGATCAAGGATTTGATCGCACCGGAGAGTTCTGTCCTGCTTGCGGAGAAGGACGGTTATTCTCCCCGTGCACAGAGCATTCTGGATGAGGCACATCGCCAGGCAGAACGTTTCCGCAGTGATAAAACCGGCACAGAGCATATTCTTCTGGCACTCTTAAAGGAAGGGGAGAATGTGGCGGTCAGACTGCTTAACACTATGGGGATTTCCATACAGAAACTGTATGTGGATGTCCTGGTGGCGATAGGGGAAGACGGGGCTCTGTATAAGGAAGACCTTGGCAGAAAACAGAACAGAAAGAAGGGCGGCGCTTCCACGCTGGAGCAGTACAGCCGTGACCTGACGGCGCTTGCCAGGGAGGGAAAGCTGGATCCTGTGATCGGCAGGGAAGAAGAAATTACGCGGGTCGTTCAGATCCTGAGCCGCAGGACGAAGAACAATCCCTGCCTGATCGGTGAGCCGGGCGTGGGCAAGACTGCCGTGGTGGAAGGGCTGGCATCCCGGATCGTGACCGGTGATGTGCCGTTTACCGTGCAGAATAAGAGAGTGCTGACACTGGATCTGTCGGGTATGGTAGCCGGCAGCAAATACCGCGGAGAGTTTGAAGAAAGAATCAAGAAAGTGATCCGGGAAGTGATCGAAGACGGCGATATCGTACTCTTTCTGGACGAGATGCATACGATCATCGGTGCGGGCGGAGCGGAAGGAGCCATAGATGCTTCCAATATCTTAAAGCCCTCGCTGGCCAGAGGAGAGATTCAGCTGATCGGCGCCACTACGGTTGCCGAGTACCGGAAGTACGTGGAGCGGGATGCAGCGCTGGAGAGGAGATTTCAGCCGGTGACGGTGGAGGAGCCCACCGTGGAAGAGGCGGAAACGATTCTTAAGGGCATTGTGCACAAGTATGAGGAGCACCACCGTGTTACGATCACGCCGGAAGCAATCAGCGCGGCAGTAGCTCTGTCTGCCCGCTATATCAATGACAGAAATCTGCCGGATAAGGCGATCGACCTGATCGATGAGGCTGCTGCTTCGGTACGTTTGAACGTACCGGGACAGCCGGATAAGCTTAAGGAACTGGCGGAGGAGATTAAGAAGATTGACCTGCAGATTGAACGGTCTATCCGTATGGAGGCCTTCACACAGGCGGCAGAGTTAAAGAAGAAGCAGGGGGAATGTATTAAGAAATATGACCGCACCGTGAAACGGATGGAACGGGAAGACGAGAAGCGCAGTTATGTAGTCGGTGAAAATGAGATTGCGGAGGTGGTGGCGCTCTGGACGAAGATTCCCGTGAAGAAATTGGCGGAGAAGGAGAGTGAGCGCCTGCTGAAGCTGGAAGCGATCCTGCATAAGCGGGTTATTGGACAGGAGGAGGCAGTGACAGCCGTGTCCAAGGCGATGAGAAGAGGCAGGGTAGGACTGCAGGACCCTAACCGTCCGATTGGTTCCTTCCTGTTCCTGGGGCCTACCGGAGTCGGCAAGACCGAACTGAGCAAAGCGCTGGCGGAAGCGATGTTTGGCTCGGAGAATGCCCTGATCCGTGTGGATATGTCGGAATATATGGAGGGACACTCGGTCTCCAAGATGATCGGTTCTCCTCCGGGATATGTGGGGTTTGAGGAAGGCGGGCAGCTGTCGGAGAAGATACGCCGCAATCCTTACTCTGTTGTGCTTTTTGACGAGATCGAGAAGGCACATCCGGATGTATTCAATGTATTGCTGCAGGTGCTGGATGACGGACATATCACGGATTCCAAGGGAAGAAAAGTCAGCTTTAAGAATACGATCCTGATCATGACATCCAATGCGGGCGCACAGCGGATCATCGATCCCAAGAACCTTGGGTTTGGGACACAGCAGACGAAACAGCAGGATTATGATAAGATGAAATCGAATGTTATGGAAGAAGTGAAAAGACTCTTCAAACCGGAGTTTATCAACCGTATCGATGAGATTATGGTCTTCCATCCGCTGAATAAGGAAGACATGAAGAAGATCATTACGCTGCTGGCAGGGAACCTGATCAGACGATGCAGGGAACAGATGGATATTCAACTGACGATCACTTCTTCCGTGAAAGACTGGTTGATTGAGAAGCATATCGATACAAAGATGGGGGCAAGACCCATGAAGAGAGCCATTCAGTCCGAAATCGAAGACGCACTGGCGGAGGAGATATTGTCAGGGCGTGTGAAAGGCGGCGACCAGGTGACAGCGGGGCTTAAGAATAAGAAAATCGTCTTCACGGTAAAAAAGACAGAGAACGGCACAGAGGCACAGCAGGACAGAAAAGAGAAGAACAGCATAAACTAAAAGCAAAAGGCAGGAGGAAGATACAATGGCTGTAGTAGAAGAATTATTGCGTACAGAAGAAAATGGAACTATTAGTTTTGGCAATTATATGCTGGATACGAAGGCTAAGGTGGAGGATTACGAACATGGCGGGGACTTATATAAGGTAAAGACATACCGGAAGCTGACAAAGCTTGAGAAGAACGGTATGTTCGCTTATGAGTCTGATCCTGGAACGAGTGTGCTGCGATTTGAGGAGACAGAAGACGGTGTCAGTTTTGTGGTGGAAGGAGATGCGGACGTACAGATCACGGTGGGACTGGAAGAAGATACAGAGTACAGTGTCAGTGTCGGGAATACGGACATCGGGACGATGAAGACCAACCTGAGCGGTAAGCTCAGCCTTAGTGCAGAACTGGAAAATGCCGGTGAAGTTGCGGTCAGGATAGCGAGAGTTGGAAAATAACCTATCAGACGGATGTCTATGCAGCTTGCCTGCATATATGTATTGTGTGCATCATGATACTTGCACCGTACTTATCATGGGTGTTTGTGTTCAGGAAGACATGGAGGTGCAAGGATGGCGAAAGGGAAAGCGGTAACTGTATTTTACTGCCAGAATTGTGGGTATGAATCTTCCAAGTGGATGGGACAATGTCCCGGCTGCAGGGAGTGGAATACTATGGTGGAGGAGAAGGCGACTTCCGCGGTCCGCGGAAACGGGAACGGTGTACATAAGAGGGAAGCGGCCCGACCCTCCTGCCTGTCAGAAGTCAGCATACAGGAGGAGAGCCGTATGCAGACTCATATGGATGAACTGGACAGAGTGCTGGGCGGTGGTATCGTGCCTGGTTCCCTGACGTTAGTGGGCGGTGACCCGGGAATCGGTAAATCCACACTGCTTCTGCAGGTGTGCAGGAATTTGGCGGTAGACGGAAAGAAAGTGCTGTATATATCAGGAGAGGAGTCTCTGCGCCAGATTAAGATCAGAGCTAACCGCCTGGGAGAGTTTTCGGATAATCTGCTGCTGTTGTGCGAGACCGGCCTGGCAACTGTGGAACAGACGATCCGCAGTGTCATGCCGGATGTGACGATCATTGACTCCATACAGACAATGTATGATGAGGAGATCTCTGCGGCGCCGGGAAGCGTATCGCAGGTACGTGAGGCCACGAATGTCCTTCTGCAGCTTGCAAAGGGGATGACGGTCTCCGTCTTTATCGTGGGACATGTGACAAAGGAAGGCACGGTGGCAGGCCCCCGGGTGCTGGAACATATGGTGGATACGGTGCTGTATTTTGAAGGAGACAGACATGCCTCCTATCGTATACTCCGGGGTGTGAAGAACCGTTTCGGCTCTACCAATGAGATCGGTGTATTTGAGATGAAGGAGGAGGGACTAATAGAGGTTGAGAATCCCTCTGAATTCATGTTAAGCGGCAAGCCGGAGGGAGCAAGCGGTTCTGTTGTGTCCTGTTCCATGGAAGGTACGCGTCCGATCCTGCTGGAAATACAGGCGCTTGTGTGTCACAGCAATTTCGGCATTCCGAGACGACAGGCGATCGGCACGGATTTTAACAGAGTCAATCTGCTTATGGCCGTACTGGAGAAAAGGCTGAATCTGCAGATGGCGGATTGTGATGCTTATGTGAACCTTGCAGGCGGCATGCGTATTGTAGAGCCGGCCATTGACTTAGGGATCGCCATGGCTGTTGTGTCGAGCTTTAAGAACAGAGCCATAGACGATAAGACGATTGCTTTTGGTGAGATCGGATTGAGCGGTGAGGTGAGAGGAGTTTCCATGGTGGAACAGCGGGTTGCGGAAGCAGCAAAGCTTGGATTTACGACCTGCGTCGTGCCGGAAGTTAACAGAAGCCATGTGAAGCATATTGACGGAATCAGGCTGATCGGTGTGAGGACAGTCCGGGATGCGGTAGATTTGATCTGACAGGATTATCTTTGCTGTAAGTGTACTCTTGCTTTTGGTAAATATGACGAAATTGTAACAAATTCTTGAATAAAATTAATATTTCTCATTTTATGTATATCCAAATTTTGTTTTTTGTGGTAGGATAGGGAAGATATGAATTTTGGATTTGGTACATAGTTACAAGATTCTGATGGAATAATAGTGAAGAGTTGTTACTTTTTCTCTTGGAATGTAATGTTACCGTGAACTTGGACGAGGGAGTCATTTATGGACAAGCAGATACAGGATTCTCAGGAACAGGCATACAGCAGGAATCCGAAAGATAACAATCGGACCGAAACTACAAAGGAATATGCAGCAGATGATCAGACCATAAATGGATTGTCAGCAAAAGACCCGTCGGAGAATACAGAAGGAAGCAGTGGGAGAAAGCGCAGATGGATGAAAAGTATCCCCCTGCTGATCGTGGAAATCTGCGTACTGGTGGTAGCGATCGGTATCATGTACGTAGTGGTTACTACGACAGATGAGGTCGAACGTAAGGATATTGATGAGGAGCAGATCATCATTAATGAAGAAGTGAAAGAAACGCATAAGGAAGAGCAGAAGAAACAGGTTACTAAGGGGTACCGTAATATTGCACTGTTTGGTGTGGATGCCAGAGACGGAGAGCTTGGCAGAGGAACCAGAAGTGACAGTATCATCATAGCCAGTATCAATCAGGATACACAGGAGATCAAACTGGTCTCTGTCTTCAGGGATACCTACCTGAATCTGAGCAATGATTCCTACAATAAATGTAATACGGCCTATGCACAGGGCGGACCGGAGCAGGCGATCAGTATGCTGAATATGAATCTGGATCTGGATATCACGGATTATGTGACGGTTGGATTCGGCGGCCTGATCGATTCAGTGGATGCTCTGGGCGGTATAGAGGTGGAAGTTACGGAGGCAGAGATCTCCCATTTAAATAATTACCAGCTGACTATGTCTGAGGAACTGGGAGTGGACTATATTCCGGTGAAAGAAAGCGGCAAGCAGCTGCTGAACGGAATGCAGGCCACCGCATACTGTAGAATACGTTATACGAAGGGCGACGATTTCCGGCGTGCCGAGCGGCAGCGGGATGTGCTGACAGCCATGATGGAGAAGGCCAAGACATCATCTGCCAGTTCTTTGAACCAGATGGTAACAGCCATTTTGCCGGAGGTAGAGACATCCCTGGGAGTAAATGAGATTATCAGCGTTTTGGGGAGCCTGGCAGGGTATAATGTGGTAGCCAGCGACGGTTTCCCATTTGCAGACGGCCGGACGGGAGCTACAGTCGGCAGCAAGGGCAGCTGTGTGATTCCTGATGATCTGGAAGACAATGTTATAAAGCTGCATGAGCTTCTGTTCCCTGAGGCGACATACAAGCCTTCCAGGCAGGTGAGCAGCATCAGTGATGAAATAGATGCGTTGACTGCCGAGTACAGACAGCAGTAATTAAAAACAGGAGCATACAGCGCGGATGATCCGGTTGCTATGTGACTGTCTGAATATCATTATGACAGTAGCCTGGCAGATCCGGCTACTGTTACTTTGTGTGCGCGGACTTGACGATGCTGCCGGCATCGCCGCGCTCAGCTGCCTTGCAGAGTGAAAATTTATCCTGCGTGAAACATTAAGGTAATTATAGTAAACAGAATTTCTAATGTCGTTAACTATAAAGTGAATCATGCTGGAAAGTAACATACGGGGGTAAGGATGAGGAAACTACTTGTATATTTAAAGGATTACAAGAAAGAGACGGTGCTGGCGCCTCTTTTTAAGATGCTTGAGGCAACATTTGAATTGTTTGTGCCATTGGTTATGGCCGCCATTATAGATCAGGGAATCGGCAGCGGCAATGTATCATATGTGCTCAGGATGGGCGGCGTTCTCATTTTGCTTGGTATCATAGGGCTTGTCTGTTCTATTACGGCACAATATTTTGCGGCCAGAGCAGCGGTGGGCTTCTCCACGAAGCTGAAACATGCACTCTTTGCGCATATTCAGGGTCTGTCTTTCACGGAGATCGATACGCTGGGCACAGCCACGATGATCACGCGGATGACTTCTGACGTGAATCAGGTACAAAACGGTGTGAATATGGTATTGCGTCTGTTTTTGCGGTCGCCTTTTATTGTATTCGGAGCCATGATCATGGCTTTCACCATTGATGTGAAGGCAGCGTTTATTTTCGTAGTGACGATTCCGGTTCTGTCAGTAGTCGTATTTGGCATCATGATGTGGACGATGCCTTTGTATAAGAAGGTACAGGCGGGGCTGGACAGTGTGCTGGGCGCCACCAGAGAGAATCTTACGGGAGCCAGAGTGATCCGGGCCTTCAATAAAGAGCAGGAAGAGATAGAGAGCTTTGAGAAGAAAAACAATACCCTGGCGCATATGCAGCTGTTTGTGGGCAAAATATCCGCGCTGACCAATCCTGTCACCTATATCATTATCAATGTGGCTACGGTCGTACTCCTTTATACCGGTGCGGTCCGGGTGGATGAGGGGACGATCACCCAGGGACAGGTAGTAGCGCTGGTCAACTATATGTCCCAGATTTTGGTGGAGCTGGTGAAGCTGGCCAATCTGATTATAACAATCACGAAGGCTTGGGCCTGTGCCAACCGTATCCAGAGTGTGTTTGAGATTAAGTCCAGTATGGCCTGGGAGCAGAAACTGCCAGGAACACACCTGGCATGTCAGAACACAGATGCAGACAAGGCAGGCAAGGATGAAGCCGACCAGATTAACTTCGACCATGTGCATCTTGCATATGCGGGAGCCGGTGCGGAATCCTTGACGGATATTGACTTCCGGGTGAAGAAGGGGCAGACCGTCGGCATTATCGGCGGCACCGGCTCCGGTAAGTCATCCCTGGTCAATATGATTCCGCGCTTCTATGATGCGACCCGGGGGCATGTGGTGATCAAGGGAAAAGATGTGCGGGAATACTCGATGGAAGAGCTTCGACAGATGATAGGGGTAGTGCCCCAGAAGGCGGTGCTCTTTCAGGGAACGATCAGAGAGAATATGCAGTGGGGCAAGAATGATGCGACAGACTTGGAAATCTGGCAGGCGATTGAGACGGCACAGGCCAGAGAGTTCGTGGAACAGAAGGAAGGAAAGCTGGATGCGGTGATAGCCCAGACGGGCAGGAATCTTTCCGGTGGACAGAGACAGCGTCTGACCATAGCCCGTGCGCTGGTCGGAAAGCCGGAGATCCTCATATTGGATGACAGCGCTTCGGCGCTGGATTATGCGACAGATGCGGCGCTCAGACAGGCGATCAGGAATATGGACGGCAGTCCCACAGTCTTTATTGTATCCCAGAGAGCTTCCTCCATCCAGTATGCCGATCAGATCATTGTTCTGGATGACGGCGAGATGGCGGATATCGGAACCCATGAGGAACTGCTTGAGCGGTGTGAGGTTTATCAGGAAATTTATTATTCACAATATCCTAAGACGTGAAGAAGACATGAAGTTGCGCTAAGGCCGTAGAGGACACGGCCTAAGAGCAACTAAGCCATGTCTGGAAGAATCGCTTATGGGCGATTCTTCCCGGTTGGCTGGAATGATGGGAGTCGGCGGGATGTAAGCTGGGGATTGTTTGTTGTTTCTGGGATTGTATTTATAGAGTGATCTTTCAGGAGCGAGAAAGGAGTTTAAGACAGAGATGGCGAAAGCAGGGAATGGCAGCGGCGGCCAGGGAGGAACGCTGCGGAAGGTGTTGCGCTATATCAGGAAATATTGGATATATCTGGCCTTATCCGTTGTGATGGCGGCAATTACCGTTACTTTGACGTTGTATCTTCCGATCCTGACCGGTCGGGTTATCGACTTGATTATAGAGCAGGGAAGAGTGGACTTCGACGGTGTGTCCGCAATCCTTAAGACGATGGCAGTGGTGATAGCGGTTACAGCGGCGGCACAGTGGATTATGAATATCTGCAATAATAAGATGACATACCGGATCGTGCAGGATATCAGGGACGAGGCTTTTAAGAGGATAGAGATACTTCCGCTTAAGTATATAGATGAACATTCCTACGGTGAGGTGGTCAGCCGTGTGATCGCGGATGTGGATCAGTTTGCGGACGGCCTGCTGATGGGATTTACCCAGTTCTTTACAGGAGTTATTACGATTCTGGGTACGTTAGGCTTCATGCTCAGTGTTAATGTGAGCATCACGGGAGTGGTAGTGCTGATCACCCCCCTGTCATTCCTTGTGGCGGCATTTATCGCCAAGAAGACATTCGTTATGTTCCGGGCTCAGTCGGAGACGAGGGGAGAGCAGACGGCTTTGATTGAGGAAATGATCGGAAATCAAAAGGTGGTGCAGGCTTTTTCTCATGAGGACGAGGCTTTAGAAGAGTTCGATGAGATCAATGGAAGGCTGGAACGCTGTTCTCTGAAAGCGATCTTCTATTCCTCCATCACCAACCCTTCTACCAGATTCGTAAATAATCTGGTGTATGCAGGAGTGGCAGTGACCGGGGCGGTGTATGCGGTCCGCGGCGGCATCAGTGTAGGGCAGCTGTCCTGCTTCTTAAGCTATGCCAATCAGTATACGAAGCCTTTTAATGAGATATCGGGGGTGGTGACAGAGCTGCAGAATGCGCTTGCCTGTGCGGCCAGGATCTTCGCACTGATCGAGGAGGAACCACAGATACCGGATAAGGAAAATGCGGTTTCTCTCGGTGAAGTAGAGGGCAGGATCGACCTGGAACATGTGGAGTTTTCTTATGTGCCCGATAAGAAGCTGATTACGGATTTTAACCTGTCGGTCCGTCCGGGACAGCGGGTGGCTATTGTAGGGCCTACCGGCTGCGGCAAGACAACGGTCATTAACCTGCTGATGCGCTTCTATGACGTTCAGTCCGGGTGCATCCGGGTGGAGGGACAGGATATCCGGGATGTGACGAGGCGCAGCCTGCGTGCCAATTACGGTATGGTACTGCAGGAGACTTGGTTAAAAGGAGGAACAGTCAGGGAGAATATTGTTATGGGAAAGCCGGAGGCCACGGAAGAAGAGATTGTCGCTGCGGCCAAAGCGTCCCATGCCCACAGCTTCATCAAGAGACTGCCTGACGGATATGATACAGTGATCGGGGAGGATGGCGGAAATCTTTCCCAGGGGCAGAAGCAGCTTCTGTGTATTACGAGAGTTATGCTGTGCCTGCCGCCCATGCTGATACTGGATGAGGCGACATCTTCTATTGATACAAGAACGGAGATCAGGATTCAGAAGGCATTTGCAGCTATGATGGAGGGAAGGACCAGCTTTATCGTGGCACACAGACTGTCCACGATTCGGGAGGCAGATGTGATCCTGGTTATGAAAGACGGAAATATCATTGAGCAGGGAAATCATGAGACACTGCTTGGACAGAACGGTTTCTATGCGACGCTGTACAACAGCCAGTTCGTGGGGTACGGCAATTCCTGAAAATTATGCACGGCGAATCCCGTAAACGAGCTATGCCCGTTCTTCATGATATAAGAGATGAATGTTGGGACTTTCGAGTTCGCACAGCGAATCTCGTAAACGAGCTTTGCTCGTTTTGTTATAAATATGCGGCGTCTTCATTGTAGTCCATGTATTCGGAACGGATATCAGTGATGGCGCCGTTTTCCCATGTAAAAAGAAGGTAATAATAGACAACTGTATGGGACTTAAGAAACTCATCGGAGGTTAAGGTGTCGGTGAGGCCGGATTTCTCAATCTCATTCTCTTTGCAGAACTGATCCAGGTCTGTGGGCAGACCATCAATAAAGAATGTGGGCAGCAGGAGTGTGACGGAAGAGTCAAAAGGAATCTCATCCGGGGCAAACACCTGATATTCTCCGCCCTCTATAGACGTGAAGATCTTGTAATCACCATAAGCGGCAAGAAAAGTTTCGGCATTATCGCCAATAGATACTTCACGGCTTGTCACTTTGGATTCCGGATCCAGTTCATAATCGGTTGCGGCAAGAAGCGGTGTAGTTTTACCGCATCCGGCCATCAGGCCCAGAGTGAGAATAAGGGAGGCCAGCGGAACAATTAGTTTTTTCATAGTGTATGTAATCCCTTCTATGTCGTTATATTATAAGAGTGTCTGAGGAAGCATTTCAGCGTAATAAAAAAGTCGGCCCGATGGCCAACTCTAAAGAATCTGCCGGGCAGATTTCCTTCAAATATCTTGCAGCACCGTGGCGTACTTTCTGATAATAAAAAAGTCCGCCCGTCGGCAAACTTTGTATGAAATGCTGCAATTCTTTATGAATGGCAGGAATCTGATACGACATCGGAAACCTATAACAGGGGCAGTAGGAATCGAACCCACATCGATGGTTTTGGAGACCACTGTTCTACCTTTGAACTATGCCCCTATGTACCGCAGTTTGTGATTCTCTCAAACCGCTGAGTCATATTATAGCATAAGCAGGAGAAACATGCAAGATTTTTTTGTAATTGATACAAACTAAAGTAACAGGAAATATAAAAATTTGTGTAATGACATGGCACCATTCGGGAGTCGGATGCGTGTTCTATATGAAGTACAGTAACAGGAATATGCAATACATAGGAGCAACAGGAGGTGACAGACGGTTGACGGTAGAAGAGGTTATTGGAGAATACGGGGATATGCTTTACAGGATCTGCATTGTCATGCTGTGTAACGAACAGGATGCACAGGATGCGGTACAGGATACTTTCTGCAGATACATGGAGCATGGAGCCGGGTTCCGGGACAGGGAGCATGAGAAGGCGTGGCTGATCAAGGTTGCGGCCAACAGATGCAGGGATACGCACAGAAGCAGGATGCGGCATCCATCCGTGCAGCTGGAGGATGTGGAACAGTACTGTGAATTTCCGGAACAGAGTGAGGTGCTGGCAGAACTGATGAATCTGCCTGAGAAGTTGAAGACGGTGATCTATCTGCATTATATCGAAGGATACAAGACGTTTGAAATCGCGCAGATGCTGGGGATTACCCAGAATGCGGTAAAGAAACGGATGCAGAGGGGGAGGGAATGTCTGAGACTTTCCCTGGGTAACGAGAAAGTGTGCTCTGTGTGATGCGGTATTTTGCAACAGATTTGCAGGCGGTACGCCGGACATATGTGACAGGTAAGATGCAGGGCAGACGGACGAGGGCAGGCAGCCTGCCGGACAGAAAGGAGCGGATGTTGTGGGAGTAGAAGAACTGAGAGATTCCGTGAACGGGATCAGAATGAAGGAAGATATGCGCAGAGCAGTTATAGAGAATGTAACGAGAAGGACGCAGCAGCCAGACGGAAGACAAACGGAGCAGGAGGGCAGTGGGAAAATCATGCAGAATAGGAAGAAAAGCAGAATTATGAAGAATCTGGCGGCAGCGGCACTGGTCGTTGCGGTGATCGGAGTGGCGGCGGTTCCGGTAAGAGCCCTCGTCAATTCCCTTGTGAAGGAGCGGATGGAGGAGATGCCGCAGGAAGAAAAGGAAACATACGTGGAAACACTCAAGGAACAGGAGGTGGAAGCCGACGGTTATACCAGGGCATATACAGAGAGTGAGAAGGAAAGATATCAGGAGCTGGCGAGCCAATACCAGGCGGGAACCTTCCCACGGGAGGCGGTCACACAGGTGGAAAGTGAGGAAGAGGCGGCTTCCTATGAGCTCTGTTTCCTGAAACCCACTTCTACCTTCTGTCTGCCGGACCGTGAGCTGACGGATGAAGAACTGCTCCAGATCATTGATTTCATAACGAAGCGGGATTATGCCTTCGAGGAGGATTATGCCAGAGAACATGCCGAGGAGATTGCGGCACAGGAAGAGCAGGAGAAGGCAGAGATCGCCAGGAATGTAGAGAGCGGCGGTATCACAGAGCAGCAGGCTATAGAGATCGCCACACGGAAGCTATACGAAATCTTCGGTGTGACAGAGGACGGGTTTGAGCGGAATTCCTATTACGATGAGCCGGACGAGATGAGAGGGCTGCGGGAGGCAGTTTACTGTGTGAACTGGTCGAACATCATCACCCATCAATACTATTATTTCTATATCGATGCGCAGGACGGACAAATGACATGGGCGGCTCATTCCGGCGAGTTCATTCATGCACAGTCTGTGGAACTGGAAGAAGCGAAAAGCAGGATTCCGGCATTACAGGCGCAGGCAACAGAATGCATGGAGCGCACGGTGGGGGAGACCTACGATAAGGTATACGTCTATTATTTGAGTTATCCGGACGGATCAGCCGGCTTAAGTGTGGGATTTTTCTTTGCCAGGGAGGATCAGAGCGCGTGGTCGATCACCTATACATGGGACGGCCTGATGTATGAAATCGAAGAGAACGGGATTTCCGGTCTTGAAGATGGCATGGAACGGGAGATGTGGAACGGAGAAGAAAGCATTAAGACCAATGTGGTGTTTCAGGAACTGGAGCAATAGCTGATGCCTTACATTTCATGAAGCATTTGTACTGAGAATGACATGGGCGGAGAAAGAGCCGACACCCGAAGAACTGGAGAAAATGCGGAAGAAAGAAGCGGGAAAGGCGTATACTTCCATGCAGGAGTGCCGAATATACCGAGGGCAGGCAGACAGTAATATAAAATTTTTTATTCAGAAAAGGCTATGACAGTAACCGTTATAGTCTTTTTTCATGCGCTAATTACCGCAGAAAATAAAACTATATTCTTTAGAGCAAGTGTTCATGTTATAATGTAAAAAGTTTGGCCGTTAAATAGTGTACTGAGAAAAAGAATATGTTTTTTGCTAAATTGAAAAATATATGTGATATTTTCCGTGTTCGAATGTCTTATAAGCGAAAGGAGGAAACAAAGTGGACAAATCGGATATCTTGTTTGAAAAATACTATGAAGATGTGTTGCGTTTCCTGAGAGGACTTTCCAGAGATGAACAGTTGGCAGAAGAACTGACACAGGAAACGATTTATCGGGCAATAAAATCGATTCATATGTTCAGAGGCGATTCAGACATGCGTGTATGGCTTTGCTCTATTGCTAAAAATTTGTATTTTACATATCGTAAGAAACAAAAATATGTGACATATGGTGAAACGTATGAAAATTATGAAGCGGAAGAAAAACTATTTATGCAAATATTGGAAGACAGGGAAACAGCGATCCAAATACATAAGATTTTGCATGAATTAAAAGAACCATATAAGGAAATTTTTTCTTTGCGGATTTTCGGAGAATTGTCCTTTAAAGAAATAGCATCACTTTTTCAAAAATCAGAACATTGGGCTTGTGTAACATATCATAGGGCAAAAATGATGATTCAGCAAAAATTGGAGAATGGAAAGGAGATTACATGAAAGTAAATTGTAATATTATACAGGATTTGCTGCCATTATATGTTGAGCAGCTTGTTAGTGAGAAAAGTAAAATAGAGATAGAAGAACACTTGAAAGAATGTAGTCAATGTACAAAGGTATATGAAGAAATGAATATGCCTAAACCACATATTCAATACAGCAGAGAGCCTGCTGAAAGTTTCCGGAAATATGTAAAAAATAAAAAAAGAAGACTGGGAATTAAAATAGCTGTTATTACGGCATTGGTAGTTATGACGATAGTGATGATACGTCTTATAGCAGTTGGTGCGTTGGTTGCCTTTCTGGCATTGGATGGAGAAAAAGCTGAAGTGCTTGAAGATACAGATATAAGCCATTATTCATGGTATATTGGTGAAAATGCCGGAAAGGAATATGCAGAGAAATGGGGAATGGATGAAGATATTTTTCCTGAGGAAATAACAAATGAAATGCGGGTTACAGATTATAAGATGGTATATTATAATCCTTGGGATGCGCAATATTTAAGTTATCTCGTTGTAGAATATGAAGAGAATAATTATCAAACAGAAGTGAAGAGGCTTAATAATTATGCATCTACAGATTATATAGGATATTATGGCTCTGAAAGTTTTATGAACGGCTATAAACTGCTTGCAATGGAAGCAGATCCTTATTATGGATTTGTATACGCGCTTGGAACAGATAAAAATAGTATTATATATGTTGAACTGATTTTTTGTAATTATTTTATGGATATAGATTATGAAAGTATGATACCTGAAGAATACTTGCCAGTAGGATTTGATGCTACAAAAGATAATTCATACAGAAAACAGCAATTGGGAGAATAAATTATGTACCTTAGGGTAGCGATTATCTTAACAGACAATCCACTCTCCCCAATACCGAAAATGAAAGCGAGGGTGGTACAGAATGACGGGGTAACGTATTCACCCCGTTTACGGGGTGTGCACAGTATGCCAAGATTAAGAGTACAGTGGTCAGCGTGAAGAATGAAGCCATGGAGATGATTGAAAAAGTGAGGGAGCGCAAAGGCAGATTAGACTTGCTGATTGTCAGTGGAAAGTATTGAAACTGTATAAAGCATTACACCCAGAAGATACAGAGGCAACAGAGGACACGCTGGATATTGTAACGATAGACAATGTTCTGACAGTTTTTGCAAAGTTTTTAACGAGCAGATAAAAGAACATGGAATGACAAAACAGGCGGTTACAGAAACAATCCGTATTTGCAAAGACAGGAACATCTTAAAACAGTATCTATAGTAAACGACATAACAAATTTCTGTTTCCGGCTCTTGCAGGAGTCATATACGGCAGCTTCTGCAAGTCCGAAAACGAAATTTCTAATGTCGTTAACTATAAGCAGCAACGAAGTGGAGCATGGGAAACAGAGCAAACCGAGAAAAAGTGATGAAAAATGATGAATACGTCCTTGACAAGTAGCAACAGGGGCAGCAGAACTATATGTTCTGCTGCCTTCTGTAACGCCGGTAGGCGCCTGTGGTACATAGCAGGAGCATCAGGGCCGCGATTGTCAGTGTTATAGATACATGCCATATCCCGTATTTAGGAATTTGGCCTATCTCTATCAGAGCATCTTTTGCTATCAAAAGATAGCAGGGAGAGGAATAGACCAGGTCCCAGAACAAAAGAATAAGATCGCGTCCTAATTCCAGCAGTCCGGAGCCGGCGGGATGCTTCATGGAGTACAATGCCAGCAGCACCCATCCAAGCTGTGAGAGCGCGAATCCCAGAAATGGCATCGCATAGCAGATTCCGGCAGCCACAACGGCGTGGAAGGAGCTGTGGCAGCGGGCTGAGACGCAGATTGTGATGGCGCATAATTCCAGTACGGCGAGCAGACTTACGAGCAGTACTTCTGTCAGATAAGCGCCGACGGACTGCTGCAGAAGAGGAATGGCGGCATGTTGCCAGTAGGTGAGCAGCATGGAGAAACAGCCTAAGCCTCCGGTTCCGTATGTGGTGCAGTAGAGCAGCAGATAGAAAGTGACTGCCAGAAGCCATATGCCTGCAGACACGCTGAATGCCGCGGCCAGTTTGGCCAGGGTATCCGCGCGGGGGCCTTCCCTTGTGGTAAACAGCAGAGGCTTCATGCCTGTCTGTTCCTCCTCCGAGAAAACGATGGAGACGATATACAGAATCAGCATGCTTACACCGAGCATCAGAATACCGAATTGCTCCAGCATAGCCTTCCAGCCGTCATAGTAGGCCAGCCTGGGTTCCATTCCGGCAGCATCATAAGAGCGTCCCAGATCTGTGTCTGCGAGAGGAATGGTTTTCGTTGCGATCCGGAAATCGTCGCTGCCGTTGTTGTAACCATCGGAAGCATAGTCCATCACAAAGGTATTCAGGAAATTACCGTCCAGACGGTTATAGCCGTCCGGAGTACCGCTGGGAAATCCGTATTTCTCAATGATCTGCTCCACTGTATCATCTGTGAGGACACCCTGAAATTCTTCTGTGATCTGCCGGTTGGCCCTGATCGCCTGGAAGCCTGTGTATTCTACACCGTTGACCACACACCGTTGTACTTTAACGTCCTCATAGAAGAAAAAACAGCCGATGAGCAGTATGAACAGAAGGCCTGCAACAAACGATTTCTTGTGGCATAATTTATATAATTCCATTTTGTATAGACGCATATGCATTTCCTCCAAATTCTGTATAACAAGAGTCTTTTTATACTTCAGCCATTTTATTTAGTAAGTAAAGATACGCATCTTCCAGCGCAGCTTCCGCCGGTTCGGCGTTGGGAGCCGGTTTTATCCGGGAGATGACCCGCAGTTCCACCTGGGAAGCATGAGGACGCAGATTGCTGATCATGTATTGCTGTTCCAGTGCCGGGACCTCCGGTTCCGGCACGAGACACTTCCAGACACAGCCTTCCGCTTCCGCCAGCATCCGGGATGCGTCGCCTGCATAGATCAGCCGGCCGTCTTTCATCAACAGGATATTGTCGGCGATATATTCCACATCCGAAACGATATGGGTGGAGAGCAGGACAATCCGGTTCTTGCCGAGAGAACTGATAATATTGCGGAAGCGGACGCGCTCTCCGGGATCCAGGCCGGAGGTGGGTTCATCCAGAACCAGAATTTCGGGATCGTTTAAGAGAGCCTGGGCGATGCCGATCCGCCTGATCATACCGCCGGAAAAGGTTTTCAGTTTATTCTTTCGGTCTGCCTGCAGGCCTACCAGTTCCAGCAGTTCCTCTATTCTGTTTCGGGCATATTCCTCAGGAAGCGCTTTCAGTGCAGCCATATAGTTCAGGAACCGCAGGGCAGTGAAGTCTTTATAATAGCCGAACTCCTGAGGCAGATAACCTAAGAGCATATGGTAATCCCCGCCCATCTGCCTGATCGGCATGCCGTCACAGAGGATACTTCCGGAGGTAGGTTCCAGAATGCCGCAGAACATCCTCATCAGTGTTGTTTTACCGGCGCCGTTTTCTCCCAGCAGGCCGTATACGCCGTGTTCCAGGCATACGGTGACATCCTTAACGGCAGCTTTGTTCTTAAAGGTTTTATTCAGATCGGCCAATTCTACTCTGTGCATAAGATATCTCCTTTTTCCAGTTTTATAAAAAATATTCTGATTTCCGCAGCCAGTATCAGGATGCCGGTAAACAGGGCCGCGGCCCAGACCAGAAGCGCGGCTTCCGTATAGGCTGTCTGGCTCTGGCTGAGGCTTGAGAGACACAGGGGCAGGGTCAGGCCAAGCGCTGCATTCAGCCAGGGGTGTCTTCGTCCTGTTTCCGTGAGCATGCATCCGAGGCAGAGACACTGCATAAAGATAAAGGGTACCAGTACGTATAGGCAAAGCTGCAGCAGCCGGATCTTCCACTGCAGCCCTGCCAGAAAGATACCGGCAGATACCGCCATAAGATTCAGGATGCCGGAGAAGGCCATAGTCAACGCTGCAAGCTGACCGGCATGGAAGAAGCAGGTCTTGCCAAGCTCAGCGATGCCGGTAAGGCAGAGCTGTCTGAGTTCAAAGTAAGAGAAAAAGGTGAGGAAGCAGGGAAAGACCATGGACAGGAATACCATGACGGCGGCATCGTTTTCCCCGAAGAAATCCCGGTTTCCCGCATAAAGGAGCAGGAGCGGCAGGGCAGTGCAGCAAAGTATATGGATGCCGGGAAGGCTTCTGTCTGTATAACGGAGCAGATTGCGTAACAGGAGCCTTTTATTCTGTACGGGACGGTTTGCCCTGGATTGTGTCTCACGGCACAGTAGGGCCAGGGTTTCTGATTTGCGCCTTTCATCAATCGGAAGCTGTCTGTCTGCGGCGGTGAACCTGGATTTCAGATCGTCAGTGGCGGACGCGGATTCGCCTTGCATGTGTAGAACGGAAATAGCAGTGTTGATTTTGAGGTGCGTTCTGTTTTTCTTATACATCATATCCTCCGAATGGTTCTTCCAGCAGTTTTCTCAGATGCCCGGCTCCTAACCGGAATCTGGACTTCACTGTTGACAGGTTACATCCCGTAATCCGGGCGATTTCATGAAAAGGAAGCTCTTCATAGATTCTCATAATAATGATCTCCCGCTGTTTTACGGGAAGCTTCTGCAGAGTCTGAAACAAAAGAAGGGAATCCTCGAGACCTGTCAGCTGCTTGTCCTCCTGTCCCAGACAGACAGCGTCCTCGATACAGGCAGTGTCCCTCTTACGGTGAAAGTAGTCCCGGCACAGATTACGGGCGATGATCAGCAGATACCCTTTCAGATTCCTGTGCTGATAGGAATCAATATATTTGATAAAACGCAGGAAGACATCCTGTGTGATATCGTAGGAATCTGTTTCCTGTCCCGTCAGGTACAGACAGAAGCGGTAGATATCGTCATAATAAGCGGCGATAATAAGGTTCAATGCTTCCTTGTCTCCGTTATGGACTTTCCGGATCAGTTCTTTGTCGGTCATCTGGTTTCCTTTGCTTTCGTAACAGCTTGGTTTCGTTTTATAATATAAATAACTGATTCCATCATACAAAAGATTAACGGAAATGGAAAATATTTTAAGCTGCATATCTGGAGAGAGAAATGAAATGACAGGAACGGGCAGATTCCGTAACAGGGAAGCAGAAAGGCTGAACCAATGTCATTAAGTTAAGCCGGACGCGTCTGACATGATAGGAATCTCCTAAGAACGCGCTTTCGCTCAGTTCCAAACGCAGCGGTACTAAATTCGTGAAAAACCTCATTAAGTACCGGCGTTTTCCAATGGTCCTCAGGAGAATCCTATCATATCAGACGCTGTGTATAGACTTAACTTAATGACATTGAAGGCTGAACTGTTACGTATAAAAAACCCGGCCAGACACGAAGTGCCTTATGCCGGGTGTGATGTCAGGTCTGTACCTGAAGGAAAGATGGGCAACTTACATTTCTTCTACAATGACAAAGTCCCAGCCGCCCAGAGTAATAGTATCCCCATGGCGCAAAGCCTCATCCTGCATCAGAAGAACCGCGTCGCCGCCCTGCCATGGGAAAGAGGCGGGTGCATCCGCATAGTTAAAGAAATAAGTAATCTGCCGTTGCAGTTCGTTGATGCCCCGTTTGGTGACAATGGGATAATGTATGGCAGGCAGGGGCAGTCCGGCATCTTCGGCCAGGCAGGACAGCAAGTCCTTCAGAAGAGCTGTGTCAAAGTAGCATCCCAGGTAAACGGCGCTTCCCCTGCCGTACCGGTTCCTGGTAACGGCGGCATATTCCTTCCAGTAGGGATGGTCATAGACCGCCAGAGTCTGGGCAGTGTCCGGTATGAGCAGTTCCATCCAGTAATGGGCAGCGCCTGTGCTGTCGGAGGAAACCGGAAAGGCACAGTCTTTGAGACTTACGTTGACTGCATCCGTAAACTGATCATAGGTCATGCCGAAGACATCCGTCAGGCCGTGGGGCTGGTCATCGGCGTAGATCTTAAGTACAGGATCAGAGAATGCCGTCTTAAAGGTGGAAACCAGATGGCCGCCCTGTTCCACATAGGCTTTCAAGGCCGTAATAAGCGCATCGGAAGCGCTGTAGAGCGCCGGGGTCACCAGGAGCTTGTACTGGCCGAACAATTCGGTATCCTCCACAGACAGGATGTCACATTCCAGATTCAGTTCATAGAAAGCGTCATAGAGCCAGCGGACGATATCGTTGTAACTCAGATCCGTATGTGCCTTAAACCACTGCAGTCCCGTAAGCGCTTCATTGGAGAGCAGGAACGCGATATCTGCCTTCTTGCGAAGATGTTTCAGGTGGCTGCCGTATCTGGCGAAGTCAGCGCCTATGCGATGATATACCGCGAATGCGCAGAGCTGATCTTTTCAGGCTTTACACCCATTTGGGTGTTTGTTATAATACAGATATTTCAGGGAGGGCGAAGATAACGATGGAAAAATTTATGGGCAGATTCAAGAAGAAGATACAGCGGACTGGTGAAGTGCTGGAGAGTGTGATGGCGATTATCGTGTTGTTCGGTATCGTGCTTTCTGTATACAGTTTGTTGAAGGATTTCGAGATCTTTCATTCTCTGGCGGCGGAGACCGAGGCGTTCAAGCCTTTCCTGGAAGAGATTTTCGTCATAGTCATAGGCATCGAGTTTCTGCAGATGCTGTGCCGCCCCAATTCTGACAATGTTATGGAAGTGTTAATCTTCCTGGTAGCAAGGCATATGATCCTGGGGGATACGACGCCTTTCGAAGATTTCATATCAGTGATCAGTGTCGGCATTCTGTGCGCACTGCGCAGGTATCTGCATGTGACGCGGAAGAAAGAAGAGGCCGAACAGGAGGCGGACACAGATTAATTTCTGTGGCAGTTCCAGTATCCCTTTCTGTAGAAAAGGATCGAGAGCGCCGTTCCGAGACACCAGCCCACAGGCCAGGAGAGCCAGATGCCGGTTTCGGACTGCATGGCGGCGGAGAGCACAAAAGCCAGCGCCACCCTTAAGATCAGATCCGTAAAAGTAGACACCATAAACTGCTTCATGGCGCCTGCCCCGCGTAAGACACCATCGGCTGCCAGCTTGGCGGAGATCAGGAAGTAAAAGGGCGACAGGATCCGCAGGAACTGCTGTCCGGTCTGCAGTGCCTTGACGGAGGACGCATCCATGAAGAGCAGGAGCAGATATTTGCCGAGGAACAGGTAGAGCAGGCAGAGCGGGATGGATAACATCCACACCAGTTTTACGCCGGCACGGAATCCGTCCTTCACCCGGCCATAGGTCTTCGCGCCGATGTTCTGGGCGGAGAAGTTCGAGATGCCGTTGCCAATGGTGGTAAACGAGGTGATGACCAGATTATTCAGTTTCACGGCGGCGGAGTAGCCTGCGGCGACGCTGACACCGAAGCTGTTGATACAGCCCTGAACCAGGATGTTTCCTATGGAGATAAAGGATTGCTGCAGGATGCTGGGGATGGCGACCGTCAGTATTTTTCCCAGCAGATCCCATGAGAAGACAGCTGTTTTCACGGTGGTATCAGATATTTCTATTTTCGCAAGTCTTTTTAAAATCAACAGGACGGAGAGGGTGCAGCTGACTCCCTGACAGAGAAAGGTTGCCCAGGCTACGCCGGCGATTCCCATTTGAAATGTGACAACGAACAGGATATCCACCAGTATGTTGGCGGTGGACGAGAAAGCCAGGAACAGGAAAGGGGTCTTCGAATCTCCCAGTGCGGAGAAAATGCCTGTGGCTATATTATAGAAGAACAAAAAGGGAAGTCCCAATATGTAAATATTCAGATACAATGCGGAATCCGCCATGATCTCGGGCTGTGTCTTCATCAGCCGCAGCAGCGTCCCGCAGGAGAGGAAGCCGGCAAACATCAGCAGGGCACAGAGCACGGCGCTGGCGATCAGCGTGGTGTAGACGGAAGTCTTCATCCGGCCATAGTCTTTGGCGCCGAACAGCTGAGAGACGATGACGGAGCATCCCATATTGCAGCCGAAGGCAAAGGCGATAAAGATAAGGGTGATGTTGTAGCTGTTCCCTACAGCGGCCAGTGCGTTTTCACCGATGAATTTGCCGGCCACAAGAGAGTCGGCGATATTGTATAACTGCTGGAAGATGATACTTCCGAACATGGGCAGGCAGAAGGCCCAGAGTACTTTCCGAGGATCGCCTTTGGTCAAATCTTTGTTCATGATAACCTCCGTTTTCTGGTCTTGTATCGTAGTGGATCGATACGCGTGCGGTTTACTCTATGGCATAGTCAGCGCAGTAAATGCGCAGACCTGTTTGAGCTGATACTTCGGCTTCTGTGTTGCGTGTATTTATTTCGTGGGATGATTTACATTCTCACGATAACGTATTATAATCCCTGTTAAGAAATATTAAAAATACATAGATTGTATATGAGGTATATAAAATATATATGGATATAAATTTTGAGTATTACAAGACATTTTATTATGTCGCAAAATATAAGAATCTTACCAGGGCGGCTGCCGCGATGGGGAGCAACCAGCCTAATGTGACCAGAGTCATGAAATTGCTGGAAGACGGACTGAAATGCAAGCTGCTGGTGCGGGAGGCGAGAGGGATTACGCTGACGGAGGAAGGGGAGAGGCTGTATGCCCATGTGGAGATTGCCTTTTTGCAGCTGCAGAAAGCGCAGGAGGAGATCAGGACACAGATTCTGGAAGGAACCGGGACGGTTGAGATCGGGGCAACAGAAAGCGCGCTGCACCTTTTCCTGCTGAACGCGCTGCGGGAATATCGGGAGATCTGTCCGAAAGTCAGAATCAAGATACACAATCATACGACGCCGGATATTCTGAAGAGTCTCGTCTATGGGAAACTGGATTTTGCAGTGATCACCACGCCTTTTGAACTTTCAGGACAGCTGACATATAAGAAACTGATCAGTTTTCAGGAAATTCTGGTATGCGGCAGCCAATATCGGGAATTGGGTTACGGCAGACGGAAGCTGGAAGAATTGAAAGAGTATCCCTGGGTCGGAATCGGGACGGGAACGGCGACCACCGAATTGTATAAGGAGTTCTTTTACAGGCAGAATGTGAATATAGAACCGGATACGGAAGTGGCTACCTCAGATCTGCTGGTTCCGATGATCCGGGCCAATATGGGAATCGGCTTCGTGCCGGAGAAGATGGCGCAGCCCTGGCTGGAAACCAGGCAGCTTGTGAGGATCTTGCTGGAATGTGAACCGCCGGAGCGGGAAGTCAGGCTTGTCTATGACAGCGGGCGGGGAAGAAGTGCGGCATCGGAAGGCCTGCAGAAGTATTTGGGTAACCTGCCTGCCTTTGAGCCTTTCTCAAACGCTGATTGAGAAGCCTTCGTATATGCCAACGGGAATCTCTTCCCCGAAAGAATAGTCTTCCGTGGTTTCCTTCTCAAAGTGGTAGACAGTGACACGTTGTTTCATAGGATCTGCGATCCAGTATTCCCGGATGCCTGCACTTCTGTATTTGAACAGTTTGGTAAAATAATCCATGGATTTGCTGCCGGGAGATACGATTTCGATTACCCAGTCAGGTGCGCCGTGACAGCCCTTCTCGTCGATTTTCGATGAATCGCAGATGACGGAAATATCCGGTTCCACATAATTGATATCATCCTGATTCAAAAAGACGGCAAAGGGTGCGGCAAAAATCTCGCAGGCTCCGTTATGGCTGTCGATGTAATTTGCTATCGTCTGATATAATTTTCCGCTGATCTTCTGGTGGCTTGTACCGGGAGGCGCCATGTTATAGAACTTCCCATCAATTAATTCTGCGCGTTCGCCGTCCGGTAATGCATAGATATCGTCGATTGTGTATTGTTCTTTCCGTCGTAATGCTTCCACAATAATCGGCCCGCCTTTCGGTATTATTTGCTAATCATCAGAATATTCAGAATAAAAGTGAAATCCTATTATTATTATACACGGTTTGCAGTGATAATACAATTAGATTTCAGTCAATCTATGTATCAGTAGTAACAGTTCAGCACACAATGTCATTAAGTTAAGCCGGACGCGCCTGACATGATAGGAATCTCCTAAGGACGCGCTTCCGCTCAGTTCCAAACGCAGCGGTACTAAATTCGTGAAAAACCTCATTAAGTACCGGCGTTTTCCAATGGCCCTCAGGAGAATCCTATCATATCAGACGCTGTGTATAGACTTAACTTAATGACATTGGTTCAGCACAGGACTTTGCATTTACTGCAAAGTCCGTGAGAATATGTAAATATAGCCAAGGGATCTGCCCCTCGCCGCAGGGCGCTAAACGTCCGGGGGACGTTTGCCCAGCGCCGACCGGAGTGGAACGTAGACACTTGGAATGGGCAGATCCCGTAACAGGGAAACCGAAAGGCTGAACTGTTACTATCAGTATTTTTTCTTACCCGATAGCTCCGGAAACACCATGAGGAGCATAGCAAGAAAGCAGGCGCTGCCGCCCAGGAAGTTGGAGATTGGTTCGGCGATAAACACACCGTTCGCCCCAAGCTTTCCCACATAAGGCAGCAGGAAGGTCAGGGGTACCACGATCACCACTTTGCGAAGCAGGGAGAAGAAGATCGCCTGTTTCTTCTTATTAAGAGACTTGAATACCGTCTGTCCGCTGTACTGCAGCGCCTGGAAAATAAAGGCAAAGAAGTAGATGTGCAGTGCCGGTACGGCAACGGTCAGAAGAGAGTCATCATTGTTGAAGATGCCGATAAACAGTTCCGGCAGCAGCAGGACAAGAACCCAGACTACCGTCGTATAGGCAAGCGCAGACAGCGTGACGAAACGAATCGATTTCTTAACATTGTCATATCTTCCTGCACCGTAATTATAACTCAGGATCGGGGAGGCACCGTCGGCAATCGCCAGCACCGGGGTGTCCAGAATCTGCCGCACGGAGTTGATAATGGTCATAGTGGATATGTAGATGTCTCCGCCGAAGGCTCCAAGCATCCGGTTGCAGGCAATCTGTACCAGGCTGTTGGTACACTGCATCACGAAGCTGGCGCTCCCCAGTCCGATAATATCCCAGACATGTTTCCTTTGCAGGGCCGGTCTCTTTCTTAACAGAAGACGGAGTTCCGCTCTGCTGCCGGTCAGGAAACGCATCACGAAGACTGCCGACAGGATCTGGGAGCAGACCGTCGCCCATGCAGCGCCCTGTACGCCAAGCCTGAAAACAAAGATGAAAAGGGGATCCAAAACAATATTGGTGACAGCGCCCAGGAAAATGGTGGTCATTCCGACATTCGCGAATCCCTGGGAATTGATAAAAGGATTCATCCCCAGGGCGACCATGGAAAAGATGGTTCCCAGCAGATAGATCCGCATATAGGACATGGCATAAGGCAGGGAGGTATCGGAGGCCCCGAACAGAGTTAGGACAGGACGGCAGAAAGTGCTTCCCAGGACCGTCAGGAGCACTCCGGTGATCACAAGCAGCCAGAAGGAGGTATTCATGATCTGCTGTGCCTCTTCCTGATGACCCCGTCCCCGCTCGATGGAACACAGAGGAGCGCCGCCTGCGCCGTACAGATTGGTGAAGGCCGTGATCAGGGTGATAAAAGGAAAGCACAGCCCGACACCTCCCAGCGCCAGAAGTCCCTGGCCGGGAATTCTTCCTATGTAGATCCGGTCTACGATATTATACATCAGATTCAGGATCTGGGCCACCAGCATAGGGGCAGCCACCTGAATGATGTTTCCTGTAACGCTTCCTTTTGAGAAGTCAACTTGTTTTGCTTTCATTTCCGGCCATTCCTTCCTGCGGTGCGATAAGCCCGCGCTGTTTCCTGCTTATCATCTTATCATGGATTGTTTTTCGGAGTCAATGTGACAGTTTGGGGGGGGGCAGTTTGGGCAGTGGGTAAGTTACTATTCACGGCTGATATACCGCGAGATGTTTTTTGTGAGTGGAGCAAAGCGGAAGTCACAGAAAATCCGAGTTGGGGGCTCCCAAATGCGACTATGGAGCATTTTGTGTGCATCATGTTACTATGAGCGGCTGGGCCGTGAATCAATGTCGTTAAGTTAAGCCGGACGCGCCTGACATGATAGGAATCTCCTGAGGACGCGCTTTCGCTCAGTTCCAAACGCAGCGGTACTAAATTCGTGGAAAACCTCATTAAGTACCGGCGTTTTCCAATGGCCCCAAGGAGAATCCTATCATATCAGACGCTGTGTATAGGTTTAACTTAATGACATTGGCCGTGAATAGTAAGTGCGCCCAGCAAGGGTACAACATTTAGTGGGTGGAAACCCCACTTGGTAAGGTGCTAACCACACCACCAATAGCGAACCTTGAACACGGCATGGTAACAGGCCGGGTTAAGCGTAGGAAGTTAGGCGATAGGGTCAAAAGGCAGTTTAGCCCCGAAATCACGGTAGTCTGGTGTGCTGACGTAGTTTACTATGCGGAAAGCAATACGTGTGTTTATCGAAATGGTGAGATTTCACACGGCACCACGGGGTTGGAAGCTAGCCATGCCGTACAATGATGCTGTGCCAACTGGGGAGAGCCTGTGGCTTCCATAGCAGGTAAGTGTGGAGCCAATAATGCATAAGTGGTATGCACGACAACTAACGAAGGAGGGCAAATGAGCCGCAGGCAGCCGGATGGCCGGATAGTACCGATGAAGGCGGGTAATGCCGCCAGAGGGAAGCCGAGAGAAGGTTGAACCTCACCAACCTTGCCATGCAAAGCCATATCGAGAGGGAAACATTATCTATACCCAGAGATAGGAGAAAATAATGGGAACAAAACTTGAGAGAATATCGCAGCTATCAACAGAAAATCCGGAAATGGTATTTACATCCATCGGGCATATGATCAACAAAGAATTACTGAAAGAATGCCACGAGAAAATGGATGGGGACAAAGCCGTAGGAATAGATGGGACAACCAAAGAAGAATACGGGAAGAACCTGGAAGAGAACTTGGATAAGCTGGTGGAGCGGCTAAAGAAAAAGTCGTACAAGCCACAACCCGCAAGGCAGGTGGAGATACCAAAGGACAATGGGAAAACGAGACCACTAAGAATCTACTGCTACGAAGACAAACTAGTGCAGGAAGCGCTCAGGCGGCTGCTGGAAGCGGTCTTCGAGCCGCATTTCTACGAAGAGATGATGGGATTCCGGCCAAACCGGGGATGCCTTCATAGAGGGAGAATTATTCCTGAAAGCAAACCGAGCCAAGACCACAGTAACTCATATAAGCAGGATAAAATATCTGGGATATGCATTTTACCGGTACAAGGGGAAATGTCGGTTCCGGGTACACCCTAAGGCGGCCAGAAAAATGAAAGAGCGAATAAGGGAAATTACCCAAAAGAATAAAGGGTGGAGTAATGACTATCGTAGACAGAAACTAGCGGAGTATGTCAGAGGGTGGGTAAATTACTATAAACTTGCGGATATGAAAGGACTGATGGCGGAGACGGATGAATGGCTCCGGCGCAGGATACGGGCAATCTATTGGAAACAATGGAAAAAGGTGAAGACGAGGTACCGAAACTTGAGAGCATTAAAGCTGGAAGAGTGGCAGGTACATCAGATTGCCAACAGCCGGAAAGGTTACTGGAGGACAGCGCAGATGCTAAGAGTAGCCCTTACCAATAAAATAATAGCCAGGCTGGGGTATATTTCCATGCTTGACTATTATCTGAAAGTTACGTGAAAACTATTGAACCGCTGTATACCGAACGGTACGTACAGTGGTGTGGGAGGTCGGCTGCTCAACTAATGGGTAGCCTCCTACCCGATTATCCCTTGACAAAATATTTTGAAATGTCCGAGCTTTGTAACAATTCAACCTGTTTTTCTGTCGAAAATCAAAGACACCTCGGACATTTGTGTAATATTTGTAGTTTATGCTTGTAGTAAATCAATATTGGGGGGGGGTGAGGACATATGAAAAAGATACTGCTGATCGATGACAGCGACACCTATATATGATGCCTGCAAAAATATTTACAACGGCGAGGCTACCCGGCAGAAACGGCTTCCACACTGAAAGAAGCCCGGACAGCCATCCAAGAGGAAATGCCTCTGGTAATCTGCTGTGATCTCGACCTGCCGGACGGTTCCGGCATGGACTTTCTGGGCGAGGTGCGGGCCGCAGACAAGGAGCTGCCTTTTATTCTGGTGTCCTGCCATGATAAAGAGGACTACGAACAGGAGGCCAAGCGCCGGATTTTTGAGGATAAGGAAATAGAACTGATTTTGTGTGATGTGGAACTGCCAGACGGTACAGCAATGGAGTTGTTTCATGTTAGACGGATTTATATGTAATTATAGTAAACGACATAACAAATTTCTGTTTCCGGCTCTTGCAGGAGCCATATACGGTAGCTCCTGCGAGGCCGAAAACGAAATTTCTAATGTCGTTAACTATAAAAAGGTGTAAAGCCTTAATAATTCAATAGACTTTACACCTTGGATTGTGTGATATATGATTGTTACTTACTCTTTGATCTTGTCAATATCTGTGAGATTTACGCCAGAAACATTAAGTATGGCTTTTAATGATAAATAATCATCTTTTAAGCTTGCATACGTCTTTGTCGCACCTTCTTCCTTTGCTATTAGCATATGTCTTTGTATTTTTGCAAAATCGTCAATAGCTGTCTTTGCAACCTCAAGACTTGTCGGCATATGATCACCTACTTTCATATTGTGGCTTGTACTGATTACTATAGTGTAAGTATACCACAACTTAGATGCAAAGTCTATTCAATTATCAAGGTGGGGTGTAGATAAAAAACTTTGGTTTTGCGTTTCTATAGTCTGCAAAAAACGGCAGACGCATTTCTTCATCATTGTGCATCTGCCGTTTCGTCATTGCGATGTTCTAAGGTAATCTGAAAAAATGTAACTACATCCCTTTCCCATCTGCCACTCTCGTATTTGGATTTTAAATTTCCAAGCGCTAGGTTAAATCCACCGCCTTTAGGCGGTCAAGCTTTAGCGGTATTACCTGTTGCTACTTGTCAAGGACGTATTCATCATTTTTCATCACTTTTCCTTGGTCTGCCCCGTTTTCCATACTGTAAATCATGGAGAATGACACGCTTTAGCTTATCCTCTACGCTTTGGGTACTGGTAGCAGAGAAATGTACCTCGACTAAGTAGGTTGTCTTATCAATCTTATTTTGCAAGCAGGGCGTTAATCGCCCTGTGGTGTTGGTCTGAATGTTATCGCCCATTGTTCCTCCTTAATGACAAAAATAGAGCATATAGATTTCAGTTTCTATATGCTCTAACGCTGTTACTATATTTGATTTTGATTGATACGATTGATTACGCTAATTGCATAACCTCCGCTTCAAGTTCCTTTAATTCGTCTAATGATAATGAGGGGACACATAGCGCGATTTCATCAAGTGATAATTTTCCCATTTTTATCATTCTTTCTGCGGTTTCCCTGTCTGCGTCATGCCTTTCGCTTCTGATAAACGACTTCATTATCTGTTCTTCATCAAACAAACTCATCATAATCGTCACAACCTCCTTTTCTCTCTGCGCTAAATATTCCCTTAAAACATTCCTGTCCTTGCATATACGAATTGTTTCCATAACTGCCTTTTGTGTCATTCCATGCTGTTTTGTCTGCTCGTTAAAAACTTTGCAGAAAATGATATACTGATTGATGATGTCATCCGTATCTCTTTCATAGATTACTTTGGCTTTAACCTCAATATCTATATCCGCACCCTTGAAAAATTCCTCTGACAATAATAACCTATCGGGTTTTCTGCCCTTATTGCCTGTGAATATTACATACAGTTCGGGTTTGGGCATTCTGACTTTTCTGCTTTTATAATAGTCTTGGCTGGTACGCTGGAAATATTCGTGATAGCTTTGCGCCAGATACAGCAAAACTCTTACTAAAATATTCACTGTCCATGTAGATTGTGCCTCCACAAGTATCATCAGCTTATTATTAGCAATAAAGCCTAAATCATTATACAGATTATCCGTCAATACATTTGTGATCGTCACATCTGTAAGCGAATCCTCTGTCGCTGTAGTGTCCTCTGGGTGGAGCGTTTTATACAGCTTTAGCAGATAACTCTTATTTTGAAAAAGGTCAAGGAACACACTGTTTTTCGCAGTACGCTTTGCCATGACTTCCTCTATCTGTTTTATATCGTCCTGCACTTTAACACCTCGATTTCTAAAATCTGTGACACAAGATACGATATATCCTGCTCCTGCCACACTTCAATTATACAAAAAAACGCCTGTCTTTACAATAAAATTCACATTAAATTTCTTCCTCCCTCCGCTTAGTTCTGCTCTGCTGTCGGCTCTCGTTCTGAAGCTCCCTCTCAAGGTTCTTTTTATTGTAGCTGATTACCTCGGCATACGCTAATTCTGTGGCGGTCTTGGTCTGCTCCTTGCCGATACTGTCATACTCAGATTGTAAGGACTGTATCTCGGCTTTCCACTGTTTCGGTGTTTTCTTCTCGCCGTTCTGTAAAAGGCTCTGCACACGCTCCTTTAATTCGGGGTACTTCGATAAGCTGTCCTTATGCTCCTTATCGTATTTCATTTTCGCAAATCCTTTGAGTGACTGGCTCTCCTTATAGGTGGCTTGGATTGGTGCAAAGAGGGCATACATTTTTGACAGTTCTTTTAATCGGCTTAGTTTCTGCCCCTTTGAAAGATGTACCGTTTCCAACTGCTGATATTTCTGCTCCCTGTCCTCTGTGAATTTCGCAAGGTTCTCAAAGCTGTCTATCTTCCTTGTCGTGATAAATTTCTCCGCATTGTCGGCTGACTGCAAGGCGGTTCTGTCGGATATTCTTCTTAGGTGCTTTCCGCTGACAATCGGCAGGTCTAATCTGCCTTTGCGTTCCCTCACTTTTGCAATCATCTCCATGACTTCCATGCCAGCTTGCTGGCATTGTTCACGGCTGACCGCTGTACGCTTAATCTTGGCGTACTGTGCGCTGTGAAGTTCCTGCTTGGCAAGCATGAGCATTTCTTTCGCCTGTTCCAACAGCATATTGTTCCTGATGATTTCACGATTGATGTTGCCCCTCTCGGTCTATATGCCCTTGCGTTCTAAAGCGCTGGCAACCGCACCGATATGGATTGTCGGCTCTCTGTCAATCCCCTGTTCCTTAAAAGAGCGGTGTTCCCAATGTAGCGCAATCCCCAACTGTTCATTGGTGGCATTGATTGTGTCGGCTAAATCTTTTCGCCACATCTTGGCGTTTTCTTGGCTGTTCCAGTCTGTGCTGTCGGCGGTGTGGCATTTCCACTGTTTGCGGTTACGCTTGTCAACTTTCTGCTGTCCTGTCTTTTTGTCAATGACGGGAATACGCTCCCCGTTTTCATCAAGGTCATACACCTTTTTCTGTTTCGTTCCCCATTCCCCTTTTTCCGTAAGAGGGCGCAGGGTAAGCATTACATGGATATGGAGATTGCGCTGTCCTTTGTCGTTCTCGCTGTCATGGATTGCCCAGTCAGCACACATTCCTTTGTCAACAAAATTCCTCTGCACATAATCCCTCACAACTTCCTCCGCAAGTTCATAATTCCATTCGTTGGGGAGTGACGCTTTTAACATTCTCGCAAGCTGTGATTTCTGCCCTTTCTCTGACAGTTCAACGGCGTTCCATAAGGTGGCTCGGTCTGCATATTCTTTGGGCGCATTGGGTGAGAGAGAGATTTCACTGTGGACTAAATCTTCATGGTATTTGGGGCGGTAGGTCTGCCCGTCATACTCACTCACAAGAATGCTCCTGCTGATGTATGATGCTTTCTCAACCGCCGACTGCCCTTTGCTCCGTTTGACTATAGAAAAACGTGTGCTTGCCTGTTTCGTGACACTATCCATACACAACACCTACATTCTGCCGATAGGGTAGTGGGGCGCACTCATAGACTTTGTGGGCAGATAAAAGCCGCACTTTGGCTTTTGTCTGAACGCAAAGTTCACTAAAGGGTAGCAAGCGTAGCTTGCGAAGGGGAATTGTCGTTTCCCCTTTTGGCTGCCGCAAGGCAGACAACGCCCTCCGCAGGAGTCCATGCAAGTGAAACTTGCCCCTCGGAGAGCGCACATACCACCTCTGGTGGTATATCTGTGCGCACCCCGTAAACGGGGTGAATACGTTACCTCGGCTTTCCAGTTTCCTTGCCCTCGTCATTCCGTACCGCCCTCACTTTCATTTTCGGCATTGGGGAGAGTGGATTGTGGGGGAGTGGTTTCTAGGCTTTCCGATTTGATTTTAGATATAATCTGCTGACATTCCTTTGTCTGCAAGGCAGCCGACAAGATACGGTTTAACTCGTCCTCGTCATAGCGGTAACAGTCGGGGAAATACTTCACAATGATGCCGCCCATGATGTACTTGTGATGGTTCTCGGCTTTGCGTTTCTTCTCGTTCTGCTTTTTCTTTTCGTTGGCTACACGTTCTTTTGCCTGTTGCAATACCTGTAATGCTTTTTCTAAGTTCTTGCTGATTTCCTGTTTGTTCTCAATCATTTCTGATACCTTATTCTTTCTGTGATAAATTGATAGTTACTGAAAATTAAAAAAGTAGCTGATTTTCCATAAGGATAAACCGCTACCATAAGTAACCAATATTCAGTTTTTCATATCCTCTTTTTGCTCTGATGTTGTAAATAGGACATAAGAAAAGCACTTAGATTTTACCTAAGTACTTAATACATCTCATGATACAATTGGAGAATAAATATCTTTTATTTTGCAAAATTCACAAAATATTCTTGATACATTTCATAATCAATAGATGATTGCAACTCTCCAAGTTGGTTTCGCCATGAATTCTCCCTAACTTGCACCTTCCTGAAACCAAGTTCTTCATAAACATGTTGCGCCCTTTTGTTATTTACGTTCGTATCAAGTATTACTTTTTTATATCCCATATCTTCAAATAATGAAAAGATAAGCATACTCAAAAGTATTTTTCCATACCCCTTGTCATGCTCTGAAAAATCACAAATCTTAATTCCGATTTCGACTGTAGCTTCGCTCTCCCTGCTATAACTCATTTCACCAATAGGTCTTTTATCAAGTTCAACAATCAGGCGCCTTCTGTCTTTATCGGTGTCCCTTTTGATTTTTTCAGCAATTTCATCTGCCATTTCACCAGTCCCATTGGGAAAACCTGCATGAGCCATAATCTTTCCATCATTCCACCATGATGATAATAAATCTGCGTCTTTAACAGTTGCATTTCTAATTGTTAAATTTTTAAATTGCAATAACATATGAAAATCCTCCGTTTTATCTAGGAGGGTTAAAATAATTTTTCCCTCCTATTCTTCTTCATTACCTTTTTTACTCTATTTCTCATATAAATCACTCCTTCCAACTTTAATGTATTGAAATTTCAATAATACTATTCTACCACAAGCGCACTCGCAATGCCACTAAATTATGTCTAATCTTCCTTTTCTTTATTCAGTTCAATCATCATCTGCCTTGCCCGTTCTCTCTGCTCGGTGCTGACTATCCTCGGCTTACGATAACTAACGTATGATTTCGGAAAGGAATAGGTCTTAGATATTTCGTCCTGCCCCGTCAGCTTATATGTGTCGGGAAAATCTGCAACAAGCGTGTCAAGTTTCCACATGACTGCTTTATCACTTGTATAGAGGGTGGCGGTCTGTTCTCCTGCATTATAATTGACAATCGTTTCCTGCTCGTATCGTGAAAGTTTCATAGTGCCATATCCCTCTTTCCTCTGCTGTGGGTTCTGTGCTTTTTTCCATCGGCAACTGTCGGCTGTCTTGCCTGTTCCTTTGCTCTGGCTAACCTTGCCATTATAGAATGGTCACGCTCGGTCAGTTTCCGTTTTTTGATGGTTGCGGTCAGTTCCGCACACGTTTCTTCTGACAGGACATTTAATTTCTTCAAGGTGTCAGTTACTATTTGCTTGGTGTCGCTGTCCTTTATCTGTGGCAGAATTGCGGATAAATGAGCGCGCGTTTCCGCTTTGTTCTGCTCCCCAAACTGATAGATTAAGTTGATTTCATCAGTGTTAAAAGGTATCTGAAAATTTGTGCCCTCACATAAACGCTCCACACCCACGCATTTAGGGAGATTTCCTGTCAGTTCGTAATTGTCCCTCGCTCTGATTATTCCATGACTGTCGGTCTGCCTTACCTCAACTTCACACTGGCTTTTCTGTTCCAACACAAGCCACTGGTACTTATCGTTTTTTTTGGTAAATACAGTCTGATGCGCACTAGAGCGTGCCCTGTTGCGGATATATTTGTCTGTGGTGCTGTAATAGTCTACAATCTGTGAAAACAATGAAGCATTGTTTTTTCCTGCATTTTTATTCATGGTCTTTGCCCTCCTGTGATATGGATTGATACGATTGATTGGTTTCGGCTCTGATAAATGATTTTCTTCCGTTAATTGTCGGGAGTTTGGATTGCGGAATATCATTGACGGATATTTCTCTGCTTTGGGGAATAGGAGTTCATTTCATATGGTAACTACTGCATGAAAAAAGACTACAACCATTGTGATATGCCTTTTCCCAAAAATCAGTTTTTACATTACCGCCTGTTTACCTGCTCTTGGTATGTTTGGCACTCCTGCGTAGAAGTATATACCTTTCTCCCTGTCCTCAGCTCTTATCTGCTCTTTTTGGCTGTCAATCTGCGCCTTTTTCTTGGCTTTGGTACGTTCCTCATATTCTTTCTGTTTCCCGTTAGCTTTCTGTTTCAGATAATTTTGATGTAACTTATCCTTTCTCGCTTCTTTCTTCCGCATTTCTTCCAGTTCTTCGGGCATAGGCTCTTTCTCTACCATAGTCGGCGGTATGTATTCCCCGATAAAGTTAAAATAAATCTCTATTTTCTGTGTGGTGTCTGCACTCCCTTTGCGGTCACGCTCATGCACAATGATTTTCTCCACAAACTCATTCAGCATTACCGTTGACATTTCCTCCGCATTACTGTACCTCTCAACCAATTTGAGGAAACGTGCGGCAGATTTTCGGTCATTTTCATACTGTGCCTGTTCCGTTTTATAACCGTCTAACTCACTCTGCAACTGTTCCTGCTCACCCTCATATTGGTTGTAGAGCATGGTGTAACGCTTGTCTGACAGTTTCCCCAATGCGTTATCCTCATAAATCTTGGCAATCAGCATTTCCAGTTCCCCGATACGCTTTTCGCATACAGTCATTCGCTTTTTCTGTTCACTGAAATCTACGGTCTGCCTGTCCTCAATATGCGACTGTATTTCTTCCGCAAAACGCTCTTTATCAAGACTGGCGTATTGAATAACCTCTTTTATGGTCTTTGCCACTATCTCCATAACGTGATCCGCTTTGATGCGGTGTGCTGACCTACATAGTGTTCCGACTGGCTGTTTCGCATAATTTCCGCATACATACATGGGAACACGCTTTCCATTGTTTACCCTATGGACATACATCTTTCCGCCACAACCAGCGCAATACATTAAACCTGTTAGTGGGTGCGCTTCGCCCCAACCGTCAGGATATCGCCTTACCTGTCCTCTGATGCGCTGTACGTTGTCAAAGGTTTCTTGGTCGATAATCGGCGCATGGGTGTCCTCAAAGATTAACCACTGGTCTTTATCTACATAATGGCTCTTTTTGTCCTTGAAATGCTTGCGTGTCTTGAAATTTACCGTATGCCCTAAGTATTCATGTTTCTGTAAAATATGCGCTATAGTGGAACTTCCCCATTTATGGGGGTTTTTAATTTCCCTGTTCTGCCACAATCCCACACCTAATTGTGCTTGGTGGTAGGCAGGAATGGGAATATGCTCGGCTGTGAATTGCGTTGCAATCTGAAATGGACCGTAACCCTCAAGCGTCATTCTGAATATCCGTCTGACAATGGGAGCCGCCACTTCATCAATCACCCATTTGTTTTTGTCCTCGCTATCTTTCAGATAACCATAAGGCGGACTGCTCGCAACGTGTTTTCCGCTTTCGCCTTTTGCCTTAAAGGTGGACTTGATTTTCTTGCTGATGTCCTTTGCATAATATTCGTTGATTACGTCACGGAATGGAAGGAAATCATCATCAAATCCCGAACCTGTGTCAACGCCCTCGTTGACCGCAATCAGCCTTACATTCGCTCTGCGTAACTGTTCCCGCAACATTCCCATCTGCACATAATTTCTTCCCAGACGGCTCATATCTTTCACAATGATAGTTCCGATATTGCCTTTCTCTACTTCGGCAAGCATGGCTTGCAATCCCTCACGCTCAAAAGTAGTGCCGGAGATTCCATCATCAGTAAAGTGGCGTATGCCCGTAAAAACGTTCTTTTCCGCATAATCCTCTAACATTGCCTTTTGGTTGGATATGCTGTTGCTCTCGCCCTGCAGCTCGTCATCATGGCTTAATCTCTCGTATAGTGCTGTTAAATCGTGACTCATAATCAATTTCCTCCTTTCCGCCAGTACCGCATAAATGCTATGCTGTGGCTCTTTTGTATTTATTTTGATTAAGAAGTCTTTTATATTTTATAACTCCATGGACGGATAAAAACGTGCTATAATCTGAGAGGAAAGGAGCAGGATTATGGCCGAATATAGAAATGGAAGTCATATGGTATATGATATCAAGTACTACTTTGTATGGATAACGAAATATCGATACAGGGTGTTAAAAGGAACGATAGCAGTGAGATTGAGGGAGCTGCTGAAGCAGGGGTGCGAGGCGAAAGAGATTCAGATAGTAAAAGGGAGCATAGCGGCTGATCATGTGCATATGCTGCTATCCTGCCCGACAGATCTGGCACCGAGCCAGATAATGCAGTACCTGAAAGGACGCTCATCACATCTGATACAGGACGAGTTTCCAGAACTGAAGAGAAGATATAGGGGCCGGCATATGTGGGCCAGGGGTTATTGCTGCGGGACGGTAGGGCAAGCGGACCAGGAGACAATCAAAAGGTACATATAGACGCAGGGAAAAGAAGAGGGGGACGATAACTTTGAGATTGTGGAACAGTAGCTACTTCAGTAGAGCTTTTAGCTGACTTTCAGTTAGTCACAAAAGGAGGGCTTCAGCCCGCTTAACTCATCGGCTTTAGCCGGTGGACGTTGAGTTACCTTAGTTTCACGCAGGATAAATTTTCACTCTGTAAGGCAGATGGAAATTTAGGCAAGTGAAACATAAGGTTAATTGAAGTGAATCATACTAAGAGCGGTTGGAGGCTGTGAATGTAACAGATAGAGTGGAAATTATGATTTATATTGTAGACAACATATCAAATTATTTAATATATCTGTTTATAATCCATTGCGGATTCAGCATAAGTCCAAGAAGAAACAGATTTTTTATTGGTATATCTGGATTGATTGTGCTGCTTGCAGGTGCTTTCAACGCATATTATGATGTCAATTCCCCGATTGTTTATATAGTTTGGAGCGTGCTTTCCATCTGTTTGTTTTTTGAGGAGCGTGTAGGGCATTTGATTGTATTAAGCGCAGCGCTCATGTATTTTACCGGAATAGTTGATACATTTAGCGTCATGTTGATACAGGTTATGATGATAGGCGGAGGAATCAGCAGTACAGATATTGCCTGGTGGATGGAACCTGCTTATTTGCTTTCGTTTGTAATATATCTTTTGGCATACCTGAGGATTCTTAAAAAACATGAAGTTTATATGTGCGATATAGAGTTCAAATACAAGTTTGCGCTTTTAGTGCAAGGCAGTATTTTTCAAATGTTTTACAATTTTGTTTTTGTTTTTTTCGATGATAATCACACAATGTATGGTTGGGATGCATATGCGGTATTTTTTATCAGTATAGTGGGAGTCATCTATTCTGTTTTTCTTACACTCAGCCTTGCTGTTAAAAATATACTGTCAAACAGGCAGAACAGGGAACTGCAATCTTTTATGGATATGCAAAAAAAGCAATACGATTATCAGTTACAGCAGTCGGCAGCAGTACGGCGTTTTAAACATGATTTGGTAAATCATATTGGTGTTCTTAGAGAGTTAATGAACGAGAAAAAGACAGAAGAAGCCAAAGAGTACATAGATACGATCTGGGATATGCAGGATGAGTTTGATTTAAGGATTCATACAGGGGATAGTTCTCTCGATGTTATTGTAAATTATTATTTGTATTTGGCGATAAAGGAAAATATAGAGTTCGTTGTTTGGGGCAAGCTATCTGAAAAAATGCCACTGGAGATGTTTGATATTACCACATTGATGGGAAACATATTGCAAAATGCTGTTGAAGCGGCGATAAAAACAGATGTTCCCAGAATACGTGTTGAACTTGTAGAACACAAGAAGGAAATTTTTATTGTTGTCAGTAACAGTGCAGCCAAAAGAATCAACACAAAAACAGACTTCTTTATGACATCGAAAAAGGATAAGGAAAATCATGGTTTTGGCCTGAAAAATATCGTTGCAACTGTTGAAAAGTATCATGGCGAGTATTATATGGAATCAATAGAGGAAAATGGAGAAGTGCTGTTTAAAATCAGTATTGCTATCCCGAAAGCAGGGGATGGAAAGACGGTTGTTTCATACAATTGACTGATATGCAGCGTACATCTGCACACCGCCAGGGCACAGAGAGGGGTATAGATATGAAAATAGGCATTGTAGAAGATGAAGTGGTATGGAGAGATAAGATACAGGCTGTGATTGAAAAATATTGCAGGGATAAAAATATTTCATCACAAATCAATTCCTATAGCAGTGGAAAAGATTATATGAAAAATGCAGATGCAGATCTGCTGTTTCTGGATATTGAACTTGCGGAAGGGGAAGATGGTTTTGAAATAGCGGAACAGTTGATGAATCATGGAAACAAATGTAAAGTATGTTTTCTAACTTCACATACGGAAATGGCAAGGCTCGGTTATCGGGTCAATGCTTTCAGATACATAGACAAAAGGCATCTGGAGGAAATCAATGAAGCCCTTGGAGTTTTCTTTGCAACCAGGATTCAGGACCGTATGATTGATTGTAATGATACGAATGGGATCTGTACAAAAATAAATTTGCATGAGCTTCTTCTTGTTGAAACATATGGAAGAAAACTAAGGTATCTCATGTTGGATGGAAGCGAACATTTTTGTGAAGGAAGGATATCTGAAACGGCACAAAGCCTGTCCCAATTTGGCTTTTTTCAGATACAGCGGTCGTACATTGTCAATTTGAAATATATCGAAAGAGTAAACAGCCGTGGGATAATACTTTGCAATGGACTAGAGGCAGTGATTGGAAGGACTCACAGTAAGGAGTTTAAAAAGGAGTTTTTTAAATGGAGAATGCGGTTTGGTAATTGACTTGTGTCGTTTATGCAAAATCTGTGTTGTTTATGCAGGAAACATTTTATTATTCTTCTCACTGTGATATAAATAAAGCATTAAGATTGAGGCAGGAGGTGTGATAACGAATGAGGAAGATGAAAATGGCAATGGCGGCGGGCGCGATTATGTTTGCGCTTTCTTCGTGTGGGCAGATGGAGAAACCGGAGGATGAGACGAAGGTTGAAAGCGGCATAGAAAAAAACGTGGAAAGTGATGAAGAGCCGCAGGCAGCACAGAATACCGAAAATGCAGAAGATAATACCGGTTCGGACAATGGCGGTTCGGCTGAACGTGTGGCGGGAGAGGAGAGGGCAGAAACCGGAAAAGAGAATGTGCCGGAAATTCCGGCGGGGGAATATGAGTATATATCGGATGGGGGAACCGGAAAGCTGGTGATAGAAAAAACATCCGGCGGATATGATATTTCCGATTATGAATCAGAAGCCTCCTATCGTTTTTTAGCGGATTCTTCTAACATAGAAGCCATAGAGGACAACAAAATATATATCAAATATCCGGAACAGATATATGCTGACGATACGGCTGATTTCAGTTATTATATGTTAGAATACGGCGCTGATGAAATCAATGTGTATTACAGAAAATCTCTACAGGAAGAAGCGGAATTTTTGTATTGTGCCAAAAAGAAGCAGAGGGATGACATGAAGCAGGCAGAGAAGGAGGACGTTTCCGGCATCTATACCGATAAGCAGGGCACATCTGACGTCTATAGCAAGCTGACCCTTGCTTTGCAGCCAGATGGAACCTATGCGGTAGAAATCAGCGTCCACCGCACCACCGAACTTAAGGGTACAGCGGTCTGGGAGGGGGACATGCTCCGCTTTACCGGCGAAGACCCCTATGTGCTGGCAGATATTTCTGTTACTGGCAGCCAGGCGAAAGTGATAGTTATTACGGATGCCGCTGGTGTTCTGGACGGGGATACCTATTCCTTCCCTGACGGTGCACCGGACAAAGGACAAACCGGAGACACTGTGACAGGAAACCCATCCGAAGAGAGCGCATCCCAACAGAACCTTTCCGAGAAAATCGCTATGGAGATTTCCTATGCCGAGGAGCAGGAGAAAGAAATAGAGAAAAAACAGAAGGAAGCCGACACACAAATGGATATGAATATAACTGCAGCACAGATGCATCAACTGTGGGACGATACCTTGAATATTGTGTGGGGACTGCTGGAAGCGAACCTAAACGAAGCAGACATGGAAATTTTGCGGAAAGAGGAAAGAGAGTGGATTGCAGCTAAGGATGCAGAAGTGCAGGCCGCCGGGCAGGAGTGTGAGGGCGGAAGCATACAGCCGTCGGTGGAAGCAACGACAGCGGCAGACTTAACAAAAGCAAGGGTATATGAACTGGCAGAGTACGCAAAGTGAACGTGAACAACACATGGTGGATTGCGATATTTCTTTTCAAGCTTGGAAACCAATTAGAGAACGCATAGACAAAGTGATTGAAGCATGAAACGAAAATTATGCTGAAAAATGAGATGTGAAAGATGTGAAAAAACGATAACGGAAACAAGCCGGGATTCAGAAATTGATGATTTCCTCACAAAGTGTTTTGAGCAAGATACGGCAAGCATAGAACTGGTATTACAGATTGTACTGGAAAAGCCGGATTTAAAGGTGCTGGACGTCCGAACCCAGGTATTTGTGGAGAATCTGCTGAACCGTTCGGTGAGGCTGGATATCCTGGCTACGGACAGCACAGGGGCAAAACTGAATGTGGAAGTACAGCGCTCTGACAAAGGAGCCGGGAGAAAAAGAGCCAGGTACAACAGCAGCATGATGGACGCAAACCTTTTGAAGAAAGGTGAGGACTTCGACAAGCTGCCGGAAACGTGGGTAATCTTTATCACAGAGAATGACGTAATGGGAAAAGGGCTGCCGCTCTATCCGATTGAGCGGTGCTTTTTAGGAACCGGGGAAAGATTTGAGGACGGTTCGCACATACTGTATATAAATGGCGCTTACCGCAGCGATACGCCAATCGGGAAGTTAATGCATGACTTCTCCTGCACAGACGCAGCGGATATGTACTATGGGATACTGGCGGACAGGGTGAGATTTTTCGAAGAGAGCAAGGAGGGAATCGAGATTATGTGCCGTGCTATGGAAGATATGAGGAATCAGACATTGAAAGAGGGAATGAAAGAGGTTGCGCTCCGTATGTTGGCAGCTGGTAAATATGCTTTAGAGGAAATTGTTAATATTTCTGGGCTTTCTCTGGATGAGGTAAAGAAATTGAAAGACGAAAGAACAGTGTAAACAGAATTGTGGGCCGGGAATCTAAAAACAGGTTCCTGGTCTTATTTTTTTGCTTTTTTGCGGTTAGCCCCAGTCTGTTCACATTCCTTCCTGGATATGTCTACACAGTTCTAGTAGTTCGCAAAAATAGAACATATCTTCCACTATACCGTTTTTCGGAAAGATGAAAATAGGGTAACAGTTCGTCCGGAAGGATTGACTGAATCATTGTTGCGAGCTATAATATAATTGTTGTTATATAATGCAAATAATATAATGAGAGGAAAAGCTATGCCGCCAAAACCCAAAATTACAAAAGATATGGTTATTGTCGCTGCATTTGAGGTCGCCCGTGAAACAGGTGCGGAAAACATCAATGCACGAACAGTATCAAAGAAGCTAAATTGTTCCACACAGCCTGTTATGTACCACTTTGCAACGATTAAGGAATTAAAAAGAGCTGTCTATGCAAAATTGGACCGGTATCATACAGAATATCTGATGAAGATTGGAGATCCGCAGAAAGGAGTTATGCTTGGAATTGGATTAAATTATATTCGATTTGCGGTTGAGGAACCACATTTGTTCCGCTTTCTGTTTCAATCGGATTTTATAGTTGAAAACAACCTGCTTGAGATGATTGATTCCCCTGAACTTGTACCTGTTATTTCTGCAATGCAGGAAGCAACAGGTATGAGCACAGAACAAACAAAAAAGGTTTTTCTGACCATTTCTCTGTTCGCCCATGGGTATGCAAGTATCATAGCCAATAATTCATTGGAGTATGATGAAGAACTCATAAAATCTCACTTAGAATGGGCTTACAGAGGTGCAATATTAGCTGTACAGGAGGAAACAACATGAAAAATCGGCAAGTTATGGATCATAACAAAAAGAGTACTGCTCTCACGCTCATAGGTGTGACATCTATGATACTGTTGACGGTAACGAAAGTGGTGCCCTCTTCAAATATAGCAGGGTATTCTGTGTTAGTTGGGATAGCGTTTTTCTTTATTACGGAATCTGTCGCCAAAACGCAAGATTCCGAATCGGGTTTGCGTTTGAATACTATTGTGGAGGATATTAAAAAGCCGGGTGTGCTTGCCTGGATGTTACTGCCGAGTGTAAGCGGAATTGTAACGCTTATTGTAGGAAATATGATTTTCAGCGGAGGATTTGTTGCTCATGTAATGGGGCGGACAGGTTCTATACTGTCTTTTGATAAGACAATACTGTTAATAGGGCAGGTTATCATTGCAGCATTCGGTGAAGAGATTGCATATCGCGGATTCTTCTTTGGAAAGACCTTGAAATTATTTCCGATTTGGGTTTGCGCAGTGGTATCGTCCGCTGTTTTTGCCGCAGGACATATTGCCGCAGGAAACACAGGGATTGTAGTTTATGACATTGCCGCTGTATTTATCGACAGTTTGATTTTCTCGGTTATTTATCATAAATCCGGGAATTGCGTTATCAGCACCCTTTCACATATTCTTGGAAATTCAATATCCATTGTTGCCGTGTTTGTATTTTTTTATCGTTAACGATATCAGAAATCAAGACGAATATTTGCACAAATAAGCTAATCCGTAAGTTTCTGGAAAGAAGAAAAACGGCTATAATATTGGAAAAGGCAAGAATGAAAGGTTACTGTGATATGAGAAAAACAGAGTTTAATCAGAACTGGATCTTCGAAGACCGGGAGAGAAACCGCCGGGAGCAGGTCATCTTACCCCATGACGCGATGATCAACACGGAACGGGATCCTGAGATGCGGACTTATTTTCTGCTGGCGGGTTTCCACGGAGGAACTTACGAATATACGAAGAAATTCTTTGTTCCGGAGGAAGCGAAAAACCAGAGATGGATACTGGAATTTGAGGCCGTTTACTGTATGAGCACGGTATCGGTCAATGGCCGGGAGGTCTGCGAGAAGCCTTACGGTTTTACGCCGTTTCAGATCGAACTGAACCCTCATCTTCGGTATGGGGAGGAGAATACAGTCAGGGCAGTTGCGAATGTGCCGAAGGAAGGTCATGGCAGATGGTATACAGGCGGCGGGATCTACCGTCCGGTGAATCTCTATATCGGTGAGGACGCTTACGTAGAGCTTAACGGGGTGAAGGTTACGACGTTATCGATCCACCCGGCCAGAATCCGGGTGGACCTGAAGCTTCACGGAGACGGGGAAATACAGTTGGACATTTTACATAAAGGCGAAAAAGCGGCAGAAGCGGCGGCGCGGATTGAAGGAGAGGCCATGTCCATGGAACTGGAGATCCCGGACGCAAAGCTGTGGAGCGCCGGAACCCCGGAACTATACGAAGCGGTAGTGACGCTGCGAAAGGACGGCAGGATCTGCGACCGCGTCACGGAAAGCTTTGGCATCCGTACCGTCGCAGTTGATCCGGCAAGGGGGCTTCTGATCAACGGGAAACCGGAATTTCTGCGCGGCGGATGCATTCATAACGATAAAGGCGTGATCGGCGTGATCAACAACGACGCCACGGAGCTGCACCGTGCAAAGAAGATCAAGGAGGCAGGGTTCAATGCCATCCGCTCGGCCCATCACCCCATGTCCCGGAGCCTGATGAAAGCCTGTGACGAAGTGGGGCTGTACGTGATGGACGAGGCTTTTGATTACTGGTTCCGTCCCAAGGGAGGCAACCCGTATGGAGGACTTTTTGAACAAGAGTTCCCGGAGGATACCAGGGCTATGGTGGAGGATGCCTATAACCATCCCAGTGTGATCCTGTATTCTATCGGCAACGAGATCCCGGAGGCGGGAGGCGTGAAGGGTGTCCGCATCGGCAAGCAGATTCTGGAGATCATCCGCAGCCTGGATACCACCCGTCTGATGACGATGTGCCCAAGCGTACACTGGCTGCGGGAGTATCTGGAGGGCACGCCCTATCTGGAAGAGGATGAAGACGAGTGGATGGCCAAAGATCCTGCCAATCAGGAACAGGACTGGAAGCATTATATGCGTATTTTCATGGGTGCGGCGGCCAACCTTCCGGATAACGAAAAGGGACAGAAATATCCGGAATCTTATGTTAAAATGGATGAAGAGGCGACAAAAAATCTATATCCCTGTCTGGATGTGGCCGGCTATAACTACTATGAGGACAGGTATGAGACACTGCACCGGCTCCATCCCGAAAGAGTGCTTCTGGGGACGGAGACACGCTGTACCATGCTGGTGGATACGATGCGGTTTGCAAAGGAACATCCTTATGTGATCGGAGACTTCGTGTGGACGCTGCAGGATCATCTGGGGGAAGCAAACTGCGGCAATCTTTACTATGAGACCGGGGAAGAGACTTCTCCCGACAGCGAGAGAAATAAAAAGGCATATCCGTGGCTCGTTAATTACGGAGGTGTGATCGATCTGAACGGCACCATTCTTCCGGCGATCCACCGGTATGAATTCGCATGGGGCGCCTATACGGGCAAGGAGAAGAGGGGATTGTATCTTGCCTCCCAGCCGCCGGTCCATAACGGCGTTGCGCCGAACTGTGAAAGCTACCGCTGGACGGATACGGTGGACGGATGGACTTACGAAGGACTGGAGGGAAACCCCACCTGGGTAGACGCCTATACGGATGCGGATTCTGTGGAGCTCTATCTCAATGGAAGAAAAGCAGGCGGGGCAAAGGTGAAGGATTATTTCGCGAAGATTCCCTGCATCTATGAACCGGGAGAACTCCTGGGGATCGCATATGATAAGGAGCACCGGGAAGTATACCGGACAAACGTATCTACGGCCGGAAAGGAAACCGTGATCACTGCAGTACCGGATAAGAGGGTTTTAAAGGCCGGCGGGCAGGATTTTGCATTCATAGACATCTGTCTCACGGACCGCGAGGGGACTATAAAGCTGCTTCCGGAACGAGAGCTGTTTATCCGGACAGAGGGTGCGGGAACTCTGCAGGGGTTTGGCAGCGCATACCATAGGAATGAGGAGAAATATAACCAGGATCATCACCAGACCTATCTGGGCAGGCTGCAGGCGGTCATAAGAAGCAGTGCGGAAAAGGGCAGTGTCAGGGTATTTCTGTCCGGGGAAGGCGTAGAAGAGACAGCCGTTGATTTGGAATGTGTCTGAGGGTTCTGAAAATTGCTGCCCGGAGGAGGAAACGATGGGAGAAGTTGCTGTTGAAGAAAAGTTACGTATATTTGCAGGACAGATCTATGCGGCGGCAGGAATCGGCATGTGGTGCTTCAGCAGAAAGCGCAGCCTTTTCTATTCTACAAGCAGTAACCAGCAGGAGTTTCTTGCGTTTCTGGAACTGAGCGACTGCTGGGACTATATTTTCCAAAGGGAGAAAGGCTGGGAGAAGCCGCTGATCCTGAGTGATTCCCTGCATATGATATGGATCGCGCACGACGTGGTAGGGGAAGAGGGGAGGAAATATCTGATCCTGATTGGCCCGGTGTTCCCCAGCAGGGTTTCCGTGCGGCATATCCATGAGGCTCTGGAGCGAAGGGAATCTTCCCCGCAGATGCAGCGGCAGTTGCTGCGGATTCTGTCCGAAGTTCCGGTACAGAGCATGGAAGTGCTCAGGCAGTATGCGCGGATGCTCCACTACTCGATCGCAGAGGAGATGATCTCGGTGGACGAGATTTATCTGCAGGAAGCGGAGCCGCAGATCTCGCAAAAGGAACTGCAGTGGGAGGAAAAAACGGAAGAGACGGTTTCGGCAGACCGTATGCAGGAAGCAGAAAGGATACTGCTGAAGGCAGTGAAGGAAGGCAACCCCGATTATAAGAAAGTGATACGGGATGCATTGAAGGGAAACAGCGCGCATCTGTCGGAGACCGGGGATGCGCTGCGGGACGGCAAGAATACAGTGCTGATGTTCGAGACACTCTGCAACCGGGCGGCCATCGAGGGAGGACTGTCCGTCCATCTGGCGCGTGAGATGGAACGGCAGAAGGTGGAGGAGATCGAGGGCTGTACGACGATGATACAGTTGATCAGAGTGCATGAGAAAATGCTGGAGGGCTATATCAAACGGGTAAGGGAGGTACAGGGCCAGGCACAGATCTCCAGGACCATCCAGGATGCCTGCGGTTATATAAAGGCTCATGTGCTGGAGCCGGTCTCCATGGATGAGGTTGCGGCGGCCGTGGGGTATACGCCCTATTATTTCTCCAAAAAGTTTTATAAGGAAATGGGAATAAGGGTAACGGATTATATCAAGGCGGCCCGGGTCGAACATGCAAAGATCCTGCTTGTGACGAGCCGGAAAAGCATTCAGGATATCAGCGATATGCTGCATTTCGGGACGCGTAGCTATTTTGGCAAAGTATTTCAGGAAATCGTGGGAGTAAGCCCGGCGGTTTACCGTGAACAGGCGACGGGAAAGGAGAGCGGATGAAACTGAAAAAAGATCTCGAACTGGTGCCCTTTTTGAAGGATGTCAAGCAGTGCCAGGCGGATGTATGGCTGATCACGCAGAAGGAAGACCGGCTGAATCTGAAATCATTTTTGACACAATGCATTTTGGTTGCCATGCCGGATAAAAAGAATGTGCTAAACCACAGCCGCCTGGAATGTGACCATAGGGATAGAGAGAAATTAGAGAAATGGTGCCTCCTGTAAAGGGGGCCTTTTTTTGTCTGCAGATTCGTCTTTTTTGTCCTGATTTGGCGAACCCTTCGGAAAAGACGAAAAATGGAGAAGGAACACTAATTTTTGAATAGGGCGGCGGCAGTAAAAGTAGTAAAGTATAGGAAACGACATAACAGGTTTCCAATGTCGTTAATGATAAAACAGCAAAGGTGCGCACCTTGTAGAGGGAATGAAAATCGAGCGAAAAGGAGAAGGGATAAGATCATGGGAAAAAGGATAAAAAATCCGGATAACAAGTTGGGGTTTGGAAAACTGCTGCTCTGGCAGACCAGTTCCGTGTCCGTTGCACTGTCGACGCTGGTATTGGGGTTTGTGACGATTTACTGTACCGACACGCTGGGCCTGGAGCCGGTGCTTGTCGGAACATTGTTTATGGTAAGCAAATTTGTGGACGGTGTGACAGATGTCGTGGCCGGTTTCATTATCGACCGGACACAGACCCGATGGGGAAAAGGGCGTCCGTATGAAATCTTTATGGTTTTTCTGTGGCTGAGTACGTGGCTGTTGTTTTCCTGTCCCGTAGGCTTCTCGACTGTCGCAAAATGTGTCTGGATCTTCTTCATGTATGTGTTCATGAACGCGGTCTGCACCACATTCCTCAACGGTAATAACGTTGTCTACATGGTACGTGCATTCAAATCCAAAGAACAACAGGTGAAGCTGACGGCATACGGGAGTTTCTTCACGATGGGAGCCGGGCTGGCGTTCAATATCATATTTCCAATGGCTATGGCCCGGATCGCAACTTCTGCGGCAGGATGGAGCCGTCTGATCGGCATGATGGCGGTTCCGCTTACACTGCTTGGACTGATCCGTATGCTGACTATCAAGGAACAGTATCACAGTGAGGAAATGACCGGGACGGAGAAGCTAAGGCTCAGCGATATTATGGCGCTGGCCAGGATAAACAAACCGATGATGCTGGTCTCTGCGGCCAGATTCCTGCAGAATGCCGTGGCGGGTATGGGTGTAGGCGTATACTACTGGACTTATATCATAGGAAATGTGTCTCTTATGGGCGTGACCGCGATAGCGACGGTTCTGGGGCTTCCTCTGGCATTTCTTATGCCGTCGATGCGCAGAAAAATGGGAATGAAAAAGATGGTCATTTATGGATTTGCTTTTTCGGCTCTGGGATATCTGCTTATCTTCTTTGCGGGCGGAAATATGATTCTTGTGATTGTGGCGGGACTGATCACCAGCATCGGCGTAGTTCCCTTTACCATGATGTTTAACATATTTATTGTAGATTGTGCAGACTATAACGAATTCAAAGGGATTCCAAGAATGGAAGGAACGATGGGCAGCCTGACCGGGCTGGCGGGAAAGATCGGTTCCGCATTCGGCGGATTTATCCTCGGTATTTTGATGAGCCTGTCCGGATACGACGGAACGGCGGCGGTACAGACCGATGCCGCGCTTCTGATGATCCGTATGCTGGCAAGTATTGTTCCGCTGATAATCTTTGCGGTGATCATCCTGCTTTTACGAAAGTATTCACTGGATGAGGAAATGCAGGCGGTGCGGAATGCGGCGAAAGAAGGAGAGCAGTCATGAAGTATGGGACAGGACTGTCAATGAAAAAACTGAGTGAAGACGAGCGTGCGGCTCAGATGGTTTATGATATTTTTCCGGAAATAAAGGCAGTCATCGGGACAAATCCGGCGGCCGGCGGGATGGCTCTGAAGAAGCTGTCCCAATATGCACCCCTGCAGTTTCCGGAAGAAAAGATGCAGCAGTTGGATGCGGTCCTGAGGGAATACGGAAAGACAAAAGGGCTGACGCCCAAAGAACAGGAAAAAGTGAAACGCTACCAGGCCATGGAGCATGGCAGGACGCATACTGCAGGGCAAGGTATAGACGCCAGGGGCAGACAGGATTGCTTTTTGCCCGGGCAGGTATGGCTGGATACGAAGGGAGAAAGGATACAGGCTCATGGCGGGGCGATTTTCTATGAAAAGGATTCCCGCTCCGACGCAGAAGGTCTGCCCTGTGCATATACCTATTACTGGTACGGCGAGAACAAGGAGTTTACAGACGGAGAGAGCGATATCTGGACCTGGGGGATTCGCGCATACCGTTCCGGGGATTTGTATAACTGGGAGGACATGGGACTGATCATCCGGCCGGTACTGACAGATCCGGATTCCAACCTGTTTCCGGATATGCGCGTGGATCGTCCTCATATCGTTAAATGTGAAGCGACTCAGAAATATGTGGCGTGGCTGAAGCTGTCCGGACCGGAAGCATGCTTTATGATCCTGCAGGCGGACGCTTTCACGGGGCCGTATGAGATTGTCCGTGAAAACTACAGACCTCTCGGGAGCGAGGTCGGGGATTTCGATATTGTTCAGGATGAGAAGACACAGAAGGCATACCTGTTCATGGATGCGGATCATAGACGAGTAGTGGGACTCGAGATGTCAGAGGATTATCTGTCGGCAGAAAAGGAAGTTTCCAGTCAGTATGAAAATATGGTCGGTGCTCTGTGCCGGGAGGGCATTGCCCTTTTTGAGCGGAACGGAAGAAAATACATGCTGACCAGTGGAATGACAGGGTATGTTCCAAACCAGAGCGATGCGGCGGTTTCCAGAGAATGGACGGACGCTTTCAGATCTGTCGGAGATCCCCATGTGGGGGATGCCTCGCTGGCTTCGTTCAACAGTCAGTTTACGCAGGTGTTCAGGGTGCCGGTGAAAAAAGATCTGTATATCGCACTGGCAGACCGTTGGGTTCCGGGATATCCGGTGGATGCCAGAAAAGCGGATCTGATCCGCAGATGTATTGCCCACCGGGAGCAGCCCCGGGAAAATCCGGTCACGGAGGAAGAACTCCAGGAATTCGCAGGGATTCCTGCCCTGGAAAGCGTGAATACATCGGTGGCAGATTATGTGTGGCTTCCGATCACATTTGAGGGGGAACAGCCGAAAATCGTCTGGCATGATGCATGGAAACTGGAGGATTATGAATAAGCCGGTATGCCGAAATAATCTGACAGGGTTGACTGTTGGAAGAGCTTACAGATAAATAAGGAGAAGCATTATGAAGAAAGAAATCTATGATGCAAGATCAGATTCAGAGTATCAGAAACCATACATAGACGTGGACGAAACACGCAGGCGGACTATGCCGGACGGAAGCAGTATGCCGTACCGGTATGTACATGGAGGGTTTCAGGAGACGAAGGTGAAGTTTTCGTTCTGCTTTCCGCCCAGGGAGCAGTATCGGGGCCGTTTCTACCAGTATCTCTGTCCGTTTCCGGGGCCGGACGAAGAGCTGGCGTCGCTGGAGCGGAAGGGAGAGGACGACACGATCGCGTTCTGCCTGGAAAACGGCGCTTATTTTATCGAAACCAATATGGGTTCCGCCAGCGCGTTCGGAGGGAATCCGGACACTAAGCGGGTCTGGAAGTCCAGCGCGGCAGCGGCGGAATATTCCCGTACCCTTGCGATGGAATATTATGGATGCAAAAGACCCTACGGATATGTCTTCGGCGGCAGCGGCGGGGGATACAAGACGATCGCCTGCATCGAAAATACCAATGCCTGGGACGGCGCCTGCCCGTACGTGATCGGATCGCCGTACTCTCTGCCCAACACGATCACCATGCATGTGCAGGGGATGCGCACACTCCGTCATGTGTTCCCGAAGATCATAGACGCGCTGGACGCGGGCGGAAGCGGAGATATGTACGAAGGGCTGACGGAAGAGGAGGCTTCCATGCTGAAAGAACTTACGCTGATGGGAGTGCCGCCGCTGGCCTGGTTTATGGAAGCGGCAGGACGGTATGACGACGGCTCCCTTCCCGTGCTGCTGCCGGGAGTGAAGCAGGCCGATCCGCAGTATTTTCAGGATTTCTGGGAAGCGGAGGGATATCTGGGCGCAGAGCCGGGAAGCAGCGCACGCAGGGACCGGTTACAGTTTGAAGGCGTGGTAAAAGCAGTGCATGGCTCCGGTCAGCATGATGAGCAGCCTGAGAAAGAAGCAGAGTATTCCAACGGTGTGGACACTGCCTGGAAAAAGCAGCTCGCGGACGGCGGCGGCGCCTGGATTGAACTGGAAAAAGTCCCGAAGGGGGAGGATCTGTACCTGAAAGGGGTATCCATCACTTTCCGTACCGGGAAAGCGGCAGGAAAGCAGCTTCTTCTGGGAGATATTGTGGGAAACGGGCTTACCATCGGCATGTGTTTCGGAATGGATGACGTGAATGAAGTTCTGGCCATGGTAGAGCCGGGAGACCGTCTCACCCTGGACAATTCGGATTATATTGCGGTGCAGTCTTATTACCGCCATCAGGTACCGCCTGATACGAGTTTCCACGCATGGGACCAGTTCCGGGATGAGAACGGGAAACCGACGCTTCCGCAGCGTGACAAGATCATGGGGCCGGGATTCTGCGGCACGGGAACCGTACAGGAGGGGACGATCCAGGGCAAGGTCATACTGACACAGGCGTTGATGGATGAGTCCACCTGTCCCTGGTGCGGTGACTGGTACCGGAGCGCGGTCAGATGCACGAAGGGCAGTGAGGATGATTTCCGCATCTATTATTATGAGCGCTGCCTGCACGGAGACGTGTCCGCGCTGGATACCAATATGATCGTGAATTATCTGGGCGGTCTGCGGCAGGCGCTGCTGGATATCAGTGACTGGGTGGAACGGGGCATAGAACCGGCGCCGTCTTCCCGTTATCAGATGGACGGTGGCAGCGTGCGGATCGCCGGGACGGCAGAAGAACGTGGAGGACTGCAGCCGGTGATCCGCCTGACGGCCAACGGGGAAGTGTGTGCCCATGTAAAAACCGGGGAGATGGTCATGCTGGAGGCATCGGCCAAAGTGCCGGAGGGAGCCGGGGAAGTGACAGAGATCTTGTTCTCCGTCAGCGATCCGATGTTCGGAACCTGTGCCGTGGTTGAGAAAGGGGGAGATTCTCAGGCGTTTCTGGAACAGGGAAGAGGAGAGCGGATGGCGGGAATACTGCACCCCTTCGAAGAGGACGGAAGAAAAGGAGCGGTATCAGATTTCCAGACAAGTTATGACAGGCCGGGAACCTATTTCGCAACGGCATTTGTGAAATCGGAGCGTTACGGAAGGAAAGACGCGTTATTTACGCAGGTTAAGAATCTGGCGCGGGTGAGGATTGTGGTGGAAGGATAATGGACAGGATTTTACGGCTGCCGTGTGAACGGTAAGCAAATTTAGTATCCTGGATGCATATGGAAAAACCCACGAAAGGCTGCCGGGAGAGATGCTATTACCACAAGTTTGCAGACGAAAAAGGATTTGCGGGAATTTTCCAGCCTAAACTTGCTATGGGACTGGAGATCAGCTTCGATGCGAAAGAGCTGGACGGCTTTGTTGAGTGGAAGATGATGGGGATCAGGGATTATGTGCTGGGGCTTGAATGCGGGAACTGCTATCCCGATGGCAGGGATGTTATGCGGAAGACGGGGATGCTGAAATTTCTGGAACCGGGGATGCGTAAGGCCTATCATGTGGCGGTGGAGATAAAAGTATGTACAGACCTGAGATAGTGGTTCCGTGCGGAAGTATCTGCCGGACGTGAACCGTATACTCGACTATTATGACCGGCATATTGGTGATGACCGGCTTGTGGGGAGACTGGGGTATTGGGAATTTGTAGACTGGCAGGAAGTATAATGTATGCATCCCCGATGGGGTGACGGGATGCTTTGTTGCTCCGGATGGGGAACGGTCTGAGCTGATGGGTGGAGAATGGGAGTGTATTAGAATCACAAAAACATGATCAGGTGAAGGGGTTATAGCATGATTACTAAATTGACTCCATTATATGATGAAAGAAATGATGTCACGATGACTACATATCTCCTGGATGACTCACAGTAGTTTTAGGGCGGAATGAAAAGAGGAGACATATTGGTTTGTCCAGCCTCATTGATCCGCATTCCGGGCTGTTCAGCGAGCAGGAGCTTTGCCTTTTCTATTCTCAGATGACAATATCCTCTGTAAAATGTTTTGCGATATACTCGTCAATCTGCACAGGGAGTTCCTTCTGGTGCAGTGATACCATACGCTCCAGGCAAAGGTAGGAGGCTACAGCCTGTAAAATATGCGAGGCGGAGGCGATATAGGTGTCGGATATAAGCGGGCGTTCGTAGGCAGCTTTTTGCAGAGCATCCATATCCAAATGATAGGAAGCGTACAACCTTCTGATATTTTCCCATCCTTCTTCATGGGTAGGGTAGGAAAAAACGTGGCCGAATAACAGGTAGCCGATGACGATATTCCCCAGATAAAGAGGCGTGATACTCTCGGTGAGTCCCGCATGGCACTGATAAGTGTAAGGCGTGTGGCGCCGGGAGGCGGTTTCACATGCCTGTTTGTCGCAGAGCATACATGCATTTCTGGCGGTTTCATCCGTGCGTATGATCTGACAGAAGGCTGCAATTTGATCCGGATAGGCAGCCAATTCATGGAATGAATCGTCAAAGACCGTGATACGGATCTGCGTCAGTGTATAAAAGTCTTTCAGCAGTGAGCAGAGTTTCTGAAGGTTAAAAGAAGACATCATGGCAGTCTTTCCTCCAATATGTATTTGGGAAATATTAGTCTCGGCACAGACGCTTCATGAAAAGCAGGTACAAGGACATAATGCACACATACCATTATACTTCCGGCCTGAAGTCCTTCATCTGCGCATTGATTTCTTCCGCCTGGGACGCCGGTTTTCTGCTGCGCGGGATCAGCGTCAGCCATACGGCGGTCAACAGGAGCAACAGAACATAAATCCGGGAAGCCACGTCCCCGCACTCATACGCACTTACCCTTGCCCTTTCCGCTGTTTCTCCTGAATTTCTGCCTTTGATCTTCTTCGGAGCGTTCCATCTTTCTGCGATCTGCTTCCTTCCGATATAACACTTCACTTCTTTGCCGATCACATAAAAAATCATTCTCATTATACCACAATATGGTTTCTGTATAAATGCATTTATTGCAAGAAAATTTGCTTTTGCCGACACTGTAGTTTTTCCTGTTTTAGCTTGCGTTTTACAGTATAATTTCCCCAAAGAACCGTAACGGATATAAGCATCTGTTTATCGGATTTAGCAGCTTTTTTGCTTAAATGTAATCATCGATGTCAGGGTGCAGATGGGAAAAGGTGACGTGATATTATGGCAGGAGCACACTGCACACAGAAAAATCATGGCTGTATTGTTATTTCCAAATAAAATGTCATTCATCGTCTATGCCCCCTTATTCAGAAATTTTTCCATCTTCAATGCGGATAATGCGGTCTGCAAGCTGGGCTACACGGTCTAATGACTTTGTGATATTCGGCGCTGCACCGTACTGTTTTTTTAATCAGTTGTTTGTAAAATGCTCATAGTGAATACCGCCCTTTCTATTGATGGCTTTATCATAAAAGGCAATCTTTACAGAAATGTCACGGCAGACAGAATGATTTGCTCTAAAATGTCACAATCCTATGACATTTCAAATATTATTTTCACTTCGGAGAAAAACCGAGAATGTAGCTCCACATCCAACTTCTGACTTAACCTTGATATAGCCGCCTTGTACGGTAACAATTTCATGGGCAAGATATAAGCCTATTCCAATGCCGTCTATATCATGTACTGTATTTTCTCGATAAAATCGTTTGAAAATGGTTCCCTGATGCTGTTCCGGAATGCCAATACCAGTATCAGAAATATCTATCTTTAAGTACATTTCCATAGTTTCTACCCGCACATGAATTTTGCCCCTGTCCGGCGTATATTTCACAGCGTTGTCTAAGATATTGAACAAAGCTTCGCCCGTCCACTTACGGTCGTGGGAAACTGTCAGATATTCCGGGCAATCCACCTGAACGTCGATTTGCTTTTTTTCAGCGTTCAACAAAATACCCCCTAAAGCAATGGCAAGAGTATCGTAAATCGGCTGCTCTTTTTTCTCCAGAGAAATCACGCCTGTTTCCAGACGGGAGGTTTTAATCATAGCTTGCATGAGAAAGTCCAATTTATCAAGCTGCGTGTTGCTGGCAAGCAAAAATTCCCGCTGCTTATCCTGCGGCACATTCTGTTCTAATAAGGTTGAATTTATCATTTTTAAGTTTGCTATTGGCGTCTTTACCTGATGAGAAATATCTGATATCAATTCCTGCAAATCAGCTCGTTCACCGGCAACGCTATTTTTACTTTCCTGCATGACCTCATAGAACCGCAACAGTCTGTGAGTGATTTTATAAAACAAACTTTCTTCTTCCGTTATTTGTAGTGGCTGTTGTTCTCCGTTCATCATCTCGTCCAAAGTATCGCAAAGCATATCAGAAAATAAAGTCAGCTTTCGTCTGATTACTGCTACAAATGCAGCAATGCAAAGTACCGTAAGGAATATAAAAACGATTCCGCAATATATCACAGACATTTTTTCAGTCAGTATATACAGAGCCGAAAGCATAATCACAGAAATAAGCAAAATAATAGCCGCCAATATGAAACAGGCTTTGTTGAGGGAAAGTTTTCTTGAAGTCATTTCTGCGTTCCCCCAATCCACATATAGCCCATGCCATACACTGTTTTGATGTAGGTATGTCTGTCAGCTTCAATTTTGCCGCGAATCCGGCTGATAGCTGTGGTTAGAGCGTGTTCGTCTACATAATTTTCATCTATATCCCACAGCTTTTCAAGTAACACTTGCCGGGTCAGGACAATTTGAGGATTTTTTGTCAGAACTTTCAGCAAACGATATTCCAACGGTGTGAAAGTGATTGTTTGTCCGGCAAGGGTAGATGTAAGTTCGGAAAAATTAACATATAAGTTTCCATCATCATAAAAATCGCCGCCGGACTGTGTGACAATACGTTTCAGCAACGCAGCAACTTTTCTCTGGAAAACGCTCATTGGAAATGGTTTTGTCACATAATCATCCGCACCCAATTCAAACCCCTTCAGCATATCGCTCTCCATATCGTTTGCAGTCAGGAAAATTACAGCGGTGTCTGGGCGGTGTTCTTTCATTTCACGGCATATATCAAAGCCATTACCATCCGGCAGATTCACATCTAAAACAATTAAATCATAGTCCTGCTTTTTAAGGAATTGCAAGGCAGCTGCCTTTGAAAGTGCCCCGTCCACGGTATATCCGGCAGCAGACAGATTGTAGCTTAATGTATTATTCAAAAGGCGGTCATCTTCAACAACCAGTATTCGCATAGTATCACATCCTTTTTCTTTTTATAGTATCATCCAAATGTCACAGAAACCTCACAATGAGAAAAAAATTTAGTATTCTGTCAGTTCCACAATTACATTACTCTGCTGATACAGCCAGTCCGTAAATTCTTTCGGGCTGGCTGTTCCTGCTTTTACAGCCTTTTTTCTCTGTAACGCTTCTTTCTTAAAGTCAGCAAAGACAGTCTGTATTTTTTCCAGACCCCTCTCGTCAAATTCCCGCTTGTTTTGGAGCGCCTGCGCTTTGCGGCACTTGTAGCTGCACAGTTCATACCGCTGGCTCTTTGCCAAATGTCGGTCAGAGAAAGAAGCGGAAATAAGAAAACCGCTGTTGCATGGTATATGTTTCCATGTAGCAACGGTTTTGTACTGGTAGTATTTAGTTGGGAGCGTGGCTCGATAAACCGGAATCTATGCTTATATTTTTTTCTTTTGTATAAATATAAAAAATGCAATCAAAATCACATTGACAACTAAAACAATAATGCTTCCTTCAATTTTGCAAATTCCGCCGGACAAAATATCGCTTCCAGTAAAAGTCGTAACAAACAGATTTGGATAGTCATCAGCAAGTGACACACCACCTAAAACTAATGCACCAATTCCATTCCATAAAAAGTGCATAATAATTGGTGCTATAATAGAACCACTATATTCAAGGACTACTATCATAAGCAAACTCATAGTAAGTACATTTAAAACGGGAATAATACCCGCTTCAAATGCCCCTCCATGCAATGCTGTAAAGAGTATTGTTGTCACAATCGCAGCAACTATTATATTGTGCTTTTGCTTAAGCATTTGATACAAATAACCACGAACAAGGAGTTCCTGCATAATGGTATTTAGAAATACTGCCAGCACCCAAACAGGGAATAGGTTAATTAAGTTAGTTCCGTCAACATGGATAATTTTTGCTACATACATTATCAAAACAGGGATAGCTAACCATACAATCCCTGCGATTACTCCCAATACCATTCCCTTTACTGAATTATCGAATAAATGCAACTTTACATTTTTCTTTTCGACAAGCCAAAAGATGAGAGTAAAAGCTGCTACTGCCAATAGAGGTGTAATTTCTGCCCATAATCTCCATAGAGCTGGTTCCTTTGAAGATGATAACGGCAATATAGAAACCAATATTGCCCATCCCAGAAAAAAGCCTATGGATTTTAAAATTGTGATACCGATTTTTTTCAAAATGAATACCTCCCAAACTACAATTTGTCAATAGCTCCATTATACAGCAATAACTATCCTGATGGAATAGACTTTATAAAAAATTCATTCAGTAAATCAAAAAGCCTGTCCCTAAAAAAATTCAGTTCCATTTCCTTTCCGGAGAAAACGGATTCTTAAATGTATAATGAGTTTACAGCAGCGAAATGATCAGACAATAAGATGGAATATGCGGGGCAGGTAGAAGAGACAGCTTGGAATCGGCTAGCGATTGATAAATGGATTGTTTTTTCCGTTAAAGAGCACACCGCATTAATTGACAATTACCGGGCTATTCCAGTATATTCAATTCATAAATTAGATACAGAACTACAAAAGTGCAGGTGAACCAATGTCATTAAGTTAAGTCTATACACAGCGTCTGATATGATAGGATTCTCCTGAGGGCCACCCCCCCTAACGCCGGTACTTAATGAGGTTTTTCACGAATTTAGTACCGCTGCGTTTGGAACTGAGCGAAAGCGTGTCCTTAGGAGATTCCTATCATGTCAGGCGCGTCCGGCTTAACTTAATGACATTGGCAGGTGAACAGGTATGAAAAATATCCATAGCATAGAATTTTATACTGGAAGCAAAGAAGAATTACTTCCCGATTTTAAAAATGATTTTCCATATATCGCTTCAAGGGCGGAACTTGACAAATATGCAGGGCGTTCTGTACCGTGGCACTGGCACAAGACAGTGGAGCTTTTTTACATGGAAAGCGGCAGCCTTGAATATGATACGCCGGGTGGAAAACTATTGTTCCCCTCTGGAAGCGGCGGCATGGTAAATTCCAATGTACTCCATATGACAAGGGCAATGTCACAGACAGAAAGAAATATCCAGTTGCTCCATATTTTTGATGTATCCCTGCTTGCCGGGGGACAGGGAAGCAGGATCTGGCAGAAATATTTCGCGCCGGTTCTAACAGCCTCACAGATTGAGATGATTCCTCTTTTTCCGGGTAATGCAGCGGAAGAAAATATTTTGAAACTTATTCTGGAAGCATTTCATCTTTCCGGTGATGAATTTGGGTATGAGATGAAACTGCGGGAAGCCCTGTCGGAAATATGGTTAATGCTTTTCGAACTGTCCCGCCCCATGCGTGAGAAAAAAGGAGAACATAACAAAACCAATGATAAGATAAAGCTGATGATGATATACATTCATGAGCATTACCAGGAGAAAATTTCTGTTCCGGAGCTTGCAGCGGCAGCATACCTGAGTGAAAGGGAGTGTTTCAGAGTGTTCCAGGACTGTCTGCATATGACGCCTGTAGAGTATATAAAGACTTACCGCCTGCAAAAAGCCTGTCAGATGTTGGCGGGAGGGCAGGAAGCTGTTACGGTTATCAGCCATAACTGCGGTTTGGGGAGCAGCAGCTATTTTGGAAAGGTTTTTCGGGAGTACGCACATTGCTCACCAACGGAATATCGGAGGAAATGGCAGGATTGTGATATATAAGGGCAGAAATGAAATATTTTTTCCACATCCGCTGCAATATAATGATACCAGTAAAGTCAATCAGCTATTTGCGGGAGATGGGTTCTGTCTTTTTGAAAGCAATTTGGCTGAAAGAAAAATGTTGTTCCATTGCCGATTTGTGCCTGGGCGAAGCGAAAGGAATGTAAGTGAAAATGGAGTTAAACAAACAGAACGTGGAACGGGCTTTGAAAGAAGCGTCGGAATACAATCCGGGGGCATGGGCAGACCATTCCCGGTATGTAGCCCTGGCCTGTAGAAATATTGCGTTACGCTGCAGAAATTTATCTGCCGAACAGGCTTATCTTTTCGGGTTATTACACGATATCGGACGTTATGCCGGGGTGAGTTCAGAAAAGCATCTGATAGACGGTTATCGCTACTGTATGGAACGTGGGTGGGGAAAAGCGGCACAGATATGTATATCCCACGCATTTATGATACAGGATATTGATACTTCGATCGGAGAGTTTGATGTCAGTGAAGAGGACTATCTGTTTATGAAAGAGTTTGTCGCAAATGCGGACTATGATGATTATGACCGTCTGGTGCAGCTATGTGACGCACTGGCTATGCCGACGGGATTCTGCCTTTTAGAAAAAAGATTTGTAGACGTTACAATACGATATGGCGTTCATCCGGCGACAATAGACAGATGGAAAAAGATTTTAGAGATCAAAGCGTTGTTTGAAAAGCATATCGGCTGTTCCATTTATACCCTGCTTCCCGGTGTTGTGGAAAACAGTTTTTGTTAGAGGGGGCATTATGAAGTATAGGCATATCGTTTTTGACATTGACGGCACTCTGATTGATACGGAATATGCGGTTTTGCATTTGTTACAGGAAACCGTCAGGTATCAGTCATTATTTTACAACAATCTATCTTTTATAAGCGGCTGCGGTATTCGTTCGGAGTATACCCGTAATATTTCTTAAAAACGGCGCGGAAACTGCCGGCATCCGCGTAGCCGAGTATCTCCGCGATCCGTTCGGAGGACAGTTCCGGGTCCTCCAGCAGACGGAGAGCCCGGCGCATTTTCAGTTTCCGGATGTTTTCGCTGAAACTCATGCCGGTACTGTTCTTGATAATACGCTGTAGCTGACGCTCACTGTAGTGGAAGAAGAGAGCCAGATCCGCGAGTGTGATGTCGGTGTAATGCTCCTGCATGTATTTCAGGAGGAAGATCAGGTTTTCGTCCCCGCCCTGCGGTTTGGATTCCGGTAAGATGACATCGGCGCTGTGATTGCGGAGCAGAACAATAAAGAAAGCGTTGATGACGGAAACGAGCATTCGGTTTTTGTATTGACGGTTGTGACGGAATTCATGGCAGGCGAACCCGATATAGTTGAATAATTCCTGGTCATATCCGGCGCGGAACAACAGAAACGGATGTGACTTTGAGTGATAGAGGGTCCGCATGAAAAAATCCGACAGGATATCATTTTCGGAGAGGACACCGAAGAAAGCCTGCTCGAAGGTGCTTGTGCGCAGAAGAACGTTAAAGACGATACAGTCGTTGGAGAATACGCCGACTGCGTGCTGCGTGTCCGGAGCGATGATGCAGATGTCGCCCTCCTGCATGGCAATCTGCTGTCCGGCGATCCAGTTGGTACAGGTTCCCTCCATGACGCATACGATTTCCAGAAAATCATGGACTGCCGGATGGCGGGCAGATAGCGCAGGTGGCGGTACAGTTCCACGTCGTACCCGGTACGGAAGAAGCTGTCTTCCTGCAGAGTATCCAGGAAAAGTCTGGAAAGGCCGTCCTGAGTGCCCGCATGGGAGACGGCTTCTTTCAGGAGCGGCTCTGCCTCCGGCAACTCGCAGACGGATTGTGGATGTAAGGCAGGATATTGTGTGATAAGGCGGCGGAATTCTTGTTCGAGGGGAGTCAGGGCGGTGCTTATTTCTATGGAAAAGGTATTGCAGAATTTCATGGTTTGGTGAAGTCCCTTTCGTTAATTTACCGGATTACAGATTCATGGAATGAATCTCGCAACCGGACGGATCTGATCTGCCAGTCCGTGCCTTTGGAAGCAAATACACAGTTACAGTTAACGACATCAGAAATTATGCGTTCGGTCTTGCAAAGGATTCCGTATATGACTGTTGTCGTTTTCTTATAGCATAGAAGCGGAGGGACAGGCTGTCAATTTGTGAGCAGGAGCAAACATGTCATCTTTCATCTGTCCGGGTGTCGCTTTTTGCTCTGTCTGAATCCCTGAAATTCTGTTATTCTCATAAAGATGTTTGTGTACGGGAAGCGGGGATGGCGCGGCAGGAAATGAAAGATAAATGTCTTTTGCATCCTCTTTCTGATTAAAATAGTAAAAGTGTAAAGGCATTGAAATGCAATGCGCTTTACACTTTATGTAACAGTTCAGCCTTTGGCCTCACTGTTACCACTTTACCGTTCAGGTGTTTATAAGGTATTTACAAATCTAAATCGGTTGTAACAATACCGAATGATTCAAGCTTTGCTTTCAATATTTTTATTTGATAATCAAGTTCTTTTTCGGCATTATCAGATTTTTTGATGCGTTGTAGACTTGTATAGTTATCGATCAGATTGTTGAGCATTTTCTTGCCGCTTGGCATATTATTCACCTGCTTTTTTGTTTGTGTCCTATATTAACTGTTACAATGTAAGCATAACAAAACGAGTGAAGAATGTAAAGCTGTTGTTCAGTTCAGTACTACGTATTTGTCGGATTACTATTCACGGTAAATTTACTGGCCTGAACTGTTACAATACTAACAAACAATCTAACAAATACCTGAATCCGTGAAACTCAATTGCCTTGAATCCTGGTAACTACATATTTAATCGGTATTTGCAAGGCTTTTCTTGTCATCCGATGTTTGTACCGTATTTTTCATGAGAATTTGTGTCGGGAAAGACATAGGGCACAAGTACGGCGGAGAGAAAGGAAGGGACATGTATATGACAGAGCAGGCAAAATGGATCACGAACGGGACGAAAGCGCCTTTTTATGTACGGAAAAAGTTTGTGCTGTGTAAGCCCGTAAAGAGTGCTTACGCGAAGGTGTGCGGACTGGGACAATTTCACTTTTATGTAAATGGATGCAAGGTGTCCGACCATGAACTTGATCCGGGATGGACGGATTACCGTAAATATATTCAGTATGTTGTGTTTGATGTGACAAAATATCTGCACAGCGGCGATAATATGCTGGGCGCCGAGGTGGGAAACGGATGGTTTATCAAGACGGATGAACACTACACGTTTACATTTCCCGAATTCATGCCGCCCAATCCGAATCCGTACCGGCCCTATGGGGAGTCGCTGGTCTTCCTGGCGGAAGTGACGATCCGTTATGAGGACGGCACGACGGAAAAGCTGGTTTCGGATGAAACCTTTGAGACCAGGGTACATCCGGTAGTCATGAGTAACGTGTACGGATCCGAGACCATCGACGGACGGCTTACGGCGCCGGATTGGTGTAAGGTTGGGAAAGAGATGACTGTAGAGGAGGTGTATGGGTCTGCGGCGGAGCAGACCCGGGCAATTTCGGAAGATCCGGGCGTCATCCGGGAACAGACCCGGACAGTTCCGGAAGATCCGGGTGCCATCTGGGAACAGGCCCGGATTGTGCCGGAAGAAAAGGCACCGTCAGGAAAACTGGGAGAGCAGTTCCAGCCGCCGGTAAGGGTCATCAGAACCTACAAAGCGAAGTATCTGCATCGTGCAGGCAAGAGAGAGATCTATGATTTCGGGCAGAATATGTCCGGCATCCTGGAATGGCAGGCGATGGGCAGAGCGGGCGATCAGATCAGGATCTATCCTGCGGAAAAGCTGGGGCCTGACGGTGATGTGGATCAGGTAGCAAAGAACTGGGTGACTGTGGATTCCTGTATCACTTATATCATCGGGCAGGATGGGGTATGGGAAACATGCCGGATGAAGTTTACTTATTTTGCCGGAAGGTACGTCGCGGTAGAGCGGGTCAGTGCAGAACAGTCAGGAGCGGGACAGCATGGGGAAATTCAGATCCGGAAGCTTCACGCGGATGCCATCACCAGCGCCTGCCGGACAGACGGCTCTTTTACCTGCGACGATGCGCGTTATGACCAGATTTACGATATGATAGAGAAAACGGTGGAAGCCAATATGCTCAGCGTCCATACCGATTGTCCCACGATCGAGCGCTTCGCCTGGCAGGAGCCCAATCATCTGATGGCCCCTTCGATCATGTATATGAAAGACGGGCGGAAACTTTGGGAAAAGTTTCTGTTGGATATGCGTGTGCAGCAGCATACGGCAGAGGACTTTTTCCTTGACTTCGAAGGTAACAGAGTCTATCCGGGAGACGGCCTGATGCCGTCTCAGTGTCCCTGTTATATCCCCAACGTGCTGCCGGTGCCGGGCATGGGCAGTTTCTACGATATCATTGCCTGGGGGAGCACCTGTATCCTGGGCGCCTACTGGCATTATCGGTTCTACGGTGATCCGCAGATCATCCGGGACAATTATGACGCCGGAATGCGGTACTTGCGGCATTTGAGAACAAAGATCACGGAAGAGGGATTTATCAGCCACGGCCTGGGCGATTGGGGGAACCCGGACAACGAGCTCTCCAGAGAAAATATCGAGACGGCTTTTCTCTATGCGGATACGAAGGTGCTGGCTGAGTTTGCAGGAATCCACGGCAGGACAGAAGACAGCAGGTGTCTGGAAAAAGAAGCGGAGGAGATTCGGAAGAACTACAACGAAAAGCTGATGGTCCGGCATCCGGAGCAGGGCTTCTGGTGTTACCGCTGTATGGATCATCCGCAGGAGGTTTTTCTGACGCAGGCGGCGCAGGCCCTGCCTCTGTTCTGGGGAATGGTGCCGGAAGACCGGGCGGAGGATGTGGCCCGTGCGCTGGCTTATACGCTGGAACGGGACGGGGCGCTGCTTTGCGGGGAGATCGGTCTGCCTTATGTGCTCCAGTGTGCGGCGAAGGCGGGGTTAAACGATTTGATCAGCAGACTGATCCTGAAAGAAGAACATCCCAGCTACTACGCTTTTATCATGGATGGAGAGACGACGCTTGGCGAGTATTGGGAGAGCAATCCGAGGAGTCACTGCCACGATATGATGGGGCATATCATCGAGTGGTATTACAACGGGATTGCCGGTATCATTCCGGAGCAGCCCGGCTTTCGGGAGGTGACGGTGAAGCCTTTCATGCCGGAGAGTATGCATGAGTTTACCTGCAGTTACCGCTCTGCCAGCGGCATGATCCGGGTGCACGTGAAGGAAGAGGCGGATGAGATCCTTCTGGAAGTAAACTGCGCGGAGGGAATTATTTTGCATGTGGACACGGCGAATCTGCAAAGCCGTGGAAAGAAGATAAGAAACCGTTCCTGAGCGTTCATAACAGCAGGGATGCAGAACAGAGAGGAGAAAGAAGTCATGAAAGAATACAAGAACAGGCGGAACCCGGTTCTGCCGCTGCAATATCATATTCCCGACAGTGAGGGACACGTGATGCCTGATGGCAGACTGTATATTTACGGCAGCTATGATGACCGGGAGGACGTCTATTGCAGTGAAAAATATTACGTGGTGTCCACACCGGATCTGGAGCACTGGACGATTCATGAAGAGGCGCTAAACGGAAAACAGGTTCCATGGTTTTACGATCCCGATGCACCGAAATATCCGGGCATTGACTGGAGCCATCCGACGCCTTTTATCCGGAAGATGCTGGAGAATATGGCGGCGGACGGAGAAGACATGAAGGAAAAGTTCGAGAAACCGGAGGATGCAGAGAAACCGGCGCTCCTGTTTGCACCGGATTGTGCAAAGAAGAACGGGAAATACTATCTGTATTTCTGTATGCCGGATGACAGCGAGGGCGTTGCCGTATCCGACAGGCCACAGGGACCGTTCACGAATCCGGTGCAACTGCCCTGCGGCGGTATCGACCCGGCGGTCTTTTTGGATGATGACGGGCAGGCATATTTTTACTGGGGACAGCTCTTTTCCCATGGGGTGAAACTTCATGAAGATATGGTTTCTTTTGACCGGAATGCTATCGTGGACGATCTGGTGACAGAGGAAGAGCACTTTTTCCATGAGGGTTCTTCCATGCGGAAGATCGGGGACACCTATTATTATGTATATGCGGATATGGAGCGCGGAAAGCCCACGTCGCTGGGATATTCCACTTCGAAGTCGCCGCTGGGGCCGTTTACGTATCAGGGGATTATCATAGACAATGACGGATGCGATCCTCAGAGCTGGAACAACCACGGTTCGATCGAGTGTGTGAACGGACAGTGGTATGTCTTCTATCACCGTTGCAGCCGGAACATGCAGCAGCACAGGAGGCTGTGTATAGAACCGATCACGATAGGGCAGGACGGCAGGATAGCCGAAGTGAAGATGACATCCCAGGGTGTGGGAGAGCCGTTTGCGCCGGGAGAGGCGATCATGGGATACCAGGCCTGCGGCCTTAAGGGAACGGTTTATATCGGACTTAACGAAGAGCCGGAGACCAGTGGGCAGTATCCGGAGAAACTGATGCATCTGACGAAAGGGGATGAGATAACATTCCGCTATGTCAGGAGTGAGAAAGCGTGGCAGGGTGTGAAGATGATCTGTAACGGCAGCGGTGCGGTGGAGATTCTGATGAACAAAACTATGGCCGGCAGTATCAGAGCGACGGATGGGGACAGGAAGAACGGCGGCAGTACAGGAACACTGCAGATGCCGGCAGGTGAGTATGAAGTGACGCTCCGTGTGACGGAGGCGGAGAAACTTGAGATTATGGAGATGATATTATATTAGAGATGTGACAGTTTACTTGCGAACGAAGGGATAAAATGTTAGAATGTAATCACAAAAAACTGTTTTCCAAACATAAGACGGAGGTATAAGCTGTGGCAGACAGCCTCGAAACTACCAGAATCCAGTGGCATCCGGGATTTTACGGCGCGGCAGAGATTGAATTTTTGTCCAATAAGGGTGATCTTGAGTTTCACCAGGAATATACTCTGAGCAAAGAACCAATCCGGATGGATCTGCTGGTGATCAAGAAGCCGGCGAATGTCCGCATTCAAAATGAACTTGGGCATATTTTTAAAAAATATAACGTCGTTGAGTATAAAAGTCCGGAAGATGGGCTGACTATAGACGACTACTTTAAAACTGTCGGATATGCCTGCTTATATAAAGGGCTTGGGGCGTCAGTAAATGAAATCCCCGCAGAAGAACTGACGATATCTATATTTAGAGAAGTTTGTCCGAGGGAACTGTTTGATACGATGACAAAAGCAGGATTCGAGATTGAAAAGCGCTATCCGGGGATTTATTATATTTATGGAAAGCAGGTATTATTTGAGACACAGATTGTAGTGACAAGCCAGCTTGACAGAGAATTGCACAGAACCTTGAGGATTCTTTCGAAGAATGTGCAGGAAGAAGATGCCAGGGCATTTATCGAGGCGGCGCTGTGCTTAACGGAGCCGGGAGACCGGAATAATATTGATGCGGTGTTGCAGGTCAGCGTTTCTGCAAATCAGGCGCTATATGAGATGATAAGGAGGGACGGCCACATGTGTGATGCATTGAAGAATTTGATGAAAGAAGAAATAGAAGAAGAGCGGGTAAAGGCGAGAGCAGAAGCAAAAGCGGAGGCAAAGCAGCAGACATTGCTTGAGGCGATAGAGAACCTGATGCAGTCCATGAAATGGACGGCGGAGCAGGCGATGTCGGCATTGAATATCCCGGCGGGTGACTGGCCTCAGTATATGGCCAAATTATAAAACAATTTTTTGAGATATAATACGTGGAGGTACTTTCAGACGTACAGACATATGGCGTCTAAAAGAGATAGCGAATTTATGTATCTATTCGCCAATCTATGTATATACAGTATGGAAAGCTGATGATAAAATACAGGACATAGATAAAGCTGTGGATTAAGCAAATCTATACCGGTGTCGCAGACAGTAAAAAAGCAGGCATCAAAGAATGCTGTTTTGCCGGGGAGTGCGGGATTAATTTGGAAATTCTGCTCTTCCCGGCATTTCTATTTACGCGGAAGGCATGTTTCTCATCATTAAGGACGGGTTTTATACGAGAAAGGAGATTACAATGGAAAAGTATTTAAACACAAATCTGTCAGCAGAGGAGCGGGCATCTGACTTGCTGAATAAAATGAGCCTTGAGGAAAGGATGGCACAGGTCAACTGTGTACTGCTTCCTGGCGGAAAGGAGGATAACATCTCTGAATACTGTAAGTACGGCATAGGCGAGATTTCCACATTGGAAGTCCGTATGCTGAAGACTGCAAAGGAGGCAGCTGAATTTCAGAGAAAAATACAGATGACGGTAATGGAGAACAGCCCGCATCACATACCAGCGATTTTCCATATGGAAGGATTGTGCGGTGCGTTTATCCAGGATGCCACCAGCTTTCCCTCAGGAATCGGCCGTGCTTCCTCCTGGGATACGGAACTGGAACAGAAGATAGGACAGATTGTGGCGAGACAGGAGAATGCTGCAGGATTTACCCACACACTGGCGCCGGTACTGGACATTTCCAGAGATTCCAGGATGGGACGGCAGGGTGAGACTTATGGGGAAGATCCGGTTCTGGCAGCAGCCATGGGGACAGCATATACCAGAGGAATCCAGGAAGATGGAAGACTGGTCTGGACAGAAGAAGGAGTTTGCCAGGGAGCGTCTGCATCAGAGATAGAAAAGGAAGCCGCAAAATGCAAGGACTGCAGAGCAGGAGATGCCGATGATCCGAAAGCTGCGAGCACAAGATGTTCCGAGGCGGTGGCGAAGCATTACATGGGATTCCACAATTCCGAGGGAGGCATTCACGGCGCCGACAGCCGCACGCCGCGGAGGCTGATGGAGGAAATCTACGGAAAGCCTTTCCAGGCAGCCATCAGTGGGGCGAATTTGAGAGGTGTAATGCCCTGCTATTGTACCTTTGACGGGGAACCGGCTTCTGCATCCCGTATGCTGTTGACAGAGATCCTTCGGGAAGAGATGGGATTTGACGGGCTGGCGGTATCTGATTACAGCGCAGTTGAAAATATCCATAAAGTACAGAAGATGTACGAGAGTGTGGCGGAGGCCGGGCTTCATGCCATGGAAGCAGGGATGGATGTGGAACTGCCGAACTGCGCCGCATTCAATGAGGAACTGGCGGAATGGTTCCGGACGGGAAAAGTGGATATGGCTATTCTCGACAAAGCCGTAAAGAGAGTTCTCGAGGCTAAATTCCGGATGGGACTGTTTGAGCATCCCTTCGCACTGGAAGAAGGGGAATTCGAGCAGGTATTTTATAAGGAAGAAGATGAAGCAGTCACCCTGCAGTCTGCAAGAGAATCTCTGATCCTGCTCAAGAATGACGGGACACTTCCTGTCAAGAAAGATATTAAGAAGATAGCGGTTGTGGGATGCCACGCGGCAAATGCAAGGAGCTTTTTCGGAGGATATACGCATCTGAGCATGGTGGAGGCAGTTCATGCGGTGGCCAATTCCATTGCGGGAATCGGTGATGCGGCTTCCAACCAGAAGAAAGAAGTGCCTTATATTCCCGGAACGCCGATTCAGTCAGATGAGACGGAAGAATTTGATGCAGTCCTTAGGCAGATCAAACCAGACTGTAAGAATCTGCTGGGGGAACTGAAAGAACGGATGCCGGATGTGGAGATTGCTTATGCCTATGGTTATCCGGTGGCCGGAAATGATACGAGTCATCACGAAGAAGCCCTTAAGCTGATTGAACAGGCGGATCTGTGTATCGTGACGCTTGGCGGAAAGCACGGCTCCTGTTCGGTGGCTACTATGGGAGAAGGCGTGGACGGAACGGATATCAATCTTCCGGAATGCCAGGAGACGTTTATACGGAAAGCGGCGTTGTTGAACAAGCCCCTGGTCGGTGTCCATTTTAACGGACGGCCTGTCTCCAGCGATGCGGCGGACGAATGTCTGAACGCGCTGGTCGAGGCATGGAATCCTTCGGAGAAGGGGGCGGAGGCTCTGGCGGATGTGCTTACGGGCGCATACAATCCGAGTGGGAAACTGCCGGTTTCGACTGCTTACCACGCAGGGCAGATTCCTGTTTACTATAATCATCCGAACGGCTCCGCATGGCACCAGGGCGAGAGCATAGGATTTGCCAACTATGTGGATATGCCGCATACACCCAGATACTTTTTCGGGCACGGATTGTCCTACACTTCGTTTGCATACAGTGATTTTAGTTGTGACAGCGAGGAAGTACGCCCTGATGAGGAGTTCCGGGTGTCAGTGACCGTGAAGAACAATGGTGGGATGGCAGGAACAGAGATCGTGCAGCTGTATCTGAAGGATGTGTATGCAAGCATGACACGCCCTGTTATGGAGCTTGCGGGATTTGCCAGGGTTTGGCTGGAACCCGGTGAATCAAAGAGAGTGACTTTCGTCACAGATCCCAGACAGATGGCTTTCCTGGATAAGGATCTGAAGTGGAAGGTTGAGGCCGGGATGGTGCAGGTGATGATCGGTGCGTCATCGGCGGATATCCGGTGTACAGGAGAAATAGAGATAGTGGATGATATGTTTATAGCAGGAAGGGAAAGAAGATTCTATGCGGATGTAATGTAAGTGCGAACGGGTCCACAGCGAAACCATCTGCGCGGACCTTACGCCGGATTATACAGATGTGACAGGATATTACAGCACACATTTTCCACGCATATCACCGCCAGATGTCCGCGAGGCGATAAAAACGTGCTATAATCTGAGTGGAAAGGAGAGGGATTATGGCTGAATATTGTAATGACGTGATCTGTTTCAGGTGCAGGGAGCGAAAAACATATCATGTGGAGGCAGGTACATAAATGGAATATGCAGGCAAAGCCTGCAAGTGAGGAGACTATATGGAGTGGAAAAAGGGCAGTATGCCGGTTATTGTAGTTGAAAACAGCGGATATCCTGGCGTCAGGAAAATCGCCTGCAAGGTGGCGGAAGACATTCGCAAGGTGATCGGGGAGCGTCCGGAGGTGATTACCGAAAGGGAACTTGCTGACAGGCATTGTGAGAGGATAATTCTGGCGGCCACCTTGGGGATAAGTCCCTTGTTGGACGAATTGATCCATATGGGATCGGCAGATGCGGAGGGGCTGTACGGAGTAACAGAAGACGGAAAGGAACGCAGCCTTAAGCGGGAGGTTTATCTGATCCGGAATCTGATCCCGGACCGCGAATTTTATGGGGCAAAAGAGCTTCTTCTGATCTGCGGCAGCGACAAACGCGGAACGATCTACGGACTGTTCTCCCTGTCGGAGTACATTGGAGTTTCACCCCTGTGTTACTGGGGAGATGTGGATCCGGTGCAGAGGGATGTGGTTCACATTGGAAAGGATATTGAGACCATTTCCAGGGAACCAAGTGTCAGATACAGGGGATTTTTTATCAATGATGAATGGCCATGCTTTGGAACCTGGGTGAATAAGCAGTTCGGGGGCTTTAATGCCGAAGCCTATGATAAAATATTCGAATTCCTGCTGCGCATGAAAGGCAACTATCTGTGGCCTGCCATGTGGAGCGCGTCATTTCCTCTGGACGGCCCGGGAAGCGCCAATGAGGAGCTGGCGGATCTGTACGGAGTTGTGATGGGGTATTCCCATCATGAACCATGTCTGCGTGCCAGTGAGGAATGGAGGAAGGTAAACGGTCCTGACAGCCGTTACGGGAGTGACTGGAATTTTGATATCAATGAACAGGGGCTTATAAACTACTGGGAAGACGGGCTGAAACGCAGCGGAAGATATGAGAATATCATAACGATCGGCATGCGCGGAGAATATGATTCCCGTATCCTTGGAGCTGAGGCGACGGTGGAGGAGAACGTGAATCTGCTGAAGCGGATCATTACGAAACAGAAGGAGCTGATCAGGCAGCATGTAGACCGGAATGATAAAGAGACTCCGCTTTTGTTTGCCGTCTATAAAGAAGTGGCTGCATTCTTATACGGTGACGGGCAGACGGAAGGGTTAAAAGACTGGGAGGAGCTTTCGGATGTGATTCTTATGCTCTGTGAGGATAATTTCGGACAGACCTGTGCGCTGCCGACGGATGAGATGCGCGGGCATAAGGGCGGCTTTGGGATGTACTATCATCTTGACTATCACGGTGAGCCCGTTTCCTATGAATGGATAGATTCCACGCCTCTGTCCAAAGTCTGGGAGCAGATGTGCCAGGCTTATGAATACGGCATACAGGAAGTATGGATCGTCAATGCAGGGGACCTGAAGTTCCACGAAGTACCTTTGACATATTTTATGGCTTTGGCCTACGACTATGACAGATGGGGATACGGTAATCTGCACAGCTATGAGGAGTATACCGAACAGTGGGTGAGACAGAACTTTCCCGTGGCAGTACCCGGATTACGGGAGAAGATCGGTAAGGTTTTTACAGACTATATCGCCATGAATGCACTGCGCCGTCCGGAAGCCCTTCATCCGGGAATCTATCACCCCTGCCACTATGGAGAGACGGACCGGATGCTCCGGGCGGCCGGACAGGTGGAGGAATTGTCCTGTGAGGTACTTCAGGCCTTAAAGGCTTCTGAGACAGCCGGGAGCGGGGCATCAAAGGCCTATTACAGCATGGTCCATTATCCGGCCATGGCAGCTATGAATCTGCTGAAAATGCATTTGTACGCAGGCAAAAACCACCATTATGCCGGACAGGGCAGGACCGTGGCTAACGTATATGGCGACAGGACCGCAGACTGCATACGCAGGGACAGAGAGCTTGCGAAGGAATGGGCAGGCTTCCTGGGCAGTAAATGGGACGGTATGCAGCTGGCCGAGCATATTGGTTTTACCAAGTGGAATGAGGATGATTACCGCTACCCTGTAGTAGCGAAAGTGGAACCGGCGCATAAACCCAGAATGAGTGTTTCCAGAAAAGACGAAGAGAAGACGGCCGTAAAAAATTACGGCTCCCTGATGACGCTTGCAGTGCCGGATTTTCAATCTGCCGGCTGCAGAGAGGTGATATTGGAAATTGCAAACACCGGATGCGGCAGTTTGGATTTTTGTATCACGGCAGAGGAAGCCTGCGGCGGGGAAATACCGGAATGGCTTGTGGTGACACCCATGCAGGGCAGGGTAGAGCAATTGCAGGAAGTGTCCCTGTACTGCATACGGGAGAGATTGCCGGCCGGCCCTCAACATGTGCGGCTTATAATATCGGATGGCGATACCGGGGCGGCCGTGGATATTCTTGCGCAGGCGGTAGAAACGAAAGGGCTGCCGGAGCATACTTTCCTCGCCCGGAATGGTGTGACCGTCATAGGCGCGGGGCACTTTTGCAGGAAAAAGGATGTGGAACGGGGGAAATATGTTGTCTTACCCGGATATGGAAAATATGCTGCGGGACTCAAGGTTTTTCCTTCTACGGCTTTCTTTGGAGAGAAAGAGGACAGGCCGGAGGTGACCTACCGTTTCTATCTGGAAGAGGCGGGAGAGTATCAGGTGGAACTCATTACGGCTCCTTTTAATTCCGTTGTCGATCATGGCAGCGTAAATATAATGGTGCAGGATTTGAAAGTGGAACTCTTATCCGCGGATTTTGACGCCGGAGACAGCGGCGATGCCAGATGGTCCAGGGGCGTGCTTGACCAGGAGCGCCGATGCAGTATCGTACTGCCCTTTGAAAAGGGCGTGCAGGAACTGACCGTGGGAGCCCTGGAGCCGGGAGTGGTATTGGAGAGGCTTCTGATCCATAAGGAAACGCTGGTGATTCCGGATTCCTATCTGGGTCCGGAGGAAAGCTGTAAGGCCGGTCCGGAAACTGTATAACAGGTGCGCCCGGCAGGCGCACGTTCTAACATAGTGCCATGGTGGCTGCAAACGCCGTTGGAAGAGCCTGCAAGAGATACCTGCGGAGCAGGGAAAGGTAAGAGGAGTGTACAAGCGACAACCTGAATGCCAGTTGGTGTGGAAGGGGGACTAATCATCCCCCTATCCGATTTCTATAGATAACTGCTTTGCCTATCCACATCTGGGTTCGCAGGGCGAAGCCCACCTGTGCCTCCGATCAGGCCGACAAGCAAAATTATCATTTTTATTTGCAATCGAAGGACAGAGTCTTCTCCGTGATCCGGGAATCCGCAGACGCAGCTTTCACCGTGAGCGTAACTTCACCGGGTTCGTAACCGGCGCGGATTACGGCCAGGGCACATCCCCTGAAGGTGTGGAAGGAACCTGTGGTGTAATTTTCCTCCGTAACAGGATTGGCGGAGCCGAAGCCTGCCAGAATACCTGCTCCCGTTACACTGGCTGTGAGGGGGATGAGGGCATCCGGCACCCGGTTTCCCTCAGAGTCCACGATCTCCACGGATACATAGGCCAGGCTGTGTCCGTCGGCCGCAAGGGCGTGTTTTTCCGCTGTAAGACGGATGGAGGCGGGTGCGCCGGTTGTTTTCAGGCAGGTGCGGGATACTTCTTTTCCATTCTGATAGCTGACAGCCTCCAGAAGTCCCGGTGTATAGGTGATATCAAAAGAGGCCGTGTAGCGGTTTTCCTTTCCGGCGGCACATTTTCCGAGACTCTTTCCGTCCAGAAGAAGCTCTACCTCATCGGCGGCGGAGTATGCCGCTACATGGATTGGCTGACCTTCTTTTCCCTGCCAGTTCCAGCTGGCATACAACTCGGGCCAGCCCCACTTGCTGATTATCTCTTTCTGTCCGAAGGTGGCGGGATCGGCGGTAAACAGGCCGGTTTCCTGGCTGCCCCAGACAATACGGCGGTATACGCCCTGGGGAGTCAGCCCGCCGTTGATGTCATAATCGGCGTCATTGGCCAGCCGCCATGGATATTCGGAGGAATGGGACATTAACGACCAGGATCCCATCTCGGCTTCGGGACTGTCGGGACTGACGAAGATGGATTTGCCGATTCCCGCTTCTCCGATATAGTCGAAGGAAGTCCAGGTACAGTCGCCGATCACGTAGGGAAGCCGTTCCACATAGTCCCACATCCGGTCGATTTCCATGGGGAAACTCTCCGTGCCGAGGATGACCCTCTCGGGGAACATTTTTCCGGCCAGCTCATAGTGGTCTTCCATATAGTTGTAACCCACCACGTCCAGGAAACTGCAGAAGGGTTCGGAGCGGTCTTCCCAGAAGGTGTCCGTCACAGGGGCGGAAGCATTCTGCTCCGTGCCGGTGGCATTGCCGGAAAGTTCCTGCATCTTATGGAAATTGGCCGCGGCGGATTTGTCATCGAGCCCGCTCCAGTAAGAGCAGAGGCCGTTGGAAATAAGGCGGGTGGGATCAAGGCTTCTTACATAGGAAGCTAATTCCATGGCAAGCGGGTAGCCGCCGCCCATGCCGCCGCGTTCCGGGATTTCGTTGCCGGTGGACCAGAACAGGACGGAGGGATGGTTACGGTCGCGAAGGATAAATGCCCGCATATCTTCCTTCCAGTCTTCCCTGAAAAACTGATTATAATCGCCGGGCTGTTTGGCAATGCCCCAGGCGTCAAAAGCCTCGTTGAAAACATACATGCCCAGACGGTCGCAGACCTCCAGCAAGACGGCGGAAGGGGGATTGTGAGCCATACGTACGGTGTTATAGCCGCTTTCCTTCAGCAGCCTGATCTTACGGTACTCGCTGTCATAGAGGGAAACAGCGCCCAAAATCCCGTTGTCATGATGGATACAGCCGCCTTTGAGTTTCACGGTCCGGCCGTTGACCCTAAGGCCGTGGGTGGAATCGGCGCTGATGGTGCGGATGCCGAAGAGGACGGAAACCTTGTCGGTTATGGCAGCTTCTTCTCCAGGGATCAGATGACAGCGAAATTCTCCCAGGTCAGTGACAGAGGCCAATACCTGATAGAGATTGGGCTCCTCCGCATCCCAGAGCATCGGGTCTGGCAGAGTCATGGGAACGATGGCCGCACCGGTGTCGGCAGCATTTACCTGTATGGTGGCGGAGCGGGTGAGAACTGCTTCCGTACCTTCGTCGGGAATCAGAGATACATCCACTTTCACCAGATGAGGAACGGCAGTATCGTTGCATACGGTTACCTCCGAGCACAGATAAGCCTCTGTGGGCGTGTTCTCCTGATATTCTATCCGTCTGGTATAGGTGAAGATTCCGTCAGCAGCTATGTGGATTGGCGGCGTGTGCACCAGTTCCACCGACCGGAAGATGCCGGCGCCTGTATACCAGCGGGAGTTGGGCTGCATGCTGGGATTTACGGAAACAGTGATCCGGTTGTCCTCACCCGGGTATATGTAAGGGGTGATGTCCGCCTGGAAAGGTGTGTAGCCGTAATGATGCAGCAGAACTTGGCAGCCGTTCACTTCAAGGGCGGCGTTCATCATCACACCGTCGAAATGCAGGAAGATCTTCTCGTCTTTCCATTCGGCAGGGATGAAAAGGGTTTTGGAGTAGTAGGCTACACTGCCGTCGTAATAACCCATGGCTGCCGCCGCGGGCGCATCGGCGCGGACGCCGTCCTCCAGCATATAGTCGTGGGGCAGATTAACCTCTCTGGCCGTAGTTTTTCCGGACAGCTCAACCGGAAGCTGAAAAGGATTACGCTGGAATTTCCAGCCGCAGTCAATGTTGACGGCGCGGGGGAAGTTCCGGGTGCCGGAGGTTTCGGACTGGGTTTTTAGAAGCTTGTCGAAATTGATTGTTTTCATGGTATTTGGATCCTTTCACGCTTTTTTTATTTATTTTTATCATATTTTCTCCGGGAGGGAATGACAAGAACGAAAGACAGGATTATACTGAAAAGGAAGGACGAAATGCACGATTTTGATTAAGGAAAGCAGGTGGCATGAAAACGCGAAATTTGGATTTGGGGACGGACTTGTTAAGGAAGGAGCAGGTTTCTTTTCCGGATATAGAAGAGAGGGCTTATGCATACAGGAAATTTTATCGGGAAAACTTCCCGGTGAAGCGGACAGGGAAAACAGATCCAAGAGTAAAAGAACGGGGGAATGCGTCCGGCCATTACTCGGAATCCCGTATGATGGAAGGAGATTTTGCCACGCTGCTCAGTCTGTATGGCAGGGACGGAGAGGTCTGGAGCATAAGCCGTCAGGGGATACGGCGGGTGCATTACGGCCTGCCTGAACAGGGACCGTATCACAGGCATCAGTATATTGAAGTGCTCTATGTGATCGAGGGCAGCTTCGAACAGATTCTGTTGGGAGAGAAACGGCGCTTTTCCAAAGGAGAGGTAGTGATCACGGATCAGAACTGCGACCATGCGGATTACCTGGATAAGGAGAATGCGGCGGTTTTGTTCCTGTGGCTTAATCCTGCTTTCTTGGACGGTATTTTGAAAAGCTATGAGGGTAGGGACGATTTGCAACGTTTCCTGTTTCATGCGCTGGACAGGCAGAAGCGGGAGCAGAGTTTTCTGGAACTTAAGGCGGAAGCGGATACAGGAGAGACAAAGATCGGGAAGGTTTTAGAGCTTCTGGTGGCGGAAGACTACGGGCGGCAGCCGGGAGCGGAGGAGATCATCCGGGGGAATCTGATCCGGTTGTTCCATCTTCTCTGCACTTCCTATGCCCTGCAGCTGCACAGTTCCGACCAGGAAAGCAAGGAGAGAGTACTTCTGTATGAAGTGGAACGTTATATCAGGCTGCATGTGGCGGAGGTAACGGTGGCCGGGTTGGAGGAGAATTTCCACTATCACCGCAATTACTACAACCTTCTTCTAAGGAAATATAAGGGGAAGAGCTTTCGGGAATATGTGCAGGAAATTCGTATTCAGCGGGCAGGGGAACTGCTTCTTGGTACGAAACTGCCCTTGAAGCAGATTGCTGCGCAGGTGGGATATGAGAACACCGGTTTTTTCTATCAGCTGTTTGAGAGGGTGGCCGGAATGCCGCCGGGGGAGTATCGCAGGAGAGGACTGTAAAATATTACGCAGGCACTGTCTTGCAAGACTGCCTCTAATCCGATATTGTAAAAGTGTTGGTGCCAAAGATAAAGTGTTGATTGGAGTTGTGGTTTGATATGCAGAATGATTTATTCGAGAAAGCGCCGGTCCATAAGGCATATTTTCAATTTGCCCTGCCGGTGGTATTCAGTATGGTAATTTCATTGGTTTACAATATGGTAGACACGTACTTCATTGCGAAGACGGGCAATACGGCTCTGGTTGCAGGAGTCTCCATCAGTGCGCCGGTGTTCACTCTGATGATTGCCCTGGGCGATATTTTCGGGCTTGGCGGCAGTTCGGTCATTTCGCGGCTGTTTGGACAGAAACAGGATGATGACGGCAAGCGGCTCAGCGTGTTCTGCTTTTACGCGGCTTTTCTGTGCGGTATACTTGTTGCGGCAGTGCTGCTTTTGTTCCGGGAGCCGATTCTTTATCTGCTGGGTGCGGATGCGGAGACCATGGAGTATGCCTCACAGTATTTTACATTCATTGCGCTTGGCGCGCCTTTTACCATAGTTTCGCTTACACCCTCCAACCTGTTGAGGACGGAAGGGTTTGCCAGGGCGTCCATGACAGGTACGGTATTAGGTTCGGTCATCAATATGGTCCTGGATCCGGTCTTTATTTCCGTATTGGGATTAGGTGCAGCCGGTGCGGCCATCGCAACAGTGATCGGGAATATTTGTACGGATCTCTTCTTCGTATGGTTTCTGCTGGCGAGGAGCAAACGTCTGTCTGTCAATCCGGCCGGGTTTCATATTACAGGTGCCGAAATTGGAGAGATTATGGCAATCGGGATTCCGGCATCCATCACAAACCTGATGCAGAGTCTCGGCATGGCCATGACGAACCGGTATCTTCTGCCGTATGGCAATGATAAGGTGGCGGCCATGGGAATAGCCATGAAGGTCAACATGATCGCTGTTCTTATTCTGGTGGGATTTGCCTTCGGGGCACAGCCGCTGATCGGGTATAATTACGGGGCGAAGAATAAGGCGCGGCTGAAAGAGATTCTGCGCTTCTGTTACGGGTTTGAGTGCGCTGCCGCAGCTGCGCTTGCACTCGTTCTTTCCCTTGCGGCGCCTGCCATGATCAGGATGTTTATGCAGGATGACGCCATTATTGCCGCCGGAGTCCCCATGCTCCGCATGCAGCAGATAGGAATGGTATTCGTGGCTGTCGTTCTGGTCACCACCTGTATCTTTCAGTCGGCGGGAAAAGCGGTCGGGGCGTTCCTTTTATCCGTCAGCAGGCAGGGTGTGGTATTTGTGGCTGTGATCATGATTGCGGCAAAGCTGTTTGGTTATTCCGGCGTCCTGCTATCGCAGGCTGTTTCTGATGTGGTCACGGCGGGATTGGCGGTTGTGCTGTTTGGACGCGGGATTTATAAAGAAGTGAAGTAATATGTAACGGGGAAAGGACTGATGCTGAGTCTTGTGATCAACCGGAAATGAAATGCGGAGATTCCTTTTTCTTTTCATCTGCGTCAGAATCCAGAGCGTTCCTTCCGCACAGCCGAAGGCGTACATCCGTACAGGCTTTTGAAGGAAGAATTAAATAATTTCTGGTTTGTGAAACCATTGGCCTCCATGACTTCGGAAATGGGGGCATTTGTATTCAGCAGATCGTCATAGGTATGGGCAAGCCGTACTTCACTCAGATAATTCAGAAAAGTCATCCCCATATTTTTCTTAAAGAACCGGCAGAAATATTCTTTGCCAAGCCCCAGAAGGCCTGATACGTCATCCAGGGAAACGGGTTCTCTGAAATGTTCCTCCACATAAGTGATCACATCGCGGATCCGCTCCATGGCAAGGCTGTTTTCTGTGGGTGCGGAGGGAGTCTGTCTGACGGAGAAGAAACGGATCAGGCGGGACAGGATCTGCAGTACCAGGCCTTCCGCTTCCATACGGTAGGTCGGCGGCTCTTCCATATACAGTCTGGTCAGCGCCTCCAGAAGCTCGCAGGCTGCCCGGTATACGGGGAACTGTTCGTCGGCAGTATCCTCCGGGGTGCAGCGGATCTGATAGGAATCTATCTCCGGAAAATACTGCCGCATATGCTTTTTGGAAATGTGGATGCAGACGAACATGGATACTTCGTCGTAGGTATAGGTACTGTGCACCTTGCAGGATTCCACCACAAGCATATGTTTCTTGAGAAGATGGAAGCTGCGTCCCTCGATCATGATATCCGCGGTTCCGTTCAGCGGATACAGGATCTCCAGTTCTTCATGCCAGTGCAGAGGAAAATAGCCGCCGGGAGTGGTCTCGTAGGCGATGGAGATGCCGGTGGGCTGGAGTTTGGAGATGATTTCGTGTTGGGTTTCGATTTCCATGGGTATCCTCACTTATCGGTTCAGGGAACTTTCCGGATTGTTTTGCATCAGTGTATCAAAAAAGATATAGAAAGTCAATATCACCTTAAAATGAGTCAAAATATGACCTATCATATCGCGACTCTGTGGGGTATGATACAACATGTAAAGCAAAAACGACGTTGCCGTGAACTGATACAATAAGACAAAGCTGCGGCAGCAGAGGCGAAAGGAGAGTTATAGTATGACTACAGTAGCATTAAAAGGAAAAACATTTACAGAGAGTAAGAAAAGCGTGTCCCTGAGAGAGCGCATTGCAGAGTATTTCAGAGCATATTTTGAAGAGTATGGTGCGGATATCGCATGCGGCCTGCTTGCAATGTCAGGAAATACAAACGCATCCCGTGTATATCAGATGCTGAGGAAATAAGCTGATGGACGGGGAAAGACAGAAGAATATCGAACAGGAATAAGGGAGCCGGTAAGATGCATGTGGATGCAGACAACCGGCTCGCTTATTTTATATCCGATTGACCGTAAATAATATCGGAAAGAGGATAAATGGTGTCGTACAATTTCCGGTCTTTTTGTATTATGATAAATATAATAAGGAAGACGGAGGTATGTTGCATATGGAAAGAATCAGCTTTAACGAGAACTGGAAAGTCTGGAAAGACCTGGATCCTTTTGAATTGGTATTCCGGGTGCCGGAGGATGCGGTTAATGTTGATCTGCCTTACGATGCCATGTTTCATGAAGAGCAGAAGCAGGGTGCCGTAAACGGCGGGTTTACAGGAAATATCGATGCGGGAGAGTATAAGTATTATAAGAAGTTCTTTGTGCCGGAAGAATATCGGGGCGGACATGTGATGCTGCAGTTTGAGGGAATCTACCGGAATGCGAGCGTGTTCGTGAATCAGTCCAAAGTGGGAGGAAGCGCTTACGGGTATACCGACTTTACGGTGGAGGCAGGAGACTATCTGAAATACGGTGAGGATAATGAGGTGCTGGTTGCCGTGAAATGCGGTACCAGAAGCAGCCGTTGGTACAGCGGAGCCGGTATCTATAAGGATGTGTGGATGATCCGGGGCGGCAGCGTCTATGTGCGGCCGCAGGATCTGCGCTTTACGGCACTGGAAGTTGACGGGGAGGGTGCGCTGGTGTGCGTGGCCGCGAAGATACGGAACGACAGCCTGTCGGCACAGACGCTTCAGGTTTCTGTGACGATTGAGGATACGGAAGGCAATAAGGCGGTGGACAATACCTATCCGGTGCGGATGAACAGCCGGGCAGCGGTAGACCTGCGTAAGAATGTATATATCGACCAGGCAAAGCTGTGGGATGAGTTTTCACCGGAGCTTTATACGATAACCGTGGCTGTTTCAGACGGGGAAAAGATTCTCGATACGGCGACGGCCACGTCCGGTATCAGGAAGCTTTCTGTGGATACCCGTCACGGGCTTCGGGTTAACGGCAGGACGGTGAAGCTGCGGGGCGCCTGTCTTCATCATGACCAGGGTATTCTGGGAGCGGCGACTTACGATGACTATGAGTACCGTCGGGTGAAACGGCTGAAAGAGGCCGGGTTCAACGCGGTGCGCTCAGCCCACAATCCTGCGTCCCAGGCGCTGCTGAAAGCCTGCGACCGGCTGGGCGTCTATGTGATGGACGAATTGGTGGATGTGTGGAACAAGAGCAAGGTAAGCTATGATTATGCCATCGATTTCACCAGAAACTGGGAGAGCGATATCAAGCATATGGTGGAGGCGGACTACAACCATCCCTGCGTGGTTATGTACTCTACGGGCAATGAGATTTTCGAGATCTGCACGGAGAAGGGCTTTGAGACAAGCCGTATGCTGAGCGACAAATTCCATGAGATGGATCCGACCCGTTATACCACCAACGGAATCAACGGCGCTTTTGCGGCAGGAGACGGGCTGGCGAAGATCGTGGATGACATCACGGACGGGAAGGCCGATACCGGCAAAGGAGATGTCAATGTGTTTATGAAGGCTCTGGAAACGGATATGCCCGGCATTGTTTCCCATCCGATTCTCGGCGGAATCCTGGAGAAGCTGGAAACCACGATGGATATTATCGGTTACAATTATATGACTGCCCGTTACCTGAAGGATGCGGCGAAGTATGCGGACAGGGTGATGGTGGGAACTGAGACCTACCCGAAGCAGATCGCGGAGAACTGGGACGCGATCACACAGTGTGCTGCCGTAGTGGGGGATTTTACCTGGACGGGATGGGACTATCTGGGTGAAGTGAGCGCAGTATGTCCGGATTTGATGAATGGAGCGGGGGATATTTCCATTACCGGAAACAGAAGGCCGGTTTCCTATTACAGAGAGATCGTATTCGGACTGGCCAAACAGCCCTGTATCGCGGTACAGGCTCCTGCAAGTTACGGAATCCCGCGTAATTTCGGCCCGTGGTGTTATACGGACTGTACCTTCAGCTATTCTTATGAGGGAGAGGAAGGGAAACCTGTTATGATCCAGGTGTACGGCGGAGGCGACAGTGTGGAGCTGTTTGTCAACGGAAAATCATTGGGTGTACAGCCTTGCGGACATGAGACAGGTTATGAAACACAGTTTCACACAATCTATGAACCGGGAGAACTGACAGCGGTTGCCTATGAGAACGGACAGGAGATCGGAAGAACCACACTTCGCACGGCCGGGAAACCTGTAACCACGGCACTCATGGCAGAAAAGTACGATACGCTTGTATTTGTCAATATAGACGTTGTGGATGAAAACGGCCTGCTCAGGGCGGATGCCAGGATCCCGCTTTCCGTCTGTGTGGAAGGGGATGCCAGGCTTCTGGCATTCGGCGGTATGAAGGCATTACACCGGAAAGGATACGGGCTGGCGGATACCACTTCAGGAGAGGGGCATGCCCTCGCGGTTCTCAAGAGAACAGGAGACAGAGGCAGGATCAAAGTGACCGTGACGGGAGCAGGTCTTAAGGAGCAGGTCATCGAGATGTAAAATCTTCATAAGATGATTCACGGTGTTGGATGAAAAGGGGAAAAACCGTACTTTTCGTAAGAATTTGTGTCGGAAAGGACATGAAAGTGCAAGTATGACGGATGGAGGACAAGAATGAAGAGAGACTATGAAGCAAGGATACGGCAATTACGTTCCGAAATGACTCTGGAGGAAAAGATAGGGCAGCTGCAGCAGTGCGGCCCGTCCCTGGTGGGCGCCTTCGATGTCAGTTTTGATGAATTGCTGAACATGATGTTTGACGGGCGGATCTCCCAGGAAGAGTTCAACCGCCTGATGGGAACCGCCGAGCAGGATTTTCATGAAGAAGACCTGCGCGCCGGAAAGATCGGCTCCTATAACGGGGTCGGAGACGCGGCTACGGTCAACAGACTGCAAAAGATCGCGGTGGAAGAGACACGGCTTGGGATTCCGCTCCTGTTCGGTTATGATGTGATACATGGTTTCCGCACGGTGATGCCGATTCCGCTGGCAGAAAGCTGCGCATGGGATCCTGCGTTATGGGAGAGAACCGGACGGATCGCAGCGGAGGAGGCCACGGCGGCAGGGGTGCATATGACCTTCGCACCTATGGTGGATGTGGCAAAAGACGCCCGCTGGGGGCGCGTCAGCGAAGGTGCGGGAGAAGACGTACTTCTGAATGGTGCCTACGGCGCGGCGAAGGTGAGGGGTTTCCAGGGGGATGACCTGTCGAAAGCAAATGCCATGGCGGCATGTCTGAAGCATTTTGCGGCCTACGGCGCGGGAGAAGCGGGACGCGATTATAACCGCGTGGATATGTCCATGCAGAGACTGTGGGAAGAATATATGCCCTCTTATCAGGCCTGTGTAGAGGCCGGGGCAAGAGCCGTCATGCCGGCTTTTAATGATATTAACGGAGTTCCCTGTACGGTCAATTCCTGGCTGCTCCGGGATGTCTTACGTGAGAAATGGGGCTTTGACGGACTGGTGATCAGTGATTCCAACGCGATTGCGGAGTGTGTCAGCCACGGAATTGCGGAAGACAAGAAGGATGCGGCGAGACAGGCGATCCTGGCGGGAATGGATATGGATATGTCTTCCAATTCTTATATAGAATGTCTGAAGGAACTGGTGGAAAGCGGAGAGGTGCCGGAGTGTGTGCTGGACGGTGCGGTGGAGGATGTGCTTCGGATCAAGTTTGAACTGGGTCTTTTTGACAATCCGTACCAGACTGACGAAGAAAGAGAAAGCGGTGCGATGCTGCGGGGAGAGTATCGGGCGATTGCAAGAGAGGCTGCCGCAAAATCTATTGTTCTTTTGAAAAATGATAATAACGTACTGCCGTTAAGACCGGATGCGAAGATCGGTCTGTTCGGTACTCTTGCGGCAGACGGAGGACAGATGACCGGAGCCTGGGCTATCGGCGCAAGGCCGGAAGACTGTGTCAGCATAGTGGATGCATGTAAGGCACGCGGCGTTTCATACAGATATTGTGCAGGCGAAGGCTGTGAGAACCGCGTGGATGAGCATGCAGGCAGGAGCGTCAGGACAGATTCGATGGTGCAGGAGACCGCGGAGGCATCCGATATTCTGGTTGCGGTGATCGGGGAACAAAAAGAAGAGAGCGGCGAGGCGGCCAGCAGAGCATCGATTACGGTGAGCGCAGAGCAGCTTACTCTGGTTGACCGGCTTCTTGAGACCGGCAAGCCGGTGGTGGTTGTGCTGATTAACGGCAGGCCGTTGGCCATTCCGGAGCTGGCAGAGAGGGCGGCCGCGATAGTGGAGGCGTGGCATCCGGGCGTGGAGGCAGGAAACGCAATTCTGGATGTGTTGTACGGGGACGTCAATCCGTCCGGCAAGCTGACGGTTACGTTTCCGGCAGCGACCGGACAGTGCCCGATGTATTATGCCCACATCAATACCGGACGTCCGGGCGGTAAGTCCAAGTTTACTTCCAAGTATCTGGATGCACCGGTGGAGCCGTTGTATCCTTTTGGTTACGGACTTTCCTATACAACTTATGTTTACAGGAACGGGAAAACAGAAAAGAGGGAGGAAGGCATCCATGTTTCCGTAGAGGTGACCAATACCGGGAACCGGGACGGGGAAGAAATTGTGCAGTGCTACGTGCAGGACGTGTCGGCAAGGCGCATCCGTCCGGTAAGGCAGCTTAAGGGATTTGAGAAAGTCAGTCTGAAAGCGGGGGAGACCAGGGAAGTAGAGTTTACGGTTCCTTATGCCGGACTGTGTTATTACGACTGGGATATGAAGGAAATTCCCTGCGAGGGTGTCCTTAAAGTTTATGCAGGTGGGGATTCCCGGGCGGAACTGACGGGGGAAGTTGTGCTGTAACAGTTTTTTAGTGCTTATAATCCGACGCATGACGAACGAAGAAAAATTGTTATGTCAAAGTTGTATGAGTCCCAATGTGTTCTGTTGCCAATGCTGCTTAATGGTTACTATTCACGGCCAATGTCGTTAAGTTAAGCCGGACGCGCCTGACATGATAGGAACCTCCTGAGGACGCGCTTTCGCTCGGTTCCAAACGCAGCGGTACTAAATTCGTGGAAAACCTCATTAAGTACCGGCGTTAGGGGGCGGCCCTAAGGAGAATCCTATTATATCAGACGCTGTGTATAGACTTAACTTAATGACATTGATTCACGGCTGATATACCGCGAGGTGTTCTTTGTGAGTGGAGCAAAGCGGAAGTCACAGAAAATCCGCTTAATGATCTGTTGCTGCAATTGGGATATACTTTTTGTGTATCTTGGAAAATAATGAGAAAATTGAATATAGACAAGATTAGGTACTGTTGTGGTTTTGCCATGGCAGTACTTTTTTAAATAAATCTAATAGGAATTGGAGTGGGATCTATTATAGCAAGTACAATAGAATTGACCAATCTGCAATATGGCCTGCATGGACAGGATAGCGAAATATTGCGGTTTATCATAGAGAGTGTTAAGATTGATATCAACGATGTGCTTAACAGCATGGAAGCTATGAAGAGAAAAGAGTTATTAGAGAAGCACCCGTATAAAATATGGCAGGGGAAATCCCCGCATAAGATCAGGAAAACATATGGGTCTATACTGCTTGATAATCATATAGATAACAAACTGATCATGGAGCAAATGGGGCGTACAGATATCCGCTGCACAGAGGAACATTATCATAGAAATAGAAAGAATCTTGATAAGAAAAGCAGGGTCATCAGTGAAATTCCAGAATTTTAAGCAAATTAAAAAGATAATCGGACATATGTCTGATTACCTCTTTGATTACTTTAACTTATAAAGTAAAAGAACCCTGCAAAATCAAGGGTTCCGGCAAGCGGATAACGGGAATCGAACCCGCCTCTCCAGCTTGGGAAGCTGGCGTTCTACCGATGAACTATATCCGCATGTGATTATTATAACAGTAAATGAACAAAAAGAAAAGCAAAAGATTGGAATAATTAAAAAAATGTTGTGGATTGTATTGGTTTTATTATACGGAATCTTAAAAGGCGTCAGAGAAATCCTTAAAAAAAAGGCTTTGGAGAAAAACTCTACCATAGAGGTACTGTTTATGTATACATTCCTTTCGTTTCTGATTGTACTGCCGGATGTGAGGCACGCGACGGGGATGGAGCCGAAATTCTATTTTTATATATCGATCAAGTCTTTTGTCATTTTCCTGGCATGGATGTTCAGCTTTAAGGCAATCAAGAAAATGCCGATCAGCTTATATGGTGTGCTGGACCTGTCGAGGGTGATGTTTGCTACGCTGCTCGGGGTTTTTGTGCTGCAGGAGGTGCTTGGCAGATATCAGGTGGCGGGACTGCTCTTCGTGTCGTCCGGGCTTCTCCTATTGAAGTACAGACCTCACAGGATGAGGGATGAGGCAGGCGGGAGCGGGGAACAGCGTGTAGGTACCGTGTATGTGGTAATGGCTTTTGCCTCCTGTATGCTTAATGCGCTGTCAGGTCTGTTGGATAAGCTGCTGATGAGGGAAATAAGCAGCGCCCAGCTGCAGTTCTGGTATATGTTCTTTCTTGTATTGTTTTATCTTTTATATATTCTGTTTACGCGGATACCGGTCCGTATGGGAAGTGTGATCCGCAACAAATGGGTGTGGCTGCTGAGTGTTTTGTTTGTCATTGCAGACAGAGCGCTTTTTATTGCCAACGGCATGCCGGGCAGCCGGATTACGGTGATGACGCTGCTTAAGCAGGCAGGATGTGTGGTAACGATTCTGGCGGGTAGATATTTATTTAAGGAGAAAGAGACAACCCATAAAATGATCTGTGCATTGATTATTATTATGGGTATTGTGATTGGTGTACAATAAAAGGGAAAAGACAAGGGAACAGGAGGGCTCAGGACTATACACATGCTGCAAAAAATGCAAGTGATGAACTTGGAGCAAAAAACTTGTGGTGAAATTATACTCTGTGATATACTGAATTCGTGTTCGTCAAAAGAAGGCGCCTGACCCAGGACAGAATTGTAACATATAATCTGTAACATAAAACCATGTAACAATGAAGAAACAGGAACTGTATATATTGTGATGACATTTCGGAATGGAGGAACATGATGGGATTTCTGAAAAATCAATTTTCTAATCTGGTAGAGTGGAATGAAAGTGATGAAGGCGTTATATTTTATAGATGGCCGGGCCAGGAGATTAAGAAAGGTTCCAGGCTGATCATACGTCCGGGACAGGATGCTGTCTTTCTTTATAATGGAAGAGTAGAGGGGATTTTCGAGGAGGACGGTGATTATGATATCGAGTCTGACATCATCCCGTTTTTGACTACGCTTAGAAGTTTCAGATTCGGCTTTAATACACCGCTGCGCGCCGAGGTGCTTTTTATCAATACGAAGGAATTGCTGGTGAAATGGGGTACCAGGAATGCCGTGAATCTTCAGGCGCCGGGACTGCCGGGCGGTATGCCGATACGGGCCTTCGGTACTTTTAACTGCCGGGTGGCGGAGCATGACGTGATGATCGAGAAACTGGCCGGCATCAGGCAAAGATATACCGTGGAAGATGTGAAGGAGCGCATCATTGCCAGCCTGGACCAGCTGCTGATGAGCTGGATCAGCAAGGAAGGCAGGGATATGTTCAACCTGCAGGCAGATGCCGGAAGCATAGCGAAAGGAATCGAAGCGGATCTGGACAGGGATATGCGAGGGCTGGGTATCGGCATTTCCGGTTTCACGATCGAGAGTTTTTCCTATCCGGAGGAAATCAGGCGGATGCAGGAGAAGGCAGCGGCACAGTCCATGATCGGTGATATGGGCAGATATACGCAGATGGCTGCGGCTGACAGTATGGCAAAGGGTGGTCATGGTACCGGTATGGCGTCTGACATGTTCGGGCTGCAGATGGGGATGGCGATCGGACAGCAGATGGTGAATCAGATGAATCTGGGCGGCAATACGGCTACACAGCCCCAACAGGGGGTGCAGGCCGGGCCGGATGCGCAGACGGCCGGCGGGGCAGGGCCGAAATTCTGTCCGAACTGCGGTACACCGGCAACAGGATCCAAATTCTGCGGAAACTGTGGTTATAAGCTGTTATGACCGACTGCAGACGGCATGTTATGGGAAATCCGGTATGTTCGTGATGGTTCGGAAATCTTGAATCCGTGATAAAATTTAGCAAAGGAACATGAAAATAAATGAGCATATATGATACATTAAATGACAAGCAGAAACAGGCAGTCATGCAAACCCAGGGGCCGGTTCTGATCCTGGCAGGCGCAGGATCCGGCAAGACCAGAGTACTTACCCACAGAGTGGCTTATCTGATCGATCAGGAGGGAGTGAATCCCTATCAGATCATGGCGATCACCTTTACCAATAAGGCGGCTGGTGAGATGCGGGAACGAGTGGATAAGATTGTCGGTTTCGGCGCGGAGCAGATATGGGTCTCCACATTTCACTCTACCTGTGTCAGGATTCTGCGCAGATATATTGACAGGCTGGGATATGATAACAACTTTACCATCTATGATACGGACGATCAGAAAGGCGTGATGAAGGAGATCTGCAAAAAGCTGCAGATTGATACGAAGATGCTGAAGGAGCGGACGGTTCTGAGTGCCATATCCTCAGCGAAAAACGAACTGATCGATCCGCTGCAGTATGAGATGCAGTCAGCCTTTGATTACAATGCAAGCCGGATTGCCAAGGTATACAAGGAGTATCAGGCAGTTCTGCATAAGAATAATGCACTGGATTTCGATGATCTGATCATGAAGACGGTGGAACTGTTTAAGGCGGATGCACAGGTGCTGAACAATTACCAGGAGCGTTTCCGCTATATTATGGTGGATGAGTATCAGGATACCAATACGGCTCAGTTCGAGCTGATCAGGCTGCTTGCGGGCAAATACCGTAACCTGTGTGTGGTGGGGGATGACGATCAGTCCATTTATAAATTCCGCGGAGCGAATATCCGCAATATTCTGGATTTTGAGAAGGTGTATCCGGAGGCATGTGTGATCAAATTGGAACAGAATTACCGTTCCACGCAGGTCGTACTGGATGCCGCCAACGCCGTGATCAAGAATAACACAGGGCGCAAGGATAAGGCGCTGTGGACGGAGAAGAAGGAAGGAAACCGCATTCATTTCAGACAGTTTGACACTGCCTACGAGGAGGCGGAGTACATAGCGGGCGACGTGGCTGTCAAGACGAGAAACGGCGAGACACAGTACGGTGAGTGTGCGGTTCTGTATCGTACCAACGCACAGGCGCGTCTGTTGGAAGAGAAATTTATCATGGAGGGGATTCCCTATGATGTAATCGGCGGCGTTAATTTCTATGCCAGACGGGAGATCAAGGATATTCTAGCCTATTTAAAGACCATAGATAACGGACGGGATGACGTGGCGGTGAAGCGTATCATCAACGTGCCGAAGCGCGGCATCGGTATGACTACGATCGTGCGTGTGCAGGAGTATGCTGACAGCAGGCAGATCAGTTTCTATGACGCGCTGAAGGAAGCGGATCAGATCATGACAATCGGGCGAAGTGCGTCCAGGCTGCAGCCCTTTGTTACCATGATACAGACTTTCCGCAGCAAGATAGAATTTTACAGCCTGGAGGAGCTTCTGCGGGATATTCTGGAGACCACAGGGTATGTGAAAGAACTGGAGGAGTCCGAGGAGGAAGATGCCGCAGACAGAATTGAGAATATCGATGAGCTGATCAGTAAGGTGGTGGCTTATGAGGAGACACACGATGAGCCGACACTGAGTGAGTTCCTGGAAGAGGTGGCTCTGGTGGCGGATATTGACAGGGTAGGCGAGACTGACAACAGAGTACTGCTTATGACGCTGCATTCCGCAAAGGGGCTGGAATTTCCGCATGTATACCTGGCAGGCCTGGAGGACGGTATCTTCCCCAGCTATATGACGATCATGTCTGATGATCCGATGGACATCGAGGAGGAGCGGCGGCTTGCCTATGTAGGAATCACCAGGGCAAAGGAGGATCTGACCATCACCTATGCAAGACAGCGCATGATCAGAGGAGAGACGCAGTACAATCCGGTCAGCCGTTTTGTCAGAGAAATTCCGCCGTTATTGATGGATAATAAGCCTCAGACACAGAAGAAACCGGATTATCAGGAATATGAAGAGGATTCGAAAGAGCGGCTTTTCTTCAAGGCGAAACCTTTTGAGAGCAAAGCTTTTGAAACAAAGTCCTTTGAAGCACAGACACCCTACCGCCGCGTACCGGACGATGCGTTTGACAAACCGAAGGATACGCCTATGCCGTTCGGGAAGCCGTTTTTGGTTAAGGGCGGGGCAGCGCATCCAGGGAAAACGGCGACGGCTCAGGCAAAGCCTAAGGCAGTGGTCAGGCCGAAACGTACTGCGGTGGAGAATCAGCCCTATATTACCCGGGCAACGCAGGGGATCGGTGTGGTTTCCATCGAGCCGGCAGGCAGCAGGCCACTGGAATATGGTGTGGGTGACAGAGTGCGGCATATGCGTTATGGGGAAGGAACGGTGCTTAAGATTGAGCCGGGACCGCGGGATTCCCAGGTGACGGTCGTGTTCGATGAGGCCGGGCAGAAGATCATGTATGCGGGGTTTGCGAAGTTGAAGAAGACATGAAAGTAACGATATATCGTTTTGAATAACATATACAAGGGGCGGGTGCAGTATTATGGCATTGACACCGGTCAGAAATTTACAATTGCATAATCAGATCGAGAGAGTGCTGCATGTGCAGGGAAACTATCGGGGCGGTATTCTGGAGATGGCAATCGTGGTGGATCGGGAGTTTGACAGGGAAAACGTCCGGGAATTGTGTGCGGACATTATCATTTCCTGCAAGAAGCAGAGTGAGGTATTCCGAAATGTGCGTCTGAATATGGTCTTGTGGGGTGCGAATGAGATTCGTACCGAAACGGTGGCATCCGCCTATGTGCAGATGGGAACTTTCTTTGAATCGTATGAAAGAGAAATTGCTGACGGATACGAAAAGGAGCAGGCAGGGGAAGAACATGGGGACGGGGAATCTGTCATAAGGATCATGGAATATCTGAAAAAATTCCATGCCAGGAGCAAGCTGATCCTGCTGCTGACGCCTGACAGAGCCAAAATGTATCAGGTTTCCGACACCGACAGGCTAAGAAGGGCACTGAGTCCGTTTCTGAAGCAGAAGCTGATTCTGCTCTATCCGGAAGAGATGGAGCCGGGAACCAGGCTTTTTATGCAGTGATAAATTTTTGATAAATTTATATATTTTTATAGTAAAAAGAAAAAAGAAGTGGTATATTATATACAATGACGGTTCAAAACGAGGACGAATGCAAAACAGGAAAGTGAGGATTATAGTATGAGCAAAGTGGAGATTCTGAATAAATTGGATGATATATTGGACAATGCCAGAGTGAATGAGATTCTGGGGAGGAAGAAAGAAGAAGAGAAGAAATGTGATAAGTTATTGTGGATATTCGCTATTATCGGTGCGGTTGTGGCGATAGCGGCGATTGCCTATGCAATGTATCGTTATTTCAAGCCCGATTATCTGGAAGACTTTGAGGATGATTTCGATGATGACTTTGACGATGATTTCTTTGAAGACGAGGAAGATGATGACATGGATTCGGCTGGGGAGAAATAAGGGTAACGGCTTTGTACATGATGCGTGGTTGTGTCTTCACAATTTATTCCAGGCGGAGAAATGGGATAAAGAATATAGGCTTGTGCGTGGTGTGTGATTATGTCCGGGCAGTTGAAACGTGCCTGTGTCAGCGTGATAGCAGAATCGCAGATTTGAAAATAAAATGCAGTAAATTGAAGCGGGATGTATCTGATGCATCCTGCTTTTTTTGAAGAGCAGCCAAAGGAACGGGCCGCGTAAGCATGAAGTGTTTTAGGCTGACTCTTCAATGGCAAATGCCGCATGACTGGAGGATGATTATGAAAAAAGGACAGATAATAGAAGGAACCGTACAGAGAATGGATTTTCCGAACAAAGGCATTGTGGAGATGCAGGAGGGCATCTGCGTGGTTAAGAATGCCCTGCCGGGCCAGCGCGTAAGGTGTGTTGTCAATAAAGTACGAAAAGGGAAGGCGGAAGGAAGGCTTATGGACGTGCTGGAGCCGTCCCCTCTGGAATGCGGCAGTCCCTGTCCTCACTTTGGCAGCTGCGGCGGCTGTACTTATCTGTCGCTGCCATATGAGGAACAGCTGAGGATCAAAGAGGCGCAGGTGAAGAAAATGTTGGACAGTGTGCTGGACAGGCAGGAGGCGTGGCAGTTTGAGGGTATCAAGGCCAGTCCAGTCTGCTTTGGGTATCGCAACAAGATGGAATTTTCATTTGGGGACGAAGTAAAGGACGGCCCGCTTGCACTGGGAATGCATAAGCGAGGGAGCTTCTATGATATTGTGTCCGTCACGGAATGCCAGATTATAGATGAAGACTATCGAAGGATTCTGTGCTGTGTGAAAGCATATTTTACGGATTTACAGACACAGGGAGTGGATGTGGGTTTTTATCATCGGCTGCGCCATGTCGGATATCTGCGTCATCTTCTTGTGCGCAAGGCGGCGAAGACAGGGGAAATCCTGATTGCCCTTGTGACAACTACGCAGGCGCCGGGAAGCGCCGGGACTTCAAAGCCCGGAGAGATACAGGAGAGACAGGTCAAGGAAGAAGAGCTTTTGGCAGGTTTCAGGGAGAAACTGCTGGCATTGGACCTGGAGGGGGAAATTACGGGAATTCTGCATATCAGGAATGATGCGGTGGCTGACGTGGTACAGAGCGATGAGACACGGATTCTCTACGGACAAGACTTTTTCTATGAAGAACTGCTGGGACTACGGTTTAAAGTGTCGGTGTTTTCCTTTTTCCAGACGAACAGCCGGGGTGCGGAGGTGCTGTATCAGACGGCAAGAGATTATATTGAGGGCTGTATTATGCCGAAGGAAGAAGGGAGGAATGGCCGGGCAGGCGGCAAAATCGTCTATGATCTGTACAGCGGTACGGGTACGATTGCTCAGCTGATGGCGCCTGTGGCGAAGAAGGTAATCGGTGTGGAGATTGTGGAAGAAGCGGTGGAGGCGGCAAGGAGAAATGCGGAGCTGAATGGTTTACATAATTGCGAATTTATTGCCGGGGACGTGCTGAAGGTTATTGATGCGATAGAAGAGAAGCCGGATATCATCATTCTGGATCCGCCCCGCGATGGAATCCACCCTAAGGCGCTTGATAAGATCATCCGTTACGGGGTGGAGCATATTCTGTATATTTCCTGTAAACCAACCAGTTTGGTAAGAGATCTGGAGGTGTTTCTGGACAGGGGGTATGAAGTGGTACGAGGGGGAGCTGTAGATCAGTTTCCATGGACGGCGAATGTGGAAACGTGCGTCCTCTTGTCGCGAAAAAAATCAAGTGGCAAATCCACTAAGATTGAGATAGAAATTGATTTAAGTGAAGCAGATAGGCGAGAATGCATCGGCACAGCAAATCTATCAGGAAATTAAAGATTATGTGTGGGAGCATTATCAAACAAAAGTGTCACATCTGTACATAGCGCAAATCAAAAAAAAGTGTGGCTTAAATGTAGGCGAGAACTTTAATAAAACCAAGACAGAGGGAAACAAAGTTCCCAACTGTCCAGAGGAGAAAGAGAGGATGATTAGAGAAGCACTGGAATATTTTGGAATGATAAATAAAGAGTAAGTAGTAAACTCCCTGAATGGATAGGTTCAGGGAGTTTCAGTATTTTTGATTTCTTCTATTTGGAAATGAGGTATGGATGAAATTGTTTTGCAAAAAGCCCATATTTTATATGAATGAATATCACCATATTTATCGTTGCAGTTCATCTTCATTTTAAAACAGCAATTATCTTCTGTAAGAGCAGGATTGCCCAAATAGATAGTAGCTTTATCATTTGCCTGAATTGTATCAAGATGAATGGCTGATTTTTTGTCCCATAAATCTTCTTTGCTGTTTGAGAGGATTTTTACATCAAATAATACAATATCGTTAGCGATATTTTCTGAAATATTTTCTATATCTAATTGCATTTTTTGTATGTTTCCCTGACTTCCAACATGTCTTAATCTGAATCTTGGCATATTGCTTTCACGTTCTCTTTGCTCCAATAGTTCAGCTCTTTTGTCTGATTCTTGTTTGATTATCTGATTTTGGTATAGGGATAATGCACCCAAAATAACAGTTCCTAAAAATGCAAGGATTGAACCATAGTAACTTAATATTTCTCCTGCAGTCCATTCAGCAACGAAGAAATCAATATTAGGATGAAGTTTAAACAGAATATGTATGATTAAGGGTACTCCAAAGATAACCATAAAAATAATGAATGCAATTAGCTTTTTATGTTTTTTCATCCAATCAAACACAATAAATCTCCCCTTTATATAAATTCATAGCCAAGCATCACATTGATTAAGTTGTAATCAATACCTGCATCTATGTATCGGCACACATCATAATCATAAATATCTGAATTTGGAAACAGTTTAAATGGACTCTTTATGGTATATCCATTAAAATTTAGGAATTTTTCTATTTCGTTGGAAGTTGGCAATCCTAAGAAGAAGGCCATCTGCAGGTAAAAATGTCTTTCTTTTACAAATTTCTTTTTGGTTGATTTTTTGTAGTCAAACCAAGAGCTACCTGTCAACCCTTTTGCTGTCAGATAGGATGTAAATGTAACTCTTCTGTTGTCTTTGATGATGAAGAAATCCCTAAAATTTACAGTGCTATCATTTTGAAGTGTGGTAAATATATTGTCTGTAATCCCTCTCAGCATATCAAAACGTTCTTTATTTGTTTTCTGTTGCTTTAAAGTTTTATTTAAGTCTTCTGTATCATATCCTACAAGATCATAATTGATATAGTAATAGAATTTCTCCCTCGCTTTGACAAGTGCTACGACTGCATTCGTGAAGCTGTTTTGCAATGCATCTACTTTATGAGTAGAACTATGTATCTGTGTTACATTAGCAGTATCATACAAGGTTGTGAGTTTCTTATATTTTTCAGTATAATCTTCAATAAGTTCAATTCTCTTTTTTATTGTGCTTATGTATATTTTTCTCTTATTATTGGAAGCATTCAGGGCATCATATTCATTATCAAAACCATAGTCAGAAAGAAATTCATCAAGACTCATATTGTGGATAACAAGATCATTGATAAGAGGCTCGTATTTGCCCCAGATTTCATCTTTTAGGTCTTCACAGAGATAGTTATACCCTGCAACAGAAAACGGCATATTTGCCAATCTAAAGGCTCTCAGGACATCATAAAAGCACTCTTCTTTGTCGAGTCCTATCTTAAATACAGAATTGACAAGTGAATTCAGTGCATCATAGTTTTCGGTGTATATGTAGTTGGCAGCATCTATATTAATATCTTGAAGTTCCCGTAAAATTTCCTGTTTTGTCATACAAACCTCTTTATTATAAGGGAATTTCCCTATGAATTATCTCTTCAAAGAAGAAAACAACAGTAATAATATATCATAAGTCAGGAGTGTTGACATTAAAAATATTTTCTTGCTGAATACCCACAACGATTAGAAGAGAATATTTTTATCTAAAATGGCAGAAACGAAAGGGATGATTTTATGCACATTAAGAAATTTTATCCGAAGGATGAGAGATTCTTCAAGGTACTTGCCACCGCTGGAAATATCAGGGGTATAGATGCAAACAAGATTGATATTTCGGATACAAGGCTTAAAAATATGGTCAAAGACCATCTGATAAAAGAAGTAAGCTATGTGAATCCAAAACATAGAGAAGTGGAAAGTTGTAAAAGCTACTGTTTTACCAACAAGGGAAAGCAGTTTATAAACAAAAAGTATGGAATAAACAGAACGCAATCGCCAGCAGCAATCAAGCATAACTGCAAGGTGGCTGAAACAATTTGTTCTCTGCAAAAGAGGGAAATTGATACAATCAAATCAGAGTGGGAAATAAGAGAGCAAATGAAAGAAGCAATTGAACACCTCCGAGATCAAGGGGAGTTAGAGAGATATGATGAGTATATGGAGATGTTAAGGGAAGAGCAATTATCTGCAATAGATTTTACATATATAAATATGCAAGGCGTTGAATCTGGAATCGAAGTTACAACAAACAGTTATTCAGATAGCGACATGGCAGGGAAAGAAATTTGTTCAGAAATTATAAATGTGCCTGTAAGCTATGTCAGTGCATAAAAAATACTCCCATCATTAAGATGGGAGTTTCCAATGAGCCGCCAAGCCCATTATAACTGATAAAAAAATCCGAATGACCGCCAAGCCATTCATAACTGTACCTTTAACTAAATCAAGTGTACCACTATACTATATGCAATGTCAACTGTTTTATGTCTTGTCTTTCAGTTGTTTTTTCAGGTAATCAATTTTTCCGCTTAAAGAACTGATGATATTATCTTTTTTCTTTACAATGTAAGATAAACCTAAAATATTCAGCAATTTTGTATCCAATTCTGACATTTCGGCAGATAGTTCACATATTTTTGCAGAGATAATTCGCTCTTTGCCGATTGTTTTAATTTGCCCCAAGTCTATTGTTCCTGAAAGGGTTGCAAGTTTTCCGTTTGGATCAGTATAGGTATAAGTACCAGTAATAGGAATCTGGATGTCTGGTATTGTTGCAGGGCTTGTTGATATAATAGCGCAGGTAAATACTGGAGAGGAAATATTATAAGAATTGGACTGTATGATGACAACAGGACGTATTTTGTTCTCTTCACTTCCGACATTCTCTCCCAAATCAACAAAAAATACTTCGCCTCTTTTGACAGTCCAGCTTCGCTGATGCTTTTTCCCAACACAATAATACAGCTTTTTTGAATCCCATGCATTGATTCGTTGTGCTTTTCCTAATAGTTGTCTTTCTTCGTTTGTCAAATTACACCTCCGTTTTTACATATTATAGCATGGAAAGCGAAATTTGTCACTTCTTGAAAATTTTTCCTTTTTGCAGATAATAGATGACTTATTTCGATTAAACACAAAAAAGTGCAAATTTTTCGGGGGGGGGGGGTACCACTAATTTGATTATGGCAAACTTATATCGCAGAAATTATTACTCATAATTTTCTTGTGGTATTTTTAGAAAGATGGCGAAATGAAAAAAAGAATTTTATCTGTTTTAATTGGATGTTCTTTATTAGTTGGAACTGTTTTTACAAATGCTGTTTCCATTGAATTTGAGGAAATTGCTGAAACAGATTCTTTAAATTTTGAGGTGGATTCTAACATTTTATCTGAAGATATTGAATTCTCAAAAGAAGAAATCACTGAAACAAAATTTTTGCTATATAACTTTCCTAAGGCAATAAATATAGAAGAAGGAACTTTGGAATATGTAAAAACAATTGTTGGAAATTCCTATACTTCTTTCACAAAAAAGGATGAAAATAACCATTACTGGAGTCAGAATTATGGATATGAAAATATTATTTCCAACATTTTAAAAGATGCATATGCCAATCCTGAAAAATATAAGCCAATTATTACAATTGATGATTATAAAAATTGGGGTTCTATTAATGAGGAACAAGTACCATTATTTATGAATGCTTATCTACCTAAAGGCAGCATTATAAAATTTCAAATATATGGTTCTTCGTGTAGTCATATAGGTTCCTATGCTGTTGTGAAATTATCTAATGCTTCAAAGACAGAAATCCCTTATAACTCTTCAAACCAAACTAATAATATTGGAATATTAGAAATTAAAAAGGGAAATGGAGCTTTCTATGCAGATATGAATACTTATTATTATAGGATTAATGAAACAGGATATTATACAGCTTCTGCTATAGGAGTAGCATATGGTTGTTCTGTATCTGCAGGTCATGGAATATCAATTGATTCGGAATATGAAATATACCATTATAAGTATAATATCTCATACTTCGCATACTGATATATGCTAAAGAATTATAAAAATCAATTGCTCTGCAAATAAAAATGGTATAGGCACTCTGTTTTTGCTATAATGAAATTACCCACTAATATCATCAGCAAAAGGAGACCTATACCAATGAAAAGCATAGCAGAAATCTTCGATAATAGCAAGGAATTACTTGACAGTATCTCAAATTTTATAGACAAATATATCGGCTCTTCCCTTTTGCGGAAATGTGGCATAACCAAAGTCATTGACAGCGTTACGGAAAAACCTGCTTTTGAATACGCAGACAACCCGCTTTCCCGTCTCATAGGTACCGTCAAGGAGTCGAAATTTCTTGAAAAATGCGTAAGTGCCACGCAGCTGCTGACCGATAAGATCCTTGTCGGGTTTGCGGCGGCAAGCCCATACCGGATGTTCGAGACCGGAAATTTTTTCCGCGACTACAAAAAGGATACGTTCTACCGCTTTGACCTGATGCTCAGGGCAAACTGGGAACGCCTCCAGCTGGAAGCAGCCGGCAACGTAATCCGCGATATGGAGTCGCAGACAGATAAGAACCATACATGCGCCCTTATATTTGATG
>CAJTEN010000010.1 GCA_910575245.1 Clostridia bacterium | reverse complement strand
CGAAAGGGATAGGATGGAGCATTAAAAGAGAGCCGCTTTTAAGCGGCCTACCAGTAAAGAAAGAACGGTTTGCTAGACCGCCTTTAGGCGGAAATGCAAAGGTTTTGCCCCAGGGGGGGCTATCCCATTCCACCAGCTGAGCTGGTGGTTGGGCCTTTCGGCGGTGAATAGTTTTCACGGGAGCCATTCCAAAGGCGGTCCATAAAATCGTAATAGGAACCAAGCGGGGGAAGGTCATCAGCGCAGCGGCATCCAACCAGAGCGACAAAAATGGGATTGAAGGGAAGGACTGTTTTGACCCATCCGGTCAGACCAAGTTTGGCATCTGTGCGGTTAAAGAGAAAAGCAAAAAGAATAAGGGAGCGCAGAATCTGGGCCTGGTTTTGCGCAGGCCGTCCAGTGTCAGAATAAAACTGTGAAAGATATTCCCCGACAGGGTCAAGATTAAGGGACATAAGTTTCTTTCGTTCCCTGGAATAGGTATTCCCAAGAAGGACACGCATGTCGGAAGAAAGACCGGCCTTAAAATTTTTAAAGTTGATGTGATACTCATCATGGGACTGCCATGAAAAAGAGTTGAACATAAAAATGCCTCCTTTGTTGTAATGGAAAGTTGAAAAGATACCTTATACAACAAAGGGCCGGATTTAGTGACATGCACTTCGTCACTAAATCCGGCAGCATATTTTGGGAGGTTTGTCAAGTGTTTTTTTGCAAAAAAGTATTAAATAAATATAAAAAAGAAAAGCTAAAAGCTAAAATGTTACAAAAAGCAGAGGTGAAAAAGCATTTTGGCAGCAATAAAAAAGTGAGGAAATTCAAGGGATTTGAGTTTCCGAGAGGACTCATATTATTTTGGAGGTGGGACGTGTGACGAACCTTGTTTTTGGACAGGCGTTAAAGACAAGCGGGGACGCACTGTACACCACGGTTATCGCAGTCATTTTTATGTATCTGTGCATGGTGGGAGGCACATGGCTTTTTGGTATCCGTCTGAATATGCTTGCCGCAGGCGCGTATATAGGGCTTGCAGGAGACGAATGTGTCCGTGCGGTTTTTATGTTTCTGCGCTGGCAGTCAGGCAGGTGGAAAACGAAAGGTTTTATCAGGCAGCAATAAGGGCAGTACGCAGAGCGTGCTGCCCGTTGTTTGTGTTAAGCAGTTCAATTACTGCCTTTTAGTATCGTTTTAACTCGATCATACTATCGTTTATGGCAATTGTGGCATAATTGTTCTGCTTTCTTTAAACAAATTTTAAAAAGCACCTTAAAAGCAACCTTATTTCTGAAATAACGATCAAAATTGTAAATGTAATTCTTTTATTTTTGGACAATACATTATAGAAGTTTTTTTAACAAAGATGATAAAATTAAAATGCTTAATAGAAATCTAAATTTAGGGAGGGTAAAGCAATGAATTTAGGCGTTTTTACTGTAGTGCTTGGTGATATGGCATTGGATGATGCTTGTCATTTTTTGGAAGAAAACGGCGTGCAGATGGTGGAAATCGGATGCGGAGGTTTTCCCGGGAAGGCGCATTGCGATGCCGCAGCGCTTTTGGCGGATGAGAAAAAGCAGAAGGCATTTATGGACACCATTCAGAAGCATAATCTTCAGATCAGCGCATTGAGCAGCCACGGAAATATGGTGCATCCGAATCCCGCGATCGCAAAGAGATTCGATGACGATCTGACCAACGCGATTTTGCTTGCAGAAAAACTGGGTGTTCCTGTCGTAAATACTTTTTCTGGCTGTCCTGGAGGAAGTCTGGCGGATAAAACGCCCAACTGGGTAACATGCCCGTGGCCAGATGATTTCTCTGAAATTCTGGAGTATCAGTGGAACGAAGTGTTAATTCCTTACTGGAAACAAAAGGCAGCGTTTGCAAAGGAGCACGGTGTCCATAAAATTGCGTTAGAGCTGCACCCGGGATTTTGTGTGTATAATACGAGAACGCTGCTGCGTCTGCGCGAGGCGGTAGGCCCGGAAATTGGCGCAAACTTTGACCCCAGCCATTTAATCTGGCAGGGAATGGATCCCTGCGCATGTATCAGAGAACTTGGAAAGGCAGGCGCCCTGTTCCATTTCCATGCAAAGGATACCAAGATAGATGCTGCCAACACGGCACTAAACGGCGTATTGGATACAACACATTATGGCAGGGAGATTGAGCGCTCCTGGATTTTCCGTTCCGTGGGATATGGCAACGGGGAGAAATTCTGGAAAGCAATCGCTTCGGAATTGCGTATAGCAGGATATGACTATGCCGTCAGCATTGAACATGAAGACAGCCTGATGTCTGGCAGGGAAGGGCTGCTTAAGGCAATCGCGTGCCTTAAAAATGTACTGATTTACGAGGAGAGGGGGAGTATGTACTGGGCATGAAAGAGCATGTTTTGGCAATTATCGGCTTTGGCGGAATGGCGCAGTGGCATTATGAGCTGATTGAAAATCTGGATGGGCTGTCTGTGGCCGGTATCTGGGATATCCGGGCGGAGCGGCGTGAATATGCCCGTTCCAAAGAGATTCCTGTATACGCAAGTCAGGAAGCGCTTTTGGCTGATGAGCGTGTTGATCTGGTGCTGATTGCAACGCCAAATGATGTACATAAAAGTATTGCGATCGCTGCGATGGAGGCCGGGAAGAATGTGGTCAGTGAAAAACCGGTTACGCTGTGCCTTGCAGATTTGCAGGAAATGATTGACGCTTCCCAAAAATATGGACGATTTTTGACTGTGCATCAGAATCGCCGCTGGGACGAAGATTTTCTTACGGTAAAAAGCATCATGGAGGAAGGCGCTCTGGGGGAGATATTCAGGCTGGAATCCAGAGTGCACGGCTCCCGGGGAATACCGGGAGACTGGCGGCAGGAGCCGGAACATGGCGGCGGCATGGTATTGGACTGGGGAGTACATCTTCTGGACCAGGCGCTCATGCTTTTTCCGGGTGTGGCGCTGAAAACCGTATATGCAACCCTGACCAATGTGACCAATCAGCTGGTAGATGACGGGTTTACGGTGGATTTGGGATTTGCAAATGGAATCCATATGATTGTGGAGGTAGGAACCAGTAATTTTATCAGCCTGCCCCGCTGGTATGTACTGGGAAGCGACGGCACGGCAATGATTGCGGACTGGGGAGAGGACCTGAAAATCGTGCGGGCCTGCGGTATGGATGAGGGGGATGTGGTTCCGGTGCGGACGGCTGCCGGTCTGACCAAGACGATGGCGCCGCGGCGGGAGGACAGTATCTTTACTGAGTTTCGTCCTGAAAAGAAGAGCGATATTCGCGATTTTTACCGGAACGTGATGGCCGTGCTGGAAGGACAAGAAGAGAGCCTGATTAAACTGGAGGAAGTGGTCCGTGTTATGAAACTGATGGAGGCTGTCTTTGAGTCTGCAAAGAAGCAGCAGGTGGTATGCTTTGAGGAGTAATATTCTGATAAGAACTTATGTTCGCAATTTCGAGCAGCAGTTCTCGGCAGAAGTGGAGAAGGAATCAGGTGGATGCCGTTCCAGATGGATGTGCGGCAGAAATGGAGGCGATTATGAATTTACCGATTGCGGCACAGGTGTATTCTGTGCGTGATGAAGCTGCGGCAGATTTTGAAAAAACTATGCAGCAGCTTGCAAAAATGGGGTACGACGGCGTTGAACTTGCGGGGCTTTATGGAAAATCGGCAAAGGAGATCCGCGATTGTCTGGACAGGGTAGGATTACAGGCGATCAGCGCGCATGTACCGATAACTGATTTTGAACAGGATTTGAGTGGGACAGTGCAGATCTATCAGGAGATTGGCTGTAAATATGTGGCCATTCCTTATCTGGATCCAGAGAGATGGTACGGTGGCAGCAGGCATCAGGAAACCTTGGAGACTCTTGTAAAAATATCCCAAAAGTGCCGTGAGGCTGGGATAGAACTGCTTTATCACAACCATCACTTCGAATTTGAAAAGACGGATGAGGGGCGCTTTCAGCTGGATGCGTTCTATGAGACGATTTCTGCAGAGGATTTGAAGACAGAACTTGATTTATGCTGGGTTAAGGTTGGCGGCGCAGACCCGGCTGCTTACCTTAAAAAATACGCAGGGCGCTGCCCCGTTGTACATGTCAAGGATTTTGTCTATAGGGATGGCGAAGTGGTGCTGGTAGCAGTGGGAGACGGCGATGTTCAGGCAGAAGCGGTTGTGCCTGCGGCTGTGGAAAGCGGTGCCAAATGGCTGGTTGTCGAGCAGGATTCCCACACATTTGGAACTCCCATGGAGAATATGGAGAAGAGTCTCAAATGCGTCAAAGCACAGTGAAAAGAACCAAAAGTCGAAAGGAGAAAAATCATGAGAGTATTAAATGTCGGTGTTGTAGGCTGCGGCGGTATTGCAAACAATAAGCATCTGCCTGCAATGAAAAGGGTTGGAAATATGAACATTGTGGCATTCTGCGATTTGATAAAGGAACGCGCTGAGAAGGCCAGGGAAGATTTCGGAACACCAGATGCCCGGGTCTATACGGATTATCAGGAATTGGTCAAAGAGGATCTGGATGCGGTCTATGTGCTGACGCCGAACAGTTCCCATGCGCCTGTCGCGATCGCGGCCATGAAGGCAGGCAAGCATGTACTGTGTGAAAAGCCCATGGCAAAAACCTTTGCGGAGGCGCAGGAAATGGTTAAGACCGCAAAGGAGACAGGAAAGATTCTGACCATAGGATATCAAAACCGTTACAGAGGGGATTCGCAGTATCTGAAAAAAGCATGTGCAAACGGTGATCTGGGCGAGATTTACTATGCCAAGGCACATGCGATCCGCAGAAGAGCGGTTCCTACATGGGGAGTATTTTTGGATGCGGAAAAGCAGGGGGGCGGTCCGCTGATCGATATCGGCACGCATGCGCTGGATCTGACATTGTGGATGATGGATAATTATGAACCGGCATCCGTAACCGGCTCTGTATTCCGCAAGCTGGCAGACCAGAAGGATACCGGAAACGCGTGGGGCGACTGGGATCCGGAAATTTTTACGGTGGAGGATTCCGCGTTTGGTTTTATCAAGATGAAAAACGGTGCAGCCATACATCTGGAAGCGGCCTGGGCGCTTAACAGTCTGGAAGTGGACGAGGCGAAGACTTCCCTGTGCGGAACGAAGGCTGGGGCTGATATGAAGGATGGTCTGCGTATCAACCGCGTACAGTACGGAAGGCAGTGCGTGGAGAAGCCGGCGCTGGATGCGGCAGGCGTTGCGTTTTATGACGGGGCGGCCGCAAGACCCGAGGACGAGGAGCAGAGAGTATTTTATGCGGCGATTGTGGACGGAAAACCGTTGACCGTATTGCCGGAGCAGGCCATGGTTGTGACACAGATTTTGGAAGCCATCTATGAATCGGCAAAGACAGGAAAGACAATTTATTTTGATTAGGAAAGGGGGATTCAAATGACACTTGGAATGATTTCATGGATTCAGGAAGAGGACTTTATCAAAGTAAAGGAAAAAGGTCTTTCTTTCGTGGAACTGGACGTAAATGAGCGTGCGGAGGAATTTCTGTCTCATGTGGATGCGGTCAAAGGATACAGCCAAAAGTATGGTCTGCCTGTTCGCGCAATTGGCCGTTGGGGAAGCGACAGAATCTGCAAAGAAGGCATTTGTGAGGAGGAGCTTTCGCTGGAATGCAGGCTCATTGACGCGGCAGAGAAGTTAGGCTGCACCATTTATATTACAGGCTGTAATTATGTGGACGCGCTTTCTTACTATGAGAACTGCGGCCTGGCAATCGCATATTTTAAGAAGCTGATTGCTTATGGGAAACAAAGAGGGGTTCGGATTGCCGTTTATAACTGCAGATGGAATAACTTTGTTTGCGATCCCATGGCGTATCGGGTAATCCATGGATATTTGAAAGATCTGTATATCAAATATGACACTTCTCATTGCATCTATGCAGGGGGCGACTATCTGCAGGAGGCAAGGGACTGGGGCGACCGCTTTATACATGTTCATATCAAAGGAGCCCTTACAATCAATGGCGAGCGTTTTGACGATCCGCCAGCGGGGATGGATATGACCAATTGGGGCGCATTTTTGTCCGTTTTATATGCGAAAGGTTATCAGGAAGGCTTAAGCATTGAGCCGCACTCTGCCAACTGGAAAGGTGAGCTGGGAGAGAAAGGCCTGGATTTTACCATTGATTTTATGCAAAAGCTCTTATTACAAAGAACTGATCAAAAGTAAATCTGAAGGGGGGGGGAGGGAATATGTTTAACAAAAAATTCCTGAAACATTATTACATAATGCTGATACCGGCAATCATCTGGCTGGTGCTTTTCAACATTGTGCCCATGTTTGGTATCGTGATGGCATTCGAGGATTTTAATCCGGGTCTGGGCATGTGGAAATCGCCGTTTATCGGATTGAAGAATTTCGAATATATGTTCCAGATGAGCGATATCAAACAGGTTCTAACCAACACCATCATCATTGCGGTGGGTAAGATTATCGCGAACTTGATTGTACCATTGATTTTTGCCATATTGCTGAACGAGTTGTGCATCAAGAAGCTGTACAGGCCAATCCAGACAATCGTATATCTTCCCTATTTCCTGTCATGGGTTATCCTGGCCAAGATTGTGCTGAACATTTTTGGTTATGTAGGCCCTATCAATTCGATAATCAATTTCTTTGGCGGAAAAAATGTGAATTTTTTCGGAACGGCGAGCATGTTCCGGCCGCTGATTATCGGCACAGATATCTGGAAGAACTTCGGTTACAACGCGATTATCTATCTGGCAACCATGCTGGGGATTGCGCCTGAGCTCTACGAGGCGGCAGCAGTGGATGGTGCGGGGCGCTTTAAGCGGATCTGGCACATTACGCTGCCGGGCATTAAGATGACGGTGGCGCTGCTGGCGATTCTTTCTCTGGGAAATGTGCTGAACGCGGGCTTTGATCAGATTTTTAACCTGTACAATCCACTGGTATATTCCACTGGTGATATCCTGGACACATGGGTGTATCGGGCTGGTCTTGTGAACCTGCAGTTCTCTCTGGCAACAGCGGTCGGACTTCTGAAATCCGTGGTGAGTTTTGTGCTGATCACGCTGGGATACTGGATGGCCGATAAGTTTACGGGATATAAGTTATTCTAGCAGGGGAGGAGATATCATGAATATAAAAGATAATTCCATGGGATCGAAGATATTTGATATCATCAATGTCATCATATTGGTAATGATTGGTCTTCTCTGTCTCTTGCCGCTGTGGTATGTGCTCTGTATATCCTTAAGCTCCAAGGACGCGGTAAATGCCGGGCTGGTTTCTTTCTGGCCGGTGGGCTTCAACATTAATTCTTATAAGAAAATCATAGGTGAGGGTGCATTCTTCCGTGCTTTTTGGAACTCTATCTGTAGGGTGGTGCTGGGAACGCTGCTGAGTCTGGGCTGTATTCTGATGGCGGCCTATCCGCTGTCAAGGACGAAAACGCAGTTTCCAAAGCGCAATGCATTTATGTGGCTTTTAATTTTCTGTATGCTGTTTAACGGCGGTACAGTGCCATGGTATCTGACCATGCGCAATTACAAGCTGATCGACAGTATCTGGGGGCTGGTGCTGGCCGGCGGTCTTCCGGTCTACAATGTGATACTGGCCATGAACTTTTTCAAAAACCTTCCCTCGGAACTGGAGGAGGCGGCACTGGTGGATGGAGCGGGACCATGGCGGATTTGGGCGTCCATCTATGTGCCTCTTGCAAAGCCCAGCATAGCCACGATTACGCTGTTTACGATTGTGGGCTACTGGAATGAATTTTTCCAGGGGTTGGTGCTTAGCACGAAAGAGACCAGCTATCCTCTGCAGACCTATATTCAGCAGATGGTAGTTACGCTGGACTACTCAACAATGAATGTAGAACAGATTGCGGCGGCATCCAAGCTCAACAACCAGTCTTTGGATGCGGCAAAGATATTTATCGCCATGATACCCGTGTTGATCGTATATCCATTTTTGCAGAAGTATTTTGTCAAAGGTATTACGCTGGGGTCTGTGAAGGGCTGATTCTCAAATAAAATAAGGAGGACAATAATGATGAAATTAAAGAAACTTGTATCACTCATGCTGGTTGGCAGTATGGTGCTGGGTATGACTGCGTGCGGGGGAGACACCGCAAATACAGACAAAGGAACGTCTGAGACGCCTGCGGCGTCTGATTCGGAAGGAAAGGTTTCGGATGCGCTCACACCATCGGAAACTGGCGGTTCGAAGGCTTTGCAGCCGTTTGAGGAAACCGTCACGATTAAGATGGGGCATGGTTTGGACCCGAATACAGTCTTTGATGAAGGGGAGACGGTGGAGAACAGCCGTTTTGTCCAGTGGCTGAAGAACGACCTGAATATTGATGTGCAGTATGACTGGATCTGCGCCAGCTCGGATTTTGGACAGAAGATCAATCTCTGCATCGCATCCAATACGATTCCGGATGCCGTGAATGTGGGACAGAGCCAGTACCTTGCAATGCTGAAATATGATCAGATACAGCCGCTTACGGATGTTTTCGAGGAGTATGCCTCTGATCAGTTAAAGCAGTATGTCCGTTCCGGTGGAGATGCTCTGATGGATGCCATCTCTTATAATGGGGAAATGTATGCGATTCCTGCTCCGGAAATTACAGCCGGCGGAGTAAACATCATGTGGATTCGTCAGGACTGGCTCGATCAGCTGGGGTTGGAAGTGCCCAGGTCGGTTGATGAAGTCATTGATGTCGCACAGAAATTTGTGGAAGCGAAGCTTGGCGGCGACAATACCATTGGCATCATTGGACCGGCGTCCGGCGATCAGCTGGTCAATATAGGCGGAAACCGCTGGGGGCTTGATCCTATCTTTGGCGCGTATAATTCCTATCCTGAATATTGGCTGGAAAACGACGGCAAGGTGACTTATGGCTCCGTAGAACCCCAGACCAAAGAGGCGCTGGCAAAGCTGGCCGAGATGTATGCGGCTGGCGCGATTGACCCCGAAGTCTTTGTCAGAAATGATTCGCTTGAACCTGTGACCGCAGGAAAAGCAGGAATTTTCTTCGGACCCTGGTGGTGTGGCTATACCGTGGATAGTGTGACCTTAAACGGCAGTCAGGAATGGATGGCCTACATGGCGCCTCTGGCGGCGGACGGAAAGTTTTATTCGCCAATGGCCGATCCCACAAAGCAGTACGTGTGCGTGCGCAAGGGCTATGAGCATCCGGAAGCGGCAATACAAATCATCAATTACCTGATTGAAAACGAGCAGAGCTGGGTTGACAATGACATGACACAAAATAACATTACAGCCAGTATCTATCCGCTTTTCAATGTATATGACAATGCGGATGAGATCGAATATTCCTATGAGTGGCTCAAAAAATTCAACCTGGGTGAGGTGAAGAAAGAGGATGTGGATGTGACCGGCCGCAAGCTCTTAAGAAGCGATCTGGATGCTATCGAGGTCTTAAAACTGGACCCTAAGGACGACTTTTCACTGGAGTACTGGGATTTGGATCATGAGATGGCGGCATCGAATATCCCTCGTCTGGTTTCCATCATGATAGGCGAGCGGCCGCTGGTGGAGGAAGGCTATGTGCCGATCTTCAATGCCTACAGCGGACAGACAGACACGATGGCTGCCAAGTGGGCAAACCTCCAGAAGTTAGAGGAGGAGACCTTTGCGAAAATTATCTTGGGTCAGGCTCCGATCGACGAGTTTGATAATTTTGTAGAGAAGTGGTATAATGAAGGTGGTTCGGAAATCTTAGAGGAGATTACGGCAGCTGTGAACGAATAAATATCTTACATACAAGATGGCGGGGACTTTTCCCGCCGTCGTTTGTATGTACACGGCACCAAAACAGACACAGGCATATTTGAATAGAGGAGGTTAAGCGTAAAAATGGCAAAAAATACAAACATTGCACTGAGACAAAAAATGATATATTCCCTGTTTGTCAGGAATCATACACCAGAGGGCACTTTTGCGGCGGTGGAGGGCGATCTGGATCGCATCCGGGCGCTGGGAACGGATATTATCTGGTTTATGCCGATACAGCCCACGGGTATTCTGATGCAGAAAGGAAAGGACGGGAGCCCTTATGCCATAAAGGATTACCGGGCGGTGGATCCGGCTATGGGAAGCATGGAGGACTTCAGGCATCTGACAGATGAGATTCATAAGCGGGGAATGCTATGCATTCTGGATGTGGTGTACAACCACACTTCGCCGGATTCCTGGCTGGCAGAGAACCACCCGGAATGGTTTAAGCGGGACAGCAGCGGAAACATGGTATCTCTGGTGCCAGACTGGAGCGATATTGCAGATCTGGACTACAGCAGGAAGGAGCTGTGGCGGTATCAAATCGACACATTAAAGATGTGGGCCGAGATGGTGGACGGATTTCGCTGCGACGTAGCGCCCAGAGTTCCGATCGAATTCTGGCAGCAGGCGCGCAAGGAGGTGGAGGCGGTCAGACCCGGAGCCATTTGGCTGGCAGAATCCACAGAGAAGCATTTTATCAAGTTTATTCGCAGCCAGGGCGGCTATTGCGCGACGGATTCCCAGCTGTATGACGTGTTTGACATTTGTTACGACTATGATATATGGCCGACCTTCATCAACTATGTGAAAAAAGATTCTGATTTCCCGTTGTCCTTATATCTGGACGAAATCGAGAAGCAGGAGGGAACCTATCCGGAAAATTACGTGAAGTTAAGATGTGTGGAAAACCACGATCAGCAGCGGATCGCTTATTATGTGGAAGATGAGTTGTCCATTCTGAACTGGACGGCTTTCAGTTTCCTGCTAAAAGGGACAGCGTTTATTTATGCAGGACAGGAAGCGATGCTTTCCCATCAGCCAAGTATCTTTGAAAAGGATGTTACAGCGTTTGCTGACGGAAAGGATATTTCTGACTTGATTGCCAGATGTGCCCACATCAAGAAGACAGAGCTTGCAGCAGACGGCATCTACGGAAGCTTTGCAGATGATGGCAGAAACGTTGCTTATCTGTGGTGCATCATGGAGTCAAAGTGCGTGGTGGGAATCTTTAGCCTGAAAGGGTATCAGGGAGAACTGCCAGCCTATATTTCAGACGGAATCTATGAAAATCTGCTGACAAAGGAGTCTGTCGACATAGTGAAAGGAAAGTTTGTTTTCGACGGGAAACCGCTTATTTTGAAGATAGATACAGCGTGTTTTTTAAAAAATGAGATGTCTGTATCTCATTGAAAATGATGAGAGAGAAGATTACGAAATCTTTTCGGGGACGACTTCTGCTGATCAGTGTCACAGGGCTTGTAGTATGCAGCCTTTCCTGTTACATTGTGGCCGTTATTACCATACGCTCTATTGAGAAAAACCAGATGGAAAATGCTCTGCGCATGAATATGAAGAATGAGATGGCGCATCTGGAATTCTGCTATTTTACCATGAGCAGGATGATGCAGCAGCTGGGGGAGGAAGGGAATATTGGCGCCATGCTTGAAGATTACCTGGCGTCAGACAACAATTTCGATAAGTTCCAGAGACGGCGGGAACTGGAAAATGCCATGCTTTCGGCTTCTGCCATCAATACGTATGTGAATTTTTCGGTTTATATTGACAGTGATACCAAGGAAGAATTTTTCGGCAGTGACGCTTTTGACGGCAGGAGTGTCTCAGGAGAGGAATGCATGACGCAGATTGGGGTGAACCAGTTTCAGGTGCTCCACCGTTCCAACAGCAAGTACAGCGACAATGTGGTGGTATCCATGCTCAGGGAGAACCAGCATTTCTGGAATCAGACATTGGACATTTATATCGAAATGAAATCCAACATCAAGGATTACGTTCCCGGGGGCGATTCTTTTTTATCCATTCAATTGGATCAGGAAGGAAAAGTGCTCTTTTCCAACAGCGGGCATTTTTCCGCAGGAGATGTACTGCAGCTTGCGTTTGAGGAGGAGGGCAGTTTCTCGGGGCGGTTTCAGGGGTATTATCTCATTGCGGAAAAGTCAGAGATGGGATTTATCTATGTAAACGGGGTGCCGCAGGAGGAACATGTAAAGGAGATCATCGGATGGTATGAAAAGATTTTTCTGCTGTGCATCCTGTCGATTCTTCCGTCCCTGCTGATCGTCTTTGCCACCATGCGGATGCTCGGTAAACCCATCAAACGGCTTGAGCAGGCGATCGTGGAAGTCGGCGAAGGGAAACTGGACGTAAGCGGAGAAGATCTGGAGGTTCAGGAATTTCAGGAGCTGATGTGCAGGATAAACGATATGAAGGCGGATATCAAAAATCTTCTGGTGAAGGTGCAGATGGAAGAAAAGCAGCGTCAGAAGACGGAGCGGGAAAAGCTGATGTACCAGATAAACCCGCATTTTCTGTTAAATACATTAAATTCCGTACAGTGGATGGCGCAGATGGCACATCAGGAAGCCATCAGCAGTTTTCTTTCAGATTTCAAGTTCCTGTTAGCCTACAATCTCGGAAAAGAGGAGAGGAAGAGCACCCTGCGCTCGGAGGTGGAGATTGCCAGAAGGTACATAAGTCTCCAAAAGCAGCGTTATGATTTCGAGATTCATATGGATGTGGAGGAAGGAAACTACCTGGAGACGGAGACGATCCGAATGCTGTTTCAGCCGTTGATTGAGAATGCTCTTCGATACGGGCTGGGGGACATGGGGGTGGTGGATATTCGGATATTCCATGATGTGCGCAACAACTATGCGGTTATTACGATCCAGGATTATGGGAACGGGCTGTGCCGGGAGAAGTTAGAGCAGCTAAACCGCCCTTTCTTTTATGAGGACAACGGGGAAGGAGATACTGCCGGAATCGGGCTGCGATATGTGCGCCACTGCCTGGAGGGATTTTATCAGGGAGAGGCGATTCTGACAATTAACAGTGAGATCGGCAGGGGGACCAAGGTGACTATCATCATTCCAGTCCAGTGTGGATGACAAAGGAGTAGATATGATCAGAGTTTTGATAGTGGATGACGATAAACTGGCCAGACGGGGACTTGCGTCCCTGATGCACTGGGAGACGTATGGCATGGCGGTGGTGGGAGAGGCACAGAATGGGAAGAACGCGCTGCAGTTCATCCAGGAGCATCCGGTGGATCTGGTGTTTGTGGATATTGATATGCCGGAAATGAATGGAATCGAATTCATGGAAGAATGCCGGAGGATTAAGCCTGATGTACAGTTCGTGGTGTTGTCTTTTTTTGAAAATTTTTCCTATGTGCAGTCCACCTTGCGGTTAGGGGGATTGGATTATATTTCCAAGACCTCTATGGAACTTGACAATGGAGACACCATCTTACAACGAATTGTGGAGAAATTTGAGCAATGTATCTGTAAAAAAGTTCCGCTCGAGGAGATGGGGAAAGAATTGCAGGAAACCTGGAAAGAGTGTCGGACGCAGTATTGGTTCTTTAATGATGTTGCTTTTGAGCGTCTGAAGAAACTGATGCATGGAGCGGAGCCTAAGGTTTCCAATGTGCGACGCATGGAAATGATGATAGTCAGGCACATTAGCGAGTTGGAAAGAATTCTGGAATTGCCAGAGAGCACGGTGTCGCTTTTTTCCGATATAGAGGAGATGGTAGGGTGGCTTACGTTATACAGAGAAAAAATATATAAAATGGTGTCTGGGCGCTCATTTGGGAACGACGCGGAAATGATACTGAAAGCCATTTTTTACATGAAAGAGCATCTAGCGGAGAATCTTTCTACCAGTATTGTAGCACAACATGTTGGCTGCAGCAGGAGCTATTTTTGCACTAATTTTAAAAAGTTTTCGGGACTTTCATTTGGGGATTTTTTACAGCAAATTCGGATTGAACGTGCTAAGGAGTTATTGCGTACCACTTCGGATTCTGTGACAGAAGTTGCCTTTTCTTCTGGATATAATAATATCTATTACTTTAACCGTGTATTCCAGAGTGCTGAAAACTGCAGCCCTATGGAGTTTCGCAAGAACCAAGCTGGGACAGGGAAGGTGAACTCTTAAAAATGTAATATTTGACATAGAAAAATTATAGGTAAATGATGTTTAGGAGTTTATGAAAACTAAGAATATTTATGTTATTTGAGTTTTCGTAAATATATTATTGAAATGTGGATGGCAGTCATAGATTTTGCCATCCCATTTCTGCGTTTTAGAGTAAAATAAAAAATGGTGTTAGTCAGAAAATAGGGTGATAAATGATTTCTGACTAAATTAACAGTAATCCTGCTGTCTTTATATCCCGGCAGGAAGGGCTGCGCCTGGTTCCGCTCACGGTTAAGAGCGAGAACATGAGCTGCCGGAGCCCTGCTTCTGTGCATTTATATGCAGCGCTGAACAGTGCATTGTACCTGTTCAGGTATTTTGTGGCAACCCCGCGGTAAAACTCATACTGCCTTTTTATAAATGAATGGAACGAGTTTACTGTATTAAGGTTATAAAAGCCACTTCCTGTTTCTTTTGTAACATCTTTTACAATACAGCCCGTTGTTGCCTCCAGGGCTTTATAGCTTTTCAACCCGTCACACAGGACAAGCGTATCTTCAGAAATATGGCCGCTGAAGACTTCCTGCAGTTCCTGCGAAGCAGGCTTGGCACGGTTTACTGTTCCCGCTATTGCACCGCCTTTCCGTTGTACGCCGGTACAAATGCAGATATATTCGTTGGAGATCCCTCTTTTTCCTGCTTTTGCACCATGTTTGCGGGGTTTACGGCAGACTGACTCGGGAAGTTCCTTCCCCTTATAGGATTCCAGGACATAGGTCTCATCCACCTCAGAAACATCCTGCAGGCAGGGACACTGTTCTTCCAGCAGGGCAGCAAGGGCAATCAGGAATTTATGCCGCATGCGGAATACAAGGTCATGGGTCAGTCCAAGCCTTTTCATGGTAAAGTCGATGGCATCCCCGGAAAGGGTGTCATCTATAACCGCTTCCCAGATCTCACGTGGCTGATGGGAATTGGCCATCAGGGTATTTGTTGTGGAGACAAAAGTTTTCCTGCAGTCTTTACAGAGGTATTCCTGTTTACCGCACTTATGGCCATTGCGTACGATTGCTTTCCCACCGCAGAATGGACAACATGGTTTTTCATCATCCGGATGGTTTTCGAACATTTTGCAGGCCGTTTCATATAAGGAATCAACTGCTTCTTCCGGAAGTCTTGTTATGATGTTTGCCAGTTTTATTCGGGTTTCTGCTGCCATAAAAGATCATCTCCTTGTTTTGGATGCCCCCTATGATAACATTCTACTTGTCCGTTAAAAAGGACTTATAGAACTTATCACCCTATTTTCTGACTAACACCATATATTTTAGAAAGAAAACTTTCTACAGTAAAAAGAACTGCCCATGGGGAAGCTGATGCTCATGGGAACGCAGCGCCTTAAAAGGATTGCAGGCAGATTGCTAAAGAAACCTTTCCATGCTATACTGTCCTGCAAAAAGATAACTGAGGGAGGTGGGAAATATGCTCTGCCATTTAGTGATTGACCTAAACAAAGGACTCTGTGCAAAGTCTGATGACTGGACGAAATTTGTACAGAGGTAAAACTATCGTCCACATTGGATTTTGTACTATTTATTCTGAAAAAATAAAGAATAGAATGGAGAAAATTCAATGGAAAAAAAATCATTTAAAAAATATATTATTTTGTGGTTAAGCCAGAGCGTATCAGGACTTGGAAGTTCCATGACCGGGTTTGCGCTTGTCTTGTGGGCGTATGGACAGAACCATTCCGCAATGTCCGTTTCGCTGATGTCCTTTTGCAACTATGTACCGTATGTCCTTTTAAGCCTGTTTGTCGGCGGTTTTATAGACAGGCATAAGAAGAAAACGATCATGCTGGTTTCGGACAGCATTGCGGCGGCAGGTTCACTGGCAGTATTGGCATTTCTGCTTATGGGATGTCTGGAAGTCTGGAATATCTATGCCATAAATGCGGTGGTCGGTATAACGAATGCTTTCCAGCAGCCTGCGTCCGCAGTGGCAACGGGAAGGCTCGTACCGAAGGAGAAGATTTCAAATGTAAGCGGGATGAATTCTTTTTCCAATAATCTTATCGTGGTATTCAGCCCCATGCTGGCGGCTTTCCTGTTTGCGGCAGGAGGGCTTCCGCTTATCCTGCTGATAGACCTGGCGAGCTTTGTCTTTGCATTTTGCGTATTGCTGTTCTTTATCACAATCCCGGAACAGGCGCAGGGCAAAGCATACAGTTCACCCTTTGCCGGGATAGCGCAGGGGTTTGATTTTCTGAAAAAGGAAAAAGGTATATTATACATCATGCTTACGATGGCGCTGATTAATTTCTGTTCAAGGCTGACCTATGAGAATATTTTATCGCCAATGATCCTGGCAAGGAGTTCCGGGGACAGCGCTGCGCTTGGAATTGTAAATGCCTGCATGGGGGCAGGTGGGATTGCCGGGGGAATCCTTGTTTCCTTGAAAAAAGAGAGCAGTCATAAGACAGCGGCTATTTATGTTTCGGCGGCACTGTCTTTTCTGTTTGGGGACTTGATGATGGCAGTTGGGAAAAATGTTTTCTGGTGGTCGGCTGCTGCGGTTGCAGCCAGTCTGCCCATTCCATTTATAATGGCAAACCAGAATACGATACTGTACCAGAAGATTCCTGCTGCTATGCAGGGGAGGGTATTTGCAGTCAGGAATGCCATCCAGTACAGCACGATCCCGGCTGGCATTATCCTCGGAGGCTGGCTGGCAGATTATGTCTTTGAGCCTTTTATGGTTTCCGGGAACAGGCTGGCGGAAATGCTGGAAATAATAGTAGGGGATAGTGCCGGAAGCGGCATGGCAGCAATGTTTTTATGTACCGGGATATGCGGCTTTACAGTGAGCATGGCATCCTGTTTCAACCGGGAAATAAGGAAATTAAACTGATTGGATAGTATGTAGGGGCGGGGTATCTTGCCCCTTCTGATGCTTTTTGTGGGATGCATATGTTCCATGCAGGAGACCCAAAATGAAAACGAAAATTTGGCTCAGATATGAGGTGGTAATGTATTATGAAAAAAATTGCTATTATAGAGGATGACCAGCATATTGGGGATGTTCTGGAAAGAACACTGACTCGTGAGGGGTATGAGATACTCCGGGCATATTCAGGTACGGAGGCGCTCTACCTTCTTTCTGAACATATGCCGGATCTGATACTTCTGGATTTGATGCTGCCCGGACTGTCCGGCGAGGAAATCCTGCCCCGGATGCGGGGAATCCCCGTTATTGTGGTCAGTGCAAAAATAGGGATAGATGATAAGGTGGATATGCTCCTTAGCGGGGCCGTGGATTACATCACAAAACCATTTGACATGAAAGAACTGCTTGCACGTATCATGGTACAGCTCCGCAGGGGTTGCGGGCAGGAGCCGTCCAATGTCTTATCCTGTGGTGATCTTAGGATGGATAGGGCTTCCCATGAGCTTGCCATAAAAGGTATTCCAGTAAAGCTGACCAAGACCGAATATGCCATACTAAAACTGCTGATGCAGAACCCGAAACAGGCCATCTCAAAGGCAGTGATCCTTGACAGGATATGTGAGGACACGCCGGACTGCACGGAGCGTTCCCTGAAGCAGCATATCAGCAACCTCCGGAAGAAGCTGCGCGATGCCGGGGACAGGGAATATATAGAGGCGGTCTGGGGAATCGGGTTTAAGCTGGATGCGCAGTAAATTTTGACCGTTTCTTGACTTTTTTCTTGACCGCTGCCTTGACCATTCTATTATAGAATGGTGCAACAAACATAGGAGGCAGGAGATTATGGAATATTGTCTGACAACTGCTATGCTCTGCAAGCAGTACAAAAGTTTCAAGGCATTGAACGGGCTTACCATGCACGTTCCAAAAGGGGCAATCTATGGCCTTGTGGGGAGGAACGGGGCAGGGAAGACTACACTGATCCGGCTGATCGCAGGCATTCAGGAGCCGACTTCCGGAGAATACACACTATATGGTGTGAAAAATACGGACAGGGAGATACACAAAGCCCGCCGCCATATGGGTGCTGTGGTGGAAACACCATCCATTTATATGGATATGAGCGCAGAGGAAAATCTTAAGATACAATACCATGTTTTGGGGCTCCCGAATTATGAAGGCATCCCGGAACTGCTGCAGTTGGTCGATCTGGATGGCTGTGGGAAGAAAAAGGCAAAGCATTTTTCGCTTGGAATGCGCCAGAGGCTTGGGATCGCCGTTGCCCTCTGCGGTTCGCCTGACTTTCTGGTTCTGGATGAGCCTGTCAACGGCTTAGACCCACAGGGGATTGTTGAAATCAGGGAGCTTATCTTAAGGCTGAACCAGGAGCAGCAGATAACCATCCTTATTTCCAGCCATATCTTAGACGAACTGTCAAAGCTGGCGACACATTATGGTTTTGTAGACAGGGGCGCTATGGTGAGGGAAGTAAGCGCTGCGGAACTGGATGCCGCCTGCCGGAAATGCATCCGCCTGTCAGTGACTGACACAAGGGCATTGTGCCGGGTGCTGGACGGTATGGGCATAGAATACAGCATTATTTCTGATACGGATGCGGATATATACGGGGAGGTCAGCATAACACAGCTTGCTGTCGCCCTTGATAAAGAGGGATGTGATGTCAGATCCATGCACGAGCATGACGAAAGCCTTGAAAACTATTATATGAACCTTATGGGAGGTGGCAGGAATGCGTAACCTTATTTATGTGAATATGATGAGACTGAAAAAAGCAGGATTTTCCGCGCAGGTGTGGCTGTGTCAATGGCATATGTTGCATTCCTGCTGTTCATGAACTACCAGGAAATGACAGACTCACCAGAGACAGTGATCGGCCAGCTCAACTGGTATTTTCTTTCCACACTGCCTGTTGCGAGTGCATTCTGTTCTGTATTCTGCGGTATGTTTCTGGGGACGGAATACAGCGATGGGACAATGAGGAACAAGCTGATGGTGGGGCATACAAGGAAAGAGATTTACATTGCAAATCTGCTTACCGTTTTTCTGGCAAATGCCTTTGTTTATCTTGCAGGCTGCCTTGTCACAGCCGTTATGGGGACTGCGATGTTCGGCTGGAACCTGGCAAACCCCATGCAGCTTGCTTTCCGTATGTTCAGCGGCATCCTGATGCTTGGGGCGTATGCCGGGATATTTACCCTTCTGTCCATGCTGATCGATAGCAAGGCCATTTCCGCAACTGTCTGCATGGTATCGTATGTTGTGCTGTTTCTGGGTGCGCCGTTTTTGCAGACGGCAGTATTCAGCTATTACCACGGAGCGTCGCTCAACCATATGCCAAGCGAGTCTGTCCGGCCATTGCTGGAGTTTTTATATGATTTTCTTCCGGTGGGACAGGAGCTTCAGATTTCGGGTATCTTCATTCATTTGTACCGGCTCCCGGTATATTCCGTCATCTGCATTGCCCTGACAACCATCTGTGGGATGGCAGTGTTTACAAAAAAAGATTTAAAGTAAAGAATGGGGTGTGGGATGGTGTTTCCGTGGGTTTTGTGCTGTCTGTTGCTGATTTCAAATACCCTGTGGGTTTTGAAGATACTGCTTATGAAAAAAGATTTAAAGGGCCTGGCTGCGGAGTTCCGGGATTACCTGGAACGGGAAACAAACAGCCCGCTCACCATCCCTACCCGTGACCGTCATATACGGAAAATAGCTGCTGAGATAAATTCGGGATTAAGGAATCTGCGTAGACTGCGGCACAGATATATGAATGGTGACAGGGAACTGAAAGAAGCCGTGACGAATATCTCGCATGACCTGCGGACACCGATTACAGCCATATACGGCTACCTTGACCTGCTGGAGCATGAAGAAGACACAGAAACGGTAAAGTTTTACATCGGGCAGATACAGAACAGGACAGACTGCCTGCGGCAGCTTACGGAGGAACTGTTCCGATACTCGGTGATTGTGTCCTCATGGCAGGGCGTCTGTGAAGAAACCGTACTGAACCGGATACTGGAGGAGAGCCTGCTCGCCTGTTATGGGGAGTTTGCACAGAAAGGGATAGAGCCGGTGATTGAGATCACGGAGGTTCCGGTTCTCTGCCGAATAGACCGTCCCGCTTTTGACAGGATTGTCAGCAATATATTGAGCAATGTCCTGAAATATAGTGACGGTGACCTGCGGGTGGGGCTTGATGCAGACGGGACGATACACTTCACTAATTCTGCAAAGAACCTGACCCCGGTCATGGTGGAGCGTTTGTTTGACCGTTTTTATACCGTAGAGACAGGACGGAATTCAACCGGATTAGGACTTTCTATCGCAAGGACGCTTACTGAGCGCATTGGTGGAAAGATAGAGGCTGTTTATACAGATGGAAAGCTGACAATATCACTGAGACTTCAGGGAGAGAATCAGTAAAGCACAGACCGCCGTACTATGGACTTCATCCGCCATATGCGGCGGTCAGCTTTTTTCCGCAGGCAGGCCGGGCGGCCTGATAAGGGAAATTACTTGGACAGTTGGGAAGTCAGAGGTAATATGCAGACACGGCGGTTTCCGTTTGTGCCGCCTTACAGGGCATCCGCCCCTTTTTGAGGGGGATAGTAAGGATAAAAAATGTCAATCCAGTTACGCTGTCAAATCGTCTATTCACGCTATCGGAGTTAAAAATATTCTTATTTTTCCGATACACGAAGTGAGGAAAGAAGGAGGTGGAGGCAATCAAAATAGCAGTCTGTGATGATGAAAAAAATATAAGGAGCTACATCTGTTCGCTGGTTCGGAAACAGGGAGTGGAGTGTGAGATTACGGAATATGCCACGGCGGAGGACTATCTTCTGGCGGGGGCTGAATATGACCTGCTGTTTCTTGATGTTGAACTGAAAGGCTCGGATTCATCAATGGATGGTATGGAAATGGCAAAACGGATCAGGGGCATGGAAGATATTAAACAGCCCATCATCATATTTGTCACGGGCTATGAAAAATATGTGTATGATGCCTTTGACGTGGGGGCTTTCCAGTACCTGCTGAAACCCATTGACGAAGGGCGGTTTGCCGAGATTTTCCAAAGGGCGGCACAGCAGGCCGGGCAGGGTAAAAGAATGCTGATGATCCAGTATGGGAATACGGGAAAAACAATACCGTTAAGCGACATCTATTATATGGAAAGCCAGAACCATAAGATAGTCGTCCATATGAAGGATGGGGTTCTGGAGTATTATGCAAAAATGAGCGATCTGGAGGAAGAACTGCAGGGGCAGTTCTTCCGTGTCCACAAAGGCTACTTGGTCAACCTGTCCTATGTGGATGAATACAACAAAACAGAGGTAACGCTGACAAATGGGGATAAGCTCCTGATTTCAAAATATAAGTATGAAGATTTTGTAAAAGCGTACCTGCGGTTTATGAAATAGGGGGGGCTGCCATTGAGTGAAGCAAGTTTTACGCTGTTCCAAAATACAGTGATAGGGATTGAGATCATTCTATATGCCTGCTGTCTGACAGCTTTTTTCTATCCGTATATTGCAGGGCGGAAAAGGGGGCATCCGGCAGATATCATAAAGATGCTGGCTGTGTTTACGTCTTATTCTGTCATATATTTTTTTAATATGGCAGCCGGTATGGGGGCGCTGGCCTGCATGGCTTCCGTAATAATCCTGTTGACGCTGGCGGCAAAGTATTTAGGGGTGGAAAAGAAATCCGCACTGTTTATGGGGGTGGTGTTCTTCTGCATCAGGAACCTGAGTTCGTTGGCGGTGGCAAGCGTGAATTTCTACACGGGCAGGCATCTTGTGAAAGGGGAGGAAGGTGTAGAGCGGGTACTGCGGAATGCCGCCCTGAATTTCTGTCTGGTGGAATTGCTGCAGCTTGTGCTTTTTTCCGCACTGCTGTATATGGTGGCACGCCAGCTCAGGAAATGCAGGACGGAACTGCACATAAGGGAATTGTGCTATCTGCTGCTGACGCCCGTGACGGGCAGCCTGTTTGTCAATATTTTATTCCGGATTCTGATCGTGACCACGGGGGAGATGTCCATACAGCTTTATGAGCAGTACCCGGTGCTGATAGGGATCGTGCCTGTGGCTGCCGTACTATTTTATTCCGGTATTCTGGTGACCATAATATCTTATCAGAAAATGGTGGGGCTTCAGGAGGAAAAGGAAAGATATTTTGTGGAACAGCAGCAGGTCCATGCAATACAGGAGCGGATGGCGGAGGTGGATCAGTTTTATGACGGCATCCGCCGGATGAAGCATGAGATGAAAAACCATCTGACCAATATCAAGGGGCTGCTTGAAAGCGGGGACTATGGCGGCATGGGGCAGTACATCTCCAGAATGGATGAGGGCATGGATGCCTTTGAATTTTCCATAAAGACAGGGAATGCCGTTACTGACGTGATCGTGAACGACAGGCAGAAAGCTGCGGAAAAGCAGGGCATACGGTTCCGGTCAGAATTTACCTACCCGGAATCGGAAAGGTATGATGCCTATGACATTGGCATCATTGTAAACAACCTGCTGCAGAACGCCCTTGAAGCCTGTGGGAAGATGCGGCAGGGCGACAGGTACATTTTCATTTCCAGCAGACAGAAGAGGAAGTTCTTCCTGATCGAGGTCAGAAACCCGTTTGAAGGGGAGATCTTCATGGATGCGGATACGAACCTCCCAATCTCCACAAAGGAAAAGGAACCTTTCAGAAGGCAGGGTTTCATGCATGGGATCGGGCTTTCCAATGTAAAGAGGGAAGCGGAGAAATATATGGGGGATGTTGATATCAAGGTAAAGAAAAATGAGTTCAGTGTAACGGTGATGTTACAGGAAAGGAGACAAGTATGAGTATCAGTAATGTAAGCGGTGTGGGGGTTAATCCGTATGCCTACGCAAACAGCAGCCAAAAGGCGGCAGGCACAGGGAATTTTGCGGAGGAGGTGCAGAAAGCCGCGGAAGGAAAGAATGCGGCGGAAAATCCGGCTCATCAGCATGGGCGGGGGATATGGTAGTATCCAATCCTCCGAGTTATTTTGGATTTACATATGACAGCAGCATTTCCAATAAACCCAAAGAGGAAATGACAACAGATGAGTACAAACAGTGGTTTATGAATGAGATGTCAAAAATGCCTGTAAGTTCATGGTTCAGATCATCATTTTCGTCTGGCTCTCTGGTGATTAAAGAAGAGGCTTTTGAACGGATGAAGAATGACCCAGAATATGAAAAATATGTTTTGAACAGAATCCGCTCAATGTATTCGGTGAGCAGTCTGCCTGTCGGCTCCAATAATGTCTGCTACGAAGTGATCGGGGCATCCCCGGAAGAATGCTATGGTTATGCGGGACCGGTAGGAGGCAGCGGCTCAAATTTTGCCAGCAATGAAAAGTCATGGTGGGAAAAACGCCATGAAAGGATGGAAGAACTGATGGAGGAGCAGGAGAAGGAGGCAGTCAAAAAAGCACAGGCACGGAGAGCGGCGGCACAGGAAAATTACCTAAAAAGCCAGATGGCAAGCAGGCAGAGACAGCAGGCTTTCCTTGCAGAGGGCGTACAGAATGGCGATGGTACGGTGGCTATTCAGTCAGCGGGCGTAAGCGCACTGGCGGTGACTGCTTATGAGGAAAATATAAGCACATTCAGCAAAAGTATGGTTGGAAATCAGAAAATATAAGCATTCCGGGCATTTTGAAGTAAGGAAGATCATGCCCGGACTTACCGCAAGGGGGCATGGGCGGCTCCGAATGACAGAGGGGCCGCAGGTAAGATTTTTGAAGGAGGATGAGAATTATGTCAATGGAGATCAGTAACAATTATAGCAATTATGCGAAAAGCGGCACAAGTACCGCAAAGGAAGGCAATGTAACAACAAGCACGGTGGAATTGAAAACATCAACCGGGGGAACAAAGACGGAGCAGATCAAGACGGGGTACAGCAATGTCAATGACTATTCCAAATATCTGCAGGGCAAGTACAGCTATATGAATACGGGTACAACTTCCATGCAGGGTGTTCCGACAACGGTATCCGTATCGGGCGCTTTCCTGAAGAAATGTATGAACGACCCGGAAAAAGCAAAGTATCTGGAAGAAAATCTGGCGGCAATTCCCGATAGCGTTAAGTCACTCTGTAACTCTGTGAAGATGGCTCCGGGGAGCCCGGTAGTGACATATGCTACATATAAGATTGATGATAATGGTAATATCTCCATGATGAGCGGCAGCACAAATGACCCAGACGGAAAGATAGCCAAAGAGAATGCTGAAAGAAAAGCAAAAGAGAAGAAAGCCGCCGAGGAAAAGGCTGCCGAGAGGCGCAAGGAGAAAAAGGCGGAGGAAGAAAAGGCAGCGGAACGGCGGGCGGAGAGAAAAGAACGGCTGGAGGGCACGTTCACGGTATCTGCCACCGGAACAGATATAAAAAGCGTTACACAGAATATTATAGCGGCGGCATCTGGCACATCATCATCTACGGGGAGCAGTTTTGATATAAAGGCATAAATGTTGGAGAAAAAGCGGGCAAAGAAGAAAGAGGAAGAAGCCCTGAAAGAAAAGAGGCTGGAAAAGGCAGAAACTCTGGAAAAGCTGCTGGAGAAGATCAAGACGAAAGCAGATGCGCCCGTGAAACTGCAGGAAGAAGGCAAAGGCGCACAGCTGGATTTGACTATATAGAAGGAGGGATTTTATCATGCGTATAGGAAATAACAGCCAGGGAATCTGGCAGCTTTTATCAAGGATGAACGGTGGCAAAGCAAATACGAATATGCCTTTCGGCAGCGGGGCATCGAAAGGAAACTATTGTGGCAATACCATTGATGATTTGCGTTCCGGACACTTCAAAAATTCCTATGGAGTAGAGGGCATGGGAATCACAGGTAGGACGGATTGGAAAAGGATCGTAAACGTATCAGATGAAATCAAGCAGCACGTTTATGAAGATGTTAAAAAGGCGTTTTATAAGTATGGTGGGATGTCTGGTGATAATACTGCTGAGACGGATGCATATTATGACAAGATCCATTCCTATGTGAAGTCATTAGATTTAAGTACCCGCCGTGCTGCTCCCTGGACGTTGAGCCAGCTCCATTTGGAAATTGCGGGGAGGGTAACACAGGCTGTAAAGGAAAAAGACCCTGCATGGACAGCCGGAAAGCCAATTTCCCATGAGATACTGGATGAGATTTTTGCAGGTGATGCTATCTATCAGGACAGTGTAAATGCCTTGTACTCTAAAGGCAGCAAAGGGCTGGATATACAGATATAATCTTTACACCCTATTCCGCAGAGGCGCATATAACTTTGCCTCTGCGGACTGCAAGGGGGCAGGGAAGGCTCTGAACGGGAGAGCGGCGAAGGGAGGTGTTTGCCATGAAGTTTGACAGGGGAAGTTAGGATATAGGAAACAATGGACTGCTCGGACTTACATCAAGAGAGCAGAGATGGCTCTGAATGACAGATGAGCCGCAATACTAAAAATAATGGAGGAGATTTAGAGATGAATGTTAATGGAATAGGAACAGCAGGGTATCCGGCATGGCAGGGAGCAAGAAAAGCAGAAAGCAGTACGAAGGGTGACTTCGGGGCGAATGTGAAAGCAACAGGAAATGTGGTACATATTGACCCGGATGCATTATTTTCTATCCATCATGTAAAGACAGGGGAGAGCGCAAATGTATACAGAGCGGATGATTATTCAGAGGATAATCCGGTTTATCTTGTGAAGGGCACTGACAAAAACGGAAAAGAGTATGAGCAGATAGTGGATGTGAGCAAGGTAAATCCGAGTAGCTGTTCTTATACGGAGATGCTTGCGTTAAACGCTCATACCGGGAATAAATCAGACAGCAATTTCATGACCATGTCGATATTGAAGGATAAAATGAGTGGTACTTCCTACCATGAAAAAGCAGACTATATGGCAATGGCGCACGAGCTTATGAACGATATGAAAACACTTGGGAATTGGGACGGGTATCTGCGGTATGGCAAATGGATCAATGACATCCTGACTTTCTGTAAAAGCAAATCATGATTGAAAACAGCCTGCCCCACGGACGGCATATCCCCAATAAGCCACAGCCGGACAAAGACAGGGCAGGCTTCCCCGGTTTTTCGGCAGGTTGGGGAATCAGGGAATAGATGCACAAACGATAAAAAGGAACCAGGCAGAGCGTAACTATTGCCTGTCTGGTTCCCTTGTGTATGTCAGTGCGGGGATGAGGTGCATTATGGGAGTTTGCTCATTCTTTACTCAAACTTCCCATAAGAATTTTCAATGAAAATCCTTATAGATATTATAAAAACTGACTATAAAATTGATGTCTTGACACCAAAAAGGCACTGGCCTTTGGTATAATAAGATCAGCAAAAATACAAACCACACCGAAAGGAGTGCCTGATCTTATGATACAGCATAATGGTGCAAAAGAAAACCCCGGCCACGAACTTAACATGAGTTTTATTGCCGCCATCAGGGAGCTTGATATAAGCGGGCTGCTATTCCGTTGCGGCATCCGCAAAAACAGCCGCATATTGAAAGGCGAATCCCCGGATGAGAAACGCACGGCATTTGAAATATTCCAGTTCCTCCTGCTGATGGTCTTTCAGGGATGTAACCTGTACCGGTATCTTGGCTCCAAGAAACAGGATATCGCCTGTTCAAAGAGCACATACCACCGCTTCCTTGGCAATGAGCATTACAACTGGAGGCGCTTCATAACGCTGCTTGCCGCAAAGGTGACGGTATTTTTTGATACGCTGACCAAACGCAGCCGCTTCAGGGCACTAGTTCTTGATGATTCGGTTATTGGCAGGGGACGCAGCAAATCCGTGGAACTGCTGGCATTTGTATTTGACCATGTCATCGGCAAAAGCGTCAGGGGATTCAACCTCCTTACACTCGGATGGACGGACGGCTTCAGCTTTATCCCCGTTGCCTTCAACATGCTTTCATCCGCAAAGCGGGAAAAGCGCTTCAAAGAGATCGACCCCAGGATTGACAGGCGTACAGGCGGCTATTTCCAAATGATACCATAGGAATTTGGGTACTCGCAGGCGAAAGTGTTGAAGAATGGCTTAAAATCAAGGGTTTTAAGGCTTGGTGGGGTTCATCACGGTGGGTGGTGGGCTCCCCATTTTTGTGTTTTTTGATGCCGATGATAGGATGGCGATAGGGGGAAAATCGTACTATCAGGCAAAAGTATACTTTCACGCAAAAGTCGGGGGTTTCCGTGATAGTATAAAACGGAAAAGTAAAAAGGGGTAGGATATTGGCGGTTTTGGCTGAAAGTTGTATTAGCTTGACGGAAAATGCTGTTGAAAAATGGAGGATATGATATAAACACGGAAACCGCCCGGAGTTTTCGTGTTTGTATATGAGTTTCCGTGATAATACAGCAGTTTTGCGTGATAGTATACAGAAAAATTGAAAAATGATAGCGGGAGGAAAAGGGCCGTTCAATGGCTCTTTTTTCATTTTCAGGCAATTCATGAATTTCTTCATTTCTAAAATGCAGCATTCTAATAAAATCCCTCAATACACATAAAACCGTTTATTTTTATTCATATAATCCACACGGGAAATAAAACCAATAAATCTGAAAAATGAAGATATTTTACAAGACGCAGGAAAAAATAAGAGGTAAAATGGCTTTTGACAAAATTCAAAAATTGAATTCGGAGGTAATCCACATGAAGAAAGAAATAAGGACAGTGGTGTACGATGATGAATTGAGGATGGAGGCATACCGTTTTGAGGGAATCGTGCAGCCTTTTCCAAGCCATTTCCATGAGCATTATGTCATTGGGTTTGTGGAGAAAGGGGAGCGGGTGCTTTCCTGCCGGGACAGGGAATATGCCATAGAGGAAGGGAGCATCGTGCTTTTCAATCCGGGTGACAGCCATGCCTGCGTACAGAGTGATGAAGGGACATTTGATTACCGGGGATTTAACATTTCAAAGGAGGTCATGCTTGATCTGGCAGAGGAAGTTACCGGGAAACGGGAGCTTCCAGGATTTTCAAAGAATGTTATTTGTGACGAGGAGATAGCCTGCCACCTGCGCCCGCTGCATGAGATGGTCATGAAAGGAACGGGGGAGTTTAAGAAAGAGGAAACATTGCTGTTCCTGCTTTCATACCTCATCCAGAATTACGGGAAGCCCTTTGAAAGCTGTATCCCGGAATGCAGGCAGGAGATTGAAAAAGCGTGTGAATATATGGCAGGGCATTTTACGGAGCGCATCTATTTAGACCAGATCTGCCGCCACGCGGGGCTTAGCAAGTCAACGCTGCTGCGGGCCTTTACAAAAGAAAAGGGAGTCACACCGTACCGTTACCTTGAGACAATCCGCATCAATGAAGCAAAAAAGCTGTTATCGGAAGGAGTTCCGCCCGTGGAAGCAGCAATTTGGACAGGGTTCTCAGATCAGAGCCATTTTACAAATTATTTCAACCAGTTTATAGGACTTGCGCCGGGTACTTACCGTGAAATATTCTCGGAAAAAGACGGGGATGGTGGACAGCATGGGGAATAGGAAATCAGCAGGGCATCTGGCGGCGCTGTTCACCATCATCATATGGGGGACGACATTCATATCCACCAAAGTCCTGCTTACGGATTTTAAGCCGGTGGAAATACTGTTCTTCCGCTTTGTAATGGGATTTGCGGCACTCTTTTTGGTTTGCCCGCACCGTATGAAGGGAGTGGAGCGTAAGCAGGAGCTGACTTTTGTGCTGGCGGGACTGTGTGGGATATGCTTATATTACCTGCTGGAGAATATCGCGCTTACATATACGATGGCGTCCAACGTGGGAGTCATCATCTCGGTTGCGCCGTTTTTCACGGCGATTCTGTCACGCCTGTTCCTGAAATCGGAAGGGAAATTAAGAGCGAATTTTTTCATAGGCTTTGCGGTGGCGATGGCGGGTGCCCTGCTGATCAGCTTTAACGGCTCTAAACTGGAACTGAACCCGGTGGGGGATTTGCTGGCAGTCCTTGCGGCTTTTGTGTGGGCGTGCTATTCCATACTGACAAGGAAAATCAGCAGCTTTGGCTACCCGGTCATACTCACCACGCGGCGGACGTTCTTTTATGGCATCCTGTTCATGGCTCCGGCATTGTTCCTTTTCGATTTTGAAGTCAGGCTGGAACGGTTTGCGGATATGACGTATTTACTTAATATCCTGTATCTTGGGCTGGGGGCTTCCGCGCTTTGCTTTGTGACATGGAACCTTGCGGTAAAGGTGCTTGGCGCGGTCAGGACCAGTGTCTATATTTACATGGTTCCTGTCATAACGGTGGTGACTTCCGTGTTAATACTGAAGGAGCCGGTAACGTGGGTTTCCATTATGGGGACGCTTCTGGCGGTTGCGGGGCTTTTCCTTTCTGAATATAACGGGAAGGGGAGTGGGAGCAGTGAATGAGCCTGTGATAAGGACGGAGGAGCAGATCATCAGCCTGTTCCCCGACAGGGAAACTTTAATCTGCCGGGGATGGGTGCTGAAAAGAATGGAAAGGCAGCTTTTGGTCTATCCACTGTATTACAAGTTTTCGGAAGGGGATATCCCGGAGAACATACGCAGGTGTGAGGAGATCAGCCGCCAGTGCGGGGCAGGGTGTGTGTTCCGCATCGTGGAGCATACCAATTACCACCTGAGTTCCATCCTTACGGATAATGGGTACGGGCTGGAAAAATGCGGCGTGGTCGATGAATGGAATTTAACCCGGAATGCCGGGGAACCGTGCATGGAAGGGAAAATACAGGGTGAGTTGTTCTTAAACAATGGGAATGGCGGAACGGGATATGTCATGGCGGGAGAATCGGTTGTCGGGATAAAGCGTCAGGGGCTTTTATTCCTGCCGGACGGGAATCTGTCAGATACAGGCTTGGAGGATATCCTGCGGTTTGCAGCGGCAAATGGAATTGTAAAGATACTGGCAGATATTCCGGGGGAGAAAGAACTGCCGGAGCAGTATGGGCGGCTGGGCTTTCACAGGGTCTATCTCTACCGCCGTTATCAGAAAAATAAGGAGGCGAAATCCTCCGGAAAAGAGGGATAGAAAATGGACTTACAGAATGAAAAATGTGTCATGGTGATTGACGAGAACATGCCGCTTGGCATCATAGCGAACACGGCGGCTATTATGGGCATCACGTTGGGGAAGCAGATGCCAGAGGTCGTAGGCGCAGACGTGTATGACAGGACGGGCAACGGGCATTTAGGGATAATTGAATTCCCGGTGCCAATCTTAAAGGGTAATGTGGAGGTGATCAAATCTATCCGTGAAAAGCTGTATGAACCGGAGTTTTCGGACCTGACGGTGGTGGATTTTTCAGACCTTGCGCAGGGGTGCAAGACCTATGATGAGTTTATTGAAAAGATAAAGGATGTTTCAGAAACGGAACTGAATTATTTTGGGATTGCCATCTGCGGTGCGAAAAAGAAGGTCAACAAATTGACAGGAAGTATGGCACTGCTCAGATAAAGAACACACAAAAGCTAACCGCTGCTATGGACTTCATCCGCCATATGCGGCGGTCTGCTTTTTCCCTAGGCAGGCCGGGCGGCCTGATAACGGAAATTACTTGGAAAGCGGCGAAATAAGAGGTAATATGCTTACACGGCGGTTTGCGTTTCCCCCATATCGGACGAATGGCGAAATTGCATTTGGCGTTTTGGGGTGATGGGAGGAAAAGAATTCACGCTGTCAAATCCGCTATTCACGCTATCGGCGTTAGACTATTTCCCGTTTTTTACGATATAAAAAGTGAGAGCCGGAGGAGGTGGATTTTATAAAAATTGCGATCTGTGATGATGAAAAGAATATACGGGCTTACTTATCCTCTCTGGTCAGGCAACAGGGGGAGGAGTGTGAAATTGCAGAGTATGTGTCTGCGGACGAATATTTGCTGGATCAAACGGAGTATGACCTGCTGTTCTTAGATATAGAGCTGGATGGAGCGGCATCCAGTATGGATGGGATGGAACTGGCAAGGCGGATAAGAGGCATGGAACTGGAGAGGCAGCCGGTCATTATTTTTGTTACGGGATACGAAAAGTATGTGTATGACGCTTTTGACGTGGGGGCATTCCAATATCTCCTGAAACCTATTGACGAACAGAGATTTGCCGGGGTTTTTGGCCGGGCGGCGGCGCAGATCATATTTGAGGCGGAACAGAAAAAGAAAACGCTGGTCATCCAGTATGGGGGTGAAAGCAGGGCTGTACCGATCCATAGCATTTATTATATTGAGAGCCGTAACCATAAGGTGGTGCTGTACCTCAAAGATGGGGAACTGGAATATTATGAGAAGATTGGCAGGCTGGAGGAAAAACTGCAGGGGCAGTTTTTCCGGATACACAGGGGGTATCTGGTCAACCTCGCCTATGTCGAGGGGTATGACAAAACAGAGGTGACGCTGACTGGCGGCATCAGGCTGCCCCTTTCAAAAAGATATGAGGACTTTGCGGCGGCATACCTTCAATTTGTGCAGTAAGGGGGGAGAAGGAAATTTGAGCGAAATGGGTTTTATGCTGTTTCAGCATATAGCGTCAGGGGTTGAAACGGTTTTATGTGCGTTCTGTATGGCTGTCTTTTTCCGCCCATATACGGCAGGACATAAAAATAGGATGCAAAAAAATATTGCAGTTTTTCTGGCCTATGGGATGGTGTATTTGATGGGGGAAGCGTTTTCTGTTTCAGGCTGGCTGTGCATGGTGATCGTGATCCTCCTGTTGATGGCAGGCGGCAGATGGCTGTGCATGGAAAGGAAACAGGTTTTTTTGTATGGCATACTGTTCTTTTGCACCAGGGATATGGGCAGGCTGATAACGGAAAGCCTGTATTATCTTTTCAATGGGAAAATCGTGCAGGGGCTGGACAATGAAAATATGATATACCGTAATGTCGCGGCAGGGTATTCTGCATTCATGGTATTGAGGATCATGCTGCTGCTTGCCATGCTGCTGTTCTTAAGTAAAAAACTGGAGAAGGAGCCGCCGGAACTGCATACAAAAGAACTATGCTATCTGTGCCTGACGCCAGTTGTGGGCATCCTGTTTGAGAATATCATTTTCCGCCTGCTCTTTATTGTTAAGGAAAATGTGTTTTTCTCGCTTTATGGCCAGTACCCTGCATTTATCGGGCTGGTGCCGCTGATAGCAGCCCTGTTTTATGCAGGCATGATGGTCACGGTGGCATCATGGCAGGAGATGGTAGGGCTGCAGGAGGAGAAAAAGAAGTATTTCGTGGAACAGCAGCAGCTTGCGGCCATAAGGGAACGGATAGGGGAAGTGGAGCAGTTCTATGACGGGATACGCCGGATGAAGCATGAGATGAAAAACCATCTCACAAACATAAAGGGTTTGGCGGGGAGCGGCAGTTATGAGGAAATGGAACAGTATATTGCCAGGATGGACGAGAGCATGGATGCGTTTGAGATGTCTGTCAGGACAGGGAACGCTGTTACAGATGTGATCGTGAATGACAAGCAGAAAGCCGCAGAAAGGATGGGCATACGGTTCAGGTCTGATTTCGTGTACCCGGCATCGGACAGGTATAATGCGTATGACATTGCAATCATTGTAAATAACCTGCTGCAGAATGCGCTGGAAGCCTGTGGGAGGATGACGTCGGGGGAAAGATATATCTCCCTTTCCGGCAGCAGGAAAAACAGATTTTTTCTCATATCTGTAAAGAATTCCTTTGAGGGGGAGGTGGTATTTGATAAAAGCACGAATCTTCCGGTTTCCACGAAAGCGCCGGAGGTATCGGGCGGCCCGGCTCCGCTCCACGGCATAGGCTTATCGAATGTCAGGCGTGAGGCGGCGAAATACCTGGGAAATGTGGACATTAAAGTCAGGAAAAATGAGTTCAGCGTAACAGTGCTGTTACAGGAAAGGAGCAACCATGAATAACACGATCAATGTAAACTACATGACAAGAACGTACAGCAATTTCTTGAAAAACAATGAAGCAAAGGGCGGCAAGGCTGAAAGCCCGTCTTTTTGTGACAGGGTGGCGGAAAAGAGCCAGAATGTATCAGAAACGGGAAAGGCGGGGGCTGTTTCAACAAAGGACATGACAATGGATGAGTATAAGCAGTATATCCATGAAAAGATTTCACAGATCCCCATGCACCCGACCCGTATGTCGGAGAATATTTCCATCCATATTTCAGAAGCGGGGTTTGAAGCGATGAAAAATGACCCGGAGTATGAGGCGTGGGTGCTGAATGACCTGCGGACAGGATGGGCGCAGCCGGACAGATGGGCAGGCGTCTGCGGAGGGGCTTATTCCACCATCTATTACGGGGCGACAAAAGAGGAGTGCCACGCAGAGATGTGGAGCGCAGGCTACCAGAACGGAAGCGGAAAAAGCCTGTTTGACGGCAGGGCAAAAGACAGCTTTTGGGAGCGCAGGACAGAGCAGAAAAAACGGACGGAGGCGCAGATAAAAAAGGAGCAGGAGAAAAAAAGGATGCAGGAAGAAATCAATGCGAAGGCGGCGATGGAAAAAAGCGATGCGCACAGGCGGCTGATGTCACAGTGGGCAAAAGAGGCCGTATATTCCGATTCCGTTCTGGCAAAATCGGGGACTGCGGCAACGGCAAATGCTGCTTATGAAGCAAATTTCGTCATGGCGGATAATTCATTCATTTGATCTGAGACTGCCAGGATATACAGGAAGTTGTGGATGTGCTATATGAAGCGGCGGGCATTTTGAAGTAAGGAAGATCATGCCCGGACTTACCATAAGGGGGCATGGGCGGCTCCGAATGACAGAGGGGCCGCAGGTAAGATTTTTTGAAGGGGGATGAAAATTATGTCAATGGAGATCACAAACAATTACAGCGATTATGGGAAAGGCTACACAAATACTGCAAAGGAAGGAAATGTGACAACAAGCACGGTGGAACTGAAAACCTCGATCGGGGGAACAAAAACAGAGCAGATCAAGACGGGTTACAGCAATGTCAATGACTATTCTAAATATCTGCAGGGCAAGTACAGCTATATGAATTCGGGTACAACTTCCATGCAGGGCGTTCCGACAACGGTATCCGTATCGGGCGCTTTCCTGAAGAAATGTATGAACGACCCGGAAAAAGCAAAGTATCTGGAGGAAAATCTGGCGGCATTGCCGGATTGTGCGAAAAGCGCAGTAGCAGCCTGTCGGGGAACGCTGACCAATCTCAGCTACAGTGTTGATGCAAATGGGAATATTTCAGTAGCAATCTCCGGAACAAGTGACCCCGATGGGAAGATAGCAAAAGAAAATGCGGAACGGCGGGCGAAAGAGAAGAAAGCTGCCGAGGAAAAGGCTGCCGAGAGGCGCAAGGAGAAAAAGGCGGAGGAAGAAAAAGCAGCGGAACGTCGGGCAGAAAGAAAAGAGCGGACGGAAGGCACGTTCACGGTGTCTGCCACTGGCACGGATGTGAAAAGCATTACACAGAATATTGTTGCGGCGGTATCCGGCACATCGTCACCCACAGGGGGCAGTTTTGACATAAAGGCATAAAGAGATGTTGCTTACACCCTATTCCGCAGAGGCGCATAATGCTTTGCCTCTGCGGTCTGCCCGGAGGCGAGGGGCGGATGTAGGTGATAAGAGAAATGAAACTTTTTTGGAGGCTGGCCCGTATTATTAGCGGATGGCAGCGAAAGGGGGTGTTTGTCATGAAGTTTGACAGGGGAGGCTAGGCGGTATGTCTGCATGATGGGATGAACTGCTCGGACTTATCATGAGAGAGCAGAGGCGGCTCTGAACGACTGAGGGGCTGCCGTTAAAATAATTGATGACAATGGAGGATTTGAAAAATGAACGTAAATGGAATAGGACAGAATTATTATCAGAACAATGTATCAGCGAATAGATACAACAGGAGCAGGGCAGGACAGTTCTACCCGCAGAAACAGGCGGCAGAGGAATCCGCTCCCGGAGGTGCAAGACAGAATGCCAATGTGCAGGATATATACGATTCACTTAAAGCAACAAATCCGTTAATAGGGTAGGAGGAAAGCGCCGTTTCAAATGACAGCGGCCTGACTACATGGTACAAAGGAAAGACATTGGAAGAATGGGCGTTGACAGCACCAAAATATACTGATCCGGCAACGGGCCTCTCATGGTATGTTATAGATGACAAACAGCCATATATGACAGGGGAGGATGCTGAAAAATTTTTGGAAATGTGCAGGGAAACGGGAGAGTTTCCGCTGAAGAAATTTGCGGAAATGGTTGGAACGATACAGCACCTTGACGATAATACGACTGCTTACATAGCCGATAACGGCACGGTGATTAAATCAAAGGACGGGAAGGAACTGGAGATTGACACTTCATCTATGACTTACGACATGATCATGAATATGTTCAGGAATCTGCCTAAAAGCGGGAATTACTTTGACAGTTCATATTGGCAGAAAAATATCCAGAAAGCTATGTTTTCTGTAGAACAGTGATGCTTTACATATTCAGACTGGCACAGCGTAGCTGGGGGTGGAAACATATCACCCCCCAGCCACAATATTGAATAAATGACAATAGCGGAGGATTTGAAAAAATGAATGTAAATGGAATAGGGGCAGCAGGATATCCGGCATGGCAGGGAACAAGAAAGGCACAGCAGAATGCGGTAGGAAGGAGTTTTGCGGAGCAGGTAAACAATGTGGCAGGTACTCCAAAAGTCTATAATATTTTTACAGATGAAGATATGTTGTGGACAGGAGGGAACGGCACAGGGCTGTCTTATTATCTTAAGTATGCGGAAGATTCAACAGAGGATGATCCGACAATCATTGCAAAGGGTGTTGATGAGAATGGGAATGAATTTGAAAAGACCATACATATCAACGAGATAAATCCCAAGTCAGCAACTGTTGTGGAGATGCGTGCTTTGGAAGCGCATATGGGCGTAAAAAAGTTAGGAGGCTTTACATCTCTTCCGCTGGAAGCCGGGGCTATGGGATTAAATGACAGGACAGATTTCATGGATATGTTCCAGAAGCAGATTGGCGACATGAAGCTGTTGCTCCAGAAAAAGACGGCGGCATATTATCAGTACAGTATGCAGGCATATTGGGATTTCATGAACAAGAAATAAATTCCAATAGACGCATATAGCCAATAAGGCCGCAGTCTGACAAGACAGGGCGGGCATCCGCGGTGTTCCGGCAGATTTGGGAATCGGGGAGCAGGGAGAGTGAACTGCTCGGACTTATTGCAAGGGAGCAGGGTGACTCTGGCCGACAGAAGAACCGCAGATAAGAAAATAAATTGTGAGGTGGACTTATGGGAATTTCGGCTTTAAGTACAGTAAATTCTATTAATACAAAACAGCGTATGTCATTGAGCGGCAGAGGGCCTGACTGGTCTATCATTCCAAGTTCCGGGAAAAGCAGTAAATCAAAGGTGGAGCTTACTGACGAGATCAAGGAACTGGCACGGAAGGCTGCGAATACTACAAGCAAGGCAGAATTGGAATATATCCATAGGCGGCGGACGGAACTATGTGCAGAGTATATGTCTGACGTGTCGCCCGACAGGAAGGCGCTGTACCGGCAGGCTGAAAATGCGCTGAAAGAGCAGGGTGGTAATCCGAAATGCAAGGGGAGCGGGGAACTGACACTGCTTTACTTCCTGGAGGCGGCAGACGGGAGGGCGGAGAACTTTGCCGAAAAGAAGTTTGCGCTGGCAGGGGGAGGAACGCTGACCTGCCCGATCCTGACAAGCGGGGGATATGGCGCGGATATTTACTATCAGGGTACAAAGGTGCTTACATATCTCGGTTCGGGATACGGGTGGGCTTGTGAGAGGACTCCGGCTGAACGGGAAAAGGAAAGGGAGTTTTATGGGATTTATTTTGATGAGTACCGCTCGCTAAAGAACGGCCAAGGGGCAGAGCTGGAGGAGTTACCGGATTATCTGGAGGAGAAGCCGTCTTTTGACAGGAAAGCATAAATAGGGGGATTTGAATAACCAATAAGATTTCAAAAATTCCGTGAGCGCATATCCCCAATAAGCTACAGCCTGACAGGGCAGGCATCCCCGGCGTTCCGGCAGATTGGAGAATCGGAGATTTTTGGAGTGAGGATTTTAGATGAGGGTTAATTTTGATAAACCGATTATTGAAAAGGAATGTGTGTTAGAAACAGTTACTGGAGATTTAGATAATTTTTATGCTTCTGCATCAGATATTGAAAGGATAAACCTATTTTTTATATTGCTGGCATCATTACACTATTATGAGGAAAAAGGGGATGCCGTCCGGACAGCGCACTTGAGTTTTATGACGGCGTACTATGTCTTTGTTCCCTTGACGCCACCTGGTTCCGAGTACCTTGCCCTGTATTATATGAACAAAGCCGTGTCATTAAATCTTATACCGGAATATAAAGAGTGGCTTTCGATTATGAAGAAAGGGAACTGATTCAGACGAATATCCCCAATAAGCCACGGCCTGACATGGCAAGGCAGGCAACCACTGTGTTCTGGTAAAGTAGTAGGAGAGAAGATAAGGATAAAAAGAGGAATACTTACATGAATCATTTTAAGCGATTTTTATTACTTGTACTTGCATTGGCAGTTGGTGGAGGAATGGGATATAGGTTATTAGTGGGTTTCAATTTTGTTAAAATGGTTATTTTTATCTTGTTGAATTTAATATTAGGTGAGGTGTTCTATCAAATAGATAAATGTTTATCTGATAAGGAGTAAAAGTGAATTATGGTTTGAAGGGTAAACAATAAATTGCAGCCACAGCCTGACAAGGTAGGGTAGGTATCTCAGGCGTTCCGGCAAATTGGGGAACTGGGAGAAAACTTATAATACACAAAAGGTAAATGATGGCAATGCGGTTTGAAGGGGGAGGCGTTTATTGGGAGATACCAATAGGCGCCTCTGTGCTTTTGGAGGAAGGAGGTGGTCATTATCCAGAAAATTAAATGCCCGAACCATAAGTGTGAGAGAAGGATTTTTGATACCGGCATAACACGGTTCAGGATCATAGTAGAACTGAAATGCCCGCACTGCGGCGAAGTGGTACGGGTGTACTGGAAACCAAAAGAGAAGAAAAAATATACATAGATAAAAAAACGGCGGGAGGATATCCCAATGTCATTAAGTTAAGCCGGACGCGCCTGACATGATAGGAATCTCCTAAGGACGCGCTTTCGCTCAGTTCCAAACGCAGCGGTACCAAATTCGTGAAAAACCTCATTAAGTACCGGCGTTTTCCAATGGCCCTCAGGAGAATCCTATCATATCAGACGCTGTGTATAGACTTAACTTAATGACATTTTCCGTGAATAGTAACACGACAGTATTACAGCCAAGTCCGAAACAGTCCGGGCTTCGGTTTCAGGCTTACAGGTCGGCGCCGTGGTCGATGACGATAGTCTGGCCTGTAATAGCGGACGCTTCATCACTGGCAAGGAACAGAATTGCGTTTGCGACTTCCTGCGGCATACATACCGGCAGTGACAAATCGGCATGCTTTGCCATGGCGCCCATCATATCCGGATCCAGTTCTTCTTTTTTCATTCCCATTGTCATCGGTGTTACTACACTTCCCGGACAAAGCGCATTGCAGCGTACATTTACGCTGGCGCAGCGCATGGCGATATTCTTTGTCATGCCGATGACAGCCGCCTTGCTGGCCACATAGGCAACTCCGCCGCCGCCGGTATAGCCTGCTACACTTGAAACGTTTACAATGGAGCCGGATTTGTTCTCAACCATATGCTTTGCGGCTTCTCTTGTCATATAAAGCGTTCCTTTTGTATTGATATCAATCAGTGTGTCAATGGTCTTGTCTGTTACCTTTTCGATAGCCTCGATACCGTTATCCACTACACCGGCATTGTTGACAAGGATATCAATGGTGCCAAATGCCTCAACCGTCTTCGCGGCCACAGTCTTGCATTGTTCCTTGTCGGAAATATCGCAGGGAACTGCCAGGATTTCTCCTCCGGCGGCCCTGATCTTTTCAGCCACGGCTTCCAGCTGTTCTGTTCTCCGGGCCGAAATGACCACCTTCGCACCCTCTTTAGCAAAAAGCTCTGCCGTGCAGGCGCCGATTCCGGAGTTTCCTCCTGTTATAATAGCTACCTTTCCATCAAGTCTTCCCATAGTAGTACCTCCTGCTCTTATTTTGATTTGCGGTTAATCTTACCTGCAGCCGTTCTTATAGTTAACGACATAAAATATTTTGCTTTTTGTTTGGTTAAAGCTGCCGCATAGGGCTCCTGCAGGAGCCGGGAGCAGAAATTTGTTATGTCGTTTACTATAATCCATAGCTTTTATGATTATAGCATGTACACAAACATAAATAAATAGTTCATTGCTTTGTAATGAGTCATACGTAACAGCTATGTTACTATTCACGGTGCCTTGCACCCTGCTGCAAGGCATCCGGCCGATAAAGCTACGGTTTCAGGCATCCAGCCCCTCGCCGAAGGCGACTTTTCATGGGCTGGATGCGTTACAGTTCGCGGACCAATGTCATTTAGTTAAGTCTATACACAGCGTCTGATATGATAGGATTCTCCTTAGGACCGTAGGAAAACGCCGGTACTTAATGAGGTTTTCCACGAATTTAGTACCGCTGCGTTTGGAACCGAGCGAAAGCGCGTCCTTAGGAGATTCCTATCATGTCAGGCGCTTCCGGCTTAACTTAATGACATTGGTTCGCGGACGGTTAGGCCGTGAACTGTAACACAGCTATACCATACGAATCTTATCCTTGAAAAATTGATCTAAACAGTGTAGAATCATACCAGTAATTATACAGGGAATTATTAATATGACAGAAGCATTGAGTAATTTCGTTATGCTTCGGAATGGAAGGGAATTATGGCACTCAGTAAGAAACCGGTTACCGGGATGAAGGACATTCTGCCCGAGGAGATGGAGATTCGTGATTATGTCATCGGAGTGATCAAGGAAACATATGGAAATTTCGGCTTTACATCCATCGAGACGCCCTGCGTGGAGAATATTGCGAACTTAAACTGCAAGGCGGGCGGCGAGAATGAGAAGCTGATTTTCAAAATATTGAAGCGAGGTGAGAAGCTGCGTCTGCAGGAGGCACAAAGTGAGGAGGATCTGGTGGACGGCGGGCTGCGCTACGATCTGACGGTACCTCTTGTCAGATATTATTCCAATCATGCCAACGAGCTGCCATCCCCCTTTAAGGCATTGCAGATCGGCAACGTATGGCGCGCGGACAGACCGCAGCGGGGACGGTACCGTCAGTTTATGCAGTGCGATATTGATATTCTGGGCGAGGCAGGGAATCTGGCGGAAATCGAACTGATTCTTGCCACTACCACGACGCTTGGAAAACTGGGCTTTCGGAATTTTAACATACGTATCAATGACCGTCAGATTTTGAAGGCTATGGCGGCTTACAGCGGATTTTCGGAGGATGATTATGATCAGGTCTTTATCATTCTGGATAAGATGGACAAGATCGGCGCCGACGGCGTGGAGGCGGAACTGACAGAGGCAGGCTTTGCGCAGGAGAGTGTTTCCAGATATATGGAACTATATAGAGGGTTAGAGAACGCCGGAAGCGGGCTTGACTATATCACGGAGAAGCTGGCAGAGGTGATACCGGAAGGAGTTATGGAGAGCTTCAGGGAGATCATCGACAGTGTGGAGGCGGCCAGAGGAGAGTTCTTCCGGCTGGTGTTTGACCCCACGCTGGTGCGCGGAATGTCTTATTATACGGGTACGATTTTTGAGATCGATATGCCGGAGTTCGGCGGAAGCTGCGGCGGAGGCGGAAGATACGACAGGATGGTTGGGAAGTTTACCGGCCGCGATGTGCCGGCCTGCGGATTTTCCATCGGTTTTGAACGTATTATACTTCTGTTGTTGGAAAACGGATTTAAAGTGCCGGGGGCAGGTAAGAAGATTGCCTACCTTATGGAGAAAGGGCTGTCTTCTGGCAGATTATGTGAGGTAATGGCCATGGCGCAGAAGGAGCGTGAGGGTGGTAACCAGGTTCTTGTGACACGGATGAACAAGAACAAGAAATTCCAGAAGGAACAGCTTACCGCGCAGGGATATGAGGAATTCCGGGAATTTTATCGGGAAGAATTAAAGCGATAGCGTCTGATGGCGGAGTACCCCAATGATAAAAGAAGGAGAGGAGAAGGCTATATGAATTTGCAGAATCCGGCGGCGCTCTTACAGATGATGAATCTGTGGAGCCGTTTTCAGAAAAACCATCCTAAGTTTCCGAAATTTCTTTCGGCGGTGGTGCAGAACGGGATCAGAGAGGGAAGTATCATCGAGATCAAGGTGACCACTGCGGAGGGGGAGAATTTCGATTCCAATCTGAAGATTACGGCAGAAGACATGGATATGATCGAGCAGCTTAAAAATATGTCTTTTAACAAATAGAAAGATGTACGAAGTTACCTTGAAAGAACCAGGGAGGATCTTCCTGTTCCTGCAAGGTAACTTTTTTGAACGGCAGTATACGATGACAGGCTAAAGATGTAAGGTTATGTCTTGCGGCTGACAAGTATGCAGACTGAGAGAGGTATGGTATAAAGATGACAGGACATACATTAAGACAATCATTTCTATTATTTCTTACGGCAGTGATCTGGGGTGTGGCGTTTGTAGCGCAGAGCGCCGGCATGGAATATCTGGGACCCTTTACCTACAACGGTGTGCGGTCCGTATTGGGCGGTATGGTATTGCTGCCCTGTATCGCGCTGCTTAATAAGATACAGGCAGCAAAGCCGGATACGGCAGAGGGAAGCAGTGTGGAAGGAAGGAATATCAAGAAGAGCGGCAAAGAGCTTGCTGCAGGAGGTCTGTGCTGCGGTTTCATCCTGTTTGCCGCCAGTAACTTCCAGCAGTTTGGCATTCAGTATACAACGGTGGGCAAGGCGGGTTTTATTACAGCCATGTACATTCTGATCGTGCCGATTCTGGGGCTTCTGGTACATAAAAAGGCCGGGCTGCAGGTATGGATCGGTGTGGTATTCGGGATTGCCGGGTTGTATTTGTTGTGTATGACAGACAGCTTCAGCCTGGAAAAGGGAGACGCCCTTGTGCTTATCTGTGCTTTCATCTTTTCCCTGCATATTCTGGTGATTGATCACTTTTCGCAGAGGGTGGACGGCATTAAAATGTCCTGTATCCAGTTCTGGGTATGTGGAATTCTGTCACTGTTTTGCAGTTTCCTGTTCGAGAGACCTGATCTGCAGAGCATCTGCGATGCATGGCTGCCAGTCTGTTACGGCGGCATCATGTCCTGTGGGGTTGCCTATACCCTGCAGATTGTGGGCCAGAAGGACATGAATCCCACAGTGGCATCCCTGATTTTAAGTCTGGAGTCTGTGGTGGCGGCAGCGGCTGGTTTCCTGCTTCTTGGCCAGGCTATGAGCCTCAGGGAACTGGTCGGATGTCTGATGATGGTGATGGCGATCACGTCAGCACAGCTGCCGGAAAGGAAGAAAACGGATGACCGGATTGGCAGAATACTGTAAATTTGTTATACTGGTTGGGAGCATCTGCAAAGCAGGTGGTTGGAGATCAGTGTATGCACAGATTTGAGATTATGCCGGGCGGTATCATGAAGATTAGAGTAAAATGACAGGAATGGAGAATTGTTATGGCAGAGAATAAATTGGATAATACGAAATTGGAAGCGGCGGCAGCAGAGTTTGTGAAGGACAGGCAGAAGGAGAAATATGCCGGTGTTATGGAGCTTCTGGAGAAGGCGGTAGTTTTGGTTCCGACGCTGGTGCCACAGGGAATGGATGCTGAGGCGCGTAAGAAGATGCAGGCGGGCGGGCAGGTACAGCTTCCCAGGGATGCTAAGATTATGCCCTGCTTGCTGCGCAAGGACGATGGAGGACAGGTACTTCCGATCTTTACTTCGATGGCACAGATTCCCAGTGACAAGAGGAGCCCTGCGGTGGTTGCCATGCCTTTTTTCTCCTGTGTAGCGATGGTTATGGGCAATCCGGAGAAGGTGGAGGCAATCGTGCTGAATCCTTTTACGCAGAATGTGGTATTGCCTAAACCGATCCTGGAAGTGGCGCAGAAGCGCGGAAATGCGGCGCAGCAGACGAAGACCATCAAGGTTACGGAGAAGCAGTTTCAGGATTTGGTACATGGCAGGGTTGCATTTTATCTTCTGCCTAAATATCTGTTCGAACAGAAGGAAGAGGGGCTGCGGAGTCTGCAGAAGGAAGAAGGAGACTTTATCATACGGTTCTACAGAGAAGTATATCCGGAGGGAAAAAAGGATGCAGTAGCGGTATCACCGGAGGAATTCTCGGTGATGACGCTGAATCTTACGGATACGATGCAGCTGACCAGGGTGGATATGCCTTCCGAGAAGGTGAAGAAGGGTATGTGCTATCGGATCTATGCAGTATGGCTGCGGGATATACAGGAAGTACGTTATTATACGTTTGAGAAGACGGAGCAGGGGAATTATATTGGCAGGGTGACACCTGACGGCAGGCATGAACTGGTGGAACCGGCTCCGGATAACGGGGCGGAGATTGAGGCGGTTATGGAACTGGCCGGGCGCACAGAGTGAGATAAGGATTTCGAAACGGAGGTTGTTCATGACGGACACAATCATTTTTGACTTGGACGGTACTTTACTAAATACGTTGGAAGACCTGACAGACAGCGTCAATCATACTATGGAGCAGTACCATTTGCCGGTGCATACGATAGAGGAGATCAGAACCTATGTGGGAAACGGGGCCGCTAAGCTGATCGAGCGTGCTGTCCCGCAGGGCAGGGATAATTCTGCTTATGATGAGATCCTGGATGCTTTCAGGAAGCATTATCAGGTGCATTGCGAGGATAAGACCGGGCCCTATGAAGGCGTTATCGATATGCTGGCTGAATTGAGGCAGGCGGGCTATCGTATGGCAATCGTGTCCAATAAACCGGATGGAGCCGTGAAGCAGCTCTTCGGGAAATACTTCGGGGCATACGTACAGGCGGCCATAGGAGAGCACCCAGGGGCAGAGAAAAAGCCGGCGCCTGATATGGTTCTTCAGGCGCTGGCCGAGTTGTCATCAGATGCACTTCATGCTGTCTATGTAGGAGATTCCGAGGTGGACCTGCAGACAGCAGCGAATGTACCGATGCCCTGTGTCAGTGTTATGTGGGGATTTCGGACAGAGGAAGAGTTGTGTGCGGCAGGCGCTGCTTCCGGCAATATGATCAGGACTCCTCAGGAACTTCTTCCTTATCTTCGACATTTGAAGCAGGCAGAGTAATCAGCACTTTCAGGATGCGGTTATCTTCTACGCCGTCTGCACGCAAGGTGATGCCGTTATCTAAGACAATGGTTTCCTGATTCAGAGGCAGCCGCTCCAGTTTCTCGATAATCAGGCCGCCGACAGAGTCATAATCCTCAGAGTCCAGTTCGATATTGAGGGCATCGTTGATATCATGGATTTTCATGCTGCCCTCTACCAGATACTGGTCATCGGCCAGCTGTTTGATCAGTTCTTCCTCGTCCGCGTCATATTCATCACGGATCTCCCCGACCAGTTCTTCAATCATATCTTCCATGGTGATCATGCCCACTGTGGTGCCGTATTCGCTCAGAACGAAAGCGATGCTGAGAGATTTCTCGCGGATCTCCATCAGCAGGTCAGATACACTCTTATATTCATAAGTATAATAAGCTTCACGCAGTATCTTCTTAATCTGAAATTTCTCAGTATCTTTTACCAATATAAAATCTTTGATATTGACAACGCCCACGATGTGGTCAGGGTCGCCTTCATAGACAGGAATCCTGGTAAACATGGAGGCCTGAAAAGTAGATAATAATTCCTGGTAAGTGGTATCAATAGGTACGGTGGTCATCTGAATCCTGGGGATCATGATGTCCTTGGCAACCGTATCGCCGAAATCGAATACGTTGTAGATCAGTTCCCTCTCTTCAGATTCGATGACGCCGCCTTCGTGGCTTACATCTACATAGGTCTTCAGTTCCTTTTCGGTGATGCTGAAGTTGTTGCCGTCAGAACTGATATGCAGCAGACGCAGGATCCAGTTGGAGATCCGGTCTATTACGAAGATGACAGGCGTCAGAACCGTCATCAGCGTGCGTATGATGCCGCTGTAGAGAAGGGTGATCTGCTCGGCATTCTGCATGGCCCAGGTCTTGGGAACGATCTCGCCGAACATTAATATAGTGAAAGTAAGTGCGCCGGTCATGATGCCGACGGCGTGGCTTCCCCACATCCTGATGGCAAAGGTGGTGGCGACAGAAGAAGCCGACAGATTGACAATGTTATTGCCGATCAGGACCGCACTGAGCATCTTGCCGTATTGATCCAATATTGCAAGGACTCTTACCGCCCCTTTATTGTCTTCGCTGGCTAGTGTACGGAGACGTACCCGGTTGACTGTCGAGAAGGATGTCTCGGCAGAAGAAAAAAATGCTGATAACAGCACCAGAATCAGTAATGATACGATTTGTATGACACCTGTGGTATCCAATGAAATGTTCACTCCTTATAATATGTATTAGTCAGTGGCAAGGAGCCCCGTGACCAGGCAGTCCGCGGACGGACAATGCATTGCTTGATAGCAGTTTACATGAAAGATAATATTGTGTCAAGTTTTTCCACGGTCCGGAATATATATTAATATCATCAGGTTACTGTTCATACGCTATCGAAACCGGACACTCAGAGGGAAGTCAATATCTTCGTCGCCGCACTTTCGCTCAAGAGGCTCCTCCAGATATTAACTTTCCTCTGAACTGGTAGATGGTTGATCTATGAACGGTAACATCATCAGCCGGTGAAAGAATCTGCGTAAGTAATGGAGGGAATATGGGGAAGAAGGAAGTTTACACACAAAAAGCGATCTTTGTGACAAAGTGCATGCTGGCGGCTTATATCCTGACGGCAGGGCTGCTGCTTCTGCTGGCTTTTATGCTGTACAGGTTCGGACTGCCCGAGAAGGCAGTATCTCTGTGCATTATCGGCATTTATATTGCGGTTACATTTCTGACAGGAGTATTGTCGGGCAAACGGGCCGGCAGGCGGAAATATTTGTGGGGGCTGGCGATGGGAACGGCCTATTATGTAATATTGGTGATCGTGTCTCTGATCGTCAACAGAGGACCTCAGGATGTGGCGGGAAATATGCTGACGGTGTTCTTTCTGTGTGCAGGCAGCGGCATGCTTGGCGGGATGATCAGCTAGACGTAAAAAATTTTTTTAAAAATACTTTTCTATCGATAGAAACTGTGATATACTACATAAAGTTATGGGAAGAATCCTCATCGGGATGGAACATAAGGAGGAAATGACAGATGAAACATATTAAGACTTTAACCACAAGAGATTTAAAAGAGTCCATGAAGAAGGGCGGCTGCGGCGAGTGTCAGACATCCTGCCAGTCAGCCTGCAAGACATCTTGCACAGTAGGAAATCAGAGTTGTGAGAAAGCAAGATAATCGGTTGGATTTTATTTCAGGAAGACAGGGTATGTAAGCAGCGATTATGTGTCGCTGCTTATTATGCGTAGTGATGTAATGTCTCCGGTTCTGTGAACCGGAAGCATGGAAGATCGGGTAGGAGAAGTTGAAGTGATACATCAATATGTAAGTAACGGATATCACATCGTGCTGGATGTCAACAGCGGTTGTGTACATGTTGTGGATGAACTGACATATCGTGTGATACCTGTGGTGGAGGAAGCCCTTGCCCAGAATATGAAGACGGCAAAGGAACTGACTGCCTATGCTGCGGGCAGGATGAACGGGGAAGGCGGCGAAGAGCCGGAAACAGCAGAACTGGGGGAAGTAATCGAGGAAATTCTTGAATTAAAAGAAGCAGGTATGCTGTATACAGATGACATCTACGAGAAGTATATAGGTGAATTCAGGAACCGTGAGACGGTGGTGAAGGCGTTGTGCCTGCACATTGCCCATGATTGTAATCTTGCCTGTCGATATTGTTTCGCAGAGGAAGGCGAATACCATGGAAGAAGGGCTCTCATGAGTTATGAGACAGGGAAGAAGGCACTGGATTTTCTGGTGCGCAGTTCCGGGAACCGGGTGAATCTGGAAGTGGATTTCTTCGGGGGAGAGCCGTTGTTAAACTGGCAGGTGGTGAAAGACCTGGTAGCTTACGGCAGGAGCCTGGAGGAGCCATGTCATAAGAAATTCCGCTTTACGCTGACCACCAACGGTGTGCTTTTGAATGATGAGATACTTGCGTTCGTCAACAGGGAAATGGCGAACGTAGTCCTGAGCATAGACGGACGCAGGCAGATCCATGATCTGATGCGGCCCCACAGAGGCGGGCAGGGAAGCTATGATGAAGTGGTTCCAAAGTACAAGAAGGTGGCGGAGAGCAGAAACCAGATGAATTATTATGTAAGAGGCACTTTTACAAGGAATAATCTGGATTTCGCCGAGGATGTCAAACACCTGGCGGACGAGGGATTTGAGCAGATCTCCGTGGAGCCTGTGGTGGCGGCAGATACAGAGGACTATGCGCTTCGCTGGGAGGATGTGCCGGCGATTTTTGAAGAGTACGATGAGCTGGCACGGGAATATATCCGCAGAAAAAAAGAAGGAAAAGGTTTTAATTTCTTCCATTTTATGATAGATTTAGAAGGTGGTCCCTGTGTTGCCAAGAGATTGTCCGGCTGCGGGTCGGGTACGGAATATCTGGCGGTGACGCCCTGGGGAGATTTCTATCCCTGTCACCAGTTTGTGGGACAGGAGGAGTTTTTGATGGGGAATGTGGAGGAAGGCATTGTCCGTACGGATATCAGGGACACCTTTAAAGCATGTAATGTTTATGCGAAGGAGCAGTGCAGGGACTGTTTCGCGAAATTTTACTGTAGCGGCGGATGCGCTGCCAATGCTTATCATTTCAGCGGCAGTATAGACGGCGCGTATGACCTTGGCTGTGAGTTGCAGAGAAAGCGTGTGGAATGCGCAATTATGATAAAAGCGGCGCTTGCCGATGAGGAAAAGGAGAAAGCATTATGAAGAAAAGCAGAGCAGTGATCAGTCTGGCCGTATTTGTCCTGATACTCGGACTGCTGGGTTACACGGCAGTTTTTGGGGTGGGTTCGGACAAGTCCGGTTCAATGTCAAGTATTAAACTCGGTCTTGATCTGGCAGGTGGTGTCAGTATCACTTATCAGGTAGTGGGAGATGAGAATCCCAATGCCGAGGATATGAGTGATACAATATATAAGCTGCAGCAGCGTGTGCAGAATTACAGCACGGAAGCACAGGTATATCAGGAAGGCTCCGACCGTATCAATATTGAGATTCCGGGTGTGTCGGATGCCAATGCGATTCTGGAAGAGCTGGGCAAGCCGGGCAGTCTGTATTTTATTGCCCAGACTGACAGTAACGGGAACCAGAATTATTCCAGCACCTACGGTATGGACGCGGAAGGAAATATGATACCCCAGCACACACTGAACAAGACGATAGACGAGATGCTGGAGGACGGTTCCATTGTCCTGACCGGTACGGAAGTGGAGAGTGCGCAGGCGAGAACACAGCAGGATTCCATGGGCAATTCCCAGAATGTGGTGGCATTGACTCTCAACGAATCCGGTAAGGAGGCCTTTGCGGAGGCTACCAGGAGGGCCTATGAAAACAGTGAAACAATTGCTATTTATTATGATGACAAATTCGTCAGTGTGCCTGGTGTAGAGGCTGTAATTACTGACGGCAACGCAGTGATCACCGGCCAGAGTACAGCGGCGGAAGCGGAGCAGCTGGCTTCCACCATTCGTATCGGTGGTTTGAAGCTGGAACTGGAAGAGCTTCGTTCCAACGTGGTGGGAGCCCAGCTGGGTTCCGAGGCGATCCATACCAGCCTGATCGCCGCGGCAGTGGGTTTTGCACTGGTTGTGGTATTTATGATTGCCGTTTATTATATTTCAGGTCTGGCGGCAGCCCTTGCGTTGTGCCTGTATACGGAGCTTATGGTTATCCTTTTGTATGCCTTTGAGGCAACGCTGACACTGCCGGGTATTGCGGGTATTATCCTGTCTGTAGGTATGGCGGTGGATGCCAATGTTATTATTTTCGCCCGTATCAGAGAGGAGTTGGCTACAGGCAAGACCGTACAGTCCTCTATCAAGATTGGTTTCAGTAAGGCATTGTCGGCGATTCTGGACGGTAATATCACAACCTTTATCGCGGCCATTGTACTTTATCTGATGGGAAGCGGTACGATTAAAGGTTTTTCGGTTACGTTGATGCTGGGTATCGTTTTATCCATGTTTACCGCACTGTTTGTTACGAAATTCCTGATCAATGTGCTGTATGCACTGGGAATCCAGAGTGAGAAGGCCTACGGTGTGGGCAGGGAGAAGAAGACGATTGATTTCCTGGCGAAGAGGAAGGTCTTTTTCGGTCTGTCTGCTGCAGTAATTCTGATCGGTTTCGTGGTTATGGGAATCAACCAGTCCGGTATGGGTATGCCTCTGAATTACAGTCTCGATTTCGTAGGCGGTACCTCTACTACCATGACACTGAACGAGGATATGAGTATTGAAGAGATCGATGCGCAGATCGTTCCGATGATCGAGGAGATCACAGGGGACGGTAATGTACAGACAACGAAGGTAGCCGGATCCAATCAGGTGATTATCAAGACACGGACTCTGAATGTGGAGGAGCGGCAGGAATTTTCGGAGACTATGGTAAACAACTTCGATGTAGATGCTGACAGTATTACGGCAGAGACAATCAGCGCTACCATCAGTTCCGAGATGCAGACGGGTGCGGTCAAGGCAATCGTTGTGGCTACTGTGCTCATGCTTCTGTATATCTGGTTCAGGTTTAAGGATATCCGTTTCGGGGCCAGCGCTGTTTCCGCACTGGTACACGATGTGCTGGTGGTACTGGCATTCTATGCGATCGTGAAGATTTCGGTAGGCAATACCTTTATTGCCTGCATGTTGACGATCGTGGGTTATTCCATTAACGCGACGATTGTTATCTTCGACCGTATCCGTGAGAATCTGAAGGACATGCGTAATAAAGATGAATTACAGGAGCTGGTCAACAGGAGTATTTCCCAGACATTGTCCAGGAGCATTTTTACGTCTTTGACTACGTTCTTCATGGTGGCGTCTCTGGAAGTGTTTGGCGTATCTTCCATCAGAGAATTTGCCCTGCCGTTGATTGCGGGTATCATCTGCGGTACGTATTCGTCCATCTGCCTTACAGGAGCATTGTGGTATGTGCTCCGCACGAAGGTTGGTCAGAAAGCGGCAGCGAAATAAGAGGCAGGAAAACAGGAACAACAAGGCGTTCTGCAGTGTGCGGGGCGCCTTTCTTTGTTATGGAGTTACAGACGGAGGGAAAAGAATGGCGAAATGGATGGTTTCCGCCAAGAAGGCGGATTTTTACAGGATAGCGGAGCGGTTCCATATTGACCCGGTGATCGCCAGGATCATCCGCAACAGGGATGTCCTGGGGGAGGAGGAGATAGACAGGTTTCTGCATGGTACGCTTCGGGATATGCATGATCCCTTCCGGCTGAAGGATGCGGATAAGGCGGCGGCTATCCTGCGTGATAAGATTGCCGCCGGAAAACAGATCCGTATTATAGGGGATTATGATATAGACGGGATCTGTTCCGCTTACATATTACTGGCCGGATTGATGCACTGCGGCGCGAAAGTGGATGCTGTCATTCCCCATCGCATCCATGACGGCTACGGGCTGAATGAGAATTTAATACGGGAGGCCTGGGAAGCGGGTACAGATACCATCGTGACCTGTGACAATGGTATCGCAGCGAAGGAACAGATCGCATATGCCGGATCCCTGGGGATGACAGTGATCGTGACGGATCATCACGAGGTGCCCTATGAAGTATTGGCGGATGGAAGCAGGCAGGAGTGTCTTCCGGAGGCGGATGCGGTGATAGACCCTAAGAGGAAGGAGTGCGGGTACCCTTTTGACGGTATCTGTGGCGCCGTAGTCGCTTATAAATTCTTACAGGTACTGTTTGCATCCGAAGCGCTGCCCGGCACCGGGGAACTGCTGCAGGAACTGCTTGCCTTCGCAGCTTTCGCTACGGTGGGGGACGTGATGGAGCTGGTGGATGAGAACCGGATTATCGTCCAGTACGGCCTGCAGCAGATCTCCTGTTCCTCCAATTACGGCCTGCAGGCGCTGGTGACAGCCAACGGCCTGCAGGACCGGAAATTGTCGGCCTATCATATCGGTTTTGTGTTGGGGCCGTGTTTAAATGCGACAGGAAGACTGGATACGGCGGACAGAGCCCTGCGTCTGTTCCAGACCGGTGACAGGGCAGAGGCCGCGATGATTGCGGGAGAACTGAAAGAGTTGAATGACAGCCGCAAGGAAATGACACTGTTAGGGACAAAGGCAGCTATCGAACTGATCGAGAAGGGGAGCCTTAAGGATGATAAAGTTCTTGTAGTTTATCTGCCGGAATGTCATGAGAGCCTGGCAGGGATCATAGCAGGACGCATCAGGGAGCGGTATCATAAGCCGACATTCGTGCTGACTATGTCCGAGGAGGGGGTGAAAGGGTCAGGACGTTCTATTGAGGCATATCATATGTATGAGAAGATGAGTGAATGTAAGGAACTCTATACGAAATACGGCGGCCATAAACTGGCAGCGGGAGTTTCCATGCCGGAGGAACATGTGGAAGCTTTCAGGAGCTTTTTAAACAGCCACTGTGGCCTGACAGAGGCGGATCTGGAGGAGAAGATCCATATCGATGTGCCGATGCCCATGTCCTATGTGACGGCGGATTTCGTGAAACAGCTGTCGGTGCTGGAGCCCTTTGGCAACGGAAACAGCAAGCCCGTATTTGCCCAGCGGAACATCCGGCTGGTAAGCGGCCGGATCCTTGGCAGGAATGGCAATGTGGGCAAATACCGTGTGGAGGACGAAGGCGGCAGGCAGTATGACATGATGTATTTCGGGGATCTGGAGCGGTGGCACACATTCCTTCGGGAGAACTTCGGGCAAACAGCCTGCGAAAGCCTTTATCAGGGCGGTTATGCCGGAGGGACCAACATGTATATTCATGTGATCTATTATCCGGATCTGGATGTGTATCAGGGAAGAGAGAGACTGCAGATGATCATGCAGGATTATGCCCGGGGCAGCCTGTGATGCTTCTTACACGCTTTTGTTTCATGGAATGTGATTTCCCGGGAAACAAAAAAGTCTGGGAAACCCAGACTTTTTCGCATTTTCTTATGAGGGGGGAGATAGTGAGTTCATCAACTATCTTGATATCTATCATAAAGTGAAAATGTGTCCAAAATGTGTTTAGTTTATAAGAAAAGTATTAAAATACCTTAAGAAAGATTAAAGAGTATATAAAGGAAAAATGAAGTGCCGCCGTATTCGCACATCAGCGGCGAAACAGGCATAAATGTTGAAAAAATGCGGCTTTCATGCTATCTTTATATCAGTAAAAAGACGGAAAGATTTTCTAAGGCGTCAAAGGACGCCGCCTAAGAAAATCTAAGTTCCGTCTTGAAGAATCGCTTTGGGGCGATTCTTCTGAAACGGTTTACACATTATTTATGCTGCTGATGGCGTCATAGGTAATGAACGTAGTATATATGCGGCAGAGAGGAGTTTGGTCAGATATGGCGGTATTAAAGGATTTGCTTACGAAGATTGAGTACGAATGTGTCTGCGGTACATTGGATAAAGAGGTGACAGACATCGTCTATGATTCCCGCAATGTGTCTGTGGGCAGTATGTTTGTCTGTATTCCGGGGGCTGTGGTGGACGGGCATAAGTTCGCCGCAGCGGCTGTGTCGGCCGGTGCAGGGGCTCTTCTTGTGGAAAAGGAGATGGAACTGCCTGAAAATACCGGGGTAACAGTGATCAGGGTGGAGGATACCCATTATGCCATGGCGTTTGTGTCCGCAGCTTTCTATGGTTATCCCGCGGAGGAGATGAAGATCATCGGCATCACAGGTACCAAAGGGAAGACCACCACTACCTATCTTGTGAAATCCATTTTAGAGCAGGCAGGCAGAAAGGTCGGTTTGATCGGTACTATTGAGATTATTATCGGCGATACCCACATCCATGCGGACCACACCACACCGGAATCCGTTCTGATCCAGAAGTATTTCAGACAGATGGCGGATGCAGGCTGTGATACGGTGGTGATGGAAGTATCCTCCCAGGGACTGATGCTGCACAGGACGCAGGGATTTATCTTCGACTTCGGCATATTTACCAACCTGGAACCGGATCATATCGGTAAGGGGGAGCATAAGGATTTTGAAGATTATCTGCACTGTAAGGGACTGCTTTTTCAACAGTGCAGGGTGGGGATCGTTAACCGGGATGATGAGCATTGGGAAGCCGTTACCTCCGGGCATACATGTACGCTGGAGACTTACGGGATTGATACGGAAGCGGACCTTCGTGCGAGGAATATTGCCTTTCTGAAAGATGGTGGCAATCTGGGGATGGGATTTGAGGTGACCGGGCTTATGAATTTTCCGGTGCAGATTGCTACACCCGGTAAATTCAGTGTATACAATGCACTGACTGCGATTGCCATATGCAGACATTTCGGCGTGGAAGAAGAGGCCATTAAGAGAGCGCTGATGCAGGCGAAGGTAAAGGGCAGAATCGAACCTGTCAAGGTGTCTGATACGTTTACTTTGATGATCGATTATGCTCATAATGCCATGGCCCTTAAGAGTCTTCTGACTACACTGCGGGCCTATGAACCGCACCGCCTTGTCTGTCTGTTCGGCTGCGGGGGCAACCGGGCGAAGTCGAGAAGGTATGAGATGGGAGAGGTCAGCGGTAATCTGGCGGATCTGACTATCATTACTTCGGATAATCCGAGGAATGAAGAGCCTCAGGCGATCATAGATGATATTAAAATGGGAATCGGTAAGACCCAGGGCAGATATGTGGAGATCTGTGACAGGAAAGAGGCAATCGCCTATGCGATCAATCACGGCCAGCCCGGGGATATTATTGTGCTGGCCGGCAAGGGACATGAAGATTATCAGGAGATTTGCGGGGTGAAGTATCCGATGGATGAGAGAGTGCTGATCGCGGAGATTCTCAAAGAACGGCAGAAGGGCTGAGCATTGGAAAGGAGACGGTATGGCTGAGCAATATGCGGATATTATTATAGATATTTCCCATGAGAAGGTTGACCGTCCCTTTCAGTACCGGATCCCTGCGGAATTGGCCGGGGCGGTGTATCCGGGGGTTCGGGTGCATGTGCCCTTCGGCAGGGGCAATCAGGATAAGGTAGGATATGTGGTGGATCTTTCCGGGCAGCCGGATTATCCGGTGGAGAAGATCAAGGATATCACGGCTGTAGATAACCGGGGCATTACGGCAGAGAGCAGCCAGATACAGATCGCCTACTGGCTGAAGCGGCAGTATGGATCGACAACCATTGCCGCGCTTAAGACGGTACTGCCGGCGAAACAGAAGCTGAAACAGTTAGAGAGAAAGAAGATTCTCCGGTGTGTGGAGGGGGAGGTGCTGCAGAAGGCCGTGTTACAGTGTGAGCAGAAGCATCAGACTGCCAGGGCGCGTGTGCTGCGTGCAATTGCGGCGGAGGAGATCCTTCCGTATGAGCTGATCAGACAGAAGCTGAACGTATCGTCTGCCACGCTGACAGCCCTGGAGAAACAGGGATATTTGAAAATAGAGACAGAGGCTTACTACCGCAATCCGGTGAAATGCGCTGACAGAGAAGAGAAAAAGGTTGCGCCAAGCGATGTACAGCAAAGGATCATAGAGCGCGTACTGGCAGATTACCAGGCCGGACACCCTGGCACTTATCTGGTTCATGGGGTCACAGGCAGCGGTAAGACAGAGGTGTATCTGGGGATCATAGAGCAGATGATCGCCATGGGCAGGCAGGCCATCGTGCTGATTCCGGAGATTGCCCTTACCTATCAGACGCTGCTGCGATTCTATAAGAGATTCGGAGACCGGGTTTCCGTGATCAATTCTTCACTTTCCATGGGGGAGAAATATGATCAGGTCAGACGGGCACAGGCAGGGGAGCTGGATGTGATTATCGGACCCAGGTCCGCTTTGTTCACCCCTTTTCCCAATCTGGGGATTATTATTGTGGATGAAGAGCACGAGGGGAGCTATAAAAGTGAATCCATGCCCAAATATCATGCCAGGGAGACGGCGGTTCAGATCGCCTCCATGCAGCATGCCAGTGTGGTACTGGGATCTGCCACGCCCTCCATGGAAGCTTATTACCGGGCGAAGCAGGGGGAATATCAATTATTTGAGATGACAGGCCGCCATGGAGGCAGCATGCTGCCGCAGGTATATACCATAGATCTTCGGGAAGAATTAAAGCAGGGGAACCGTTCGGTGTTCAGCAGGAAACTGAAGGAACTGATGGCTGGGCGGCTTAAGGCGGGAGAGCAGACGATGCTGTTTTTAAACAGAAGAGGATATGCCGGTTTCGTCTCCTGCAGGGCATGCGGACATGTGATGAAATGTCCCCATTGTGACGTTTCTCTTTCCGAACACCGGGGGAATATGTTATTATGTCATTATTGTGGTTATGAAGAGGTGAGAAGAACCAATTGTCCTGCCTGCGGCTCTAAGTATCTGATGGGGTTTAAGGCAGGCACGGAACAGATCGAGGAGGCGCTGCACAGGGAGTTTCCGGAGGCGCGGGTTCTTCGCATGGATGCCGATACCACGAAGACGAAGGAGAGTTATGAGAAGATCCTGTCTGCCTTTGCGGATGAGAAGGCGGATATTCTGGTGGGAACGCAGATGATTGTGAAAGGACATGACTTTCCGAATGTGACGCTGGTGGGAGTTCTGGCGGCGGATCTGTCTTTGAACCAGAATGACTACCGTGCCGGGGAGCGGACTTTCCAGCTTCTGACACAGGCGGCAGGACGTGCCGGCAGGGGGGAGAAGCCGGGAGAAGTGGTGATCCAGACTTATCAACCGGAGCATTACAGCATCGTTCATGCCGCGAGGCAGGACTATCAGGGGTTCTATGAAGAGGAGATCACCTATCGGGATTTCATGAGCTATCCGCCTGTATCACATATGCTGGCGGTGCTTGTTACTTCCCGGGAACAGGAGCAGGGCGAGAAACTTGTCCGGCACATGGCCGAAGAAATAGAATGCCGGCGGAAGCAGGAGTGGCAGAAGCTGCAGGTGATCGGCCCGACGTTGGCTTCGATCAGTAAGATCAATGATCTGTACCGGCATGTTTTTTATGTGAAACACCGGGATTATCAGGTACTGGTGGAAATCAAAGATATCCTGGAGCGTTACTGCAAAACAGAAGAATCAAAGAATCAGACGGTACAATATGATTTCGACCCGATGAATACATATTAGAGCGCTTCGGAATGGAGGATAAAATGGCGATCAGGAAAATCAGGGAGATCGGAGATCCGGTTTTGTATAAGAAATGTAAGGAAGTGACTGAGATTACACCCAGAATACAGGACTTGATTGATGATATGTTTGAGACTTTATATGAAGAGGAGGGGGTAGGACTGGCGGCGCCACAGGTGGGGATCCTGAAGAGAATCGTGGTGATCGACGTTACAGGAGAGGATCCGCTTCTGCTGATCAATCCGAGACTTCTTGAATCCAGCGGAGAACAGACAGGATACGAGGGCTGTCTGAGCGTTCCGGGGAAAAGCGGCAATGTGACCAGACCAAACTACGCGAAGATTATTGCCTATGACGAGAATCTGGAGGCTTTCGAACTGGAGGGAACAGAGCTGCTTGCCAGGGCGATCTGCCATGAACTGGACCATCTGGAAGGACACCTTTATGTGGAGAAGGTGGAGGGGCCGCTGGTCAATACGGAGGATCTGGAAGAGGAAGGGTAACAACTGTTAAGGAAGGAGAGGATTTTGGATGAGAGTTGTATTTATGGGAACACCTGATTTTGCCGTAGGAGCCCTGGAGGCGATTATAGCAGCCGGCCATCAGGTGGAGGCAGTGGTGACCCAGCCGGACAGACCCAGAGGCAGGGGCAAGGAGGTTCAGATAACACCGGTCAAGGCCTGTGCCATGGCCCATGAGATTCCGGTATTCCAGCCTGTCAGGGTTAAGGAGAAGGAAGCAGTGGAAGTGCTTCGAAGCTACGGGGCGGATATCTTCGTGGTAGCTGCGTTCGGGCAGCTCCTTTCGGAGGAGATTCTGGCGATGCCAAAGTATGGCTGCGTGAACATCCATGCCTCTCTTCTGCCGAAATACAGGGGAGCCGGGCCGATCCAGTGGGCAATTATTGACGGGGAAGAGAAGACCGGCGTTACGATTATGCAGATGGATAAGGGCCTGGATACCGGCGATATGCTGATGAAGACGGAAGTTGTGATAGCGCCGGGAGAGACCGGAGACAGTTTGCATGATAAGCTGGCAGCAGCCGGAGCAGAATTGATCGTGGAGGCATTGCCCAAAATAGAGCGCGGAGAAATCACGCCGGTCAGACAGAATGAGGAAGAGAGCTGCTACGCAAAGAGGCTGGATAAATCCATGGGAAGGATCGATTGGCAGCTTGACGCGAAGAAGCTGGACTGCCTGATCAGAGGTCTGCTCTCCTGGCCGGGTGCTTATACCCGTTTCAGAGGCAGGAATCTGAAGATCTGGGAGGAGGTGGTGACTTCCGAGGCAGAGCTGGCGGCAGAAGGGCTGGAGCTGCAGGAGGATGTTGTACATGCTGTGCCCGGTACAGTGGTGGGTGTGAAGAAGGAGGCATTCTATGTAAGGACCGGTGAGGGCATTCTGAAAATACTGGCTGTGCAGCCGGAAGGAAAGAAACGCATGCCGGTGAAGGATTTTCTTCTCGGATATCAGATTAAAACAGGGGAACAGCTGGGATAATTATATAGTAGAAATTCGAAAAAGGTGTGGTGAATTGTTATGGGATATTATTACGGATATTATATGGATCCAACGTATTTGCTGGTATTGATCGGGGCTGTTCTGTGTATTTTTGCACAGATGCGGGTTACATCCACTTACAGGAAATATTCTGCGGTCAGAAGCCGGAGCGGCCTGACAGGGGCGGAGGCGGCACAGAGAATCCTGCAGCTGTCGGGTATTCATGATGTGCGCATCGAGCATGTGCGGGGAAGCCTGACGGATCATTACGATCCGGCCCATAAGGTCCTGCGGCTGTCGGATTCTGTATACGGTTCTTCGTCGATAGCGGCGATCGGTGTGGCGGCACATGAGTGCGGACATGCGGTACAGCATGATAAAGGGTATGCGCCACTGAAGATCAGATCGGCTCTTGTGCCGGCGGCGAACATCGGCTCTAAGGCCGGAATCCCCCTGATCCTTCTCGGCGTCCTGATGGGAATGAATCAGATGCTTATTCAGGTGGGAATATGGGTCTTTGCCCTGGCGGTACTTTTCCAGCTGGTGACACTGCCGGTGGAATTCAATGCCTCCAGCCGTGCCCTGGCGATGCTGGGGGATTACGGCATGCTCGAGCGGGACGAGACGAACGGCTGCAGGAATGTGCTGAGCGCTGCGGCGCTTACCTATGTGGCGGCTGCGGCATCTGCCATCCTGCAGCTGCTGCGGCTGGTTCTTCTCTTCGGCAATAACAATAGAAGAAGAGACTGACACGATTATGAATGTACGGGAAATTATTCTGGATATCCTTCTGGAATTGAACAGACAAAATGAATATGCGAATATTTTGATTACTGCGGTACTTAAGAAATACGATTATCTTGACGGCAGGGAGAAAGCTTTTATTAAGCGGGTGAGCGAAGGGACCATTGAGCGAAGGATTCAGATCGACTATGTACTGGAGCTGTTCTCGAAGGTTCCTGTCGTGAAGATGAAGCCTTTGATCAGGGAACTGCTGCGGATGAGCGTGTATCAGATCCTGTTCATGGAGCATACTCCTGATGCGGCAGTATGCAATGAAGCGGTCAAGCTGGCGAAGAAACGCCGGTTCCAATCCCTGCAGGGTTATGTGAACGGTGTTCTTCGGGCAGTGGCAAGAGGAAAGGACAGCATCCCCTATCCGGACAGACAGAAGGATATCAAAGCATACCTGTCAGTCGCCTGTTCAGTGCCGGTATGGCTGGTGGACCATTTATGCGATGTCTGCGGGGCAGAGCAGTGCGAGACGATACTGCAGTGCTTTTTGCAAAGGAAGCCGGTCTGTATCCGCATGAAGGAAAGTCTTTCGGAGAAAGAAAGAGAACAGCTGCTGAAAGCCTGGCGGCAGGCAGGTGTCACGGTACGCCAACACCCCTATCTGCCCTATGCCGTGGAAGTGGAGAAGACTGAGGGAATAGGAAGCCTGGAAGGATACGGCCAGGGTGCCTTTGCGGTACAGGATGTCAGTTCCATGCTGGTGGTGGAGACAGCCGGGATCCGGGCGGGAGATACGGTGATTGATGTATGCGCAGCGCCCGGCGGAAAGGCTCTGCATGCGGCGGAGAAGGTGGATGAAACAGGATGGGTGATTGCTTGCGATCTGACTGCCCGTAAGGCGGACAAGATAGAGGAAAACAGAGACCGGATGCGGATCGGGAATCTTTCTGTCCGGATACGGGATGCCCGTGTGGCGGATGAGACACTGTTTAAACTTGCAGATGTGCTGATTGTGGATGTGCCTTGTACCGGCCTTGGGGTGATCGGCAAAAAGCAGGATATCAAATATCGGGTGACGAGACAGGATCTGCAGGATATTACGAAGCTGCAGAAGGAGATTCTGGGAAATGTCATACAATATCTGAAACCGGGCGGTACCATGATGTACAGCACCTGTACCATAAATCCCAAAGAGAATGAGGAGATGGTTGACTGGATCTGCCGGGAATTCGGCATGGAGACAGTCAGTATGGCAAAAGACCTGCCCGAAGAACTGCGGGAGGACGGCGCAAGAGGGTATCTGCAGCTGCTTCCGGGGATACATCCCACGGACGGGTTTTTTATTGCGAAGCTGCGCAGGCGGAGATGATTCTGACTGCAAAAGAGGTGTCAGTCCTTCGCAGGTGCAGAATAACAGGAAGAAAGAGATGGAAACAGGATACAGGAAAGATTTAAAATCATTAACACTGGCACAGCTGCAGGAGGAGATGGAGGCTTTGGGGGAGAAACCCTTCCGGGCCAGACAGCTCTACGAATGGATGCATGTCAAGCTGGCGGAAGGATATGAGGAAATGACCAATATTCCCCATAAACTGACAGAGCGCTGCAGGGAGCGCTATGATTATACGACGTTGAAAACGGTCAGAGTACAGGAATCCGGCCTGGACGGCACGAGGAAGTATCTCTTTCAGCTGCGGGACGGCAATTTGATAGAGAGCGTGTGGATGCGTTATAAACACGGTAATTCGGTCTGTATTTCTTCGCAGGTGGGCTGCCGTATGGGCTGCCGGTTCTGTGCCTCCACACTGGACGGGCTGGAGCGTAATCTGCTGCCCTCAGAGATGCTGGAGCAGATTTACGCCATCACGAGACAGACCGGAGAACGGGTCTCTAATGTGGTAGTGATGGGAACAGGAGAGCCGATGGATAACTTCGATCATCTGCTGCAGTTTATTACGCTGCTGACAGATGAAAACGGATTGCATATCAGCCAGCGGAATCTTACGGTATCGACCTGCGGTATCGTTCCCAGGATGCGGCAGCTTGCGGACAGGCATCTGCAGATTACACTGGCTCTCTCTCTGCATGCGGTTACGGATGAGAAGAGGAAGGCGCTGATGCCTGTGGCTGACAGCTATTCCCTGGAGGAACTGATGGAGGCCTGCTCCTATTATTTCGGGCAGACGGGCAGGAGGATTACCTTTGAGTACAGCCTGGTGAAGGATGTCAATGATACGGATGAGGATGCGGTGCAGCTGATCAGCCTGATCAGAGGACAAAACTGCCATGTCAATCTGATACCGGTCAACCCGATCAGGGAACGGGAGTATGTACAGTCCAGGAGGCAGGCGGTGGAAGCGTTCAGGAATAAGCTGGAAAAAGGCGGGATCAATGTTACGGTAAGAAGAGAAATGGGCCGGGATATTGACGGAGCCTGCGGCCAATTGCGGCGCAGATATTCGGAGGTAACAGTTCAGCCCAGGACTTTGCATTTACTGCAAAGTCCGTGAGAATGTGTAAATATAGCCAAGGGATCTGCCCCTCGCCGCAGGGCGCTAAACGTCCGGGGGACGTTTGTCCAGCGCCGACCGGAGTGGAACGTAGACACTTGGAAAAATTGAGCTTTGCTCAATGGGCAGATTCCGTAACAGGGAAGCCGAAAGGCTGAACTGTTAGTTACAGTTCACGGCCTAATCGTCCGCGAACTGTAACGCATCCAGCCCATGAAAAGTCGCCTTCGGCGAGGGGCTGGATGCCTGAAACCGTAGCTTTATTGGCCGGATGCCTTGCAGCAGGGTGCAAGGCACCGTGAATAGTAACAACTGTTACATTCGGAGAAGTGACCGGCAATTATACAGCTTGTCCTTTTTTTCCTGTTATGGTAGAATATTCAAGATGTAATTGGGAAGTAATATAGCAAAGGACGCTGTGATACGGCGTAACAGTGCAGATATCTTTACTGTTACATAAAGCGGAATGATAGAACGATTGTACAGGGGGAACATACAGTGCTCAGGTCTTATGCTGCGACGGATATCGGACGGAAAAGACAACTGAATCAGGATTTTATCTATTTATCGGAGGTTCCTATCGGTAATCTGCCAAATGTGTTTATTGTGGCAGACGGGATGGGCGGCCATAATGCCGGCGACTTTGCCTCGCGTTATGCGGTGGAAACTGTGGTGGAGGAGATAGATGCTTCTTTCGAGAAGAATCCGGTCCGGATTCTGGGCAGAGCGATTGAGAAGGCGAACATGCGGATACGTGAAAGAGCCAGGGAAGACATCTCTTACAGCGGTATGGGAACAACCATGGTCATTGCCACCTGCATGGGAAGATATCTGGAAGTGGCTAACGTGGGAGACAGCAGACTTTATGTTATCAATGAACGGATCAGACAGATTACACAGGATCACTCCCTGGTGGAGGAGATGGTACGCATGGGAGGAATCGACAGGGCTTCCGCGAGAAACCACCCGGACAAGAATATCATCACCAGAGCGATTGGTGCACGGGATTGTGTTGAGGCGGATTTTTTTAATCTGGAACTGCGGACCGGAGACATGGTTTTGCTTTGTTCTGATGGCTTGACGAATATGATGGACGATGAGACGATACACTGCATTCTGAAGAGAGGTGGCAGTCTTAAGGACAGAGTAGAGGAATTGGTGAGGGTGGCCAACCAAAATGGCGGAAAGGATAACATATCAGTTATCGTTATCGAACCGCTGGCAGACGAGGTGGATCATGATTAAGTTAGGTATGATGATAGGCGACCGGTATGAGATACTGGAGAGAATCGGTACCGGCGGTATGTCAGATGTATATAAAGCGAAAGATTATAAGCTGAACCGTTATGTGGCAGTGAAGATCCTGAAACAGGAATTCAGTGAGAACGCTAATTTTGTGTCCAAGTTCAGGGTGGAGGCACAGGCGGCAGCCGGGCTTATGCATCCGAGTATTGTCAATGTGTATGATGTGGGGGAAGAGATCGGCATCTACTATATCGTCATGGAGCTGGTAGAAGGCATTACCCTGAAGAAATATATTGAAAAGAAAGCGAGACTGTCTGTTAAAGAAGCGGTAAGTATTGCGATTCAGGTATCCATGGGGCTGGAGGCAGCCCATAATAACCATATTATTCATCGGGATATCAAACCGCAGAATATCATTATTTCCAAGGAAGGCAAGGTTAAAGTAACAGATTTTGGTATCGCCAAGGCGGCCACCAGCAATACGATCACATCCAATGTGATGGGATCGGTACACTATACTTCGCCGGAGCAGGCCAGAGGCGGCTACAGTGATGAGAAGAGTGATATTTATTCGTTGGGTATCACTATGTTTGAGATGCTTACGGGCCGGGTGCCCTTTAACGGAGAGACAACGGTGGCTATCGCCATCAAGCATATTCAGGAGGAAATGCCTTCTCCAAGAGAGTATGTGCCGGAGATCCCTATCAGCGTGGAACAGATCGTGTGCAAATGCTGCCAGAAGAGCCCGGACCGAAGATATCAGTCCATGCAGGAGCTTATCGTGGACTTAAAGCAGTCCCTGATCAATCCGGATGAGGATTTTGTCAAGCTAATTGACCCCGATGAGGATGCGTCCACGAGAATGATCACAGACCGTGATATGGCGCAGATCAAGAGACAGTCCGACCGGCGGGATTCCATGGATGAGGCGATGCGCCTGAAGAGGGACAACATACGTGTCTACGAGGAGGATGACGAGGAAGAGGAAGGGGAAGAGGACGAGGATGAGGACTGGGATGACGAGGATGAGGATTATGATCCCAAGATGGAGAGAATCACAACAATCCTCGCCGTTGTGGCGGCGCTTCTTGTTGGCTGTATTGTGATATTTGCAGTGGGCAAGGCAATCGGGGTGTTTCAGTTCGGGTCAGATACGGAGAAGGAGAATACGCCTGTCCAGGAAGAGTCGGAGAAGCAGGTGGAAATGATCAAGGTGGCGGGAATGAACGTGGAAGATGCCAAGAAAGCCCTGCTGGAACAAGGTCTGACACCAGAGATCCGTTATGAGGTGAGCACTACCCATGAAGCAGGAACCGTTCTGCGGGCCAGTGTGCAGGGTAATACCAATACTGTAATTGAAGACGGTCAGGAGAAACTGATGCTGAATAAAGGCACAGTGGTCATACTGACGGTGGCGGAGAGCGCCGAAGGCGTTAAAGTTCCGGCAACTACCGGCAAGTCAGAGGCGGAAGCTACATCCATCCTGGAAAAGGAGGGATTCGTGGTCAACGCTACGGAGGGGTATGATCCGTCAGTTCCGAGCGGCCATGTTATTTCCCAGTCTCCGGAGCCGGGGATTACTGCCCCGCAGGGATCCTCAGTCATTATTCGTGTGAGCCAGGGGACAGATGAAAATAAAGTAAGAGTCCCGAATCTGGTCGGCATGGATGAAATGGATGCCACAGTAACCCTGACGGAGCTTGGCCTGTCGGTGGGAAATGTGACCTCTGCCAGTAATGAAGATGCGTCTCTGACCGGCAAGGTATGCTATCAGAGCTATTCGGTAGGTTCTTATGTAGAGAAAGGAACAGTAATCGATGTCACGGTCAGTACAGGACCGGGGACGGTAACATACCAGTATACCGAAGGAATTGCCGCACCCACGGAGGATCCGGATTATCACAGTGGTATGGTGGTTAATGTGACCGTTACAACGGCGGACGGAACACAGCTGCTGAGTACGCAGACTTCCTCTTTTCCGCTGGCAGCCAATTATGCAGGTATTAAGTCACCGACCGGGGTGATCACTTTCACATTCCATGTAGATAAGGAAGCGTCCACTACTACAGACCCTGAAACCGGGGAGCCCATAACCAGCGAAGCTGTTTCGGAGGACAGGACAGTGCGGAGAGAAATCAGTTTTACACAGGAATAGGAATAAGCGCATGCAGGGCAAGATAATCAAAGGAATTGCGGGTTTCTATTATGTCCATGTTGAGGCAAAAGGAACCTACGAATGCAAAGCCAAAGGTATTTTCAGAAAGGATCATGTAAAGCCTCTTGTGGGGGATGATGTGCTGGTGGATCTGCTGGACGAGGAGGAGAAGCTGGGCAATATTCGGGAGATACTGCCCAGACGGAGTGCGCTGGTCCGTCCGGCCGTTGCCAACGTGGATCAGGCACTTGTCATATTTGCCATTGTCAAACCGAATCCCAATTTTAATCTTTTAGACAGGTTTCTGATCCGGATGGAGCGGCAGAATCTGCCTACGATTATCTGTTTTAATAAGCAGGATATAGCTACCGCGGAGGAGAAGAAGGCATTGCAGCGGGCTTATGAGACTTGCGGATACCGGGTATTGTTTATCAGTGCGCTGGAGAATGAAGGGCTGGAGGCGGTCAGGGAAGCGCTTGGCGGGAAGACCACTACGGTGGCCGGGCCCAGCGGTGTCGGCAAATCGTCCCTGATCAATCAACTGGCTCCGCAGGCAAATATGGAGACGGGCGCGATCAGCGCCAGGATAGACCGGGGCAGACATACGACCAGGCATTCCGAGATTATCGCATTGGGGGAAGGGACTTATATCGTAGATACGCCTGGTTTTACGTCCCTTGACATCTCCGAGATCACGAAAGAAGAGCTGGGGCAGTACTATCCGGAATTCGCACAATATGACCCCTATTGCAGATTCAGCAGATGCGCTCATATCAGCGAGCCTTCCTGCGGTGTGAAGGATGCCGTGGAGACGGGTGCAATCAGCCGGGTGCGTTATGATAATTACAGGATACTGTATCAGGAATTGAAAGAGATTAAACGGTATTGCTAAGTTTGGCAGTCTTGGCGGGAAAAGAAAAGGATTACACGGATTAAACATTATAGATTGAATATGACATGTCAGGAGGAAATTGATAAGGTAATACAATCAAGCGTACAGTCAATGGAAGATAAAAATTTAAAGTACGAAAGATTTTATGTTGTGTTTATTTGGAGTATCGTAGCCGGTTTCACAGCCCTTTACATATCGCTGGTCTTTAATCATAATATATGGACAGATGAAGCGTTTACCCTGCAGTTACTTCAGGGAAATGTAAAAGATATTATTATGGGAACGGCAAAAGATGTGCATCCGCCGCTCTATTATTTATATGCGAAATTATTTATGGTAATTTTCGGGGATTCGCTGTTGGTGCAGAAATTGGCGGCGATTATTCCAATGACGGCAACGCTGGCTATTGGGGCAACGTTGATTCGGAAAAATTTTGGAAACAGGGTTTCTTTATTGTTTCTGCTGTTTCTGGCATGTATTCCGTGTACCATGGAGTTTTCGGTGCAGGTCAGAATGTATTCTATGGCACTGTTCTTTGTTACGCTTTGCGGGATATATGCTTATCAGGCTTTCGTGTCCGGGGATAGGAAAGATTTTCTGATATTTGCCCTTAGCGGGGTTATGGCAGCATATACTCATTATTTTGCGTTTGTATCTGTTATTATAATAGCGGGCTTGCTGTTTATATCAATTTTGCTCTGGGAGAAAAAGCGGATTGTTATGTGGATGATGTCGGCAATCGGTATGATAGCCGGTTATTTACCGTGGATACCCTTTTTCTTCAGGCAGGTTGCCAGTGTAGAGCAGGGATATTGGATTCCGGAAATTACGGCGCAGACAATCTGGGAGTATTTTCTGTGGACATTTGAGCTTGAGCTGGTTCCGGGGATGGTGTTCCTCTTTCTTATTTTGTTAAAGGGAGCGAGCCTGTACAATATTATAACAATAGCAAAGTATAAAGATAAAACGGAAATTTATGCGTTACTATGTATGCTGGTTCCAACACTTACAACTGTTTTGGGTGTGGTAGTTTCTGAATTTAAGACACCGGTTTATCGTGACCAGTATATAATGCCGGCATTGGGAATGTTGGCGCTGTTTTTTGGGATTGCTGTGAGCAAAGCAAAAAGATGGTTAGTAATCATGATCAGCATGTTCCTGTTATTTGTTGGGGCTGTGCAGTACAGAGAGTGTTTCCGGCAGGAGTATCATAGTACCTATGTGCCACAGACAGAAGAATTCTTTGCGGATAATTTGGAAAATGGGGACTATGTAATTTATAATTGGGAGTCGTTTGGGTTTATCTATGAATGCTATTTTAATGAGGAACAGTTGGTGTATTGTGAGGAGTTTGACTTTTCCAAAGATTTTAATACCGTCTGGTTTTTACATACGGAATGGCAGCCGGAAATTCCACAGGAAGTTGTGGAAGAAAATGGACTTATAATAGAGAATATGGGGCATTACGGTATAGAGCATAATGAATTTGATATCTATAAAATATATAAAGCTACACGGCGGTGAAATGTTGGAGAAATTAAGCAGAGATTTTTTGTAATTACTAGTATAACCCAATTTAAATACCTTTCTGTTTCACGCAGGATAAATTTTCATCTGCAAGGCGGCTGAAAGAGGCGATGCCGGTAGCATCGATGATTGAAGCCAACGCGGCAGATGGGAATTTAGGCAAGTGAAACGTAAGGTTATTTAAATCGGGTTATACTAGCATTGAAAGCGAAGGCGAAAAAGGGAACAATAATAAAAGAAAGGACAAGTCATGAGAGAATGTCTTGTCCTTTTTATGTATCCTACGATTTTGCTGAGGTCAGCAGAATCATAGATGTTGGTTCTGCCGGACGCATTACAGGGGCTGAAAAAATGGGAACAGTTTGGTTAATACCAAAGGATGCGGAAAAACCGTAGATGGAAGATTAAAAGAAAAACGGGGGAATTTAAAATGAAACATATTTTGATAAGAATATTTTGCTTAAGCCTAATGAGAAAGAATGGGATGCATACTGTACCGGTGATAATATCGTGATGCTTAATCTAATCAGTGAAGCTCCAAAGTGTGCGGATGAGTATCATAGTATGTGTATTGAGCAGTTACTCGTAGATATTGTTGATGAGAAATCTTTTAAGAATCTGTACAGTAGAAGCGAGGAAGTGACCTCAATAAACTATAGGAAGGAAAATATTGAACTGTAGTGGAATTGGATTGATTTTCAAGACCTTACTATTCACGGCTGATATACCGCGAGGTTTTTTTGTGAGTGGAGCAAAGCGGAAGACACAGAAAATCCGAGTTGGGGAGCGCCAAAATGCGACTATGTACAAATTTTCATTGAAATTGAAGCCCAATAGTGCTATAATTTGTATTTGCTAATTTAGGGCTTCTTTTTGGCAGAAAGGAGTCATTAAATGGGTAAAGATTTGGGAGGTAAAGAACTCGGTGAAGGGATTTATCAGCAGCCTAATGGTATGTACTGTGCCAGATTCGTTGATAAGTTCGGAAAGAGAAAATCAAAACGCTCAAAAAGTTACAAGAAGTAAGACAATGGATTGCAGATGCAACCTATATAGATGAGCATAGCGGCTTAGACCAGGCAACTGATATGCTGGTTGATGCGTGGTTCGATTACTGGATCAGTATTAAGAAGAAAACAGTAAGACCTAATACCGTGAGAAACTATACGGAGAGATATGAGAGAAACATCAAGGGTGTCATTGGTAAAAACTTCTTACTGAGGTAAAGCCTATTCACTGCCAGAAGATATTTTCCGATATGGCAGAAGAGGGATATAAGACCACTACAATTTATCAGACTAGAATCGCTCTATTTAATATGATGGATTTTGCAAAGGAGAATGATGTCATCATCAATAATCCCTGTAAGAAGCCAGTAAAGAGCGATATGGGAAAACCTTCTGATAAAAAGGAGGCGCTTACCATTGATGTACAAAAGAGATTTCTTGAGGGTGCCAAGGGTCAGAGCATGAGAATCAATTTAGATTTATTCTGCAGACAGGTCTTCGTACTGGAGAGCTTGCAGGTCTTAAGTGGGATGATATTGATTTTGAGAATAGGACACTTACTATTTCAAGAACAATGGAGTTCCGTTACAAGGTCGGTGAGTGGAGAGTGGGTCCGCCAAAGAGTAAGCCGGACTTACATTTGCTACCAGATGTATTGAGGCAGGTATGATGCCTAAGGCACTTCAGAAGATTTTGGGTCACTCCAATATTGGAATCACGATGAATTTATACGTCCATATTACGGAGGACGAAAAACACAAAGAGATTGACCTTGTGGCTGATGCTTTGAATGTGGTTTAAGACGGTGGCATCCGATGTGGCACCCGGTTGAATACAGAGCCTCAGAAAGCCCGTAAAATAAAGGTTTTCAAAGGAGAAATATAAATTATGAAACTAGGCATCGTAGGGCTCCCCAATGTGGGAAAGAGCACTCTTTTTAATTCTTTGACCAAGGCAGGAGCGGAATCGGCCAACTATCCCTTCTGCACCATTGATCCCAACATCGGCATCGTTGCGGTGCCGGATGAACGTCTGAAGCTGTTGGGAGATATGTACCATTCTAAGAAAGTGACACCTGCGACCATAGAATTCGTGGACATCGCAGGGCTTGTGAAAGGTGCATCCAAAGGAGAGGGACTGGGCAACCAGTTTTTGAGCAATATCCGCGAAGTGGATGCTATTGTGCATGTGGTACGCTGTTTTGAAGACAGCAATATCGTGCATGTGGACGGTTCTATCGATCCGCTGCGTGATATTGAGACGATTAATCTGGAATTGATTTTTTCGGATCTGGAAATCCTGGAAAGAAGAATCGCCAAAACCGGCAAGGCAGCCAGAATGGATAAGACATTAGCCAGGGAGGCAGCGCTGCTTGAGAAGCTAAAGGAGCATCTTGAGAACGGAAATCTGGCGGGATGTTACGAGCCGGAGGACGAGGACGAAGCAGAGCTTCTTGCCTCCTATAATCTTCTCACTTACAAGCCGGTGATCTTTGCTGCCAACGTGGCGGAAGACGATCTGGCTGGCGACGGGGCGGATAATGAGGGCGTGGGCAGGGTCAGAGAATTTGCTGCCGCAAACGGCAGCGAAGTGTTTGTGATCTGTGCGCAGATTGAGCAGGAGATCGCCGAACTGGATGAAGAAGAGACGGCTATGTTTCTGGAAGATCTGGGTTTATCGGAATCAGGCTTACAGAAGCTGATCAAGGCCAGCTATCATATTCTGGGGCTGATGAGTTTCCTCACGGCCGGAGAGGATGAGACCAGAGCCTGGACTATTAAGATCGGAACGAAAGCGCCTCAGGCCGCAGGTAAGATACATACGGACTTTGAGAGAGGCTTCATCAAGGCCGAGGTGGTCAATTACAAGGATCTGCTGGAGCAGGGATCTCTTGCGGCAGCCAGAGAGAAGGGCATGGTCGGTATGGAAGGTAAGGAGTATGTGGTGCAGGACGGAGATGTGATCCTGTTTCGGTTTAATGTGTAAGGTGAGCAGGGATTACGGATGTGGTTCCGTGGCAGTTTAGGGATGACACAGGGCGAAAGGAGTTGAAGCTGTCGTGCAGGACATCATGGATGTGACAGACATTGCTTTTCCGCATTTGGGGATTTATCTGGAAAACGTACCACGCAATTTCAGTGTTTTCGGATTCCGGATTGCTTTCTACGGCGTGATCATTGGTATCGGCATTCTGTGCGGTATTCTGATGGCGGCATATATAGCGAAGAAGGAGGATACAAATCCGGATCTGATTTGGGATTTTGCTATTTATGCGATCGTTTGCTCGATCATAGGAGCCAGAATCTATTACGTTATTTTTGAATGGGATGTTTACAGAAACGATCTTCTGAGTATTTTTAATATAAGAAAGGGAGGACTGGCGATTTATGGTGCGGTGATCGCTGCATTTATCACACTGTGGATCTATTGCAGAGTAAAGAAACAAAGCTTCCTGCATATTGCCGACATTTGTGTGCCGGGGCTGGTTCTGGGACAGATTATCGGGCGTTGGGGCAACTTTATGAACCGGGAAGTGTTCGGAGAATATACGGATAATCTGCTCGCCATGCGTCTGCCGGTGGATGCGGTCAGGAGCAGCGATATTTCCGAGAGCATTGCCAGAAACATGGTGGAGGGGACGAACTATATTCAGGTTCATCCTACATTCCTGTATGAAGGATTGTGGAATCTGGCGCTGCTTCTGCTGATGCTTCTGTACAGGCGGCATAAGAAGTTTCAGGGGGAGATGTGGCTTCTGTATCTGGGTGGCTATGGCCTGGGCCGGGCATGGATCGAAGGAATCCGGACGGATACGTTGTTTATTCCCCACACAACGATAGCGGTATCGCAGGTGTTAGCCGTTGTACTTTTTGTGGCAGCGCTGGCAGCGGATATCCTGATACGGATATGGATGAAACGGCGAGGGAGCGGATCGGAGCGTTGAACTTGTTATAAGAATCGGGAAAGAAAGTTACTATGAGCGGCCGGAAGCTGTGGATTGTAACAAAGAAAGCCCTACAGACTAAGAACAGTCTGTAGGGCTTTTTTGACGTTTTTGTACTTGTTAAGGCGGTTTGTGTCTAAAGAATTTCTGAATTATTTCCTTGCAATATGGATTCTCTTAGTATAGAATTAGTGTAAAAGTGGTGGAAAGTGGTTTGAAGTGGAATAAAGTGGTTGAAATGAGACACTTTTTCCCAAAAAGTTCCGGTTTCCGTGGCAGACCGCTTGGATGGTGAAGGGTGTATGGATGATGGCGATAAGCTGTGACAGACACTTAGGGCAGGTGATTGATGATGTTCATGGGAGAATACAATCACACAATTGATACTAAGGGCAGGCTGATCGTCCCCTCGAAGTTCAGGGAAGCGTTGGGAGATACTTTCGTGGTAACTAAGGGACTCGATGGCTGTCTGTTCGTGTATGACAATCAGGAATGGAATGCATTCGAGGAGAAGCTGAAATCCTTGCCGATCACCAATAAGGAGGCCAGACAGTTCGCAAGATTCTTTCTGGCAGGAGCAGCAGAAGTTGAGGTGGATAAACAGGGAAGGATCCTTGTTCCGAACATTTTGAGAGAATTTGCCCAGATCAACAAGGAAGTAGTGCTGATCGGGGTGGCCAGCAGAATAGAGATCTGGAGTAAAGAACGGTTCGAAGGAATAACGGCTTTCGAGGATATGGATGAAATAGCAGAGCACATGGCAGAACTGGGTCTTGGAATTTAGGGTTCCGGCCAGGAAGTACCTGAACAATGATGCATCAGGGAGAAACAGGGATGGAATTTGAACATACATCGGTTCTCTTAAAGGAAACTGTAGATAATTTAAGGATCAAACCGGATGGCATCTATCTGGACGGCACTCTGGGCGGCGGAGGGCATTCTTATGCAATCGCTTCCGCGTTAAGCAGCGAGGGCAGGCTGATTGGGATCGACCAGGATGAAGCGGCCATAGAAGCGGCAGGCCGAAGGCTTAAGCCCTGTCAGGACAGAGTGACGCTGATCCGTGATAATTATTGCAATGCACGACATGCTCTTAAGCAGATTGGCATCGATAAGGTGGATGGCATCGTGCTGGATCTGGGAGTATCCTCTTTTCAGCTGGATAACAGTGAGAGGGGATTCTCCTACAGATACGATACGACACTGGATATGCGGATGGATTTAAGGCAGTCTTTAACTGCCAGAGACATCATAAATCAATATACGGAGACGGAACTGTACCGTGTTATCAAGGATTACGGAGAAGAACAGTTTGCAAAGAATATAGCGAAGCACATTGTGAAGGCCAGGGCGGACAGGCCGATAGAGACTACGGGTGAACTGAATGAGATCATCAAGGCGGCGATCCCGGCCAGAATGCGGGCCGTCGGGGGGCATCCTTCCAAGAGGACCTTCCAGGCCGTCAGAATCGAGTGTAACAGGGAACTTGAGGTACTGAGGGAGTCGCTGGATGATTTGATTGATCTGCTCAGCCCGGAAGGCAGGATTTGTATTATTACCTTTCATTCTCTGGAAGACAGGATTGTGAAGACTGCGTTTCGAAGAAATGAGAATCCCTGTGTCTGCCCGCCGGATTTTCCGGTATGTGTGTGCGGACAAGTATCCAGGGGCAGAGTGATTTCCAGGAAGCCGATTCTTCCGTCAGAAGAGGAGATGGAAACAAATAAAAGATCCAAGAGTGCAAAACTGCGGGTGTTTTGCAGAAGCTAACAGAATTTAAGGAATTCATGGAGATGCAAATCTGATAGAGGGGGACAAGTAATGGCAGCAGTACAGAGAACGGGAAGTCAGCGCCGCAGGGCAGAAAACAGAAACGGATATTATGTACAGGGAAATACTGTCAGGAAATTGGATGTAACCAGAGAAATAAGGCAGGAGCCCCAGAGAAAGATCAGCAACAGAACACGTAAGAACAGGGATAAAGCCAGACATATGAGCGCGGGTTATGTTTTTTTCCTGAGTGTTGCTCTTGTGGTTACGGGTTTTGTTCTGGTGAACTATATAGGACTGCAGTCTGATATTACACACAGTGTAGAGAATATTTCCAGACTGGAGAAGGAACTGAATGACCTTAAGCTTGCGAATGATGAAGAGTACAGTAGGATCACAAGCAGCGTGGACCTTGAAGAGATCAAGAGGATAGCAATCCAGGAACTGGGTATGCAGTATGCGGAAGAAGGGCAGATTATCTCTTTTGCCAGTGAAAGCAACGATTATGTAAAGCAGATGGAGGACATTCCGAATTGAGTGTTTGCGGCTGACAGGGAAGATGTCTGAATTGTCAGGTAACGACAGAGAATTATGAGCAGGTGATAATTTGAGTTATGGAAGAAGAGATTTCAGCAACAGATTTACGGTCAATATGCAGAAGAAGCTTGTGGTATTATTTCTGGCGGTGCTGCTTGTTTTTGCGGGATTGAGTGCCCAGTTGTATCTGATCACAAGGGATAACGGGGAAGAATATAAACAGAAGGTATTGTCGCAGCAGGAATATGACTCAACGACAATACCTTTTAAGCGTGGGAATATTGTGGATTCCAACGGGACGATTCTGGCAGTCAGCAATAAGGTGTACAATGTGATTCTGGATACCAAGGTGCTGATGAGCAAGGAGGAGAATCTGGAGCCTGCACTGGAGGCTTTGCGAAAGTGTTTCGGAATCGACACCAACGAGGTGAGAAACTATATTGCCGAACATCCTAAATCTTCTTATTATGTATTGGCAAGACGTATGGAATATGAGAAGATGAACGAATTCCAGGAAATGACCAAAGATCCTGAGACGGGTGCGAGTCTGCGGGGAGTATGGTTTGAAGATGAATACAGGAGAGAGTATCCCAACGGTTCGCTGGCCTGCGACGTGATCGGATTCACGACCAGTGACAATGTAGGGACTTATGGCCTGGAAGAATTCTACAATGATGTACTGTGTGGCACCAACGGGAGAGAATACGGCTATCTGAATGAGGACTCCAATCTGGAACGTACTACCATACCGGCGAAGGACGGTAATAATCTTCACATTGCCTTGGACGGCAATATCCAGAGTATTGTGGTAAAGTATCTGGAAGCGTTTAACGAGGAGTATAAGGATAACTACAGGCAGGGAAACGGTGCGGAACATGTGGGGTGTATCATTATGGAGGTCAATACGGGCAGAGTACTGGCCATGGCAGAATATCCGAACTTTGACCTGAATGATACAAGGAATACGGAGAATCTGATCGGGATGCCGCTAGTGGATGAGAAGGGACTTCGGACTGGTGAATACGTGACCCGGGAAGTTCTGGACGGGATGGATGATGCCGCAATGTATCAGCAGCTCAATGCTCTCTGGAAGAACTTCTGTATCGCGGATACCTATGAGCCGGGATCTGTATCGAAACCTTTTACTGTTGCCGCAGCGCTGGAGGCCGGTGCAATCACCGGAAATGAAAGTTTTAATTGCGAAGGCATGCTTCATGTAGGAGACCATGATATCAAATGCCACCAGACATTCGGGGATGGCCCGCTTACCGTACAGGAGGGAATCGAGCGCTCTTGCAATGTTGTGTTAATGAATGTGGCTTTCAAGCTTGGAAAGGATGAGTTTGTAGATTACCAGCGTCTGTTCGGAATGGGACTGAAAACAAATATAGATCTGGCGGGAGAGGCACGGACAGCTTCCATGGTATTCAATAAAGATACGATCGGGCCTACGGATTTGGCTACGAATTCTTTCGGACAGAGTTTCAACGCGACAATGATACAGATGATCGCAGGGTTCTGTTCCCTGATTAACGGCGGCTTTTATTATGAGCCTCATATAGTGGATAAGATCACCACGGCTGACGGTGCGACAATAGAGAATATCATGCCAAGAGTATTGAAGCGTACGATTTCCCAATCTACCAGCGATACGGTCAAGGAATTCTGTAATACCGTAGTTTCCGGAGAACACGGTACGGGTAAGACGGCCCGGCCGGCAGGTTATATGATTGGCGGCAAGACCGGAACGGCCGAGACACTGCCGCGTAAGAATGGGCAGTACGTAGTATCCTTCATGGGATATGCTCCCGCGGATGATCCACAGATCGCTATTTATGTGGTGGTGGACAGGCCAAATACACAGTATCAGGATGATGCCAAGTTTGCTACCAAGATCGTCAAGAAAATACTGACGGAGGTGCTGCCTTATCTGAATATCTTTATGACGGAGGAACTCAGTGATAAGGAGAGAGAAGAGTTAGAAGAACTCAAGCTTCAGATCAGAATGGCGGATGGCGGTTCCGAAGAAAAAACTCAGACGGATGAAGAGGGCAATCCGATCGACCCGGAGAACCCGGAAGGTACAGAAGAAGGAGCGGATGAGCCGGAAGAATCAAAGGCCAGCGATGTGTGGATGAGTTTTCCGAAGGATCCGGAGAGCGGTTATCTCAAGGATCCCAATACCGGGTTCCTGTATGACCCGGATACCGGAGCTCAGGTGAGCGGAGATAGTTTGCTGGGAGGAGAGGATACTCAGCAGGGCGCGGAGCCTGAGGACGGAGCAGTGCCGGATGAAGAGGATCAGCCGGAGACTGAATAAGGTGACTGCCGAATCTGTAAAGTCTGTGGATGGAGAGAGAAAATGTTAAAGTTTGCAAGCGATATAAGTGGGCTGCTGGCAGCGGCGGCAAAGCTGGTGGATGAAGCGCGAAGCGGTAAAGCTGGCAGGCGGACATCACACGGCGCACAGGCATATGATAAGGAATCCCGGAAACCGGTTTTAAAATGCAGCATTTGCAACGGGGAACAGGTGGCGGGTTTTAAGGATATCCGGACGGGTAAATTCGAGGAGGTGACACTGATCAGGAACGAGAAGGAACTGGAGGCGTTCATGAGAACCTACGGGATTGATGAAATTTTCAAAGAATATTGAACTTAAACAGTCATGAAATATGAATAACCTCACAAAAGAAGTAATAGATTATATCAATACCTTTTGTGAGGTTTTATGTATGACAGAAGAAACACCTTATCTGCATAAGACATATCACCGGAGTAAGACCGTGGCAGCGCTGTTTCTGTGCATAGCGGCCTTTGTGGGATTAATGGCACGGCTGGCATATCTGATGATCTTTCAGTCGGAATATTATACGATGAAGGCCAGAGAGCTTCATGAGCGGGAGCGCAGTATCAAGGCGGCCAGAGGAAGGATCATAGATGCCAACGGCAAGATACTGGCAGATAATAAGACGGTGTGTACGATATCCGTGATCCATAATCAGATCACGGAACAGGAGGAAGTGATTGCCGTTCTGTGTAAAGAGCTGGGTCTTTCGGAGGATTATGTCAGAAAGAGAGTAGAGAAATATTCATCGATAGAGAAGATTAAGAGCAATGTGGATAAGAGTATCGGGGATGCCATCCGGACGTATGACCTGGATGGCGTGAAAGTGGATGAAGATTACAAGCGCTATTATCCCTATGATTCACTGGCCTCGAAGGTTCTGGGATTTACCGGCGGCGATAATCAGGGGATCATCGGCCTGGAGGTCATCTATGAGGAATATTTGCAGGGGGAATCGGGAACAATCCTGACAGTGACGGATGCCAAAGGCGTCGAGGTGGCGGAGGCGGGAGAAGAAAGGATTGAACCAGTAGACGGACAGGACTTGTATGTCAGCCTGGATATGAATATCCAGAGTTATGCCACGCAGCTTGCACTGCAGACCATGGAGACGAAAGAGGCAGACAGTGTTTCCATTCTTGTCATGAATCCGGGAAACGGGGAAATCCTTGCAATGGCTAATGTCCCGGAGTTTAACCTGAACGATCCCTATGCACTGCCGGATACGGTGGATGCCGGGACTGTCAGTGAAGAGGAAAAGCAGAATCTGTTAAACGGTATATGGCGTAACGGCTGCATCAATGATACGTATGAGCCGGGATCTACTTTCAAGATCATTACGGCAGCCGCAGGGCTGGAGTCAGGAGCCGTCAAACCCACAGATACCTTCAACTGCCCGGGATATATTATGGTTGAGGACCGCAGAATACGCTGCCATAAAGTGGGTGGCCACGGAGCAGAAGATTTCGTGCAGGCAACGATGAACTCCTGTAATCCGGTATTTATCACGGTGGGAATGCGGATCGGGGTGGAACAGTATTATTCTTACTTCAAGCAATTCGGCCTGCTGGACAGAACAGGGATTGACCTGCCCGGGGAAGCCGGCACTATTATGCATAATGTGGAGAATATCGGGCCGGTGGAGCTTGCAACGATCTCCTTCGGGCAGTCGTTTCAGATTACGCCGATCCAGCTGGCAGTAACTGCTTCTTCCATTATTAACGGCGGGCGAAGAGTGACGCCGCATTTCGCGGTCAGGGCGGCCGACAGCGACGGAAGCAACAGCCACGTCTTTACCTATCCTGTCAGGGATAATGTGGTATCGGCAGAAACCTCCGAGACCATGCGCTATATTCTGGAGCAGGTTGTGGCGGAGGGAGGCGGCAAGAACGGCGCGGTGGAAGGATACCGGGTGGGCGGCAAGACAGCTACAAGCCAGACACTGCCCCGGGGCAGCGGTAAATATATTGCTTCTTTCCTGGGCTTTGCGCCGGCCAACGATCCACAGGTGCTCGCGGTTGCAATCATCAATAATCCGCAGGGGACTTATTACGGCGGCCAGATAGCGGCGCCGGTGGTACGTCAGCTTTTCGAAAACATTCTTCCATATTTGGAGGAGATGGACTATAATAGGACATAAAGCTGTGCTAAGGCTGCGAGGGACGCAGCCTAAGAACAACTAAGTTATGTCCCATGTTAAAGGAAGTCACTGGAGGTGTTATGGATAGAACGATTTTGATGTCGGTATTGCTATCGTTTGGGGTCAGTGTGGTTCTGGGGCCGGTGGTGATTCCTTTTCTGCGCAGGCTTAAGGTGGGGCAGACTGTCAGGGATGAGGGACCGGAAAGCCATTTAAAGAAGAACGGGACACCGACCATGGGAGGTATTCTCATTCTGATGAGTGTAGTAATCACTTCCGTTTTCTTTGTGAAGGATTGTCCGGGGATTGTTCCGGTTCTGTTCCTTATGTTGGGATTTGGGCTGATTGGTTTTCTGGATGACTATATTAAGGTTGTATGGAAGCGCTCCATGGGGCTTAAGGCATGGCAGAAATTTCTGCTGCAGATCGTGGTAACGGGTGTTTTTGTTTTCTATCTGACACGGTATACGGATGTTTCTCTGGCCATGAAGGTGCCTTTTATTAATAACCAGTATCTGGATTTTGGCTGGATGAATATTCCCGTTCTTTTTTTTGTTGTGATCGGAACCGGCAACGGAACTAATTTTACGGACGGCCTGGATGGCCTGGCCAGTTCTGTCACCGTACTTGTGGCAACTTTTTTCAGTGTGGCAGCGATCGGTATGGGAAGCGGTATCGAGCCGGTTACCTGTGCGGTGGCGGGAGCGCTTCTTGGGTTTCTGCTGTTTAATGTTCATCCGGCCAGTGTGTTTATGGGTGATACCGGGTCTCTTGCGCTGGGCGGTTTTGTGGCGGCTGCGGCTTACATGATGCAGATGCCTCTTTTTATTGTGATTGTGGGATTTATTTATCTGGCGGAGGTATTGTCTGTTATGCTGCAGGTTGTTTATTTTAAACTGACGGGCGGCAGGCGTATTTTTAAGATGGCGCCGATTCATCATCACTTCGAATTGTGCGGCTGGCCAGAAACCAGGGTGGTGGCGGTGTTTTCCATAGTGACGGCGCTGCTGTGCCTTGTGGCGCTTATGGGCGTCTGGTGACGGCAGACAGTCCGTCCGGTTGGGACTGTGCTTGTACCGTGAAGCGGCATGGGCGGGAGAAAGGAATGAAAATGGATATACTGGAGTTAAGAAATAAAAAAGTGTTGGTGGTAGGTTCCGGAATCAGCGGAATCGGTGCGGTGCAGGCGCTTTACTATACAGGGGCTCTCCCGGTGCTGTATGATGCCAATGAGTCATTGAAAGAAGAAGAGGTGCGCGCAAAGCTTGCGCCTGATATCGCGGTAGAGATTCTTCTGGGAGTTTTACCGGAGGATACGGCAAGGACAGTGGAACTGGTAGTCGTAAGTCCCGGTGTGCCGACAGATACGGAGTTTGTGGGCAGATTCCGGAAAGAAGGCATTCCTGTGTGGGGCGAGATCGAGCTGGCTTACCGCATCGGCAGCGGCAGGGTGGTCGGGATTACAGGCACCAACGGCAAGACTACTACCACTTCCCTGGTAGGGGCAATCATGGCAGCTTATTGCCAGGATGTAGATGTGGTGGGAAATATCGGGAATCCTTACACCCTTACCGCAATGGATGCCACAGAGGACACTGTGACGGTGGCGGAGATCTCCAGCTTTCAGCTGGAGACGATAGAAGCATTCCGGCCGGATGTTTCGGCGATTCTGAACATCACACCGGATCATTTAAACAGACATCATACGATGGAGAATTATGCGGCAGTTAAGGAAGCCATCGCATCTAATCAGACGAAAGAGCAAGTGTGTGTGCTGAACTATGATAACAGCTACACAAGAGCTTTCGGAGAAAGGTGCCCGGCCCGGGTTGTATGGTTTTCTTCCGGACACAGGCTTCTAAACGGCTTCTATCAGGAGGGAGAAGAGATCTGTCAGGCCGTAGAGGGCAGGATTACCCATGTCATGAATATTCATGACATGAATCTGGTGGGAACCTGCAATGTGGAAAATGTGATGGCGGCAATTGCCATTACCCAGGCCATGGGCGTGCCGATGGACAGAATTCTTGCGGTGGTCAGGGAGTTTAAGGCAGTGGAGCACCGGATAGAGTACGTGGCAACTAAGAACGGGGTGGAATATTACAATGATTCCAAAGGGACGAATCCCGATGCTGCCATTCAGGGAATCAAGGCTATGAATAAGCCTACTGTCCTGATCGGCGGAGGTTATGATAAGCAGAGCGAGTATGATGCCTGGATAGAGGCCTTTGAAGATAAGGTTAAATGTCTGGTCCTGATCGGGCAGACAAGAGAGAAGATCGCGGAGTGTGCAAGAGCGCACGGTGTCGGGAATATTGTCCTGGCAGACAGTTTTGAGGAAGCGTTTGCGGTTTGTGTGAAGGAAGCAGTGAAGGGAGACGCGGTACTGCTGTCACCCGCCTGTGCAAGCTGGGGGATGTTTCCTAATTATGAGGTCAGGGGGAGACTTTTTAAGGAACTGGTAAATCAATTGGAGGAATCGGAATAAGTGGCTCAGAGAAGTTCATCCCGCAGAGGAAAATCAAATAGTGAGAATTTCATGGATTACAGTCTGCTGTTTATTGTGCTGTTTCTTTTGGCATTCGGACTGCTTATGGTATATTCCACCAGCTACTATGAGGCGAATCTGGATTTCGGGGATTCCGCGTACTACTTAAAGAAGCAGATTTTTGCCACGATACTGGGATTGGTCGCCATGATTTTTGTGGCGAATATTCCTTATCATTTCTGGGAGCGGTTTGCCGTGATTGGCTATATCGTATCGGTGGTGCTGATCCTGCTGATTATTCCCTTCGGACATGAAGCCAATGGCGCCAAGCGCTGGCTTTACATAGGGCCGATCTCCCTGCAGCCGGCGGAGGTCGCCAAGCTGTGTATGATTTTATTCCTGGCCAGTATGATCTGCACCATGGGGAAGCAGATACGTTCCCGCAAAGGATTCTGGATGGTGGTCCTGGTACCTATGCCGATTGCGTTGATGCTGTGGAAGATTACACAGAATATGAGTTCGGCCGTTATCGTGGTGGGGATTGCGGTGCTGATGCTGTTCGTAGCCTGTCCTGATTACAAAAGGTTTATTCTGTTAGGGCTGGCGAGTATGGCAGGAGCGGCGCTGATCGTGTTTGTTATTGTCCAGATGGGTCAGTCCCAGACGGAGAATCTGAATTTCAGAGGCGCCCGTATTTTAGCATGGCTTAATCCGGAGGCATATGCTGACGGCAAGGGATTCCAGACACTGCAGGCGCTCTATGCAATCGGTTCCGGAGGCGTGCTGGGTAAGGGACTGGGTGACAGTATGCAGAAGCTGGGATTCCTCCCTGAGGCACAGAACGATATGATATTCTCCATTATATGTGAGGAACTGGGATTGTTCGGCGGCTATGCGGTTATTATTATGTTTATTCTGCTGATCTGGCGTTTCATGGTGATTGCGAATAATGCGCCGGATCTGTTTGGCGCACTGCTTGTGGTGGGTGTGCTGGGGCATATTGCGATCCAGGTGATCCTGAATATTGCGGTGGTGACCAATACCATTCCCAATACGGGAATTTCGCTTCCCTTTATCAGCTACGGCGGTTCCTCCGTCATGTTTCTTCTGATCGAGATCGGACTCGTTTTAAGTGTCGCAAGAGGAATACGGCTTAAAGACCTGTGATTTGTCTGCACTGTAATAGTGTTAAGCTTACATATGCTGTTACGATTATTTGGCGACAGTTTCCGAGGGACAAGATAACTTTTATGCCAAAAGCCATATAGATAGAATAGGTCATATTTTTGGATTAGAGGTAAATCATATGGACGCTGTTCGTATCTATGGTGGTAACTGTCTGCATGGACAGACTGCGATACAAGGGTCAAAAAATGCTTCGCTGCCGATTCTTGCGGCGACGTTATTGATAAACGGTACCTGCGAAATAGAGAACTGCCCGGACATATCTGATGTCTATCATATGCAGAGACTGTTGGAAAGTCTCGGGTGTAAAATCATAAGAGACGGATCACTTGTGCGGGTGAATACAGAGGGGCTGTCGGAGTGCGATATGCCTGCTGATTCTGTGGGAGTGATGCGTTCGTCCATTATGCTTCTCGGAGCGCTGCTTGCAAGAATCGGCAGTGTCAGCATGGAGTATCCGGGAGGCTGTGTGATAGGCGCCAGGCCGATCGATCTGCATCTGCAGTCCCTGCGGAAGATGGGAGTTGTGACCGAACAACAGGAAAGGGGCTTTTCCGCCCGGGCCGTAAGGCTGCAGGGTACCGTGTTCAGGCTGCCCTTTGTCAGTGTGGGCGTGACGGAAAATCTGCTGCTTGCCGCCGTATTGGCGGAGGGTGTGACGGTGATTGAGCCGGCCGCGAAGGAGCCGGAGATACAGGCATTATGTGATTTTCTGAATCTGGCGGGAGCCAGGATTGAAGGAAAGGGCAGTGGAAGACTGATCATTCATGGCGTGGAGAAGCTTACGCCGGTTAGATTCCGTGTGCCGGCGGACCGGATCGTGGCAGGTACTTATATGTGTGCGTGCATGTGTACCGGCGGCAGTGTTTTTCTGAAGGGCGCGCCGGCACAGGATATGGAGAGTGTACTGGCCTGTGCCCGGGAGATGGGAGCGGCGGTGGAGTGTGCCGCGGATGGGATTCTGGTAACCGGACCGGCCTGCGAGAGACTCCCGGGGGTACTTAAGACAGGATGCTATCCGGCATTCCCTACGGATATGCAGTCTCCTTTTATGGTGACAATGGCTGTGTCGGGGCATTCCGGTCAGATTGAAGAGAAGGTATTCGAGAATCGCTTCCGGATCGTTCCGGAACTGCTTAAGATGGGGGCTGATATCAGTATACGGGGAAATACGGCATATATTAGCGGTCAGGGTAAGCTGCACGGTGCAATCGTGCAGGCGGAAGAACTCCGGGGCGGAGCGGCTCTCATCGTGGCGGCACTTGCGGCAGAAGGAACCAGTATCGTAATTAACCGTCATTATATTGACAGAGGATATGAGGATATCGTTTTGCATCTGCGAAATCTGGGGGCGGATATAGAACATGCATGAGGTTTATGGATGAGTAACAAGAAAGCGGTTAATAAGGGAAAGAAAAAGAATACGAATCTGCGTCTTGTGAAAAATGATGATATAAAACTGGAGAGAAATAAGGGCGGGCGGAAAGAAAAGCTGCGCTTTGATAAAACGAAAAGAACTATCATTCTGTCCGCCATTCTTCTTGCGCTGTTTGCTTTTCTGACGGCAGCCTATTTTTATATTATCAATAACTACACAGTTACGACGGTGTATGTAGATGGCAATATTCATTATACAAATGAAGAGATCATGGAGATGGTGATGGGTGGCCCTTACGGAAATAATTCTCTGTTCTTATCTCTGAAATACAGAGATAAGGGGATTGACGATGTCCCCTTCATACAGACGATGGACGTAACGGTCGAAGCGAGAGATACGATCAGGATCACGGTTTATGAGAAGGCGCTTGCCGGATATGTGACTTATCTGGGAAGGTATGTGTATTTTGACAAGGACGGAATTGTGGTGGAAACCTCTACGGAGAAAACAGAAGGGATACCGCAGGTGACAGGACTGAAATTCGACCATGTGATCCTGCATGAGCCTCTGCCTGTGGATAAACCGGAAATTTTCACGGAAATTCTTGGCATCACCCAGCAGCTGGACAAGTATTCCATGGCAGCGGACAAGATCTATTTCGGCTCGGATTATCAGGTCACTTTGTTGTTCGGAGATGCCAGGGTTGCATTGGGAAACGATATTTATATTGAAGAAAAGATCATGAAGCTGCAGTATATTTTGCCGGATCTGCTGGGAAAAAGCGGAGTGCTGGATATGCGGGAGTACAGTGAAGACACCAAATCCTATAGTTTCGAGCAGGATAAGGAGACGGCTCCTTATCCTGCAGATGAGGAGGATTCGGGCCAAACGGAGAAGGAAGAGTGATCATGGAAGATGAGGGCCGGATATGGTAACAGGGAAGCCGAAGGCTGAACTGCCAGATGGAAATTAATGGCAGAAGTAAAAAACACAAAAAATGGGTTGCGAATTTTGAAAAATAATTATATGATAATCTATGAGAAATTATGAGAGTTTATGCATGGAGATAGAAGGAGGACGTACCTTGCTTGAGATTAAGTCGAATGATGCTGATTCTGCAGCTAAGATCATTGTAGTAGGGGTTGGCGGTGCAGGAAATAACGCTGTAAATAGAATGATAGATGAAGAAATTGGCGGGGTGGAGTTTATCGGGATCAATACGGATAAACAGGCACTGCAGTTATGTAAGGCGCCTACTCTGTTACAGATTGGAGAGAAGCTGACGAAGGGACTTGGTGCAGGCGCTAAGCCGGAGATTGGTGAGAAAGCGGCCGAGGAGACCTCAGACGAAGTGGCGGCGGCGCTCAAGGGTGCGGATATGGTATTCGTTACCTGTGGTATGGGCGGCGGTACCGGTACGGGAGCAGCGCCTGTGGTTGCCAAGCTTGCCAAGGATATGGGAATCCTGACAGTGGGTGTTGTGACCAAGCCTTTCCGCTTCGAGGCGAAGGCCCGGATGACCAATGCGCTTGCAGGAATTGAGAAGATTAAGGATAATGTCGACACGCTTATCGTAATACCGAACGATAAGCTCCTTGAAATCGTTGACAGAAGGACAACCATGCCGGATGCCCTGAAGAAAGCGGATGAGGTGCTGCAGCAGGCAGTGCAGGGTATTACGGATCTTATTAATGTGCCTTCTGTTATTAACCTGGATTTCGCCGATATCCAGACAGTCATGAAGGACAAGGGTATCGCGCATATCGGGATCGGTACCGGTAAGGGAGATGACAAGGCCAGCGAGGCTGTTAAGATGGCTGTGGAGAGTCCGCTTCTGGAGACTACCATTTCCGGGGCTACCCACGTTATCATCAATGTATCGGGTGACATTTCTCTGGCGGACGCTTCCGATGCCGCAAGCTATGTACAGGAGCTGACCGGAGACGAAGTGAATATTATTTTCGGAGCCATGTATGATGCGAACATGACAGACACCTGCAATATTACGATCATTGCTACCGGTATTGAGGAGAAGGCGAAGCAGGCAGGCGGCCTTGGCTTCAAGTCCGGGTACATAACACCTACTTCCCTTCAGGGTAAGCAGCCCGGCGCCGTTCCGGGGGCAAATCTCGGCAATTTCACAGCGCCTTCAGGACTAAGGCAGGGCGCCCGTTCAGCAGGAACGGTGACAGGGCAGGCTGGCTCTACGCCGCTTAAACCGATAAGCGGCATCAACAAGTCGGGCGATATCAAGAGTTCCATCGAGGAGAAATCCTTGCAGATTCCCGGCTTCCTAAGCAGGAATAATAAATAAGAGACAGAACGGACAGGACCACAGGAGAATATCCTGTGGTTTTTTGTTGCTATCTGTCTTTAAAAATATTGGAAATGCTCCCCGGTTACGACAGAATATTCACTTCAGGTTCCTTATAATAAAGCAGAAGCACGGAGGTGAGATGTGTATTACAAATTGTATCTTGACAGTGTTTTCATTCTGCAGATGACAAGTAACCTGTATCTGTTGTCTCTGGCCGGTAAGATTCTTGGATGTACTGCCACGCATAGAAGAATCTGGTTTGGAGCAGCGGTCGGGGCACTGATGGTCTGTATGGTGATCCTTGTTCCGGCCGGGACGATGGGAGCCAGAATTCTTACAGCCACTGTCCCTGTCAGTATGTGCATGTTATGTATTACTTTTCGAATCTGTCACAGAAGAAGTTTGCTCCATGGAAGTCTGGTCATGGCTGGCTGTGGGTTTTTTTCAGGAAGCATTATGATATGGATTCTGAACCGTCTCAGAACATTTCTGAACAGCGGAAGCAGTATGTGTGTGACACTTGTGTCAGGTTATTTGGCGTATCGTGTTCTTGTAAAGATTGTAGACAGCCTTCAGCGCAGGAGAGCAAGCTGTCAGAGGACTGTATTCATATATGTTCCGAATCTGCAGCGAAGCATACCGGTGAAGGCATTCATTGATACAGGCAATCAACTGTCTGATCCTGTCAGCGGGGCTCCCGTGTGTATTATTGGCAGGAAATTGGCAGAAGAGATATCTTCCTGCTTCAGGCCGGAAAAGTATCATGCGATTCCTTTTAGGAGCGTAGGAAAAGAGAGCGGCATCCTGCATGCCTATGAACTGCCGGAACTGGTTGTAGAGGAGCAGGGCAGGAAGATTAGAAAAGAACATATTATTCTGGCAATTTGTGATACGGGAATCTCAGAAGAGAGCGTCTGTCAGATGATACTCCACCCCCGGTTATTAGAAGACTAGGAGGAACAAAGATGGTTTTAAAAGTGGCAATTCCCGGCAAGGTTCAATTCAGAATGGTACATAAGGATACGAGATTCCTTATGACAAGGCAGGGAGATATTCATTACATAGGTGGAACGGAGGTACTGCCGCCGCCGCTTGAGAGTGAGAAGGAGAATGAGATCATAAGTGACCTTGGCACGGAATATGAAGAAGAGGCCAAGGCAATCCTGATAGAGCACAATCTGCGTCTGGTTGTGTATATTGCCAAGAAGTTCGATAATACGGGCGTGGGAGTGGAAGACCTGATATCCATAGGAACGATCGGCCTGATCAAGTCTATCAACACCTTTAATCCCGGCAAAAATATCAAACTTGCCACATATGCTTCGCGCTGTATTGAGAATGAAATCTTAATGTACCTGAGAAGAAACAGTAAGCACAAGATGGAGGTGTCCATAGACGAACCGCTCAACGTGGACTGGGACGGCAATGAACTGCTGCTCTCGGATATTTTGGGAACGGATGAAGACGTGATTTATAAGGACATTGAGAATGAGGTAGAACGTAAACTGTTAGTCAAAGCGATTACGAAACTTTCGGAGCGGGAACAGACAATCATAAAACTGCGCTTCGGGCTGGGCAGTGTGGACGGGCAGGAACTGACGCAGAAAGAAGTGGCTGAACTTCTGGGGATATCGCAGTCCTACATATCCCGTCTGGAGAAGAAGATCATGCGCAGGCTGAAGAAGGAGATGAGTAAGGAGAGTTGAGTAAGGAAACAGGTGCCGGGAGTAAATTCCGGCACCTTTCGTGCATATGTCCTGGTTTCGGAGGAGATTTCCTAAGCGGTCAGATACATACGCATTGTTTTTAGGGCGTTTTTTTCCAGACGGGACACCTGAGCCTGGGAGATACCTATCTTGTTGGCGACTTCCATCTGCGTCTTCCCCTCAAAAAAGCGCAGGGTGATGATTTCGTGTTCCCGTTCACTGAGCTTCTTCATGGCTTCGCTTAAGGAGATGTGTTCTACCCAGGTTTCCTCCCGGTTCTTCTTGTCACTGATCTGATCCATAACGTAAAGAGTATCTCCGCCGTCGGTATAGACGGGTTCGTATAGACTCATAGGGCTTTGGATGGCATCCAGGGCATAGACGATATCCTCCTTTGCCACACCGATTTCGGCGGCAATCTCTGTGACGGTGGGTTCCTTGGAATTGATGCGGGTGAGATGTTCTTTGGCATATATGGCCTTATAGGCGGTGTCCTTGAGGGAACGGGACACACGGATACTGTTTGCATCTCTTAAATAACGTCTGATCTCGCCTACGATCATGGGAACCGCATAGGTGGAGAATTTTACATTGAGAGAACTGTCGAAATTGTCGATGGCTTTAATCAGGCCGATACAGCCAATCTGAAACAGATCATCGACATTTTCATTGCTGGAATGAAATCGTTTGATTACACTTAAGACAAGACGGAGATTGCCGTTAATATATTCTTTACGGGCAGCGGCATCGCCGTTCCCGATCCGTTTGAACAATTCTTCCTTTTCAGTGTTCTTGAGAAGCGGCAGCTTGGATGTATTGACACCGCAGATTTCTACTTTACCCTGTACCATATTTTACCTCATTTCTACGCACTCTTGTATTTCCCTTTCCGGCGTAATATCTTTTCTAACAAGGATGTACGAATCATCAGGAATTATTCATGAAAAATTAAGGAAAAATCTTTGTGTATTGTTTTACAAAATGAGGTTTTTCTGGTACATTATTATGAGAGAAACCATGGCTATGTGTGAAAGGGATTCTGTAAGCTCATGCCAGAGGGGAACAGGATGAGGTGAGACAGAGATGATATGTACCAAATGTGGCGCCCGCTTGATGGAGACCGATCAGTTTTGCTCGAAATGCGGTGCCCGAGTGATAAAAGAAAAGAGATGTCCGGACTGCGGTGAACTCCTGCGGGACAATGTCCGGTTCTGCCCTGGATGCGGCAGAGCCGTAGGGGGTAAGAGAAGCGCGCCTGCCGTGTCCGATGAGACATTGGATATTCCGATCGAAGCGATCGAGAGGAATATTCTTTCTGAGACAGAAGCAGAAATTAAGGCGCGCAGAACACAGCCTGGGCCGCGCAGGACGGTTTCGGAGGAGAGGGAGCCGGTGAGACGCGGTTCTTCCGGAAGTGCATCAGAAAGAGCGGCATCTTCCAGAAGCGGGTCGTCCGGCAGGACGACAGAGAGAAAGGAAATTACAGGCAGCAAGTCCGGCAGGAGCAGTTCGGGAGGGACAACCGCTAAGAAGAGACAGGATTCTGTTCCGGCGCCGCCTCCCCGTAAGAGGAAGCCTGTTTATCAGGAAGAAATCTGGGAAGAGGATGATGACTGGGAGGATGACGATTGGGACGATGATGAGGAAGGAATCGACGCAATTACCATTATGACAATCGTGGCAGGCTGCGTGCTGCTGGTCGTAGTTGCCGTTCTGGGCTTCCAGCTTTACAGACAGTATGTACCCAGGAATTATGAGAATGCTTCGGAGCAGGGAGAGGAAGCAGAGAACCAGATTCAGGAAGAAGGACAGGAGGAAGCACAGGATGTCAGAGATACAGGAGAAGAGGTACAGGGCAGTTATACCCTTACGATTGTATCTAATGTAAATGTGCGTGATGAGCCGAGTACCACCGGCACCAATGTCTTGAGAGTGGCGAAAGCAGGAGAGACTTATCCCTGTCATGGCAGTGTGGGCGACGGGACCTGGTACGAGATTGAATTGGAGGACGGATCGGCCGGATACGTATTTCAGGATTATGTTTCCGTAGAATAGCAGAATTTTATCTTTCAGGAATAGGAACCTTTTTTAGGGCATATGCATTTAATAATAAAAAGCCCGGAGAGGTTCCTATGTTATTTTCAGAATTAAAGAAAAAAGAAGTGATCAATCTGAAAAACTGTCAGAAACTGGGCAGAGTGACAGACTTCGAATTTGATGAATGTACCGGACAGATTTTTAAACTGATCATTCCGGGAGAGAATAAATGGTGCGGTTTATTTGGAAGTGATTCCAACTATGTCATCTGTTATAAGGATATTAAGCAGATCGGGCCGGATATCATTATTGTGGATATTTGTGTGTAGGTTTCCATAAAAAAGTTGACATAATTATAAAATTCACCTATAATAGCAATAGTTACTGCGAATAAGATGATATGCAGTATTTTGATATCGGGTGTTATAAATGCTGCACGGACCAGATAGCGACACGGAGGAGGTTGTTCCTGATGAAATGCCCTTTTTGTGGACATGAGAATACGAGAGTGATCGACAGCCGCCCGGCGGAGGATAATAATTCTATTCGGAGAAGGCGTGTCTGTGATGAGTGTGACAAGCGTTTTACCACTTATGAGAAGGTGGAGACGATTCCGCTCATCATAATTAAGAAAGATGATAACAGGGAGACTTATGACCGGGCTAAGATCGAGGCCGGTATTCTGCGCGCCTGCCACAAGAGGCCGATCAGTGCCAATCAGATCAACCGGCTGGTGGAAGAGGTGGAGACGGAGATCTTCAACATGGAGGAGAAAGAGATACCAAGCCAGGTGGTTGGTGAGCTCGTCATGAATAAGCTGAAGGATTTGGAGGCTGTCGCTTATGTAAGGTTTGCATCTGTATACCGGGAATTTAAGGACATAAATACTTTTATGGATGAGCTTAAGAAGGTGCTGGAGAATTAGGTTGACATAATACGCTGCCGGTAAGGATACGGAGGGGGATCCGGACGGTTACGAAAGAGATGGGAGTATCTATGACAGAGCAGGAGAAGGAAATTGTTGCAAAAGCAAGTGTGCCGATGACAATAGCGAATGGTTTCAGATGGTTTTTCATGATCATAGCGCTGCTGATCCTTCTGGTTCTTTTCTTCGGGAACAAGATGTGGGACGGGGCGGTATGGTATGAAGCCTTTTCCGGTAAGGCATATGCGTTTTTGCTGTGGGATATTGCGCTGATGCTTGTGTGCAGTATTCTGCGTGTTGCGTTTACGGCGAGGTATAATCGGATTGTGAAGAAACTATAACAGGTGATATTTAAATGTTTTTATTTGTGAAAGCAGGAGATCCGTCTCCTGCTTTTTGATGTAATATCTCTTGCATAATAGGGAGAGGTTTTGTTATGATAAGTAGGACTGCAGAATGCCATTGCAGACTGTCAGGAAGATGGAGGCTGCCGTGATGGCCGGCAGAAGGTTAGGAGTGATTGGATGACATGGTTAGAGCGTTTTTATCCGGATGTGTATCTGGAGTCTGCTTATGAGATTGATTTTGAACAGTTATACAGGGAAGGGTATCGGGGGGTTATTTTTGATATCGATAATACACTGGTACCGCACGGCGCGCCGGCAGACAGGCGCAGTATCGAATTATTCCGGCGGCTTGAGAAGATCGGGTATGAGAGTATACTGCTTTCCAATAATAAGGAACCGCGGGTAAAGCTGTTTAATGATGCGGTACATTCACGCTATATTTATAAGGCGGGGAAGCCGTCGCCCCGAAACTACCGCAAGGCGATGGAACTGATGCATACGAAGCCGGAGACAACGATGTTTGTGGGAGACCAGCTCTTTACAGACGTGTGGGGTGCGAAGAAGGCGGGGATCAGAACCTGGCTGGTGAAACCGATCCATCCGAGAGAGGAGATACAGATTATATTGAAGCGCAGACTGGAGCGGATCGTGCTCTTTTGCTATAAAAGATCCAAAGGGCGATACTGCGATGTGAAATAAGCGGCATAAGGACGTCAGGGGCTCTGTGCGGCGTTGCGGCGGATACGGACTGCCGCAGAACAGGAGGTTATGAGCAGTGGAAATAAACGGAAAGACAAGGACTTGCGGATTGATCGGATATCCCGTGGAACATACACTGTCCCCGGTTATACATAATACGCTGGCGGGACTTACCGGGCATGATCTGGTGTATGTGCCATTTCCGGTGGAGCCGGGCAGGATACAGGATGCCGTCAGGGGAGCTGATGCTCTGCAGATTTTGGGTCTGAATGTGACGGTGCCGTATAAGAGTGAGGTGATTGCCTGTCTGCAGGAAGTCGATACGATGGCACAGAATATCGGCGCCGTGAATACGCTTGTCAGGACACCGGGCGGCTATAAGGGTTATAATACCGACATGGAAGGGCTGTACCGTGCCATGATAAGTGAAGGGATCAGAATTGAGGGCGAGAGGATCCTTCTTCTTGGCGCCGGCGGAGCGGCAAGAGCAGTGGCCCATCTGTGCGCGATGAAAGGGGCAGAGCAGGTGTATATGCTGAACCGGACGCTGGACAAAGCGAAGCAGGTGGCAGAGGAAGTGAACCGTGTGGCAGGAAGAGAGGTGATCTGCCCGATGTTGCTACAGGAATATGATAAGATACCGGATGGGCAGTATCTGGCTATTCAGGGGACATCGGTAGGCCTTGCTCCCCAGGATGATAAGGTGGTTATTTCTGACAGAGCCTTTTATGAGAAAATCCATACGGGCTTCGATCTGATCTACAATCCCTGGGAGACCAGGTTCATGAGTCTGGTAAGGGAGTGCGGGGGCAGGGCATACAACGGGCTTAAGATGCTTCTGTACCAGGGAATCATTGCTTATGAATTGTGGAATGATATCCGTGTGCCGGAAGAAGACACACAGATCATTTATGGGAAACTGCAAGAATATTTTGGGCAGATTCCGTAACAGGGAAGCCGAAGGCTGAACCAATGTCATTAAGTTAAGTCTATACACAGCGTCTGATATGATAGGATTCTCCTGAGGGCCATTGGAAAACGCCGGTACTTAATGAGGTTTTTCACGAATTTAGTACCGCTGCGTTTGGAACTGAGCGAAAGCGCGTCCTTAGGAGATTCCTATCATGTCAGGCGCGTCCGGCTTAACTTAATGACATTGAAGGCTGAACTGTTACATTTTGTTTTGGCAGCAGATAAAGGAGTCATAAGTACGGATGGGAAATGTAATATTGATCGGATTTATGGGCTGTGGCAAGACGACCGTCGGTCTCAGACTGTCATACCGTCTTCGGAAGGCCGTCATTGATACAGACAAGGAGATTGAGAGAGAAGAAAAGCGCACGATAGCGGATATCTTTGCGACGGACGGAGAGCCATACTTCAGGGAGAGGGAGACCGCCTGTCTGCATAAACTGATAAAGAGCGTGAGTAATCAAATCATATCGGCAGGCGGCGGACTGCCTCTTCGGGAAGAAAACAGAAAGCTGCTGCATAAGCTGGGGAAGGTATTTTATCTGCGGGCTGATGCAGAGACGATCTATGAGAGGCTGAAGGGGGATACAACAAGGCCGCTTCTGCAGGACAGTGATCCGAAGACGAAGATCAGGACATTGATGGAACAGAGGGATGGCTGTTACAGGAAAGCAGCCGATGTGGTCATTCAGGTGGACGGTAAGAGCTTTGAGCAGATCCTGGATGAGATAGAAGCCCGGGTGTCGGATTGGGTCTAAACAGCGGCAGTGCAGCTTGTGCATGCATGTGAAAGATCCGTGGAATAAAAGAAAGGTATGGGATAAAGATGAAACTATTAGTGATTAACGGACCCAACATTAATTTTCTGGGAATCAGGGAAAAGAGCGTCTACGGGACACAGGACTATGACTATCTGCTTCAGCTGATTGCAGAAAAGGGCAGAAAAGAGAATTGCACGATTGAGGTATTTCAGAGTAATCATGAAGGAGCCATCATTGACAGGATCCAGGACTCCTATTTTGACGGTACGGAAGGGATTGTAATCAATCCGGGGGCGTACACCCATTACAGCTATGCGATCCGGGATGCGCTGGCAAGTGTTACGGTACCCAAGGTGGAGATTCATATTTCCAACATCATGGAGAGAGAAGAGTTCAGAAGAGTATCGGTGACCGCGCCCGTCTGCGATAAACAGATCTATGGAGAGGGCCTGGACGGGTATCTTATGGCAATTGACTATATTCTTTCCGGAAAAAGGAGTAATTAATAAAGTTTGTCTTTTTTTGGGAAAGAGGTTGAAAAAAGAAAATTTATAGTATACACTAGATAAGAATTATATTTGTGAGAGTTTAGGAGGATTGTTTATATGATATCTGCAGGCGATTTCAGAAATGGTATTACCATTGAGTTTGAAGGCAATGTTTATCAGATAATTGAGTTTCAGCACGTTAAACCCGGTAAAGGAGCAGCCTTCGTCAGGACGAAGTTGAAGAATATCATCAACGGAGGCGTGGTTGAGAAGACTTTCAGACCGACTGAGAAATGCCCACAGGCACGAATCGACAGAAAGGACATGCAGTATTTATATTCTGACGGTGATCTGTTTAACTTTATGGATACAGAAACATATGACCAGATTGCGTTAAATGAAGAGACAGTAGGGGATGCGCTCAAATTCGTCAAGGAGAATGAGATGGTCAAGATCTGTTCTTATAATGGCAGTGTATTTGCGATTGAGCCACCGCTGTTCGTAGAGTTGGAGATTACGGATACTGAGCCTGGATTTAAGGGAGATACGGCCACAGGCGCTACGAAACCCGCTATCGTGGAGACTGGTGCTAAGGTTATGGTGCCGTTGTTTGTGGAGCAGGGTGAAGTGATCAAGATCGATACAAGAACGGGAGAGTATCTGTCCAGAGTATAATTGTATTGTTTAAAAGAGCCTATAAGACAATGGGAACGGGAGTGACCATTGTCTTTTTGTATGCAGTTTTTGAAAACAGGAAGCTTGTAAGACGGGTCCTGCAGACGGGTGCAGTTTGCTTCTGGATCCTTGTACCGGAGAGAATGGGAAAAGAGGAAAAATGAATTTTAAAGAATTTACTGACAGAATTATAACATTATTACAGCGCAAAACAGGAGATGGCTATACGGTCACAGCGACAACTATTCTCAAGAACAATGATATCCGATTGACGGGAATCGTTATCATGGAGGAGAATGACAATGTATCTCCCACAATCTATTTGGAGGAGCCGTACCGGCAGTATCTGGAAGGCGCTTCTTTACAGGAGATCTCGGAAGAGATTATGGAAATATATGAGATGCATATTCATAACAGGAAGCTGAATATGGATTTCTTTAAGGATTTCTCCCAGGTAGAGGATGGAATATTCCATAAGGTAGTCAATTATGAGAAGAACCGAAAGCTTCTTAATGATGTACCGTATTTCAGATGGCATGACCTGGCAGTTATATTTTATTACGGGATGGAAAATGCGGCTTTTGGCAGGGCATCTGTCATGATCCATAACAGTCATCTGGACATGTGGGGGAAGTCAGCGGAGGAAGTGTACCGCATCGCCCGGAGAAACATGAAGAGAAGCATGCCGGAGCTTTTGCTTCCAATGCAGAAGATGATGGAAGAATTGATGATTAAGAGAATGAATGAAGATGAACTTACTCTGTATGTATTGACGAACAGGGAGAAAATATTCGGAGCTTCTGCGATGCTCTATTCGGAGAAGCTGAAAGAACTGGCGGACAGGTTTGGATGTGACCTGCTGATTCTTCCCAGTTCAGTGCATGAAGTACTGATCGTACCCGATGACCGGAAACGGGAATATGATTACTATAGATGGATGGTAAAGGAAGTCAATACGACGCAGGTGGATCCGGAGGAGATTCTGTCCTATAATCTGTACCGGTACGATAGAAAAAAAGAGGAAATTGAGGAAATTACTGTTTAATTATTTTACATACTGGACAAAGGCGCCGGCTTGTGGTATGATAATCGAGATGTAACAAAATCGTAACATTTCATACGATGAGCAGGCACCCGTAGTCTAATGGATAAAACGTAGGCCTCCGACGCCTTTGATGCAGGTTCGAGTCCTGTCGGGTGCATTTATCTGACATTCTTAAGAAAGGTTGTTGTATATGAATACATCAAATAACAATATACAGGACTTTATCAAGGTTAAGCTGGGTAGTTTTAAGAACTGGCTTTTCAGATATTCCAAGATTATCATGCCTGTTGTATTGGTGCTTTGTGTAGCCGGTACGGTTGCGGTAGCGATCAGTGCCAACAAAAGAATGAACGCGGAAGAAAGTGTCGAGGCGACAGAAGGTGTAAATGTTGAGCTTGCAGAGGATCGGCTGACAGTACCGGAGGTACCGTTGGAGCAGGATGCAGTGCCGGAGATCAACGAGCTGTTCAGTACTTATTATACGGCAATGGTTGAGGGCGATACCGACACCATGAGCAGGCTGGTGGATCATCTGGATGCTACAGAGATTCTGAAGGCACAGGAGACAAGTAAATATATTGACTCGTATCCGGTACTGGAAGTTTATACCAAGCCAGGACCGAAAGAAGGCACTTATGTTGCCTATGTCTACAACGAGGTGAAATTTAACGATTATGAGAAGCCGGTTCCGGGTATGCGTGTGTATTATGTCTGTACCAATGAGAACGGCGAGTACTATATCAATGAGGACGGAGAGGAAAGCGAAGAGGAATTAAGTTATATCCGTGATTTGAATCTTCAGGATGATGTAGTGGATCTGAATAACAGAGCGGCTGTGGCCTATAATGATATGGTTGATGGAGATGAGACGCTTAGAACTTTTCTTGTAGATCTGAATGCTGAGATTGATAAGAATGTTGGTGAAGCTCTGGCCCGTGCGGAGGGCAGTAAATCTTCGGAGGAGGCCGGTGAAGCGGCAGGTACAGAGACGGTTGGAGAATTGCTGGGCGAAGCGCAGATAGAGACGGAGACGCCGGATGAGCCTGTCACCGTGGTGACGAAGGTCAGGGCAACCGATGTAGTTAATATCAGGACATCTGACAGCGAGACTGCTGATAAACTGGGCAAGGCAGCGGTAGGCGAGGAGTTTACTCTGCTGGAAGAGAGAGGTAACGGCTGGAGCAAGATCAGTTATGAAGGCGGAGAGGCGTATATTAAGAGCGAGTTCTTAGAGCCGTCCGAGACGATGCAGGCAGATGCCGGCGGCGATACGGGCGATGATGCGCAGCAGGAGGATGAGGAGCCGGAAGAAACACCTGAACCGGCACAGACTGATAACAGCAGTGATTCATCACAGGTTACGGGGACGGTAACAGTTAAGGAGAATGTCCGTATCCGTGCATCGGCCAGTGAGAGTTCTGAGAAACTGGGGACTGCTTTTATCGGTGAGAAGCTGAATGTACTCATGGAGCAGGCGGATGGCTGGACCAGAATCGAATATAATGGCCGGAGCGCTTATGTGAAGTCTGATTATGTAGAATAGAAGAGGTAACGGCAGCTTTACTGTTACGAAATCAGATATTCGGTGATTAAATCAGGAAAGATTGGTAATGATAAAGAGTATGGGAAGAATCCTGTACTCTTTTTATTTTGCATGATGGAGGTTTGATATGAAACATGATGATGCGAAGATCCTGCAGGAGATACAGCGCAACACAGAAATGGGGATGACCGCAATCGAAACGATTCTGGATAAGATCGGAGACGATGAATTCTCTCTGCAGCTCTCCAGACAATCACTTCGTTATTCGGAGATCCATAATAAGGCACTGGACAAGATTCTGGAAAATGAAGGGGACATATATCATGGAAGCCGGGTTGCGGATCTGATGCTTAAAGGGAGTATTCATGCAAATACGGCACTGAATGTCAGCAGGGAACATCTGGCAGAGATGATGATCCAGGGAAGCAGCAGAGGGATTACCAGCATGTGGAAGACCATGAAGCATAACCGGCTGGCAACAGACGAAGCCGTTGAACTGGCACAGGAACTGGTGGATTTCGAAGAGAAGAATATCGAACGTTTGAAGGAGTACCTGTAGGAGAATATCGGTTATCTTTCTAAAGTAAAGGCAGGAGATAGACCTGCAATGTATACATGTATTATGGAACTCCGGTATCATTGTACAATATATCCAAAAAATGTCAGGAACTAATACCGAATTTTTTACACGTTAATGTGATAAATTGTGTTGTGGTTTTTTTTTGAGCATACTATAATGATACGTGGAGTGATATACAGACTAAAGGAGGATATACAAGATGTCATATGTTGATGAGGTTTATGAACTGGTAGTGGCTAAGAATCCCGCACAGCCGGAATTCCATCAGGCAGTAAAAGAAGTATTAGAGTCTCTTCGTGTTGTGATCGAAGCAGACGAGGAAGCATACAGAAAAGAGGCTTTACTGGAGAGATTAACTGTTCCGGAGAGAGTCGTACAGTTCCGCGTTCCTTGGGTGGATGACAAGGGACAGGTTCAGGTCAATAACGGATTCCGTGTACAGTTTAACAGTGCGATCGGCCCTTACAAGGGAGGTTTAAGATTCCATCCGTCTGTTAACCTGGGCATTATAAAGTTCCTGGGATTCGAACAGATTTTCAAGAATTCTCTGACGGGTCTTCCGATCGGCGGCGGCAAGGGTGGCTGTGACTTCGATCCCAAAGGAAAATCCGACAGAGAGGTTATGGCATTCTGCCAGAGCTTTATGACAGAGCTTTACAGACATATCGGTGCAGACACTGACGTACCGGCAGGAGATATCGGTGTAGGCGGACGCGAGATCGGTTTTATGTATGGTCAGTATAAGAGAATCCGAAATCAGTATGAGGGTGTGTTGACAGGTAAGGGGCTTACATACGGAGGTTCCCTTGCGAGGACAGAGGCGACAGGTTACGGCTTGCTGTATTTGACAGAAGAAATGTTGAAATGCAACGGCAAGGATATCACGGGCAAGACGATTGCCGTATCCGGCGCAGGAAACGTAGCAATCTATGCAATCCAGAAAGCACAGCAGCTTGGTGCTAAGCCTGTTACTTGCTCTGATTCCACAGGATGGATCTATGATTCCGAGGGGATCGATGTAGCGCTTCTGAAAGAAGTGAAGGAAGTAAAACGTGCCCGCCTGACGGAGTATGCGGCGGCAAGACCGAGTGCAGAGTACCATGAGAAGAAAGCCGACGAGCACGGCGTATGGTCAGTGAAATGTGATATTGCGCTTCCTTGTGCAACACAGAATGAACTGGATCTTGAGGACGCAAAGGCGCTGGTGGCGAATGGATGCTTTGCAGTTGCGGAAGGCGCTAACATGCCTACTACACTGGAGGCTACCGAGTATCTTCAGAAGAATGGCGTACTGTTCTGCCCGGGTAAGGCTTCCAATGCAGGCGGCGTAGCTACCTCCGCACTGGAGATGAGCCAGAACTCCGAGAGACTCTCCTGGACATTCGAAGAAGTGGATTCCAAACTGCAAGGCATTATGGTTAATATCTTCCATAATCTGGACGAGGCTTCCAAGAAGTACGGTATGGAAGGGGATTATGTGGCAGGCGCGAATATTGCCGGATTCCTGAAAGTGGCTGAGGCTATGAAGGCACAGGGAATCGTGTAATCACGAATCCTTAAGATAATAAATGATGTGGATAAGTCCTGTAAACATTGTGTTTATGGGACTTTTCTTATTATGCGATAAGAAGGCTACGGTAATTTGGCAGCGATGTCCTGTACGATCTTTATCTTTGACATTGATTTTTATAAGGTTAAACGTATTTTTCCATATAAAATATACTTGTACAAGTTGCACCTGTGTGCTATATTTGCCATATAAAGATTTGAAACGCAAGACAGGCCAACTAAAAAGCTCGGTTTTTCTGTGAATAATATAATATTGTGTAACGAATAACAGGAAAGATAAGCAAGGACAGAGACAGGAAAGGATCATTATGGATAAATACGATATACTAAAGAAGTACTTCGGCTATTCCGGGTTTCGGGAAGGGCAGGAGATTCTGATCGACAGTATCCTGCAGGGACAGGATGTGCTGGGAATCATGCCTACCGGAGCCGGGAAATCGATTTGTTATCAGGTTCCGGCGCTTCTTCTGCCAGGGATCACGCTAGTAGTCTCACCTCTGATTTCCCTGATGAAAGATCAGGTACAGGCGCTGAATCAGGCAGGAATTCATGCCGCCTTCATCAACAGTTCTCTCAGCGAATCGCAGATTTCCAAAGCACTTCGTCTGGCAGCTGCCGGACAATACAAGATTATTTACGTGGCGCCGGAGCGTCTGGAGACTTATGAATTTCTGCGCTTTGCGGAACAGGCTGAGATTTCCATGCTCACAGTGGATGAGGCACACTGTATCTCCCAGTGGGGACAGGATTTCAGACCCAGTTATCTGAAGATCGTACAATTTATCGGACAGCTTGGTAAACGTCCAATCATCAGTGCCTTTACCGCAACGGCAACGGAGAATGTAAAGGAGGACATTGTCTGTGTACTGGGGCTTAGGAATCCCAGAGTACTGGTAACCGGATTTGACCGCAGCAATCTGTATTTTGCCGTGGAGATGCCCAGGCGGAAGGACAGCCATGTCATAAATTACATACGGGAACATGAAACGGATAGCGGCATTATTTACTGTGCCACCAGAAAGAATGTAGACACTCTCTATGAAAAGCTGCGCGGAGAAGGTGTTGCGGTGACGAAGTATCATGCAGGACTTGCGGCAGAAGAGCGAAGACAGAATCAGGAGGACTTTATCTATGATAAGTGTCCGGTAATGGTGGCGACCAATGCATTCGGGATGGGAATCGATAAGTCCAACGTACGCTATGTGATCCATTACAATATGCCTCAGAGCCTGGAGAATTATTATCAGGAGGCTGGCAGGGCAGGGCGTGACGGTGAGAGGGCAGAGTGTATCCTGCTCTATTCCGCGCAGGATGTGATGATCAACCGTTTCCTCCTGGAAAATAAGGAGCAGAGAGGAGAATATACACAGGAAGAGAATGCGGCGGTGCGTGAGCGGGACGAAGAACGTCTGAGGATGATGACGTTCTACTGTATGACCACGGAATGCCTGCGGGAGTTTATTCTGCGTTATTTCGGCGAAAGCGGAGCAGGATACTGCGGAAATTGTCTGAATTGTGTCCGGGAATATGATGAGACGGATGTGACGGAAGAAGCGGTGAAGATCATTACCTGTATCAGGGAGGTGCGGCAGCGATACGGTATCAATGTGATCGCCGGTATGCTGGCCGGGGCGGAACGTGCCAAGCTGCGGGAATATGGCGTTATGGCATATCAGTCCTTCGGTGCGTTGAGAGATATGCAGGAATCGGAGATCAAGCGGATTATTAACGGGCTTCTGACTGATAATCTGTTAGTGACTTCGAATGACAAATATTCGCTGCTCAGAACGACTGCAGCGGCGGAGGATGTAATAAGCGGCACAAGGCATATCCTGTTAAAGCAGGCCAAAAAGACTGCGGAAAGAAGTGAAGAGAGCGGCAGGGAACAGAAGAAACCAGCCAGCAGACTACGTAAGTCGGATATCCTGAATTCCAGAGGACTGGAATTGTTTGAACGGCTCAGAGAATGCAGAACCGGGATTGCCAGAGAAGAAAGTCTTCCTCCTTATATCATCTTCTCGGACAAGACTCTGGTGGATATGTGCGTGAAGGTTCCGCTGTCGCGGGAAGAGATGCTGCAGGTAAGCGGAGTTGGTGAGAACAAGTTTGAACGGTACGGAGAAGCATTTCTGCAGGTGATTGCGGATTATACGGGCGGGATCCGTGAGAAGTTCTATTTCGGGGAGACTGAGGAGGCAGATATTTACTCTGACGGATCGGAGAACGGAAGAATCAGACGGGCTTACGGCTCCAGGAAGACGGAGTTTGCGCTTACAGAAGAACAGGCGGACCGGTTTCCCTATACGGACAGATATTTGATTCCGGAAATTGCAGAGAAGCTGAATGAATTGAGGGATGCTGAGCTTGTCAAGAAAACTTCCGGGGCGGAGATCTTCCGGAGACTGCAGGCGGAAGAGTGTGTTGCGGAAGTAATTCAGGATGGGATGCGCAGAAAGATGATTTCGGATAAAGGAAAGGAAGCGGGACTGTTCATGGACATGCGTATGAGCAGGAAGGGAACAGAGTACGAGGATATCTATTGCGACGGGAAGGCGCAGAGGTGGATCGTTGCTATGATGAAGTAAGGCAGAGTAGATGTTTTCAAGAAAGGCGTTGATAGTAACAGTTCAGCCCACAATGTCATTAAGTTAAGTCTATACACAGCGTCTGATATGATAGGATTCTCCTGAGGGCCATTGGAAAACGCCGGTACTTAATGAGGTTTTTCACGAATTTAGTACCGCTGCGTTTGGAACTGAGCGGAAGCGCGTCCTTAGGAGATTCCTATCATGTCAGGCGCGTCCGGCTTAACTTAATGATATTGGTTCAGCCCAGGACTTTGCAGTAAATGCAACGTTCTGGGCTGAACTGTTACCCCACAGGTTACAGAGGCAGTACATTTCGTTTCAGGCTGCGGTATGCCATCACAATATAGACGGCATAGATTATGAAAAATAGTCCCAGCGTCATGCAGATAATGTTGACCGGCCGGTAGAACCCCTCCGTAACACCTGGCTCTGTGACAATGCACAGGCTCAAGAGGAAAGGAATGCTGACAAAGAGGGGAGGAATGGCAGGCATCGCGTAGTAGATCGTAAACTGCAGGCGCAGTGCCTTGGTCATTTCCTGTAGGTCCATGCCAAGTTTTTTAAGCAGCAGGAACTGCCGCCGGTAACGCTCCGTCTCAGAAAGCTGCTGGATGGTCAGGATGGTGGCAGCGGTCATGGTGAGGACAAGAGCCAGATAATAGAGTGGGAGAACGAGTATTGCTTTCATGCTCGCGTACTCTTCTTTTACCTGAGAGGCGGTATAGATCGTATCATAAGTCTCGTGGCCGTCACGGATCATACACAGCGTGCTGTACTGCCCTGCGCTGACAGGCTCCTTCGTCATGGCGGCATACAGGTTGTGGCTGACGGGACGGGACAGGACAACATCATCCGGCAGGATGAGGATAAAGTCCGTTCCGTTGGTATTCCATAATTTCTGGTTCAGATTTTCCGTATAGATATTGCCTGAATGCAGCACCAGGCCATTGACTTCTATCGGCTGTGCACAGGCGGCAATGGTGGGCTTTTGATAAGGAACACAGTGGATCAGATATTTTCCGGGATCCAGGGTGACCTCGGGATACCCCAGCATGGAGCGCAGTGCGGCATAATCGCTGAATCTCATCCATGTATCGTAGGAATAACAGGGGTAATAATCGGTGTTTTCTTCCAGGTAGTCGGTTATATGTGAATCCGGCCCTTGATAGATACTGTAGGAAAGAGCGGATACGACAGGGACGGAAGATTCTACATAATCAATGTAATCACTGCAGTCCCGGTCAGGGGTATCCGTGCCGATGAAAATATCATAACAGCTCTCCGCTGTCTGGCGGCTTTCGAAGATTGCTCCGAAGATCAGGCCTGTTCCCTGAGAGATCAGCACGGCGGTAAATAGCAGTGAGATTGTCGCCATGACGATTCCCATGGTATTCAGTTTGGCGGACAGCGTACGGAAGACCAGCAGAGTCTGTCCCTGATATTTACGTCCGGGACGCTTATCAAACCAGGCCGGGACGCCGGAGGAGAAGCTTAAGAAGAATCCGTAGAGGAATATGATGATGCAGACGGTTCCAAGGATACCGGCAGGCAGGATTCTTGTAAGCAGCAGGAGTGTTCCGGCCACACCGAAAACGATGGAGACGGAGAAAATCTTCTTACGTCTGCCGCTCCTGGGAATGGCGGCGTTCTCGTTGATCCGGTCATAGTAGATCAGGTCATATATTTTCATAGAGCGGATCTTTCTGCGGCTTCTAAACTGTGCCAACAGATAGATGCATGCAAAATAGAACAGCGTCAGTCCCACTGCTTTTAAGGAAAACGTGAAAGTAAAGGTGTAGGTGATACCGAACAATGTCAGCAGGATAGCGCGCAGTACCTGAAAGACCAGATTGCCCGACAGGATTCCAAGGAGCAGGGCCAAAGCGCCCACGATCATATTTTCCAGAAAGAAAAGCCGTGCTACCTGCCTGGTTTCCAGCCCGATCAGGATATAGGTTCCGAATTCACGGCTGCGTTTCGTGAACATGAAGCCTGTGGTGTATTGTACCAGCCAGCCTATGATGCAGACAACCACGATGCTCGCCAGAGCGATCGTAATGGGAAGCGTTTTCATCATATGGGACAATTCCTGAATCTCCGGAGAGAAGATCAGGCCGTTGAAGGCATAAAGCAGGGCAGCTACCATAATAATTGTAACGAAATAGACCAGATAATCACCGGTCTGCCGTCTGGCATTGCGCAGGGAGAGTTTAGATAACGTCACTGATATCACCTCCCAACAAAGCAAGAATGTCCAGGATCTCATGATAGAACACAGAGCGGTTCCGATCGCCGCGAATCAGCTCATTGAACAGACGGCCGTCTTTCAGGAATAATATGCGGGACGCATAACAGGCGCTGTAGGCATCATGGGTGACCATGAGGATGGTAGCGTGCATGGCCTGATTCATTTGCGTCATGATCTCCAGCAGATTTTTGGATGCTCTGGAATCCAGGGCGCCGGTGGGCTCATCGGCCAAGAGCAGGGATTGGCCTGCTACCATGGCACGGGCACAGGCAGCACGCTGTTTCTGTCCGCCGGATACCTGATAAGGGAATTTGGGCAGGATATCGGTGATTCCCAGTTTCTGTGCCGTATCCTGTACCCTGCGCTGTACGGACGCAGGTTCCGTGTGGGTCAGAGAGAGCGCCAGACCGATATTTTCCTCTATGGTCAGGGTATCGAGCAGATTGAAATCCTGAAACACGAAACCCAGCTTCTCCCGCCGGAAACGGGCCAGACTGGCAGAAGAAAGGTCGGAGATGTCAGTGCCGTCCAGACAAATCTTCCCTGCACTGATTGTGTCAATGGTGGAGATGCAGTTGAGCAGTGTCGTTTTGCCGCTGCCGGATGCGCCCATAATGGCAATGAATTCACCGTCCTCCACGCAGAAGCTGACCCTGTCCAGGGCTTTGGTCACATTAGCGCCGTTACCGTAATATTTCTCAATGTTTTCTACTTGTAGCATGTGTTACCTCCTGTCGGATCTGCAGAGCAATGACGGACCGGATGGAGCGGTTTTGTCTGCAGACTGATTCTGAATTGATGCAGCGCTGCTGTGCAGAGACTGTCTGTGCATCCGTCCGGGTTGAAGGTGATGTCTTAAGGGATCCTGGCCGGAAAAGAAATCCCGGGAAGTAAACTTAGGAGCGTGACAGACTGTGAACAGCATCGATGGATTCAGTATATAGGAATAGGAAGAGCGGAGGTATCGATTTTGTATCGGTTTATCTTACAATTTTGTAAGGTTTTAGTAACAGGGAAGCCGAAGGCTGGACCGTTACTGTTTCGCCGGAAAAATGAGAGTCACAACAGTCCCTTTCTGTTCTTTGGAAGAGATGTGCATATCAATTTCCAGTGCATCTGCCAGCTTGCGGCACAGATAAAGCCCCATACCGGTGGAGCCTCCCCGCAGACGGCCGTTGCTTCCGGTAAATCCTCTGTCGAATACACGGGGCAGTTCATGAGCCGGAATTCCGATTCCGTTATCCGAGACGGCCAACTGAACCTGTCTGCCAAGGGGATGGGCGCATAATGTGATGGCCGGCGGATTTCTGCGCAGGGATTTCGAGTCTTTGATTTGCGCAATATATTTCCCGCGCTGTCTCTGCACGGAATGTACGGGCTGGTTGTATGTGTGCATTCTTTTTATGGTAAATGATTTTATGATTGGAGGAGCCTGTGTCCGGCATGAGGGGAGCCTGTGATATCTGGCTGCATTCTGTAATAATTGGCCAAGGATAAACACCGCCCATTTGGTATCGGTGTAGACTGTAAAGTCCAGATTCCCGGTCTGTATCTTCATGCCGTTTTGAAGGAGCAGGGTTCTGTGAGTTCCGATGGCCTGTGACACAATGTCGGACAGACTGGCCTGACGGATGATACAGTCCTGTTCCGGACTTTCCGCTCTCGCATAGTAGAGAGCCCGTTCTACGTGAGCCTCGATCCGTGCCAGTTCCGCCAGGAATTTACGACGGTCTTCATGATGCATACGGCGGCAGGCCAGCCTTGCAGCAGTAATGGGTGTCTTGACCTCATGAACCCAGCTTTCGATATAATCCCGGTAGTCCCGGACGGATGCCTGCGCATCGGAGACAGCAGTGATCATTGCCCTTCCGGAAGTGCGCATCAGAGCAAAAAGCTTCTGTTCGTAAACAGTGCGGGGCGGCGGTGCACATTCGGTAAACAGGTATTTCCGGTCCAGCCCCTGCATAATGGCATACAGTTCGGACAGTCTGATGCGGCAGCTCAGATAATCCGATATCTGGGTGACCATACAAATAAGAAGAAAGAAGAGAAGCAGGATTATGATCACACCAGGAGAGGTACCGGTTGCCAGCAGAAAAACCACTGCCGCAGTTGCAGCACAAAGCTGCAAAATCATTTTTCCCAGGCGGTCAGACAGAAATTCACGTATTGTCATAATTGATACCCCATTCCCCGTCTTGTACGGATACATTCCGGCATGCCCAGCCCGCTCAGTTTCGTGCGCAGTCGGGTAATGTTTACACTGAGCGTGTTGTCATCGATATAGATTTGGTTCTCCCACAATACATCGATCAGATCGGCACGGGAGACGATCTCTCCCGCATGGGTCATCAGATGTGCCAGAATCTTCAGTTCGTTGCGGGTAAGTTCCATCGTGCATCCATCCAGCGAAACAGTGCCCTTCGTCAGACTTAAGGTAAGGCCATGTGCTTCGATCGTATCGGTTTCCGGTACTCCGGCGCTCCGGCGAAGGACTGCTTTCAGCCTGGCTAACAGAACGGGTACGTCGTAGGGCTTGGTGATATAGTCATCACTGCCAAGGCTCAGGCCCCGGAATTCGTCTGCTGAGGAATCCCTGCTGGTGACGATGATGACAGGAAGTGTGGAGCTTTTTCGGATCTGCGCGCAAAGTGCCAGCCCGTCCCGGCCCGGAAGCCCTAAGTCGAGAAGAACAAGGTCAGGTTTATGGACCCGGATTTGTTTTATCACATCTGTATAATCGGTGACCGGGACGGCCAGATAGCCTTCGTTTTCCAGTAAGAGCGCCAGTTCATCCCGAATAAACTGATCGTCTTCGATAATCATGATCTTCTGCATAACAAACCTCCGTCTGCATCTGTCCTTCCGGACTGATAAAACTTTCATATGTCATAGGTATACCATTTTGCCAAACTAAAATCAAATATATTTCCCGGCGAAACTATCTTTTTACAGATTCCCATCGTTATTTATAATAAGAGATGAAGATTTTCCAAGGCTTCAAAGGACGCCGCCTAAGAGAATTTAAGTAATCTCTTGAAGAATCGCTTTAAGGCGATAATTGCACCGTACTTTTCAAGAGAATTTGTGTCGGGAAAGACATGGAGGTGCAAGTATAAAGCGCTTTTAGTAAATAGTAACAGTGATGGTATGCTGTTACATGGAGTGAGGTCATCCCAGAATGGATATGGATTATATACTTGTGAAGAAGATGCGCATGGGAGACGAGGAGGCAGTAGAGATTTTTGTGACCAGATATTATGCCCGGATTCTTGCGTATTGTCAGGTGCATGTTTCGGACCGCGGGTATGCGGAGGACATGACACAGGAGACGTTTGCGCATTTTTTCCGGACGCTGAAGCAGTACCGGCATTATGGAAAAGCGGCGAATTATCTGTATGCCATAGCCTCCAATGTGTGTCGTGACTATCACAGGAAACAGAAGGAAATTGTGATAGAGAACATACCGGAACAGGAAGACGTGAATGCCGGTGATCCGGAGAGCAGGATGGACGTGCAGATCGCATTCGAGCGGCTTCCGGAAGAACTGAAGGAGACGGCAGTGCTTTATTTCCAGCAGGAGCAGAAGCAGAAGGATATTGCGGTGATGCTGGGAATCGGACTGCCCCTTGTTAAATACAGGATCCGGAGAGCCAGGGAAATGATGGCCGCTTATATAAGCGGAGATATATAACAGAGAGGACGAAGGCGGCGCGGCTGAAGGATGTGAATCGTAACGAACGGTTAGGAAAACGCTGCCATTCACGATTGATATGCCGCGAGGTTTTTCCGGTGGGTGGAGCAAAGCACAGAACACAGAATATCTGAAGTGGAAAGCATGGAGGTTACTATGAAACGGATTGACAGGCAGTTAAGAAAACAAATAAAGACAATACAGAAAGAATCCTGTAACGCAGAGCACCTGCAGCAGGCTATCCGGATTTCAAAAGCGGCATTTTATGAGGGTGAGGCAGAGGACTGGATGACAGGAGCAGAATTCCTGTATCAGCAGGCCGGGTATATCCGTAAGCGCTGGTGGGTGATACAGGGAATTCTTCTGGGAGCCTTATGGATGCTTTTGAAATACTCGGCAATGGGCAATGGTTACACGCAGAAACTGATGGGAATTTCAGCGCCGTTATTTGTCCTGCTTCTTTTGCCGGAGCTGTGGAAGAACCGGATCACAAATGCAACGGAAGTGGAAGGAACGGCATATTATTCGCTGCGGCAGGTTTATTCCGCCAGATTGTTATTGTTTGCGATAGTAGACTCGTTGATGTTATTTGCTTTCGGTATGGCGGCTGTCCAAAGCGGCCGGGTGGTGGTGGAGGAGATTATGATTCATTTTCTGCTGCCGCTCACGGTGACCTGCTGTATCTGCTTCCGGACGCTGTACAGTAAACGGCCGGGAATAGAAGTCTTTTCTATGTTCCTGTGTGTACTCTGGTCAGGCATCTGGCTGCAGATCGTGCTGAATGAGAAGCTGTATGAAGCGGTTGCGGTACCGGTTTGGTATATGGTGCTGGCAGGTTCCTGCTCTTATCTTCTGTATTGTATTTGGCGGGGACAGAGAGGCTGGAGGAGGATATGGGAATAAAACGGAAAGCTGCATGAACCGCATGGTTTGCGGCCCGGCAGTGGACTACATGATCCGGGAAAAGAGTATTATGAAGCCTGGACCGGAGCGAGTGATTTTGTCTATACAAGACGGACAAAATGTGGGCTGAAACGGTATGACAGAGAATGACCAGGAGGAAAAGTGAATATGAAATTGGAAATGGAGAATTTAACGAAACGGTTTCAGGATGTGACGGCGGTAGACGGGATATCCTGTACCCTGACAACAGGCGTCTATGGCTTGCTTGGTGTAAACGGCGCCGGAAAGACTACTTTAATGCGTATGCTGTGTACCCTGCTTAGGCCTACGGAAGGTTCCATCACCTGGGAGGGGAAGGATATCTTCAGGATGGACGGGGAGTACCGCAGGATTCTGGGGTATCTGCCGCAGGATTTCGGTTATTATCCTGACTTTACGGTCCGGGATTATCTTATGTATATTGCCTCCATTAAAGGAATCAGGCCGGCTGCTGCGAAGAAGCGAGTGGAATTGCTATTGAAGCAGGTAGGGCTTACCAAGGCGGAAAACAAGAAAATGAAGAAGTTATCCGGCGGTATGAAACGGCGGGCAGGAATCGCACAGGCAATGTTGAATGACCCTGAAATATTGATTCTGGACGAGCCGACAGCAGGGCTTGACCCGAATGAGCGGATCCGATTCCGGAATCTGATCAGCGAATTGGCACAGAAGCGGCTGGTGCTTCTGTCGACTCATATCGTATCGGACATCGAATACATTGCCAATGAAATCTTTCTGATGAAAGATGGCAGGATCTGTGTATCCGGTACAACAGAGGAACTGGCGGAGAGTATGCCGGAAAGAGTCTGGAGTGTAAGTGTTTCGAGGGAAGAGGTATCATCTTATACAAGGGTATATAAGGTTTCCAATATAAAAACAACGCAGGGCTGCGTGAAGCTGAGAATCCTGTCGCAGGACAAACCATCGGCGGATGCGGTTCTGGAGAGCACAACACTGGAAGACGTATTTTTGCATTATTTCGGAGAAAGGGCAGGTGAAGAAGATGATTTGTTATGAGATTAAGAAGGTATTTACAGGGACGAAGAGCAGGGCAGCGCTTCTTCTCCTGACCCTGATCATAGGAGTTATGTGCTGGTTTGCCATGAATGTCGCATATGTTAATGAAACGGGAGAGAAAGAGACAGGACCTTGGGCAGTAGCCAGGCTCAGAGCGGCCCAGAAGGAATGGAGCGGCTATCTGGATGAAGAGAAGATAAGACAGGTCATCGCAGAGAATAAGAGGATCTGTGCGACACCTGAAGCAATGTCCCCGGATTACAGAGTAACTAACATTGCTTACGGCTGGACACAGGGAATCATGGAAATCCGCAGTCTCCTGAATTTCTCGTATGCGGAAGAGTTCAGGCACTATGACTATTATCTGGCGGATTCTCTTGCAGAGTCGCAGGCCGGGGCATTCTATGCTAACCGGACAAGACTTCTGCAGGAATGGCTGGAAGGGGATGCCAAAGAGCAGTTTTCGGATAAAGAGAAGGCCTGGCTGATCAGACAGTATGAGACGTTGGATACGCCTTTCTACTATGATTATATGAAAGGGTGGGTACAGTTGTTTCAGTTTTCGCCAACAATTATCATGATTACGATGCTGTTTCTTGGATATCTGGTCGGCGGGATTTTTTCGAGTGAGTTTGCATGGCGGGCGGATGCTGTCTTCTATACATCCTTCTACGGACGCAACAGGGCGGTGCTGGCGAAGGTGAAGGCCGGTGTGGGAATCGTTACGGGAATCTACTGGGCGGCCGTGCTTCTTTACAGCGGCGTTGTGCTTGGCTATCTGGGCGTGGACGGCTGGAACTGTCCGGTGCAGGCCGATTTCACGGGGTGGAAATGCTTCTACCATATTACCGTATGGCAGAAATATCTGCTGATCGTGACAGGCGGATATATCGGCTGCCTGTTTATGTCCGGCCTGTGCATGTATGTGTCCGCAAGGTTCAGATCGGCGGTGCTGGCTGTTATGGTTCCTTTTGTGCTGATCTTCCTGCCGTCTTTTGTGGGAAGTATCAAGAGTCCGGCAGTGAGTAAGATCCTGGGACTCCTGCCGGACAGATTGCTGCAGGTGGGAACGGCGATGGGCTATTTTGATCTGTATACACTGGGTGGGAAAGTGACAGGCGCGGTGCCGGTTCTGCTTGTGATGTATGGGATCCTGGCGATGGTGCTGCTGCCGGCTGTCTATTACACAGGAAAGCGGACCGAATAGTCTTCCCGGCAGCATTAAGGTTCCTCTTTCACCGGGGCGGAGGTAAGCCGCATGATAATTCCGTCCTGTGATGCCGTGACGGCGGTAATGTATCCGAACCGGTTTCTCTGTACAACGATATCGAATGTTCCGCCCATGCCGGACTGATAAGTGCGGTCCATTTCGTCGGTAAAGCTTTGGACTGTTTCGCCCTGATAGCAGAAGACGCCGTTCTCGTCACGGGTCAGCTCCCATGCGGCGTATTCCTGTGTCTTGGTTTCATCATCGATGCAGAGAGTGCAGACAGGATCAAAAGCATTTTTCTCAACGTGAAATTCTTCGGACAGAGCTTCTTTCATCTGTTCCCCTATCAGCTCAGGATCACCGCTGGTGTCTGCCTTAAGGACGGACAGGATTGTGTTGTCGGCACGTTGGCCGGGATTCTCACCGAGTGCGATATCCCGGGTGAGAAATACTTTGAAGGCCCAGCGGGAGGCATCGCTTCCATAATAGCATGTGCTGCTCAGATAGGAATCAAAGGGAGCCTGTATTCCTGTAGCGAAGGCAATGGTACTGTTCGCAAGCAGCAGGAAGACGGTGAGCAGCATCAGAGCGGAGGGCTTCTGATAGCGTAGAATGCGTTGAATTCTCTTCTCTACCTCCGTCCTGGAGAAGGCGCTGTAGAGCAGCAAAGAGCGTCTGGGGGTAACGGCCATGGCAAGCAGGCTGAAAGCATAACTCTTCCGGTCTTCCTCATCCCGGCAGGCTCTTAGCACCGCTTCGTCGCAGGCTGTCTCTAAATCGGAGGCCAGGCATCCTGCCATCACCCAGACAAGCGGATTAAACCAGTTAAGGCAGAGTGCGGCCAGCATAACGGTTTTCATCCAGTTATCCCTGCGTTTGATATGCATAGTCTCATGGGTAAGGATATGGCGAAGAAGCTCCTGATTCTGAAAATCTATCCGTGTGGGCAGATAGATATGCGGCATAAGCAGGCCGCATACCAGCGGCGAGGCAATCTCGTCGTTGGAGTATACAAGGACATGTGCCATCTTCATTTCGCAAAGTATCGCATTGATCGTTTCATTATGTTCGATCAGCAGACTGTTTTTCAGCTTCCTGTGACAGCGGTATTTCTGTAAGAGGAGAATGCCGGCTGTCACGGCGATTCCCAACAGGTAGACTGCAGATATCAGGGATCTGCTGAAGACGCTTCCATAAAGAGAGGGTGCAGTAATGGACAGACCTGTTGCTTCTTCCACAGCGCTCACTGCCGGTACGCCCGGAACAGCCATGGCATCAGAAACGGAAGTGCCTTCCTCTTCCGCTACAGAAGTCATCAAACTGAGCCGGTCTTCGGAAGCCGTAACCTCCATGTAACCGGTTTGGAACGGAACAGGAAGGGAAGAGAGTTTCAGGCTGAGCGGACTGCTTAGGGAAAAGGGAACCAGAAAGCGGATCAGCACCATTCCCCACAGGATGGGGAAGAAATAGCCCGGAAGCCTATTTTTCAGCAGAAAGCGCAGGATCAGCGCGGTAAGAAGCAGGATACTTCCCGAAATCATCATGAGATATAAGGGCATGGTCATTGTGAAATGAAACATATTATTTAGCCTCCTTGATCATACGGGAAAGTCTTGCGGCTTCTTCCTCCGAGATTCCCTGATTTTTTAGAAATGATGAGAAAAACAATTCGCTGGAACCGCCGAACATTTTATCGATCAGATGCTCGGTCTCACTCTGTGCCACTTCGTCCTTAGTGACCAGCGGCCTGCAGATAAATCCCGGTTCTTCCCGGCAGATGGCGCCTTTTTCAATACATTTTTTGATAACTGTGTAGGTTGTGTTTTTGTTCCAACCGATACGCTCTGACAGTACGTCCACAATATCCCGTGCGGATTTTGTGCCCTGCTCCCAGAGAACTTCCATGACTTTCAGCTCTGAATCAAATAGCTTCATAAATTCGGACCTCCATAAAGTGTGATATCTCTTATAACAGTTGTAAACCCTTTGGTGTGCTGCCTGCTGTACAATGGCCCGGATGGCTTTGCCATCACAAGTGTAAATGGCAGTTTGCAGGACAGACACCGAAAGACTATTAGAATAGTCTGCTCTTTGAATAGAGACTATCACAATAGTCTGGCAATGTCAATTTATTTTTCGGATTGTTTTCAATTTCAACGGCGATACAGGAAAAGTATTGCATGCACCTGCTTTTTTTGATAAACTGTATCCATCTGAAGAAATGGAATTCTGTTATGCATGTCAGGCATTTCGCCACGATTTCCATTATTTCATATTTTTTAGGAAAGGAGGGCCGAAGTGTCATTAATCGGACACATAAAATGATAGTATACTGTCATACAAGGTTATTTTACAAGTAAAAATAGCATTGACAAAACCGAACATTTGTTTTATTCTAGCATAAGAACAAATGTTCTAGAAAGAAAAGGAGAACAGAACATGGAGAGAGATGATAAATTAAAAGCATTGGATGCGGCTTTGGTACAGATAGAGAAGCAGTTCGGTAAGGGCGCCGTTATGAAGCTGGGGGACCCTTCCGTACAGATGAATGTGGAGACCATTCCTACAGGTTCCTTAAGTCTTGACCTGGCTTTGGGGCTGGGCGGTATTCCCAAGGGAAGGATCGTGGAGATATACGGGCCGGAATCCAGTGGTAAGACTACCGTCACACTGCATATGATCGCAGAGGTGCAGAAGCGTGGCGGCATTGCGGGATTTATTGATGCAGAGCATGCGCTTGACCCTGTCTATGCGAAGAACATCGGCGTGGATATTGATAACCTTTATATTTCCCAGCCGGATTGCGGTGAACAGGCGCTGGAGATTACAGAGACTATGGTACGTTCCGGAGCGGTGGACATCATTGTAGTAGATTCTGTTGCAGCGCTGGTTCCGAAAGCGGAGATTGACGGCGACATGGGAGACAGTCATGTCGGCCTGCAGGCGCGTCTGATGTCGCAGGCACTGCGTAAATTGACTGCGGTAATCAGTAAATCCAATTGTACGGTGATCTTTATCAATCAGCTGCGAGAGAAAGTGGGAGTCATGTTCGGCAATCCGGAGACAACCACCGGAGGGCGTGCGTTGAAATTCTATTCTTCCGTGCGTTTGGATGTAAGAAGGATCGAATCCTTGAAGCAGGGTGGGGAAGTGATCGGTAACAGGACAAGAGTGAAGGTCGTTAAGAACAAGATTGCGCCGCCCTTTAAGGAAGCCGAATTTGATATTATGTTTGGAGAGGGTATTTCCGTTGTAGGGGATATACTGGATCTGGCGGCTGAGAACAATATTATTAACAAGAGCGGTGCATGGTATGCTTATGAAGGCAATAAGATCGGGCAGGGCAGAGAGAATGCGAAGCAGTATCTGCGTGACAATCCGGCTGTATGTACGGAAGTAGAACGGAAAGTAAGAGAATTGTTCAATCTGGAAGCGGATTCTGCGGAAGGAGCAGAGACGGTATCTGAGGAAGGCAAGAAAGCTGAGAAGGAGAAAACCAAGGCAGAGAAAGCTAAGACGGAGAAGTAGGGCCTGACCTGATTCACACAGATAATTATGTTCGGAGAGTCGCAATGATCGTAACACAAATATCCGAAGCATCGAAATCACGCTGCCGGATTTATATAGACGGGCAGTTCGCATTTGTATTATACAAAGGTGAACTGCGCCAGTATCATATTAAAGAAGAAAAGGAACTGTCTGCAGGAAACTACCGGGAGATCATGACAAAGCTTCTTCCAAAACGGGCGAAACTGCGCTGTATGAATCTTCTCCAGTCGAGAGACTATACCCAGAGACAGTTAGAGGATAAGTTAAAGCAGGGGGATTATCCGCAGGAATGCATCGACGAGGCGATTGCCTACGTGGCATCCTACGGATATATTGATGACCTCCGCTATGCAAGAGATTTTATAGAATATCATATAAGCAGTAAGAGCAGAATGCGGATTGAGGCAGATCTGACACGGAAAGGTATCAGGAGCGATGTAATCAGACAGGCCTTCGAGGAACTGGATGAACTGGGGGTAGAGCAGGATGAAAACGCCATGATCGATGATCTGCTCAGAAAGAAGCATTATTGTCCGGATACAGCCACAAGACAGGAACAGCAGAGAATGTACGGATTTCTATATCGCAGGGGTTTCCATGCGGATGCGATCGCGAAGGCGCTTTCTATTACAGATTCCTGATTATGGCATATTGTTTTCTGAAAGAAATTTCAACGTTTCAGTGAAGGTGATGTCTGTTTCATTGTAAAAGATTACTTGACATAATATCAAATACAGTATAGAATTTAAGTGTTGTAATTTTGCTAATTATAGAATGCTGATGAGAGTGTATGGTGTCGTGTAAACAGTATTCTAGAATAGATTATGTACAATGAAAACTAAATAAGGAGGTGCTCCTGTAATGTGGGATGTTGTGATAGCTGTATTCATCACGCTGGTGATCGCTGTTCCGGTATCCGCTTTGGCGGCCATTAATTATCGTAAGAAGGTTGTGGAAGCCAAGATAGGAAATGCGGACGAGAAGGCCAGAGAAATTATTGATGAAGCTCTCAAAACTGCGGAGACGAAGAAGCGCGAGTCCTTGCTTGAAGTCAAAGAAGAGTCCATTCGTACCAAGAATGAACTTGACAAAGAAATCAAGGAACGCCGTGCAGAGGCACAGCGCTATGAGCGTCGCGTACAGCAGAAGGAAGAGAACATCGATAAGAAAGCTGATGCGATTGAGAAGAAGGAAGCGAGTCTGGCACAGAGAGAAGATGCTCTGGCTAAGCAGCGCGAAGAAATCTCTAAGCTGAACGAACAAAGATTACAGGAACTGGAACGAATCTCTGGTTTAACCTCCGAACAGGCAAAAGATTATTTGTTGAAAATTGTTGAAGATGAAGTGAAACATGAAACTGCTGTCATGATCAAGGAGATGGAGAGCAGAGCGAAGGAAGAGGCGGATAAGAAGGCTAAAGAATACGTTGTTACGGCAATTCAGAAATGTGCGGCCGATCACGTATCCGAGACAACGATATCTGTTGTACAGCTTCCTAACGATGAGATGAAAGGCAGGATTATCGGTAGAGAGGGACGAAACATCAGAACCCTTGAGACTATGACAGGCGTAGATTTGATCATTGATGATACGCCGGAAGCAGTTATCTTATCGGGATTTGATCCGATTCGCAGGGAAGTAGCAAGAATTGCGCTTGAGAAGTTGATTGTGGATGGGCGTATCCATCCGGCCAGAATCGAGGAAATGGTTGAGAAGGCGCAGAAAGAAGTGGAAGTAATGATCAAGGAGGAAGGTGAAGCAGCCACCCTGGAAGTAGGGGTACACGGCATTCATCCTGAACTTGTGAGATTACTTGGTAAGATGAAATTCAGGACCAGCTATGGTCAGAATGCATTGAAGCATTCAATTGAGGTTGCACAGTTATCCGGGCTTCTGGCCGCAGAAATGGGACTGGATGTCAGGATGGCGAAGCGTGCAGGACTTCTGCATGATATCGGTAAGGCAGTGGATCATGAGATGGAAGGTTCCCATATCCAGCTGGGTGTTGAACTCTGCAGGAAATATAAAGAATCTCCTACAGTGATCAATGCGGTTGAATCGCATCACGGCGATGTGGAACCACAGACTTTGATTGCATGTCTTGTACAGGCGGCTGACACCATTTCCGCAGCAAGACCGGGTGCGAGAAGAGAGACATTAGAAACATATACAACAAGACTAAAACAATTAGAAGACATTACAAACAATTTCAAAGGTGTAGACAAATCTTTTGCTATTCAGGCTGGTAGAGAGATTCGTGTTATGGTAGTTCCAGAACAGATTAACGATTCTGACATGGTATTGCTTGCAAGGGATATTTCCAAGCAGATAGAAGCTGAGTTAGAGTATCCCGGACAGATTAAGATCAATGTAATCCGTGAGAGCCGTGTCATTGACTATGCTAAATAGTATTTGATAGCCCTGTAGAGAAATCTACAGGGCTTTTCATATGTTTACTTTTGCCGGCTGTCTGTACACTATTACCAGAAACAGGGATGATTTTCAGAAGAAAATTGTCTTATCTACATACTTGTGAAATGGCAGAGAATGTAGTAGAATATTTAGCGGTGTATGATTGTATACAATTATCCAATCATGCAGGCTATATACAAAATAAGAGCATAAGAACTGATAACGCTTTGAAATGGAGGCTAATATGAAAGCATACAATGAGATGAGCAGAGAAGAACTTCTCTCACTGAAAGAGGAACTGGACCAGCGGTTCGCAGACGCGAAGGGTAAGGGGCTGAAACTGGATATGTCCAGAGGAAAACCTGGTCTGGCTCAGCTGGATATGGTAATGGATATCATGGATGTTCTTGATTCCAAAGCGGATATGAGATGTGAGACAGGTGTTGACACGCGAAACTACGGCCTGATGGAGGGAATTCCGGAAGCCAGGCATCTTATGAGCGATATGATGGGAGGAATACCCGCAGAGAACGTGATCGTATATGGTAATTCCAGCCTGTCCATCATGTATGATACGGTTTCCCGCTGTGTAACGCACGGTGTGTTGGGAAGCACGCCCTGGTGTAAACTGGATAAAGTGAAATTCCTGTGCCCGGCGCCGGGATATGACAGACATTTTTCCATTACGGAGTTTTTCGGAATCGAAATGATCGTAATACCCATGACACCCGAAGGACCGGATATGGATCTTGTAGAGGAATACGTATCAAAGGATCCGGCGGTCAAAGGAATCTGGTGTGTACCGAAATATTCCAATCCGCAGGGTATTACCTATTCGGATAAGACGGTAAGAAGATTTGCGGCGCTTAAGCCGGCAGCGGAAGACTTCCGTATTTATTGGGATAATGCATATTCCATTCATGATCTGTACGAAGAAGAGCAGGATGAGATTCTGGAAATAATAAGTGAATGTGAGAAAGCCGGGAATCCGGATATGGTATTTGAATTCAGCTCCTTGTCCAAAGTGACTTTTTCCGGTGCCGGTATCGCTGCTTTTGCGTCATCTAAGGCAAATGTGGAGGAGACCAAAAAGTATATGTCGATTATGACGATTGGCTATGATAAGATCAACCAGCTTCGTCATACGAGATATTTCAAGAATGTGGAGGGGTTAAGGGCGCATATGCGCAAACATGCCGCGATTCTGAGGCCTAAGTTTGAGGCAGTGCTTGGCGTACTGGAGAAGGAATTGGGAGGACTTGGCATCGGAGAATGGACAAGGCCGAGGGGAGGGTATTTTATCTCCTTTGATGCTATGGAAGGCTGCGCGAAGGCAATCGTGGCTAAGTGTAAAGAAGCAGGCGTTGTACTGACAGGCGCCGGGGCAACCTTCCCTTATGGGAAAGATCCCAAAGACAGTAATATCCGTATTGCACCGACTTTCCCCAATTCGGAGGAATTGGCGGCTGCAACAGATTTGTTTGTATTGTGCGTAAAGCTTGTCAGTGTAGAGAAGCTGCTGGCACAGTAGACTCAGGATCCTGAGAACGGACAGAAACATAGCCAGGGGCTATGTTTCTGTCCGTTTAAATTTTATAAGACTTTTATGGCTGTGTTATGATACAATAGAATAAGAAGTTTAAAACTGACAGATTGGCGGAGGTTAAGGGCAATGGATAATTATGAAAGAATCAGCAGAGAATTGATCCACAAGGGAGCCATAATTGATTATTATCAGGATACAATGAAGATTCCCAATGGTAATACGGCTAAATGGGATTTTATCAAACATAAGGGCGCGGCAGCAGTGGTGGCTGTGAAAGAGGACGGAAGGTTGCTGATGGTGAGGCAGTATAGAAATGCACTGGAAAGAGAGACTCTTGAGATTCCGGCAGGCGGCCTGAACGGACCAGAGGAGCCTACCGATCTTGCCGCGGCAAGAGAATTGGAGGAGGAGACAGGCTATACGGCAGGAAAGATGGAACTGCTCATTTCTCTTTATACGACAGTGGCTTTCTGTAATGAGAAGATTGATGTCTATGTGGCAACGGATTTAAAGAAGAGCAGGCAGCATTTGGATGATGATGAATTTCTGGATGTGGAGAGTCATGAGATTGGGGAGCTGATCCGGTTGATCTATGACTGTAAGATCCAGGACGGCAAGACGATTTCTGCACTGCTTGCTTACTATAATAAATATTGTAAGAAATAGAAAGCTGTGCCTGCAGAATTTAGGCGCGGAGCGCGGGTACATTTTTTGCCGGATGGACAGAGATTATTGGTATGTGCCGTTTCCGGTCCTCATATATATAGTAGACAGGACATACTGTGAAAGTGGGGAGCAGAGTGCAGCAGACAGCGCCGAAGAATGGTTATTATGTAGTGTATTTGTTTACAATTGGGTTATTTCTGGGGATTTTGATCGTCAATACGGGATACGATACATGGATTGATAATAATAGTCTGTTGGGAACAGATATGATAGTCCGGTTGAAGAACAGTATTCCGGATGCAAACGGATTGTTCGGCTATGTGTTAAAGCACCGTCTGTTCACGGTGTGTATACTGGGCCTGCTGGCTACGACTATGGTCGGCCTTCCGTCGGTATGCGGTTATATCTGCTATATGGGATTGTCGGCAGGCTGTTTACTTTCGGTGGCAGTGATACGTTACGGGATACGGGGACTGTTTCTGATGGCAGCAGGTATCTTTCCGCAGGGATTGTTATTGATTCCGTCCTATGCTGCATTGTTTATCTGGTCGGTAAGCCTTAACCGTATGCTGTATTCCCGTGGTATCAGCCGGGAATATTATAGCGGTTATGGCAAGCATACTTATTTGAAGAAGGGAATGCAGATGGCAGGCATTATTGTGGCTGTCATAGTTGGATGTCTGTTGGAAAGTTATGTCAATCCGGAAATCATTCAGTTTGTTTTAAAAATTTTTTAAAAATATTTTTTCGTTTACTCTTCCAAGATATAGTAGACATAAATTTCTGACTTGACGATATGTTGTGTTTTGCTTGGAAATCGCTTGAAAAGCCCGTAAATTCCGGGAAATTTATATTTGCTTTTCTCCCGAAATCTGCTTATAATGATAGGCAGGCGTCTCATTTGATTTACATAAAGATGATATTTGGGGGAAGGATTTCCGGTTACATGGAAAAAGAAATAACAGCGTTCATAGCGTATTTACATACTGTCAAAAACACTTCGCGAAACACCGAAATGTCGTACAGAAGAGACTTGGAAAAAGTACAACATTTTATGGCCTCCCGTGCCATTTTGGAAATGTCTGAGGTTTCGGCAGAAGATTTAGCTGATTATGTGAAATATTTGGAGGAGAAGAAACTGGCGGTGGCCACAGTGTCCAGAAATATTGCATCGTTAAAAGCGTTTTATCACTTTATGATGCAGGAAGGTATGGTGAAGGAAGACCTATCAGAGCAGTTGAAAGCTCCTAAAATCGAGAAGAAAGCGCCGGAGATTATGTCGCCGGATGAGGTTGTAAAACTGCTGGAGCAGCCCTCAGGAGAGACCCATAAGGAGATTCGGGATAAGGCGATGCTGGAACTTCTGTATGCAACCGGCATCCGGGTAACGGAACTGATCACGTTAAAGCTTTCGGATGTCAATATGCAGATGGGAGTTATTCTGTGCAGGGACCGTAATAAGGAGCGGATTATCCCCTTTGGAACTGCAGCCGGGGATGCGCTGTCCAGATATCTGGACGGTACGAGAGATGCGATGCTGGAAAATAAAGCTTCCGATGTTCTCTTTGCAAACTGTTCCGGCAAGCCCATGAGCAGGCAGGGATTCTGGAAGCTGATCAAATACTATGCGAAGAAAGCAGAGATTACGGCAGATATCACGCCGCATACACTGCGGCATTCTTTTGCGGCGCATCTGGTGGAAAACGGCGCTGATTTGCGGAGCGTGCAGGAAATGCTGGGCCATTCGGATATCTCAACGACGCAGATCTATGCGAATCTGAATCAAAGCCATATCCGAGAGGTATATATGAAAGCGCATCCGAGAGGATAGAGAAGAGCCTGAAGGCGGTCCGCCGCAGGTTATAAATGTAAGAGTATTAAGATAAAGTGAGCCGGCCGTTTACCTGCTCACTTTATCTGTTATTTGCACCTTTTTTCAGGGAACGTTTGCACCGAGGATGAGGTGAGACACGAGTGGATCACTCATAATCTGCAATATCATAAATGAGCTGTTCGGAAGCTGCCCATCCGAGACAGGGATCGGTGATGGATTTACCGTAGACACCTTCACCAATCTTTTGGCAGCCTTCTTCGATATAACTTTCTATCATAACACCTTTCACCATCGTATGAATGTCGCTGTTCAGCTTCCGGCTGTGCATGACTTCCTTGACGATACGGATCTGCTGTTCATATTGTTTGTTGGAATTATTGTGGTTGGCATCGATAATACAGGCGGGATTTACCAGGTCGTATTCCTGGTACAGGGAATACAGCATGGCCAGATCCTCGTAGTGGTAATTGGGAAGACTTCTGCCGTGCTTGTTGACCGAACCGCGGAGAACGGCATGGGCCAGCAGGTTGCCGCCTGTCTCCACCTCATAGCCCCTGTAGATAAAGGAATGGGGATGCTGTGAGGCATAGATGGAATTGAGCATGACGGATAAGGTACCGCTGGTTGGATTCTTCATACCGGCGGGCACATCGAATCCGCTGACGGTCATACGATGCTGCTGATCCTCCACGGAGCGGGCGCCGATTGCTACGTAGGAGAGGATGTCTTCTACATAGCCCCAGTTGTCCGGATAGAGCATTTCATCTGCGGCGGTCATCTCGGATACCTCGATGGCATGAATGTGCATCTTACGCATGGCGATCAGCCCGCTCATAAAATCCGGTTTTTTCTCAGGATCCGGCTGGCTGACGATACCCTTATATCCCTCGCCGGTAGTACGGGGTTTATTTGTGTAGATTCTGGGGATCAGGATCAGCTTGTCCTTTACCTTTTCGTTGACTTTGGCGAGACGGTCTACATAGTCGCAGACAGCATCTTCATTGTCGGCGGAACAGGGGCCGATGATGACGAGGAATTTATTACTTTTACCGGTGATGACATCCCGTATTTCGGCATCGCGCCTGCGCTTGATTTCGGCAAGGCGCTGAGGTACCGGAAACTGTTCCCGGATTTCATTTGGGGTTGGAAGCTTTGCTACGAAGTGAAATGACATATCTTTATTCTCCTTTCGGATTGTATTTTTATTCGGTTTTTCTGGCAAAAACATGTTTATTATAGTATATTGAGTTAGGAATCGCAAGTCTCTAATGCGCAGACCTGCCTGAGCTGTTACTATTCGGGGCTTGGCTGCCCATAGTAACATCGGAACTTTTACCACGGGAAATATGCAGCGCAGAGACCGTACACAGCAGTGTCTGCAGCATCTGGCTTGCCAGGATACCCCATAGATAACCTTTGATTCCGTAAACGGGAATCGTGAAAAAGACAAATACAAGCCTGAGAAGAAGACTGACTATACTATAGAGGAACGTCTGGGCGGTTTTACCCAGCCCGTTCAGAATGCTGCCCAGTGTGCTGGCAATGTACATAAAGGGGCAGATGAAACTGAGTGTAAGGATAAAACTTCCGGCGAGTTCCGAATGGAACATAAGCTGTCCGGCAGTACGCCCCAGAAGCAGAAACATGGCAGTGCATCCAAAACCAAGCAGCAGACAGTAGCGTATGGAAGTCATAATGGCACGTCTGACGGCTCCCTGGTTGCCGCTTTCATCCGCCTCAGAGACGATGGGCAGTAATAATACGGAAATAGAATTCGTGACAGCAGACGGGAACAGGATGAGAGGCATACTCATACCTGTCAGCACGCCGTAAACACCCAGAGCGTCGGCACTGGTCAGGCCATACGCCATAAGGCGGTTGGGGATATAAATCGCCTCAATGCTCTGCAGCAGGTTGATGACCAGGCGGTTGGCGGACAAAGGGACGGCCAGACACAAAAGCTTGCTGCATATGCGGCGGTACGTGTTAAAGAGTGTATGGGCAGACGGATGCTGCTGGTACGGGTGATGGCTGCCGACGGGGAATACACTGTGTGCGCGGGAAAGAATCGCAACAACAGATACGATCATAGAGGCACTTTCGCCGATGACAAGACCTGCTACAGCGAAGCTGATGGTCGGCGTCATATTGTGCTGTCTGCAGAAATAGTAGATCAGGTAGACAGACCCGACGCGGAAGATCTGTTCTGATAACTGGGAGATAGCAGGAATCGCTGTCTTGCGGATACCATAGAAGTAACCGTTGATGCAGGAGTGTACGGTGGCCATGGGAATGGACACGGCTATAATACGGAGCAGGGGTGCTGTCCGGGGTTCCAGAAGGAATGCGGAGGCAATCGTATCAGCATATATGTAAATAGAAAAAGCGCATCCGATGGACAAGGCCATGGACATAACGAAACCGGCCCAGAGCGTCCGGAAGGAAGTGCGATAATCGTGGGTGCTTGTTTCGCTGGCGACATATTTGGAGATAGCGGTCTGGATACCGGATGCGGTCAGGGCGAAGGAGAGTGCGAGCACCGGAGAAATCAGCTGATAGATTCCCATTCCTTCGGCTCCGAATATATTGGATAGAAAAATACGATAGAAAAAGCCGATAAAACGGCTGAGCAGACCGGTCAGTGTCAGGATAACGGTTCCGGTTACAAGAGGGTTTTTCCATTTCCGTTTCATAATGCACCATTCCAATAGCTGGGTATGGTTTTAGTTTATGCGCAAGACGAGACCGGAAGAACATGATTTTCTGAAGGCAGCTGCAGGAATGTTTTGATTCATCAGGATGCAGGCTGTCAGACATTGAGGAGATAAAGTATGGAAAGAAAGACAATAAATCAGCTCTGCGCACACGCTGCGCTGAGCGTACACGCGCCATGCAGCTCGTCTGCATGTGTGCATCCGATACTTGCACCGTACTTTTCATGGGAATATGTGTCGGGGAAAGACATGTAGGTGCAAATATGGAAAGAAAATTTATGTCAAAGAAAAAAGTAGTAGTAGGTATGTCCGGCGGCGTGGATTCTTCCGTGGCGGCGTATCTTCTGAAAGAACAGGGATATGATGTGATCGGCGTCACCATGCAGATCTGGCAGGATGAGGAGAGGGAAGTACAGGAGGAGAACGGAGGGTGCTGTGGTTTCAGTGCAGTGGAGGATGCCAGAAGAGTGGCCGGCCAGCTGGATATTCCGCATTATGTAATGAATTTCAAGGAAGAATTCAAGTGCAGAGTCATGGATTATTTTGTGGAGGAATATCTTGCGGGCAGGACGCCGAATCCCTGTATTGCCTGCAACCGTTATGTGAAATGGGAATCGATGCTCAGGCGGAGCCTGGCCATCGGCGCGGATTATATTGCAACGGGACATTATGCCAGGATTGCTGTGACGCCGGAAGGCAGGTACGCAGTGTGCAATTCCGTGACGTCGAAGAAAGACCAGACCTATGCCCTGTATAATTTGACCCAGGAACAGCTGGCCCATACGCTGATGCCGGTGGGAGAGTATACGAAGGAGGAGATACGCGGGATCGCACTGCGGGAGGGACTTACGGTAGCCCATAAGCCGGACAGTCAGGAGATTTGTTTTATTCCCGATCATGATTATGCCGCCTATATCGACAGAGAGGCAGGCACACGAGTTCCGGGGAGAGGCAATTTCGTGACGGCTGACGGGCAGATTCTCGGGCAGCATCTTGGGATCACGCATTATACGATAGGGCAGCGGAAGGGCCTGAACCTTGCCATGGGCCGCCCTGTGTTCGTGACGAAGATCCGGCCGGAGACGGACGAGGTGGTGATCGGGGAAGCGCAGGATGTATTCGGCGACACACTGTACTGCGACCACATCAATTATATGGGGATGGCTGAACTGCCAAAGCCCAGGGAAGTGCTGGCCAAGATCCGATATGCCCATGCAGGGGAGCGATGTATCATTGAGCAAGTGGGGGAAGATATAATCAGGTGCAGGTTTCTTGCACCGGTGCGGGCGATCACACCGGGACAGGCGGTAGTATTTTATGAGGAAGGGTATGTTCTGGGCGGCGGCAGTATCGTAGGAACATAAGGAAAGCCGTTCGGGCAGGTTCATATACGGGTTGATTTGGCCGTAAGAAAATCTTAAGAAATTCTACCAATTTCCTTCACGACATTTTCACATCTGATGTGATAGGATAAGTACTTGTAAGCTGAATGGATGCATATGATAAAGACAGAGCCGTCTTTTAGCATCATGAAGCTTGCTGAGGAGAAGCATCTGGTCAGTTGGTTTGATCTTTCGAAGATCTTTTGGAACAACAGAAATGAGGTAGTATTATGGTAGAATCTAAATTGTCTAAGGTAAAAGTGAATAATGAGATTGAACTGTGCGAAGTATATGAAAGTGCCACGAAGGAAAGGATCAAGAAAGTATTTTTCCGGGAGGGAATCTCTTTTTATATCAAATTCAAGAAGAAATTCGATATGGCAGGAATTGCGACAGTGAATCTGGCTGAAACGGATATACGGGATAGAAAGGAGAACCCGCCGGAACATAAGGAGGGCCGTTACATTATCTGTGTGAATAAGAGTCAGGAGACATTGGCGAAGAATTCCATTATGAGAGTTGTACCGGATTATCAGGATAAGATAACTTTTTTTGACAAGACCGGAAAGAAAGAGGGCGGCCATGCCCCTTTTTGGAACCTGATCGCCCAGATTGAATAAGGATTCTATTGATGCCGCGCTGCCTTGGCAATTCGTTGTGCCAGACTGTGCGGCATTGATATTTTCGGGAATAAGGCTGTTCTAGAAGCCTGCCATCATAAGTCCCATCAGCTGGTCTCTGAGCACCGCGTCGTGGGAGCCTTTCGCCCTGGATGCCAGGCTGTCCAGTTCTGTTTCCGTAGTGGCGGCGAGCATCAGTTTCTTCTGGAAATCTTTCTGTGCCTGGGCGGCTTCTTCGGCACGTCTCTCGGCTCTTGCCTGATTGCGGAGCTTCACGGTATTCTCCATAGAGTTAAGCACCTGAGCCATTCCGTCTAAGGTTTCGATAGTCATTGTCTGTCCCTCCTGTATATGATATGTCTGTCATATTGCCGTGCCAAAGCAGTTGGAATGCTTTGGGTGAAGCGAGTCAATTTGCAGATTGCTATATGGGATCTGAACTGTAGCTCTGATCTGTTAAATTTATTATCGTCATGTCTGTAATGATTCTGAATGTGAAACAGTTAATTATTTCCCCTAAGAAGATTCTTTCAACATTTTTTTCAAGATAAATCCCCCAATAATCGTCTTGAGTACCGACAAATAGGTAGCTTATACTGGATTAAGGGATAGAAAGGCTTAAGTAGTGAGCACTTGTGCAAAGCAGGCTCATTAACTGACGGAAGAAAGTATGGAGCTATGGAGGTAAAAGATGAAAAGAGAATATCATGTATCTGTCAGCGGATCTGACAAAAATGAAGGCAGCAGCCAGGCACCCTTCAGGACAATCTCAAAAGCGGCGGCGCTGGCGATGCCGGGCGATACGGTGATTGTACATGCCGGAGAGTACAGGGAATGGGTGAAACCTGAAAACGGGGGCAGCAGCGAGTTTGACCGTATCGTGTACCGGGCAGCGGAAGGAGAGAAGGTCGTGATTAAGGGTTCCGAACGTATTACCTGCTGGGAAAACGTGGAAGGGACGGTCTGGAAAGCAGTACTGCCAAACAGCATGTTCGGTGATTACAATCCGTATCGGGAAATACTGGGCGGTGACTGGTTTGTTGCGCCGGAAGGAGATATTCTTCATCCCGGAGAGGTATATCTGAACGGGAGATCTTTCTATGAAGCGGAGACTCTGGAACAGGTGAAGAATCCCGTTATGCGTACGGAGGGAGTCAATCCGCCGTGGACCAATCATGCGGAGCTGTTGCTGCATCCGGAAGATTCGGTTTATCAGTGGTGCTGTGAGACAGACAACGAGACAACGACTATTTATGCGAATTTCCAGGGAGCGGATCCCAATCAGGAACTGGTGGAGATCAATGTGCGCAAATGCTGTTTCTATCCGGTTAAGACAGGAAGAAACTATATTACGGTCTCCGGATTTGAGATGGCACAGGCGGCCTGTCCGTGGACGCCGCCTACGGCAGACCAGCCGGGGCTTCTGGGTGCAAACTGGAGCCGGGGCTGGATAATTGAGAATAATATTATCCATGATGCGAAATGCAGCGGGATCAGTATTGGCAAGGAAGAATCCACCGGACATAATCTGTGCACACGGACACGCAGGAAACCGGGATATCAGTACCAGATGGAGGCGGTTTTCAGGGCACGCCATATCGGGTGGAGCAAGGAGACGGTGGGTTCGCATATTATCCGTAATAATGTGATCTACGATTGCGGCCAGAACGGTATCGTGGGACATATGGGCTGTGTCTTCAGTCAGATCTACGGCAACCATATCTATAATATTGCCGTGAAGCATGAGTATTTCGGGTATGAGATTGCAGGTATTAAGCTTCATGCGGCGCTTGATGTACAGATTCATCATAATAACATCCACAACAGTACGCTTGGCACATGGCTGGACTGGCAGGCACAGGGCGTGCGGGTGAGCAGTAACCTGTATTATGGCAACGACAGGGATCTGATGATCGAAGTGACACACGGCCCTTATATTGTAGACCATAATATTTTTGCATCGGACTATAACTTCGATAACATTGCGCAGGGCGGCGCTTATGTCCACAATCTCTGCTGCGGGACGATGCGCAGGGAGCCTGTGCCGGACCGGGCCACACCCTATCATTATCCGCATACTACGGAGATAGCCGGAACTACGGTGGTCTACGGAGGAGATGACAGAATCTACAGGAATATTTTCCTGGGCGGTGCCGCTGCCTATACGGAACAGTCCACTTACGGTACGGAGGGATATGCGGGAAGTACGGTATCGCTGGAGGAATATATTGAGGAGGTTCTGTCTAAGGGGAATGGTGATATAGAGATGTATCTGTTGGTGAAACAGCCGGTCTATATTAACCAGAACTGCTACCTGAAGGGTGCGAAGAACTTTGAGCGGGAGCAGGAGTATGCACTCTCTGCAAAAGATCCCGGAGTACGCGTGACCGAAGAGGGGGATGTTACCTATCTGGAGATTACGGCCACGAAGGAAATGCTGAAGGAGTGGCCTGAGGAACTGCGCACGGGAACCTTCGGTATGCCGCGTATCACGGAGGCGGCTTATGAGACGCCGGAGGGCAGGGAAATTATCTTTGACACAGATTACTGTGGCAGGGACTGGGATCATCATGTCACGGCAGGGCCTTTTGCCGGATTAAAGGAAGGTGTAAACCGGATCAGAGTGTGGGGGTAGGAGTATACTATATCAATATAAGTGATGTTTCAATCAGGAGTCCGCATGTTGCTGCGGACTCTGTTTATTTATTGCGTTGAGTGTACAAAAGTTGGTAACTTTTTTATAGAATCGTGACAGATTATTAAATGGAGTGAAAGAAACAGATTTGTTATCATAGCAGTATCAAAAAGGAAAGGGAGAGAAAACTATGAAAAAAAGAATGAAAAAAATCACAGCAATTGGTATGGCAGTTCTGATGGGAATGTCTGTGACGGCTTGCGGAGCAGGAGATGGTGCCGCTTCTCAGGATACTGGTGAAACAACGGGGACTCCGGCAGACAGCGCCGTGGAGACAACGGGGAACGAAACAGAGACTCCGGCAGATTCCGATTCTGATTCTGGAAATAAAGTGATTACTTTCTGGAACACCGGGACTGAAGGGGCAGATAAGGAAATGTATGAGTTGGCAATCAATCAGTTTCATGAAAAATCTCAGAGCGGATATACCATTGAAAACATTCCGACGCAGAATGATAAATATAAAGAGAAACTTGTTATAGCCATGAGTTCCGGCGAATGTCCGGATATGTATTCTACATGGTCCGGTGGTCCGATGAACGAGTATATTGATTCCGGCTATGCACAGCCTTTGGATGATTTGTATGAGAAATATGGTCTGAAAGAGCGTTTTATGGAAGGCGCTTTGGAGCAGGCAAGTTACAATGGACAGATTTATGCTGTTCCCGTTAAGAATATTTCCATTGCAGGAATTTACTATAATAAGGACTTATTTGAACAGTACAACGTGAGCGTGCCGACAACCGTATCCGAACTTGAAGCAGCATGTGATACCTTTCTCGCAAACGGCATCATTCCTTTTACGCTGGCTAACGGCCCAAAGTGGACCGGTTCTATGTACTTCCAGTGTCTTGCGACGAGAAAAGGAGGAATAGAGCCATTCCAGACTGCGGCAGCAGGAGACGGCAGTTTCGAGGATGAATGTTTTGTATATGCAGGAAAGAAGATTCAGGAGTGGGTGAACAAAGGATACTTTCCGGAGGGATTTAATTCTATGAGCTCTGATGACGGACAGGCCAATGCTTTTTTCTATACAGAAGAGGCTGCTATGTACCTGACTGGTTCTTGGGCAACAGCATCTTTTAAAACAGATAGTGAAGATGCCGGCAACGATTTCTATAGTAAGGTAGGGTGGTTTACATTTCCGGCAGTAGATGGTTCTGATGCAGATACATCGATATTGTGTGGTACTATGGGTGATCAATTTATTTCTTTTAACTGTACAGGTGATAAGCTGGATGTGGCATTCGAATTTATAACGTACCTTTCCAGTGATGAAACAATTGAGCATATGGTAGCAGCGGGTCAGATTCCGCCGATTGTAGGTGTGGATGATATGATTACGGATCCTGTTTCCAAATCCATTATTGATGCAGCCAATAAAGCATCGGCAGTACAGCTGTGGTATGACCAGTATCTGAATCCGACAGTTGCCAATGCGCATCTGGATGGTAATCAGGAAGTGTTCGGTCTGACTATGACTCCGGAAGAGGCGAACCAGAAGATGCAGGCAGCACAGGCGGAATACCTCTCAGGGAAATAGAGACGAGTGTATCGGTCATAGGAGGGGGAGGTTTCCCCCTCTTTTTTAGAAGGGGGTATAGTGGTATGAATAATCAGTCGAATACATTGGGTTGGCGCAGACAAAGAAGTACGAACATAGCGGCTTTTATTTTCTTGCTACCCGTTTTTTTGCTCTTGACCGTTTTCATTTTTTACCCGATTGTGGATTCCTTTGCGATCAGTACCTATAGGTGGAACGGTATTACGGCAGACAGAACTTTTGTAGGGCTTTCCAATTGGGGGAAGCTCGTTGGTGACAGGGAATTTTGGTTTGCTTTTCGGAACAATATTATGATTATGGTAATGTCCATTATCATTCAGATACCAATCGGGCTCGCGGAAGCAACATTCATTGAATTCGCGGGAAGAAAAGCTGCCATTTGCAAGGTGTTATGGTTTATTCCTATGTTGATGTCTTCTGTGGCGATAGGATTTCTTTTTAATTATGCTCTGGCGGCTAATGGTGGTATGATCAGTGCAGTATCCAAATTGTTTGGCGGTGGCAACATTGATTTGCTGGGTAATAAAAATACAGCGTTGGTGACAGTCATTTTTGTCATTGCATGGCAATTTATCCCATTCTATATGGTATACTGTATGGCGGCTTATACGAATGTGTCGGAGGATGTGTATGAGGCAGCCGTAATCGACGGTGCTACCAAGAGTCAGTATTTCAGGAGGATAGCTTTGCCACTTCTGGCACCGTCGCTCAAGAGTGCGGCAATTCTGTCTATGGTAGGCTCCTTAAAATACTTCGACTTGATCTATGTTATGACGGGCGGTGGCCCAGGAACTGCAACGGAACTTATGGCGACGTATATGTATAAGAATTCGTTTGTGCAGTTTAATATGGGTTATGGTTCAGCGGTTGCAGCGGGAATGTTTATCCTGATCACCGGACTTTCTCTCGTAACGATGCGCGTGATCAATGGAAAGAAAGAAGTATAGGAGGGCATGCAGATGGAAGCGGAATATATGAAAAGTATTATAAAAAGCAGGATCAGCTGGGCGATTGCCATTCTGCTTGCGGTTGTAGCGACGGTAACGGCAGTGCTTCCCTTTGTATTTATGGTATTTAATTCTTTTAAAGGAAAGTTTGAAATGTTGACGAAGGGGGTATTCGCACCGCCGGAGAAATGGAATTTTAAGAATTACCAGGAGGTTTTAAGCGGCGGCTTTGTCAAATATTTCGGGAACAGCGTGTTTGTACTCTGTCTCTCCCTGCTGCTGGTGTTGTTTATTGCGGCATGCGCGGCATATCCGCTGGCGCGTTTCAAGTTTCGGATGAACAGTTTTCTCTATGCGGTGATTGTGGCATGTATGGCGATTCCGATACATATTACGTTGATTCCGGTGTTCCAGATGACCAAGCGTCTGCAGATTTATGATACAATTTGGGCAATGATTGGACCGAATGTTGCCTTTGCACTGCCGATCTCTGTTTTCATCCTGACTAGTTTCATGATGGGGATTCCGAAGGAGATAGAGGAGTCCGCAGAGATTGACGGCTGTAACAAGTACAGGATGTTTTTTATCATAATCCTGCCGTTGGCGAAGCCGGGACTGTCTACGCTGGCAATTTATAATGGTGTTAATATGTGGAATGAGTTTAGTTTCGCGTATACTCTGACACAGTCACCGAAGAACAGGACGCTGCCGCTGGCTGTATGGGATTTCCAGGGACAATATTCCATGAATACACCGATGATTATGGCAGTTCTTACGATGACGGTTCTGCCAATGATCCTGTTGTTCATTTTTGCGCAGGATAAGTTGGTAAAAGGAATGACAGCAGGGGCAGTCAAAGGTTAAAACATGGAGTTCTTCAAAGACTTCGAAGGATGTAGTCTTTGAAGAACCAGTCATGTTTGGAAGAATGTTGCTATTCGTTCATCATTCCTGAATGAGAGGAAGGTAAGCAGGAAATGTGCAGGAAGAAGGATAAGAGAGGAAAATATGTCTTTCTGGGAGAAGTGGAATAAAAATTGGAATTTTGAAAAGAAAATGGGATATGTTATCATATGGACGATTGCGGTGATTGCGATGGCGGCGATCGGGCTTTCCACTTTTTCTTATATCATGTCTATTACGGATCAGAACACCAGGTATGTATCGGATCAGTTGTCAATTCTGGCGGAGGATTATGCGGATAATCTGGAGCAGTACAAGGCATTGACTACTTCCATTATTCTGGATTCTCATGTGCAGGAGTACTGTGAGAGTGATACCAGACAGGAACTGTATCAGGAGCGGGGGAATGTCTACAGTACCTTTTTGAACATGTTCTACTTCCAACATAATGCCAATTTCATTGCAGTGACGAATGAGAGGCTGAATCAATATGTTTACTGCGGAAATATAGCGGTTAGTGAAAGCGGTTTCGAGATGATGTATGAGAAGGATTATGCGGAGAGTATGCAGGCCAAGAAGAAGGGAACACTTCGGGTGAATTTCTCAAATAATTATCACAAGGGTAGCAAGTATACACTGACTTTGTATTTTCCGGCTTATTCCGTGACGAGGATGGTGAGCAGCAACGGTATGATTATCGTGAATCTGGATGATAATCTGCTGACACGTTTTAATCAGAGTGATTTACAGTATAGTTCCAATTTGTACCTGACAGATGTAGACGGCGTTATTGTTTCCAATCAGAATGAAGAGCAGATTGGAAAAAAAATCAGTTTCGCGGAGAAAGTGGAAGGGAATCGGGGAATGTTCTGGCAGGGAAGTAAGCTTGTCAGCTATCAGCGGGTGAGTGATTGGAACTTCTATGTAATTGATGAAGTGCCAGCTTGGTTTCTGTATCAGAATTACGTTAGTACGATTCTCGTACTGGTTCTGGTAACTCTGGCAGTAGCTATTGTTGCACTTACTTTAGCGAGAAATATTACGAAGAGATTATACCGTCCTATCAATAAAGTTGTTTCCAAAATGAATGATGTATCTCAGGGCGACTTAAGGACGCGTATCGAACTGGAAGATATGGACAGTGACGGGAGGAAACTTGCAGACGGTTTCAATATCATGATGGATGAGATCGATGTCCTGATGGAACGGGTGAAGGAGGAGCAGAGGCAGCTTGACAGAATGCGGTTTAATGCGCTGCAGTCACAGATACAGCCGCATTTCCTCTATAACACGCTGGAATGTATCCACTGGCAGGCACTGGTGGGCGGAAATCAGGAGATTTCTACCATGGTGAAAGCATTGGCACAGTATTACCGTATCTGCCTGAGTGAAGGCAAGGATATTATTCCGCTTAGTATGGAACTGGAGCATGTGCGGAATTATCTGATCATCCAGAATATGCGATACGGCAACATTATTACGCTGGCGGAAAAGGTGCCGGAAGAATATCTGTCTGTGAGGATACCGAAACTGACGCTGCAGCCCCTGGTAGAGAATTCTATCTATCATGGCATACGGGTAAAAGAGGGCGTGACAGGGACAGTGGAGATTGCGGTTGTGGAAAGCGAAGGTGCGGTCTGCTTGACGGTGAAGGATGACGGCGGCGGGATGGAGCCGGAGCAGCTTGCGTATATCAATCAGAATATATCCGACATGGAGAGGGACGTCGGATACGGGATCACAAATATCAATAAAAGAATTGAACTGATGTACGGTGAGCAGTACGGACTGAGCTTCCGGCAGAACGAAGGAAGGGGAACCTGCGTGGAGATAAGGCTTCCGGGAGAAGACGGCGAATGAGCTTCCGGCTGCATATCGGCAGAACAGGATGTTTCTGACATGGAGGATGAGTGTGGGATATAAGATTTTGATCGTGGATGATGAGAAAATGATCCGCATGGGGATCAGGAATGCGATGCCCTGGGAACAGATGCAGATCGCAGAGGTGTACACGGCTTCTTCTGCCGGAGAAGCGGAGGAGCTGATCAGAGAACACCAGCCGGAGATCATGGTAACAGATATCAGCATGACGGAAATGTCTGGCCTGGAACTGGTGGAACAGATCCGCGGGGAAAAGAATGATATGCGGGTTATTGTTCTGACAGGTTATGACCGTTTCGATTATGCCCGGCAGGCATTGCAGCTTCAGGTACATGATTTTCTCCTGAAGCCGATAGATGAAATGGAACTTAAGAAAAGTATTCTGGCTCAGGTGGAATGGCTTGAGATTCGCCGTATCAGGCAGGCAGACAGTATCACGGTGAGCCGAGCACAGGGAGTCAGGCAGCAGATGGAACTGGAAGAGTTTATGCGTTCACTGGTGATGGGCAAAGAAGACTCGAAGAAAAGGGCGGAGGTGTTTCAGAAAGAGTTTCAGTTTGAGGAAAGCCAGGCGATGCGGATCGGGATTCTGCTTCCCAGGATGACAGGTGACGATGATCTGGACAGTGACGGGTTCCGGATCCAGACCATGAAACGTATCTGTATTGGAATGATCGATGAGCAGAAGAGAGGAATTACTTTTGCGGATGAAAAGCGGCGGGTCACCATTGCTTTTTTCTGCGATGAAGGGCGTAAGGAGGAAGAATTGGCAGAACAGCTTATGGAGATACTGAATGATGAGCTGGAGACCAGACCGCGGATCATCTGGGGCAGTGTCAAGAAGGGTCTGGGAAATCTGTATATTTCTTACAATGACGCGGTTTTTGCGCTGGAACATGAGCGGGAGGAATTTGAGAAGCTTTGTGCGGTGAACTGGAACCGGAGAGGCGAGGATATTTTCCAGGATGTCTTTCGTGAGTTCCGCAATACGCTTGTGTGCAATGTGGGAGAGAAAGAGAAGATCTCCCATATCTTTGAGAGGTTCAGTACGGCCGTGGAATCTTATAATCTGTCGGCGAAATACGCCAGGAGCTGCTGCTTCGAACTGGCATCTTCCGTTTATTTTGCGCGGTTCAGCGATACCGGAAACAGCGCTGATGAGAAACTGAGCGTACTGATGCAGGCATTGTCCGGGGCCGACAGGGAGAGGGCGTGTCAGGTGACAGCCATGTTTCTTGAGAATCTGTTTGAAGGCGAGGAGGGGGAAGTCCATGAGCTGGTCGGTAAGGTCAAACGCAGGATTCATGAGAATCTGGCGGATGATCTGACGGTGGCAAGCCTGGCGGAGCAGTATTATGTGACGCCGAACTATCTGTCGCGTCTTTTCAAAAGAGTCACCGGGGAAGGATGCAACGAATATATTGTCCGGAAACGGATCGAGCAGGCGAAATCGCTGCTGGCCACGACAACTTTGAAAGTGGGAGAGATTTCGATCATGGTCGGGTATCATGATATGAATTATTTCTCGCTGGCGTTTAAGAAGCATATCGGGGTGTCGCCGGTGAAGTACAGGGAGCAGATACAGAGCGGGAAGTAGGGGGATATGGAATATGGCAGAGTGGATCGGGAGAATGCAGAATCAGGCGGTGATAGTGTCAGTCTTTCTTGTCGTAGGAGTAATTCTTTCTGGCGGCTGTGGGCAAAATGGCAGTGTAGAGGCAGGAGAGCAGACAGGACAGGAAATAGAAGATGTACCGGGGCGGGATGGAAATGAGTTGAACGTACCGGAAAGCGTGGCGGCAGCTGGGCAGCAGGAGGAGAACAGCCTGGAGGAGTGGCAGGCTTCTTTGCAGGAAGGATCGCCGGAGGAACTGACGGCGCAGGCCCTTCGGGGCGTATCAGTGGTGAGGGATGGCGCGCCGTATTTCGCAGTCTCTTATGAACCGAGGGCATATAAAAATTCTTTTGACTGTTGGGCAATCTCTGAGCCGTATCAATCGATGGCGACTGTCGATACAGAGGCGATGTATGAATATTTTCGGATTTTGGCAGATATGGAGATGACGCCGGTGGACGGCATCACCCGGGAACAGGCAGGGACAGATAAGGATGCTGATACAGTTTTTGCAGCTTATTACAGCGGGCAGACTGAGGCGGGAGGGCAAGCCGAGCCGGACAGAGGCATCACCTATTATTTCGGAAAGCAGGATGCGGAAGGGAATTATTATGTGGAAGCCGGAGGTGCGATATGGTTAGTGGATGGAAATGTGGCAGCCCGGCTTTTTGCGGTTGAACCTTATGATTGTATCCTGAAAGTGGTCAGTGTGGTCAATGTGGAGACAGTCTCTAAAGTGACGGTGGAATTTGCGGATAACAGATATGAGATGCGGCTGGGTGACGGAATGTTCCTTTGGGACGGTAAGAATGTGGACAGTGCAAAGTTTTATGAATTGTACACAGAACTTATGAGTATTTTCATAGAAAAGGAGATGCCCCGGGAGGAGCAGGGAAATACAGATGCTGCAGGCAGGGCACTTCTTATGCGTGTGATTTATGAGAGGAATATGGAGGATGCGCCGACTATTATACAGAACTATTATGCTTATGATGACGAATATGCATCGGTGCAGGTGAATGGCATGGAATTCTTTCTGGTAAGCAGAGAGGGACTGGGGAGACTACAAAGAAGAATTGAGGAGACGTTTTGACACGATTTTGGATACTGCAGCACATTAGTGCAGTATCCAAATGTTATACACAATCATAATTTATGAAACGAAGGACAGCGTTTTTCGAAGGTGGTATAGTACCGGAATCCGCAGTCCTTCAAAATGTCTGCCGCCCGGCCGAAGGCGTAGGCGATCTGTGTCGGATCATGGGCATCAGAGCCTGTTGTAATGATCTCGCCGCCCAGTTCGTGGTAGCGTTTCAAAACGCCTGTACAGGGATTGGGCTCCCGCATCCCTTTTGCCAGTGCGGCGGTGTTGATTTCGATCCCCTTCTCCATTTCGGTTAACTGTTGCAAAATCTTATCGAAAATATCACGGTACTTCTCATAGGAGTATCCTGCATCTTTCTCAGGGCCGTAACGCACTACGTAATCAAGATGGCCGTACACATCGAAATTGCTGAAACTCTTAAGGCTCTCAGGAATGGATGCAAAGTATTCCAGATATGCCTCCTCCTGGCTTCTTCCCTCATAGAAAGCAGGATAGTAGGGATCCTTTCCGCTGCAGATGTGGGAAGAGGCGATGATGAAGTCATAGTCGTGGGCTTTGGCAAAAGCGGCGTTGCGTTGCGCCAGATGGGGCTGCATCCCAAGCTCCACGCCGAAGCAGAGAGAAATCCGGTCCGCATATTTTTCCTTCAGCTTCAGGAAATCGTACAGATACGAATCCGGATTCAACTCGAAGAATCCTTCCGGGGTCGATTCTGTGACGGGATAATCAAGATCATGGTGTTCCGTGAAGCACATCCGGGTCAGTCCAAGCTCTATTCCCTTTAGGATCATCTCTTCCATAGGCGTATCAGAGTCGCCGGAGAAAGAGGAGTGAAGATGGTAATCGGCTGTGATTGGCATGGTATTCTCCTTTATGAATTCATTGTGCTGGTTTAAAGTATAGTAAACGACATAACAAATTTCTGTTTCCGGCTCTTGCAGCAGCCATATACGGCAGCTTCTGCAAGGCCGAAAACGAAATTTCTAATGTCGTTGACTATAAAAGATAGCGCACATCCACCGGAAGGTTATGGCAGACGGCAGATTTATTTGACACTTGCGATAAGTATAGCGTATTTGAGTGAGAAATACAAATCATGATTGCCGCAGAAGGAATTTGAACAATATCTGGAAAATATTTAATGGATATTTGTCAAATAATAACGGTTAGAAAAGTTTGATTGGCCGAAGGAACATGAAACAGTAATTATCGGAATTGCTTTATATTTATTTTAGATTTATTTCACAGTTTTTTTGAATTACATCTTGAATTTTTTGGACAAATTAGGTAAAATGAATCTGCTGACTAAATTTTACCAATCTTCTGTATAATGCATGTATGCAGACCGGTAAAATTATATAAAAAAACATTATTTAGGAGGGACTAAAAAATGGCAGTAAGAGTAGCAATTAATGGTTTTGGCCGTATTGGCCGTCTTGCATTCAGACAGATGTTCGGTGCAGAAGGATATGAAGTAGTGGCGATCAACGATCTGACAAGCCCTAAGATGCTGGCACATTTGTTAAAATATGATTCTTCTCAGGGTAAATATGCTTTGGCTGATACCGTATCCGCTGGTGAAGACACCATCACAGTTGACGGCAAGACACTGAAGATCTACAAAGAGCCCGATGCAAATAACTGCCCTTGGGGTGAGTTAAATGTTGATGTTGTGTTAGAGTGCTCCGGTTTCTATACAAGCAAAGCTAAAGCTCAGGCACACATCAATGCCGGCGCCAGAAAAGTTGTTATTTCTGCTCCTGCAGGCAATGATCTTCCGACAATCGTTTACAATGTAAACCATGAGACATTGAAGCCCGAAGATACAATCATCTCCGCAGCTTCCTGTACAACAAACTGCCTGGCTCCTATGGCAAAAGCATTGAATGACCTGGCAGGCATCAAGTCCGGTATCATGAGCACAATTCATGCTTATACAGGCGATCAGATGATCCTTGACGGTCCTCAGAGAAAGGGTGACCTGAGAAGATCCCGCGCAGGCGCTGTTAATATCGTTCCCAACAGCACAGGTGCAGCTAAGGCTATCGGCCTTGTTATTCCTGAACTGAACGGCAAGCTGATCGGTTCCGCACAGCGTGTTCCTACTCCTACAGGTTCTACAACAATCCTTGTAGCTACTGTTGAGAAGTCCGTAACCAAGGAAGAGATCAATGCAGCTATGAAGGCAGCTGCTACAGAGTCCTTCGGATACAATGAAGATGAGATCGTTTCCTCCGATATCGTAGGAAGCACCTATGGTTCTATCTTTGATGCAACACAGACTATGGTTGGCGAAGACAATCTGGTTCAGGTTGTTTCCTGGTATGACAATGAGAACAGCTACACATCTCAGATGGTTCGTACAATCAAATACTTCTCTGAGTTAGCATAATAGTAAATTTACGCGAAGTAAACTTTGCAGGATTTGCCGCAGGCTAACTCGGCGAACGAGAAATAAATCGCATATGAGAGGTAACTTATAAGAGGCTCGGCCGTTGGGCCGGGTCTCTTTTTTGTAAGAAAACAATGAATTTATGGAGGAAAAGAAAATGGCTTTAAACAAGAAATCTGTAGATGATATTAACGTGAAGGGCAAACGTGTTCTGGTAAGATGCGACTTTAACGTACCCTTGAAGGAAGGCAAGATCACGGACGAGACACGTATCGTGGCAGCGCTTCCTACGATCAACAAGCTGATTGCTGACGGCGGCAAGGTTATTCTCTGTTCCCATTTGGGTAAAGTTAAGAATGGCCCTAACGAGGGTGAATCTCTTGCACCTGTGGCAGAGAGACTTTCCGAGAAGCTTGGCAAACCTGTTAATTTCGTTGCAGATTACAATGTAACCGGTGAGGCGGCTACAGCTGCGGTTGCTGCAATGAATGAAGGCGATGTAGTACTCCTTCAGAACACACGTTTCCGTGGCAAGGAAGAGACCAAACCTTCAGATGCAGGTGAGGCTTTTGCCAAGGAACTGGCAGATCTGGCTGATGTCTACGTATGTGACGCTTTTGGTTCCGCACACAGGGCACACGCATCTGTTGCTGTTGTAACCAAATATATTACGGAAAAGGGCGGCGAGAACGCAGTAGGCTACTTAATGCAGAAAGAGATCGACTTCCTCGGCAACGCAGTTGAGAATCCGGTAAGACCTTTCGTGGCAATCCTTGGCGGTGCTAAGGTAGCAGATAAGCTGAATGTTATCAACAATCTGCTTGAGAAATGCGATACGCTGATCATCGGCGGCGGCATGGCGTTTACTTTCCTGAAAGCACAGGGTATGGAGATCGGTAACTCTCTGGTAGATGATGAGAAGCTCGATTACTGTAAAGAGATGATGGCTAAGGCCGAGAAGTTAGGCAAGAAGCTGCTTCTTCCCATCGACACGACAGTTGCTTCCTCATTCCCAAATCCGATCGATGCTGAGATTGAAGTGGAAGTGGTGGATGCTGACAAGATTCCGGCTGACAAGGAGGGCCTTGATATCGGTACGAAGACAGCCGAGCTGTATGCAGATGCCGTAAAATCCGCGAAGACAGTAGTTTGGAACGGGCCTATGGGCGTATTCGAGAATCCGATCCTTGCAAAGGGTACGATTGCAGTAGCGAAATCTCTGGCTGAGACTTCTGCAACCACTATCATCGGCGGCGGCGACAGTGCGGCAGCAGTTAACCAGTTGGGATTCGCCGATAAGATGTCCCACATTTCCACAGGAGGCGGCGCTTCCTTAGAATTCCTGGAAGGCAAGGAGCTTCCTGGCGTTGTGGCAGCGGATGACAAATAATCTATAGAGCAAAGATAATATAAGGAGAAAACAAAGATGGCAAGAAGAAAAATCGTAGCCGGCAACTGGAAAATGAACATGACTCCCAGCGAGGCGGTAGCATTATGTGATACTTTAAAGGATCTGGTAAAATCTGATGATGTGGACGTAGTATACTGCGTACCCGCTATCGATATCGTACCGGTGGTAGAGGCAGTTAAGGGAACTAACGTAGAGGTAGGCGCTGAGAATATGTACTTCGAGGAGAAGGGTGCTTACACGGGCGAGATTTCCGCTGCTATGTTAAAAGATGCAGGCGTTAAATATGTGATCATCGGACATTCCGAGAGACGTGATTACTTCAAAGAAGATGACGCACTGCTCAATAAGAAGGTTAAGAAGGCTCTTGAGGCCGGTCTTGTACCGATTCTCTGCTGTGGTGAAACATTGGAGCAGAGAGAAATGGGCGTTACCATGGACTGGATCAGACTGCAGATCAAATCTGACCTTACAGGAGTTACGGCAGATCAGGTAAAAGGCATGGTTATCGCTTATGAGCCTATCTGGGCGATCGGAACAGGTAAGACAGCTACTACAGAGCAGGCAGAGGAAGTATGTAAGGGAATCCGTGACTGCATCGCAGAGATTTATGATAAAGCTACAGCAGAGGCAGTTCGTATCCAGTACGGCGGATCTGTCAATGCGGGCAATGCGGCGGAGCTGTTCGCGCAGCCGGATATCGACGGCGGTCTGGTAGGCGGTGCTTCCCTGAAGGCTGACTTCGGCAGTATTGTGAATTACAAATAATAACGATAAGGGATATCAAAGGAAGAGAGTTCGTTTGATATCCTTTTTCCGTGCTGCGGGTAACTGATCCTTTTATTCCCGCAAGTGCGAAGCGAAGTCAGGTTTGCCAGACCTTGCTGACTGCCGCGGGAGGATCAGGGATAATTGAGCGTACAAGCGGAGGATGGGAGAGCATGTCAGAGCAGTTTTCAAGAACGGAATTACTGATAGGAGAAGCGGCGCTGGGTAAGCTTGGAGAGTCCCGTGTTGCTGTGTTTGGAATAGGCGGTGTGGGAGGATATGTATGTGAGGCTCTCGTCAGGAGCGGGGTAGGCGCATTCGATCTGATAGATAATGATAAGGTATGTCTTTCCAACCTGAACCGTCAAATTATTGCCACAAGGAAGACTGTCGGACGTTATAAGACAGAGGTGATGAGAGAACGTATTCTGGATATCAACCCGGAGGCGGATGTCCGGATACATAATTGTTTCGTTCTTCCGGAGAATTCGGACAGTTTTCCTTTTGTGGAATATGATTATGTGATAGATGCGGTCGATACGGTGACCGCCAAGATCGAATTGGTCATGAAGGCGGAGAGTTTGGGAATTCCTGTTATCAGCAGTATGGGAGCCGGTAATAAACTGGACGGAAGTCAGTTCAGGGTTGCGGATATTTATGAGACGAAGGTTTGCCCGCTTGCCAAAGTGATGAGACATGAATTGAAAAGGCGCGGCATAAAGAAGCTTAAAGTAGTATATTCTGAAGAACAGCCTGTCAGGCCGTTTGGAGATATGCCGGCTTCCGGCGGGACTAATCCGGTATGTCCGCCGGAAGCAGACCGTAAGAGTACAGAAAGAAGGATGACACCGGGCAGTGTGGCATTTGTGCCGTCAGTGGCAGGATTAATTATTGCAGGAGAAGTGGTCAAGGATCTGTGCAGAACAGAAAAACAGGTAACAGGGAAGCGTTTTTGACTTCACAAGCTGTAATTTCTTTGATAAAATAGAGACAGACATCTTTTATTAATAAATAGATTATGTACATTATATATGGATGTACTTATTGTTTAAGATACATGGATGTACATGTTGTATAAGAACAGGGACAGGAGAGGTTACAGAATATGGATTACAAGGCAATTCCATTTGAAAAGAGAATTAAGAGCAATATCAGAAATTATGCATTGGACAATTTGTATACGATCGATACACTGCGTGCATACTGCAAGGCGCTGCACGCCCTGACAGGAGTGAAGCTGCTGCTCACGGAAAGGCATGGTGAGAAAGTGGTGTCCGTCGGTAGCTTTGCCGGGTTTATTCCCGATGTGGTCGGTGAGCCGGGACGTAAGATCAGGGTCTATGGCAGGACGATTGCCCATTTGTACGCACAGATGGACAAGGTGCCTGATACGATGAGCAAGGAAGTGGAGAAACTTCTGGACGAGTTGACCAAGATGCTTTCCCAGTGGGGTGAGGAAGCTTATTTACATATGGAATCTTCCATTTATATGGACGAATTGGAAGAAAAGGTAGGTGTACAGCATGTACAGACCGCCAGAGGTGAGAAAGAGGATGTCCTCACAGGTGTGTATCATAAGCTTTATTTTGAAGACCAGATGCAGCGTCTCGACGATTTGGGGGTTGCACCGGTTGCTGTGGTCAATGCCAACATTAACGACTGGAAATTTGTAAACGATCATTTCGGCGATGTGGAGAGCGACAGATTGATTCGCATGATTGCAGACATATTGAAGCAGGAAGCGAAGCCGGACTATATCATCGGGCGTGTGGACGGCGATGTGTTTATTATTCTGATTCCCATGGCGGAAACCGGTGAGGCGGAAGCGTATTGTGCCAATGTGCAGAAGGCATGCCTGGACTTTGAGGATCCGATACTGGCGCCTTCCGTGGCCTGCGGTGTAGTCTATAAGACGAATGTTGAGGAGCAGTTGAAGGATAAGCTTCCGGATGCGGAATATGAGATGTTTAACAATAAATTTGGGATTAAAAATGCACCTGGATATAGGGAGAGACTGGAACATGGTGTATAGGATACATTTCCAACGATAATTTGCAGGACACCGTTTGTGCGGTGTCCTTTTTACAACTCCCCCCCATTCCTGTGCTGCTTGTAGATCTGGTCAGGGAAACCGCTCCTGTTTGGAGGCTGCCCGGATGCTCCTTTCTGTTACAGGCAATGCAGAAAAGATGAAGGCCTGTCTGAACGATTTTAGAATTATAAAATAAATATTAAATTCAGTTATATAGAAGAAAACAAGATAAAATGAGTATAATAAAGATAATTAGAGATAATAAAATAAAAACACAATATAAACAGAGATAAATCAATTTGCAAACATATGCATATGAAGATAATATATGTTTTAGCAATTAGCACTCGACATGAATGAGTGCTAATAACAAAAGGATGCTATAGAAGATTTCACTATAAGGAGGCAGAAAACATGAAATTAACACCACTTGGCGACAGAGTAGTATTGAAGCAGTTAGTTGCAGAGGAGACAACGAAGTCCGGTATTGTTCTGCCGGGCCAGAGCAAAGAGAAACCCCAGCAGGCTGAAGTTATAGCAGTAGGCCCTGGCGGTGTGGTAGACGGCAAGGAAATTAAGATGGAAATTAAGGTTGGTGATCAGGTGATCTATTCCAAGTATGCCGGAACAGAAGTTAAGTTGGAGGAAGATGAGTATATCATTGTAAAGCAGAATGATATTCTGGCAGTGATCGAGTAATCTTCATGCTGCAAAGGAAGTAATCAATTAAGCATTTATTTAGGAGGACATGAATCATGGCAAAGGAAATCAAATATGGTGCAGAGGCCAGAGCGGCTCTGGAATCAGGTGTAAATCAGCTGGCAGATACCGTCAGAGTAACATTGGGACCGAAAGGAAGAAACGTTGTTTTGGATAAATCCTATGGGGCTCCGCTGATCACAAACGACGGTGTAACGATTGCGAAGGAGATCGAGCTGGAAGACGCATTCGAGAATATGGGTGCGCAGCTTGTGAAAGAGGTAGCGACCAAGACCAATGATGTGGCAGGTGACGGCACCACAACAGCTACCGTCCTGGCACAGGCAATGGTAAATGCAGGTATGAAGAATCTGGCTGCAGGCGCTAACCCGATTATTTTACGCAAGGGTATGAAGAAGGCTACTGACTGTGCGGTAGAGGCGATCGCTAAGATGAGCTCCAAGGTAAATGGTAAAGAGCATATCGCAAGAGTTGCCGCCGTATCTTCCGGTGACGAGGAAGTAGGACAGCTGGTTGCAGACGCTATGGAGAAGGTATCCGGCGACGGCGTTATCACAATCGAAGAGAGCAAGACCATGCTGACAGAGCTTGACCTTGTAGAAGGTATGCAGTTCGACAGAGGTTATATCTCTGCTTATATGGCAACAGATATGGATAAGATGGAAGCGGTTCTTGACAACCCCTATATCCTGATCACAGATAAGAAGATTTCCAATATTCAGGAGATTCTGCCGATTCTTGAGCAGATCGTACAGTCCGGTGCGAAACTGCTCATCATTGCCGAGGACGTAGAAGGTGAGGCGCTCACCACACTGATCGTTAACAAGCTGCGCGGTACATTCAATGTTGTTGCAGTGAAGGCTCCCGGCTATGGTGACAGAAGAAAGGCAATGCTGGAAGATATCGCTATCCTGACAGGAGGACAGGTGATTAGTTCCGAACTTGGTCTTGAGCTGAAGGAAGCTACTATGGAGCAGCTTGGCCGTGCAAAATCCGTTAAAGTCCAGAAAGAGAACACGGTTATCGTAGACGGTGAAGGTGATAAGAGTGCAATCCAGGCAAGAATAAGCCAGATCAAGATGCAGATCGAAGAGACTACCTCTGATTTTGACAGAGAGAAGCTTCAGGAGCGTCTTGCCAAGCTGGCTGGCGGTGTTGCAGTTATCCGCGTAGGAGCGGCGACAGAGACAGAGATGAAGGAAGCCAAGCTTCGCCTGGAAGATGCACTGGCAGCAACCAGGGCGGCTGTAGAGGAAGGTATCATCTCCGGTGGCGGTTCAGCATATATCCACGCATCCAAAGAGGTTGCCAAGCTGGCAGAGACTATGGACGGAGATGAGAAGACAGGCGCACAGCTTGTGTTGAAGGCATTGGAAGCGCCGCTTTACCATATCGTAGCCAATGCAGGACTGGAAGGCTCTGTGATTATTAACAAAGTAAGAGAGTCTGAGGTGGGTATCGGATTCGATGCATTGAAAGAGGAGTATGTAGACATGGTAGAGGCAGGTATTCTTGATCCGGCTAAGGTTACAAGAAGCGCATTGCAGAATGCTACCAGTGTGGCATCTACACTGCTCACGACAGAGTCCGTAGTAGCTAATATCAAAGAAGCAGAACCTGCTATGCCGGCAGGCGGCGGTGGAATGGGCATGATGTAAGAAGCCCTTTTACGGCGAGGTACAGGCGGTATATCATATGAAGAACATTAACAGCCAGATTTTTCGTAAGTCTGGCTGTTTCTGGCATGATCTATATTTTTTGGTAACAGGTATATTTGCGTTAAAACTGGCAAAGGTGTGAATAGGATCCTATCTATGGCTAAAACGTGAAAGATATCTTATAAGAATATTTTGACTTGACCATAAATTAATATTATAATGTCATATAGTAATCAATGATCCAAAGGCAGCGGGCTGCACTTCGAAGTTTGGGGGTTGCCGGGAGCAGGTGCAAGAAGCCTTTGACTGGATGGAGCAGGACATCGGAGAGATTATGATAACAGAAGAAAAGAAAGAAGTCATTATTGATGATGGAAGAATTGAATCTATTGAGGAATTTCAGACTCCTGAGACATTATATGAGGAGCTTATTAACCGTGTACGTAAATATCACCCTTCCGATGATATCTCTCTGATCGAGAAGGCATACAGGACAGCTAATGATGCGCATAAAGGGCAGGTGCGTAAATCCGGTGAACCATATATCATCCATCCGCTTTATGTGGCGATCATTCTGGCAGATTTGGAATTAGATAAGGAAACGATAGTGGCCGGACTTCTGCACGATGTGGTGGAAGACACCATTATGACGGATGAAGAGATCAAGGAACAATTTGGGGCGGATGTGGCGCTTCTTGTGGATGGCGTTACGAAGCTTGAGAAGATTAATTTTCACGGCAATAACAGTGATGACAGGGACAGAGACGCGGAGAAGCTGGAGCGTCAGGCGGAGAATCTGCGCAAGATGTTTCTGGCTATGGCCAAGGATATCCGGGTTATTCTGATCAAGCTGGCGGACAGACTGCATAATATGCGTACCCTGCAGCATATGCGTCCGGAGAAGCAGCAGGAAATCTCCAGGGAGACTCTGGATATCTATTCGCCTATCGCCCAGCGCCTGGGAATTTCCAAGATCAAGGTTGAGTTGGATGACCTGTCTTTAAAATATCTGGAACCGGAAGCCTATTATGATCTGGTCGATAAGATAGCGATCCGCAAGAGTGTCCGTGAGCAGTATATTCAGACGATTGTTGACGAAGTCAGTGAACATATAGAGCATGCCGGTATTAAAGCGCAGATCGACGGACGTATCAAGCATTTTTTCAGTATCTACAAGAAGATGAAGAATCAGAATAAGACCATAGACCAGATCTATGATCTGTTTGCCGTCCGCATTATCGTGAATACCGTGCGTGACTGTTATGCGGCGCTGGGTGTGATACATGAGATGTATAAACCGATTCCGGGGCGGTTTAAAGATTATATTTCCATGCCCAAGGCGAATATGTATCAGTCACTGCATACAACGCTGATCGGGAGTACCGGACAGCCATTTGAGATACAGATCAGGACTTATGAGATGCACAAGGCGGCAGAGTATGGTATCGCCGCCCATTGGAAATATAAGGAAGCTTCCGACGGCAAGAAAGTGGAAGCCCAGGAAGAAGAGAAACTGGTATGGCTGCGGCAGATACTTGAATGGCAGCGCGATATGTCGGATAATAAAGAGTTCCTGAATCTTTTGAAGAGTGACTTGAATCTTTTTTCCGACAGTGTGTACTGCTTTACCCCCACGGGAGATGTCAAGAACCTGCCTGCCGGGTCTACAACGATCGACTTCGCCTACAGCATACACAGTGCGGTGGGGAATCGGATGATCGGGGCCAGAGTCAACGGCAAGCTGGTAACTATCGATTATGAGATTAAAAACGGCGACCGTGTGGAGATTATGACCTCCCAGAATTCCAAGGGACCCAGCCGCGATTGGCTGAACGTGGTCAAGAGCACGCAGGCGAAGAATAAGATCAACCAGTGGTTTAAGCATGAACTGAAAGAAGATAATATAATTAAGGGCAAGGAGCTTATAGCGAATTATTGCAAAGCAAAAGCTATCAATCCTGTGGATGTGCTGACAACCCAGTACGAAGAAGCTATCATGAAGCGCTATGGTTTCCAGGATTGGGATTCGGTCCTGGCGGCGATCGGGCATGGCGGGCTCAAAGAGGGTCAGATTCTTAACCGTATGTTGGAAATGTATGAGCGTGACCACAGAAAAGAAATGACCGACGCGGAGATCATGGCGGAAGTGGAGGAAAATGCCCAGATCAACAGAGAGAGGGCGAATAAGAGCAGCAGCGGCATCGTTGTCAGGGGAATCCATGATGTAGCGGTGCGCTTCTCCAAGTGCTGCAGCCCTGTACCGGGGGATGAGATTGTAGGTTTTGTAACAAGGGGGAGGGGAATATCGATCCATCGGACAGATTGTATCAATATTTTAAACCTTCCTGAGCTGGACCGTAACAGACTGATCGATGCGGAATGGCAGCAGACGGAAGCGGCAGACGGAAAGTATCTGGTGGAGATCAGTATCTATGCCAACAACAGGAACGGGCTGCTGGCAGATATTTCCAGGGCGCTCACGGAGAAGGAAATTGATATTCTGGCGCTGAATACCCGTGTAAGCAAGCAGGGAACGGCAACGATTATGGTAAGCTTTGAGATTCGGAGCAGGGAAGAGTTGCAGCGCATCATTGATAAGGTTCGGACCATAGAGAGTGTGATAGATATTGAGAGAACGACCGGTTAAGACGGATGGAAGCAAAGAGAACACAGAGATGATCAGGTTATGTCCCTGAGAAGAACCAGGGAGCGAGGTAGAACAGGATGGGAAAGTTGAAGATTGGAAGATTAATGCTGGGAATTTGCCAGACGAATTGTTACTTTGTGTATCAGGAAGGGACACAGGATGTCATTTTCTTTGATCCGGCTGACAAAGGGGATTATATCTACGAAACTCTGAAGGAGAAGGGGTTTCAGGTGAAGGGAATCCTGCTTACGCATGCACATTTTGACCATATATGGGGAAGTAATAGATTGCGGGAGCTTTCGGGAGCGCCGATTTATGCTTATGAGGAGGAGAAGGTGCTCTGTGAGGATGCGGTCACGAATGTGTCGGAGCAGGTGGGCAGGCCTTACACAGTGATACCGGACAGATATCTGAAAGATGGGGAGAAAATCACAATTGCAGGCATGGACTGCCGGTTAATTGCAACACCGGGGCATACGGTGGGAAGCTGTTGTTACTATTTTGAAGAGGACGGCATTTTAATTGCGGGAGATACCCTTTTTCAGGATTCCGTGGGAAGAACGGATCTTGCTACGGGCAGTATGAGTGCACTGGTACGTTCGGTGCGGGAGAAGCTGTTCACGCTGCCGGAAGAGACGAAGGTGTATCCCGGCCATGGGGAATCTACGACGATCGGCCATGAGAAGAAGTATAATCCGTTTATACAGTAGCTCCCTGCAACAGGTTGTGGCGCCGTCGATGGCATTGTGGGAATAGGCGATTGTGCGGAATGTCAATCGCCTATAGCAATGTGAGGACTTGAGAGGAGTAAGTCGAATGATCCGGAGGGAATCTTGCGACACGAAAATGCAGATACTGAACAGAGATGTTGTTAAGTATATTGCGATGGTTACGATGCTGCTGAATCATATTGCACTTATTTTTCTGCCGGTTGGCAGTTGGCTGGCGGAGCTTTTTACGGATATCGGTTATTTTACGGCTCCTACCATGTGCTTTTTCCTGGCAGAGGGGTATGAATATACCCAGTCTAAGAGGAAATACGGCCTTAGGCTGCTACTGTTTGCGATTCTCTCGCAGATTCCGTTTGCGCTGGCGTTCGAGTTTGGGAATCTGAATATGATTTTCACGCTGCTTTGTTGTTTTCTGATTCTGGTGATTATGGATCGGATTCAGAATCCGTTGTTTCGGATGGCTTTGTGTGTGCTCATGACGCTTACTACCGTGATCAGCGACTGGGCCCTGCTCGCTCCGATTTACACGGTGCTGTTTCGCAACAGCAGAGGAAACAGGCGTAAACTCGTGCGAAGCTTTGCAGCCGCGTATGTACTGTTTGTCTTTTTTAATTTCCTTAATTATACGATGAGGCCGGAGTACACGGCAGCGGAAGCACTTGCTTTGGATTTGCTCAGCGGAGCAGGGATTATAGTGTCCGCGGTTGTTATTCTGTTATTCTATAACGGGAAGCGTGCCGGGAGGGGCCGGACATTTTCCAAATGGTTTTTCTATCTGTTTTATCCCGGACACTTGTTGCTTCTTTATCTGATCAAGTTATTTGCAATGGGATAGGGGAGAGAACCGGAAGGAAGGTAATGGAGAAGAGAGATGGCAGAGAGGACGCAGATGGACAGACAGCTTCAGATAAGGAAGGTTGCGGGGGAAGTCATGGGGCTTGCCCACGACGGGCTTCTGATTAATATGAGGTTTCTGGATGTGGCTTTGTCCAGGCTGAAAGTGGAATGCCGGGAACAGACAGGGGCGCATCTGTATGACGGAACGGCGCTGTATTATGACCCGGTGCTGCTGCTCAGGCAGTATAAGAGAGCGCCCAGGTATGCCGCAAGGTTATATCTGCATACACTCCTGCACTGTATCTTTTATCATGGAGTAAGCGCGGATAAGCTGAATCGGACTTATTGGGATATGGCAACCGATATTGCGGTAGAGCATACGATTCTGGATATGGACCTGCATCTGACCAAGCTGGCATCTGACGATATTCTGCGGAGCCGTCTGGAAATTCTGGGGAAGCAGGCCGGGGGACTGACAGCAGAGAAATTATACAGACACTTCCGGGTGGAGGAGCCTTCGGGCAAGGCGATGGAAGAGTGGCATAAGCTGTGCCATTATGATGAACATATCTATTGGGACAGACAAGAAGAACTGGAATTATCCCAGGCAGAGTGGCGCAGGATCAGTGAGCGGATCAAGGCGGACCTGAAGAGCTTCAGTAAGGACAAGAACAATACAGAGAGTATTGAGCAGAATCTGAAAGAAGCTACGAGAGAGCGGTATGACTATACGGAATTTCTCAGGAAGTTTATGGTCATGGGTGAGACGGTGCAGGTCAATGATGATGAATTTGACTATATTTATTATACCTATGGGTTGAATACCTATGGGAACATGCCGCTGGTAGAGCCCTTGGAGTATAAAGACAGCAATAAGATAAAGGATTTTGTGATTGCTTTAGATACTTCGGCATCCTGCCGAGGGGAGATTGTGCAGGCCTTTCTGCAGAAGACATACAACATCATGCAGGAGAGTGAGAACTTCTTCAGTAAGATTAATGTGCATATCATTCAGTGCGACAGTGAAGTCAGACAGGACACGAAGATCACGAAACGGGAAGAATTCGACCAATTTATGGCCGGCGGCCGGCTGACAGGATTTGGGTCCACGGATTTCCGCCCGGTGTTTGCCTATGTGGAGACCCTGCAGGAGAGGCAGGAGTTTGATCAGCTGAAAGGGCTGCTCTATTTTACAGACGGCTATGGAATCTATCCGGAACATATGCCGGAGTATGATGTGGCCTTTGTGTTCCTGCATGAAGATGACAATGCACCGAAGGTGCCGCCCTGGGCGATCAAGGTCGTTCTTGACGAAGAGGCGTTGGAGGAGTGACAGGCAAAGATGAATATTAAAGAGGCAAAGAATTATATTAAAGATTCTGTTACAATATATTTGAAAAAGGACGAGGAGGGCGAATACCGTATCCCTATTGTCAGACAGCGGCCTATTTTCCTTCTGGGGGCACCGGGAATCGGCAAGACGGCGGTCATGGAGCAAATCGCACAGGAGTTGGGGATCGCGCTGGTGTCATATTCCATGACGCATCACACGAGACAGTCTGCGCTGGGACTTCCCTTTATCACGCACAAGGAGTATGACGGGAAAGCTTACGATGTATCGGAGTATACTATGAGTGAGATCATTGCTTCGGTCTACGATGTGATGGCCGAGAGCGGCATCCGGGAGGGAATCCTGTTCCTGGATGAGATCAACTGTGTGTCGGAGACATTGGCTCCCTCCATGCTGCAGTTTCTGCAGTATAAGGTTTTCGGCAGACATCAGGTGCCGGAAGGCTGGGTCATCGTTACGGCAGGTAATCCGCCGGAGTATAATAAATCGGTGAGGGAATTTGATGTGGTTACCCTGGACCGTATGAAGATTCTGGAGGTGGAAGCAGATTACGGAATCTGGAGAGAGTATGCCAGGGAGCGCGGGCTGCACACGGCTATCCTGAATTTCCTGGATCTGAAGAAAGAAGATTTCTATCAGGTGGAAACCACGGTGAAGGGCAAGAATTACATTACGGCAAGAGGATGGGAGGACTTGTCGCAGATGCTGGAACTCTATGAGGAGGAAGGAATCGCGGTTGAGGAAGCCTTTATCGGCCAGTATATACGCAATGACCGTGTGGTGAAGGAATTCAGCGCTTATTACGATCTGTATCAGAAATACAAGAATGACTATAATGTGGAGGAAATCTTATCCGGAACGATCAGTGAGCAGGCGAAAGACAAGGCGAGAAAGGCGGATTTCGATGAGCGGCTGTCGCTGATGGGTATGCTGGTCGATACGGTCCAGCAGGATATCAAGGAAAATATGCGGACATCGGAAACACTGCATGAGCTGATGAACCCGCTCAAGGCGCTCAAGGCGAAGTCAGAGTCAGGCAGCAGCGCGGCAGAACTGTCGGAGTTATTAAACAGGCAGGCAGAAGCCAGGATAAAGAGCATGGAGTCCCTGCAGAAGGCAGGAGCACTGTCTGTGAGAGAGAAACAGAAGAGCCGTGCCATAATCCGCTTTATGGAGGAGACCGTTAGATTGCTAAGAGCAGGCGAAGCAGAGAACGGGGCAGATGCCTTTGCGATCGTAAAGAGTAATTTTGATGAACAGGTGGCAGCATATAAGCAGGATACGGGAAGAGTCAAAGAGAGAATGCACGGGCTGTTTTGCTTTGTCGAGGACACATTCGGCTCAGGAAATGAGATGCTTCTGCTTATGACGGAATGTACGGTACAGCCGGATTGCGCAAAGTTTATTGCCGCCTATGGCTGTGAAGACTATCAGCGTCACAATGAAGAGCTGATGCTGACAGAGCGGGGAGACAGCATTCTGGAGCAGATCGATTCGCTGATCGACTTATGAACAGGATGCAAGGATATATTTTATGTGGGATAATACGATAAGTTACGGTGAAATGGATACGGAACATGGCGCACTGCAGTACAGTGTTTCCAGAAACGGCGTGTGTATCACGGGATATCGGGGAAAGGATTCAGAGGTAACAATTCCTGCGATGATAGAGGGATGCCCGGTTACCTGCCTCGGTAAGAAGGCTTTCCTGAGCAATAAGATGCTGAAGCAGATTACGCTGCCGGCCACTGTCGTGCGGATAGAGGACTGGGCCTTTGCCTTCTGCGGGAAGCTGGCCAGAATTCTGGTTCCGTATCACAGGATCGAAACGGGTCAGGGAATTTTTAAAGATTGTCCCGCTTTGGAACAGATCATAGACGGACAGGAAGAGACGGCGGACTTAAGGAAGACGGATGTTTCTTATCTGTTGGCGGCAGTTATGAGCAGGCTGGACGCGTTCTATCTGTTTGATTTCGAGAATGCCGGGACGGCAGAATGGCTCATGCAATGGGATGCGAGGATGCAGTATCTGATGCAGACGGAGGACGCGGAAGGGTTCTCCAAAATGCTTCTGTGCGGGGAAGAGGATTATGGCAGCAGAGACAATGATCTGGGCTACTATATGGAGCAGCGCAGAAGGGAGAAGGTCAGACTGGCAATGCTGAGACTGATGCATGATTATGAACTGCACCAGTCTGTTCGGACGAAACTGACAGAATATCTTCTTTCCCATGTCAAGGGACAGGATACGGAAGAAACCTGGCTGGTGGTGCTTGAGGAGCACGGAGATGATTTGCGGTATTATCGGTTCCTGACGGAATTGGGTGGAGTCAGCCGGGATAATTTTCAGGCGATGATGGAAGATATGGGAGAACGCCATACAGAGATGAAAGCCTATCTGATGAATTACCATAGCCTGAATCATACAGAAGAAGATGTCTTTGCGGATTTTGATTTGTAACAGTTCAGCCCAGGACTTTGCATTTACTGCAAAGTCCGTGAGAATATGTAAATATAGCCAAGGGATCTGCCCCTCGCCGCAGGCAACTTGGAAAAATTGAGCTTTGCTCAATTGGCAGATTCCGTAACAGGGAAGCCGAAAGGCTGAGCTGTTACTTTGATTTGTAGGATGCACAAAATTTCTGTTGCGTTTACGGGGGTTCTGTGGTAATATTAAATCTGCTTAGCATTAGGAGGTGTGGAAATGGGAGCACTTAGAATTACTTTAATGATTATTTTTATTATTGTTTGTATTGCACTTGTTATATTGGTATTGATGCAGGAAGGCAAGTCAGCAGGGCTGGGAGCGGTAAGCGGCGCAGCCGAGACATACTGGGGGAAGAATAAAGGACGTTCCATGGAAGGTAAGCTGGTTAAGATTACGACGGGCCTTGCAGTAGCTTTTATGGTATTGGCGGTTATTCTGAATCTGAATTTGTTCTGATTGTGGAAGCACTCTTGCGTAAGGGTGCTTTTGTTATTGGCAGGAAGGGGTGTGTACGGCGATGGCTATGGATTTTGAGCATGAGAAGAAGAGCGCAGAGCGCAAGGATTTGATCTGCGAGCTGGTTGCAGATGACAGATATGTGCCGATGAAAGAGAAGGAAATGGCTTCTTTCATGCAGGTATCCAGGGAAGAAAGAGAAGAATTCCGGAGCATCCTGCAGACACTTGTGACGGAGGGAAGACTGAAGGTGACCGGACAGGGCAAGTATGTGAAGCCTGATGAACACAGACTCGTGGGCACCTATACCGGGACTGCCAGAGGGTTTGGATTCGTGGAAGTTGAGGGAAGGCAGGAAGATCTGTATATCCCGGAAGACAAGAGAGGCGGCGCCTTTCATCAGGACAGAGTACAGGTGGAGCTTCTGCCAGGAGGACGTGGAAGAAGGCAGGAAGCCTGTGTTGTCAGGATTCTGGAACGTGGTATGAAGGAGATCGTGGGCACCTATGAGCAGTGTGAGAATTTCGGCTTTGTGATTCCGGATAACGGCAAGGTCGGTACGGATATTTTCGTGCCCAGGGAGCGGTCCAAAGGGGCAGTGACCGGACATAAAGTCGTGGTGGAACTGACTTCGTATGGTGACGAACGGCACAAACCGGAAGGAAAGGTGACGGAAATTCTTGGGCATGTCAATGATCCCGGGGTGGATATCATGTCGGTAGTGCGCAGATTCGAACTTCCCACAGAGTTTGGGGAGAAGATCCTGCATCAGGCCGACCGTGTGGCCGGGCAGGTGCAGGAGGCGGATCTGCAGGGCCGCATGGATCTGAGGGATCTGCAGATGGTGACGATAGATGGTGAGGATGCCAAGGATCTGGATGACGCGGTGAGCCTGTATCTGGATGAGGAAGGCTTGTACCATCTGGGAGTGCATATCGCGGATGTGAGCAATTATGTGCAGGAGAATTCGGCACTTGACTGGGAAGCCCTCAAGCGGGGGACCAGCGTCTATCTTGTGGACAGAGTTATTCCCATGCTGCCGCATAAACTGTCTAACGGCATCTGTTCCCTGAATCAGGGGGTGGACCGCCTGGCACTGAGCTGCCTGATGGTCATTAATGCCAGAGGAGAGGTGACTGATTATCAGATCGTGGAGAGTGTGATCTGTGTGGACAGAAGGATGTCCTATACTTCGGTCAGGAAGATCCTGGAGGATAAGGATGAGGCGGAGCGGAAGGAATATGAAGCTTTTCTTCCGATGTTTGGGCAGATGGAAGAACTGGCAGCGATCCTCAGAAAGAAACGGCATAAAAGAGGTTCCATCGATTTTGATTTTCCGGAGAGTAAGATAGTGCTGGATCAGGACGGGCATCCGGTAGAGATCAAACCTTATGAGCGCAATGTGGCGACGAAGATAATAGAAGATTTTATGCTGATTGCCAATGAGACAGTGGCACAGCATTTCTTCTGGCTGGATCTGCCCTTTGTATACCGGACGCATGAGAAGCCTGATCCGGAGAAGATCATGCGGCTTTCGGCATTTATCCGGAATTTTGGATATCATGTCAAGATGACAGGGGAAGAAATTCATCCCAAGGAACTGCAGAAGCTGCTTGGGCGGATTGCGGATACCGAGGAAGAGACACTGATCAGCAGGCTGACGCTTCGCAGCATGAAGCAGGCGAAATATACAGTGGAATGCACCGGACATTTCGGACTGGCCTGCCAATATTACTGTCATTTTACTTCGCCTATCAGACGATATCCGGATCTGCAGATCCACCGCATCATCAAGGAGCAGCTGCGGGGAAGAATGCGGGAAGAGCGAATCGGGCATTATGCGGACAGGCTGCCGGAGGTGGCAAAGCATTCGTCCAGGATGGAGCGGCGGGCAGAGGAAGCCGAGCGGGAGACTGACAAGCTGAAGAAAGCAGAATATATGGAAGATCATATCGGAGAAGTGTATGAGGGTGTGATCTCGAGTATAACCCAGTGGGGAATCTATGTAGAGCTGCCTGATACGGTGGAAGGATTGATCCATGTGTCTGCGCTTTCGGGGGACTTCTTCTATTATGATGAAGAAACTTATGAGATGGTTGGCACAGATACAGGCATCACCTATAAACTGGGGGAGCGGATCAGGATTCAGGTCAAAGGAGCAGACCGGCACAACGGCGCTGTTGATTTTATTATTCCGGAAGAATAGCCGTTTGTGCACAATGATGGAAAGAAGGTAGGAATATGGCTAAGGAAGCCATGAAATTGGTGGCAAACAATAAGAAAGCGTATCATGATTATTTCATAGAGGAGAAATATGAGGCAGGTCTGGAGCTTCACGGGACAGAGGTGAAGTCGCTGCGGATGGGGAAATGCAGTGTTAAGGAAGCTTTTGTACGGATTGAGAACGGAGAGGCTTTTGTCTATGGTATGAATATCAGCCCATATGAGAAGGGGAACATATTCAATAAAGACCCGCTGCGTGTGCGCAAGCTTCTGCTGCATAAGCTGGAGATCAGAAAATTGGCCGGGAAGATGGCGGAACAGGGGTATACGATCGTGCCGCTGCAGGTATACTTTAAAGAGGGAAGAGCCAAGATAGAGATTGGACTTGCCAAAGGTAAGAAACTCTACGACAAGCGGCAGGATATTGCGAAGAAGGATATGCGCAGAGAGCACGAGAGAGAATTTAAAATCAGGAATTTGGGTTGAGTGCGGCACATAAGTATGTTATACTGTTATCAGAGAAGATATACATGGATCCGGATGCGTTGGTATAACAGGCAGGTTTGCATAATATTCGGATATGACTGTATATAATATATGGGCCAGTCAAGGTTTCGACAGGGGTCTTGCAGCTGGAGAAGCTATCCGCAGGCGATGCGTCAAATCGCAAATCTAAATATAAACGCTGAAGATAATTTAGCATACGCTGCCTAAGGGCAGCTGTCCGCCTTAGTGCACCTACACATTAAGAACCGGGCATCGACTATGTAGGAAACGACGCAGGCGATGTCTCTGACCTGCGGGCGTATCAGAGGCTACTGAATGCATCGGGGTGTCGGTCTCCTGATGCAGGAGGGAATGTGGAGTAATCCGGAATGATTGACTATGATAGTAGAAGGACAGGGAATGGGCTTTTGGACACGGGTTCGACTCCCGTCTGGTCCACTTTTTAATGTTACAGAAATATCCGGCCATTGAAGAGTATTTCGCGATGAGCCGGATCTTTTTATGTTAAGGTTACTATTCACGGCCCAGCCGCTCATAGTAACATGTTAAGTACTGTTACTTTATTGAAGCAGAAGCATAGCTGGACAGTATTGCATAAATGAGATAAAATAGATGTGGTTTCAAACAGGAATCAAATAGTGAAAGTGTGTAAGATCGGGAGTGAATTCCATGGATAAGAATGAAGAGGATTTGATCGTAGGCGGTTATAGATTCGCGACACTTGCAGATGCGGAGACAGCCAGACTGGAGAAAAAGAAAATCGATAATTTAGAGCAGCATCTTGATTATCGCAATCCGCAGAATCTGATGCTGGTGTATAATAAGGCAATCGACAACAGAGTGTTTTTGACACCGATAGGTATGTCATATCTGCAGAAAATGCAGAACCAGATGATCAATTGCGGAGTACCGCAGGAGAAGATAAGACCTGTTCCACTGCACGGTACCTTCAGCAACAAAACAGAAAACAACAGTTCGATCAGAAGAAGTATGGAAGCAAGAATGGTGAAAGTGGAGTATCGAGGACAGTTTATCACATCGGTGTGTATTAATGTCCTGTTGGTGCTGGCAATAGCGGGTCTGATTCTGGTATCTCTCAGAAGCGATATTCCGACGATTGTTAATTACAGGACAGCGATCGTCAACGAATACTCGGAATGGGAACAGGAATTATCTGAGAGAGAAAGGGCAGTGCGGGAGGCCGAGAGAGCTCTGGATAAATAGCGGAGAGGTAATAGTGTATGGAACGATTGAAGATTCTGGTGGTGGATGACGAGAGCCGTATGCGTAAGCTGGTCAGAGACTTTCTGATCAAAAGCAATTATGAAGTCATAGAGGCTGAGGATGGGGTTCAGGCGGTAGATATCTTTTTCGGGCAGAATGATATTGCGCTGATTATTCTGGATGTCATGATGCCGAAGATGGACGGCTGGCAGGTGTGCAAGGAAATAAGGGAGTATTCTAAAGTGCCTATCATTATGCTGACGGCCAAATCCGATGAACATGACGAACTGCAGGGATTTGAATTGGGAGTGGATGAGTATATTTCCAAGCCTTTCAGCCCTAAAATCCTGGTGGCAAGGGTGGAAGCGATTCTTCGCAGAACCAGTCAAGCCAGCGCAGATGAGGTGATGGAGGCCGGCGGAATCGTAATCAATAAGGCGGCGCACAGTGTCTTGGTGGATGGGAATCCTGTTGATCTGAGTTATAAGGAATTTGAATTGTTGACATATTTTGTGGAAAATAAAGGAATAGCGCTGTCCAGGGAGAAAATTCTGAATAGTGTATGGAATTATGATTATTTCGGAGATGCCAGAACGATTGATACGCATGTGAAGAAGCTTCGCAGCAAAATGGGGAAGAAGGGCGAGTTGATCAGGACGATCTGGGGCATGGGCTATAAGTTCGAAGAATAAATGTGAGGCAGAACGGTTTATGAGATATTCCATGAAGAGACAGTTTGTTTTTATTTTTACCCTGGTGATCACGGGTACGATTCTGCTGTGCCTTCTGGCAAACAATACTCTGCTGGAGAAATATTACATCAATAATAAGAAGAATGCACTGATCAAGGCATATGCAAGTATTAATGAAGCTTCCAGCGCAGGGGACATCACCTCGGAGCTTTATGATATCGAATTGCAGAAAATCCGTGATAAATATAACATCAATGTTCTGGTTCTGGACAGTGATTCCAGAATGGTCAAGACTACCATGGTGGATCAGGAATTTGCGATCAATCATTTACTGAATAATATTTTTTACGGAGTAAGCAAAGAGGAAATCCTGCTGGAAGATAACGGATATATGATTCAGATTGTCACGGATGTCCGGATGCAGACAGAGTATATAGAAATGTGGGGGATGCTGGATAATGGATATTTTTTCATTCTACGCAGCGCTTTAGAGAGTATTCAGGAGAGTGTAGCCATATCCAACCGCTTTATGGCCTATGTGGGATGTATTGCGATAGTGGTGAGTATTCTGATGGTAATCGGCCTGTCTAACCGGATCACCAAACCGATCATGGAACTGGCCGGAATATCGGAAAGAATGAAGCATCTGGATTTCAATGTCAAATATACGGGGAATGACAGAACGGAGATCGCCGTCCTGGGTAATAATATCAATGAGATGTCAGAAGCTCTGGAGACAACGATTTCAGAGTTAAAAACGGCTAATAATGAACTGCTTAAGGATATTGAGCAGAAAGAGCAGATCGATGAAAGACGTAAGGAATTTCTCTCCAATGTGTCTCATGAGTTGAAGACGCCGATCGCCCTGATCCAGGGATATGCAGAAGGACTGAGAGAAGGAATCAACGATGATGTGGAGAGCAGAGAATTCTATTGTGATGTGATCATTGATGAGGCGGCTAAGATGAACGCTATGGTGAGACAGCTGCTGACATTGAATCAGTTGGAATCCGGAAGCGAAATCGTGAATATGGAACGGTTTGATCTTACGGCGCTGATACGGAATTATATCGCCTCTTCGGATATCCTTCTGAGGGAGAGAACCATCTCTGTGCGTATGGAGGATTACGAAGCCGTTTATGTCTGGGGGGATGAGTTTAAGGTAGAAGAAGTGTTTATGAATTATTTCACGAATGCGATCCACTATGCACAGGGAGAGAAAATCATCGATGTCAAATTGCGCCGTATGGACGGACAGATTAAAGTTTCTGTCTTTAACACAGGCATACCGATTCCGGCGGAAAGCATAGAACATATCTGGGAGAAATTCTATAAAGTAGATAAGGCGCGGACTAGGGAGTACGGGGGCAGCGGTATCGGGCTGTCTATCGTTAAAGCAATTATGGAATCCATGAATCAGAAGTATGGGGTGACGAACTATGAAAACGGAGTGGAGTTCTGGTTTACCCTTGATATTGCTTAGGAGCAGTTTTTTGAAGAAAAAGTTTGTCATCTGTGGGATATTACGTTATAATAAAAGGTGATACCGCGGTTTATATGTCTGAAGGTATACCGCGGCAGGACTTACAACAGAAATTAATGGCGATAGGAGAATAGATGTGAGAAAAGCGGGAATATTTCTGTGTGGTATCGCTGCAGCAGTCTTTATGACCGGATGTGGTGCAGAGGTGCCTGAATTGACAGAGGAAGAGACGGAGACTATTTCAGAATATGCGGCAGGCGTACTGTTGAAGTACGACAGAGTCAGCAAAGGACGGTTGCTTACTATGTCTGAATATGAAGAAGAAGAGGACAAAAAGGCAGAGAGAGAGAGAAAGATGGCTGAAGCGGCGGCGGAACCTGCAGAGGAAGAGGAGACTCCGGAAGAAAGCAAGGCAGATGACACAGAAGTGATTGATGTCAGCCAGGATGGAGAAGCCGCGGCAGCGGTACCTTCAACGATAGAAGAATATTATGGCATTCAGGATATTACCTTCCAATACACAGGATATGAGCTGACAGAGTCCTATCCTTCCGGAATAGAGGGGGAAGACGTATTCTTCGCAATGGATGCCACGGAAGGGATGCAGCTGCTTGTCTTAAAGTTTACGGCGTCCAACGCAAGTTCGGCGGATCAGACGTTGGATATGCTGGGACATGGGGCGAGATTCCGCATTTCCGTTAATGGCGGATCAGGGGAGAACGCGTTGTCTACCATGCTGTTGAATGATCTGCAGACGTATGAAGGTGTGGTTCCGGCCGGTTCCGGCGTGGAGTTGGTGAGTATCGTAGAGATTCCCCAGTCAGTTACGGTGGAGTCGATTGATTTGACACTGCGTGGAGATGCTGGCAATTCGGTAATAAATCTTCAGTGATTTTTGCTTTGAATCCAATAAATGAAATAACAGGCTGCAGGCATAGATGGATCGGTTTGACCGGTTTGTCTATGCTTTTTTTCTTGTTTCTAAAATTTTTATTAAGACAGAGGACGGGTGTTGACAGTTATTCATTTTCAAAATATACTGAGTAAGCAGCCGACCGACCAGTCGGACGGAAGGCAATGAGAAAGAGGAGTGTCATATTATGTTGGGAAAATTCAGCGTTAGGAAGCCATATACTGTTCTGGTTGCAGTTATTTTGGTAATCGTTCTCGGAGTAGTATCTTTTACCAGGATGTCTACTGATCTTTTACCGAGTATCAGCCTGCCGTACGTCATTGTTATGACGCCATATCCCGGGGCGAGTCCGGAGACTGTAGAGATGGTTGTAACGAAACCGGTGGAAGCCTCTATGGCTACGGTAAGCAATATTGAGGGAATCAGTTCAGTCTCCAGTGAGAACTATTCCACGGTCATTTTGGAATTTGCGCAATCAACAGATATGAATGCGGCCTCTCTTGAGATCAGGGAAAATTTAGACCAGATCAGGAGCTATTGGGATGATTCTGTCGGAAGTCCGATTATTATGAAATTGAATCCTGATATGCTTCCAATTATGATTGCAGCTGTCGGTAATACCGGGATGACAGATGCACAGGTAAGTGATATGACGCAGAACGTGGTCATTCCGGAGCTGGAGAGTATAGAAGGTGTTGCTTCCGCAAGTGCTACAGGTCTGTTTGAGGAAAGTGTGAACGTGATCATCAGACAGGAGAAGATTGACACGATCAACAAGCAGGTCTTTGCCTATATAGATGATGAGATGAAGGATGCAGAGCAGGAACTGGCTGATGGTAAGCAAGAGGTTTATGACGGCCAGGCAGAGCTTGCCAAGGCACGGGCTGAACTGGAGGACAGCAAGCAGGAGCTGGTGGACGGTCAGAAGGAACTGGATGATAACAGTGCAGAACTGGAAGAAAGTAAGCAGAAGTTAGCTGACGGGAAGGCGGAGATTGCCGAGAATAAGGCGAAGCTTGAGGAGGGAAAGTCTGAGCTTGCCAATAAGAAGGGAGAGACTACCGCGCAGCTTGCGGCGGCGGAGACTAAGATCCTGACAGCGAAGACAGAACTGGAATCGACGAAGATGCATCTTACTCTGGAAATTGCGACGGCGGAGGCAACGATAGAGGCGGCACAGAACGGGATAGATCAGATTGATGAAGGAATTAAGAAATATAACGAGGCGAAGCAGGCTGTTGAGAGTATTAATATCCTGATAACGGCGCTTGATCAGGCTCCGTCTCAGGATATTCCGGTTGAACTTGTGCTGACCGGTGAGCAGCAGGCGGCTATTGCACAGCTTCTGCAGATGTCTGTTGATGATGTCAGCGGGATGACTGTGGGAATGCTGAAAGCGGCGCTGTTGACAGCGAGAGACTCCATGAATGCAGCGTTGGAGGCCATGGGAGGGGATGAAGGCGTTGCCGCTCTGGAAAGTCAGAAAGCGGAGCTTACCGCTACGGCCGAGATGCAGAAAGCCGCTGTTGCCGCTATGAAAGCGCAGCTTTCCACAATTGAACAGAACATATCCTCTCTGGATAAGGCGCTGGAGGAGCTCTATGCCGGTAATCTGACCGCGGCGATCGAGTTCGCCAACGCCCAGACCACGATCAGCGTCGGTGAGATGCAGCTGACGGCAGCCGAGACTCAGCTGGAGGCAAGCGAGAAGCAGTTAGAGGCAGGAGAGGAGCAGCTGAAGGCAGGCAGAGAACAGTTGGATTCCGCATGGGAACAGATCCGGGACGGAGAGGAGCAGCTGAATGATTCTGCTGAGCAGTTAAAAGACGCGCTGCAGCAGATTCTGGATGGAGAGGAAGAACTGGAAGAGGCCAGGGAGGACGCATATGATCAGGCGGACATGAATGATATCCTTACGGTAGATACAGTTAAGTCTCTTTTGGCGGCACAGAATTTCTCCATGCCGGCAGGATATGTTACGGAGGAAGGAATCGATTATCTGGTCAGGGTAGGCGATAAACCGGAGGATATAGAAGAACTGAAGAAAATGCCTCTGCTGAATCCCGAGATGGATGGTGTGGAAATTATTACACTGGAAGATGTGGCGGATGTATTCATGACGGATAATTCCGAAGATATTTATGCCAATGTAAACGGAGCGCCAGGCATCATGATAACGATCCAGAAGCAGACCGGATATTCTACAGGAGATGTTTCCGACAAGATTCTGGACAAATTTGAGGAACTGAAAGAAGAAAACGAGGATCTGATCCTCATTACCCTAATGGATCAGGGGATTTACATAGATCTGGTTATGGATTCTATCCTTAATAATGTATTGTTCGGAGCGGTCCTTGCGGTACTGATCCTGATCCTGTTCCTCAAGGACTGGCGGCCTACGGCGGTGGTTGCCTGTTCCATTCCGGTGAGCCTGATCACGGCGATTGTGTGTATGTATTTCAGCGGTGTCACCCTGAATGTCATTTCCCTGTCGGGTCTGGCTCTGGGAGTCGGAATGCTGGTGGACAATTCCATTGTTGTGATTGAGAATATTTTCAGAATGCGGAGCGAAGGATATTCTGCGAAAGAAGCCGCGATAGCAGGAGCAGGGGAAGTGGCGGGAGCGATCCTGGCTTCTACGCTAACGACAGTATGTGTATTCCTTCCCATTGTTTTTACGGAAGGAATCGTCAGACAATTATTCGTAGATATGGGACTTACCATTGCCTTCTCTCTGTTTGCCAGTCTGCTGATTGCGCTGACGGTAGTCCCGGCTATGTCGGCAGGCATTTTTTCCAAAGTAAAGCCGCAGAAAGAAGGGAAGGCCTTCAGCGGTCTGATGAAGGGATACGGTAAGGTGCTTGAACTGTCGCTGCGCTTTAAACCGATAGTATTTGTATTGATCCTGGCTTTGCTGGCAATCAGTGCAAAAGCGGCTTTTTCCAGGGGAACTGCTTTTATGCCGGATATGGACAGTACACAGATTACAATGACGCTGAGCCTGCCGAAGGATACTCCTCTTAGTAAGACTGCGGACGTGACGGACAGGGTGATCGACCGGCTGCGGGCAATGGAGGATGTGACAGATGTGGGCGCTATGGCCAGTTCGTCTTCCATGAGTATGCTATCCGGCGGAGGCAATTCGGCAACGAATGAGACTGTTGTGTATATTTCTTTGCGCGAGGACAAGGAAAAGGACAATCTGGAGATAGCGCGGGAAATTCAGGAGAGTATTACGGATATTCTGGAAGCAAATCAGGCGGAAGCGGCAATCGAGACATCCACCATGGATATGAGCGCTCTGGGCGGGAGCGGCATTTCCATTCAGATCAAAGGGCGTGAACTGGACACTTTACAGGAAATCGCCAGGGACATTGCAGCCATCGTAGAAAGCGTGGAAGGTACTGCGGAAGTCTCCGACGGCCTGGAAGAATCTACTGGCGAACTGCGTATTGTGATTGACAGAGACAAGGCGATAGAACATGGGATTACGGTGGCACAGGCTTTCCAGCAGATACAGGCGAAGCTGGCCGACGCTGCCAGTGCGACTACATTGGAGACGGAGATTGAAGAGTATAGTGTGTATGTGAAACATGCAAATGATATAGAATTGACAAGAGATTTGCTGAAGGATTTGGAACTTGACCGCACGAAACAGGATGGTAAGAAGGAGAAAATAAGGCTGTCGGATATTGCGGTTTTTGAGAGTACGGAAGCGCCTAAAGCTGTCAACAGAGTCGATCAGACCAGATATATTGCTGTTTCGGCAGCAATCGCCGAGGGATACAATGTAGGATTCGTATCGGAAGATGTGGAGGCGGCGCTTGAGAATTATAATATGCCGGAGGGATACAATTTTACGATGAGCGGTGAGAATGAAACCATTAATGACGCGATGGAACAAGTTTCTTTAATGCTGATTTTGGCGTTGATCTTTATGTATCTGATCATGGTTGCGCAGTTTCAGTCGCTGTTGTCGCCGTTTATCATCATGTTTACCATTCCACTTGCGTTTACAGGCGGTCTTCTGGGATTATATGTCAGCGGAAGTGAGGTAAGTGTCATTGCATTGATTGGCTTCGTCATGCTGTCGGGTATTATCGTGAACAACGGTATCGTGCTGGTTGATTATATTAATCAGCTTCGCATAAGCGGTATGGAGAAAAGAGAAGCTATCATTACAGCGGGAAGAACCAGAATCCGGCCTGTTTTGATGACTGCACTGACAACGATCCTGGCACTTAGTACCATGGCATTCAGCGATGATATGGGTGCGGACATGTCGAAACCTATGTCCGTGGTTACGATTGGCGGTCTGATCTATGGTACCTTATTGACACTGATCGTGATTCCTTGTATTTATGATATACTTATGCGGGAAAAGGATAAGACAGGGAGTGTAGAGGCTGATGATGAGTAAAGAATATTTACCGAAGGAGAGAGCGATATATCAGGCTGTACTTGTACTCTTTGAAGAAGGCGCCGACATCAATAATCTTACGGTATCGGAGATTACAAGACGGGCCGGAATCGGAAAAGGTACTGCATATGAATATTTCTCCGGGAAAGAAGAAATGATCGCAAAGGCATTCTTCTATAACGGAGAGCTGTTTTGCAGGCAGTTGTATGAAGGAATATGCAAAGAGAAAGATTTTTATCACAAGGTAAATTATGTCCTGCTTGCAATGGAACAGCAGGTTGCCAGAATGGACTGCATTTTCCGGCTGATTCACATGCTGTCTGATAACTCTTCGGTGAGCAGATGGATCAGGGAATTATTGAGACAGAAGAAAATATCAGGAGAAGTTCCTGTGATCGATGTGATTCGCAGGGTACTGCAGGATGAACTGGACGGCAGGGAACTGCCGTCTGAGGATAAGATGATCTATCTTGTACTTAGCATCTATTCCAAAGTCTTTTGCTATGGAATGGCGCTGAAAGAAGAGACATTTGAAGGGGAAGAACAAAGAGAGGCCGTACGTGGACTGATCAGCCGGGGAATCTGCCGGGAAGTCGAAGAAATTCTTTCCTTAGAATTATAGTAAACGACATAACAAATTTCTGTTTCCGGCTCTTGCAGGAGCCATATACGGTAGCTCCTGCAAGGCCGAAAACGAAATTTCTAATGCCGTTAACTATATAATATCGAAAATCCATCTGGAAATAATTGTAAATTAACAACGGTAAAAAACCGGTGAAAAAAAACGAAAAAAATATCAAAAAAACTGTTGACATTCAGAAATGGTAATGATATACTCGTATTCGTTGCTGAGGAAAACAAGAGATACAGCAGCTTGTGTACAGTGAATGTACAATATAGAACCTTGACAAATAAACAGTAATGCAACCCTGAAAATTCAGAGAGAAAATACCGGCGTAAGCCGGAGGAAAAGTTCTTACGGATTTTTCAGAGAGTATCAGGAAGATACGGACCCAAACAGTAAATGTTTAGGAAACGGATGCAAAAAAGCCAAGCTTGTTTTGAGATCCGAGATCAAGTAAATTTCGAAGGAATTGACTTAAATAATAATTCGAGAGTTTGATCCTGGCTCAGGATGAACGCTGGCGGCGTGCTTAACACATGCAAGTCGAACGGGGATGCCATTTTCGAGGTGATTAGTTTACTAAGCGCCAAGATGTTGGTATCTTAGTGGCGGACGGGTGAGTAACGCGTGGGTAACCTGCCTTATACAGGGGGATAACACTTAGAAATAGGTGCTAATACCGCATAAGCGCACGGGGCTGCATGGCCCAGTGTGAAAAACTCCGGTGGTATAAGATGGACCCGCGTCTGATTAGCTTGTTGGCGGGGTAACGGCCCACCAAGGCGACGATCAGTAGCCGGCCTGAGAG
>CAJTEN010000009.1:24418-166255 GCA_910575245.1 Clostridia bacterium | reverse complement strand
CTACACCAAACAGGTGAATTCTGAAGGTGATTGTTTGGCTCTTCAAAACCACATAATCACAGACTTTGCAGGTATTTAATAAATCTGAGTTTCACGGATTAAGGTCTATTGTATGATGAAGTCTGGCAACTAATTGCAGATTTTCTTACATACAGAGAAAAAACAGGAGATATTGAGATGTATAGATTCAAGAATGGTAAACCTATTATCTATTACCCCTCAAGCTTTTTGCCTCCAAAAGTCACTATTGAGTTCAAAGACAGAGAACGCTACGGAGATGGAGACAGAGGTATCAATTGGTGCATTCGCAAATCTGAATGGTCCAATGATTATTTTGATTACATAATTGAAGCAACTATAAATCCCAAAATCCTAGCTGGCATCAAAGATTATCTGACAGCAGCTACTTATAATGATATTGATCTTGCTGCAGCTAATTTTAACAAAATATCACAAGAAATATCCCCACTGCTGCATAGCTTTTCTAATTATCGCATAAGCCGGATAGACTATTGTGTTAATATTTCTCTTGATGAATTCATTCCCGAATGTACTCCCATGCGATTCATGAATCTTATCAAGAGAAGCAATATTCCTCCCCATTACGAAGAATGGATGAAATATGATGACACCGCTCACAGAATGAAAAGCAGACCCGAAAGTTTCTACCTGAAAAGTAAATCTGTTAATATCAATTGTTACAGTAAATACTTGCAATTACTAAATAAATCCGAAGAAAGGGTTAAAAAAAAACGCTCTCCAATCGATCAGGAAACAATTGATGCTTCCCGGAATATTTACCGCTTTGAGGTTCAATGCAAATACCACAAAATATTTTCCATGTCCCAAAAAGCAAAAGAAGCAGGCGATCGAAGTATAAATAAATACAAAAGCCTTCTTGATCCTTTAATATGCACTACAATCGTCAGCGATTATTACAAAAAAGTGATCGGAAAGGGTGACTGGTATACCTTATCTACAGCCATACAAATTATAAAATCTAAAGGCTTCAACAGCCAAAAAGAACAGCACTTGATCAATGCACTGAAAGATGTCAGTCGGTGCCGCAGTCTGGCTAAAGCAAAAGAATCCTGTCCAATCGAAAAGATAGGTACATTTACGAGGACTCTGAAAGAATTAGAAAACCTCAATATCAATCCTGTTACAATTCCCAGAGAATGGCATATTGAATATATCCCCAATTTCTTAAGAAGCTATCTTGACCAACTTTCCGAATCAAATTTTGATCACTCAGATCAAAATATGAAAGCAAATTATTACGCAGCAGTACAACATGAGAATTATAACGATTACGAAATATTTCGTAGCCCAATATAATACCCACTCCTATTCATTGGGCAATTAAAAAAAACGATCAATACAGATAAACGTTGCATATTTGCCATTAAATATAACGGATATGCAACATTTATATCTGTATTTCTTCAAAAGTGTAAAATTTGCAACAAATTGTTTGCATATGCTCTCATATTTACAACATGTTTGATCTGCACAAACGTTAATTTCCATATGGGATATTATGGATGTATTACTGCTACGAGCATATAATCTTTTCCATTTCCACACGGAGCCTGACGCCATCCTCCATTCCGAAACGATAGGCAACCGAGCCATAAACTGCACCACAATGGTTGTTTGCCGCTATTGCCTGATCAATCACAATTTTCTGCTCTGCCGTAAGCCCCATTTCATCCAACAGATCAAAAGAATCCTGTTGCTGTGTCAATGCTTCCTGATAATCCTGATCTTCTTTCAAAATATCATCCAGTGCCTTAACCGTCCGATGCTGTGCAATAATCTCCAACAGTTCCTTTTTCTTCATCCTGTTCACCCCTTCTCATTCGTATTCATTTCATACTCATATACTGAGTTCCTTCATAATATAATAGCGTCCCATGAACTTGTACATAAAAAGAGCAGGTAATCCTATCTCTGATAAGACTTCCTGCTCCTCATGCCTTTTATTTTACTTTCTTCCTAACTCATCTCATAGTAATTTCACAAAATCTTCCGGCTCGACCACTTGGACTCTCGACTGCTTAAAATCAGCCGGATTCCGCGTAACAATGTAATCCACAGTTTCCGCTACTGCACACTCTTCCTGTAGGCAATCCTCAAAGTCCAAAAACTGCTCATTATCAATAGCCGAAATAATCTTTTCTGCGTTCAGGTCTGATATCCGAAATATCTCACAGAGATTTCTGATAAACTTCCGTCTCTCTTCCTGAGAATAGTCTTTGCGCAGCACATAAAATATATTTGGGATGCTGTGTGCCGCCAGATATCCTGTGATCTCCCTGCTCGCACACTTTGTCATAATGATCTGTGCAGCTTTTTTATGCGGCTCCCTCTTTAACAGGACATCCAGTATGATATTTGTATCAACCAAGATTTTCATACTTTTCTGCCCTCGCTTCCTCCAGTTCCTTTTTAGGATCAAAGTCATCCGGCAACCGCTTCTCCATACTCAGGATTTCCGCAAGCGCATTTTGGGCTCTTTCTTTATCTTCGTTTCTGTCTATGGACATTGCTTCCAGATTTTGTAAGATATTGATTACATACGTCATATTGTCTTCCGGCATACGGCGTATCATCTCAACCGCTTTTTCCTTCATCAGAGTCATATCACAGTCTTCCTTTCTTCGTACACAGACTTTCTTATGTGTTTATGGTAGCACAAAACAACCATTCTTACAATGAGATTCCTTCGCGCCACATGATGCCGTATCTATCTTGCCGCCTGTTTATCTTTCTCATGTCTAACCGCAATTATACGTCATCAGGCAACAATCTTCAACATCTCCTCATCCCTGCTGTACACATACACATGATTGGATAAACGTTCTTCCGCTTCTACCATCGTATCATTGACTGCCTGCACCATATCAGCCAGCCTCCCATATTCTGCTTCTTCCTTTGACGGCAGCACGATTGTCTCATGCACAGAACTTGGCAATACGATAAACCCGTCTCCTACCTGATCTGCAACCATCCGCAGGGTCTTCTTATCAAGAATCTCCGCTGCCCCAAACCGTCTGCATTGATTCGTCAAGACATACATATCCGTATCCCGTGAATCATTACCGTCTTTTTCCGGGAAGCTAATACCCATTATACATTCTGCAATAGTTCTGATATCGGTAAGATCAGCCTCCCCGTCAGTACGCATATTTATCATTGCTTCCCGGTAAAGATTTTCCTCTTCCTGACCCCACATTTCCATATGACCGTTATGGATAAGGATTGTCCCGATATCCTCCTGCGCATGGTCTCTGGCAACGACATAATAGACCACCGCCAAATCCATAAAAATCCTGTGCGGTATCTTTTCAAGCAGTTCTTCATTCTGCTCCGCATTAATGAGCTTCGCATGAACATTTTCCCGTACAGTTTCCCATCTTTTAAATCCAGATATGTCAAAATCCAGCGCATCATCGTCCTCATGTTTCAAGATCAGCCTGTAGACCTCATCTACGATCTCATCAAATTTCATCCCATCAGATTCATACTCCCGGTAAAATGCATCCAGATATACACATGGCCCGATATCTTCTTCGTTTTTCATAACGGCGATCCCGGCACGCTTCACATTATTATTCTTGATTACATTATGCTCTTTGATCTGGAATGCACCGCCCACCTTCGCGCGGATCTCTTTTAATACATCCTCTGTAAATTCCTCAAAACTCATCATTTATCCTTCTCCTTCCATTTTCCCTTTTATCCTGACTATGCCGCTTCTGATGATTTCGTCCGTTTCAGCGCAGACATTACCCTTCCGTAGAGTTCCTTACTCATCGCTCCCGGCTCCTGTATCTGGTAACGGTTCTGTACCGTCTCCATGGTTACGCCTGTCCTGTCAAGCTCCGCCTGTAAAGAGTCCATCTGTTCTTTAGAAAGGGCGGCAGAATCTTTCTGCGGTATCTTCTGTGCCGCTTTCCCTTTATTACTATTTTCATCAGCGGGTTTTCCTTTACTGCCTCCTGTCGATTTGGCTCCTTTTGCTTTCAGCTCATATACCGTATGCCCACTGTCATTTACCACCACAAGACCACTGATCTCCCGGTCATCATTGTAGCTGATGGAAGAGACCGAAAAATGATCGTTACAATAAAACCGCTTCACTTTATTCTGCTCTTCTTTGTACATGATCGAAGCCTTCCCCGCAGGTATCCATATAAAAGGTGCGGTATAGAGTTCCCGTCCGATACCCCAGTTGAAGCACGCACGTTTAAAACTGTCGGAAGCCTGTGACTTTTCTTTTTCAGCATATCCAGTCGTACCCACATCCTGCTTCGCTACCCATTCCCCAGTTTCCTTATCAAGAATCTCCACCGTGCAGTACAAGTTCCCCTCTATGCTCTGGTGGCTCCGCTTCCATCCGAAGATGCCGAAGGTCTCATCCAGTATCTTCTGGTCAACCCTTGCATCCTTATAGAGTAACAGGCTTAATCCGTTCTCTTTGATCACGGACACCCTACACTCAATCTCATCCGCTTTAAGCAGCCTGATCAGATTTTGTTCCATGTTTCTCCTCCTCGTCCGCATACGGCTCTATTTTTTTCGGGATTGCTTCCAGTTCGTAACACGCATACTCCCTAAGTTCCGCATAAAAACCGTCCTCCCTGTCCAGCCATTCCTGATAAAGATGATCCAGTATGCCAAAACCAATCCCCAAAAGTTCTCTTATCATATCCTCCTGTAACTTTTCTGTATGTACTAACAGAATTTCGTACAGATTCACATAAATTTCGATCCTGTAAGAAGCCTTGAAAATGTCCTCTTTTCCCTGTTGGAGCATGGAATCCTTAAAGCACATGAGTTCCAGATGGAGCCTCTGTTGTAACAGTTCCCGCAGTTCCTTTTCTTCCATAGTACCCTCCTATGCCGCCTTCACTTCAAACCTTCTGGAATGGGAGACTTTGCCGTAATCGGCATAAAGCTCCGGTCTCTCCTCCTTTATGCGCTTTGTATCGAGCTTTGTGGAGTCGATATTTTTCCATGAAACACGGAAACTGTCGCTGCTCGCCAGTTCATTATCCTGCATGAAAAGCTTCACTTCCTGTTCGATCTGTTTCTGCTCCGCCTGCAGTTCGGAAATAAAACCAAGGATTTCTTCACGCCTCCGTAACTTTTCATCAAACCCGATAAGTTCAATGGCGCTCACCTTCCTTGCGGTATGGAAATACTGTTCCAACACTTCATCACATGCTCTGCTCCCATCCGGCGGCGGGATAATACCTTTCACCACATGATTATTCCAGAAATCATCTTCTATGGATATAAGTCTCTCGATCAGATCATCATCCCACTCCAGTCTGCGGTAAGTAAATTCCCTTCCCAAGATGACCGCAGCGATATACCACACCCTTTTCCCGGTCACTGCCATGTAATGGTAGCACTGCATCACATAATGGAGCGGGATATTGCCGTCTGCCCACTTGTCCGCATTGTAAGCACTTGTTGTCTTACATTCCAGTCCCGCATCTTCTCCCGCTATCAGCCTGTCCACATCTGCGATCATAAAGGGATGCTCCACACTTCGGTACATATAGTTAGACTTCCGCACCTTTAAGCCGGTAGCCTCCGCAAACCGCTGCGCCACATAGTCTTCCAAATCATGCCCGATACGGATTGCCTCACTGTCCTGTTCTTCAACTGCTTCACTTGTTTTATCCTGAAATACTTTCATGGCGCTGCTGTAGGGGTTCACGCCGCAGATCGCCCCTGCATCGGAACCGCCGATCCCTGATTTCCGTAAGCGGAGCCATTCTGCATTGCTGACTCCTGCTAATGCTATTTTCTCAAACATGTTTATTCTCCCTTCCTGCCCGGTATCTGTCCCGGACACTGGCAAAAGAATAAGGACAGCCGAAACATCATGCCCGACTGCCCTTATTCGCTCTTTGTTCTTCCCGTGATATACTATTTTTTCAGACCAAAAGGTTAAAAATCGTTTCCTGTCTATGCCGCTTTTACAAGCTGGTATGCCCTGTCGATCAACGGGTTGCCGTCAACCGTCCTCGCAAACAGGTTCTCGTTATAATTTGCCGTCCTCCTCAAAGGGCTGCTGTGTGTGGCAAAATCCGACACCGCATTGATAAAGCGGTACGCATTGTTTCCTACTTTCTGCAGATCGGGAGCTTCATAATACCTCTGTTTCATATCCATGCGGAGTTTGATAATGTTCTTACTCTGAATTGGCGTTGCATCCTCTTCCATCGGCAGGAGCAGTTCAATATACTCCTTTACCTGTGCATCCGTGATCTTCTGTCTCCGTAACTGCTCAAACTCGATACCGAGGCTGTCCATGTACTGCTCCGCCATAAAGAGAGTATCCTTCGCTTCCTGAATCTTGTCATGGATGTTGCCTGCGTGGATCATAGAAAAGCTTCTCTTTGCGGTATTCAGTGCAAGGTTCAAAGTATTGTTACATACCACCCTTACAGGAGTCACGGCTACTTTCACAGAGCCGGAGCCGTCATGGGTATTAGAAAATACCAGATAGGAGCTGATCCGCTCCCCTGCAATGACATACTCCTTTGGCAGTCTTGCAAGGAGCCATACTTTCCTTCCCTCCTGCAATGATCCGGCTGTCTCATAACGCACCCCTTTTCCAAGCAGTTCATCGGTAAAGCTGAACGCATCCGTATTCTGTACCACCTTATAGCGGTCGGATACCACGCCAAGCACCTTCCTGTCGGAACTCCGCACATTTGCCTTATATCCCTTTATTGGTTCCTGATTACCAGTGTACACAGGCTCCTGCACCACCTTCCAGTCAAGCCCCGCAAGCCGAAGGGCATCTGCTGATGTGGGTGCTTCCATAACGATTGTTCCCAATCCATGCCACGGTTTCTCCCTTACGGAGAACATTGTTTCTACATTTGCCGACATAAAACCATCTCCTTTTCTCTTAAATTTTCCTTGCCAGACAGAGGTGGCGCAACGAAAATAGGAGCTTCCCCTATGGAAAGCCCCTGCTTAGATTTTTTATTCCGTTTTTCATCCCGCCATCAATATCTCATTTGTCCTCTGTCGTTCTTTCACCGCTTACAGAAGTTTGCTTCTTTACAGGTTTCTGCATTATGCCTGCTCTGTTTTCATACTGAAAGCCATGCCAATAAATTTGACAAAGGCTGTAAGCGCAGCCACTAATGTGGTTACTGCTTTTAAGATGTTCTCAAATAATTTCAGTTTGCCCATACCCGTCTCCTTTCTTTCCATACTCATACCATGTCTGATGGTATGCTTAATACTATAGAAAGAATATATCAGCATGTACCTTACATATACGATAACATAATTCTACATACAGAATAATTAAGTTTAAATACTATCAGAAAATGTTTACAATCCCCAAATTAACAAAGGAATCAAGAGCATTCTACCCATACAGAATGCTCCCTAGTTGGTCAAATAATGACGAAAATGATTAACAAAACAAAAGAAATGACAGACATAATCAAACCAGCAACGGGAAGACCATGCTTCACATTTGGGTCTTTGATTGCTATAATTCCCATAACAATACTTAAAACAGCAGGAATCACAGACATCCCAAGCGAACAGATTGCAATAATTCCCAAAACAAAGGAAGCGATTCCTCCGGCAGAATTTTTAATCATGTCAGGCGACAAATTTGCAGACTGATTTCCCGAATTAATAGGTATTCGATCAACAAGCCCCTCAACCGATTTCACAATTTGATTTGTGGATGGAATCTTCGCATTAGTTTGTGATACATGTCCTTCCACAGAAGCCGTTGTTTCTGGCGTTGCCTGTTGCGCCCCGCATTCATCACAAAAAAACGCATTGTCTTCTAATTCGGCACCGCATTTCATACATTTTTTGCTCATTTTCTTCTTCTCCTTTATTGTATTTTAGTTCCGCATTTGGAACAGAACTTTTTACCTGCTTTTACTATGCTATGACAATTAGGACAAACAAGTTCTTTGAACGTTTCTCCTAAGTTCTCTGAAACATCTTTTTCGTTTTCATTACTTTTTGCCTCCTCAGCTTCCGAAATATTTGAAGAATCTTCATTCCCATCTAGCTGATATCCACATATCGAACAGAATTTCTTACCGATTTGGACATAATTATTACAATTAGGACAAATCTGTGTTTCCACAAATTCGCCATTATCTTTTATCATACATTTACACGATGGACATATCTTTTCATCCGCTAAAAGCAGCATCCCACATCTACATATTTTTGTATGTTTGTAAATTCTAAATAATTGAAGCCTGTTTTCTGTAGACAAATTCTTTACAATTCGTATCAGTTCGTTTAACATATCACTGAATGCAAGTTGTTCATCGACTGTCAAATCAGTCCGCTTCATAGAAAATGTTACAGGACTTTGTTCCTGAATGTTAATAACATATGTATCATTTTCCTGACATTCAATTTTTTCAACCTGTTCAATCGGATATGCCAAATTCTCACCTAAAAGAAGCCCTTTTGCATAAATTCTTAGGAAACGGTTCGTGAGCAATATCCCTGATTTCCCTTTGGAAGATCGGTCGAACAATGCCAGTATCAGTTCTTCTGCCAAGGTTCCTGCGACAGAAGAAATCATAGTCTCTTTTGATGAAAAAGAACCGATATGATCTGGTATATCAATCCATCCACCTTTGATTATTTCATCCGATAATGACTGTCTGATAATAAAATCAATATTCTCATAAATTTTTTCGGGTGTCCGCAACCCATATTCTGTCCCAAATACAGACTCAAAAATGCCTTTGAATTCCTCTGTAATGTAATCCGCAGATTTTAGATATTCATATGTCTCCTTTTCAAAAATATCTTTTCCCTGCAAGGCCCGGTAAAAAGTTGCGAAGTCTTTCCGAACATTTTCAGCCAATTCTCTTGTATCATAGGTAACTCCCTTGACAGTCCTGACTTCAATGTCAATTTCTTCTAAAAGCTGCTTACACTGTGCAATCTTAGATATATTATCTTCCGATATCGTCTGTCTTTTACAATATTGAACCAACTCATCCAAAGTTGCCTTGATTTGATTTTCAATCTGAACGGCAGCCGTCTTTTTATCAAACGATTCTTCATATAAACTACAGTTTTTGGTAAATAAATCATCCCCATATTGTTCTGCTATTTCTGCAATCTGCTGTTCTAAGGGAATACCGAAATATGCGGCCATCTTTCTTAACTCGCCATTTTCATCTCCAAAATCTTCCCATATAGAATCATAAATTTCTATACTATACGGATTTAATGTCAGAGCTTCTATAATCTGCTCTTTTTTCTTCTCCGCGGGAATCCTGCCAAGCCTATAATTATTCCATATTGCTTTTGCCTTGTCATACTCGGAATCTGTCACATACTTGCAAACAATACCTGCTTCCTTTTGTAGTGCAGTTCTAATTGCATTGCGAATATCATACAAATCTTGCATAAGAGCTGTGTTTAAGGGTTCCTTATATTTTTTGTAAATCGCCGCTTTGTCTGAACTGGCAGCAATTCCCGAACCAACATTTCCAACTGCATTGAATGCAGAATGCGCTATTCCGCTGGCTGCGTTCATCATTCCGGCTTGTGCCATCCCCTTAATCGCTCCGCCAAGACCAAAACCGCCGCCTACCACCCTGCCTCTGCTCTCTTTTCGGACCTGCCGATACATCTCTTCTTCCTCTTGGCGAATATTGACTGCTTCTACCGCTTTCTCCATGGAACGTACAACTTCAAACACATGCTCTGACAAATGGAATTTTTTAACATACTTATCATAAAAAGAGTCTTCGTCTAAGGAGTACACCCCTTGAGCATTTAAAATATCTATTCCTATATTAATAAGGGGCACTATCGAACCATTATAAAGATTATCTGTCTCTTCCACTATGCCATAACAACTTCCCCGCGCCGCATACCACTCATCAAAAGTTTCATTAACAGATTCAATATATTCATCCGTAGTACTTAATAAATATCGCTCATTTTCCATATCGTTGGAAATAGTAACCATATTTCCAGAAATATCATATGTGGTCATCGTTTACACCCTTGCTCCTTTTTCATTTTCCATATTTTATCTTTTCTTGCTGCGATATCTTTTCAACATAATACATCGAAAATCATCCTGCTATCCCATTTCTTAAAATTCAACCTCAGTATTGAAATGTGATCCGATAACCGTTTTCTCTTTTACATTCACATAAAACTCCCTAAATCTGATCACCTCATCACACACATCATATTTATGTTCTGAATGTATCTGTTGGTTGCGTATGTGCAATCCGTCATCTGATGATATTTGCTCACTTTCCACACTTACCACTTCATTTCCCGCGATATCAAACACCGTTAAATTATGCCACTTAACCGCAACGAGATACTTTCCATCGCTACTCATATATACATCCTCAAAACCTGTTTGAGGTTCAAACTGTTGTTTTCCACTTTTATCAATGACCGTAAAATAAGTAAGCTGATCAGCGCCCTGTATTAACATAAGGGCATATCCGTTATAGAAAGGATCACAAAAATATACACTTTTCCCATTGTATTCGGAGAATTCAAGAGCAACTTCTCCGTCAATGTTATAGTAAACACCTGTTGTATCGTCTCCCCCGCTGTAAGGAACAAATAACAGACCATCCTGAAATTCATTTTCCCCATTCAAAATATTGGGCAGAACATAGTTTGTCCAGCTATTTGACACAATAGGGATTATTGTACCATCTGTCTCCATACGGCACAGGGAATATGAGTTTTTCAGAAACGTCGCCCAATTAACGTCCGTATTATCTTCTTCCATTTTCTCCATATCTATGGGTTCGTTATATAACACAGTGGCAGTACCATTGTCAAAACCGGTTATAAACTGCTCAATATGAGCTGTATTTTCAGAATATGTATTCAAGCTGATAACACTTTGGGAATCCAAATTCAATATTGCAAAACCGTTCTCCAATGGTACTCTGTAAACATTTTCTCCAAGATATTCACATAACGATTGATAATCATGACTAGAATTCTTATCAAAAGCAATCGTTTCCGGGATATGCTGACTATCTGCCTCATATTCCTCAATTTCCGTCTGATATTCTTGATATTCTTCAACCTGCACAGCATATTGCTCCTGAATCTGAATCTTTCTCTCCGTCAGCTCATCATATCTGTTTTGGAATTCCATTTCTGTTTCTTCAATCATTCTGTAATATTCTTCATCAATCTCCCCGTCGTATTCCCAACTCTCTTCAACCCATTTCTGACGTTCTTCAGCAAGCCGGCTTAATGCATCATCAATCTTTTGCAGACTGGAAGCCGGGTCAACAGGCTCATTCACCGATAGTGGTTCTTCTTTAGATGTTGTTATCTCATAGGCTTTATATTCCGCAACAATATCACCATTCTTATCAATGGTTCCAATCCGCCATTCATCAACGTCCAAACTTGCAATATGTTCTGCAACTAAAAACAATCCCCCTCCATGTGAAAGAAACATAAAATCTCCTGAACATTCTTTCGTATAGGAGATATTGCCTTCCAAATCAATGATGTTATAGCTTTCTCCTTCATTTCCATCAAATATAAAATAAGCTAACCCATCTTTGAATTCACTTATTTCCGTCAATGACTGATCATTTAACGTTCGATCCGATTTCCATAAAATTCTACCCTGTGTATCAATCAACGCAATTCTGTTTCCGCCCTGATGTTCACGCTCAATATACTCCATCGCATATTGAGCCTCCTCGTCTTCATCATCCGTAAGTATAGCCCTTATTCCATCCCCAGCCATTTTCAAGTCTTCTTCCGAATAATCAGTAAACTGCACAAATGCCCTCTCTTCTGAAAAATCAGTCAATGTTTCAACCTGCATATCATCAGTTATATATTCTGCCTTTTCTACCCCATATGTATCAGCTAATCTTTCCACTCCTCCAATCTCTCTACTTGCTTTTCTTGCTGGCATAACCGCAGCTACAATATAAATAGCTACCGACACTCCAATCAGCACTAAATCCTTTCTCGTTGTTTCATTTTTAATTCTTCGTTTAATAATCTTTATCAAACCAAAAACAAAAATGATAAAAGAACTACATACCAAAATAAACTTCACAATATCTCCCTGCCATTCTATGTAGTATTTTTAGTTTTGTTTTGCCCTATATATTATTCTGTCTCATTTTCTTTCCGACGTTTGCTCAATACCCCTTCTATCACCCTTGCAGAATATCCGCCTGCCCTTGCAATTTTCGCCCTTTCACGCCTGTCTGTTTCATTTTTCGCAAGATCAGCAATAAACTCCGCACGGTACAGCCGCATGGGACACTCGATTTTATCTCCATGAAAATGAGTGAACAGTTTTAGCATAGCGTCCCGTCCGATCAATTCAAAAAGTTCCAGATAGCTGTCATTCAACGCCTCTGCTTCATTCCCATCCACATGAAATGCCTCATAGACAATCTCATCGTTTATATTGTTGAAATCAATATTAATCACCTTATCACCTCCGATTTATCAAATTATATCAACATTCAACGTCATAAATCCAATCATAAAACGATTACTTTTACTCATCATAAAGTGTTTTTATAAATGATACATAAACTGTATACATTTTATGAAGCATAATATGTATTCTATTTTTCATCTTGCAACATATCAACAGATACTGCATTCCTGCTGTCATGCAAATCTGCCCCCTCCCCAGTTCTACAGATATACAAAATCCCCATCTTGCAGCCATAATACTTTATCATCTACAAGCGGCAACGGCACATCACTAATCAGTGTTCCGATGAAATTCACCATGATACCATATCCTACTCTTACTGGATCACCCTGACTCTCATCATCATTGGCAACCTCATACTGGTATCGTTCTTTTGGTACGGTCCTCCTGTCTATGCGCATATCGCTGAAATCGCATGGAATGCCACATACACTGACTTTCTGAAACTTCTCCTTCCTGTAATCAAGCCTCATGATTAAATACCTCCCTACTGCTCATTTCTCATATATAGAGCCGTCATTGTACACCCTGTAAGTGACTGTATCACCGCCAACACGCCCAACGATTTCAACAAAATCCGGTGTAGGAAATGTTTCCAGAATATAATCCAGATGTTCCAATGCTTTATTCTGGGCGTTCTTAACTCTTTCTGTCGTATCCTTTGCCATATCTTCCTCCAATCTGCCCTCGTAACCTCCGGGACGGGCAACAAAAGAATCCCTATGCCACAGCCGACACAGGGATCATTATACTTCTATATTCAAAATATCAACCTCCACATTCCCCTTCGCTAACGTGAAATGCCCCAGAGAATTGCATATCTGTTGCATTTGATTACGAATATGCAACGCCTACACTCTATCCGTCCTTAAATACCGAAATCTACAACACATTATTTGCATCTATTATCATATCTATTGCAAAATCCTATAAAAGAGTCTGATCATCAACACCATAGATACCTACGGCATAGCTCTCTGTCTCTGAGCTCTTGACAAGATATTTAACTGATAAAATCCAGAACACCGCTGAGTTCATCCGGCAGTCTCCCACATGCTTCTGGTAGTCCTGCTTCTTCCGGCATAGATTTCTCTGGAATCTTCTGTACAGTTACCGTACCGATACCTGCCAATAATGCCCCTACCAACTTCATTCCCTGTTCCTGCATCTCTTTCCGCACCATTACAAGCATATGCTCATGAAAATGCTGACGCTCTGCCATCTCTAATTTTACATTGAGATATTCTTCTAAAGTTCTCTTCACATAGGAACTAAGTGACACAGAACCCGCCGCTTCTACCAGTTTCATGTACAGGCTGCTATCCGCTTCGTCTTCCATATTAAATCGAAGGAATATCGCTTTCTGCTGTCCTGCCATCACCCCACCTTCTTTCCTGTCATCTGATTCGCAAGGAACTCATAGCCTTTTGCATTGGCGCACAAATCACAGTCGTAAGCAGTATGATTCCTGAATTTTCCTGCATGTTCACGTGCCATCAGCGCACCGCCGCCCACATAAATGATGTTGATATAGTCAAGACTGTAACCTCGTTCAGAAAGCTCCAGTTCCAGAGAATGTATTTTTTCCCGCATCATTCCATGGATTAACTCTGCGTAGACTGTTGGCAGATTACTTCCTTCTTTTAACATGACCTTCATGATCTCATGTTCCGGGATATCCTTCCCTGTCTGTATTTTCATATCCCGTTGGATTTCTTTAATCCATTTGACCATAGCCTTTTCAATCGTGATAGACTTGCTCTCAATCGGAAGCCCATTCCGCACATAGACAACATCCGTAGTCTTACTTCCAATATCTACGATCAGGTAATCGTCTTTCATATTACCAAGCCTTGAAGCAATCGCTGAATAGCACTGCGGGCAGACAATCACTTTTACAATCGCAACAGAATAATCTTCTCCCTCATAAGAAAAGTCTAAGGCACTCTGCTGATCATAGTAATCAATCAGTTTCAGCTTATCCCTTCCATAATTGGAAAATGGCAATCCCACCGCAAGTATGATATCTGCTTTTTGGACTCCTGCTTTCCGAAGTTCCATCGCGATACCCGCCATTGTACGGAGCCTTGCTGAATCATCCGATATTTTATCCTCTGTGATTGCTGACCTTCCCTCTCCTACCTTAAAAAATTCCCCATCGTAAAATAGGGAATTTTCTTTCAATGTTGGTTCAACGGCTCCAAGTCTATGTACACCATTGTCAAATATGAAGTTTGCTGTCTTCCCAAGTTGGTAGCCGTCATCGAAACCTATGATACACTTTTCATCTTCCAATTTGATCATCTTTCTTATGCTCTCCTTCCTTTATGCTAGTATCATCTTAAGGAACTCCTGTTCCGTCAATACAGTAATCCCAAGTTCCCTTGCTTTCACTAACTTGCTTCCCGGCTTATCCCCACAGATCAGATAATCCGTCTTACGGGTGACAGAATTTGCCGCTATGCCGCCAAGACTTTCAATCCTGCTGTTGATATCATTACGGGTGAAATTTTCAAGTTTCCCTGTCGCTGCGATTGTGCATCCTGCAAACGGGTTACTGTTTCCATTCTTTTTCTCTTCCATGATACGATCCTCTCTTTCATCTCCAATCTTGAATCCCCTGCTTAAATAGAAATAATATTGCTATGAGCAAAAATGTCCTCTTTGTGTAACCTGTCCCATATTTCTTTCCAAAGTATTTACCATACATCCCTCGCAGGTATGAATGCAACCGAAACATCTTGATATTTCATAAAATATTCCATGCCTGTATCCGGCTCTCCGTCAAATTCATTACCGACTGATGTACATAAATTAGCTTTCCCACCTGCCCTCGGATTCACATCCTTCCAGATAACCCCCTCGTCATCCATATACACTGGTCTGTCCCACGAATCCCTGCCTAAGTATTTCAAATGCAGAATCGATGTTTTGTCCGTAATTTGTTTCTTCTTACATAATTTTTCTGTCATCATTTGTTTTTCTACCATATAAAATCCTCCTGTAAATGTAAGAATCCCCGTGCCGTTACTGGCACAGGGATCATTATAGTATCATGAATATAATATATAGTTGCAAGAGTGTCTCATACGCTTTAAGGCTGTTAGGTCATTCCAACTCTTTCACATATAATTTTCATTTAACTCCTTTATATTTAAATATAATAGAATCTTGGGAAAAATATCAGTAAAGTAATAGTTATGATAAATCGACACACGAATACGCACCATTTTTCTCTGCAATAATATCAAATTTCTCCTTATCCATTTTATAAAATTTAGGAAATTTCATTCCCTCTAGCCCTTGAACGTATTTTTCCTCATCCGTATAAACAATCCCAAGATTATCCTCGTAAATATAGCAACAAAAATTAGATTTTGATTGATATTTATCACAACAAAAGCTTCCTTTTTCTACGCCTTGATAAAACGCTATTGCTTCACCACTTGCTATCTTTTGTGACCAACCACTTGCTATAAGCTTCATCCCTGCCATATATTCGAATGCATTTTCGCCTTCTGGAATTTTTATCCTAACCGGCATTCCACCTACAGTTGAATCTACACCTGATTCTACTATCTTTCTAAATATATCTTCTAATTCCCATATTCTAGCTAGTTCTTCGTCTAAAAATTCCTCATACATTTTTCCATTCTCATCACATACTACAATCTTTTTACCTTTTATTTTTTCATCAGTAATTTCGTTTTCCATGCGTTTAAATTCATTATAAGCAACCCATGATCCAATCCACGCAACTTTACAGTTTCTTACTAATTTCCTATTTTTAATAGAAATAAGTTCTCGCCTATTTTTATCGCAATATCCAATAATAAATTCAATATCATCCTTCTGGGCAGTATTGTGAATTTTGAAAGCAGTTTCAACAATCCGGTTCAAGTTGTTTCCTATCGTTTTAATTTCACGCAACAGCTCTGCAGCTTTATCAATATTATTTCCCGCATAGCATACAACTATGTTAGGTGAAACAATAACACTTTTTATTAAGCCAACTTGCTTAATTAACCGCCTCTCAGCTTCTGTATTCCATAAATTTTTCAAACTTTCATTCAAATTTATTTTTGTATCCGACATAATTGAAAAGTCAACACTATTTATAGCATACACAAAACTCATATAGGACACCCCAAAATGAAAAAAAAAACTTACATATTTAACTTGACAAACCCGCAAATAATAATCACACACTTGGAAGCCATTGCAAAACCGTTATCACTATCAGATTATTCATCCTTAACATAACACTGAATCTGCTCATCTATTTCGTTAGAACTCGTATCTAAGCAATCTATCAATGTGTCGTTCGTTCCTGGAATATACTTTATATTTAAAACATCCCCATCTTCAAACATCTCCACTTTCTTTTTCATTATCTCCAAATCACGAATAACCGCACTTTCAAATGTTCTTATGATTCGCAAACAATACGTTTCATTAAAGAGATTAATATTGACATCCCCACATATAGTAATTATCTGTGGTTTCTCTTCCAAATTAGATAAATGCTTTCTTGTTGATTCGTCTATTGTAACTGGTATCGTAAGCACTTTCCCTTTCCAATTTAATGCCACATTTTCTTTCTTAATCAATTTTATCATATAATCAATTATATCTATATCCACATCATATATATCATTTGGTATTTTTATTGCCTTTTGAAAATATTCTTCAAGTAAAACAATATTTTCAAGAAAAGATATTTCCTCATCTACTGTTGCAAAACCACCATCATAATCACAATTACTCAAATCTCCATTCACTAATTCCTTACCTAAAGATAGCACATAAATTGACATTTTCCCTTTTTCACATGCCCTTTTCATGTATCGTACATAATGAAGAAGATCTCTGTTAGTTGCATTTACTGTCTGAGTGTTAATATTGACTTGTCCACTAACCAAATTAGCTTTAATTGACATTCGTACAGATATTTCCTTTTGCTCTTCATTAGTTATGATATAAGTACCATCATCTAAAATTTCCTTTGTCCTAAATTCAATATACTCATACACTGTTTCTCCATTTATTTTTATACAACATGGTAAAGCTGTTGGAAATGGTTTGGGTGGAATAATTCCTGTTGTTCCCACTAAACGTTCTGCTTCTAATTGTATAGGATCTTCTACATCTCCCAATAACTTTTTTGCCTCATTTATATCAATTGCTATCATCAACTGATGCCGATTGGCATAATCAACGATATCTGCATCGAATCTATTTACATATTTATCACCGACTCTAATTCTACCTTTGCAGACAATTTTGGGTGGACATTTTTGATACGCATCATTAGAAGTAGGTACGCTAATCATTTGAATGCCTCTTTCGCTTGATACATAATGATATTTATAGTCTGGAAATAATGGATGCGTACAACTAATAGCTCTTAATGTCATATTTAAGTTGGTTTCAATTGTTTCTAAATCTTTTTTCTGAGCAGAATACAAATAAGAATCTATAGAGAACGGAGCTATTTTATTAATATACGCTTCAAGATTTTTCTCGCAATTTTGCATATTTTTAGCTGTCTGTTTTTCGTTATTTTTAATCTCTTCAATTATTGTATCTTCTACTTCTGCTGCTAAAAACAAACTATTCTTTCCTATCTTATCGCGGTAATAGCAACGCAAAATATCAATTGTATCTGCAACAAATTTGGCTATTTTTTTCTTTTCTTCCTTTGTCTTTGCCGCTGAATACTCCACCGCTTTACTAATAATATCTTCCCTTGCAGCACGCCTCTCTTCTTTTTTCCCAAAAAGCCTTTTAGAAATATCAACTATAAAATTACCCTGAAGATATTTAATGATACCTTCAAAGTCAATTTCTTCTGCCAAAGAACATAACTCGTTGTATTTTCTCTGTCTCTCGATATATCGACTAATCTCTTTTCTAATTTCCATTTCTTCTTGCTTATTTATTAAAAAACCTTTACCTGCATCAAAACCAATTTCTGCTAAATAATCTGCCAAAGCACTAGCTACTTTCCCAATCATACGTTTATACCTTTCTATTCATATAGTTTATCATAAGTATTATATCATTTGACGGAATCTTCTTCAATTCTATCAAAACACCTGTTTCTTCTTTCTTTACTGGTCACCATAAACTAAATGTACATCGCGATTCTATATCATAATAATACTTACGATTTTGAGAAAGGGTATTGAAAAACTTAATGTCTGCGAATAAATAATTTTCAGTCACAAGAATTATTTGCTAACTTACTCATTTTCACAATGTAACCATTTCGATAATCTGCTTTACTGTTTCAGCATCCATATGCTTCATCAAGTAGGGAAGAGTCGCTTGCATATTCTTCTTTTTCACCCCTGAAATTCTCCTAATATCCGTCCAATAAAAAGGCTTTCCCTCCTCTTCCAACTTCCGATAAGCCCAAATAATCTTCCTCGCCCAACTCTCAGGATAAGATTCCGTATACTTTTCAAAAACCGCCTTACACCGTGGCATATTCTCCAACTGATGCCCAAGCAGATTCATCTCCCGGTACACCATCCGTTCTGATACCCGTTCCGGTCTTCCATTTTCATTAGCAGTTCCATCATATACGCCTTTAACAACCATTTCTAATACAGGCGCCGTTTCCCGATCCAACAACTCCCAATCTACAGGCACAGTATTTCTCATATAATGGCTGTCCTGTTCCTGCTGAATCTGCTCCTTGGTCAAAGCGGAAGCCGTTAATTCCTCCGCTCTCATCCCCAAGTAAAAAGCAATCTGGCAGATAATAGAAAAGTCATACAGATTCTCTAACAATACTCTCTGAATCTGATACACACTTGCAACACTACATATCCCCATACTTCCGTAGAACTCACCTATATCATCAGCAAGCATCTTCGTATATCTGCTGCGTCCTGATGGCTTCAAATATTTTGTCCTGCTCATTCCATTATAGAGAATAGAACTGATAGGAATATCACTATCAAAATCCATCACCGAATCAAATACTGATACCAGATATTCCATATACTGAATCACTGATAAATCATTCTCAAATTCAGCTTCCCTATCGTATGTATAATTTTCAGCCGGACAAAACGTAAAACTCTGCTCACTCTTTGCCGGAACACTCGATTTCAAAAGCCTGCACTTATGCTGCGTACATATACACATATTCCTGATCTGATGCTTTCTGTGCCAGTATGTCTCCCCATATGTTTTCCTGTCCTCTTTCACACACAATGGGCAATACCGCAGATATCGTTCCCCATCGTTTCTGGGAAGAACAGGAAATAAATGATGTACATCACAAGAATCATGCCCCAAACGATACAGAGCCTCTTTCTTTTCTGTCAATGGAACAAACCTTGCATACTGAGGATACATGGTATGATCTAAGACCAATTTATCCAGAGAATATATTTCACCGATCTGCTCCAAAGCCTCATTATTTAAGTTCCCAATAAATTCTTTGCTTAGATAATCCGACTTTTTACAATACAATTCCCGCAACGCCATCTTATGGGAAAAACAGCCCGAATGTACATAGTATCTACAGAACCAACTATATACCAATTCATCAGGATAAATTGTTGGCATATATGCAATCATACCGCCACCTCCATAATTGTCATATGCTCTTTCAATAACTGCACAATATCCACATTTTCATCTCTGGCAACAGATACTAAATCTGCAATCGTAACTTCTCCACTATCCCCTTCTCTTACAGGAACTTTTACACCCGCACTTGTAACTGACACTTTCTTTTTAGGCTTTGATGTCTGCTTTCTCTGCCCTATATGAATAAACCCATGCAACATAGACAATCGTTTTTGATACGCTTCGTTTAATGCTTCCAAATTCAGAACTTCTTTGCCATTCAAAATAGAAATCTCCTGCGCATCATGGATCAGAGATACCACCACCGATATATTCCCCGAAGTATGCTCATAGAGCCATTCCATGATACCATCCGTAATCTCCGTCCTTATTTTCACATACTGATAGGAAAACACTATCTCACAAAACTTTCTAAAATTCTCACCATACTCCATCACATCATACCGTAATCCCAACGCTCTTCTGGCAAGCTGCATTGCCTGTTCAAAAAATACCGCACTCTCAGGAGTCCCCACCATGCAGATAGAGATACCGCTATTATTGATAAGCTGGGTAAGCATCCCTACAAGACTCTTTCCATTCTTACTGTTACATACATTCTGAATCTCATCCACCACCAACAGCCCGATGTGATTTAAAGCTACTTGACTGACGCTCCCGATCAGCATATCCGTTGTCGTTCTTGCTCTTAGTGCATTCTGGTAATACTTACTGTCTATCATTTCATCTACTTTCCGCAGTATCTCCAACAGCAACCCCTTTACAGAAGAATCAAAAGGACACTGGACACAGATACAGGGAATAATCTTTGTATATGGATTTTCCACTTCAATCACTCTGTTTTCTGTAATTAGCGAGATTGCCCTGCTTATCGCAGAACTTTTGCCAATGCCGGATGCCCCAATGATCGTAAAACTGTCAGAACCACCCATAATACCGCTGTACTCCTGCTGAATCAAAGCCCTATAGTTCTGATTCTTCTGCTGTACCGCCAGTTTCGTACTCTTCTTCTGCAATGAACGCAATAATGCCAGATACATTTTACTGTAAATCTCCAATGACATTTGAGAAGGTACATATATCCTGTAAAGATCAGAAAGTGCCATAAGACGCACAGGAACCTCTGCTGTACAGATTGATTCATCATACTTCGGTAAAACTTCCAACGCTGAAAATAAATCTTCCCCTGCTCTCATTGGTGGCAGAATATGAATAATGTTTGAAAGATCAGTCATGCTTTGCTCCCTCCTTCATATAATCCTGATGACATCTGCTCTGTTCCTTTCTTCTCGTATGGCGGATATTCTTCATATGTACATCTGTATGAGAATTAACATTGCCCGCGATAATTTCAATATGTTGTGCCAGATCAATCTGCGCCTGTAAATTGTTCCTCTTTTCATTCTTACTAATAATCCTCTGTCCAGTCTGTATCTCCTGCACTTCTGTAAGGTCTTTTCCCTTAAAACGAGATTCTATCAGCATAAATTCCACATACGCACCATTCTCAATTACCCATACAGAGGTCACATCTTCCGGGTTATAAGCCACTGTCACATTACCACCAGATAAATACTGCTCTGTATATCCCTCACAATGATACCTCAGTTTATTTACCTTCAAACCCGTTCGTCCAAATTTTCCTATAGTCCTTGGAAGTAATGTCAGCATCAACCCTCTACTATCTACTCCGATCAGATTCGCTCCAATCAGTGATTTACCCCATTCCCATATACAGGACGCATAAGGCTTCACCGCTGCATTTATCATAGCTTCTGTATAAGGAAAGTTTTCTATGATCCTTTGAGAATTATAATAGATCATACAATGTAGGATAATCTTCTCAAAGTCCATCATAGTCAAACAGGCATCCTTACGGTAATCATGCACCCCTCTCTCCTGATAATCCGGCTCAATCACACCTTTACCCTTTAAATGCTTCTTGTACATCTCCTGTATCAGATCAAAGAACTTCTCTACCAATCCTTTCAGTTCTGGTCTATAGGAAGGAAGATTGACAACCGTAACACCTAATTCTGCAATCTGTTCAAAGTTCTCCGATTTATATTCACTACCCATATCGGTAACAAATGTCCCCGGAAGCCTGTCGCAATCCCAATCTTCCTTTTCTATAGAAATGCCATAACGCTTACACCATGCCACCTTATCAGTTATGATATTCAGCATTAACCCCCGAAGACTGTATACGCCACCTTCCCATGAAAGAGAATAACCACAGCACAGGCTACTGTAAGCATCAATACAGGCAGTCAGAATCGGTCTGCCAACCAGATTTCCTTCCTCATTGATCAGATAAATATCACACACTGTAGCATCCAACATCCCTACACCAACCGCAGGGGCAAACTCCTGTACACCTTCTCCGATAAGAGGTCTGTTATTCCTCTGATAATTTTTCAATCCATCTCTTGAAATGTAAAAGTTCTGCATCTTTCTTGTCTTTCGATAGAAATAACGAAACTGATAGAAAGATGGATATTCTTCTGCCAGCACACCACTGGCATCACAATACTTCTCTTTGAGCATCATGGTATAGGCAGTCATAAGAGATTGCTTCTTTGTCGTATAGAAAAATTTGTTCAACGCCCATCTCATATACTTTTCATCCTGTGTCAGTTCTCGTTCATCCTTCCTCTTTTTCGGAGCAAGAATAGTCACATCCAGATAAGATAAATAAAGGCATAAATAATTCCTGACAGTCTGTTTTGACACTTTATGTTCCTCTGCTATAGAACAGATCAATTTGGATCGTATCTTATCATCTGATAAGAAAGGAAGAATCGGTGCAATCATGGTATAGCGTTCATGCATGACTTTTCTTTGTTCTGCATCCATAGTATCAATATCAACACTGGTAAATCCTGTAGCCTTTAACAGTTCATTATCAGTACATACAGATAATTCTTTGCCAGAGCATTGAGAATACACCCTCAACAATTCAGATTCCGATAATACAGAATCCACTGATTCAAATTTCCTCCACACCGGCATAGTATGTTTCACACAATCAATCATGAGGATTCTATCATCCTGAATATCCAATATACGAATGATGTTATCACCAGAACGTAACAGATCATACTTCTTCATCAATGACCAACCCCCAATCCGTAACCCCATGCCTGATCCAATACTCCCTTGAAGCATCCAATAGCTTCACTGTCAATGGCTTCGTCAAGAACTTACGAAACACACATTCACGCACCATCAGATCACCGTCTGTTTTGGTGCAGACAAAGTCTGATGTATATTCCCCAACATCCAATCCATCCAAAAGCACATTGCATCTGATTTCCCTAATCTCATCACTCTCCTGCAACAGATCAGCATAAGCATACTGAATGGCATCATATGTCCTGCATACCTCAGAACACTTTCCGATTACCCTCTTTTCACATCTTCCCTTGAAATTCTTTTTCCTCATCCTTCGCAAAACCTCCCATCCGGGAACATCCTGCATTTTCCCAAAAACGCTCCCAAAAATAAATTCAGCGTGTTTTTGGGGATTTTGTCTATCATTTTTGGGAAATAATAATTCTCTCAAATCCCCATTTTACAGGGATTCCAGACCTATTATCATTTTCCCAAAAACATCATAAACAAATATCACCATGTCGTAGGGCATTGAAATTTTTTCTATAAAGGGCATATAAAAGGCACTTTGTTTTATCCTCCTCCGCTAGCGCTTCGGCTGCCCCTACTCCATGGTGATTTCTATGCAGTACGTTCCACAAATCCTGTATTTATGCGAGGGAAAGGATAGTCGTTAGACAAAAATAAGACCCCGCATCCTGCGATGCAAGGTCTTATTTTTCTATGTCGTAGAATAATTATTTTTGCCCTTGTATAGAATAAATTTCCGTGCCCTACGACAATTTGTAATCTACTTTCCTACATTGTTTATCGCCGCCTGTGCCGCCGCCAGCCTGGCAATCGGCACTCTGAACGGTGAACAGGACACATACGTCAATCCCACCTTATGGCAGAACTCAACAGACGAAGGATCCCCGCCATGCTCACCGCAGATACCAAGCTTGATATCCGGTCTGGTCGCACGTCCTTTCTCTGCCGCCATCTGTACCAGCTGACCCACACCGCTCTGATCAAGCCTCGCAAACGGGTCAGACTCATAAATCTTATTCTTATAATAATCACCTAAGAATTTGCCCGCATCGTCGCGTGAGAAACCGAACGTCATCTGTGTTAAGTCATTCGTACCGAAGGAGAAGAATTCTGCCTCCTCCGCAATCTCATTTGCCAGAAGTGCCGCTCTAGGAATCTCAATCATGGTTCCGACATGATACTTGATATCGGAATTCTTCTCTTTCTTCACCTGCTCGGCAACTTCCACTACTACTTCCTTGACAAATTTCAGTTCCTTCTTCTCTCCTACCAGGGGGATCATGATCTCAGGTACGATATCATACCCCTTCTCTTCCTTCACTTCAATTGCCGCTTCCATCACAGCTCTGGTCTGCATCTTGGCAATTTCCGGATAGGTAACTGCCAGACGGCATCCACGGTGACCCATCATCGGGTTGAACTCATGCAGGGAATCGCATATTTCCTGTACTTCTTCCGCAGTCATCATCATCTCTACCGCCAGATCGTCTATATCGTCCTGATTCGTCGGAACAAACTCATGAAGCGGCGGATCCAGGAAACGGATGGTTACCGGTCTGCCTTCCATAACTTCGTACAATGCCTTGAAGTCGCCCTTCTGGAAAGGAATCAGAGCGTTCAGCGCCTTCTCTCTCTGCTCTACGGTTCTTGCCAGAATCATCTGACGTATCTTCGGAATCCTGTCAGGTTCGAAGAACATATGCTCTGTGCGGCAAAGGCCGATACCTTCCGCACCGTATTTCACCGCATTGGCAGCATCAGCCGGTGTATCTGCATTGGTACGTACCTGCAGCTTACGGTACTTGTCCGCCCATTCCATGATACGACCGAAATTACCGCTTACGGATGCTTCCACTGTCTTGATGTCGCCTTTATAAATCTTACCGGTGGAACCGTCCAAGGAAATATAATCGCCCTCATGGAACTCTTCTCCGCCGAGCTCAAATACTTTATCCTCTTCATTGATGGCTATATCGCCGCATCCGGACACACATGCCGTACCCATACCGCGGGCTACCACTGCTGCGTGGGATGTCATACCGCCGCGTACGGTCAGGATACCCTCCGCTGCATGCATACCTTCGATATCTTCCGGAGATGTCTCCAGACGTACCAGAATAACTCTCTCACCTTTCTCATGCGCAAGCTTCGCCTCTTCTGCGGTAAAATACACTTTACCTGCTGCCGCACCCGGTGATGCCGGAAGTGCCTGTCCGATCACCTGTCCTGCCTTCAGCGCAGCATCGTCAAAGGTAGGATGCAGTAACTGATCCAGTGACTTCGCCTCGATACGCAGAACTGCCTCTTCCGGTGTGATCATACCTTCGTCTACCAGATCACAGGCAATCTGAATCGCTGCTGGCGCGGTTCTCTTACCGTTACGTGTCTGCAGGAAGAACAGCTTGCCGTCCTCAATAGTAAACTCCATATCCTGCATATCACGGTAATGGTTCTCCAGTTTGTTGGCGATCTCCATGAACTGCTTGAAGCACTCCGGCAGATCCTCTTCCAGTTTGGTAATAGGCTGGGGTGTACGGATTCCGGCTACCACATCTTCCCCTTGTGCGTTGATCAGGTACTCGCCGTAGATACCCTTTGCGCCGGTGGAAGGATTCCTGGTAAAAGCAACGCCGGTACCGGAGGTATCGCCCATATTACCAAATACCATAGCCTGCACATTGACTGCTGTTCCCCAATCGCCCGGAATGTCGTTCATACGGCGGTATACGATCGCTCTCTCGTTATCCCAGGAACGGAACACGGCCTTGACAGCCTCCATCAGCTGCACCTTCGGCTCCTGCGGGAAATCTTCCCCTTTATTCTCCTTATAAATATTTTTAAATCTAACAATTATCTCCTTCAGATCCTCTGCCGTCAGTTCTGTATCAAACTTGATTCCCTTAGCTTCCTTGATCTCGTCCAGAATTCTTTCAAAATAAGATTTCGGAATTTCCATAACGACATCAGAAAACATCTGGATGAATCTTCTATAGGAGTCATAAGCAAATCTGGGATTGCCTGTCTTCTTCGCAAAGCCCTCTACTGCTACATCCGTCAGACCAAGATTCAAGATCGTATCCATCATGCCAGGCATAGAAGCCCGCGCACCGGAACGCACCGATACAAGAAGCGGATTCTCGGTATCACCGAATTTCTTACCCTGTTTCTCTTCCAAAATCGCAAGTGCATCGAAAATCTGTCCTTTGATTTCATCCGTGATCTGCCTGCCGCTGTTATAATAGTCGGTACAGGCCTCTGTCGTAACTGTAAATCCCTGGGGGATCGGCAATCCCAGATTCGTCATCTCAGCAAGGTTCGCACCTTTTCCACCAAGGAGATTACGCATATCGGCATTGCCTTCTTCAAATAAGTACACCCATTTTGCCATAACTTTTTCCCTCTCTTTTCTTAATACTACGTAGAAACCATAAGTAAATACCTCAACAACCAGCTTGTCCGAATCTTCATACAGAATGTCTGCCTATCTTCCATATAAAATCTATCCCATGCCAACTGTCAAGTTATCTATTTACAGTTCCTCATTCTGACTTGCAGAGACGATAACAGTTCAAATCCCTTCACTGTCACATGCACCCGGCCATCTTAAACCACACCGTAATGATCCGAATACTTCCAACCACAGCTCTTTGATACGGTCAGCACAGTAAAAAAACAGACCGCCTAAACTATTATCAAAACGCACATTACGTGCTCTTTCATTATTTTACCATATAACTGGAAATTTAGCATCCGTTTTTTGTAGTTTTGCACAAAATTTATGGTAAAAAGTTTTCAAAGATGAAAACATCAAATTCTTTGCTCATTTTTTCCAGTTCTTCCCGGCTCCTAATCGTCCATGCCACCGCTGGATGTCCATAGAGAGCCCTACAGATTCTTCTACCCGGTTCCTCCTTAAACTGATGATTGTAGGCTATAAAATCCGGTCCTGTAAGGAAATTCAATAACAAATGCGTCATGAAAAAATGAATCACGTTCTTATGATTACCGTCCATGCGAAAATTAGAGGCAAGCTGTCCTCTGACCACACTGTTGTGATGCTTCCGATACCACATGAGTACCAGAGGATTGAAGGACTCTATACAGTATTCTCCCTGATAATCCCGCAGCATCCGGTCAATGACCGCACAGAACGATACATCCTTCTTCTCAGATTTGATCTCCACGATAAGCGGAACCCTTCCGCCTACCATACGAAGCATATCCTCCAGCTTCGGAATGCGCTCCCCGGAACCCGCCAATGTGAACTGCTGCAGTTCTTCATAGGTACAGTCCCCAAGTTCTTTCTTCACACCGCACATACGCTCCAGCGTGGAATCATGAAAGATCACCGGAATACCGTCCTTCGTCATCTGTACATCAAGTTCGAAGCCATATCCGGCGTCCACCGCCCTGCGGAAAGCCTCCATGGAATTTTCAGGCGCCTCACCCAAATTATCATACAGTCCCCTGTGCGCAAAATATTTCTTGCGGAAAAGTCCGGTATCCGGCCGGTTCACCACACGTGGTGTGACTGCCAGCAGATACAATACCCCGGCTCTTGTAATGTATTGCGCTGCTTTTATCAATTTCTTCATCTTCTGTCTCCTTTGCAATATTCCGTCTTACACTTACTTCTCGATTATATATACTTCTGTCATATAACTGCAAGGACTTTTTACCATATATAATCTTTTCCGGCTTCAAAAAACCCTCACGGCAGACCGCCGTGAGGGTTTTCCTTCTATAAATAGTATGCATTACTTTCTCTCTATCGATATAAGGGACCGTAAGTCCGGCATGCGCGATAATCAGCACTTTCCTGATCTTCCGTTCCAAAACCGTCCCAGCAATGGGGCCGGAATACATCTTCATATTCCATATTATGCATGGATACCGGAATCCTCAGCATAGATGCAAGCGTAAGCAAGTCTTTCCCGACATGCCCATATACAAACGCTCCGTGATTAGCTCCCCATTTAGCCATTACCGAATAAACACTTCTGAAAGCTCCATGACTGGTAGTTCTGGGAACAAACCAGGTTGTCGGCCAGGTAGGATCTGTCCGCTCATCAATAATCCGGTGCACCTCCTCCGGCAGCACTATAGTGTATCCTTCCGCAATCTGTACGGCAGGCCCCATACCTGCGATCAAGTTAACACGAATCAAGGTTACCGGCATTTCCGCCGCTGTACGAAACTGGGACGAGAAACCTCCGCCCTTGAAATATCCTGCACTGGCCGGACACCATCTCGTAGCCCTCAGACATGCCTCCACATCTTCTTCTTTCATCTCAAACCAAGGCTTCATCATCCTCCTGCCGTTCTCATCACGGGATTCCCCTGTCCCGTCCAACGCCGCAGCGCCGGAATTGATCAGATGAATAAATCCGTTTACCGCTTTTCCGTCCGGTTTCCACCCGGTAACGCGCTCCACAGCCTCCGGGCTCCAATAACAGCGCACGTCGGCGAATACAGCCGAACCATTGCTGAGCAAATGTCCGAACAGCATGGAAACCGCGTTCAAAGTGTCATTCTCCGTAGCCAGGATGAGTGGTTTGCGCGTACCGTTCCAGTCGAATCCGGAATTCAATATCGCTTCCGTGAAATCCCCCACCGGCTGCCAGTCTGACCACATACGTTGTCCCTGAAATCCTCCTGCGATGGCATTGCGGCCCAGGCTTTCTTCATAGAAGCCAAGTTCCTTAAGCTTAGGATTTCCCAGCATGATATCCCGTATGATCATTGTCATCTTGACAACAGATTTCCACTCCTCCGCCTTCTGGCCATCTGTATGCCGCATATCTGCCGGATTGCGGTCTTCCCCCTCCTTACAGTACTCCATAGTCCACTGATATGCACGCTCATACTCTTCCTTATCATAGATTCCTTCTTTTATCCTTCTGCTGATCTCCACCATATCCACGAACTCCGGACGGATCCCCAGATACTTCTGGAAGAAGCCATCATCACAGTAGGATCCCTGGATTCCCATGGAAACGGCTCCGATATTCACGTAGCTCTTTCCTCTGATCGTTCCCACAACAATAGCACACTTCGCAAACCTCAGGATTTTCTCCTTCACATCTTCTGGAATAGATGTATCTGATTTATCCTGCACATCTTTACCATATATTCCATAAGCCGGATACCCCTTCTGCGCATGGGCCGCCAGCACCGCTGCCAGATAGACCGCCCCGGGACTTTCTGTTCCGTTAAATCCCCAGACAGCCTTCATAGTCATCGGATCCGTATCCATCGTCTCGCTTCCGTAACACCAACATGAAGTCACACTCAATGTACCAACTACGTTTTCACCCGCAAACTTTTCTGCACAGGCCGCCGCCTGTGCGCTGCCGCTTATCGTCGTATCTGCGATAACACATGCAACGGCATCGCCGTCAATATCCTTCAAATTTTCTTCTATCAGTTTTCTGGCCGCTGTCGCCATATTCATAACCTTGTCTTCCAGATTGGATCGCTCCGCCCGTCTGCCGTCTATAATTGGCCGAATTCCTATCTTTGGTTTTTTCATATCTGTCCTTCTCCTTTCCGCCGCCTTTTATCTTCTGAAAATACCGCATGCACACGGTGCATTCCACAATGCTTTCTCTTCCTCTCCCACCTTACACAGCGAGACAGATACACCGCCCAGTTCCTGGGTTGTCAGACAGTTTCCGCAATAATTTCCTGCCACTTTCATATCCCGGCCCGTAAGATAATGTACCATATCGCGGTATAGAATTGACTGTTCCATCATGGTCGTTGAACCCAGCCCGTTGATAAAAAGCAGTACCTCGTCCCCTGCTCCATAAGGTCCGTCTTTCAGCAGGATATCTCCCACCTTTTGAGCCAACTGTGCCGACGAGGGCATTGGGATCCTGTTATTTCCGCCACCTTCTCCGTGAACACCCATCCCCATCTCTATTTCATTTTCCGGCAGATTTACTATTTGCATTCCGGTAACAGGGTGCGTACACTGTGTAAAGGCTACACTGTATGTCCTGGTATTGTCTCTCACTCTTTCAAACAATTCCACCGCATGTTCCACATCTCCTCCCTGCTCCAGATATGCACCTACGATCTTCGTATAGAAAAGCATTCCGCCGATTCCCCGGCGTTCTTCCTCAAATCCTTTCGGTGCGGAGGCCACATCATCATAGAACAGTACTTTTCGCACATCGATTCCCTCTTTTATTGCCCTGCCGTATGCAATATTCGCATTCAGCACATCGCCCGCATGGTTCTGCACCGCCAGAAGAATCGGACTTCCGTCATTAATTGTCTCAAGTCCCTCCAGAATCTTATCTGCCGAAGGCGCTGTGAAAACATCCCCGACAATATTCATGTCAAGCATTCCGTGTCCAACCCATCCGATCACTGCAGGCTCATGGCCCGCCCCGTTTCCCAACACGAATTTTACCTTCTCTTTTCCCTTTTTGTGCTTTCTGATAATCTGATGTGTTCCCTCTTTCCATACAATAATGTCCGAATGCATCATGGCATATCCTTCCAGCGTTTCTTCTACAAGATACTCCTTGTCATTTCTGATCTTTTTCATTCTCTCTCCATTCCGGCATGTCTATTGTTGTTTCAAATACATGCACATCGCCCCAATCATCGCGGCCATAGACGCAGCGCCGGCATCCTTTTTCCCAACGGATTTCTCTCCCAAGAAACGTGCTCTCCCCTTCTTCGCGATCATTTTCACAGTAGCCTGCGCACCATATTCCGCCGCTTCCGCAGCATCCCCGAATCCCTCTTCCAGATTCCTGTTCTCCCCTGCTGCCTGTCGCAGGGCACATGCCGCCGGTGCCAGCGCATCGAAAGATGTCTTCATTCCTTCCTTAACATCCGCGCCGGTTCCTATTTCCTGAACACTCTGTTCAAACATGGAAGCTGCGGTCGGCAGGTCGATCGTTTCCCGCCCTGAAACAGCATTTGCAAACCCTTCAAACAGCAATCCATAGATCGGCCCAATCGTCCCTCCCATACTATTCGTCATGACACTGCCCAGCCTTCGAAACAGTTCCTCCAGAGTTTCATCCTGCCCCGTGAGAGCTTCTGACAGCGCCTTCCATCCCCTGCTGACCGTCACCCCATGGTCTCCGTCTCCCAGCCCGAGATCCAGTTCGCAGAAATACTTTTCATGCAGCATCATTTCCTGTGCCACGCTCCGCAGCATCAATATCACATCGTTTCTTTCGATTTCCGTCATTTTTCTGCCTCCGTTACGACTCCGTGTTTTATCTTTTTTACCGGGAAATAGGTCGTATACCGTTCATATCCGATTCTGTAGATCGGCTTGAATATAAAATTCACAGGCTGCCCTTCCGTCTTCCATCCGGGCAGCCACTCTGCCCACCTGCGTTCATCATAGGGAACCAACACTTCTTCCGGTGTTTCTTCATAATAAAGAGTCCTCTCTTCACCAGTCAGTCCTGCAAGTGCCACCGGCCCGTCCAAAAACGCAACCGTATCCGGTTTTTCCGGCAGAGGCCATGTTCTGATTCGCTTCGGTAATATGACCTCCACCTTGTTTTCTTTCCAGATCCGTCTGAATACCACAAATCCATTTTCCATACGGTATCGATCCGTTTTGCCACAATTCCCGTCAACAAGAATTTCTTCTCCGTCAATTCTGACCGTCATAGGACCGTTGATCCACCATGGCCACCTTACGGCCAGTTCGAAGTCTGCTGCTTCTTCACTGGTAATCTGTATTCTGACCTGAAGATACCGTGGTCTTTCTGTCACTTTCCGGTTTACCTCTTCAATCCTGATAATTTCTCCTGTACAACTGTCGATTCGCTGTTGCAATTCTATCCTCTTTCCTTCTATAATGAATGCGACATCGCTATCCTGATACTGTGCCGAGACGATCCGTGAAGCATCCTGGTAGAATAATGCCCTATGAAAAGACGCATTTGCCTGCATCAGCGTATTGTGGCAGCACCAGAAATCTTTCGTCCTGGATCCCCATACTTTCTTTGCTCCCGCATGCAGCGGAAGATAGTAGGCCACATAACCATATTTCGGATCCTTCACATCACTGTCAAATTGTTCTGATTTATCGTCTTTGTAGAAACCCTGTGCAAAGATTCCGTTATAGAGATTTCTTTCCCAGTAATCTGCATATTCCGCATCTCCGCTCCACCGGAACAAACATTCCGCAAGGCGCATCATATTGTACACCAGACAATGCTCCTGATTCGTATTGCTCAGTCTCGGTCCATGCACCTGCTCCGGCGTCCATGCCTCACCGCTCGTCTGTCCGCCGGTCACAAACATTCCCGACCTGTGCACCGCGATCTCCCAGTAACGTTCCACTAGACGTCTGTAACGCTCTTCTCCTGTCACTTCATACGCCCTTGCCGCACCCAGGATCTCCGGTACCGTGGAGTTCGCGTGCATATTCACCAACGGATTTTGCTCTGTCTCCAACAATTCAAAGAGGTCTTTTCTCTCGTACCTGCGCATCAGTTCCAAATGTTTCGCATCACCGGTCACAGCATACAGATCAGCCCAGAATTCCATCATTCCTCCTGTTTCCTCCCACATCATCCGACGCATCTGTTCATCCGTTATGTCTTCGGTATAGCTTAAGAACCACTCTGCTGCTTTATTTACAATCATAAGCGCCTGCCTGTTTCCTATCAGCTGATACATATCCAGCAAACCTGCCATAGTCTTATGACACACATACTGCGGTGCCCATGTTCTCTTGCCTTTCTTCAGCCATAACAAATATTTCTCAGGAATCGAAAAACACCACTCGCCTCCGTTTTCTTCCTGGCACCGGCCTATTTCTCTGACAATCTCATCGGCTCTTGCCCTGATAATCTCGTCTTTCGTCTCGGAATACAGAAGTGCCGCCGTGCTCAACCAGTGCCCACAGACCGTTCCCCGTATCATAGACAGCGGGGAATCCCAACCTCCATGCATATTCTCAGGAAAATACGTGATCCGGATGATCCCGGCTTCATGATAGTATGGCAGAAGAAGGTTTTCTTTCGTCAGGCTCATCACATATCTGCGGTCTTCCTCTCGGCGCCATTCCAGGATTCCTTTCAGTTTTACCTCTTTCTCTAATGATCTCAGCATCTTTCCCTCCAATCTAGCCCTTGATCGCACCGATCATAACACCCTTCTCAAAATATTTCTGGATAAACGGATAAATAATCAGCATCGGCAGTGAAGATATAATAATAATCGCATATTTCACCGTATCCGCATACATCTGATCATAAGAGCTTAAAGAGCCACCTGTTCCTCCGGCCGCAAACACGTTATTCGCAATCAGAATCTCCCGTAGCACAAGTTGGAGCGGATTTAGTTTCTGATCCCTGATATAAATCAGTCCCGTAAAAAAATCATTCCAGTGTGCCACCATATAATAGAGCATAATAACCGACACAACAGCCTTTGACAGGGGCATGACCATCGAGACAAAAAACTTAAAATCACTGCATCCGTCAAGTGCCGCCGATTCATACAGTTCCGTCGGAATGGAATTCTCAAAAAAAGTCCGCGCAATGATCAGATTATATACATTCACTGCAAAAGGAAGAATAAAGACCCATATCGTATTGACCAGATGCAGCTTCTGCATCAACAGGTAAGTCGGTACGAGTCCGCCGTTGAAGAACATTGTAAAGACAAAAAACATCATAACGGTTTTTCTGCCCCGCATGTCTTTTCTGGATAATGCATAGGCCGCCGGAAGTGTCGCCGCCATATTGATAATCGTTCCCAACACCGTGTAAATAACTGTATTCCGTAGTCCGATCCAGATCCGGGTATCTTCGAAAACTTTCTGAAACCCGAACAGACTCATCTCCTTCGGCCAAAGCAACACTTGTCCCTTCGAAACCAACAGTGGATCACTGACAGATGCCAAAACAACAAAATACAGCGGATATACAACAATGATTACAAATATTGCCAACAGGATCCTCAAGGCGATATCGAATGTCCTGTCACCAACAGACTTCTGTCTCCACCCTTTCTCATTCATTCCACATCCCTCCTAAAATAGTCCGGTATCGGATACCTTCTTCGAGATCCGATTCACCGTTATCAGCATCACGAAATTAACAACCGTATTAAATAACCCAATAGCAGCAGAATAGCTGTACTGGTTGGAACGGATGCCGATCTTATAGACGTAAGTGGATATCACTTCGGCGACCGTAAGATTGGTACTGTTCTGCATCAGAAATATCTTCTCAAATCCAACACTCAGTATATTTCCCATACTCAAAATCAGCATAATAATCATCGTAGGCGTCAGACACGGAATATCCACGTGACAGATCGTCTGCCATCTTCCTGCACCGTCTACTCTGGCTGCATCATACAACTGTGTGTCTACCGAAGATAAAGCTGCCAGATAGATGATACTGTTCCATCCGGCATGCTGCCAGATATCCGACAGAACATATACCGGTACAAATGCATTCCTGTCCCCCAAAAGGTTAATATTGATTCCGAAAAGTCCCAGCATGGAACTGACAATCCCTGTATTGGGCGCCAGCAATACATTCAACAGCCCGACCATTACCACCATCGATATGAAATGCGGAGCGTAGAAGACAGTCTGCAGTGTCTTCTTCACCTTCGTCCTCCGAATCTGGTTCATCATAAGCGCTAGTATAACCGGAACCGGAAATCCCAATATCAGCGTCGCGAAGCTGATGGTAAAGGTATTGCGGATCATATCGGTAAACTGAAATGAGCGGAAGAATTTCAGAAAATACTTTAGTCCGACAAACTCGCCACCTGTCAATCCCTTAGTAAAATCGAATTCACGGAATGCGAGCTGGATCCCGTACATCGGCCCATAGTTAAAAACGGCAATAGACAGGATCGCCGGGAGTAGCATCAGCCATAGCTGATACCTTTTCCTGATATTTCTGAACAGCGGTTCCTGTTTTCTTACAGAAATCTGTTTTTGTCCGGAGAATGTTTTCATGCAGAACCATCCTTTCTTAGGGCAGACTGTCCGGAACGCCTTCGCCGCATTCCGGACAGCTTCCGTATTGTAACAACTCAGATGCCTTCGCTGCTACTTTCCTTTATAGCTGTCATACTGCTTCTGAATAATCTCTATCGCCTGCGGCATACTTGCATTCTGCAATGCATCCAGATGGCTGTTCCATTCAGCGTCAGCTCCCCCTTCCGTGACCCATTTGGAGAAATTGGTTGCCGTTACACTCGTCACATCGGTATTAATCAAAGAAATCTCATTGTTATCTTCCTGGCTGAACTTCATAAATGCTCTCGGGTACACATCGTTATCCAGATCAATCTTCGATGTCACAGGCAAAAATACAGCGTCCAGTTCTGTCACAGCCTGCAAATCCGACGGAAGAGTCACATTCATATCATCCGAAATATACATAGGGCCTCTGTCCGCCAAAGCATTCATCCACTTCCACGTTCCGGGGTCAATGGTTTCATCCTCGGGAGGAAGCACCGTGAAACTGCCGTCATCGTTCTTCTGTACACACTTTCCAAAAGAACCGAACAATACCTGAATGCTATTCTCCGGAGCATAGTATGCGTCAATATACCTCATGGCAGCCTCCTTATCCGCACATTGGGAAGACATCATAAATGAATTCTGCACATAATTCACATCCGCATACTCATAGTCCCAGGATATTTCTCCCGTATAATCCGCACTCGGCTTCAATGGCGCACATCCTACATACTGATCTGCAAGAATTGCTCCAAATCGGTCAAGTGCATCGAACCCGAATGTAAATCCTACAATGGCCTTATCATCTCCGCTCCCTCTGGAAAGAGCTTGAAACTTGGAATAATCCTGTGTAAATACTTCCTTGTTGATCAACCCTGCATTCCAACACTTATTCAGGAAATTACACAGATCCCTGAAAGCATCCTCCATATAGAAATTCTTCACCTGTCCGTCCTTCACATAATAACCGTCACCGCTTAGATAATTCGCCGTAATACCATAGCTGCCCAGCATAGCCAGTGCCGTGAAGCTTCCGTTATTGGAGCTCGGAGCCCAGTCCATCGGGATCTCATCCGCTATTCCATTACCGTTCGGATCCTGTTCCTTAAAAGCAACCAGAACATCATACAATTCATCGAAGGTTGTCGGCATTTCCAGCCCCAGCGTATCCAACCATTGTTTATTGATCATCTGATGATCCGCCGTAAGCGGCCAGAATCTTTGATATTTTGGAATACCATAAATATGACCGTCCAGAGATGTCGCCATTTGCAGCATCTCTTCCTTTTCCTCAAACATCTTCTTAATATTCGGTGCGTGCTCGTCTATCAATGGCGCCATATCTTCAAACATACCTGGATAAGCCGCAAAATCCGCATCACCTACAGCTCCCATTCCTACGATCAAATCCGGAATCTCACCGCCGGCAAGCATCGTGCTCTTCCTGTCTGCCCAGGAAGAATCCACAACCTGTTCCCAAATAATCTCCACACCCGCCTGTTCTGCAATATCCGTAAGATATTGATGCGTATTGACATCTTCCGTGAGGGAGGAAGTGACAACAAGTGCCGTAAGTCTCACCTTATCCGCATCTGACACCGTCTCACCAGATGCTCCGTCCGCCGTTGCTGACGAACTGCCACTCGATACATTACCGGGTTGATCTGCTCCGCATGCACTAAGGCTTACCGTAACTACCGCTGCCATAAGCAAAGACATTATTCTCTTCATTCTCATAATCTGTCCTCCATTCTTTTCATTTTTGACTCTGTTATCAATGTAACATCGATGTCACATTTTATGTAAAAAAATATGGTGTTTCTGTGCTATCATTATAGGCATAGATTAATATTTTCGTCAATACTATTTTTAATTTTTACATATTTTTCCATTATTTCGCACAAATTTTGTTTTTCTTTTTTGTTAACCATGTCAAATCTTTGCTGGCATCGATGTCATTCTACAAAGAAAACTCCTCTCTCCTATATTCAATAAATACATCCCCGGCCAAACTGTCAGATTTCTATAGTTGCAATACAGAATTCCTCTCCACAAGCCTTGGCATCAGAGAAATCATCTTCGTATATCTACGTCCCTGCCTGATCCGCTCCATCAGTAATTCCGCAGCGTTCTGCCCTACCTGTGTCTGTCGCATATCGACAGAAGTCAGTTCCGGATATGTGCAGGAACAGTAATCTGTATTGTCAAGCGTTACAATAGACAGCTGTTCTGGAAGAACGATTTTTGTCTCCCTGCATGCCTGGATACATCCAATTCCCATCAAATCATTGCAGGCAACAAGCCCTGTCATCCCCAGACCATCCCTCTTCAGATATTCGGAAAAACTGGCATATCCGCCTGTCTTGGTAAAATCCGAATAAATGACAAGCTTTTCATCATACGGAATCTTGTAATCCTGCAGCGCACGCTGATATCCTTCAAGCCTCTCATATCCCATCTGTTCCCTGATATCTCCCACCAGCAGACCGACCTTCTTATGTCCCTTTTTCAATATATATTCCGTCGCTATATATGCCGCTTTCATATAATCCACATAAGCACAGTCGAAATTCTCTTCATCGGCATAACTATCGCAACGGTTCGTAAGAACAACCGGAAGCCCGGAATTCCGGATCCTGTCCATCAGCTTATCATCAAAATGGAAAGACAGGATGATCATCCCATCCACAAACCGCTCTTTTAGCGTATCCACGATTTCCAACTCTTTTTTCGCATCATGTCCCGTGTGCACCAGTATCATATAATATCCGTTCTGTTCCAACACTCTGTTCACCTCCCGTATCATGTCGAAATAATAAGGGTTGTAAATATCAGGGATACAGAACATCACCTTCTTTGTTATCTTGCTTTTCAGACTCTTCGCGGCCTGAACCGGGATATAATTCAATTTCTTGGCAGCCTTCTGTACCTTAATTTTTGCCTCCTCGCTGCAGTAGCCTTTGCCACTCAATGCTCTTGCCACCGTGGATGGTGACAGGCCTGTTTCCCTCCCGATATCATATATTGTACTCATCTAATCCTACCTTTCCGTCATACTGCGTCCGATACAGCAGTCCTGATCCACGCATTTTGCCATAGGTTTTTTCCATACTTGGATATTATCAAATATTTTGACTTTTTCAAGTATTTTTTTGTCTTTTTCACCAAATCATATTGACATGGCCTTGTTATCATGTTAAGTTTGTGGTATCGATGTCACACAAAATAACAGGCCTTAATTTATAACAACTCTTAATTCAACGGAGGAATCTGCTTATGAACTTAACAGAATTAACATATCTTTCCAACTCCTGTTCCCGCTCTGTCTGTCCGGAGAATTTCACCGGTGCTCCCGGAGAAGGCGGAAAGTGTCCTTTGGCGAAGGGTTCGGCCAAAGACGCTGCCCGTGACCTCGGCACAGGTTGGAAGGTAAATCCTTACATTGTCATCCCGGCGAAGGAAACCTTTGAAATCGCCCATATCACAGGTTCCGGAATGATCAACCATATCTGGATGACTCCCACTGGCAAATGGCGCGATGCAATCCTGAGATTTTACTGGGACGGTAACGAAAACCCTTCCGTAGAATGCCCGGTCGGCGACTTCTTCGCATCGGGTTGGAATGAATACGCACAGCTTTCATCACTCGCAGTATGTGTCAACCCCGGAAGCGCATTCAACTGCTACTGGCAGATGCCATTCCGCAGCGAGTGCCGTATTACCATTGAAAACCGCGCCGAAGAGCCGGTTACCTATTACTACCAGATTGACTATGAGCTGAGAGAGATACCAGAGAACTGTGCCTATTTCCATGCCCAGTTCCGTCGTGTCAATCCGCTTCCCTACAAAGCTGTCTACACTATTGTGGACGGTGTGGAAGGCACCGGACACTATGCGGGTACCTATATGGCCTGGGGTGTCAACAACCGCGGTTGGTGGGGAGAAGGTGAGATTAAATTCTATGTTGACGATGACCAGGATTATCCTACCATCTGTGGAACCGGTACAGAAGATTATTTCTGTGGTTCCTATAATTTTGAAGATCCGGTGAGCCACGATCATTACTGCATCTTCAGCACTCCCTACAGTGGTCTGCATCAGGTGATCACACCGGACAACCTCTATAGCAGCCAATTCCGTTTCGGTATGTACCGTTGGCATCTCACTGATCCTGTCCGCTTTACAAAGCGTCTCAAAGTAACCATTCAGGCATTAGGCTGGCGAAGCGGTGGGCGTTACCTGCCTCTGCAGGATGATATTTCTTCAGTAGCTTTCTGGTACCAAACGCTGCCTCATGCCGCATTCCCGGCACTGCCTGACAGAGACTATCTGGAAGTCATCTGATATCTGCTCCCTGTTCCAGGCTCTGTCTCTGCTTATCCGGGCAGTGCCTGTCTGGCAGGCGCTGCCCTCTAAGATGGTTAGCCGAAAGAATCCGATAATCCAAAAACGATCTAAATCTCTATTTCCAATTGAAAAAACATCTGGGTTGTGTATAATAGAAGGGGTTACTTCAGAACACAGAGAACACAGAGAAATAGAGGGTTTAATATGATTCAAGCAAACAACGTAACACTACGTGTAGGAAAAAAGGCGCTCTTCGAGGACGTTAACATTAAATTCACAGAAGGAAACTGCTACGGACTGATCGGCGCCAACGGTGCGGGCAAATCTACCTTCCTGAAAATCCTCTCAGGCGAGCTGGAAACCACTAACGGCGACGTATCCATCACCCCCGGCCAGCGTCTGTCTGTCCTGGAGCAGGATCACTTCAAGTATGATGCCTATCCGGTCATGGACACTGTCATTATGGGCAATGAACGTCTCTATCAGATTATGAAGGAAAAGGATGCCATCTATGCCAAGGAGGATTTCACCGATGAGGACGGTATCCGTGCCAGCGAACTGGAGGCAGAGTTCGCCGAAATGGACGGATGGGACGCGGAATCCAACGCTGCTATGCTCTTAAACGGACTGAGCATCGGCACAGATCTGCATTACAGCATGATGTCTGACTTAAACGGCAATGAGAAGGTAAAGGTCCTGCTTGCCAAAGCACTCTTCGGCAATCCGGATATCCTGCTTCTGGACGAGCCCACCAATCATCTGGATCTGGACGCCATCGCATGGCTGGAAGAATTCCTGATCAACTTTGACAACACCGTGATCGCAGTTTCCCATGACCGCTACTTCCTGAATAAAGTCTGCACGCATATCGCAGACATCGACTACGGCAAGATTCAGCTCTATGCAGGCAACTACGACTTCTGGTATGAATCCAGCCAGCTGATCATCAAACAGCGCAAGGAAGCCAATAAGAAGAAGGAAGAACAGATCAAGGAATTACAGGAGTTCATCTCCCGTTTCTCCGCCAACGCATCCAAATCCAAGCAGGCTACCTCCAGAAAACGTGCCCTGGAGAAGATCGAGCTGGATGACATCCGTCCTTCCAGCAGAAAATATCCCTACATCGATTTCAGGCCGGAACGCGAGATAGGCAACGAGGTTCTCACCGTGGAAGGCATCAGCAAGACGGTGAACGGCGAGAAGATATTGGACAATATCTCTTTTATCGTAGGCCACGATGATAAGATTGCTTTCGTAGGCGGTAACGAACTGGCCAAAACGACTCTGTTCAGGATCCTTATGGGCGAGATGGAACCCGACGAGGGCACCTATAAATGGGGTGTCACTACCTCCCAGGCTTATTTCCCAAAGGATAACACCGAAGAATTTGACAACAGCTATACCATCACCGAATGGCTTATGGGCTACTCTCCGGTCAAGGATGTGACCTATGTCCGCGGTTTCCTGGGACGCATGCTTTTCGCCGGGGATGACGGTGTCAAAAAGGTCAGGGTTCTCTCCGGAGGGGAGAAGGTGCGCTGTCTTCTGTCCAAAATGATGATCAGCGGCTCCAACTGTCTGATCTTCGATGAACCCACCAATCATCTGGACATGGAATCCATCACGGCTCTGAATGAGGGTATGAAAAAATTCAAGGGCGTAGAACTTTTCTCCTGCCACGACCATCAGGTCGTACAGACTACAGCCAACCGCATCATGGAGATTCTGCCGGACGGCACCCTTATTGACAAGATCACTACCTACGACGAATATCTCGAAAATGATGAGATGGCGAGAAAGCGTACTGTATATACCAGCACAGCCAATGATGAGGCTGATGACTGATCAGCCGGTCCACAATCACAGGCAGGCGGCCCGACATGCTGCCTGTCCGGTAAGACACAGAGAAAAGGATGCTTCCTATGAAACCGGTAGACTTACACACCCATTCCACAAAATCTGACGGCAGTTACACACCCGCAGAGTTGGTAGACTATGCCGTCGCCAAGGGACTGCGTGCCATTGCTCTGACTGACCACGACACCATCGACGGGCTGCAAGAGGCCATCCTCCACGCCAAAATGCTTGCACAGGGGGGACAGCCGTCTGTCGAAGTTGTCCCAGGTATAGAATTTTCTACCAAATATGAGAAAAAGGACGTACACATCGTAGGCTTATACATCTCCTATGCTACGGCCGCCTTTCAGGCAAAGCTCCGGGAATTCGTAGACTCCCGCATAAACAGGAATATCCGGATGTGCCGGAAGCTTCAGGAAGCAGGCATTGATATTACCTTCGATCAACTGCAGTCAGAGAATCCGGACGCCGTCATTACCAGGGCACACTATGCCGCTTATCTGCTTGCACACGGTTATGTCAAGAGCCGCCAGGATGCTTTCTCCCAATATCTGGGCGATCACACGAAGTATTTTGTCCCACGTGAAAAGGTGACTCCCGCTCAGGCCGTAGCCCTGATTCTGGAGGCCGGCGGAGTTCCGATTCTGGCCCACCCTCCCTTATATCATATGGGGCAGGATAAGCTTGATGGACTGGTCAGCTCCTTAAAGGATGCCGGTCTTATGGGAATCGAGGCGGTCTACTGCAGTTACACGAATCAGGATGAGCGGGACATGCGCAAACTCGCCGATAAGTATGACCTTCTTCTAAGCGGCGGTTCCGACTTCCACGGTGTCAATAAACCCGGCCTGGATCTGGGTACCGGCTATGGAAGGCTCTTCGTGCCGGAAGAATTTTTAGATAAAATAAAGGATGCCTTATCATGAAACTTTTATTTACCGATCTGGACGGAACTTTACTGAATCATAACAGCCAGGTATCTGCCGGCACCAAGGCCTTTCTGGAAGAATTTCTCGTCTCAGGGGGCAAACTGATTCTCTCTTCCGGCCGTCCGAAGGACAGTGTGCTGGAAGTCATGCATGATGCCGGCCTAAACTGCCCCGGTATTCTGTTAAGCTGCAGCAACGGCGCACAGATCTATGACCCTGATCACCGCAGAACCATTCTTGAGCAGCGTCTGCCCCTGCCCTATGTTGCCTATCTGCAGCAACAGGCTGCAAAATATGGCCTGCATATTCAGACTTACACGGAGAATGCCATAATCTCGCCTGCTGACGATGATGCCGTCCGCTATTATCGAAGGCGGATCCATCTTCCTCTTATCGTTTCTCCCGTTCTGGCGGATGCCCTGACAGAGGGGCCATACAAAATGCTGGCCATCGATCTGCACGATTTTCATAAGCTGGAAGCTTTCCGTACAGAGATCTCCAACTGGGCAAAAAATAAGATACAGACCATTTATTCCAATGATATGTATCTGGAATTATTTCACCATGCTGCCGGCAAGGGCAACGCACTCCGTTTTGTGTGCGGCTATTACGGTGTACCCTTATCTGATGCTTACGCCGCAGGAGATGCCGAAAACGATATCTCCATGCTAGAAGCCGCCGGCACAGGTATTGCCATGCTAAACGCCACAGATAAAGTGAAGCAGGCCGCCGACATTGTCACGGATCTGGATAATGACAATGACGGCCTGGCTGACATGATGCGGAAGCTCCTCTCATAGAGACAATTCATGATTATCCCTCTACAATCAGAAATCTTCCGTCGCCGATCTCGAACACTTCATCCGCTTCGAGAATGCTTTCCTCATCGGCGTCTTCCACGTCAATCCCTTCCTCCTCAAAGAATTCCCACACTTCTCTGACAGAATCCACCACCACCGCCATAGATTCCTCCAGGAATGCCTCCGCTTCCTCCGGCGTCTCTGCTACCGGATCCGGATACAGCTGCGACTGATTCTCCAAAAAACACTGCAATACCTTCTCATCAAACATGATCCATTCTCCTTTCTCTGGTTTCCCGTCCCAGGCCATTTTGTTTACGCATTTCTCTATTTTATCTTCGGCCGCTTCCCACAGCCGAAGATAAATTCCTCAGATTTCATGCCGGGCGCATCCGGTCTCCATATAGCTTTTGACCACCTGATACACACCCTTCTCATAATAAGGCGGACAGACATGCTTCGCACATGCCTTCACGCTGTCCCTCGCATTTGTCACCGCGTAACTCTCCCCTGCTTGCGCAAGCAGGCCGATGTCATTATCATTATCCCCGAATGCCATGGTCTGCGCAGCTGTAACGCCCAGATGTGCCTGCACCACGCGCAGGCCATTCCCCTTATCCACAGAGGCATCCATAAAATCAACCCACTCTTCTCCTGCCATACATGTCTTTACTTTATCCTGCCACTGCGGAATCAGAACGGACTCCCCCAATTCACGGATACTCCCCTCCCTGTAGATTGCTATCTTCAGAATATCCGTTTGCTCCGCCAGCACGTCTTCCACAATACGGTATTTATTACGGTATCCTTCCTTGAAGAATTTCAGGAACTTATCATTAGTAGACTCAAGAAGGCTCCCTCCTGGAGAAGAGACCACCACATCACAGTCAGCATAATACTCCCGCAGCTGTGCCATAATCCGTTCCACATATTCCCGGCGCATCTCTTTCAGCAGAATATCCTGATTCCGGTAACGCACATGGGCGCCATTCTCCGCCACATAGATCAGTCTGTCCGCGACCTGTTCAAACATATGGGCAATGCTGTAATACTGCCTGCCGCTGGCCACGCAGAAATAATTGCCCCGGTCCGTCCACTCCTTTATCAAATCCAGCATTTCCGGATAAATTTCCGGTGTAGAGTCCTTCACAAGCGTGCCGTCAATATCTGTTGCAATCAATTTGATCATAATATTTCTCCCTGCTAACAGTTCAGCCCCCAATGTCATTAAGTTAAGCCGGACGCGCCTGACATGATAGGAATCTCCTAAGGACGCGCTTTCGCTCAGTTCCAAACGCAGCGGTACTAAATTCGTGAAAAACCTCATTAAGTACCGGCGTTAGGGGGTGGCCCTCAGGAGAATCCTATCATATCAGACGCTGTGTATAGACTTAACTTAATGACATTGGTTCAGCCCCTGCCTCACTGTTACCGTATCCGCCATCCTGCCTAAAGCAGGCCTCTTTTCCTGAGTTCCTGGCATACCCTGCCTACCGGCAGACCCACCACATTGTTATAGTCCCCGCAGATTCCCTGTATATAAGCGGCACACAGCCCCTGAATCGCATAAGCTCCCGCTTTGTCCAAAGGTTCCCCGCTGTCTGCATACTGTCTGATCTCCTGATCCGTCATGGAGTACATAGTCACATCCGTGCACTCGCTGAAGGTGGCATACATGGCCGACATATTCTGATATTTCCATGCAAGCGTCACTCCCGTATAAACCTGATGACTGCCGCCCTGCAGTTTCTTAAGCATTCTGACCGCGTCTTCCTTATCCTTAGGCTTGCCAAGAATCTCACCCCAGCAGGACACCACTGTGTCCGCCCCGATCACGACGAAATCTTCCTTCTCTTCCCGTGAGAGCTTCCCACAGACATCCACCGCCTTCTGATAAGACAGCTCTTCCACCACCTCATCCGGCTCTGTCTTCGTGATCTTCTCTTCCACAGTACTGGGCCTTGTCTTAAAAGAAAGCCCCACCTGCTTAAGCAGTTCTTTTCTTCTGGGTGATGCCGATGCCAGATATATTTTCACACTTACACCTCCATCTCTTCCTGGACACAAATTCTCATGAAAAGTACGGTACAAGTATCGGATGCACACATGCAGACAAGCTGCATGGCGCGTGTACGCCCAGCGCAGCGAGTGCGAAGAGCTGTTGACACCCTATCCTTCTTCCTCATGATGCATCTCCGGAATAAACACCCGTTTATTCCCCGCGTATTTCTCAGCCTTCGCCGCCGCTTTCGCTTCATGGCAGAACTGCAGCTGTGCATTAAATACTTCTCTTCCCCTCAAATCAATCCTCTCGTAGCTTCCGTTAGCCTGCAGGACCGATGCTTTCACCGTATCCCTCATCTGGCTCTCCAGAATATGCTGCAGCTTCTCCTGCAACTGAGGTTTTTCCACCGGGAAGAGAATCTCCACACGCCGGTCCAGGTTACGCGGCATCCAGTCTGCGCTGGCACAATAATACTCCGGTTTCCCGTCATTCTCAAAATAGAATATTCTGGCATGCTCCAGATAATTGCCTACGATAGACCGCACTGTAATATTCTCGCTGACGCCCGGAATTCCCACCTTAAGACAGCAGATCCCGCGAATGATCAGGTCAATCTTCACGCCCGCCGCACTGGCCGCATAAAGCGCTTCTATGACAGCCTTATCACACAAGGAATTCATCTTCGCGATAACATGGGCCGGCCGCCCCTGCTCGGCATAAGCCTTCTCCCTGCCGATCAGATACAGGAATCTGTCCTTAAGCCACAGGGGCGCCAGTGACAATTTATTCCAGCTTCTCGGCTCCGAATATCCTGACAGCATGTTGAACACAGCCGTGGCATCCTCACCAATCGCTTCTGAGCAGGTAAACAATCCCACGTCCGTATACAGCTTGGCTGTGGAGTCATTGTAATTGCCTGTGCCAAGATGGACGTATCTGCGTATGCCGTCCTCTTCCTTCCGGACTACCAGAGTTATCTTGCTGTGCGTCTTGAGCCCTACCAGACCATAAATAACATGACATCCTGCCTTCTCCAGCTTCTTAGCCCAGACAATATTGTTCTCCTCGTCAAACCTGGCTTTTAACTCTACCAGAACAGATACCTGCTTACCGTTCTCCGCCGCCTGCTCCAGAGCCGCTACGATAGGAGAATTTCCGCTGACACGATAAAGCGTCTGCTTGATCGCCAGCACCTCCGGATCCTTCGCCGCCTGTCTGACAAACCGAACCACAGGCTCGAAGGTCTGATAAGGATGATGCATCAGAATATCTCCTTCCCTGATCCTGGCGAACACATCCGCATCCTCCGGCAGCTCCGGTACCGGCTGCGGTTTCAGGTAACTGCTTTCTTTCAGATGATCAAAGTCCTTCATGCCGTACATTTTCATCAGGAAGGTCAGATCCAGCGGGCCGTTAATCGAATAGATATCTTCTCTCTCGATCGCCAGTTCATTCTGGATCAGCTTCAGAAGCTTCTTATCGATTCCTTCCTCCACTTCCAGCCGGATGACCTGCCCCCACTTTCTCTTCTTTAACTGTTTCTCAATCTCCTGCAGCAGATCTTCTGCCTCTTCCTCTTCGATGCCAAGATCCGCATTACGCATGATACGGAAAGGATAGGAACAGATGATATCATAGTTAAGAAAGAGTTTCTGAATATTGCGCTCAATCACTTCTTCCAGCAGAATTACTTTCTTCTCTTTTCCTCCGGGAATGACAACGATACGTGACAGCACGCTCGGCACCTGTACCATGGCAAATTCAATCTCCGTCTCACCACTTTTCTTCTTCATCAGAGCCCCCAGATTCAGGGATTTATTTCTGATCAGCGGAAAAGGCCTGGAAGAATCCACCGCCATGGGTGTTAACACCGGATATACATTATCTGCAAAATACCGGTCCACATAAGCCGCATCCTCTTTGTCCAGTTCTTCATGGTGTCTGATCAGGTGCAGCCCCTCTTCCAGAAGGCTGGGCACCAGAGAACGGTTGTATATCGAATATTGCTGCTCCACCAGTTTATGTGTCTCCTCATTTACCAGCGCAAGCTGCTCCTCGACCGTCATTCCCGCAATATCTTTCTTCTTATAACCGGCATGTACCATATCCTTTAGAGAAGCGACCCTTACCATGAAAAACTCATCCAGATTGGAAGCCGTGATACTTAAGAATTTCAGCCGCTCAAAAAGCGGATTCTTCTTCTCCTTCGCCTCACTTAAGACCCTCTTGTTAAAAAGCAGCCAGCTCAACTCTCTGTTTGTATAATATTCATCCCTTGAAAAGTCCATTTGATTCCCCCTGATCCTTTCTTCCCGCTCTTTGCAGCAGTTTATATGTCTGAACGTTTACCGCTCTTACCCTCTCTGTCTGATTACCGGACGTACACTGAATACTTCCTCGAAGAAATGCGCCCGTCTGGCGAGCAGCCCTTTCTCCAGCGTGATATCCAGCGATGAATCCACCGTGATGATCAGTTTCTCATCTTTCAATGCAGTCTTAACATTCTTAAACTTCTGCTTATGGCTTCTGTCAAGTCCATTGGCAACACGCAGAATTGCCGTCAGCTTGGCGATCGTGAGATAGTCCTTGGTGCTGACAGTGCTGTCCTTTCCCATCATATCATAATAGTCGAACTCCATGTGGTTATATTTCACCACGTTAGCCACAATCTCCCGCTCTATATGGGACAGGCCTATGATCTCCGTAGACATGATGATATGATAAGAACATTCCCCCAGGTTGACCAAACTGATGTACTTCCCGCAGTCGTGCAGCAGCGTGGCGATTCTCAGAAGAAGTCTCTCGCGTTTGCCCAGTCCATGTACTTTCTTCATACTGTCATAGATCGTCAGTGCGATCTGCTCCAGCGTCTCGCCCCGGCGTCTGCTTCCCATATACCGTTTGCTGATATTCTGTGCGCAGGCGATGATATCCTGCTCGAAATCATGGCTCGGTTTCAGTATCTTACTCTGTTCCCCATACTCATATGCAATACCGTCACACAGGCTGACCCCCGGCGCCCAGATCAGTTTCGCATCCATCACCTTGGTAATTCGGTTGAGCAGTATGCCGGAGATGAACAGCAGCGGCACATTCTCCTCCGGAATATCCAGAATACGTGACACTTCCTGCACAGTCCTGGCATGAATACGGTCCAGAAAACTATCCATAGCCGCCGTCTCGATGCTGCTCTGCTCCAGACCAGCCACATTTCTGCCCACTACCGCGGAAATATAGTCATCTACTACGATAATGTTCTCTATCGCTCTGTCCTTCAGATATAATTTCTTAAAAACAGAAATCTGGGAACTGATAATCTCGTCCAGCATACTTTCATTCTGCTCAGGACGAATATTCAGCTTACTCAGCTGATCCTGCAGACGCAGGACACCCAGACGCAGATTCTGTGTCGTAACCAGCGTATCCTTGTCAAACAGAGAGATCTGAATACTGCCCCCTCCGATATCCACGATAGCCGTTCCCTTCTCAATAATCCTGTTAAACGCGTCTCCTTTGGAAGCTATGGACTTATAATCCAGGAAACGCTGCTCGGAGTTGCTGATACATTCTATGTTGATGCCTGTCCGCTGTGCGATCTGGTCCAGTATAATCATCGTATTATCCATCTCCCGGATTGCGCTGGTTCCATAGGCTCTGTAATCATCCACTCTGTAGCTTCTCATAATCCCACCGTAATCGCGCAGTACCCTGCAGAGTTCATCCACCCGCTCATTACTGATCTTGCCTTTCGTATAAGTATCCGATCCCAGGTCGATACGATGTCTGATATGATCAATCTCCCGTATCCCATTCTTTGATGAGATCTCAAATATTTTCATGGCCAGTTCGTAGGATCCTACATCTATAGCCGCAAATGTCCTCATGGTAATCACTTCCTTATATTATAATAAGCATCCTGCCCTCTTAAATAATCAATAAACTGCTGCGCCGTCCGTCCCGACAATCCGCCGTGGGACAGCTCCCACTTCCCTGCTTCTGCAAGCAGCGTCTCTTCCTCCATGGCAACACCGTACCGGGCCGCCAGTCCTTTGACGATCTCCTGATACTGTTTCTTATCCGGCCCGCAGAAGAAGATCGTCACGCCGAACCGGTAAACGAGAGAGAGTTTCTCCTGCACCGTATCGCTGGAATGCATTTGATCCCGTCTTCCTTCCTTATCACTGAAATTCTCCCGGATCAGATGTCTCCTGTTGGAAGTAGCGTAAATCAGCACATTATCAGGCTTCTTCTCCAGGCCGCCCTCGATCACAGCCTTCAGATATTTATATTCCGTCTCAAACTCCTCGAAACTCAGGTCATCCATATAGATAATAAATCTGTAATTTCTGTTCTTCACCTGGGCAACCACATCGTTCAGGTCGTGGAACTGATGCTTGTAGAGTTCTATAATACGCAGCCCCCTGCCGTAATATTCGTTGGCGATAGCCTTGATGCTGGTAGACTTGCCTGTCCCCGCATCTCCGAAAAGCAGACAGTTATTTGCCTTCCTTCCTGACACGAAGGCCTCCGTGTTCTCGACCAGTTTCTTCTTGGGTATCTCATAACCGATCAGATCATCCAGCTGCGCATGGGAAATGTTGCGGATCGGCACGATCTTCGCTCCTTCCTCTTCATGGACCACACGGAATGCTTTATGTAAGCCAAGCTTGCCGACTCCGTACTCCTGATAGAATTCAGTCAGAGCAGCCTTCATCTCTTGTGCGTCAGCCGCCTTTGCAAGCTGTACTGCCAGACTGCAGATTCGGTCTCTGATCCTCGTACTGTACACCCTGCTTACCTGCTGCGCCCTCTCATATGCAAGAATATGTCCAAATTCCGGCGCCTTCAGCACTTCCATCATCTCTGTATAATCATACGCGAAGAATTCCTTAAATATGGCAATATCATGCAGTGCAAGCTGATTGATGCTGCCCTCCACCTCGCCTCTGATCTCACAGGCCAGACTGTAGCTGTTCTCGTTGTTCACCAGCAAGTCTGCCAGATAGCAGTGCCACAGATTCCCATGGAAGCCATTGGTCGCCGCCCGTTCCAGCAGACCGTGCATACACTCATAGAACAGCGGCTTGGCCCTGCCGTCGCCGGAACGGTAATGCTCCATCAGCCAGACCATATCCTTCAGGATCTGGCCGTCCTCCAGCTCCTTATAAACAATCAATTCCTCTTCCCGCATCTTCCCTTATCTCCTCTTCCTAATAGTTCCCCAATATCTTCATACTTCTGGCCTCTTCACGCAGCCCCCGGAGCGCATTCATCACCGCGCCGTCCGCCAGGTTGCCCTCAAAATCGATGAAGAAGCGATACTCCCAGTTTCTCTCCTCTATGGGGCGGCTCTCAATCTTGCACATATTGAGATTGTTATATATAAAATGTGATAAGATCCTGTACAGGGATCCGCTTTCATGAGAAACCTCCAGACAAAGACTCACCTTAGCCGCGTCTCTTAAAAAAATCTTCTGATTCGTCACAATGATAAACCGCGTGGAGTTGGTATCCGACTGGTTCACACCCCGCTCTAAAACAGAAAGCCCATATATCTTCGCTGCCTGTTCACTGGCAATCGCCGCCTGGCTCATATCCTGGTCTTCAATAACCTTGCGTGCGGCAAAGGCATTATTCTGCATACTGATCTGCTTCCAGTTCTCATGGGTATTCAAATAGCGTGCGCTCTGCATCAATGACTGCGGGTGGGAGTAAACCGTCCTGATCTGCTCGATCCTGCTCCCGGGCACCCCCATCAGACAATGCTCGATCCTGATAATCTGTTCTCCCACAATATAATTCTCAAACTCCACCAGCAGGTCATAAATCTCGCTGACAATTCCCGCCGTGGAATTCTCAATCGGCAGAACCGCGAAATCCGCCCGCCCTTCTTCAATGGAACACATGGCATCCCGAAAGGTATCTACATGAAAGCAGTTCACATGTTCCCCGAAATATCTGATCATCGCCATCTGGGAATAGGCGCCCTCCGCCCCCTGAAAGACCACCCTGGCATTCTTCGTATCCAGCTTGTCCACACCGATAAAAGGCAGCCTGCCGCCTACTCCCTCCCTGGTCAGCTTATTATACTGCAGCTTACGGCTCATGGACATAATCTGCTCGAACAATTCCTGTATTCCATGAGCATTGAACTCATTATGCGCCAGGCTGCGCACCTTTCGCAGCTTCTCTTCCTCCCTGGTCTTATCCAGAACTTTCTTACCTGTCTCTATCTTGTAGTCGGCCACCTGCGAGCAGATTTCCATCCGTTCCTCATACAACTCCACGATCTGCTCATCGATACAGTCCAGTTTACTGCGCAACTCCAATAAATCCATTCTAATGCTCCTTTTCTATAAAAAAATACTGTAATAATCTTAACTCAAAACCCTCTTGATAGCAAGACAGATTAAAGCTATAATAAAGAGGAAAAATTCACACCATTATCAGTCCCAGACAGACACTGCACCGGTGTGATTAGATGGAGGCTTTTATGACAACTCGAATGAGAAACATTTTAATTTTTATAGGAACAGCTGTTATCCTTTTACTTCTTATGGTGATCGCAATCCTCATCGGACGTGTTCCTTTAAATGATGAAAACACGGTGGGCAACACGCCCGGCAATTTAAATAACGGCGGGTATTTCTGTGAGTCGGACGGACGTGTCTATTTTGCCAACGCTTATGACGGATACGCTCTGTATTCCATGAACTCCGATGAATCCGATCTCAGAAAACTGGGCGAGGGCTCATACTCCTTCCTGAATGTGGGAGGCGACTATCTCTACTATTCTATGATCGGCAATTCCGACGATTATGAACTGGGATTTATAGGTACTCCGTACGGTGTCTACCGCAGTAAACTCAACGGCAAGAAGGTCACCGGACTGGATCGCAGCCATATAATTAACATGCAATTATGCGGCAGCTATATTTATTACGAGAAATACGACAACAAGAAAGCCGTTTCACTCGAGAAGATCAGGATCGACAAGAAAGACAAACAAACAGTAGTCCCGGAAGCTATCATCAATCCCAACTGCTATGTGGACGGCACGATCTATTACAACGGAGATGACAAGAGTAAAGACCATTATCTCTATGCTTTGGACACTGCCACCGGCGTTTCCAGCGTGGTATGGGAGGGAGATATCTGGAATCCCATCGTCCAGGACGGCTATGTATACTATATGGATATAAGCAGTAACTATCGTCTGTGCCGCTACTCCCTGTATAATGATACGGTGGAAGTACTGACCAATGACCGAATCGATATGTTTAATCTGTACGATAACTATATCTATTACCAGGTCAGCTCCCCCACCGAACCTGCTTTGAAAAGAATGCTGATAGACGGCAGTTCACCGGAAGTCGTAAGAGAAGGCGTATTCCAGAATATCAACATAACTTCACAGTACGTATATTTTAATGCTTTCGATGAGCCTACACCGGTCTATAAGACAAGTACCTTCGGACCTGTAGCCGTCACCACATTCGATGCCGCCATGGAGGCTTCCATAGATGAGACGAAATAACACTTTAAAATTACCGCAGAATGTTATTCTGCGGTAATTTTAAAGTGCTTCTCTAATATTTTCTCCTCATACATGCATCGGTAGACTGACCGGACCTTCTCTGCAGCATTCTCACCGGCATGACAGTCCATAACCGGCAGCATCATGATCCGGTAATCCACACCCCACAGCCAGCTTCTGGCTGTTGTCATCTGACAGCCCGCCTTTGCATAGAATGCAATGCGTCTTCTTCTGGTATGCGCCGTCTCTTCTTCCAGACCGGGAAGCCCGTCATCCTCCACTTCTACCAGAATTCCGTTCCAGCCGGCACACTCTTTTCGCAGAAGCGCCAGCGCAAGGGAACCGTAGCCTGAGCCTCGAAGCTGACTGCAGACCGCAAAATAATCCAGCAATAACATCCGCTTTTCATTGTCAGCCATGAGAAACGCATAAGCGCAGAGCAAGTCTCCCGCCGCCTCCTGTTCATAGAATCCATATGTATGATAATTCTTCTGTTCCCACATTCTCCTGATTGCGGAGAATGGTTTGACTTCTTCCGGCGGGAAATCCGCTTTCAGATATTTGTCGTATATTTCCTCTGCCTGGGCAAGCGTCAATTGCCTCGCCTGTAGTTTTACCATTATGCTCTCCTTCCGTTCTCGGCATTTCCTGCCCTGCCATAAATCAGCTTACGGGTACCGCGGCTTCCGGGGAAGTAAGCTCCGCATACATCTGCCGGACACTCTTATGCAGTACAGGGTGCTCCGCATAGGGTGCGATCCGCATAAGCGGTTCCAAAACAAAATATCTGTTATGCATATCAATGTGAGGAACCGTCAATTCCTTCGTGTCCATGACAAGCTCCTCATAAAGAAGAAGATCCAGATCCAGCGTTCTGGGACCCCAGCGCACCTTCCGCTCTCTTCCATGCGCATACTCGATCTCATGCAGCTTCTCCAACAGCATCTCCGGCGTATATAACGTTTCCAGTTCCATAGCTCCGTTCAGAAAATCATCCTGTTCCACGCCGCCATAAGGCTTCGTCTCTATCCAGTCAGACACCTTGAGCAGCCTGCATTTATCATCAGCCCGCAACGCTTCCGCCGCCCCGTCCAAATGTCGCTTCCGGTCTCCCAAATTGGAACCGCAGGACAAATACGCCCTGTGCCATCCCCTGGTGATCTTAACGGATATAGACTCAAAAGATAACGGCACCGGAGCCTCAGGTTTGCGTACCTCCAGTGTGACTCTTCTGACCAGAGGAAAGCGGAGGAGTATAGCCTCCGCCGCCTTCTCTGCCACCGTCTCTATCAGCTTATAAGTATGTCCCTTTATAAATTGATCCAGGAAGCGGCACACCTCCCCATAATTCGTAGATAATTCCAGGTCATCCAGCCTGCCGGCCCGCATGATGTCCGTCTCCAGAACCGCATTGATATAGAAATTCTGCCCCTTTTCATTTTCTTCTCTATACACACCATGGTGTGCAAATATCTGTAAATTCTCAATAATAATCTGATCCATTGTCTTATAGTACTCCACTTGTTTTATTGCTCTTGTCTGTTTATGCCAAACCACCGGCAGACAGCACTTCCTCAGACACTGCCCTTTCACTTCCCTGCTGTTATTATTCTATGCAAAACCCGGGGCGATACACAGTTCCCTGTCATGCAGATATACAATCTCTATTTCCAGCCATCCCGTATCGCCTCCGCCATAGTGACAGCACGTACATTCTCCTTCACATCATGGACCCGGACAAACATTGCCCCCTTCAGTACGGCATACACTGTGGTCACGACCGTCCCTTCCACCCGCTCCTCTTTCGGCAGATTCAGGGCATTCCCGATCACAGACTTCCGACTGGTACCAAGCAAGATCGGATATCCCAAAGAATGCAGCATCTCCATCCTGTCGATGATCTCCAGATTGTTCTCATAGGTCTTGCCGAAACCGACTCCCGGATCCAGAATGATCTTGTCATCCGCAATCCCCGCCTTCTGTGCGATAGCCAGCGTTTCCTCAAGATCCCACAGAACCTCTTCCATATAATTCCCGTAGACAGCCTCCTTGCGGTTGTGCATAAGACAACATGTGCTATTCGTCTGTGCGATCATCTCTGCAAGCATTGGGTCATATTTTAAGCCCCAGATATCATTGATCAGATCGGCTCCGGCAGTAATGCCGGCCTGCGCCACTTTGGACTTGCAGGTATCCAGAGAAACTGGGATCCCAAACCGCTCTTTCACCGCCTCAATGACAGGCGCCACTCTGCTGATCTCTTCTTCCGCGGATACGGGTGTGTATCCAGGTCTGCTGGATTCCCCGCCGATGTCCACGATATCCATACCCTCCTGTATCATCTCTTCCACATGATACAATGCCTGGTCCAGCTTCTGATATTTCCCTCCATCAGAAAAGGAATCCGGTGTCACATTCAGGATTCCCATCACGTACGTGTGCCCCTGTCTGGCAAATTCTCTGTTACCGATTCTCAATTTTCACTTCCTCTTCTTTCTGTTATGTAGTTTACTATATCTAAACTCGCGGCATATCATCCGTAAATCAATGTCATTAAGTTAAGCCGGACGCGCCTGACATGATAGGAATCTCCTAAGGACGCGCTTTCGCTCAGTTCCAAACGCAGCGGTATTAAATTCGTGGAAAACCTCATTAAGTACCGGCGTTAGGGGGTGGCCCTCAGGAGAATCCTATCATGTCAGACGCTGTGTATAGACTTAACTTAATGACATTGATCCGTAAATAGTAACAATCAAGTATTACCTTATCCGCAGCCAGTCATTATGAATCATGCGTTATCTTCTGATCATCTCAAAGAAATACTGCTGCAGCCGCACATCATGCGCGAAGCATCCTCTCGCAGCCGTCGTAATCGTCCGGCTGCCCGGTTTAGACACACCACGCATGGTCATGCACAGATGCTCCGCCTCTGCCATCACCATCACACCCTGCGGTTTCAGATGCTCCATAACAGCCTCGGCGATCTGCATTGTCATCTGCTCCTGAATCTGAAGTCTTCTGGCATACACTTCCACGGTACGTGCCAGCTTGCTTAAGCCCACCACCCTGCCATCCGGCAAATAGGCGATGTGAACCTTACCATAGAAGGGCATCAGGTGATGTTCACAGGTGGAATAGAATGTAATATCCTTCTCCAATACGATTTCGTTGCTCTCAACCGTAAAAGTCCTGGAAAGGTGTTTAGCCGGATCTTCCCCCATACCCTTGTATATTTCCTCATACATCCTCGCGATCCTGTTGGGGGTATCCGCCAGTCCTTCTCTGTCCACATCCTCGCCGATTCCTTCCAGCAGCAGTTTCACCGCTTCCTCAATTTTCTTCTGATCTACCATGAGAATCTCTCCTGATCGTGTCTCTATGTTCTACCACATCGATAAGATCTCCCAGATACGAAAGGGAGCCGAAAGCAATAATGACAGCCTCCTTATCCTTCCCGGCCAGCAGATAGGCGATCTCCACTGCCTCCTGTACGCTGTCCGCAACCGTCACACTGTCATGATACACACTAGCCGCCTGGGCCAGTGTATAAGCATGAAGCGCACGTTCCCCGGCAGGCGGCGTCACCGTAATAATATGTTCCGCCAGACCGAAAGTATCCTGAATTACCTTATTATACTCTTTATCCTTCAACATCCCCATTATATAGATGATTCTTCTGTTTGTAAAATAGAATCTGATACTCTCCGCCAGTCTTCTCGCCGCGTCCTCATTATGCGCCCCGTCTGCAATAAAAAGCGGATTCCTGCCGATTACCTCAAATCTGCCTCTCCATCTTGTGTCCACAAGTCCCTGACGGAGCTGCTCCTCTTTCACAGGATACCCGAGCCTGCCAAGAGCCGTGACGGTCTCCACTGCGGCTACAGCATTGTCTATCTGAAACTGTCCCGGCATTGCAATAGCCAGATTCTTATATTGACCGTAAGAGAAAACCTGCTTCGTCACCCCATACCCAACATTCTTCGCGCGGTCTGTATCTGCCGTGAAAAACTTCGCCTTGTGCACATACGCCGCCTGCCGAAGCACCCCCATAACCTCCGGAGGCTGCTTGACAGATATTACATAACACTTGTCTTTAATAATACCTGACTTGACCGTGGCAATCTGCTCCAGAGTCTCTCCCAGGATTTCCATGTGATCCCTGCTGATCGAAGCGAAGACGGCTGCCAGCGTTGTCTTAATAATGTTTGTTGCATCCTCCGCACCGCCCAGGCCCGTTTCCAGCACTACGATATCACACTGCTTATCCAGAAAATACAGGAACGCTACAGCCGTCTCCACCTCAAAGGCAGTAGGATGCGCAATTCCCTCTGCCGCCATCACATCTGCCGCCTCCCGCACCGTTTCCAGATATTTGCACAATCCTGACTGTGTGACCATCCTGCCGTTCACCTGAAACCGCTCTCTGTAATCGCTCACCGTGGGAGACAGATATCTGCCTACTTTATATCCTCCGCTCTGCAGTATCGTAGACACATAAGCAAGAATCGATCCTTTACCATTCGTGCCCGCTATATGTACGAATTTCAGTTGATCCTGCGGGTTATCCAGACGCGCACATAACTCCCGCATGGCCGTAAGTCCCATAACGCTTCCATATTGTCCCAGTTCCTCCACATATGCCATTGCTTCTCTGTAGTTCATATACGCGTCCCTCCTTTCCCGAAAATGCTTCCTGGATCCATTCCACCCAAATTACAATCTGTAAAATTCCTGTATAAATGTTCCTGCGTCTGTATAAAATATCATTCTGGCGGTAACCCTCATACAAATACTGTAATACTTCGGACAGTTTCATTAAGGTAATTGCAATGAATCATTCTGGCTGTCCATCAGAAAGGAAGAACCAAAACATGCGCAAAATTATTCACAATTATATCCACTGCGGCCTTCTCGGCTGGTTCCTGGAAATCCTCTTCACGGCCTTTCAGGCATTCCGCAGAAGAGATTTCAAGCTTCCCGGTGCAACCTCCATCTGGATGTTCCCCATCTACGGTCTGGCATCGCTGCTGGCTCCTCTCTGCCGTCTCATGCGCCGCAGAAATTTTGTTTTCCGGGGTCTTGTCTATACCAGCATCATTTTTACCGCCGAATTTACCACCGGTATACTACTCTCCAGGCGGGAACTGTGCCCCTGGAATTACGAACGCTCCCGCTGGAATATTGCTAAAGTTATCCGTCTGGACTATGCTCCCTGTTGGTTTGTGGCAGGTCTGCTGTTCGAACGGCTCCTTTTGGAAAATGATACGGCTACCCGTCCAGTTCATCCGCATCCGACGCATTGATGTTTAAGGTATTTAGTGTACGGCGCCTTCTTCTCGCCTCCTCCGAAGCCTTCAGAATATAATTCTTGATCTCACGGGAATTCCTGATATGTGACAAGAACAGCTGAGGATGGGTATTATCCCCGGTATAACACGCCACCGTACCAAGCCCGAAGATCCTCTCTCCCAGGCTTGTCTTAAGTTCAACGTCCTGAATTTTATATAAATAACAGTCGTTCTCTCTGGTGCTCAGAAACCCTTCGTTAACTGTGATCACCTCATCTGTCACCGTATATTTCGTGAACGTAAAGGGCAGGCCGAAAAACACCCATCGCTTCTGTTCCACATATTCCTTCTTCCCGTCTGTCATACTGTCTCTCTCCTTCTCCTGTATCTGATCCCGCTTAAATGACTCTGTTCTTGTTTCCATCATGATCCCGCCCCATTTCTACCCAATCTGCATCCTGTCATATTCCGCGTCAGAATTTCTCTATCCACTATATCACACCCCTGCCTGTTTTACAAATTTTTATCTGTCCGAAAATGATTGAAACCCTTTTCTCTTTATGATATGATATACAGAATATATAGTTCGAATTCATTTCACACATTATAAGGAGGTTGAATACATGACCGCTAAAGATTGTATCCTGGGACGCAGAAGTATCCGTAAGTTTAAAGCAGACCCTGTCTCCCACGATCTGCTTGCACAGATCGTTGAGACAGCATCTTATGCTCCCAGCTGGAAGCATACACAGATTACCCGCTATATTGCGATCGAAGGAGAACTGAAAGAGAGGATCGCCAGGGAAGGTACTTCCCTCTATCCGGGCAACGGCACAATCATTTCCGCTGCACCGGTTTTAATCGCTGTTACCATTATTAAGAACCGAAGCGGATACGAACGTGACGGCTCTTTCAGCACTCCCCGCGGCGACGGATGGCAGATGTACGATGCCGGTGCCGCATCCCAGACTTTCTGTCTGGCTGCTTATGAGCAGGGCCTTAGCACCGTTATTCTCGGCTTGTTCGATCAGGCTCCCATCGAAGCCATGCTGCAGCTTCCCGAGGACAGAGAACTGGTAGCTCTTATTCCTGTAGGCTATCCCGATGAGACACCTGTCGCTCCCATAAGGAAACCTGTGGAAGATTTGTTGTCCTATCAATCCTGACAACCTATATAAATAGAAGAGACCCGTTCTCTTCTATTTTTTTGAGGGCTGCTGTCCGACACATCAATATATTACAGACTGAAAGAAAGGTATCTGACATTATGAGACATCTAATGAATCCACTGGACTTCACCGTAGAAGAACTTGACAAACTATTTGATCTGGCCGATGACATCAAAGCTGATCCGAAGAAATATGCCCATGCCTGTGAAGGTAAGAAGCTGGCTACCTGCTTCTATGAGCCCAGCACCCGGACAAGGTTAAGCTTCGAAGCCGCCATGCTGAATCTGGGCGGGCAGGTACTGGGCTTCTCGGATGCCGGTTCCTCTTCGGCTTCCAAAGGAGAAAGCGTATCTGATACCATCCGTATCATCTCCTGCTATGCCGACATCTGCGCCATGCGTCATCCGAAGGAAGGCGCTCCCATGGTAGCCGCCGGCCGTTCCGGCATTCCGGTCATCAACGCAGGTGACGGCGGTCACCAGCATCCTACTCAGACGCTGACTGATCTTCTGACCATCCGTGCCCTGAAGGGGCGTCTCGGCCATTTCACCATCGGGCTCTGCGGCGACCTTAAATTCGGAAGAACGGTTCATTCCCTGATCAACGCGCTGATCCGCTATCCCGATATCCATTTTATTTTTATCTCTCCGCCGGAACTTAAAGTGCCGGATTATATCATCGACATGCTTTCCGAAAAGGGAATCACTTATGAAGAGGTGATCCGTTTGGAAGACAGCATTGCCCAGCTGGATCTTTTGTATATGACCAGAGTTCAGCGGGAACGCTTCTTCAACGAGGAAGACTATGTACGGCTGAAGGATTTCTATATTCTGAATAAAGAGAAAATGAAACTGGCCAAAGACGATATGCTGATACTCCATCCCCTTCCACGTGTCAATGAGATTTCCGTGGAGGTAGATGAGGATCCCCGCGCCGTATACTTCAGGCAGGCACAGTACGGCGTCTATGTCAGGATGGCTCTGATTCTCACCCTGCTGGAGTCAGCCTGCTTAAGCTAAGCGGCGGCCGGAAGAAAAGACCCGCCTGTCATCCATTAAACACGCAAGAACACATCAGGAAAGGAAAGAAAACATGTTAAATGTAGGAAAAATAGAAGAGGGCTTCGTACTGGACCATATCAAGGCAGGCAAAAGTCTGTCGATCTATCATCATCTGCAGTTGGACAAGCTGGACTGTACCGTGGCGATTATCAAGAACGCCCGCAGCAATAAAATGGGTAAAAAGGATATCCTGAAAGTAGAGTGCGACATCAATACACTGAATCTGGACGTTCTGGCATTCATCGACCATAATATCACCGTTAACGTCATCAAAGACGGCGAGATTGTTGATAAGAAGGAACTGATCCTGCCCCATGAAATCAAAAATGTCCTTAAGTGCAAAAATCCGCGCTGCATCACTTCCATAGAACAGGGGCTACCCCACATTTTCGTACTTGCCGACGAGAAGAAAGAGATTTACCGGTGCAAATACTGCGAAGAGAAAGCCGGTGAGCCTAACTCTATCTGGTAGAAACATACAGAATCCGTTTGTGAAATTCCCTTTGCGGGCCCGAATAGGCCGAATCGCATTTAAGCATAATAAAACACCATGAGAGCTGCTGCTTCCATGGTGTTTTATTATGCTTAATCTTCTGTTATTCCTTCTGGCCGTTCAAAACAATTTGCGCAAATTCCTCCCTGGCCGAAGTAAGACACTCCATCAGCTTAGGAGAAAAAATACCGCACTTACCGTTTGTTATCATATCATAGGCTACATCCGGTGTGAAGGCAGCCTTATATACTCTTTTATGTACCAGTGCATCGTACACATCTGCCACTGACACGATCTGAGCCGCAATCGGAATTTCTTCGCCTTTAAGATGATCCGGATATCCTCTTCCGTCATATCTCTCGTGATGATGTCTACAGATTTCATAGCTGATCCTGCCATATTCTCCCTGCTGAATCTCTCCCAGCATTTCAAGAATCTCGCATCCTCTGGTCGTATGAGATTTCATCACCTCGAACTCTTCATCGGTCAGCTTACCGGGTTTTAAAAGAATGCCGTCAGAAATTACGATCTTACCCACATCGTGCAGCGCCGCCGCAGATGTGATGATATTGATCATATTTTCATCCAGACCGTACTCCGGATAGGCCTTCGCCACGTATTTTGCCAGTATATTCGTAAATGTCTTGACACGCTTAACGTGATCTCCGGATTCCAGGTTACGGAATTCTACCACGTTACTCATAACATCTATGATATGATCATTCATATGGCGCAGTTCTTCTGCCTGCTTGCGCAGAACCTTAGTCTGCAATTCCACCATCTCTTCCAGATGACGCTTATTATAGTAGAGCTCAATCACATTCTTAGTACGCTGTTTTACAATATAGGCATCAAAAGGCTTTTTGATAATATCACTTGCCCCCAGACGATACGCATCGCGTTCAATCTGCGTGGTTGCCTCGCCTGTAATCAGAAGCACCGGAATACTGTCGATCCAGTTACGCCTCTTCATTTCTTCCAGCACTTCAACACCGTTCATGACAGGCATCACGATATCCAAAAGCACTACTGATATCTCCTCAGGCTTAGAGGCTATGACATCCAAAGCCTCCCTGCCGTTGGCAGCCTGAATCGTGTTATAATCCTGAAACATCTCACAAAGAATCTCTCTGTTAATATCTACGTCGTCGACAATCAGTATGGTTGAATTATTCATAATTTCTTCTAACTTCCTCCCATTCAATCTGCTGCGTCACATTATGCAGACACTATCCTTTCTGCCGTCTCTTCTGTTCTTAAACCTGAGCCACATCCTTCATGGAGAAGCTCATTCTTCCCATCTTATCCTTGCCCAGACATACCACAGTCACCTTATCGCCAAGAGTTAATACATCTTCCACGTGATTGATTCTCTCTCTGGCAATCTTGGAAATATGAACCATGCCTTCCTTGCCGGGAGCAAACTCAATAAATGCGCCGAACTCTTTGATGCTGACTACCGTTCCCTTGAAGATCTGTCCTTCCTCGAAATCTGTCACGATCGTCTTGATCATCTCTACGGCTTTATCCATCATAGTCTTATCCGTACCGCATACAGAGACCTGTCCGTCATCCGTAATATCAATCTTCACCCCAGTGCGGGCAATGATCTCATTGATAGTCTTACCGCGCTGTCCTACTACATCGCCGATCTTCTCCGGATCGATCTGGATAGAAATGATCTTCGGCGCATAGGGTCCCACTTCCTTACGAGGCGCTGCAATGGCCGGCACCATACAGTTGGCCATGATAAACTCTCTGGCTTCACGGCATCTCTCAATAGCGCCTTCCACAATCGGCCTGGTCAGGCCATGGATCTTGATATCCATCTGAATCGCCGTAATCCCGTCGTGTGTACCCGTCACCTTGAAATCCATATCGCCGAAGAAATCTTCCAGCCCCTGGATGTCTGTCAGCAGTACGAAATCATCATCCGTATCCCCTGTCACAAGACCGCAGGAAATACCTGCCACCATCTTCTTGATCGGTACACCCGCTGCCATAAGAGACATACAGGATGCACAGGTAGACGCCATAGACGTGGAACCATTGGACTCGAATGTCTCTGATACCGTACGGATTGCATAGGGGAACTCCTCCTCCGAAGGAAGTACAGGAAGCAAAGCCCTCTCGGCCAGTGCTCCATGTCCTATCTCCCTGCGGCCCGGTCCGCGGCTGACTTTCGTCTCGCCTACGGAGTATGACGGGAAATTATAGTGATGCATATATCTCTTACTCGTAATATTCTCATCCAACCCGTCTACCCTCTGTACTTCAGACAAAGGTGCAAGTGTACATACATTGCAGATCTGTGTCTGGCCACGGGTAAACATGGCCGAACCGTGAACCCGGGGAATAATGTCCACCTCTGCTGCAAGCGGTCTGATCTGGTCAAGCGCACGGCCGTCCGGACGCTTGTGATCCTTCAGAATCATCTTACGTACCGTTTTCTTCTGATATTGGTATACAGCCTCGCCAAGCACAGCAAGATACTCTTCCTTCTCCGCAAAAGCTTCCTCCAGCTTAGCCGTAATGTTCCTGATATTCTCCTCGCGCACCTGCTTCTCATCTGTGAAAACCGCTGTCTCCATCTCCTCGGGTGTCACGATTTTCTTCATCTCCTCAAACATCTGCTCCGGAATCGCGCAGCTCTCATAGGTGTGCTTCGGCTTGCCCACCTCTGCCACAATCTTACTTATAAACTCGATAATCGTCTGATTGACCTCATGTGCCTTATAGATTGCCTCCAGCACTCTGTTCTCCGGCACCTCATTGGCTCCTGCCTCGATCATCATAACTTTCTGGGAAGTGGAGGCAACTGTCATCTTAAGGTCTCCCTTATCCCACTGCTCCTGAGAAGGATTTACGATCAATTCGCCGTCTACCATACCCATCTGCGTCATAGCACAAGGCCCGTTGAAAGGAATATCCGAAATGCAGGTGGCGATCGCCGTACCGATCATCGCTACCAATTCCGGACGGCATGCCGGATCCACACTCATTACCATATTATTCAATGTAACGTCATTGCGGTAATCCTTCGGGAACAAAGGCCTCATCGGCCTGTCGATGACACGGCTGGTAAGAACCGCATTCTCGGATGCCTTCCCCTCTCTCTTATTAAAACCTCCCGGAATCTTACCTACGGAATACAGCTTCTCTTCATATTCTACGCTGCAGGGGAAGAAATCAATCCCCTCTCTCGGCTTCTCTGATGCTGTGGCAGTAGATAACACCGTAGTCTCCCCGTACTGCATAAAAGCACAGCCATTAGCCTGCTTACCCACTCTGCCGATGTCCACGCGAAGGGTGCGTCCGGCAAGTTCCATTGTGTAACTCTTGTACATAATCTTCTCTCCTTTTCTCTTGCTCCGCGGCCGTTCTGCACGCGAAGATAAAATCCATACCTAAGGCAGAAGATGCCGAAACTACAAATATCTGCATAAAAATGCCGTCTGTTCTTCCCATAACGAAGCCGTCAATGCGGCTTACCGCTCTTATGCATATATTTGTGGTCTCGGATGCTTCTTCCACCCATACAACATACAACAAAACAGGAAAAGGCGAACGAAACTGGATATAATCATAATCCAGCCTTACATCCGCCTTCTGCTCCGTCTTATTTTCTCAGTCCAAGTCTCTCGATCAGGGAACGATATCTCTCGATATCCTTATCCTTCAGATAAGCAAGCAGGCCACGTCTCTGACCGACCATTTTCAGCAAACCTCTTCTGGAATGATGATCCTTCGGATTCGCCTTGAGATGTTCTGTCAATTCCTGAATTCTCGCTGTAAGAACCGCTACCTGAACCTCCGGTGAACCTGTATCGCCGGGTGTCCTTGCATACTCATTGATAATTGCTGTTTTCTTTTCTTTGGAAATCATAGTCTCTCCTTTCAACCTTTTAAACACCGGACACCAAGATTGGGCTGGAGCCTCCCATCTCTGAGTGTCGGTTTCATTTCATGCCTGCACCCCTACTATTTACGGCACAAACAATGAGTGAACCACTTCAGAAGAATCGCCTTAAAACGATTCTACAAGACAACACTTTGATTTTCTTAGGCGGCGTCTTTTGACGCCTTAGAAAACTTTTTGTCTTTTTCACACTCGCCTATTTTATCATACAACCCGTGGCTTGTAAAGCATTTTATAGGAATGCCTACAATCAATGTAACAGGGCCGCCTTGTCTGGACTACCACATTAATCCTGCAGTATCCTGACCGCCTTAACAGGACTGCGGTAGGACACGTTGGAAATACGGATCCCGGTCTTGGGATTGCCTGCATGGATGACCTGGCCTCCGCCGATGTAGATCGCCACATGATTGATGGATCTGCCATTGCCATAGAAGATCAGATCTCCCGGCTGTGCCTCCGATACCTTAATCGTCGTACCGAGGCCTGACTGTGCCACAGAAGAATGAGGCAGGCCCACACCATACTTTTTAAAGACGCTCAGAACGAATCCCGAGCAATCCGCCCCCCTGGTAAGGCTTGTTCCGCCCCACACATAGGGATTCCCCAGAAACTCCTTGGCATACTGGCACAAATCCACACGCACATCGGATACTCCCTGCCCATACAGAAGTTCTGTCATCGTGATCGCCGTCCCCAGTTCCGCACTGACTTCTACGTATTCTGCCGAAACATATACTTCCTCATCATCCAGATATACTTTGACCCAGTCTCCTTCTACGTCTGCCACTTCCAGTTCTTCCCCGTTGGGAACCAGTGTGATCACCTCTGACTCCGTATTGGCCTGCGCCCTTACTTTAAGACTGTCCGTCGTGACACGCGCCATCGTTACAGCCAGTTCTTCTGCCCTGCGCTTGGCCGGGATACCGGTCAGCAGATATTCCAGACTTACATAGCCTTCCACCTTGCCGGATTTGATGTGCGCCCATGTATCGTCGCTGTCCAGCACCTCACAGGCTGCATCCTTGGGAAGTTTACCTACCAGCTTGCCCTCCTCTTCCGCAGCCGCGCGGATATTCAGATTATTATCCACATGGGCAATGCCCAGATTGGTATAGCCCCAATTGGCATTCTTAGCCTTCTCATAGGCTTCTGCGTATTCAATCTCTGTCTTGGTCGATTCCAGGATCACACTGGAACCGATGGCGCCTCCCAGAATATCCTGAAGATCACTTTCTTTGTCTGTCTGACCGGATTCTTCCGCCCCATCACTCAAATCCACCTCTGTTCCATCCGGTTCAGTCATCTCTCCTGCACTGCGTCCGTCCTGCCCGGTCGCCCTCTCTGTACCGTAGGAATCCTCCACATCTTGGTTATCTGTATTCTCATTCTTCGTATCCTCGGCCGTATCCTTGTCTCCCGAAACGCCAGAAATCTCAGTATTGATCGTGCCAATCGATAAAATATCCAGAAGATTCGTTGCCCGCGTCTGCATCGGTGTAAGCAGAAGCATACAACCCGCCAACAGGCACATGATCTCTCGTCTTTTCATCTCGCTTTGTTCCTCTCAATCACAGCTCCTTACATCCTTGGCAGTTCCTTCTTGTTCTGCCGTTTGCCGGATCCAATCAATCTGCTGCATAATTTGTTCTTATTTTGTAACATTTCTGTAACAATTCCGAGCCTATTATATCAGCAGCGCCTCCATCTGTCAAATGTCTCTTTTCACAAATTTTCCTTTCTGAGACATAAAAGTTACTATTCACGGCCAATGTCATTAAGTTAAGCCGGACGCGCCTGACATAATAGGAATCTCCTAAGGACGCGCTTTCGCTCAGTTCCAAACGCAGCGGTACTAAATTCGTGGAAAACCTCATTAAGTACCGGCGTTTTCCAATGGCCCTCAGGAGAATCCTATCATATCAGATGCTGTGTATAGACTTAACTTAATGACATTGGCCATGAATAGTAACACATAAAAAATGCCCCGCAGGGCATTCTTTACGAAATCTCAGACAGCCATTTCCTCCCCGTAATTATTGGCAAAGGCAATGTTAACGGCATGATCCGCAACGCGCTCCAGACCGGATACAATATCCGAATACAGCGCCCCCGCCTCCGGAGAACACTCGTTATTGGTCAGTCTCTCTATATGTTTCTGCTGCAGTTCCTTCTCCTTCTCATCGATGGCATCTTCAAGGTGGATCACATCTTCCATATGCTCTTCCGTACTCTTGACAAACATCTCAACGGAAAACCGGAGCAGCGTGTTAACCATGTCTACCATCTCTCCCAATTCCTTCTGTGCCGCCTTCGTAAATCCAACTCCGCTCTCTATCCTGTGCACCGCGGCCTCCGCAATGTTCTCAGCATGATCGCCGATCCGCTCGATGTCATTGACCACATGGAACAAGGCGCCGATATTCTTCAGATCCTCGATCGGCAGCGTAGTCTGATTAATCTTGACAAGATAATGTGTTATGGCGTGGCTCAGGAAATCAATATTCTTCTCCACAGCCTTGACCTCTTCTATTTCATCCGGGTCAAGAGTCATCAGGACATTCATAGCACGGTTCAGATTCTCACTTGCCAGCGCTGCCATACGGTCAAGCTCTTTGATTGCCTCAACCACTGCTGTTGCAGGATTAAGCACCGACTTCTCTCCGATGTATTTCAGCTGGTAGCTGTCCCTGTATCCTACCTTCCTGTCATCGCCAGGCACAAATACATAAGTAAGATCCACGATTCCCCGGATAAACGGCATTAATATGATTACCTGGAAAATTTTGATGGCAATATGCGCATATGCCACAACACGTCCCAGATTGTTTCCGGTCACATAGACAAGCAGATCCACGAACTGATGCACACACAATTTAAAGATAATATAGACAATAACCGTACCGATCACGTTAAAAATCAAATGAATAGAGGCTGCCCTCTTGGCATCCTTCTTACCGCTCAGTGAAGCCAGTATAGCAGAGGTACAGGCGCCTATATTACACCCCAAAATGATATACATGCCAATATCCAGGCCCATCAATCCCTGATTTGCAAGCAGGACCATAATACTGACCGTAACAGAAGAACTCTGGATGACTGCCGTCAGCACAGCTCCCAGAATCACTGCAAAAATCGGTGTCTGAAGAGATTCAAACATATGTATGACTGCAGGCGAATCCTTCATGCCCGACATAGCGCCTGACATCGTACTCAGTCCCATAAACAGGACACCGAAACCGATAATAACCTCTCCCCATCGCGATATCTTCTGCTTCTTACAGAACATAATAATCAGAACACCCACAAGCAGAATAACCGGAGCCGCCTTCTCCAGCTTAAAAGAGACCAAAAGCGCTGTCACTGTAGTACCTATATTCGCTCCGAAAATGACTCCTGCCGCCTGCGTCAACGTCATCAGTCCCGAGTTGACAAAGCTGACCACCATGACTGTGCATGCTGATGAAGACTGAATGACTGCCGTAAAGAAAATGCCTACCAGGATTCCTGTAAATCTGTTTGTAGTCAGCCTTTCCAGTATTCCTCTTAACTTGGCTCCGGCAACCTTCTCGATACTGTCACTCATAATGCGCATGCCGTATAAGAACAGTCCCAGGCCTCCCGCCATCGAAAGTATGATCGTTGCATTCATCTGTATTAGATTCCCTTCATCTGTATAGGAACCGCCATAACAGTCCATCTTTCTGTCCTGTTACGTATCCCCGCTGTTTTCATTTTATCTAAAATGCGATACACTGACAAGTCCTTTCTCCTGCAAAAAAGACATAATATGCCAAAATCGGATCTTTTATCCTGGATAATTCCGTCCTGCGGCAATGTCCTGCAGCATCTGTGCCTTCAGCTTTTCCACACTTTCAAATTTCATCTCCTGCCTGCGGAAAGCAAGGAGTTCTACCCGGATATCCCGGCCATAAATATCCCCTGTGAAATCGTAGAGATACGTCTCCACTCCCATCCTTCGTTCCTCACTCACCGTTGGTTTGCATCCTACATTGGTAATTCCCGCATAATATTTCTCCGCTGCCCTGACTCTGGAATAATAGACTCCGTTCGGCGGCAGAAGCTTATCCGCTTCCGGTATCAGATTGGCAGTAGGCATACCAATCCTGCGCCCCAGCATACGTCCATGTTCCACAGTCCCTGTCACACTGTAAGCTTCCCCCAGCATGCGTGCCGCCGCTTCCATCTGTCCCTGCCGGACGGCCTCCCGCACCCTGCTGGAACTGACTTCCTCCCCGTCCACCATAACCTTATCAATCAGTTCCACCTGATATCCATGCTCCAGGGCCAAACGCTCCAGAAGCCCATAGCTGCCTGCACCGTTCTTTCCAAAGGAAAGATCCGGCCCTGCACAGATATAGGCTGCCTGCATCTGTCCGGCCAGATACCTGTGCACAAACTCTTCCGGCATCGTAGCCGCAGTGACAGGATTCAGCGGAAATTCGATCAGCACATCCACTCCCATACGTTCAAAGATCTGCCGTTTTTCCGTTCTGGTTGTCAGTTCCCCGGCCTCTCCTCCGAAATAAGCCGAAGCCGAAGTATCAAAAGTAAATACTGTTGCCAGAAATCCTTTCTCCTTCTGTTCTGTAATTTTATGAATAAGCGCCTGATGTCCTAAATGAATCCCGTCAAATTTACCGATAGCGACGGCACTTTTTCCAGGCAGCCTGAATGTCGTGTTCTGTTCAATGATCTGCATATCTGTCTTATTCCTGCTTTTCTGTTCTAATCCTCTGATGTCAGAAACATCCTGACCGGTTTCAAAGCATTCCTCTTTACATCATACCTGTAAATGCCATAGAATTTTCCCTTATCATCATATACCCGAACCTGCTCCCCGTCTGCCGGACATACTGTTCCGGACAGCTGATCTGTCCTGAGCACATTCCCGTTTGCCGCCATCCTGCGGCCGTATTCCGTCACAACCACCGCCCGGTTCTTTCCGAATACGGCGTCCGGTTTTATAATAACGTCAGATATTTTATTCTGCGCACTCAGCTCTTCAATCTGGTCCAGTGTCAGTGCATCCTCAATTCCGAATATTCCCACCCGGCTCCTGACAAGTGACTCCATCGCACCGCCGCAGCCCAGCCGTTCTCCTATATCATGGCACAGCGTCCTGATATAAGTTCCCTTGGAACATACCACCCGCATCTTCACTTGGGGCAGTTCCAGATTCTGGATCTCAATTTCCCTGATCTGTACCTTTCTCGGCCTGCGCTCCACCTCTTTGCCAGCTCTTGCCAGTTCATACAGTCTCTTACCATTGACCTTCAAAGCAGAATACATGGGAGGAACCTGGCCATATTCTCCCACGAAATCCAAAACCGCCCGGCTCACCTGATCATTGGTCAATGCTTCCGCCTGCTCTACTGTACACCGCCTTTGGACCTGTCCCGTCATATCCTGTGTATCGGTAACCACTCCAAGGCGAAGCACCGCGATATACTCCTTATCCCAATCGGTAAGCATATCGCACAATTTTGTGCCCGAACCTAAACATACAGGAAGCACGCCGACCGCTTCCGGGTCGAGTGTTCCTGTATGGCCGATCTTCTTCATTTTACAAATACCGCGGAGCCTGGCTACCACATCATGCGATGTATAGCCCGCCTCCTTATATACATTCATGATTCCGTTATACATAATCATCCTCATGCCCTGCATGCTTCCTCTCAACCGCAATACCGCACATTCACAGGCGCATGCAATATAGCGTATGTTATTTAATATCCAGCTGTTCGGCGATCTCAATTGACAAATTATTGATATTGTCGTGATATGTACCGTTCATCGTACAGCCCGCAGCCCGCACATGGCCGCCGCCGCCGAACTTCATTGCCACAGAAGCCACATCCACTCTGCCGTTGGAGCGCATACTTACTTTATATTCCAATGTGCCTGTCTCATACATGAAAATGGCACACTCCACCCCCTTCACAGCCTGCAGCTGGTTTACAATACCATCTAAGTCCTTGGGAGTGACCTGATAAAATTCCATCATACGGCGGGACACCATACTGACGATACACCTGTCATGCATAAAACGGACACTCTCCAGTATCGCCCTGCCCATGATCTGCGTCTGGACATAAGTCTTCTCGTAAAAGGTCTTTTCAATAATGGATGAAAAATCAAATCCAAACTTAATAAGTTCGGCGACAATCTGGAGCGTACGAGGTGATGTATTGGAATACCGCAGCACACCGGTATCATGGATGATGCCGATATAAAGAGCCGCCGCAACTTCCTCATCCACCTGGTCCGCATCCATCAGGTCATACAGCAATTCTGCGGTGGAGCTTCTCTTCGGCTCTATGATTCGCACATCACCGCACCCCGGGTTACTGATATGATGGTCAATATTGATCGTCCTGCGCGCATTCTCAAAAAGAGGGCGCACATCTCCCAGACGGTCGTCGGAACAGTCCAGGGCAATAAAGACATCATATATTTTGTTTAGATTAATTTCTGACTTAATTTCTTCAATATGACTGATACAATTGAATATATCCGCCGGTTTCTCCAGATACACGTCAATTTCTGCTTCAGGCAGCGTTTTCCTCAGATAAAGGTACAATCCCAGCACCGAGCCGACACAGTCTCCATCCGGCCGGATGTGGCCGCTGATCGCTATCGTATCCGCATTTCTTACTTCATCAACTATCTTCATTACAGCCCCTCCTTTCGTTTTGCCATAAATAACTTGTGTTACTTTCAATCATCTTCTGTCTTCTCCCGGTTGTCTTTGCTGATCACTTCATCTATTTTCCTGGCCATATCCACACCATAAGCTATGGACTGATCCAAGATGAAAGTCACCTGAGGCGTGTTGCGCAAATTGACCGTTTTGGCCAGAAGGCTGCGGATATATCCTTCTGCACTCTCAAGTCCGGCCAACGTATCAGCCTGTGCCTTCTCATCCCCCAGCACACTGATCCACGCCTTACAGGTTTTCAGATCCGGGGCAACCTCCACCGCCACAACCGAGGTCATCGGAGCGATTCTGGGATCCTTGATCCCGCTCCTGATGATCTCTGCCAGTACACGCTGTACTTCTCCGTTGATTCGAGTATTTTTCACACTGTTTTTACGCATCGTACCAGACTCCTTTCCGCCCTATTCATATCACGCGTTATCAAATATCTTATCGAGGTACTTCTACCATAATATACGCTTCTACAATATCCAGCTCCTGCATCCTATCGAAGCCATCAAACACAAGACCGCATTCAAATCCAGCTTTAACTTCTTTCACATCATCCTTAAACCGCTTCAGAGAAGCCAGGGAACCCTCGTAGATCTGTTCTCCCTCTCGCGTAATACGGATCTTGCAGCCACGCTGGAACTCGCCGTCCAGCACATAGGAACCGGCAATATTACCGATGGCAGATGCCCTGAAGATCTGCCGCACTTCCGCATGGCCGATCACTTTCTCCTCAAAGACAGGATCCAGCATACCTTTCATAGCAGCCTCGATATCCTCGATTGCCTGATAAATAACCTTATACAGCCTGACATCCACGCCTTCACGCTCTGCCACGGCTTTCGCCGTAGTATCCGGCCTTACATTGAATCCGATAATGATAGCCGATGATGCGGAGGCAAGGGACACATCCGACTCATTGATGGCGCCTACGCCGCCGTGAATACACTTAACGACAACTTCCTCATTGGACAGCTTCATCAAACTCTGCTTCACAGCTTCCACACTGCCCTGTACGTCTGCTTTCACGATCAGATTCAGTTCCTTCAGATTGCCTTCCTGAATCTGGTTGAACAAGTCATCCAGCGACATTCTTGTCTTAGTATCTGCAAGCATCTCCTCTTTATGCTGGGCCATATAAGTCTCCGCATAAGATTTCGCGCTCTTATCATTCTCATGTACGATAAATACTTCGCCTGCACTGGGTACGTCAGAAAGCCCCAGAATCTCTACAGGTGTAGAAGGTATCGCTTCCTTCACTCTTTTGCCCTTATCGTCTATCATGGCCCTTACTTTACCATGACTCGCTCCGGCTGAAATAAAGTCCCCTACATGCAGCGTACCCTTCTGTACAAGCACCGTTGCCACAGGACCGCGTCCTTTGTCAAGTTCGGCCTCGATTACCAAACCTCTCGCATTTCTGTCAGGATTCGCCTTAAGTTCCAGAATCTCGGCGGTCAGGAGGATCGTCTCCAACAGATTCTCAAGACCTTCTCCGGACTTGGCTGATACAGGGACAAACTCCGTGGATCCGCCCCAGTCTACCGGAATCAGTTCATATTCCGTCATTTCCTGTTTCACACGGTCAATGTTTGCGTTCGGTTTATCAATCTTATTCACCGCAACGATAATCTCAATACCGGCTGCTTTGGCATGATTGATAGCCTCTACCGTCTGCGGCATGACACCGTCATCCGCCGCTACGACCAGTACTGCTATATCCGTAGAATTGGCGCCGCGCATACGCATCGCCGTAAATGCCTCATGCCCCGGCGTATCCAGGAAGGTGATGTTCTGTCCGTTCACCGTAACCGTATAGGCGCCGATTGCCTGCGTAATTCCTCCCGCTTCCTTATCCGTCACATTTGTCTTACGGATTGCGTCAAGAAGAGAAGTTTTACCATGGTCAACATGCCCCATAACACAGATAACAGGTGGTCTGCTGACCATGGAGCTTTCATCCTCTTCATCCTCCTTCAACAATTCCTCAATGACATCCACCTTGACTTCCTTCTCGCAGATGATATCATATTCGATTGCAATATTCTCCGCATCCTCATAGCTCACCTCAGAGTTTAACGTAACGATCTGTCCCTGCATGAAAAGCTTCTTGATAATCACAGAAGGCTGGATCTTCATCTTATCTGCCAGTTCCTTGATCGTAAGAGAATCCGGGACCGTAACCACTTTAATCTGCTCTTCTTCCTTCTCCTCCGCTTTCTTCTCCGGCTTGATGAAACGGCCGGCTTTATTGCGGCTCTTTACAGCTACCTCATCCTCTTCGTAGATCAGATCTTTCTTTGAGCGTTTGTCTTTGTCCTGATTCGCTCTGCGCTTCTCGTCTTCCCTGTGTTTCTCCATGTCCTTGACAGGCGTCTCGGGCATAAAGTCCTTCTGATTATTATTCTTCCTGAATCGATTGTCCTGCCCGCCATTACTTCTCTGAGAGCGTTCAAAATTGCCGCCGCCCCTGTTAGGACCCGTACCAGAGCCATTATTTCTGCGATTGCCCTGATTGTTGTTATAAGACGCCCTGCCCTGGCCTTCAGGTCTGCGGTTCTCTCCTGCATTTCTTGTTCTCCCCTGCTCCTGCGGTGTTCTGGCCGGCTGAGCGGAAGGCTGCGCTGCTTTCTCCCGCTCACGCTCTTTTTCGCGTTCCCGTTCACGTTCTCTCTCCCTTTCCCGTTCACGCTCCCTCTTCTCCTGCTGTCTCTGCTCCAGCCTGCGCTCCTGCTGCTGTCTCTGGCGGACCTCATAAGGTTCTGCCGTAACGGGAATCGGCTTCTGTGTAGGCCTGATAATCTTATGCGGTGCGTTCTGTACCTGCACCGGACGTGCCCCATTACTGGGCTGTCTTCTATCCCTGTCCCTGTCATTGTTATTTCTGCGGCCTGCATGATTACTGCCCTGGCCCTGTGCCGGACGTTGCCCCTGGCCCTGCATCTTGGAATGCTGAGGATTGCTCACGAAGATGATCTTTTTCTTCTTGGGTGTCTCCCCTCTGCCATTTTCCGGTCTTCTGGCATCAGCATTCTGCTTTGTCGGTGCTTTTCCTTCCGTCTTCCCCTGACTGACTGCCTCTGCCTTCACTCCTGCCTTGGGCGTTGCCGGTTTTATCTCTTCCCGTGATGTTCCCGTCCCGCTTTCTGCCCTGGCTGCCGTATCTTGCCTGGACGCTGTTGCAGACGCCGTCTCCTTCCCACTCTCCGCAGATCCTTTTGCCATGTCCTTGCTTTTGCCGCCAAACTGCTTACGCACCAGGGCAATAGCCTCCTCCTCAACAGAACTCTGTGCCGCTTTCACTTCATATCCTTTATCCTGCAAAAAAGCGACCAGTTCTTTACTTTGTCTCTCCAACTCTTTTGCCAGCTCATGTACCTTCATTTTCGCCATGCTCACTACCTCCAACTATTTCGAATCTACTAAATGCTTCTGTATCGAATCTGCAAATCCCGCATCAGTCACAGCAAGACAGGAACGTTCTTCCTTGCCGATCGCATGCCCCAGTATATCCTTCACACTATAATACTGATAAGGCGCCTTATAGAATTCACACATGTTACTATATTTTTTTCTGGTGTTATCCGAAGCATCCTCCGCTATGATAACCAGATATGCTTTTCCGCTCTTCACTGCTTCCTCTGTCGCAAATCCGCCACTGACAACATTTCTGGAGCGAGCAGCCAAACCAAGCATAGATAACACCCGATCTCTATTGGGTCTGTTCTGCATGTTCACCCTCCTCAAACTCCCTTTCCAGATTCTCATATATCTCCTTCAGGATACTCATCTTAAAAGAACGCTCCAGTCCTTTATTCTTCCGCGCTTTCATCAGACATTCCTTATTCATGCACAGATAAGCACCCCTGCCGTTTTTTCTGCCGGTCATATCCAGAACAATAGAACCTTCCGTGCTTTTTAACACACGCATCATTTCTTTTTTACTTTTCATCTCACCACAACCCACACATTGCCGCATGGGAATCTTCTTCGCCATTATCCTATCCTCTCTATTGTCTTACGATATCCGTCTGCGCTTTGTCCGTCCTTCTTAAGACGGCCTGGCCGCGTCTAGTATTCTTCCGGCATCTCATCCTCCACGATGCCGTCTTGCTCCGGCATCTCATCTTCCTCGACATACTCTTCTTCGTACACAGTCTCATCCGGGCCTTCTTCGGATTCATAGGCTATCTCTTCGGACTGCCCATACATTTCCTCGTCATAGTCTTCCTCATAGACGCCCTCGCCTTCATATGCTTCATCAAATTCTTCATCATCATAGACGTAATCCTCGTATCTGAAGCCTGGCGCATCCTTCGCCTGTGTCTCGCTCTTAATATCGATTTTATACCCTGTGAGCCTCGCCGCAAGTCTTGCATTCTGTCCTTCCTTACCGATCGCCAGAGACAGCTGGTAATCCGGGACAACCACCTTCGCGGTCTTCTCATCCGGATCTGCGAATACTGCCACGATCTTCGCCGGTGACAGAGCATTCTGAATCAGATTCCCCGGATTATCGTCCCAGTTGACGATGTCTATCTTCTCTCCGCGCAGCTCATCCACGATGGAATTGACTCTAACGCCATTAATACCCACACAGGCGCCTACAGCATCCACATTCGGATTCATGGAGCGGACTGCCATCTTCGTTCTGCTGCCCGCCTCTCTGGCAATGCTCATGATCTCCACGGTGCCGTCCTTGATCTCTGTCACCTCAGCCTCAAACAGTCTCTTGACTAATTCCGGGTGAGTACGGCTCACGAGTATTCTCGGTCCTTTAGGTGTATTCTTCACCTCCAGAATATATACCTTGATTCGCTCAGTCGGCCTGAAATTCTCTCCTCTGACCTGCTCGCTCTCGTTCAAAATGGCATCTGCCTTGCCGAGATTAATGGAAATATTCCTTCCGATGTAACGCTGGACGATTCCCGTCACCACATCCTTCTCTTTCTCGTAATACTGGTTATATATGACGCTTCTCTCTTCCTCCCGGATCTTCTGCAGAATAACGTTCTTAGCGTTCTGTGTCGCGATACGTCCGAACTCTTTGGACTTGATCTCCACATGGAGCATATCGCCCAGCTGAGCTTTCTTAGAGATCTCCTGTGCATCCTCCAGGGAAATCTGAAGAACATCATCCTCCACTTCCTCCACGACCTCTTTCTCAGCGTAACAGAGGAAATCGCAGGTCTCCTTGTCAATCTCTACTTTCACATTATCCGCTTTTCCGAAGTGATTCTTGCAGGCAGTGATCAGAGAGTTTTCAATCGCATCGAAAAGCGTCTCTTTCGGGATATCCTTTTCTTTTTCCAGAATGTCCAGTGCCTCCATTAACTCCTTATTCATTTTCCATTATCCTCCTATGTCTGTTAATCTGTATACGATGATCCGCCCTGCATAACACCTGTGCCGCATGCCTCATTACCTTTTTAATGACGGACACGGATTTTCGCAGGATCTTTAGAAGTCCAGTGCCAGCCTGATCAATGCAATCTCATTCCTGTTGAATATACGTTCTCCCATCTCGCTTTCTATGGTGACAGTCTTAGCATCAAAGGCCCGCAGATGCCCAAAGAATTCTTTCTGTTTGTCAATCGGCTTGTAAGTCTTGATTTCAACATCCTTTCCCAGGCTCTTCTCCAGATGTCTGTCCTTCTTCAATGTCCGGCCAAGTCCCGGACTGCTGACCTCCAGAATGTAGGCGTCTGCTATATAGTCCTCTGCATCCAACGCATCTGACAACGCCCGGCTCACATTCTCACAATCATTGATATTAACCCCCTCCGGTTTGTCAATATAGGCGCGCAGATACCATTCACTGCCTTCCTTCACATACTCCACATCATAGATCTCCACCTTATGCTGTTCTGCGATCGGAGCCAGAAGCTGTTCTGTCCTCATCTCATAAGTTTCTCTCTTTGACATATATTCCTCCTAAAAACCAAACCCTATACCATACTGACTCTCTTCCGACAACTCCAGAACCGGCCGGAATATTACGTACCCGGATATCCGGAGCAGTTTCTTATACCATAAAAAAGTGGACTCGCAAGTCCACTCTTTATCTTAGTCTCTATTAATGATACCTAGGCTATTATAGCATCCTTTTATTGTATTTGCAAGGAAATTTTACCTTTTCTCTTTATCTTTAAAGGCAGAATACTTCCATCTCCATCTGAAGCCCGTCTGCAATCTTCCTCAGTTCTCCTGCATTCTGGGAAATGCGGGCCATGTGCTCTCCCACCTCTGTTACAGAAGCCGAAGTCTCCTCCGTTCCCGCCGCGTTCTCCTGGGCGAGCGATGTCAGGTTCTGTACGATATCCACCACATTAACCCGGGTATTATCTATCTTCTCCATTTTCTCCGCAATGACTTTGATTTTTTCTATGGTCTTATCAATACCGTCATGCATCTCTTCAAATCGTTCTTTCGTCATCTCCACGTTTTCATTCTGTGCTTCCATAACCTGCTTAACTTCATCCATTGTCCTGACCGCCTTCTCGGAATCAGCCATCAGAGACCCTATGATCTGTCCGATCTGTTTCGCCGACTCATTGGACTCCTCCGCCAGTTTCTGGATCTGCTCCGCCACAACGGCGAATCCCCGTCCCTGCTCTCCTGCCCTTGCAGCCTCGATTGCCGCATTTAAGGACAACAGATTGGTCTCTTCCGCAATAGAGGTGATCAATGTTGTCGCCGCCTTAATCTTCATGGCAGACTCGTTGGTCGTATTGGTCTGCTCATAGATCATCTCGATCGCTGTCTGGGCCTTCCGGTTCACCTCGTCCATCCTATCGAGAGTCTTTGCCGCCACATCACTGGAGGAATACATGCTTTCCGCCGTCTTGTTAAGTTCCTCCATCTCCATACTGTTTTCTTCGATCATACTGCCCATCAGAACAATATTCTCTGTTGCCTTCTGCGTCTCGTCCGCCTGCGACATGGCGCCATCCGCCATATCCGCAACCGCCTGATCCACCTGCCCTACCGTGGCAAAAATCGTATCGGTATCATGATTCAGCCTGTGGGAAGTCTCCATAACCGTATTACTGTGTTCTTCAATCTTACCGATCACACCGGAAAGCTGTTCCCGCAGTATATCCACCGCCCGGCTTATGGCACCGATCTCATCCTTTCTCTCACTCAGCTTCTTCTGACTTTGATCCTCCCTGAAATCCAGCCCCGCAAACCGCATTGTCAGCTCCGCAATACGCCGCAGCGGCTGTACAATGATATTACAACAGAAAAATGTACCCACCATACAGATAGCCATCGTAATGCAGCCCCAGAAAATACAGGTCCAAAAGATTTCATCCGATGACTTCATCTTACCACCGGAAGATTTCATGGCAGCATCTTCATCCGCAGTTATTACAAATATGTACGCCCCGTCATTCGTCACACTGTAGGCTGCATACTTCTGCTCGCCTTTATATTCATACTTGACAGAAACCGTTCCTTTGGGGACATTGCCCGCCTGTATCTGTGCAACAGCCCCGCTTACCGCCTCATTTTCCACCAGACTTCCGATCTTATCGGCATCCGGATGATAGCATATTGTTCCGTTCCTGTCCACGATGTAAGCATAAGAGCCGTCCAGATCCATAATATTGACACCACCGACCATCTCTTCCCAGAACGCCGTATCCGGCTCTTCCCCTTCTTTCGCAAGATCCGCTACCCGGATGTTCATCGTCTTACCATAGGATAGTGCCATATCGTCCATATAGGAGACCACCATATCCTTAAACTGCCTGCTGGACATATTACTGAAAATCGCAATCAGCGTTATGCCTACGATTACGATGGCTCCCATTGCCATAAATATGATTCTGGCCCGGATCGATGAGAGCACCGCTATCCCCAGCTCCGTCTTACTGTTTGTTTGTTCCCTTTTTCCTCTTTGTTCCATCTTCTCCATAATTCTTTTCCCCTGCCTTACTTATATTTATTATTATAGAAAAATAGCGTCTCAATTCCTATCATAAAATTCTGTTTCGGATAAAATGAAAAAATGCTAAAAACCTCTTAAAACAAAAGTCTTCAGCACTTCTTAGGGTTGGGCTGTTATCAACAGTCAACAGCTCGTAGGGGAATCGAACCCCTGTTTCCGCCGTGAGAGGGCGGCGTCTTAACCGCTTGACCAACGAGCCATTTGATTAGCACTTGCTTATCTTATTATATTTCCCATAAAAAAGCAAGTACTTTTTCAAATTTTTTTCAATTTTTTGGCTGTTTTTGTCTTACCGTTTACATTAACTCACAAAATCAAACAGACTGATCTGGTTGGACTCCGGCAGATTCCCAAGCAGTCCCAGTTCTCCCATCAGATCCACTATCGTTTTGGAAGCCTTCGTCCGCTGTCTGAAGTCATCCTTGCTTAAGAAGGGGCCGTCCTTTGCCGCCTCCATGATCGCGTCTGCCGCCTTCTCTCCAAGGCCGTCTATACTGTTCAGCGACGGCAGCAGCTTACCGTCCACAATCTGGAACAATCTGGAATGCGATGAGAAGACATCAATGGGCACGAACTCAAATCCCCGGGCATACATCTCCTGTACAATCTTCATATCCTTATTCGTATCCTGTTCCTTCTTGGAAAGATTGTCACTCCTGCGCTTATAATCCGCCATCACATTCTCCAGATGCTGCTGCCCCCTGCACATGATCTCATAAGAGAAAGCCGACGCACGGATACTGAAATAAGCCGCATAATAAGCCAGCGGATAATTGATCTTGCAGTAGGCGATGCGCCACGCCATCATAACATAGGCCGCCGCATGCGCTTTCGGGAACATATATTTGATCTTCTTGCAGGAACCGATATACCAGTCCGGCACGCCCTGCGCCGTCATGGCCTCAATCCACTCATCCTTCAGCCCCTTCCCCTTACGCACGCTCTCCATGATCGTGAAGGAAAGCGATGGCTCCACACCCTTCTGCATCAGATAAATCATGATATCATCCCGGCAGCATATGGCCGTGGAGATCGTCGCTTTCCCTTCCTCTATCAAAGTCTGCGCATTTCCCAGCCACACATCCGTGCCGTGGGACAGCCCGGAAATACGCACAAGATCTGTAAAGCACTTGGGTTTTGCATCAATAACCATCTGGATAACAAATTCCGTGCCAAACTCCGGAACACCCAGACATCCTAATTTACAGCCGCCGATCTGATCCGGCGTGATTCCCAGCGCTTCCGTGGACTGGAACAGAGACATCACGCCCGGATCATCCAGCGGAATCGTAACCGGGTCAATTCCCGTCATATCCTGCAGCATACGGATCATCGTAGGGTCATCGTGTCCGAGAATATCAAGCTTCAGCAGGTTATGGTCGATCGAGTGATAGTCAAAATGCGTCGTGATGATATCCGTCTTCATATCGTTGGCCGGATGCTGTACCGGCGTAAAAGAATTGATATCCTCCCCCACCGGAAGCACGACAATACCGCCCGGATGCTGTCCGGTACTTCTTCGTATGCCGGTGCACCCCGTAACGATGCGGTTAATTTCGCACATGCGTTTGTGCCTGCCTCGCTCCTCATAATAATTCTTCACATAACCGAATGCTGTCTTATCGGCCAGCGTACCGATGGTTCCGGCACGATAGGTCTGGCCGTTTCCGAAGATTACCTCCGTATACTTATGCGCCTTGCTCTGATATTCCCCGGAAAAGTTCAGATCGATATCCGGCTCCTTATCTCCCTTAAATCCCAGAAATGTCTCAAAGGGAATGTCAAATCCCTCCTTACTGAGTGGGGTGCCGCACACCGGACAGTCTTTATCCGGCATATCACAGCCTGCGCCACCGCCATATGCCTTCACTTCCTCGGAATCAAAATCATAGTAATGGCACTTAGGGCACAAATAATGAGGGCTTAAGGAATTTACCTCCGTGATTCCTGCCATATTTGCCACGAAGGAACTTCCCACGGATCCACGGGATCCTACCAGATAGCCGTCCTCCACCGATTTCCACACCAGCTTCTGGGCAATAATATACATTACCGCAAATCCGTTGGAAATAATGGAGTTCAATTCCTTTTCCAAACGGTCCTCCACAATCTTAGGCAGTGTTTCCCCGTATAATTCATGCGCCTTGTTGTAGCAGATCTCCGTCAGCTGTCTGTCGCTGTCCTCGATAACCGGCGGACACTTATCCGGCCTCACCGGCGACATGGATTCGATCATATCCGCAATCAGGTTGGTGTTGGTGATCACCACCTCTTCCGCCTTGTCACTGCCCAGATAAGCAAACTCCTCCAGCATCTCCTCCGTAGTCCGCAAATACAGCGGCGCCTGGTTATCGGCATCCGGAAATCCCTGTCCCGCCATGATGATACGGCGGTAGATCTCATCCTCCGGATTCAGGAAATGCACGTCACAGGTAGCTGCCACCGGCTTATGGAACTGCTCGCCGAGACGCACAATCTTACGGTTCACCTCCATGATATCCTCCATGGAATTGACATTCCGTACTCTGTCGGACTCTATCATGAACCTGTTGTTGCCAAGCGGCTGTATCTCCAGATAATCATAGTAATCCACCAGCCTGGCAATCTCCGCATCCGCTTTTCCTTCCAGAAGGGCGCGGTACAATTCACCCGCCTCACAGGCGCTGCCCACAATAAGCCCCTCCCGGTACTCATTCAGCAGGCTTTTGGGAATCCGCGGCCTTCTTGCGAAATAAGTCAGGTGCGACATGGAAACCAACCGGTACAGATTCATCCGGCCCACATTGTTCTTCGCCAGGATTATGCCATGGTAAGTGGGCAGCTTCTTGATAATATCAGGGCTCAGATTTCCTTTTTCGTTGATCTGTTGAAGCGTCGTGATCCCTTCCTTCTCCATCATCGGAATCAGCTTCACGAAGATCTGTGCCGTAGCTTCTGCGTCATCCACCGCCCTGTGATGGTTATCCAGCGCTACTCCCAGCGTCTTGGCTACCGCGTCCAGCGTATGCTTCGCCTGGCCGGGCAACATGACCCTCGCCATCCCCACTGTGTCCACATACGTAAAATCATGGGCAAGCCCCTGCCTGTCGCAATTCTCCATAATAAAACTCATATCAAAGCCGGCATTATGTGCCACCAGCATACAGCCTTCACAGAACTTCAAAAACTGCGGCAGGACCGTCTCGATCTTCTCCGCGCCGATCACCATGTCATCCCGTATGCCGGTCAATTTCTCTATCTCGAAAGGAATCGGCACTTCCGGATTAACAAACACGGAAAAGCGGTCCACGATCTTACCGCCGCAGACCTTCACTGCGCCAATCTCAATGATACGGTTTTCCACCGGAGAAAAACCGGTGGTCTCAATATCGAATACCACAAAGTCCTGCCTGAAATCCTGCCCCTTATCATTGGTGGCTATCTCATGCAAATCATCCACCAAATAGGCCTCTACGCCATAGATCACCTTGAAAAAGTCCTGTTTATCCGGATCGGAATCTCCTGCCTCCTTGCGCCTGTTCTTCTCCGCTTTCCACAGATCCTCCCAGACATGATTCGCATCCGGGAAGGACTGCACCACGCCGTGATCCGTAATTGCAATCGCAGGATGGCCCCATTGATAAGCCCTTTTCACGATATCTTTCGCCTCAGACACACCGTCCATATCACTCATTTTCGTATGGCAGTGCAGTTCCACTCTTTTGCGCACACTGGTATCCATGCGCGACGTGGTGAAATCCGGTATCTTCTTGATACCTGTCAGGGAACCGATCGTCAGCTCATGGTCAAATTTATCCATCACCGTCATGCCCTTGATCTTCACAAAGACCCCCGGCTTCACATCTCCCGTCAGTTCTGCCGCCTGATCGTTGTGCAGGAACAGTTTGATCGTCATCGTATCGGAAAAATCTGTCACATCAAAAATCAGTATCGTCCGCTCGTTCTTAATCTCCCGCTTGTCCATATTGAGGATTCTGCCCCGAATGACTACCTCGCCCATCTCTCCGATAATATCGCTGATCGGCATGGCTTCCTCTTCAAAATCTCTGCCATATAACACATCCGGATTGTCGGAACGCTTCAGCGCCTTCCGGAAATCTGCCTTTTTCCCCTGATCGCCCTTTCTGCCCGCCTTATAAGGCATCTTAGGCGTGTAGCGGGAAGAGGCGCCCTGCCCCTGCATGCCCGAAACGGATGCCGCCTGCCCGTCCGGTGCGCCCTCCTTCTGTCCCGATGAACCGGCAGCCGGCGAGAATACACCGGAACCCTGGGCAGTCTCTTCCCCACTTCCCATCCCAGCGTTATGTAAACTTCCAAAGCTTTGGTCTGCATCCGTGCCTGCTTCCCCTGCCGCCGGACCGCTTCCATACCTTCCGTCGGCATAGGGCTCCTCCTGTGCCAGTCCGTCACCATTCCCTGATTGCTGTCCGCCTCTGGCGTACCCGGCCCTGGCTGAGATCTCCGCCACCTGCATGGCGAGCCGATGCTCGTCTTCTTCTTTATACTTCCCTGTGATATGCTCCTTGTAGGCAACCTGAACCGTAACCGCAAAGCCGCACCGTTCGTTATAAACTTTCTCCAGAATACGGATCAGCTCCTCCGCCTTGCCCTTCCCCAGCACCGTATCCTCCACAGTTAAGAGCAGATTGTTGTCTTCCGCAAACGTAATATCGGCTTTTTTAAACAGATTATACTCCACAGGAGAGTACTCCCGCAGTTCCAGCAGGATGCTGTCCCGGTAGATTTCCATCAGCTTCTTCGGATCATACTGGGAAGACAGATGAAAGCGCTCGTAAAACTTGATTACCATAGGCACATTCGGAAAAAACTGCTTCTTGATCTCTCCCTCGGCCCGAAACACATCCTCTTTCTGGATCAGTCTGTCTGAAGAAATATAGACGCGCAGAAAGTCCTTCCTCTTCGTAGAAGAAACCTTCTCCACCGTAACCTGTTCATAAAGATCCTTCAAACCCGTATCCAGTTTTAAAGTAGGAAACACATCAAAGAATTTCTTGCCCATCTGTCATCCTTCTCCTAATATTCCATGCTTTCCGCATTCTTGTCCCAGTTTAGCAGCTCCTGCCGCAATGTCTCCAACAGCATATCCTCCGGCACCTTCTTCACGATTTCACCTTTCCTGATCAAAAGGCCTTCCCCCAGGCCGCCTGCAATCCCGATATCTGCCTTTTTCGCCTCACCCGGGCCGTTGACTGCGCATCCCATCACGGCCACCTTAATATCCAGCGGAATATCTTCCACCATCTTCTCCACCTGATTCGCCAGGCCAATCAGGTCTATGCGGGTTCTGCCGCAGGTAGGACAGGACACCACTTCAATGCCGCCTTTCTTAAGTCCAAGTGTACGCAGGATCAGTCTGGCTGACTTAATCTCTTCCACCGGATCTCCGGTCAGGGAAACCCGGATCGTATCGCCAATCCCCTGATGCAGAATCAACCCCAGCCCGATGGCCGACTTAATATTGCCGCTTGTCACCGTTCCGGCTTCTGTAATTCCCACATGAAGCGGATAATTCGTCTTCTGTGCCAGTAATTCATGAGCCGAAACACACATCATCACGTCTGAGGACTTGATGCTGATCACGATATTGTCATATCCCAGTTCCGCAATCATACCGACCTTGTCAAGCGCACTCTCCACGATTCCCTCTGCGGTAACACCGTGATACTTCTCCACCAGCTCCTTTTCCAGGGAACCGCTGTTAACTCCCACACGGATGGGAGTCTGCCGTTCCCTGGCGGCCGCCACCACCGCCGCAACCTTATCTCTGCCGCCGATATTACCCGGATTAATGCGAATCTTGTCTGCGCCATTCTCCATGGCCGCGATTGCCATCTTATAATCAAAATGAATGTCCGCCACCAATGGAATGTGAATCTGTTGCTTAATCTTACGGAGTGCCTGTGCCGCCTCTATGGTAGGCACCGTACAACGGATGATCTCGCATCCTGCCTGCTCAAGCTGAAGAATCTGTGCCACTGTCGCTTCCACGTCTTCCGTCTTCGTATTCGTCATAGACTGGATCAGGACCGGATTCCCACCTCCGATCACTCTGTCCCCAATTTTTACAACTTTTGTATGATCCCGATGCATAACTTCTTCCTTTCTCTCCTGCCGAAATATCTTACCAGGACTTATAGTAAACAAAATTTCTATCGTCGTTAACTATAGCATATCACATCTGGTGTTTGGATTAAAAGAGATACTTTCAATCACCACTCTATTATATACTCCCTTCCCCTTCTGTAAGCCACACCCTCCTCTCTATGATGCGGATAAAGGATCTGCGGCGCTTTCGCCGCTTCCCCTCCACGCTCCTGTCTAAATCTCTGTGCACATCTTCCACTCTCTGATATCGCATCTTTGGTTCCTGTCTTACACACTTCCGGATAATCCGCTCCAGATCATCTCCGAGAAGCGGCTGATATTCATAAACCGGCAGCACCGCATAAGGCGGTCTGCCAGGATCGGCTCCCGTTACCATATAATATAAGGTTTTACCGAAAGCATAGATATCACTCCTCTCATCCGCATAGCTTCCCGTATAACCGGATCCTGCCTGTCCTGTCTGCTGTATCCCTCTCTGTCCCTGCTGCTCCGGCGCTCCGTATCCCGGCGTCACAGCCATGACCCTGTTTCTGTCTGCCCCGAAGCTTCTGGTCAGTGCCGCCCCGAAATCCACCAGCCGCAGCTGGCCGTCCGGGCAGACTATGATATTGGCCGGTTTTAAATCGCTATAGATAACCGGCGGCTTTCTCGTATGCAGATACACTAAGACATCCGCCAGCTGTGCCGCCCAGATACGCGCCTGCCCCTCCTGCACAAAGCCGTTCTTCTCAATATACTTCTGCAATGTCACTCCCTGAAGATACTCCATCACCAGATACCATACACCTTGAACATCCTGAAACAAATCATAGATGACCGGAAGCATGGGATGCCGCAGACGCTGCAGATGCTCCGCTTCCGTTCCCGGCTTGCGCACACATTTAATAGCCACAAGACGCTGCAGCTTCTCATCCCTTGCTAAATATACGCTGCCTTCACCCCCTTGTCCGAGAGATCTGAGCATTTTATATTTACCAATCGTTTTTCCTTCTACAGCTCCCCGGCTGTTTTCCTTATCCTCCGAAGCGTAAACTGTCTCTTCGTCCTGAGATATGATTCTGTTTTCCTCTGTTACTGCACTGTATTCTTTCTGCATTTCGTACTCCATTTTCTCCTGCCTTCTCTGCTTCCTGATTCTTTCCCTTTATGCTTCCTCTTAACCCTGATCCTTGCTCCGCCTGTGGATTTGAGCAGACTGCCCTGAGCTACGGAAGTTCCTCTCACACCATTACCTTAATATAGACTGCCGACATATTGTCCCTTTCTCCGCGTTTCATGCATGCCTCTCCGATCTCGTGCAGTCTTCTCCCGGCTTGCTCCTCCTCTTTGATCTTCCTGGGTTCCAGGACATCCACCAGCTCCTGCTCCACAATATGGTTCCTGAAACCATCGCTGCATAACAGCATGGCCTGCCCGCTTCTAACCTCTCCCATGGCAAAATCCGGTCTGTCGTAACCGAAACTGCCCACACATTTAGTCAGCATGTTCTTTCCCTTTACGTGATCCTGCGTCAGACATACGGCACCGTTCATTCCTTTCCTGCAGCGTTTCCGTCCTGACACATCCTGGAGCTTATACGCCCTGCTGTCTCCCAAATGCCAGATCAGGTATGTCTTCTCATAAAGGACAAGCACCGTCATGGTTGTCCCCAGAGGGCTTCTGCCCTGTTTGCTGTACTGCAAAAGCTGCTCCTGCATATGATATGCCAGCCTGTCCAGCGACCTTCTGATCACCCAGTACGGTTTCCTCTTCTTCACTGACCTGATCAGTGATTCATAGAACCATTCCTGAAGCCGTTTCGTCACATAACCGCTGGCAGTCTCTCCCTGGGAGAGCCCTCCCATGCCGTCACAGACTGCCGCCATTAAGAGTCTCCCCCTCCCTGTCAGCACCTGCAGCAGAACCAGCGAGTCCTGGTTTCCCTTGGCTGTGTTTCCCCGTTCCCAGTACACCCCTGTCATATAGTTCATTTGCTTATCATCTCCTTCTGACAGGCAGACGCGCCTACTCATTTCTGATTCGAATACAGGCTGCCTGTTCCCCTCTATCGCGCTCCTGCCATATTCTGATTTTATAACCATCTTGAAATCTTGCGGGAATTCCGCCGGATTCATTCTGTCTGTTCCGGAATCTCTGAGTGAGCTTCGAACGGAACAGACTGGTTTTGTAATTGAATGCATTATAGCATTGCTGCTTTAATTTTTCAATTATTATTTTTATAGTTAACGACATTAGAAATTTCGTTTTCGGCCTTGCAGGAGCTGCCGAATATGGCTCCTGCAAGAGACGGGAACAGAAATTTGTTATGTCGTTTACTATAGTTTTATAAAGAGGCTTAAAAAGGGGATCCGTTACTACGAGCGGCCTTTAAGCCGTGAATAGTAACAGAATCCCTGCTTCCCCTTCATCATTTCACACCGTCAATCCAGAACCCGAAATCAATATCCTCTTCCCCACTGATATGATAAACCGGCTCCACATCCGTCCCCCAGCTGTCGATGCCGCCCACACCGCGCACCGCGCCCAGGACTGTGAGCACCGTCCGTCTCGCAGGCGGAAGCTCTTCATGGTGCGTCGCATTCTCCAGTTCCATAGCCGTATAAGGAAGACACGCAAACGCTATATCCTTCCCCTCTTCTGCCCGGAAGCGAAGACCGGTCTTACTCTTTTCCTTACAGGAATTGTCAAGTACCGTGCTGCGGTACACTTCCACCCACTTCGTCTGCATATGCATGCCGCAGTCCTGGGGCACCATGTAAGGCGTTACCGGCAGTCCTTCCACTTCGTAAACACCGGGAATCCCGCCTGCCATCCTGTCCGGATAGGTCTCACCGGACAATCCCTCATAGCGGTAGCTGTCCGCACAGGTGGGCATGATAAACCGCATACCGAATACCGGCAGCTCCGGCAGTCCTTCTTTTCCTGCATAATGAACGCGGATATGGATCTCCCCGCCTGCATACACCTCATACGTCACCACGACCTGGGTACTGGGTACGGTAACAGTCTCATACGTATAAGTAACCGACGCACAATCCGCTTCCACTGCACCGCCGTAGGCATTGTTATCCGGCGGCATGGGAACCGTGACCGGCCTGTCATCTATCCTGACCGTCATACCCACATTCCTGATAAAGCAGTCCGCTCCGATCCATATACCGCTCTTTAACGCAAAACTGCTTCCTCTGTCATTGTCGGTCAGCGCCCGCCAAAAAGTAGGTGCCGGCGCCCTGTAGAGCCACTCCTTGCCGTCACGCACAAGTGACTCCATACCGATCCTTGTGCCGGAAAAGATATAAGAGAAGTTTTCGCCACGCATACCTATGGTCACATCGCCGACGATCACCTGTAATTTATTCGTGTATTCCATAGTAGTACCTCACTTCCTGCATAGCCGGCTTCTCCGTCCTGTCCGCAAACACGATACCGTTGCCGGAAAACTCATAGTCGCTGGCCCTGTCATCGAAATCGCCGCCATAGCGCAATACTCTTAAGCCTGTCACCTGATCCTCCACATAAAGTGCCTGGTCGATAAAATCCCATATATAACCGCCCTGATACATCTCGAAACGGTCCAGCAAATCAATATAAGACTTCATTCCTCCCAGAGAATTACCCATATCATGCATATACTCACACAGGATAAAAGGCTTCTTCGGCTCATTCTCCAGATACTCTGCGATATCTTCGGGTCTGGCGTACATGCGGCTCTCCACGTCGGACACCACATCTTCATACGCCCTGTCATAGATCACGCCTTCGTAATGTACCAGCCTGGTATCATCTTTTTCTTTAAAAAGGCGCTCCATCGCCGCAATATCGTCTCCCACATAGGACTCATTGCCCAGCGACCAGAACAGGACAGACGGATGATTCTTAAATGTTTCGAAATTCGTCCTGGCTCTGTCCACCACCGCTTCCTTCCACTGGGGCAGACTACCCGGCACATTCCAGGAAGGCTCCGTAAAGACCTTCTGCCAGGAACCATGACTTTCCAGATTCGTCTCAGACATCACATAGATTCCGTGTCTGTCACACAGATCATACCATGCGATCTGATCCGGATAGTGGCAGGTACGCACGGAATTAATATGGTTTCTCTTAAAACACTCAATATCCCATTCCATATCCTGCAGGGTAATGCATCTGCCGCTCCCGGCACTCCATTCATGACGGTTCACCCCGTTGATGATCAGTCTTTTCCCGTTGAATAATATGACTTTATCACAAATTTCAATCCGTCTGAAACCGACCGCACAAGGCACCACTTCTTCTGTTCTCCCCTGCCCGTCTTCCAGCGTCACAGTCAGCTGGTACAAATACGGATTCCTGTTCTCCCAGAGCACGATATCTTCAACTGCCTCAAAAGACACTTTCACTTCCGGTGATGCCGCCGCAGTCTTCTCTTCGATCATCCGACCGTCCTGATCCTGCAGGACGAGCTTGACGGTTCCTTCCACTTCCGCACCGCTCTTCCCTGTAATAACCTCCTCCGGTCTTGGCCCCTGAACGTCCGCCGCGCCTTTTCCCTCAGCGCCTTCTGCCGATATCTGCATTCTCACGGACACACTGCCTTTCGTCAAATCCTCTGACGGACAGGGCTTCACCCACAGATCTTCCACATGCAGCTTCGGCTTCGCATACAACGTCACATTCCTGAAGATGCCGAAGAACCGAAAGAAATCCTGATCCTCCAGATAGGCCGCGGTACTGTTCTTATACACCTCCACTGCCAGCATATTTCCCTGCTCTCTGATATAAGGGCTCAGATCGAATTCCGAAGGCGTAAAGGTATCCTCCGCATATCCCACAAACTGCCCGTTCAGCCATACATATACAGCCTGTTCCACACCCTCGAAGCAGATACACACCCGCCTGCCTCTTAAACCTTCCTCCAGATCAAACACCTTCCGGTAGGATCCCACCGGATTATACTGCGCCTCACTGAAAGAACCGGCTTCTGTACGATCTTCTCCCAGCGCATAAGCCGGACGGCGGTACACCTGTCCCTCCCAGGGATACATGGTATTGATATAGTGAATCTTGTCATATCCGGCCATCTCAATATGGCATGGCACCTGAATCTCCCCGAATCCGCCCGCATTATAATCCTCTCTATAGAAATCCGCCGGACGGCTCTGCGGATTTGCGGAATAAGCAAACTGCCATGTACCGTTCAAAGACTGATACAAGGTGCTCTTCTGGCTTTCCATTTCCTGTACACTTGCATAAATCTTATGATCGCTATGGGCCGGAAGCTGCCCCACCCGGAACACCTGCGGGTCATCCAGCCATTTAATATCTGGTTGCATACGTATTCTCCTTTCCAATCAATAACCGTCAAGGCCCCTTCACCCACTGCTGCCCGGCAGCGCCTTACCTGTTGCCTCACCGATTCCTGAACCTTGTCTCACTTGCGCAGCAAATCCGCATACCGGAACACTATATCCTGAATCCGGTATAACTCCGATTCTCTGCTTACACTGCGCCAGACTTCCTTATAGAACATAAACCATTCCTCCAGTTCCGCCGCCAGCTTCTTCCCGTCCACTTCAATCGCCGGCTCTGTATGGCACGCACCGGCGATAACCCACGCACCGATCTTCTGGAACAGCTCCGCTCCCTGGATCGCCACAAGGCACGCATGCATCATGGTATTCGTCCGGGCAGGCAGCTTCGGCATCAACCCTCTGATCCTGTCTGCAATCTTCTCCAGATTGCTAAGCACTGCCGCCGTATGCCTCACACCTTCCGCCGCTTCCGGCAGCGCTTTCTCCACAAGTTCATCTCCTGCCTTCTCCATATAGGCTACTGCCATCCACCAGTCAAAAGCCTGATTCCGGGAGATTTGTGCCATAATCGAAACAAGCTGCCCCGATCCGTCTCCAAATTCCAACTGAGAGATTCTGCGGTTAATCTCCTCGAAATCCGGTATCTTCCGGTTCCAGGAAAAAGCCGCTCCATAGATTCTGCCGGGAATACCGAAATCCGGGTGATTGATATGTCCGTAATCTCCCCAGTCCGTTGTGAGAACCCCTTCCGTATGATACTGATATGCATACGTGCACATCCGTCTGATATTTTCATACGCCACGTCCAGCCGGTTGACAAACTGGTTCCAGCCGCTCACACCGGGACAGTTGTACTGCACCGCTCCTGCCTCTGCCAGCTTTCTGGTGGACTCATCGCTCTGGTCCTCCGCATAGCCCCAGTTTAAGCAGATCGTCTGCGCCGGAAGCTCCTTTATCACCTCCGGAAAATCACAGATGATATCGCCCCAGAACATGGGGATCTTCCCTTTCTCCACAAGAAACTCGCACAGCTTCCTGACATGGTCAATATACAGCCGCTTGATCCCTACTCTCTCCGCCTCGTCCCTGCTTCGTCCTTTTCCCAGGTCAAAAGTCTCGTCCGCGCCGATATTAAAGTGCTCCGACGTAAAAAGGGGCATAAACTCTTCGATCATCTCTTTGATCAGGACAAGGCTCTCCTCGTTCGTCACGTCAACCGTATGATGCAGCATTCTGTCCACAAAACCAAAGGGCACTTCCCGCGCATCCGGCAGCTCACACAGATGCTCCCAGGATTTCGTGCGGAGCAGCTTATATAAATGTCCGAAGCAGGAAATATTCGGAATCAGCTCGATATTAAGCTTCCTGCAGTAAGCGTCAAACTCCAGAATATCCTCCGCGGTGAGCGGTGTATCATCCCGCCACATCTCACTCATCCCCTCGAAAAGGTATGTGTGCTCTATATAAAGCTGCATCTGATTGATCTTATAAAAAGCCAGATTATCCGCCAATTCTTTTAAATAAGCAAGGGTCGGGATCCTTCCTCTGGTCACATCATGATAGAATCCTCTGTTCCTGATCTCCGGGAAATCATGGATCTGCATACAGGGAACACAGGCGCCGCTCTGTCTCACAATCTGACGCAGCGTCTGTACACCGTACAGAAGCCCTCTGTCTGCACCGCCCGTTATCTCTATGCCGTCCGTGCTGACCTCCAGGCGGTATTCCTCTTCTCCCAAAGCACAATCAAGCATCAAAGTGACAGCCCTCTTTCCGGATCTGCCTCTGGTGACAGCGGGTCCGTATCCCATACAGCCCCGCAGTTCTTCCTGCAGGATCCTGGCATACTCATATGCCGAAGAATTGCAGGAAGGATCGATCACAATCTTGTGGTCAAACCGGATCGTGTAAGATCCCTCTGTTAAATTCATCTGTTGCGGTTCCGGTATTATATACATATAACTTCCTTTCTGCGGTTTATCCGCTCCTTTCTGAAAACAGTTCCGTATGCCCTCACTGTACCAATATGATAAACCCGCTTTTTTTCCAGAATAAACCAGCCGGCACATTCGGCCCCATCCAATACCGTCATTTCCTGAACTGTCTTACAAACCGCCTTACAACTTCTCCGGTTTCAACCTTACCTCAAACCGGAATTGTTCTTCCTTCAGCTGATACTTCTCCAGCAATGCCGGCCCGCAGCTGTTGGACCCGATGCCGCTCTGGCGGTAATCCACACAAAGCACCGTATAGCCGGACTCCTCCAGCTCATAATTATGCGCCTTCCCGGTAAGCTCCTCCTGGGTATAGACAGAAGCATTGAAGGCAAAAGTCTGCCGTCCCGCCGCCGTGAGAGCCGCCTTGTCACTGTGAACCGTCACGTAATCACAGTCATGATGGCTGCCATTCTCCTGGGGCCTGATATAGTCTTCATGCATCGTCTTTACATCCGTCCCGAACAGCCCGTGCCAGCCTGCGTATTTCTTGTCGATATAGCTTTCCGCAGGTCCTATGCCGCAATAGGTCACCCCGGACATAACTTTGGGAAGGAACATCCGCAGCCCGAATCTGGGAAGGAACGGGAATTCAGGATTTTTCTGTACCGCAAAGGCAGCGTCCACAGTGCCGTCGGCTCTGACCGTCCAGCAGGCCTTTATATCCAGGATTCTCTGAATATAAACAGCCGATAGGGAAAGCGTTGTCCTAATCTCCACCTCTTGCTCCCCTGCCGTCACCTGTGTATCATAGGCTCTCGTCACGATGCGGTCATACTGAGCCTTCATCCACTCATGCTTGATATTGCGGTCATTGTCCGTAGGCGCTCTCCAGATATTAAATTCCATAGGACGCTCCAGCAGAGAAATATTCCGATAGACCATCCCTGTAAAAAGGCCTGTCAGCTTATCATACGTATAGCAGAAATGCCGATTGGAAACAGTCAGGCTACAGTCATCCTCCTGCATTTCAAGCTTCTCTGCCGGCCCGGTTCCTTCTGCCTTACCGGCAAACAGTGAAACAACCTTCTGGTTCTCATTCTGTGCCGTCTCTACCCTCACTTCCTCGAAGCCCAGCAGGAATCCAGCCGGAATAAGCTCTGTAGCCTCCTTCTGATAATAAGAGACTTTCAGGAAGCACTTTCCTTTGTCAGGAACAGTAAATGTAACCGGCACTGCTTTCTCCTCATGAGGCGGAATATCCAGAAGCTCCTGATCCATGATACAGCCCTGCCCTGCCACGATTCCGTCACACAGCACTTCGTAGTGCAGCTCACAGTAATCTTTCAGATTCAGGAAGTCCATATAGTTATGCAGGACCACCTCCTTCTCGTTCTGCCGGAAGGCTGTAACTCTGGCCGGCCGGTAAACATTTTTAAACTCCATCAATCCTGTATGAGGCCTGCGGTCAGGATAGACAAGGCCGTCCATGCAGAAATTGCCGTCATGGGGGTATTCCTCATGGTCTCCGCCGTAAGCATAAATCTTCTTTCCACGGACCGTCCTGCCCAGATCAATGGCATGGTCGCACCACTCCCAGATGAAACCGCCGCAGGACTTATCATACTGCTGAATAACCTCGAAATAGTCTTCCAGATCTCCGGGGCCGTTGCCCATGGCATGGCAGAATTCACACATCACATAGGGTTTCGTACCGTCCTTCTCGAAATAGTCACGCATTTCCTGCAAGGAAGGATACATACGGCTGTGCAGATCGATATTGCTGTAATCATATTTCCTCAGGTCCGATACATAGCGGCTGCTCTCGAAGTGGGTCAGACGGGTAGGGTCGAATTCTTTCGTCCATCTGAGCGCCTCCTCAAAAGTGCATCCATAGGCACACTCATTTCCCATGGACCAAATCACCACACTCGGACGGTTCTTGTCACGCTCCACGCAGCGTCTCGTCCGGTCCAGAGTAGCCATCGTATACTCCGGGTTGTCCGCAATCTCCTCATTCCAATGCTTCGCCCGGATCAGCCAATCGGTATCTTTCCGGTAAACATCTGCCGTCCCGTGGCTCTCATTGTCCGCCTCATCGATGACATAGAAGCCCAGACGGTCGTACAGCTGATAGCACCAGGGCGCGTTGGGATAGTGGCTGGTACGGATGGCGTTGATGTTGTGCTCTTTCATCAGACGCAGATCCGTCAGCATCTGCTCCCTGCTGATCGCAAAACCGGTAACCGGATCGCTGTCATGCCGGTTGGTTCCGTGAAACTTGACTTTCACGCCGTTAAGATACAGAATGCCGTCCTCTACATGAATTTCCCGGATTCCTACCTGATCCGTGATCACTTCCTTCTCCGTCTCCAATACCAGTGTGTACAGATACGGCTGCTCCGCATTCCACAGTCCGGCATTTTTCACCTGGAGTGTGATCTTTCCGGTCTTCTCTCCCTGTCCCGCTTCTGCTTCGCCTTCGGCAGCCAGGTTCCCTTCCCGGTCAAACAGGCTTGCCTTCGTCCGGACGGGCTGATTCTGATAAAAGCATGTAATCTCCACACTCCCGTCCTGGTAATCCTGCGTCGGCTGTGCTTTCACAAAGTAATCAAAGATTCCTTCCTCCGGCCGCCTCAGAAGATATACATCCCGAAAAATGCCGCTCATCCTGAACTTGTCCTGATCCTCCAGATAACTTCCGTCACACCATTTGAGCACCAGAACAGCCAGGGTATTCTCCCCATCCCGCAGCAAGTCCGTCACATCAAACTCACTGGTGGAATGAGACACCTGACTGTATCCCGCAAACCTGCCGTTTACCCAGACATAAAAGCAGGAATCCACACCCTCAAAGTTAAGAAATGCTTTCGGTGCCTCTGTATCTTTATAATACGTAAAAGTGCGCACATACTCACCACAGGGATTTTCATGAGGTACATAAGGCGGATCCATAGGAAAGGGATACCGGGTATTGGTGTACTGGTGTCTGTCATATCCATAATTCTGCCACACATCGGGAACCGTCACCGTATCAAAACCTGCCGTCCTGAATCCCTCCTGCCAGAATTCCTCTTTCGCCTCATATATGCTGTCATAATAACGGAATCTCCACTCTCCGGAGAGCTGCACAAAACGGTCCGACCTCTCCCTCTCTTCCAGGTTCCCGTCCATCCTCACAGACGCCGGAATATAATATGCCCTGTTGGGCATGGTGTTTTTATGAAGTACACTCAAGTCTTCATAATATTTCGGTACAATCATATTCTCCTCCATTCTTGAATCACCAACATATTTGTGCCCCCATCGCTCCGACACAAACACTTCACGAAAAGCACACATGACTCACATATACCCAGGCGTTCCTCTCAACCTGGGAAGCACACATCCTTTCCGCATGTCTCCACACATGGCTCACATATACCCAGACGTTCCTCTCAACCTGGGAAGCACACATCCTTTCCGCATGTCTCCACACATGGCTCACATATACCCAGGCGTTCCTCTCAACCTGGGAAGCACACATCCTTTCCGCATGTCTCCACACATGGCTCACATATACCCAGACGTTCCTCTCAACCTGGGAAGAATGCATGCTTTTCGCATTCTTCCAGACATGACTTAGTTATACTTAGGCGGCGTCCTTTGACGCCTTAGTATAACTTCATGTCTTCTTCATGTCTTCTTCATATCTTATTATAGAAAGAGTCCCCCAAAAAATCCATATCCTCTATTGGACAAAACATGCACAAAATGATACAATCAAAAAAAAGCAAAGGAGACCTTCCATGTATTCCAACTCCGGTTATCTGCACGGTGCAGACATAGAAATAGAAGATACCGTACATCCCTTAAGCGTCACAAGCTGCGGTGTATACCGTCTTATACACCAGCCTGTTATGCATACCCTGCGGGCCGAAGGACGCAGAGATTATCAACTCTTATACATTTCTTCCGGCAATGCCTGCTTCTGTCTGGACGAAGAGCGGAAGGAAATCCCGGCCGGCCATATGGTGCTTTACCGCCCGGGTGAACGCCAGGAGTACTATTATTATCCGGAAGCTTCCCCTGAAGTATACTGGGTGCACTTTTCAGGCTGCGAGGTTTTACAGATTCTGGACAAAATTGGATTTTCCGTCACCCAAGTCCTCTTCTGCGGCCTTTCCTTTCATTATCCGGAGCTGTTTCGCCAGATCATCCTGGAGCTGCAGCTGAAGCGTCCCTGCTTCGAGAAGCTCCTGTGCCTCCATCTGCATCATATTTTTACGGAGATTCACAGAAGCCAGCTGGAAATTTCTGTGGATAAATACAGGAATCTGGAGGATATGGAGACTGCTGTCCATTTTTTCAATGAGTTTTATACCCAGGATATCTCCATAGAGGAATATGCCAGGAACCGGCATATGAGTGTCAGCTGGTTTATCCGCTGCTTTAAACAGTACATGGGAATGACACCCATGCAGTACATCACATCCATCCGGATCAATAAGGCCAAGGAACTGCTTAAGAACACGAACTATTCCGTCCAGGAGATCAGTTCCCTTTCAGGTTATGAAAATCCGCTCTATTTCAGCAGGATCTTTCACAAACAGACCGGTTCCTCTCCCTCCCGCTACCGAAGAGAGTCCGCCTTTTCCCATCCTGCCGGTACCGGCAGGCCCATATTATAATAAATAGAATTCCACAGAAAGTCCAGGTAAACCACAATGAATAAAGGAACCGACAAAGTAAATTACCGCCACTACGAGATTCCGCTGGGCAGCCCGGTCCTGGCTCTGCTCGAAAAGACCGGGAGCGCAGAAGACCTTAACGATTATGACCATCCCGACTCTCTCCACTTCCATAACCATCTGGAAATCGGCTTCTGCTATTACGGAAATGGTCTTATGACATTCGACGATAAGCAGATTCCCTACGGCAGCAATATATTCACCGTCATTCCCCGGGGGATTCCCCATATGACCGGAAGCAGCGACCGGATCGGTTATTCATGGGAATATCTGATCATCGATGTAAACGGATTCCTGTCCGATGTATACAAAGCTAAACCCCATCTGTCCAGCCAGCTGATCTCCCGAATCAACCGCCAGCCTCATCTGGCCAGGGCAGAAGACCAGAAGGAAACCGCTGCCCTGATCCGCAAGATTCTGGATGTGATGCGAAACCAGCAGGAACTCTGTCTTGAAGAGGCTCGGGGCCTGGTCCTTGCCTTACTGATACGCCTGGCCCGCTGGAACAGAATCCCTCCTCAAGCCTGGGAATACCCGCATCATGCCGGCACTACTGCCATTATCTCTTCCGCCCTGGATTATATTAACAGGGAACCCGGCCATCCCTTCAAGATAGAAGAACTGGCCAGAATGTGCCATATCAGTGAGACGCATTTCAGGCGCGTCTTTTCGGAATACATGAAAATGTCCCCGGTCAAATATATCAATCAGGTCCGGATCAGGCATGTCTGTGATGAATTAACGAAGACGAATGATTCCATCAACGCCATTGCCGCCCGAACAGGTTTTCCGTCTCTGTCCACATTTAACCGGAACTTCCGTCAGATTACCGGCCTTTCCCCTCAGCAGTTCAGAAAGCATCCTGAACTGTATACTCCCAATCTGCCTTCTCCCCCCCCCCACCCCTAAATGGTTGATTATGCACATTATATGTTCGAATATGGCAACACGGTCGTTTTTTCTTGTGCTACAATGTATAAGAATTGTTTATGAAATGTCTGTAAAATGTACATTTTGCTTATATTGGCAGTGTACAATCTTAATTTTATAGGCACAAACAATAAGCAAAATCTAACTCATAGGGAGGACTTAAAATGAAGAAAAAAGTAATTTCAGTATTACTGTCCATGGCCATGGTTGCTTCTCTGACTGCCTGCGGCGGCGGTTCCGGCGACACTGGTGCAAGTGACAGTTCAGGAGACGCAGCAGCACAAGACAGTGTCCCTGCAGACGATGCGGCAGCAGACGATGCGGCTGCTGATGCCCCGGCAGCAGGTGAGGACGCAGCCGTAACAGAAGGTGCAGCAGCAGGCGACAATACCCTGACAGTCTGGACATGGGATCCTAACTTCAATGTATACGCGATTCAGAAGGCTGCCGAGATCTACGCAGAGGATCATGAAGGCTTCACGGTTGAGGTAAGCGAGGTTCAGTCCGATGATATCGAGACACGTATCACCACTGCAGTTTCCGCAGGCGACCTCAGTACACTGCCTGACATCCTCTTAATGCAGGACAATTCATTCCAGAAATACGTTATCAACTATCCTGACGTGTATACAGACCTGACAAGCTCAGGAATTGATTTTTCACAGTTCTCTGCCGCTAAGGTTGCTTATTCTACAATTGACGGCAAGAACTATGGTATCCCGTTTGATAACGGCGCTGTTATCAACTGTGTACGTACCGACATCCTTGAGGAAGCCGGATTCACCGTTGATGATTTCACGGATATCACATGGTCCGATTACATGGAGAAAGCTAAAGTCGTTCTGGAGAAGACAGGCGTGCCGATGCTGACAGCTCAGGCAGGTTCTCCTGACCAGGTTATGATGATGCTGCAGTCCTGCGGCTCTTCTCTGTTTAATGAAGATGGCACCGTTAACATCGAAGGCAATGCAGAACTGAAAGAAATCATGAATGTTTATGTACAGATGGTAAAAGACGGTACTCTGGTAGAAGTTACTGACTGGGATCAGTACATCGCTTCCCTGAACAACGGTACTGCTGCAAGCGCTATGAATGGATGCTGGATCATGGCAAGTATCACACCGGTAGAGGATCAGTCCGGTAAATGGGCACTGACCAATATGCCTAAGCTTGACAACATTGCTAATGCGACAAACTACTCCAACAACGGTGGTTCTTCCTGGGCAATCACATCTAACTGCCAGAAGGTTGACCTTGCTGTGGATTTCATGAATTCTACCTTCGCAGGAAGCACGGATCTGTATGATGACGTTATCTCTAAGGGAGCTCTTGCAACATGGGCGCCTGCAGGAGAATCCGAAGCATACGCTCAGCCGGTTGAGTTCTTTGGCGGAGATGCAATCTACGCTAAGATCGTTGAGTTTGCTACACATACTCCTTCCAATATCACAGGAGCATACTACTATGATGCACGTGACGCAGTAGGTGTTGCATTATCCAATATCTGCCAGCAGGGCGCTGACATGGATTCCGAGATCAAGACAGCACAGGAAACCGTAGAATTCAATATGGGCGGCTGATCTTCGTTCCATTCATCATAACATAATCATTTAGCCTAAAAGGTCTGTTGCTGCTGTAAAGCGGCAGACAGACCTTTTTTTAACCAAATATCCATACATAAATGTCAGTCTCATACAGGTAACAATGGGTATTTCGTTAAAATCAATATACGATAGCCAACAGCATAACAGCTTTCTGCTTCCGATTCCTGCAAGAGCCGTATACGGAAGCTTTGGAAAACCACAGGCAGGATTCTGAATGCCGGTAACTATAAACAAAATATAGCAAAACTACTACCATTGAAGGGGAGGGAACGATTTTATGAGTGATCAAAAGAAAAAAGGTCTTACCCTGCAGCAAAAACATGGCCTTACAGGCTGGGTATTCCTGGCGCCTGCAGTGCTGTTGATCTGCTGGACCAGCTTCTATCCCATGATCCGTGCTTTTATTCTGTCACTGCAGACCGGCATGGGTGTTAACTTAAGCTTTACGGGGTTCAGTAACTACACACGTATCCTTAAGGATCCGACGTTTAAGCAGACATTGTTTAACACGTTTTTCTACCTGATTATCCAGGTACCCGTCATGCTGATTCTGGCTTTGATTCTGGCATCTTTATTGAACAACAAACAGCTCCGTTTCAAAGGACTGTTCCGTACTTGTATTTTTCTGCCGTGTGCAACGTCACTGGTATCTTACGCCATGATCTTCCGCTCCCTGTTTGCCAACGACGGATTTATTAACACAGTACTCCGTAACCTTGGCATGAATCCTGTTATGTGGTTTGCCAATGCATGGACGGCCCGCGCGGTTATCATTATTGCTCTGATTTGGAGATGGACGGGTTACAACATGGTATTCTATCTGTCCGGCCTGCAGAATATTGAGTATTCCGTATATGAGGCTGCAAGAATCGACGGTGCAAGCCCCCTGCAGACTTTCTTCAAGATTACCGTCCCGCTGTTAAAACCGACCATCCTGCTGACTACCATCACTTCCACAAACGGTACGCTGCAGTTGTTCGACGAGTCCTTAAACCTGACAAACGGCGGCCCCGGTAAGTCCACGATGACCATGTCACACTATATTTACAACACCTCCTTCGTACAGAGTCCGAATTTCGGATATGCGGCGGCGATGTCCATTTTGATCCTGATCATGGTTGCTATCCTGGCAATCCTGCAGATGAAAGTAGGTGATGAGAGATGATGAGCAAAGGTAAAAAATTCGCAATGTATGCATTCCTGACGATCTTCTCGCTTATTTCCATATTCCCGCTGTACTATATGTTCTGTGCAGCCACCAATAAGAGTATAGACGTCATTGCCGGCAGACTTTATCCCGGCACCTATCTGTTTGAGAACTATAAGGCATTGATTGCCAACCAGAATCTTGGCCTGGCTCTCTGGAATTCCTTCAGAAATGCCGCAGTACTGACAGTACTCTGTCTGCTGGTCTGCTCCATTGCCGGGTACGGTTTTGAGATTTACCATGACAGAGGCAAAGATGCGGTATTTACGGTTCTTCTGACCGCCATGATGATTCCTTTCGCGGCAGTTATGATCCCCATGTTCCGTATGTTCTCCACACTGGGTATGGTTAATACCATGGCAGCATTCATGCTTCCTTCTGTCTCCACACCTTTTATGATCATGATGTTCAGACAGGCGTCCAGGTCCTTCCCGCATGACATTATCGAAGCAGCGAGAATCGACGGACTGAGTGAGCTTTCCATCTTCTTCCGCATGTTCTTCCCTACCATGCGCTCCACCTATGCGGCGGCTATGACCATCGTATTTATGAATGCATGGAACAACTACCTGTGGCCGAAGGTTATCCTGCTTACCAACGATTCCATCACCATGCCGATGCTGGTTGCCAACCTGCTTGGCGGCTACACCGTTGATTACGGTATGTTGATGTTGGGTGTATTCATCTGTACTATTCCTACTGCTATCGTATTCTTCTGCTTACAGAAGAGCTTCGCAGAAGGTATTACAGGTGCTGTGAAATAAATACCGAAAGTTCCAAAGGACAGATTGGCGAGTCATTCGCCATCTGTCCTTTCTTGTTATGTCGTTTACTATAGATACTATTCATCCGAATTCAGATACATATGGATTCCTCCGGCGATCCCGTCCGCAAGCTTGTCCCTGTATTCTTTTGTAACCAGTTTCTCCCGCTCCTCTCTATTGGAAAGGAATCCTGTCTCAATCAGACAGGCCGGCATAGAGCTCTTACTTGTTACACAAAGGTCAGATTCCGACACAAGCTCCCTGCTCACGGCGTCCGTTTCTCTGACGGTCTCCTGTTGGATGAGCTGTGCCAGCCGTCCGCTGTCCTTCGCCGTATCGCTCCCGTCATACCAGGTCTCAATCCCCCTCACACTGCGGTCTTCACAGGAATTCTGGTGAATGCTGACATAGAGCAGGGCGTCCTTACGATTGGCCGTCTCCACTCTCTCCAATACATTCACGAACTCATCCCCCTGCCTTGCAAGCTCTGCCTGATACCCCATCTCCCTTAATCTGGCCACAACCTGCGCCGCAATCAATCTGTTAATATCCTTCTCCACAATATTGTCAAAGACACACCCGCCATCTACTCCGCCGTGTCCCGGGTCTATGATGATTACCGAATCCTGTCTCTCTTCTTCCTTATTTACTCCGGCGTAAGCTACATCCTCCTGAAGCTGCTTAACAGTCTCCTTTACGGTTTCCGTCTTTACGATCACTGCCTGAGCCTGCATCAGCGCTGTTTCCGCCTCTACCCGCTGTGTTGCCTTTCTGGTTCTGGCCGCCACTGTGACACAGACAATAATAATACAGATCACCATTACTCCCGTCAGTATTCTCTGCATATATGCCCTCAGTTCTTCTCTTCTTCTTCGTGACCTGCGGTACCCTCTTCTTCTGTACATAAAAATGACGCTCCTCTCCTGTATTTGATAATACGCTTCCATTCTCCGGCATGGCCTGCACTGTAAATACCCATCACGCCTGAACTGTTATTATCATACAGAAAAGGTGCATCATAATTTCATCATTTTTGTAACCAAGTTACATCAAATTTGCATCAAATTTGCATCATCATCGGGAAATCTTCAGAAATAATTCATTGATCCCCTCATAAAACCCAACCGTAACGATCGTCCTCTCATCGCCGTTCCCGGAAAAGGCATACTTCTTATAGTATGGCGTGGTCTCCAGCAACGGATTATCCGTCTCATATTCCTCCGGCAGCGTCAGTCCCATATAGCTGCTCCAGCTCTCTATAAGCGCATCCGTATCGATATCCTCCCACTTAAGCTGCGACCGCACGTAGAATTCATAGATCTTGCCGTCATCCGCGTCGATATAGGCATCGATCAGGCGGTTCTCCTTGTTGGCGTTCTGAATACTCCCCGTCAGGCTAAGCTTCCAAACCGCCACATTATTCCTGGGCTCCGGCACATCGATCGCGGAATACAGCGTAGCCGCATAGGCAGATGCCTTCACCTCTTTGATATCGTCCGGCAGGATGCCGTTTTCCTTCAGGACCGCGATTCCTTCATTGGCAGTTTCGTAGATCTCATCATTCGTGATCTCCTTTCCGGAAGGTCCGTTATGATTGACCACAAAAGCATAAGTTCCCGCCAAGTCCTGATAAGCCGTATCCAGCTGCCGTATCCGGGCGCTCTGTTCTGTCTCCGGCTGGCTCTGTGCATTCAGGCACTGTGAAAGTATGTACAGCTTCTCATTGCTGCTCAGCTGATAGCGGTAGCCTTCTCCGCCGGTCTCCTCTTCCCGGGTATGGATCTGGTTCAGGATACCCCTGTCCGTATAGGAAGCAAGTGTCTCCGGCCCCCAGACAGACAATACCACCACCAGGGCAGTCAGCAGAAAAAGCGCCGGGCTAAGAATCGATTTCTTCATGCTGCGCCTCCTTTCCGGCTTCCCGCAGGAGGAATCCGACTTTCGTTCCCTGCCCCGGCACACTCTCGATCTCCAGCCTGCTGCCATGCAGAGAGAGAATCTCCGTACACAGCGCAAGTCCCAGCCCCACGCCGTTTCTGCTGCGCGATCTGGATTTATCTACCATGTAGAAGGCCTGCGTGATCTTGGACAGTTCTTCCTCCGGAATTCCGATTCCGTAGTCCCTGACACTGAACCGGTACCACCTGCTTTCTGGTTCGTTATTTTCTTCCTCCGCCTGCTCACCGGCGAATTTATCCGCAGCAATGCGTCCTTCGATTTCAATCCTGCTGCCGGGCTCCGAAGCTTTGCAGGCATTATCGATCAGATTCACCAGTACTGTCTGGATCAGGCTTGGATCTGCCGTCACAACAGCCTGCTCGCAGGTAAAATCAAATTCCATGCCTTCATTCGGAAGAAACATGGTACGCAGATACTCAAACAGGCTCTCCGCCGGAATGCTCTGCATTTTAGCCCCTACCTTCTTCGTCACCATAATATCCAGAAGCCGCAGCGACATCGTCTCCAGCCGTTTCCCCTCCGTATAGATATAATTGGCGGAACGGAAGCTTTTCTCCTCGTCCAGCCTTCTGGACCGCATCATGTCCGCATACCCGATGATGGATGTCAGCGGCGTCTTAAGCTCATGGGCAAACGCTCCTACAAACTCATCCCGGGACTGCACTTCTTCCTCCAGCTGACCTATGGTCTTCTCCAGTTCCTCCGACATATGGTTGAAGTCCTGCGTCAACTGACCCAGTTCGTCCGTGCTTATCTGCCTGGCACGATAGCTGTAATCTCCGCCTGCCATCTCCTTCGTGGCTTTCATCAGAAGCCTGATCGGCTTCGTCAGACGGGATGCGATAAAATACATGATCCCGATTCCAAGAGCCAGCATCAGCACTGTAAGCCGTCTGTAAACCGTAAAACCTGTATCCCGCTCCTCGAACACCTGGGATACATCCCTGAGGGTTTCCAGATACAGTACCCTGCCCAATGCGTTGACACTGCTTCCGGTCTGGATATAATAATGCTCTCCCAGCCGGATCACACGGTAAGAATACCTATTCTCTTCCATCTGCTCCAACAGTACACCGTCTGTCTCGAAGCCGTCACTGGCATAGAGAGGCTGCTTCTCCTCATCGGACATCCGAAGCAGGCGCCCGCTTCCCTGCCCGCTCGTCTCCAGATTGGATGCAATCTGCTCCACGGAACCATCCTGCAGCAGATCGTATTTCAGCGGAACATTCAGTGCCGCCGTCTCAAACGCAAACCGCAGGATACTGTTCTCGTCCAACGCCTGTCCGATTTCTCTCTCAAGAGAAGTCCTGAACACATAATTTACAAAGTAAAAACCACTGAGCCCCAGCGTAAGCGCTATGATAATCGTGGTCCACAGCAATAGCTTCCGGGAAAATCTCATCTTTCCCTCCAATCTTACAACTCCAGTCGATACCCAACCTTGTACACCGCCACCAGATTCTTCTCCCATCCCAGCTTCTTCCTGAGCCGCTGCACGTGAAGATCCAGCGTCCTGCTGTTCGCTAAATACTCGTCATCCCATACCCGTTCATACAGGTTTTCGCGAAACAGCGCTATATTCCTGTTTTCTACAAAAAGCAGCATCAGATCAAATTCCTTACTGGTAAGGGGAATCGGGCTGCCACCCCTGGTGACCCTTCTTGCGTCCACATCGATCTCCACATCGCCCAGTGTAATTATCTTGTCAGTCTTGTTGTATCTGCGCAGGACCGCCTCCACTCTGGCCAACAGTTCCGTCACATCAAAGGGCTTGATCAGATAGTCATCTGCTCCCAGCTTCAAACCCCTGACACGGTCCTTCACTTCATGCTTTGCCGAAATGAAGATAACCGGCACCTTATAGGGCCTGATATATTCCATCACATCATAACCGTCCGCTCCCGGCAGCATAATATCCAGCAATACCAGGTCAAATGTATTCTTCTCGATCTCGTCAATGGCTGACAGGCCATCCTGTACGGCCACACAGGAATAGCCCGCCGCCGACAGATTCATATCGATCAGATCGCAGATCGGCATCTCATCATCCACTATCAATATCTTGATCATAATTCCGGACTCCACCCCCAATAGGCTCTCGCCCTGTCTACCAGATCCGCCACTGTATCTTCTTCGCTGCAGCGAACCTTCTTCTTCACTTCCGTATCTGTCTCGAAACCGCTGGTCCGCTGGTAATAGATCTCATAGTCGCTCTCAACTACCACATCCTTCAGGCTTCCCGCATAGCTGTAACGGGCAGCTACCAGCAGGTCCTTCATGCCGTCTCCGTCAATGTCCCGGCAGGCGATTCCCTTCAGCGCATACAGATTATCATAGTCGCCCATCGGCTGAAAACTCCAGACAATATTTCCCTGCTCATCCACCAGATAAATCATAAAGACCGAGAACTCCGCCATTGTATAACTCCCCGGCAGCACTTCCAGATACCCCAGCTTCTCAAACTGTCTGAAATAATCCTGTTCCTTCGCAATAATAAATCCGTTCCTGAGAAGCTCCGTTTTCGTGGACGCCGTATAAAGAAATTCTGTCGAATAGCCGTCCCTGACATATGCAATAATGCCTTCGGCACTCTTGTTCATCCCAAACCGGTTAATCTTGTCCGAAATCCGGTAATCCCGATAGAAACCTCCCTCCCCCTGAAAAAGCACATCCCCCACATTGTAATTTCTGGAGGCATAATCCCCGCTCTTATTCTTGCAGGAAACAATCAGCACAATATCCATCTTCCCGTCCTGATTCAGATCCTGAAAGGAAACCGCGCCAAGCTCCACGACAGGCTGTTCCAACACCCCCACATTCCAATTGTTGGCCTCAAGCTGGTCCGTGCGGTACACCACACTCCCGTCTTCTCCGATAAAAAATAAAGCCAGGCGGTGATACCTTCTCTCTATGGCAGGTACCAGAGAAACCGCACCGAAGCACTCTGTCTCCAGCGGAAAAATCTGCTCCTCTATAACGGCAAATCCATTACGGCCAATATCTGCCTGTCTCTCAATTCCGTCCAGCCTGTCCAGATACTCCTTATAATCTGCCAGGACCTGCCTGTCTGCCGCCGACACAGCTCCGTCTGCCGCCTCAGCCTCTTTCGCCGATACAGATATCTCATCCGGCTTTCCCCGCAAACAGCATAATAATACCACGGCAGATGTCACCCATATCTTCATCCAAATGCACTTGATTCGTACCCGCCTCTTTCGCAACGTCCGTACCCACTTTTCTTTCTGTAATTTCCGAATCCGTTCTTAGGAACTGTCCACTAATAACTTGTGCATTTGACTTGTCTCCTTGCCTGTACGAATTTATCCTTCGTCATCTGCACAAGTTATTTTCGGACACTTCCTCATTTTCTCTTACACGTTAATCTCTGCCTTAACACCCAGCAGTTCCTTATTCTCTTCCAGAATCGGCCCAACAACCTCCTCCAGGAACTTGTCCACCTGCAGCGGCGCACGTCCCACATACTTCGAAGGATCCATCGTCTCCTTCAGCTCTTCCTCTGACATGTTAAAGGCAGGCTCCTTTGCAATCAATTCCAGCAAATTATTCTCCTTCCCCTCACGCTTCACATTCGCTCCTGCCTCCATGGACAGTTCTCTGATCTTCTCATGCAGTTCCTGGCGGTTTCCTCCCCCTTTGACCGCATCCATCATAATATTCTCCGTCGCCATAAAGGGCAGCTCACTCATAAGCCGCTTCGTAATCACCTTGTCATATACAACCAGTCCGTCCACCACATTCAGACACAGATCCAGGATACCGTCCACCGCCAGAAATGCCTCCGGAACAGACAATCTCTTATTCGCGGAATCATCCAGCGTTCTCTCAAACCACTGTGTCGCGGAAGTAATGGCCGGATTCAGGGCATCCACCATCACATATCTGGACAGGGATGCAATCCTCTCACTTCTCATGGGGTTCCTCTTATACGCCATGGCCGAAGAGCCGATCTGGCTCTTCTCGAAAGGCTCCTCCACTTCTTTCAGATGCTGCAGAAGCCTGATATCATTGGACATCTTGTGGGCAGATGCCGCAATACCTGCCAGAACGTTACACACTCTCGTATCCACCTTGCGGGAATACGTCTGTCCGGACACCGGATAGCATTTTTCGAATCCCATCTTCTTCGCAATCATCGGATCGATCTTATCGATGGTCTCCTGATCTCCGTTGAAAAGCTCCAGGAAAGAAGCCTGTGTCCCGGTAGTCCCCTTGGAGCCAAGAAGCTTCATGGTAGAGATCACATAATTAAGATCCTCCAGATCCAGGCAGAACTCCTGCGCCCACAGAGTTGCCCGTTTGCCCACCGTAGTAGGCTGGGCAGGCTGGAAATGTGTAAAGGCAAGGGTAGGCAGTTCCTTATACTGCTCCGCAAACTTCGCCAGCTCTGCGATCACATTCACAAGCTTAGCCTTCACCAGCCCAAGCGCCTTAGTCATCACGATAATATCCGTATTGTCTCCCACATAGCAGGAGGTCGCTCCCAGATGAATGATACCTGCTGCCTTCGGGCACTGCTGGCCATACGCATAGACATGGCTCATCACATCATGCCTTACTTCCTTCTCACGCGCCCTGGCCACATCATAATTGATATCCTCCGCATGCGCTCTGAGCTCATCGATCTGATCCTGTGTAATCACCGGCTTGCCGTTCTGGCTAAGCCCCAATTCCATCTCCGTCTCCGCAAGCGCAATCCACAGCTTCCTCCAGGTCCGGAATTTCATATCCGGCGAGAAAATATACTGCATCTCCTTACTCGCATACCGCTCCGACAGCGGGCTCACATATCTGTCTGTCCTCATGTTATCCCATCCTCCACTTTTCCTGCATGTTATAAGTTGTCCTTAAGTATCCTTGCTGTAACCCTTCTGTCATTCTCTATATCCCCTGTAGACAGTGCGGCATCCGGCATGAAGGTATTTCTGCGTCGGCACAAATCTGCTATGAAGTCTGATACTTCTTCTCATACTCCTCCACGGCCTGCATAATCTCCTTCGCATACTGCGGGTATTTCTCCACCAGTTCCTTGATCTCCTTCTGGGAGCCGCCCGCCACCACTTCCTTATTATAATCCATCCGCCGACGCAGCGACTGCCGCCTCACGATCAGGTTATGCCTGATTTCAACCATCTCCTTACGGTCCAGGATCGCCTCCGTCTGATGCAGCCAGATAGCAGGATCCTTGATCTGGTAGCATTTCAGCATCTGCAGCAGTTCTCTTTCACTATAATCCAGCTCTCTTTCCGCCTTTCTGAGACTTTCACGTTCCGCCTTCTCTTCCCGGTAATTATCCCACAGTTCCATCAGCTCCCTGGCGCTGCTTACGCCATATTTAAGCTGCAGATACTCCAGCAGATTCGTGTTGTTGACATATCGGATCTTTACCTTATTCTGCAGAAGAATGATCTTATTGATCCCGTTCTCCACCCGGCGAAGCTCCTGTCTCGCATCCAGATGCTTGATATAGATCACGGTTATCGCTGTTGCCGCTGCCGCCGCAGTCAGCAGATATCCCACTCTGGTATCCATATCCAGGAAGAACTGCAATCCCAGCAGCAGCAGTACGCAGAGTCCCAATGCCACAACCGTAATTACGGCCATCCCCCTGGTGTCCGCAATCAAACTCATCACTTCGTTCCGGCGGTACGTATATGCATGTCGCTCTCCGTCCAGCCGGCCCAGATCCTGCCTAACCAGATTCTGGTACTCTTCGGCCTCGGTTAGCTTCTCATACCCGTCTTTTACCTCATCCGCCATTCTCTCCATCATCTGATACTGCTCATCGCTGATCCGGCGCGGTCTCTCCATAAACTCTGCCTTGCTGTCCTGCAGCTCGGCAACCCGTCTGGCACACTCCTTGAGCTGTGCACTCTCCTCCTCGGGAAGCGCTTCTATCTCTTCCATATCCTTCAGGTAGGATGTCACCATGTCATACTCATATGTCAGGTTCTCCAGCTCTTTCGTGGCATCTGCCATCCGCTCCAGGCAGCTCTTGACATAATCCTCCCGCTGCTCCTGATTGTCATAATCCACTTGATGTTCGGCTTCCTCAGCTTCCCATTCCGGATTGTAAACATCATTCCTGTTTTTTTTATGAAGTTTGCTTCTTAATTTTTTAAACAATCCCATCGTCTTTCCCACCTGTCCAAGTCTTATCTGTTGCAGCCGTTATCCTGGTATCCGGTCACGACACGTATTCTCTGTACCGTTGTTTCAAACCGGCCGTCAGCTTCTCGATCTCCTGATAATAAGGTGTATCGTTCCCCGCCGTACTGGCGCCTTCCTCCTTAAATACCTGCAGTGTAAAGAGCATTCTGTTCTCTTCCGTTGCCTCAAACTGCCCCGCTGCCTGCTCCATCCGTTTCTCTACCTGCAAGGATGCACTGTGGTATTCCGGATGTTCGGCGATAAAAGAAACATACGCTTCATCCGGACTGTACATACGCACGGATGTCAGATACAGCGCAAGGCTCTCCGCCGCCCCGTCCGCCTCATAGGCTTTAAGAAACCACCGGGACGCCTGCTGAAACATAAACAGTTTGGCATAGGCCACTCCCATGTTATACATAATCTGTGCCTCCAGACTTTGGTCCTTCCCGCCAATCTGCGTAAGCAGCACGTAATACTGCTTCAACGCTCCATAATATCTTCCGCTCTGCAGCAAATAATCCGCTTTGGCTTTCCCGCGTTCCCAGGGGCTCAATCCTTCATTTCCCCTGACGGTCTCCTCAACCCTCGCCACCACATCCGCCGGATACAGATTTACATATTCCAGTATGATCCCCGCAAAAGCTGCCGTGGAACCATTCTGGTTCAGCAGAGAGTACAGGGCATGCGCAAGCTGGTTCAAACCACACTGTTCATCCAGCCATTGTACCAGATCCCGCTGCATAATCTCAGGATCCAGCATCTGTGCCTTCTCTACCAGAATATAGCACAATTCCTCCACGGAATATACATTAATATAGAATTTATCTATAAAATAGGGCTTCTCGGCATATTTGCCGGTTCCCAGTATAATCTGACCCATTTCTTATGTCCTTCTTCTTACGGCACCTGGAAAGATTCTTCCCATATTCTGCCGTCTGACGCAAACAACTCCCCGAATCCCAGGTCGGTCACCTTTACGGCCACCCGGTCCGGCGCACTCATCTTCATGTCCAAATGGTATCTTCTGTAAGGCGCCTCATCCGAGCCGCCTTCCGCCAGAGAAAGTATCCTGGTCTCTACGTTTCTGCCATTGAGCGGCGTGATAACGAACTCCATTTCTCTCTCCCTCGTCAGAAGGAAGTCGCACTCCTTGTGCAGCTCATACCAGTTCTCGCCGGCATCCATAAGCGCATAATAGGTTTCCTTCCCCTGACGGATTACATTCATGCCGATATTGGCCTTCAGCATATCCCTGCCCAGGAAAACATGGTTCCTGCCCACTTCGCCGGGTTCCAGCTTCTCCAGCAGTCCATAACACGCCCCCTGGCTGAACAGATTATTCCCCTGAAACACTCTTCTGCTGCGGCACAGAAACTGCAGGGATCTCTCCTGCCATCCCGCCCGGAATCCGTCTCCCAGCAGATATACCGATGACACGAACCTTCCTTCGCAGACGGCCTGGAGTATCCCCAGAAATCTCTCATCTGCCAGACGATATGCATCCTGCCGGATACTCTCCTCCTCTGTCTGTTCCGGTATCACCAGCGTCTCATACATCTGTTCCTCGATCAATACAACCACCGGCGTGGTGTGCTTATTGCACTCCATCCGGTAGAGCTTTAAGCGCATGCCGTCATGCTCACAGGCCAGAACCTGATGATACCACAGCTCCGACGGTTGATGCAGCATGAAGGAATAGAAACTCTCCGTGTGACTCTGTAAATAAACATGGGAAGTTTTCAATCCAAGATTCGCCGCTATCAGCAGCAGGATCTCCACCATCCTGTCATCCGGCTCATCTACGGTAAACATGATCCCGTCGATCTTTTCCACAGGCGCTATGAAGTTCATAAGCGCCATGCTGCGCCTGACAAACAGCGTCAGCAGTGCAACGGGGTCAAACATCTCCCCGTCCACCTCCACATCCTCCCCTTTTCTCGCGGAGGCGATAAGCCCTTCCACCGCTGTCATGTCTTCCTGCTCCGCATTCTTCACGGCATCTTTGCCGTAAAACCACAGATTTGTCCCTTTACGTTTACATAACATCGTCGGAATGTTGTACTGCTTCGTTCCCACCACGGTTGCTACCGTATCCACATCCTCCTGCCCGAAAATACAGTAACTGATCTGCGAATACCGCTCTCCCAGATCATATCCGGCCAGCACGCTTCCTTTATGCAGTTTGTTCCCTTCTTTTCTGTCCAAGAACATACCGTAGTTCTCCTCTATCCTGCTCCCGGCCTTCCGGCTCCTTCCGCTTCTTCCCGGAAACCTTCCGGTTAAGCATCGAAAGCGCTGTCCTAACGTATCCGGAACAGATTATCTACCATAAAGTCTTGTCTGTAATACTGGTGCAGCAGCTTGTTTACCGTATCGTAATCATGGAGCGTCTTCCCGATCATAATATCATTGAGCATGGTATAACGGCTCTCGAAATCATCCTGGTCCAAATCACTTGTACTGATGCTGTTGCTTCTGGTGGGTTTCGAACCATTCTCCAGCTCCTCCGTGATATAATACTGCAGTCTTTCTCCGAAGAACAGGACAAATTCCTTAACACAGATTCCTTCGAACATGTCCCTCATTTCTTCTCTGCGATATTCACTTTCAGAACCGTCCTCATCCTGTATCATATAATGAATCACTGCCCTGCTGCCATCTTTCACCCGATATTCTATGATGGTCTTATCCCGGTACTCATCCATCTGCGGGATATATCCCTGATAATCCTTATATAAAGGCAGGATGATCCGCTCCGCCAGGAGATCTCTCAGAAAAGCGCAGCATATCTGCCTGATCCTGTCATCCTGTTCATGCCGGTTTTCCGCATAATACTGCAAAAAGGCCATCTTACATACTCTGTGCATGAATATATCTTTCTGATACAGCTGCATGACACCCCAGAATATGTACGGATCCGCGATCTGCTCCTTTACCACATAGTCATAACAGCATTGGGACAGAAATGCCATTCTCAGCTCCTCGTTTCCCATCCCCCTGCTGTATGTACGCAGGATCTCGATCTTATCCCCTACATGAGCTCCTGTATAAAGCATCTGTACAAGCATCCGTTCACAAAGCGCATAAGTGTTCACGCCGAAAGACTCTGCCGTATTCCACACATCCCGCATATCCTTGATACTACCCGAGAAGTACCTGACCAGATAACCGAGCACATTCTCATCATACTTTCCTCTCTGCACCAAATGGCAGAGCACTCCTGTCATTACAGGATCCTCCTGTGCCGGTTCTTCCTCCAGCAGCCTGCTGCACAGCTTTAAAAGCACCTTGGCATCCATGCCATACGGCCCAAAATACCGTATCCATTGCCACGCTTCCTCATACATACCGCGTATGACCATGCACCGGACCACTTCTCTGCGATCCTTCTTATCCACATCCTCCGGCTCCAGGGCCGACAGATAACTGTCCAGCTCCCCCATCCGGTCCCTGCTATAGTAGAAATCCACCAGCATCCTGCGTATTTGCCGTCTGACCTTCTCCGTTATCTGGTCAGAGCCGGAAAGCCGCAGGAACATATCCACATTATCATCCTGCACCGTGAATGTCTTCTGATACTCAAAGCAGGCATATACCGCATACCACAGACTGTCCCTGACAAAGGGCGAGATCATGAGCGCCAGCTTCGCAGGACCGCACAGCGAATCCGTCTGATATTCCACGCTCACAGTATACCTGTTGCCCTCCCTGTCTCCCAGCATGATTTTACACTCTGAATCATAGACCGGCACAAGCGCTCTTCCCGCCGTTACCGGATAGACATTCTCACCCGTTCCGTAAGGATACACTGCATACACTTCCGTGGCCCTGTCAAAATCCGTCCTGATCTCTTTCATAAAAAGAAGCGTTACGAGCTGCGCTGCGCTCTCCTCATCAATCATGGGAAGACTTATCACATTGCGGTACAGATAGGCCAGATCCCTATTGATTCTCCCATACCGGATCTGCTCGGCTACGAACCGCTCAATGGCAGCCGTATAGTTTACATAAATCTCCGTCATTTCCGCTCTGTGGCGATGTACATAGGCATACAGATAAGCCGTGATCTCATAATTCAGATTGCTCTGATAGGCAAAGTACATAAGCACGATCTTAGGCAGCGGCTCGCTGTAGTCTAAAGGGGCTGACATCATATAATACTCGTACAGACGCGTGATCCTGAGATTCTGCTCCACTCCCGCCTTATACCATTCAAAGCAGGCGGCCCCGCAGCGATTGCCCTTGATCAGCAGTGTACAGATCGCATGCAGGATATCACTCTGCGGCCTCATCTCATAACAGCCCTTCAAGATACGCAGAACACTGTCCGAACAGGTCTTCTCCTTCTGTGCCAGATAGACTGCCTGCAGGATGATCTCTTCTTTCATAAGGCCATTCCTTACCGCAAAAGCAAGTATCTGCCTTTCAAACAGATCCAGTTTCATGAGCATCGCCGGGTTCATGCACAGCAGATGCCATGCTTCAATATAGACAACCGGCGACGTACAATGATAGCGGGACAGCTCTTCCAGTAAGTCCCATTTCCGTCCGGGATTCCTGATATATTCTTCCGACAGATACATAAGCAGCCATGCAATCCGCCAGTTACCCCGGTTACGGACGTAAGAATCGGCAACAATCTCTGCCACCTCATCCACGTAACTGTCCTCCCTGCTGTACAGTGTCGTAAGATACAGGTAATAACACCACTGCTCAGGATTATCCTCCCTGTGGGCATACACCTGGTCCTCATACTTCTCGATCATCCACCTGGCTTCATTATACCGTTCCTCGGTCAGCAGGATCTGTGCCTGGAACAGCTTCCATGTAATATCCCTGTCATCAATCTCCATAAGTCGGTTCAAGAGACCGTTGGTCTGTGCCATCCAGGTTCCGGCACTGATCCTCTTAAGCCGGAAATCCTGATAATACTGCATCAGTTCTACCGTCAGTCTTTTCCTCTCGCCGTATCGTCCAAACGCTCTCCTGCCGGCCGCATGCCGCACCACCGTAACCGGTATCCTGATGCTGCCATAATCCAGAAGCAGCATAACAGCGCCATAATTATACCCTGCGTGCAATTTCGCATGGTCTATATAATAATACAGTCTGTACAGGTTTCCCAGAAAAGAAGAATCTGTTACATCCTCTTCCTCTGTCCGCAGAAAATCTCCTTCCGTCTCTATCCTGAAGTGCGTATAGCCCCAGCCGTTGCGATGGACCACCAGTGTATAGCGCATCTCCTCCGCCGGATCCTCGATTCTGATCTCTGTTTCCTCCGGTATGTATTCTACCGGTCTCTTCTTATTGATCTCCAGTAAAAATTCTTCTACATTATGTTCATTATCCCGGACTGCACTAAGCCCCCTGTAGGCGGCGTAATGCTGTCTGTCATTCCCGGTAAACACGCTGTCCAGCCTGCCGGAATAGAACAGGCTTACCGCCTCTTCCCAGTTGCTTTTGGCCAGATTGGTAAAGTGAAACAAATTCTTGATGTTGCCCAGGCTGGAGTCAATCGTCTTAGGCACCACCGATACGAAAAAGGGGATATAATACTCCCCCTGATTAGAAATGATATGAAAAGCGCCCCTGGCCTCCTCGCCCGGTTCCATCCCATGGGCGTCAAACCGGTAAAAAATCTCATCTTGCAGGCCACTGAATCGACGGGTGATACATTCCATCCGCAGATCCGATGAGACAACTTCCCCCTCCGTCATCCGCCCTGCCGGTCCATAGATCATGAAACTGCCCTCAGCAGCCGCATCGGCATGAAGCTCTATCCGAATACTTTGACAGGAAAAGTCCAGCGACCCCTTATCACGATTAAATTTGCCGTTTAAAATTTCCTCTACTGCCTGTCGCACGTTTCTACATTTACCTTTCCACATAGTTATTCAAATTATACCATCGCCAAGGTAGTATGTGCAACAAAAAAACTGATACGCATAGTATATTAGAAAGCAAATACCAGAGGTATTTTTATGGAAGAGCCTGTTTTAAAAAGCATGCAGACGGAAAACGTCGATCAGGGACAGTTGAAGATAAACGTGACTGCCACTGTAGGCCTGATTCCGATTCAGAATGCCAGCATAACGATTTCCTATACCGGTGAACCGGACAGCACCCTGGAAACACTGACTACAGATTCCTCCGGCCAGTCGGACACCGTGTCTCTTGATGCCCCGCCTTTGGAATACAGTCTGACACCAAATTCCCCTATGCCCTATTCGGAATATACCCTGACGGTTACCGCACCGGGCTATGAATCTGTTACCGTCTCCGGCGTGGAGGTACTGCCGGATGTCACGGCCATACAGAATATCGAGATGATTCCCACAGAAATGTCCCAGGAGGATTCGGAGACAATCGTAATCCCGGATCATACGCTCTACGGAGACTATCCGCCCAAGATCCCGGAAGATGAGATCAAACCCATGGATGAATCAGGCGAGATCGTCTTAAGCCGCGTTGTCATTCCGGAATATATCATCGTTCATGACGGTGTTCCCTCCGATTCCACCGCAGCCAACTACTATGTACGCTATCGGGATTACATCAAGAACGTAGTCTCCTCGGAGATCTATGCCACCTGGCCGGAAAGCGCCATCTACGCCAACACACTGGCTATTATGTCCTTTACGCTAAACCGTGTTTATACAGAGTGGTACAGAAACCGCGGCTATAATTTTACTATCACTTCTTCCACCGCCTATGACCAGAAATGGATCCACGGAAGAAATATCTATTCCAATGTTGACCGGCTGGTTGATTCCATCTTCGCCAACTTTCTCTCCCGCCCCGGTGTGCGTCAGCCTATCTTTACTTCCTACTGTGACGGCCGGAACGTGACCTGCGACGGCCTGAGCCAATGGGGTTCCAAATATCTGGGCGATGAAGGATATACCCCCATAGAGATCATACGCTATTACTACGGCAACGATATGTATATCAACACGGCAGTGGCCGTATCCGGCGTACCCTCCTCCTGGCCGGGATACAACTTAAACATCGGCGCTTCGGGTGATAAGGTACTGCAGGTCCAGCAGCAGCTGAACCGGATCGCCCAGAATTATCCTGCCATTCCCAGAATTACAGCCGACGGAATCTACGGCTCACGGACAGCCGATGCCGTGCGGGTATTCCAGCAAGTATTCAACCTGCCCCAGTCCGGCATCGTGGATTATCCGACCTGGTATAAGATTTCGGAGATTTATGTTGGAGTAAGCAGGATTGCAGAACCCGGCACCTGATCCCTTAATTTTTACCGTAAATACAAGAAAATCAGGAGCGACCCGAACCGAGCCTCTCCTGATCTTTTTATACTGTCATGATGCAAATTGGTTTACATAATATCCATATTCTATTTCGTCAGCAACATCATGATCTCATTGCTTCTAGCCACAAACTTCGTCATTGCCTCCGGCTCAAGCGGCGCCTGCTGCAGCAGTGCCAGATCGTAGAGCTGCTCGCAGATCATCTTCACATTCTCGCCGTCCTGATGCTCCAGCACATACTGTACCAGTGGATGGTTTGCATTCAGGATCAGTGTCTCGCCTTCCTTGCCGAATGCACCCATGTCCATTCCGTTCATAGCATACATCTTCATCATATCCTGCATTCTGCGGGATTCCTCGGACAATGTGATCATGGAAGAAATCTTCTTATTTTTCAACCTCTCAATCTTGATCTTGATAGCATCTTTCTTAAGAACCTTCTTCATCAGTTCCGTAACTTCTTCCGCCTGCTTCTCCATCTCTTTCTCAGCCTTCTTGGATGTCTTGGCCTTGAATACATCCGTCAGGTCCGCATCGATCCGCTGGAACTTAATTCCCTCATTCTTTGCTTCCAGCTGGGATACGAAAGGCTGGTCGATATTATGGGAAAGAATCACAGCATCCATCTTGGCCGCCTTGAACATATTGATATACTGGCTCTGCTGTTTCTCGTCCGTCACATAGTAGATGACTTTCTCTTTCTTCTCATCCTCAGCCTCTTCAGGCTCTTCCTCGTCTTCAGATTCATCGACGATTTCGGCTTCTACTTTCTCACCATTCTCATCAACTGCAGCTGCCTCTGTTTCTTTGCTGTTCTCATCAGCTGCCCCGTCTTTCTCTTCACCCTCAGCAGCTGCCTTGTCTTCTGCCTTCTCACCATCCTCGCCGTCTTTCACTTCATCCGGATCCACTTTGTTAACTTCCAGACACTCCGGCAGAGTCAGATATACGCCGTCCAGATTCTTAAAGAGAATATAGTCTGTCATCTTCTCACAGAACTTGTCATCCTTCAGGCAGCCAAACTTGATAAACGGGCTGATATCATCCCAGTATTTCTCATATTCTTCCTTCTCAGTCTTACACATGCCTGAAAGCTTGTCTGCCACCTTCTTGGTGATATACTCGCTGATCTTCTTGACAAACCCGTCGTTCTGCAGTGCGCTTCTGGACACATTTAACGGCAGGTCAGGACAGTCAATCACACCCTTCAATAGAAGCAGGAACTCCGGAATGACTTCCTTGATATTATCCGCAATAAATACCTGATTGTTATATAACTTGATCGTTCCTTCGATGGACTCATATTCCATATTAATCTTCGGGAAGTAAAGAATTCCTTTCATGTTAAAAGGATAATCCATATTCAGGTGGATCCAGAACAAAGGTTCCTTATAATCCTGGAATACCTTGCGGTAAAACTCCAGATATTCTTCTCTGGTACACTCGTTCGGGTGTTTCGTCCAAAGAGGCTGTGTCTCATTAAGAAGCTCCGGACGCTTCTTAATCTTTACTTTCTGCCCGTCCTCTTCCTTCTCCTTCTTGATCTCCTCTACCACTTCGTCCGTATCCAGTTTCTCATCTTCCTTAATGATCTGTGTCTCCGTGGTATTCGCCTTGGACAGATAGATTTCTGTAGGCATGAAGGAGCAATACTTCTTAATAACCTCTCTCGCCTTATATTCGTTACAGAACTCCAGGCAATCCTCATTGATCTTAAGTGTGATCTCTGTGCCTATTTCCGTCCTGGTTCCCTCTTCCATGTCAAACTCTGTGCCGCCGTCACACTCCCAGTGTACGGCCTGTGCACCTTCCTGCCAGGACAGAGAGTCGATATGCACCTCATCGGCCACCATGAACGCCGAATAGAAGCCCAGGCCGAAATGTCCGATAATCTGATCCTCGTTCGCCTTATCCTTATACTTCTCGATGAAATCCGTAGCGCCGGAGAAAGCGATCTGATTGATGTACTCCTCCACTTCATCTGCCGTCATACCGATACCGTTATCGATAAACTTAAGTGTCTTCTCTTCCGGATTCACAATAACCTGTATCTTAGCCTTATACCCATCCGGCAAGGTATATTCTCCCATCATATCCAGCTTCTTCAATTTCGTGATCGCATCACATCCGTTAGAGATCAACTCTCTGAAAAAGATATCATGGTCGGAGTACAACCACTTCTTGATGATCGGGAAAATATTGTCGCTGTTGATTGATAAATTGCCATGTTTTGCTGCCATTTTCTCACGTTCCTTTCCATTCCTAAAAAAATCTGCCGCACATCTGACGCACAGCACCCATCAATTGACACAAATTGTCTTAAGCCACTGATCTTCTGACTTTCTTTATCTGCTAGATAGTTTAATACGCCGGAATCAAGAAGTCAAGAAAAAATTAGCACTCATCCTTATCGAGTGCTAATAATTTCCGTTTTTTATTGTATATATGCGGTTTTCCATATTTCTAAACTTTTTCTAAACTCGTTCCTGATCCTTCCAGGTACCGGCCTGGAACCTGTACGCTTTATGCATTCTCCTTAAAATACTCAGAATACACATCAAAGAAATCCATCGTCTTCACATTCTCGTCATGTATGAAGCCAACGCTGTTCCAAAGCTCCTCATTCAGATTTCTTGTCAGTGTCTCTACATAAGCATCATACTCCTGCCCGAACGCTTCTGCGCGTCTCTGGTCTACAATCTTGATCTTATTTGCATCCGTCTCATCCTTATCGAAAGTGTTAAGGCATTTAATAATGTGATAACCAAATTCTGTCTCCACCACGTCACTGATCTCATCCTTACCCAGATTGAAAGCCGCATTCTCAAATGCCTCATCCATCTCTCCTTTACCGAAAGAATAAGTACTTCTGTCATCCTCGCTGTAGCGGCGGATCAGCTCATCGAAATCTTCTCCCTCTTCTGCCAGCCGCAGTACTTCACAGGCCTCTTTATAAGCCTCCTGCTTCGCCTGCTCTGTGTATTCTACCTTCCTGCCGGTGCCGTCAAGCGCATACGTCCTGATCAGAACATGCTGTACCGTGATCGTCCTGGCCTCATCATCACTGATCTCAGGATTAATATCCTTGATCGTGTACTGATATACCTTCTCAGCCAGGGCAAACTCCGTGTACAGATTCCCTATTGTCTTCTTGGAAATCCCCATCTTCTCGATCTCGACATCATTGAGCGAACCGTAATACGCGTTGGCAGCATTCTCTACCTGCGCCTTCTCCTCCTTACTCAATTCGACCTGATAGCGCTCTGCCATCAGATTCATCGTCTTAATCCGTGCGATCTGTGCCAATGCAATATCTTTCACATTCTGTTCCAGTGTCACGCCGTCCACATTCGTACTCCATATCTCTGTCCCGTAGACACTCTCATACCGATTCTGTATATTCGTCAGATAGACCATAATCTCCGGCAGGGAGCAGCTGCTTGTCTCAATACGGAAAATCTCATTCTTATCAAATCCGGTGGTAAGAACTACCTTGGCGCCAAAACTGTTCCCGCTGCCGCACCCTGCCAGACATCCCAGGCACAAACCTGCTGCCAGCAGAACTGCTGCCATACATTTTATTCTTCTTTTCTTCATATATCACTGCTCTTTCTGTGCTAATACCCATACATGCAAATCTCTTCCCCTATATAATATTCCCAAATTTATCATACCATACTTCCCCGTTGGTCAGGATATAATCCTCTCCGTTTATGACCGCCTGCGCGTAATCCCGCGCCGAGATTATTTTCCTCCGAAAGGCGACCCCTCCGCCAAATAAATCCGTACTATGTATATCCGAACCGGCCGTAATGGGAAGACCGTGTTCTCCGGCATAGGCGATCGCCTTTTTATCGAAACCAGCGCTGTTGTGCGTCATGCTCCTGGAATTGGAATGGGTAGCATTAATCCCTTCCACACCGTCCACCCATTCCGGGTAAAGACGTATTTCAGGAATATAATTCGCTGCCCGGAAGGGGTGCGCATGAACCACCAGCCCGCCTGCCTCATGTACCAGCCGGTACTGTTCCTCCACTGTGGCATACTGAATCTGCGGATGGGCTTTCAGCCATGCCGCATCCACACCATAGATGAGAAACTCTGTCCCCTGATATCCGGCTTCATAGCCAAAGAATACGTCCAGTCCGATCCTGGCTCCCTCTTGCGCAGCCTGCAGATACCCCTGCTCAAAAGTATCCACCCACTCTTCCCAGGGCAGATTCCTGTCCGTAGCAGTATTGCCGCCCCAATTATGATCCGTTACGAAAATGCCCGCATATCCATATTCTTTACAGGCTCTTGCCATGTATGCTCCCGGACTTACTGCACAGGCGCTGGATTCCGATGTGTGCAGATGTGTCTCGTATAAATACGGATATTGTTCCCGAATGGTATTCATATTCTTCCCTGCTCCTTCCCTGTATATAAAAACCGAAATATTATCACGTTGATCTGTATCCTGTCTGCACGGACACAAAAGCGAATATAAAAGGGATTAAATCTCATGCCATAGCACTCTAACCTAATCCCCATTACCGCTGTTTTGTACTCTTCTACATTATAAAAGCTATGAACCTATCTACCTGATCACATAAATCCACCCTTCAGGCGCCTCGATGCGTCCCATCTGAATTCCTGTCAGGGTATCATACAGCTTCTTCGTAACAGGCCCCATCTCACTCATGCCGCTGGGAAAAGCAATCTCCCTGCCGTGATCCACGATCCTGCCTACCGGAGAAATAACTGCCGCCGTTCCGCACAGACCACACTCTGCGAATTCTGCAACCTCTTCAATCGGAATCTCCCGCTCTTCTACTTCCAGCCCAAGATAATCCTTCGCAACCACCATCAGGGAACGTCTCGTAATAGAAGGAAGGATGCTGTCGGACTTCGGCGTCACGACCTTGTTATCCTTCGTCACAAACAGGAAATTGGCGCCGCCTGTCTCCTCAACCTTCGTCCTGGTAGCCGCATCCAAATACATATTCTCATCATAGCCTTCTTCATGCGCCGTCACAATGGCATGAAGGCTCATGGCATAATTCAGTCCCGCCTTGATATGGCCTGTACCATGTGGCGCTGCCCTGTCGAAATCACTCACTTTGAGAGTAAGAGGCTTCACCCCGCCTTTAAAATACGGGCCAACCGGCGTAGTAAATACTCTGAACTGATATTCCTCAGCCGGACTCACACCGATCACTGCGGAGCTTGCAAACATATAAGGACGAATATACAACGTAGCGCCAGAACCATAAGGCGGCACATAAGCTGCATTGGCTGCCACCGTATCAACCACCGCCTGGATAAATCTGTCCTTCGGAAATACCGGCATCTCCAGTCTCTTACAAGTGTCTTCCATACGCTGTGCGTTCAGATCCGGACGGAAAGTCACGATATGGCCGTCCTCTGTCGTATATGCCTTCATTCCCTCAAAACAGGTCTGTGCATACTGAAGCACCCCGGCACACTCACTTATCACAATATTCGCATCGGATGTCAGTTCTCCCTCATCCCATGCGCCATTCCTGTAATTCGCCACAAATCTCTTGTCCGTCTCCTGATAACCGAACCCGAGATTCGCCCAGTCGATATTCTTCTTATCCATCTTCTCCTCCGTTCCGAAGCGCTCTTCCCCCACGTTCTGCAGACCGCCGCCGGCATGCTGACGCCTTTCCCACATCCCGTCTCTGTATGCAATTTACAACGCTCCCACACTTAATTCACATCCCATATTTATATTATACTTTTATCCCCAAAAGTCAAGTCATATGCTATATTCCTGAAATATTCCGTAACTGTTCAGCCTGCAATGTCATTAAGTTAAGTCTATACACAGCGTCTGATATGATAGGATTCTCCTTAGGATCATTGGAAAACGCCGGTACTTAATGAGGTTTTCCACGAATTTAGTACCGCTGCGTTTGGAACTGAGCGAAAGCGCGTCCGGCTTAACTTAACGACATTGGTTCAGCCTGCTGCTTTCCTGTTACCATTTATTATCCGAACTTTCCTGCGATATAATCCCCTGTCCTCTTGTCGGACGGCGATGCAAACATCCTCGCGGTATCATTATATTCTATCACTTCGCCTCTCAGGAAAAATGCCGTCCTGTCAGCGATCCTCACTGCCTGCTGCATATTATGTGTGACCATGATAATCGTATAGTTCCTCTTAAGCTCCATGGCCAAATCCTCGATTTTGGATGTGGAAACCGGATCCAGAGCAGAGGTAGGTTCATCCATGAGAAGCACTTCCGGCTCTACCGCCAATGCACGGGCAATACACAGTCTCTGCTGCTGTCCGCCGCTCAATCCCAGCGCGCTTCTTTTCAATCTGTCCTTACATTCCTCCCAGATCGCCGCCTGGGTCAGCGACCTCTCCACGATCTCATCCAGCTTTCCCTTCGACCTGATACCATGGATCCGCGGCCCATAAGCAATATTATCATAAATGCTCATAGGGAAGGGGTTCGGTTTCTGGAATACCATTCCCACATGTTTGCGTAACCGATTGACATCTATATCCTTGTAGATATCAATCCCTGAAAGCAGAACCTTTCCTTCCATGCGGCATCCCTCCACCAGATCGTTCATGCGGTTCAGCGTCTTTAAATATGTGGACTTCCCACACCCTGAAGGACCGATCAGTGCACTGATCCTCCTCTCCGGAAAAGAAAGATTGATATTTTTCAGGGCATGGGCGGTCCCATACCACAAGTTCAAGTTTTCCGTGATTATCTTATCCCTCATAGTTTCCCTCACTTCTTCAATCTGTCCGCTGCCGTTTCCACCGGCACATTAATCAGGTAAACAAGCCCATCCGGATAACCCTCCAAAAGCAGAATTCCACACAATGGCCTGCCTTATGATGATATATATTGTATTTAATATATTCCATAACATGAAAAGAAAGACTATACTATTTTAAGGAAACGAAGCGAAAGCACTCTCACCGGACCTGACCGGCTAAAAGAGCCATAACTAAAGAGTGCAGAATCCTTACCGAATCATCAGGACCCTGCACTCTTTGCTCTGTTTCATTTAAAATCGCCTTTTCTTTCGTCTCTCTCGTACTTCACAAACTCATACGCAATATCAAAATAAGTCTGCTCCTCACTGTCCGCCGTGATTTTCCACTCCTCATCCTGATCCAGATCCGGGAAATACGCATCCGCTTCATAAACCTGGTCTATCTTGGTCACATGCGCAACATTGCAGTACGGAAGCATCATGCGGTAGACACTCTCGCCGCCGATAATATATACATCCTCACTCGGATACTGCTCCAGCTCCTTAAGCAGTTCCTCCTTACTGTGCACCACGACCGCATCCTTCACATGATAATCCGGATTGGTTGACAGAATAATATTGGTCCGGTTCTTCAAAGGCATTCCCTGAGGAAAAGTCTCCAGCGTTTTCCTGCCAAGCACCACGACCTTGCCTATAGTCTCCTGCCTGAAAAATTTATGGTCCGCCGGAATCCTGACCAAAAGATTATTCTTACAGCCAATCGCCCAGTTGCTGTCCACCGCTACTATCAGATTCATATGGCCCTCCTAAAAACTCTCTAAACTGCCACCGGTATATTCTCCACCTGCGGTCCCGTAATATAATTCTCCACTTTCACGTCATCTCTCGTAAACAGATAGAAATCCCGTATCTCCGGATTCAGCCAGAAGGCCGGTGCATCATATACCGGTCTCTCGATCAGTTCCCTGATGATCGGGATATGTCTGTCATAGATGTGCGCGTCAGCAATCACATGCATGAGCTCCCCCACTTCCATGTCACACACCTGCGCGACCATATGCACCAGAACCGCATACTGCACCACATTCCAGTTGTTCGCAGTCAGTACATCCTGAGATCTCTGATTCAGGATCGCGTTCAATGTCAGTCTGTCATGTCCCTTCTTCTGTGTCACATTGAAAGTCATGCTATAGGCGCAAGGATAGAGATTCATCTCATGCAGATCCTGATGCACATAAATGTTGGTCATAATGCGGCGGCTGAAAGGATTGTTCTTCAGATCATAGATGACCCGGTCAACCTGGTCCATCATTCCTTCTTTATATTGATGCTTAACCCCCATCTGATACCCGTAAGCCTTGCCGATCGAACCGTCCTCATCCGCCCATTCATCCCATATATGACTGTGCAAATCATGAATATTGTTGGACTTTCGCTGCCAGATCCACAGCATCTCATCCGTGGCACTCTTAAGAGCCGTCCTGCGAAGCGTCATGATGGGAAATTCCAAAGAAAGATCATATCGGTTTACTACACCGAACTTCTTCACCGTATAAGCCGAAGTCCCATCCGCCCAGTGGGGCCTGACCTTCTCCCCCTCCGTACTCGTTCCATTCTCCAAAATATCCCTGCACATAGCAATAAAAATATGATCCGCCGCACTCATTCCCTGTCTTGTCCTTCCTCAATTTACAAGAATGCGTATTCTACACATCCTTTCCAAAGCCACGGAGAATGCATGCTTTTCCGCATTCTCCCAAACATGACTTATAGTAAACGACATAACAAATTTCTGTTTCCGTCTCCTGCCAAAGCCATATACGGAAGCTTTTGCAGTGTCGAAAACGAAATTTTTAATGTCGTTAACTATAGATATACTAAGGCTGCGTCTTCTGCAGCCTTAGTATATCTTCATGTTTTGTTCATGTTTTTCTATATTTTATCCCACTTATCGCAAAGCGAATTGATCTGATCCGCAAACTTCGCCAGATCCTTATTCGCACCGCCTTCATTCTTATGTATAATTGCAAGAAGCCTCTGTCCGCTGGCAAGCAGCCTCGCAAATACATCAGAGATACCTTTGAGTTTCTTCCTGACTGCCTTCGGCTCAGCTTCATAAATAAATTCACCGCTGATCAGGTCAAACCGCGTTCCGCTGTACGGTGCACAGGCATTCAGTCCATGCTCCGCCTTCAGGCATTCCGTAAACACTTTACATACGCTGTCCTCGCCGTGTACCACGAAAACCTTCTCCGGTTTCTCCTTAAATCCTTCTATCCAGCGCAGCAGTCCGTTCTTGTCCGCATGGCCGCTCATACCCACCAGCTTGACAATCTGCGCCCGGATCTCAATCTGCTCTCCGAACAGCTTGACTTCCTTAGCGCCTTCCACAATATGCCTGCCCAGCGTCCCTATCGCCTGATACCCTACAAAAAGGATGGTACATTCCGGCCGCCATAAGTTATGCTTCAGATGATGTCTGATACGTCCCGCCTCACACATACCGGAAGCCGATATTATAACCTTGGGTTTGCTGTCAAAGTTAATCGCCTTGGATTCATCGCTGGTGATTGCCAGTGTAAGCCCCGGAAAAGCGATCGGGTTTATTCCCTTCTTAAGCAGTTCCATCGCCTCATCGTCAAAGCACTCATATTCATTCTTCTGGAAAATACCGGTAGCCTGCACCGCAAGAGGACTGTCCACATAGACCTGAAAATCTTCATGGCCCCTGACCATCCTGTCTGCCTTGACCTGACGCAGGAAATAGAGCATCTCCTGTGTCCTTCCCACCGCGAAAGAGGGAATCACCACATTGCCCCCCTTGTCAAAGGTTCTCTGCAAGATCCGCGCCAGCTCGCCAATGTAATCCGGATGTTCCGCACCGTGCAGCCTGTCTCCGTATGTGGATTCCATAACCACATAATCTGCGTTATCCGTAAACTTAGGATCCTTGATTAAAGGCTGATTGCTGTTACCGATATCCCCGGAGAATACCAGCTTCTTAGTAATCTCACCCTCTGTCGCCCATACCTCTATACTGGAAGAGCCAAGAAGATGGCCGATATCCGTAAACCGGATCTTAATCCCTTCACATACCTCGATCTCTTTGTCATAGTCGCAGGGAACCAGCCTCCTGATCGCCCCGTCCGCATCTTCCATCGTGTACAGTGGCTCAACCACCGCGCCGGCGCTTCTCTGTGCCTTGCGGTTCTTCCATTCTGCCTCCTGCATCTGAATATGCGCACAGTCACGAAGCATGATACTGCACAAATCACAGGTGGCCACTGTGGCATAGATGCTGCCCTGGAATCCTCTGGCACTTAACAGTGGCAGCAGGCCGGAGTGATCGATATGCGCATGTGTCAGAAAGACATAATCAATCAGCGTTGGATCCACCGGCAATTCACAGTTCTCAAACACATTGAGACCCTGCTCCATACCATAGTCAACTAAAACATTCTTCTCACCGACGCGTAGATAATGACAACTCCCTGTCACCTCATGATCGGCCCCAATAAACATAAGTTCCATACGTACCCCTCCATTCAATTTTATCATACCATTTTTTCAAATAACCGTAAACACAATTTGCCGAATTATCAGTTTTTCAGGTAACACGGAATTACGATTCACATTCAATATCCCGCGAGGTATTTTTTGTAACCCGTTACCTGTAACCATTTTCTTCAAAGCAGATAAAATAAAAGTAACTGATACAGAGGTATTTTGCCATGTCCACCACACTTCCCGCACTCTTACTCTTTCTGGCCGCCATATCCGTCGATTCTCTGACCGCCGGACTGACCTACGGTACCCAGCGGGTCAAGATCAGGCATTCTGCCTATCTTATTCTTATTTTCGTTCCCGCCCTTTTTATTACTCTTTCCAACCGTCTCGGATCATGCATATATAATTTTCTGCCTGAAACTTTCCTGCCCTTCCTTTCCTTCACACTGCTGATGCTTCTTGGCCTCAGCAAGCTTGTGGAAAGCCTGTTCCGCTTTCTTGCACACAAATACCCCAGTCTCACCAGAAACTGGGGCTTAAGGATCAAACAGATCAATATCATCTTTACCATTTATCTCTCTCCCGAGGATGCCAATCAGGAAGACCTGCAGATCCTGAGCGCCAAAGAAGCTCTCCTCCTGTCACTGGCCCTTTCACTGGACAGCGTGCTGGCCGGAATGGCCTTCACCACCGGCCCGCTTCCCTGGATTCCTCTCTTCCTTCTGGCCGCTGCCTTCAATCTGCTCCTCTTCACCGCCGGCTATACCTGCGGCCATCTTGTATCCTCCGTACTGCACATCGATCTGTCCTGGCTCAGCGGACTTTTTCTCCTCCTTCTTTCATTGCAGGCTCTGCTGTGACGTACCGTGTACCTTCCTGTGCCGTTTCTACCGCTTTCCGGCAAGACAAAGTCTACAGATTTTCCTCCTTCACACGGTCCGCACAGTAAACTCGCTGCTCTGCCTGCACTGTGATCCCATATCCTATCGCTACCAAAAGCTCATGCACAATCAGCGGTGTGGCAGACAGTGCGATCAGCTGCGCCCACTCCATCAATCCCAGGCGTACCGTACCGAACAGCTGAATCAGCGGTGTGATCTCTGTCACTGCCACCTGCAGGATGATTCCCACAACGAACGCTCCGATCATATATGGATTGCTTCTGTGATTCATCCTGAGGACTGAACGGTTCACGTCACGCATTCCGATGGCATGGAACAACTGGCTGATACCAAGAACTGTAAAGGCATGGGTCTGCGCCTTGGCAAGTACCGCCGATATTTTCAACCCTTCTACAACATTATGTAAACTAATCGGAAGTCCCTCCGCCACAATACGGTCATAGGGTACTTTCAGAAATGCGGCCAGACTTACACCACCGATCACAAGCCCGTAGCAGATAACACACATCAGCCCTCCTTTTGCAAACAGAGAATCTTCTTTCCTGCGCGGTTTCTCCCGCATCAAGCTCTCACCGTCATTGTCATCAACCCCCAGCGCCAGCGCCGGAAGAGAATCCGTAATCAGGTTGATCCACAGGATGAAACTGGCCTTAAGAGGGCTGGGCAGTCCCGCCACGATCGTAACCAGCATCGTAATGATCTCTCCCAGATTTGAGGAGAGCAGAAAGAGCACCGACTTTCTGATATTTTCATAGATACCTCTCCCCTCTCTGATAGCTGTATGGATGGTAGCAAAATTATCGTCCATCAGCACGAAATCCGCCGCCCCGCGTGCCACATCCGTTCCGTTCATCCCCATGGCAATCCCGATATCTGCCGCCTGCAGCGACGGTGCGTCATTCACACCGTCCCCGGTCATCGCCACCGTCTTTCCCATCGTCTGGTATCCCTCCACGATCCGTACCTTATGTTCCGGTGTCACTCTGGCAAATACTCTGAGTTCCTGCAAACGCTGCTTGAAGCTGTGCTCCTTCAGGTGATCCAGTTCCCGGCCTGTAATACATTGATTCGGACTGTCCGCAATGCCCAGTTCCCTGGCAATGGAGAAGGCAGTATCCGGATGGTCTCCCGTGATCATGACAGTGGACACACCGGCTCTTTCGAAGTCCGCAACCGCCTGTACCGCCTCCTGTCTGACCGGATCCTGCATGCTGAGCAGCCCCAGAAATATCATGTCCTTCTCTGTCATACCGCCGCCGGTATCCATGGCCAGCGCCAACACGCGCCTGCCTTCCGCCATCAGTTCACGCTGCACCTTCGTGACTGTATTCCTGTCAGCCTGCGTTATATCTTCTATGGTTCCCTGCCGGTACATCCGGTCACATCCTTCTATGATGCGCTCCGCTGCTCCTTTGGAATAGGAGATAACCTCCTCTCCCACCCTGTGTACGGTTGTCATCATCTTACGCTCCGAATCAAATCCTTTTTCCTCGATTCGCGGATACCGTTCACGCAGTTTTTCAATTTCCGCCCCGCATTCATCTGCCATATAAAGAAGCGCCAGCTCTGTAGGATCGCCAATCTTTTCCTCCCCGTTCAAAATACCGTCATTACACAGAATACTTCCTAACAGAAAATGTTCCTGTGCGCTGCCAGCCTCCTGCCCTTTTCCTGCCTGTCCGAAAAGATCCGTGAACTTCTCACGCCCGGTCAGCTTCCCCTCCAGATAACATTCAGTCACCGTCATTTTGTTCTGTGTCAGTGTACCTGTTTTATCGGAGCAGACCACCTCCACGGCGCCCAGAGTCTCCACCGACGATAGTTTGCGAACTATGGTTTTGGCACGCACCATCCGGGATACGCTTAACGCCAGCACAATGGTCACGATGGCAGGCAGACCTTCCGGCACGGCCGCCACTGCGAGCGACACCGAAGTCAGGAGCATTTCTCCCACATCGCGCTTCTGTAAGACTGCCACAAAAAAAAGGAAGACACAGATGCCGACGGCCAGCGCACTGAGCACTTTGCCCAATTCCCCCAGTTTGACCTGGAGCGGTGTCAGCTTCTCCTTGCCGTCATGAAGCATATCCGCTATGTGGCCGATCCTGGTATCCATACCGGTAGCCACCACCACACCCCGGCCCCGGCCCTTAGTCACATAAGTAGACATATATGCCATATTCGCACAGCTGTTGTCGCCGGAAACTTCCACAATATGATCCGCGTCCTTTTCCACCGGGACAGACTCTCCTGTTAGGGTAGACTCTTCAATACAAACCCCGTTTGTTTCAATAAGTCTTAGATCTGCCGGGATCATATTCCCTGCTTCTAACAGTACGATATCCCCCTGTACCAGATCCTCTGCGGGAATCCTCATCCTCTCCCCCTCACGCAGGACAACGGCCTGCGGAGAGGAAATTTTCTTAAGCGCCTCCACCGCCTTCCCGGCTTTTCCCTCCTGGATAATACCCACTGTGGCGTTCAGAGCCACCACGGTAATAATGATAATGGCGTCTCCTAATTCATGCAGCATTAGAGAAATTGCCATCGCGACCACAAGAATCAGAATCAGCGGGTCATTCAGCTGCTCCAGGATCATCTGCCCCAGACTCTTCTGTTCCTGATCTTTCAGTTTGTTAGCTCCGTATTTCGTCTTACGCTCCATTGCCTCCCTGCGCTTAAGGCCCTTATCCTTGTCCGTTCCCAGTATGCGCAATACTTCTGCTGCCGTTTTTACCTCATACATGCATTTTCCTCCTGCACCTGTCTTCCTTCCCGTGAAAGCCGGACACACCGCTGTTTCGCAGCATGATCTTACGCTCTCCCACAAAGGTTCCGATTCCTGCATACATCGCCGTTAAAGTCACCGGAATGCTTGTCAGTTCTTTGTATGATATATGCTGAGGATGTCCTGAATATGCCTGCCTGTCTTCCTATGGACCCTTTCTCCTTCTCTCATGAACGCAAAAATGCGGCAGCTTCTATGTGCGTAATCTCTTAAAAACTCCGCAGCTTGTCGCTGCCGTCATCAACCGTGTTCTCTATGGATCTGACCACCACATAATAACCGAATCCGGGATTCACCTCCACATAAACCCGGTCACCTGCCTTATGGCCCAGCAATGCCTTACCCAGCGGTGATTCCGTGCTGATCAGGCCTTCCAGGGAATTGCCGCGCACTGTAGTGACCAGCTTATATGTTTCCACAAGGTCATCGTCCTCGAAATACACTTCCACCGTGTTATTCATACCCACCTCGTCCTCCGCAGATTCGTCGGAGACGATCACCGCCGTCTTGATCATCCTTTCCAGATAACGGATCCGGCTTTCATTCTGATTCTTGACTTTCTTCGCCGCATGATATTCGAAATTCTCACTCAAGTCCCCGTGTGCCCTCGCCGTTTTGACATCCTCCAGGGCTTCCCTGCGTACCACCAGCTTGCGGTATTCGATCTCTTCCTCCATCTTCTTGATATCCTGTTTCGTTAATTCGTTATGCATAACCGTTCTGCTCCCTTCCCATCAACCTGTACACGATAAATCCATAATCCTCCTGCCTGCGAAATATAATAAGCTTTTCTGATGCAGCAGGCTCTACTCTATTTACCGTTAGACACAATCAAACTTCAGACCTGTTTTTGATTATAACATTTTTTAGCTGTTCCGCAAATATTTCCCGGCTTACCCATTCAGGCCCGCTGCCCCTAAATCCGTAACAGGGAATACGAAGTCTGGACTGTGACCGGAAACGGCAAGCAAAGGCAGGGAAGGAATTATTGGGGGGGGAATGGTTATGCCATTGAAAGCTGCAAGGCCTTAGCCCGTCAGGCATTTGCAAATTGCCATAGAGGTAGTCTGCCCTTTTTTAGGATTCTCTGCGGGGTAGTTCATTGTAATATCATTAACAGGTTGTTACTAAAATAATAGGATTAAACCATATTTGAGTTAAAATAGATTATAATGTAATATTCTCCCTCATTAATGTGTCTAATAAGTGAAAGGAGGTCAAAATGCCAACAGAACAATTTTTAGAAAGACTAATGAATACGTATGGTGATGAGCTATTACGTATGTGTTATTTGTATCTGAAAGACTACCAGCTTGCAGAAGATGCTGTGCAGGATACCTATATAAAAGCAATGAAATCTTATAAATCATTTAAACATAAATCCAGCGAAAAAACATGGTTAATGCGCATCGCTATTAATTGCTGTAAAAATGTGATGAGAAGTCGTTGGTTTAATATACGTCAAAATAATTTGGATAACCACATAGAAAAAATAAGTGATGACCCAATAGAAAATTTTGTAGAAAAAAATAGTGTATCTGCGGCTATTATGGCACTTAATGCAAATGACAGGCAAATTATTGTGTTATATTATTATCAGGAATTATCTGTCAAAGAAATTGCCATGATCATTGGAAAATCGGAAAATACCACAATACAGCGTTTAAGTAGAGCAAGAGGTAAAATGAAAAAATTATTAGTGGAGGTAGGATATGACAAAGAATAATATAAAAGATATCATTGATTTTGAACTCAGGCAGATAAAACTGACAGACCAAATAAAAAACAATGTTAGGAACAATGCTATTATTCGCAAACCTAATCGTGTATGGAGAAGCATTGCAGCCTCCCTTGTAATTGCCATTTTAGGCGGGAGTACAGTATTTGCAGGATATCAAATACTGGACAAAATTTATGTAAATGAAGAAATACTGCCTGCACTGGATGCTATGCAAATCGTACAAATAAATACAATAGATGCTGTGCCTGACGAATATGGACTTATTCATAAAGAGTACAGCGACTATAACACAGTCAAAAATGAATTGGGGGTTAATCTATTAGATTCACATCTGTCAGATAACAATCCTTACATGATGTGTCATGTTAAGACAGATGCAAAAGATTTTGCAATTATTACAGTAGACAATTATATACTAGGTGATACAGACAGCTATCAATTCCTTGAAGCAGAAAACCGGTACTCCTATAATCATGGTACAGACTATTTTTCACCTATTTCACTAACTGCTGACTTAATCCTGAGCGAAGCGCAAATGAACAATGGCTGGGATACAGATTATCTTGGATTGTATGAATTTGTAGAATGTTATACATCAGCTCAGGGTTATATTGTAAATATTGTACAAGACACTACACTTGAAAAAGACTTGGAAAATTATATATCAGAAAAAGCAGCAATATTCGTAGCAGATGGAATACGCTATTCCTTAAAAGGAAGAGTTTCCATAGACGTAATAAAGAATGCTGTAAGTACAATGAAATAAGTAACTCCATTAATATATTTTTAAAGAAGCTGTTAAAGAGGATTTATCCTCCCTTAACAGCTCCTTTTTAAATCTGTAAAAATGCTGGAGAGTGCGCTCTCGTTTATTTCCTGTTTTGCTTTTCGCATATATATTCTTAATTTTATTACTTTACATTAAAAACAAGAAATTCTACACTTTTAGTTGTTCAAATTCATAACTCCCCAACAAAATTATATACAATCCGTACTTCCTGTGTCTTTACCCAATCAACTTTCTTAGGTTCTCCAATCAGTATGCGGTTAATCAGTCGGTTTAATACCGTTTCGTCAAGCTCTGTAATGGCAGCATAACGCCTGATTCCTCCCATAAACATCTGCACATCGCCCTCGGAATGTTCCTCCTCGCTGATAAGCGCAGCTATCTCCTGCATACAGCTCTGGTTGTTTTCCTGTTCTTTCTCCATTGCGTCCGTCAGCTTCAAAAAAAAGCTTTTCAATAAGTATTCCCTTTGCCTTGTCTGCATACAGACTGATAAAAGTATCGTCTATCTACTGATTGCGCTCTGCAAGATTCTCATACTCTTTTTCAGGCTGTCCGTATCCGCAAGATACTGTTTCTCCATTCTACGGCTCAATCTGCCATAAAACGTTTCCTGATCCTTTAATGCCATAGCAGCAACTTCCTGTATATCTATAATTAACGACATTAGAAATTTCGTTTTCGTCCTCGCAGGAGCTACCGTATATGGCTCCTGCAAGAGCCGGAAACAGAAATTTGTTATGTCGTTTACTATAGTTATATAAATCCCTCGCTTCAATTTTGTGGCTTGTACAGGCATTTTCCCCAAAACGGTTATATGTCTGACAGATATAATATGCCTTGTCAGTGGTGGCTCTGGCAGAGTTCTTCCATATGTCCTGCGAATACCTCTTAGGCGTACAGGACAAAAAATAAGCAGCAATCTGTTTTCACATCACAGACTGCTGCTTAAATTTTTGTTGAACCGATAGCCAATGCCCCATACGGTCTGTATGTAAAGCGGCTTGCCCGGATTGTCCTCTATTTTCTCCCTTATATGGCGGATATGGCTCATGACAATGTTGTAATCGCCGGAATATGGCTCCTGCCAGACAATATCATAGATTTACTCTTTGCTGAATATCCTGCCAGGACTCTGCGCTAACAAATACAGTATTTCAAACTCCCTATTGGTAAGCATAACCTCCGCACCATGTATGACCACATTTTTCTCTGCTAAGTTCAACTTCATTCCTCCGATACTAAGGTGATTTTCCACTTGAAGCATGTTACAGCCTTCAAAATGAGGACTTTCACTTATAATCTGCAACATTCTCTGGCAGACATCTTCCTCATCTTCCGAAAAAGATAATATTACTATTTTACTCATTTTAATCACCTGTCTTATGATAAACAGCTCCATCCTATATCTGTTTCATCTTATCCCCCTATCACCTCCTATACCAAAGAAGATAAAACCTGCCACAGCACTGGCAACATTGCCCCCTGCTCTGCGACAGCTTTTTTCTTTGCCGTTGTCCGGCAGTCATTATTCGATATTCAATTCCATACTTCCTGTAAAATCTTCACATTCAATACCAATATAGTTGCTGCCACTCGACAATTTAATTGTTTCCTTATAAGTTCCGTCCGTTTCAATCAAGCTAACTGGTTTCTCGCTTCCCGAAATCCAAAATACTTTAGCAGTACCACTGTCAACTTTTAGGACGCACTCTACAGTTAATTCATTTCCCTGCTCTCTTTCAACATCAACACCGCCAAACAGATATTCCGTTTTTGAAAAGTCCTTATATTCGGCTGAATAAGTTCCAACGTAATTATCAATCCCTGTAGTACGTTCCCCCTGCAAAGAGGATTCAGAAGTTAAAACAGTGTTTCCACCAATTTCATTTAGCGCATCCATGATGTCTAAAGCAGTATTTTTGGGAGTGTCGCCTACGGTATCAGAAGCCATATCAAGTATCTTTTCCGTTCCGTCTGATAGTGCCTGATAAATGCTGTTGCAGCCGGAAAGCGATAAAGCACCCATACATATTAGAATGATATAAAGTATTCTTTTTCCTGTCATTGAATATCCCCTTTGGCTTTTATTTTTTGTGTTTTGCTCCTGTCATGTGCCAGAAGCAGCATAACCGCAGTTATAACAAGCATAATCAGAAATACAACAACGCACCATAGAATATTATATGTGCCGGCTTCCATGCCATTTTGATAATTGATGAAACCAAGTCCTATCGTAACCGGGTAAAGACAGGACAGACCATGACCGGAAGCAAAAGTCCCTATAAAACCATAAAAAAATGCAAAAGCTACTCCCGTCATAAATGCTCCTGCCCTTTGTCCTGTAAATACAATAACAGGCAGCACCGATATAAATACAAAGCAATTCATTCCAACCATTTGGGCAAGCGATCTCATTACGCTGCCAAGAGCAATTCCCTCATATCTGCTAAAAAGCGAAATGAGAGCAGTAAATAAAAGTTCCACTACCGCCAGAAAGACAGAAATCATTCCGCAGACAAACACTTTACCCAAAAGCAGGCTTCGGAAAGATACCGGGATTGCCATTATATTTTTAAGCGTGTCGTCTGTTCTTTCACGTTCAATCATATAACCTGCAATCAGTACGATTGTCGCCGGAAAGATAAGCGAAAAGCTGTTCCATATTACATTATCTGAAAAACTGGAAAATGTCGGCGTTCCCGGCGTACCCATCTCCATAAAACAGGTTAGTAAAACAACAGACAGCATAGTTGCAATTCCAATCCAGATAACAGAGTATCGTTTTAATTTCCAGAGTTCTGTTTGTATGTGTTTTGCCATTTCTTACACCTGCCTTTCCTGCTTTTTGTAGATTTTGATAATCGCAAAATAAGAAATACCTCCAAGAATAAAAACGGTAAAAACTACTATCCATAATTTCAAAAAGTAAGGCTGCCAGATTTCAAAAGCAGTTGTTCCCTGTCCAATCATTCTTGAAGCCTGCCAACGATAAATAACAGGCGTTGGTAAAATACTGGTAAGCACTTTCATTACTTGATTATCTGATGTGAACTGCCCTGTAAAAGCAAGGGAAAATCCAAACATTGTATAGAAGAATGTCAAAATAACTGCAAATATATAAGAGCGGTTAAATTTTACAATCGCAATTATAATCGGAAGTGTACCCGTGGCATATAGAATAGCCGTAATAATGGCGGTTATAAGTTTGTTCCAAATATTGCCCAAATCAGATCCGGCTATTATCCCCCCGATAATTGCAGAGAACAATGTTACACAGGTGAATAAAAGGCTGATAAAGTATAATACTATGATTTTTGCAGTCGCAATTTCCCATGCCGAAACAGGAATAGCCATCAAATTTTTCAGAGTTGCATTATCTCTTTCCATGTAAAAGAGCATAGCCCCTATAATGCCAAGTATGCAGGGAAGCATGACAGGAACAGCCATGCAAATGAGCAAATCATATAAGCCGTCAAAAGCGTTCAAATCGCCCACATTCCCTTTTAGTACAAGTGCAGTAAACGGGATAGGAAAAAGCAACGCAGAAAATATTACGAAAAGGACAAACTTTTTCCGTTTCAATTTCCAAAACTCACACTTTACAAGATCAAGCAATCCCTTCACCCCCTGTTACACGCTTGAAATAATCTTCAAGGCTTTCTTCGCAGACATAGGCTTCTGACACGGTAAGCCCGTTTTCGACAAAGGCTGTTACAATTTCCCCAACTGAAATATCTAAATTATGCAGACGCATCTTATAATCGTCCTGTATGATAAACTGCGTTTCATGGAAATTGCGTTCCAAAATCCTTGCCGCCTGTGTTGTACTGGAAACGGTAAAACGGATATGTCTGCTGCTCTTTGCTTCCAGCTCTGCAAGGCTTTCTTCCTCCAATAATGCGCCGTGGTCGATAATTCCTATATCATCAGCCAGCAATGCAATCTCGGAAAGAATATGGCTGGAAATCAATATCGTTTTCCCCTTTTCAGTACAGAGGTCACGGATAAAAGAGCGCACTTCCGCAATTCCAATCGGGTCAAGCCCGTTAATCGGTTCGTCCAAAATCAAAAGCTCCGGGTCATGCATAATGGCAAGGGCAATCGCCAATCGCTGCTTCATGCCAAGGGAATATTGGGAAAACAGCTTTTTGTCTTTATAGGGAAGCCCCACTAAATCAAGCGCATTTTTAATTGCATTACGGCTCGGCACTCCCCGCAGGGTTGCAAAAATGCGCAGGTTTTCTGTGGCGGTCAGATTCGGGTAAAATCCGGGGGATTCAATCAGATAGCCAATCCGGGGCAGGAGCTTTTTCTCATTTGTCCGTAAAGGCTGTCCCCAGATTGTAACTTCCCCGGAAGTGGGCTGTGTCAGCCCAAGCAGCATTTTCATGGTCGTTGTCTTTCCGGCTCCATTCCTGCCAAGCAGACCATAGATACGCCCTTGCTGGACATGGATATTCAGATCCGCAACGCTTTTTTGTATTCCGTATTGTTTTGTAAGATTTTTTGTTTCGATTACATATTTACTCATTGCGAAACCTCCTTTTCATATTTGCTATTCTATCACGCTAACCTTGCCAAAACCTTGCCGAAACCTTGCTTTTTTCATGCTTTTACAGTTAAGCGAAATTTGACAAACTGAAAAATCCCCGTATTACTACAGGGATTTTGGAAGCAATATTGTAAATATAGTTTCCTTATCAGGAATGCTGTCAGCGGCAATCATTCCTTTATGAGCTGCCACAAGTTCTTTTACGATAGATAAACCCAGTCCATTTCCTTTTGCAGACCGTGACTGGTCACATTGGTACATCCTCTCAAAAATATGCGGGAGATGACCGGAGGATATTCCCCTGCCATTATCTGCTAATATAATTCGGGCTTGCTGGTCATTTTCTGAAATATGGAATGTCACTTTATTTCCCTTGCTATGAATAAGCACGTTCTGCAGCAGATTGTTGAGGATACGGCTATAAGCATTTACATCTATACGCATAAGGTATTCCGTTTCCGGAATGTCAAACTCATACTCAAAATCACTGTTTTCTAAAACTGAAATCCAATCAGCAATGACGTTCCGTGATATCTCATTCAAATCTAAAACCTCAAAGCGAAAAATCTGTTCCCCGGAATCCAGCTTCACCCACTCAAAGAGGTTTTCCACAAAATGCTTCAGGTAATGGGCTTTCTCAAATGCGACATGGACGTATTCGTCTTTTTCTTCTCCTGCCACTATCTTACATTCTATCGCTTCCAAATAACCGACCAAAGAAGCAAGGGGAGTTTTGACATCATGGGAAATGCTGGTCATTAACCGTTTGTACGCCTGTTCAGACTGTTTTTGTTTAATAAGCTGTGTCTGGCTGTTCATTGCAATCTCATTAATGCCATAGCAGATTTTTCTTGTCATATCATTTTTCTTAGTCAGCATACGACGATTTAAGTTCCCGGATTTTATATCTTCAAGCGCCTCCTCGATAATAGACAATTGCCCCCGTACACGCCTGAGTTTTGTGAAAAGAAATAGGATTACCAACAAAGCAATGCAAAACATAATCAATAAAAATGGGTTAATACTCATGTCAAGCCTCCCTGTTAAAACGATAGCCAACGCCACGGACAGTCAAAATGTAAAACGGATGCTCCGGGTCTGGTTCAATCTTTTTCCTCAATTTACTGATAAATGACATGATATTACTGTCGTCAAAAGCGTATTCTTCCGCCCAAACCTGCGTATAAATCTGCTTTTTTGTAAATACCTTGCCCTTATTTGATGCCAGAAAAGAAAGCAGGTCAAATTCTTTTCCCGTAAGCTCAATCTGTTCATTCCCTTGAAAGACAAAGCGGTTAAGTCTGTCGATCGTCATCCCCTAAAACGTCATGCAGTCTGTTTCAGCACTGGAAACAGGATTAAGCAGGGTATAACGCCGGATTAAGGAATTTACCCGTGCCATAAGCTCGTTGATACTAAATGGCTTTGTCAGGTAATCGTCCGCCCCCATCCGCAAGCCGGACACTTTATCTTCTTCTTCGCTTTTTGCGGTCAGCATAAGGACAGGAACATTACTTGTCGCCGTATTTGCTGCAAAACTTGAAAGCCATCCAGATCTGGCATCATAATATCAAGAATAATAAGTGTACAGCTATCTTTATTTTCCTCCAATATCTGCAGTCCTTCTATGCCACCATTAGCGACAACCACACTAAGATTTTCCTGCTCAATACATTTTGCCATAAGCATACAAAGTTCTTCATCATCATCAATAATCAAAACCTTATTCATGCCTTTTCATCCTCTCTTCTCTTATGCGGGCATCCGCTGGTTTCTCTGCATCTTTTGGTATCATCCAAATCCTGCTAAATCTAATTGCTCCGGCTACTCTTTCCTCTAAACATAAACGTTGTATTCTCCGTTCTGAAATTCCCCATTTTAAAGATGCTTCTTTTACCGATATATATTCCATTTCTATCCCTCCATCTTTTATCTAATATTAGACGTTTAAACGTCTATTATCAAGTAGAAACTCATTTTTCTAAAAATTTAATAATTTGCGACACACCCTCCGGGAGTGTCGTGGGTAGAATAGCAAGCACTGCCCATGTCCGGACACATGGGCGAAATTCCCCATACTTCCCTACCGTCCGTATGATGAAATTTCCATAGGGAAGTATCCCTAACCCTCTTTGGTTTCTTTCCGTTTTTTCTCTGCCAGTCCTTGACCTTCCCCCGCAGATTTGCTACAATAACACATGGATAATTCTATCCAAAACAACTGAACAGACACAAAACCAGACTGTTGTAAACCAGACAAGTTACAGCAGTTTTTTTATGCCCAAATTTAGAAAGGACGATGCAGAAATGGCAAACAGGACACGAACCAACCGGAATGAATTTCACTTAGATGATAAAGAGCAGTATATCCTTGACGAGAAGTTTAAACTATCCGGCATGAAAAGCAAATCGGCTTTCATCCGAAAGCTGATTTTATACGGATATGTCTATTGATGTGGATTACAGTTTTCTGCGGGAATACAATACGGAGTTGGGGCGGATCAGCTCTAACCTGAACCAGATTGCAAAGAGGATTAACAGCACAAACCACGTCTATCAGGAAGATATGGACGAAGTAAAGGAGTTGATAATATCACCTGCCGCATGGTTCATGATTAAAAACTGGCAATAATGTTCAATCAATAACTGTATTGCTATCTCCGGGATGACGGTTATAAAGAAATCACGGTGCGCCAATACCATTCACAGCTTGTAAAAATGCTCCGTTGCTTTTCGGAAAACGGGATTGCTTCATGGGGAGAAGTTAATGCGTCCTGTGTACAGCAGGCTTTTGAAAAATCAGCAGACCGGGCAATCTTTGCCACATATGCCAGAAGATTCTTTTCTTATCTTGTGGAACAGGGAACCGTAGCCGCCAATTATTCAGGCATTCTCCCCAGGGTGCGTTATCCACAAAGAGTCCCTTCTGTTTATACATATGAGGAAGTAGAAAGGCTCCTGTCATGTGTGGACCGCAGTACGCCTATGGGAAAGCGGGATTACGCAATCCTTCTGCTGGCTGTCCGGCTGGGCATGAGGGCTTCCGATATCCGCCTTCTCTGTCTCCCGGATATTGATTTCAAAAACAGGAAGATTTCCTACATCCAATTCAAAACCGATGTCCCGCAGACACTTTCATTACTTCCTGAGATTGAGGATGCATTGCGGGACTATATTGAAAATGGCCGCCCGAAGACAGATGAGCCATACATTTTCCTTACTTACAGGAAAACGCAGCTGTCCCGGTCTGCAGTCTCAGTAGTAGCTGACAAATATTTCAAGCTGGCTGGGATAGCCCCGAAAGGCCGCCATCACGGCTCGCACTCACTGCGCATGGCTTTCGCAAGTGAACTGGTTGCCGAGGATGTTCCTTTAGAAGCTGTAAGCCGGCTTTTGGGACATGAAGATAACGCAGCGATATCCCATTATGTAGCGCTTTCAACGGAGAGCCTGCGCTCCTGCGCGCTTCCAGTGCCGGAAGCAGGC
>CAJTEN010000009.1:0-23881 GCA_910575245.1 Clostridia bacterium | reverse complement strand
TTTAGGGAATCGCCGTGGAAGCACAAAGTCATCCCGGGCATTCCCCATGCTGCTGCGTATGCTTTATGGCTGCGGGCTGAGGCTTGGCGAAGCACTTGCGCTGCGTTGGGAAAATGTAGATCTCGGGGCGGGAATCCTGCACATCAGGAAAGCGAAAAATAATAAGGAGCGCGATGTCCCGATGGATCCGTCCTTAACAAGCCTGCTGGAAATATATAAAAAACGGCGGATTTCTGAAAACCCGGATTCCGTTTATGTTTTTGAAAGCGACCGCGTCCCTGGCACGCCATACCTTGGATGGACTTTCCGGAACTGGTTCCTGTCAGTCATGGAACAGGCTGGGATAAGCAATGAGCGGCAGGAGAAGTACGGACGCGCAATCTCCCCGCATACCCTTCGGCACTACTTTACTTATAAGCCCTTCCTGCAGGCAGAAGATAAAGGGCGGACGCTGGAGCAGTTTATTCCATATCTTTCCGCATACCTGGGGCACAGATCGCTTTTGGAAACGGAACGGTATCTTGCAACAGATTATACTTTATATAAAGACTCGCAGGATCGCATGGAACAGTCCATAGGACATATTTTCCTGGAGGTGGATTTCGAATGAAAAAAGGATCAATACTGCCATTATTGGAGAGGTTCTTCACAGAATACCTCCCATCTTCCAAAGGTGTCAGCAGCAATACTCTGAAAGCCTACCAGTACGCATTCCGGCTTCTGTTTGCATATTTTTCAGATGAAAAGGGGATCCAGCCGGACAAAGTGACTTTTGGACTACTCGGCGGCGGTGCTGTTGACAGTTTCCTCGCGTATCTGGAAGAACAGCGGCATTGTACAGTGAAAACCCGGAACCTGCGGAGGGCTGCGCTCATGGCATTCGCAAAATATGCGGCGGATAAGGATTTCACAGAATCCATGTCTTTTTATACGGCGATGGTAAAAATACCAAAAAAGAAAGAACCTAAGAATGCTTCCATCAAATATTTTACCAAAGAAGAAGTATGCATCATCCTTTCCGCGCCAAATGCCAATACATTGACCGGGCAGAGGGACATAACCCTGCTGAGTGTCCTCTATGCAACAGGCGCAAGGGCGCAGGAACTCTGTGACATCACGATAAAGGGCATTTCCTTCTCTGACCCGACAAGAATAAAGCTGACTGGAAAAGGGAACAAGTCGAGGATTGCCACCATCCCCCAAAACTGTACGGTTTTGTTAAAGGGCTATATGAAAAGCCGTGGATTTTGTTCAAATGACCCCGGCATACAGAACAGGCATCTCTTTTCAAGCCGCACCAATGAGCATATGTCGATATCATGTGTGGAGGGGATTGTAAGAAAATATCTGGCTGCCTGTAGGCAGGAACATCCAGACAAATTTCTTGAAAAAGGATATTCCCCTCATTCATTCAGGCATTCGATAGCAGTCCATATGCTTGAAGCAGGAGATTCGCTTGTTACGATAAAAGCTTTTCTTGGCCATGCAAGCATCGTAACGACAACTATCTACGCACAGGTGACATCTGAGCTGGCAAATAAGTATCTTGATGAACGTGGGAAACCCATCCCTGAAAAAAATGTGGAAGCGTCACCTAAACCGTTAGCACAGGCATTGCCATTTTTATACAAATAAACTTAGTGGCGATGCAAAAAGTTATCCGAGAAAACAACCTGTGTTTTCTCGGATTTTTCTATAAAACAGATTTTAAGGAGGATAACTATGAACAAAGCGTATGGCTACTTATCCTATTTCTCGGATAAGTACCCGGCAACGTATGTCGCATCCGGGCATTGCATCTCTATGAGCTGGATATTGTTTGCGCTGTAATTGTGGAATTTTGACATGGTGTTTAAGTAGCTTTTATATTTCTCTCCCTCAAACAGCTCCTTCAAGCCTTCTTCCAGCCTGTCCGTTATCTCCTTGACTTTCTGTTTTTCAGTTCTTGCATCTGCCATATGGCTATCTCTCCTTTTTCTCCATAAAAGCAGAGGGCAGATAAGTTTCCCTGTCTGCCCCTGCTTTTGATGTTTTTATTTGCTGATAATTTTATAAACATTCCTCTTTGTTTTTTGCCTTATCCGGCTCCGGTATTTTCTGCCCATATGCCTTCTCACGCATCTCGGCAAGTTTCTCTTTTACGGAAATGCGGCATCTCGGACTGTCGGCTAACATGCCCTTCCCTCCGGTCAGCTCTGATAAATGGTGTAAAGTGGTGACGTGGATTATTTCTGATTTTTTTCAAGGCACTCATTGATAATCAGCTTTTGCACTCTGTCCTTAAAGGTTTTGTCAGTGTCTTTACTGAAATGTACCTTGACGGTGTAAGTGGTGTTCCCCAACTTTCGCTTGAAACTGTGGGGCTGTTGCTCGTTTTGGGTTTCTGCCATATTCTCTGCTCCTTTACATAAAAATAGAGCGCATAGACTGGTTTCTATACGCTCTGACGCTGTGTAAGTATTTCGTTGCTATATCAGTATTATCAATAGCTATTCAAATTTCATATTATCAACATCTGCATTAAATTCTTTGGTAACTTCAAGAATTATTTTCCCCTCAACCTCCATAATCTCATGAGCCTTTAAGATGGGAAATTGTTCCCCCCCCCTAAACTTTAACAGCATTTCTTCCGCCTCCTGCTTGGAATTTACCTCAAATGTTTCCACTGTTTTTAATAACTTTGCCATTGTGTTGCTCCTTTCTACGCCTAACAGATAATCAGTCGTAACCTGAAAAAAAGCAGAAAGTTGTGGAAGCATGGATAAATCGGGATAATTTACTTCATTTTCCCAACGAGATACGGTTTGAACAGACACCTGTAATATATCTGCCAATTCCTCTTGTTTTATCCCCTTATTCCGTCTTAACTCTTTTATGACTGCTCCAATATTCATATACGACCTCCTTAAATTTACATTTTTTATTCTACTACTTGGCAAATACAAAAGACAGCACGCATAACAGAAGTCTGCATACCAATTATGTTAAGTTGATGAGTAATATGATACCATCACTATCTTTTTCAAAACATTTTCCTCCGTTTCGTCATTCAAATGGTTTAACTGTAACATAACCCCCTCTAAATATCATTCACTTTATCCCGACGTACAGATTTTTTCCCCGAAGGACAGATAAAAAACCGGGAAAGACGCATACATTTGACAAATCTTTCCCAATCTTATCCATCACATATCAAATACCAGATCATTCCGTTCCCTTCACATACTCTGCAAGGGTCCTTTTTTCACAATAACGGAAGCCAATGCAGAATATTCTAAAGCAATCACTATAAGAGCCACAAAGAAAATAAGCATAGGTAATAATGGAAATGTATAATTCAATTTTCCTAACAGCCCAATCTGACTGAATGTTCGACATAAAACATATCCGAGAGCAGTACCGATAGTCAAAGTAACAGCAATTGTTGCCAATACATAGTGAAAAGATTCTGCCCACAACAAAAAAGGAATATCATTCTTTCCGCTAAAATCTATAGCTTTCATCAAGTATTTCCTGTTGTTCATCAGCAGTTCGATATGCTTCCCTGACAATAGGATATATTCCTTCTGCCCTCATTGCATCAAACATCTCCTGCAGATACGGATATATCCAGCTGTCAACTTTTTGTCCGTTTGATAATTCCGTTAATGTTACACTGTAGTCTTCTGGTATTTCGTTCCAATGATTCACAACAATCAAATTCCATTCTTCCGAAACAGGAACGATATGTGAATCATCATTGACTCCGTTTCGCTCTAAAAGGAAAGGAAATATAGAGCCGCTAATACATACTCCGTTTTCAATCAAATGAGTGCCATTTGGTAATCATCGGAAGAAAATGTTTTTCCATAAATCATAGGAATCTGTATCATCGGAAAAAGACATAGTAAACTTTTATCGGGAATCGGGACGAAAGAATACGCCTTGTTTGTAAATACAACCCCTAAAATAGAACCTGCTACTGAAATCCCCATTGTCATTTGAAGTTTGCTGCTCCTTTTTCTTCCTATATTCTTTGATAGCTTTGTTCCTAAGCGGTATAGTTTTGCTGCCTGCTGATAATCGGCTTACCGTCCTTATCAAGTAACGGGCATAGTCCCCCGGTAATCCCAAATTTCGCCATAAGATAATTTACACCTGTTTCTTTATCGACAATCACATAAAGACCTTTCACACCGCCCTCTGTCTCTGTGATATCAAATCTCTTGCCTTTCATAAATACACCTCCAAACTGTTTTCAGATTATAATTCTTGCTTTGCAAAAATTCGACAACTAATTTGATACATTATATAGCACCAGACCAAAGCAATAATCGGCGAACAACATAGCAGAACAAATATAAGCAGGTCTGTTATTTCGATACCTAATAAAATAAGTACCTGATATACTCCAAAGCAAATTGCCGCAGGGATAAGAAAGGACACCAACAATAACACTCGCCCTTTTTCTGCCCCAAACTTGAATACAAGAGGAATTGATATACTTCCAAAAACAAGAGATATTACCAATGCTATCAAAGTTATAAATAGCAGCTTTCCAATTCCAACAAGGTCAAAAGTAATCTTTTTCAAAGCCAATCCAGCGATTGCTGATACTGCCAGCCCGAATAGACTTCCAATCAGGCAGAAGATTGCCAAAACAACAAATTTTCCACCAACTAAATCCTTTTTTGATACTGGCATTATCATGGAATATCGTGTCCATTTTGAATTATCATCAAAAGTAAATGTGGTCACAATCATCATGCTGCACAATATCGCACATACAAAGGTATATGATTCAACGCCCGATGCCGGGATAAGGACAACCGCAAATACCACCAGAACAAACAGCATAGACTTTGCATTATGTCCAATATTATATAAATCTTTTAAAATAAGGCTTCTCATTCAGCTTGCACTCCTTTCACATACATCAGCAGAATATCATCAATCGTTGCATCATCCACTACTGCATTTTTATATTTTCTTTTAGCTTTTTCCTTTTCAGCAACAAGCACATTCCACTGATAATCATCTTTACGGTAGGCAAGGACTTCTTTTTTATCAATCTGATTGAAAACTGCTGCACCACATCTAATAATACCGTAGTGGTAACGCAGTTCATCTTTTCTTTTACTGAAAACGACTTTGCCTTGATGAATAAAGGTAATGTAATCGGCAACTTTCTCTAAGTCGGTTGAGATATGAGAGGACATCATAATGGAATGATTTGCGTCCTGCACAAATTCCAAAAAAACATCGAGAATATCATCCCGCATTACTGGATCAAGACCGCTGGTAGCTTCGTCCAAAATTAACAGTTTAGGTTTATGGGAAAGGGCAACGGCAATGCACAATTTCATTTTCATGCCTTTGGACAGCGTTTTAATTTCTTTATCCGCAGGAAGCTGGAAGCGTTTTAAATACTCTTTATATAAATGCTTATCCCACTGTTTATATGCTGCACTTGAAATTTTCCCAACTTTTGTGGGGGTAAGTGTTTCATAAAAATTGATACCATCAAATACAACACCAATGTCCTCTTTAAGTTGCTTCGATGAAGATAACTCCTGTCCCCAAAAAGCAACTGTACCATCATCTTTATTGATAAGGTCAAGGATTGCATTGATTGTTGTGCTTTTTCCTGCTCCGTTCTCACCGATCAGCCCCATGATAGTACCTTTAGGAACAGAAAATGAAACATGGTCTAATGTAAAACCAGAGTATTGCTTTGTCAAATTTTCTACCTGTAAAATAGCATCCATAGTTATTCCTCCTCCTGATAAAACATCGTTAAAAGTTCAATCAATTTTTCTAAAGGTATTCCGCTTGTTCGTCCGATGTCAGCAGCCTCTTGTAAATGTTCTTCTGCTAACCGTTGTTGTTCCTCTTGATAAAAGTCTTTATTCTGTGCCGATACAAAACTACCACGACCAACTGTTGTTTCGATAAAACCATCTCGCTGCAAATCTTCATACGCTTTTTGAACAGTAATGACACTTACATGAATGGACTTTGCCAACGCTCTCATAGAGGGAATAGGATCGCCAGTCTGTAATTCGTCGCTCATAATCATGGCTTTTATCTGTGAAGTTATCTGCTCATATATAGGTTTGCTCGTATTACTGCTAATTATGATTTCCACAACACCCCTCCTTTTGTCCTATAATGTACTTCCCGTTCAAGTACATTATATTCAATTAAGAACACCCTGTCAAGTTGTTCCTGTTGAATTTAACTATAAAACTATTAACAGAAGCATGGAAGGCTTTGGTTGTGGTGGTCTTTCTGTTTCCAACGGTTTTGTTTCAGCAGGAACAGTTTTTTGCTCTGGTTTCATCTGTTCAATGATAGACTTTCTGACTGTTGCGGTGTCATCCTGCTGTTTCCATTTTGTCCTCCTTATAAACTTTCCTCTTTTCCTTTACCTTTTGAAATATCCGGCTTTTCCGGCATTTTCTGCCCGTATGCCCTCTCACGCATCTCGGCAAGTTTCTCTTTTACGGAAATGCGGCATCTCGGACTGTCGGCTAACATCCTCTCTTTCCCATGCTCTGCCACCTTCTCCGATACTGCCCGGTTCACCTGCGGTCTGAAAGGCGCATCCGCCACAGCTTCCGCATCACGCTCCATTTCCTCTGTATCAAGTTCCTCCTGTTCCCCGTCATTCTCCGGCTCATCGTCCATATCAATCCCATCGCCGCCCTTTTCGTCCATATTTAAAAGGGCATTTAACTCTGTCAGGCGTTTCAGCTTCTCCGCAAGCTCCGCTTCCTGTGCGAATGGCTTTGTGACCTCCACCTTTGCGGTTTCAAGCTGATGCTCCAAAAGTGTCCTTGTCCGGGAATTTATTCTGTGCGTAGGTCTGAATGTCGGTACGATACCCCGCAAGGCGTTCCTTCATGGCGGCTATCTGCACCGGGTAGAAGTTTTCGTACCCTGCTTTGTTTCATAATTGACGGTAAAATCTCCATTCACCATATACTTCTTTTTGATTTTGGAAACTTTTGTCTTGTACTTGAATGCAAAAGTTTTCATCATGCTGTACTTCATTGCCCTGCCGAATTTTCCTACCACATAGGCGTTATCAGCAATACAGTAATAATTAAACAGCCCTCTGACCTTTGCATTGTAATCGCTTAAAATCTCAATGTCGCTCTTATTCAGAACTTTGCCACTGTGCATGGCTTTCCATTTTTCGTTACCATTTTCATCAGTTACAATCTTAATCGCCCCATATTCGAGCAATTTTTTAATCCAGTTTTCTTTCGGCACATACAGCTTCACCACACCGCTGAACGGTCTTGTTTTCACTCCATCCTTCCGGCGTTTTATGCTCTCACTCCTTGACACTTTTGATTCTGTAGCCAAGAAATTCCGCACAGTCACTTGTATGTGTAATCTTCGTTTTCTCGTCCGAAAGCGTCAGGTTTAATTCTTCCGCAAGAAATTTCTTTACTTCCGCCTTTATAGTTTCCGCATCTTCCTTGCTTCCAATAACTCCAATCAGAAAATCATCACAGTATCTTGTATACTGTATCTTCTTGAAGCTCGTATCCCGTGCGTCATATCTTGGCAGTTTTGTATATACCGCCCTTAAATCCCTGATTTCTCCTGCACGGCGTTTCCGTTCCTCCTCACCGACCTCATTCCAGTCTTTGGCATATTTCTTTTTCAGGCGTTTTGCCCTGCCCCTTGCACTTTCATATTCATAAGAAACTTTACGTCTGTCACAGCTTCCTACATCAACACCTTCATGCAGGCACTCTGTTTTTACACAGCCTGTCTTAAAATCATAGATACTGTAAATGTTCCTTCTTGTGTCATCGCTGATACCAAGACAATATACAAGCGCTTTATGGTACACGTCCTGATCCCTGACCTCTTTCAATTTCTCATAGTAGAATTTTTCATGTGCATCACTGATAAAAATAATCTCTTTCGCTTTCTCTACTCTTAACGCTGTGTTTGACATTTTTTAGTTCCTCCTTTTAAAAATGAATTGAAAAGAGCATCCCACTATGGAATGCCCTATATAAAAAATAGGGACACTCTCACTCAAGCATCCCTATAATCTATCACTATATTTGATAGCTCTCTATTCACTTTCATTATCAGGATTTTTTGTGTTCCCCGTACCGAGGTCTAATGCCACAACTACGGTTACTTTCTTCACAAGTATCTTTTCCTTGTGATTTTCACCGATTTTGTTAAAACTGAAAAATGTCACAAAGTGCGTAAATTCAAGGATTTCTAGGTATCTTTCCTTTGTATCAACACCACAGCCTCCACATGTTCCGTAAAAGGAAACATATCCACCGGCATCATCTCCACTACACGATACTCTTGTCCCTTACCTGACCCTCTCCCGGCTTCCTTCCTCTCATGCTTCGCCTGCCTTGATCCGGTCAGATAATCCAGATCCCGCGCTAACGTTTCCGGATTACAGGAAATATAGATGACTCTTTCAGGCCGCAGCCGCAGCACAGCATTCATAAATTCTTCCGTGCTGCCGCTCCTGGGTGGATCCATAAACACCACATCCACCTTTTCTCCTGCCTCGGCAAGCTGTATCATAAATCTTCCCGCATCGTTCTGATAGAAATCCGCATTCTTGATTCCATTGCGCTTAGCGTTGATTACTGCATCTCTTACCGCCGCCTGATTCCATTCCACGCCGATCACTTTCCCTGCATGCTCCGCCGCTGCAAGTCCGATCGTTCCAATTCCACAGTAAGCATCAATCACCGTCTCCTGCCCTGTCAGAGCAGCGTATTCTATCGCTTTGCTGTATAGCTTCTCCGTCTGCACCGAATTGACCTGATAGAAAGATTTCGAAGAAATGCGGAATATTCTGCCGCACAGTCTGTCCTCTATGTAACCTTTGCCGTAAAGTATCTGTTCTTTCTCTCCGAGCACCATGCTTGTCCTCTTATTATTCACATTCAAAACAATGGTGGTGATCTCGGGATGAAGTTTGCATAACTCTTTTACAAAATTATTTCTGGAAGGCATTATCGGCGATCCAAGCACCAGCACCACCATAATTTGTCCTGTGGCATGTCCTGTCCGTACAAGTACATGTCTCAGCAGTCCATATCCGGTATCCTCATCATAGGCCTTGATCTTAAAGGACTTTGCCAGCTGCCTTATCGTCAGGATGATCTCGTCAGCTTTACGGTTCTCTAACAGACATGTATCCACCGGCACAATATGGTGCGTTCCCTCCTGATAAATTCCCGACACAATCCCTCTGCCTTTATGAAAGGCAAATGCGGCATGCACTTTGTTGCGGTAATGTTCAGGATCTTCCATGCCGATAATCTTCTGTACTTTACCGAACCTCTTCAGAATCTGTTCCACACTTTTCTGTTTCTTCTTAAGCTGCTCTTCATAAGAAATCCCTATATATTGGCAGCCTCCGCATCTCTTTGAAACAGGACATATATTTTGATTCATTTCCTTCTTCCTCTGCTATAACTTTGCATATATTTACCTATTGCCACATACCATATTATCATCTTATAAAACCAGAAAAAAGTCAATAAATATCATAATACAGAAAAGACTCCCTGTAACAGTTCAGCCCAGAGCCAAAAAAGGCATCTGTAACATGCCTTACATGCCACAGATGCCCATACCATATTCATATATTCTTGAAAAGATCACTGTAATCCGAAAAACCCACATACCACATACCACATCTGTTCATACTGCCCTTAACTTCACACAATCCCAACCTTCCACCAGATTCTTCGCAAGCATGCTGTCTGCCTCGTTGATCCGGATCGTAAAGACATTTCTTTCATCCCAAAACCTTCTCTCCGGCCACTCGATAAAAAAAGAAATACGGTTCATAATCAACAATTTAATAAGCCTATCCTTGCTTTCTGTACCATATACCTTGCAAAAAGGAATCTCATGATTGAAAAATACTGCATTAAAGTTAATCGCTGCCATAATCCATCCCCCATAAAACCAAAATTCCGCCTTCTCTGTTTCCAGCCAACAGTTTAGATGCCACCTCAGCCGTCTCTCCAGATCATTAGCTTTATGTTAACTTGTATGGCAATTATATACTACATATAATAGAAAAATCAACCGATTTCGACATTTTCTACACTTTGCCCAAATATTTATGTAAATCTTATATACAATTCCGAATTCGGCAGAATTAAGGTATTATTTTTCCTTCATAATAAGGGTGCCGGAGCAGCTTCCACATGGATACCAAGACAGATGTTTGAAATTTCAGCCTCTGTATGCAGTCCATGGCCTGCGCAGACTCTCGAGCCAATATTCCCTGCGGCTCTCATACTGCTCATTAAGCCATTCCCGTGCCTGCTCCACACCTTCAGCTGTAAGCGGAACATCCTTCGTCTCCCTGAGATTTTCCGGTGTTTTTATGAGATTCAAAGGTTCCGGCCAGATCGTCACTCGAATAACATCTTCCTCCCCGCTTTGGACTTTCTTCAGCATATAACGCATTCCTCCCATACTGCCGGAATATTCTTCTTTTTTTATGTAGTTAAGCGGATGAAATGTTTCCTGCTCCAGCATCTCCAATCCTCCTGATCTCATTATTATGATCTATAGTTAACGACATTAGAAATTTCGTTTTCGGCCTTGCAGGAGCTACCGTATATGGCTCCCTGCAAGAGCCGGAAACAGAAATTTGTTATGTCGTTTACTATAACTTTAATTCATTGATACCTGCTTTGTTGCATCATCATAGCATGATTCTCCTGACATCGCAACATATCAGCCAGGATCTGCCCATTCCAAGCCGCCTTCATCGAGGGGTGGGATCCTTCCTGGACAAATTTGCAGCAAGCACAAAGTCCTGGGCGGAACTGTTGCTGAAAAATCCAGCACAAAGCAATTCAGCATGATCAAACGCACGTAATGATGAACGATATCAAACAAATATGCATTCTCTAAAATATTTATCACAAAATAACAAATAATACTTGCATTTTCTCACCATGTCGGTTATAATGATAACTGCTTTCGGGATGTGGCTCAGGTGGTAGAGCGCTACTTTAGGGAAGTAGAGGTCGCAAGTTCAAGTCTTGTCATTCCGATACGAGAGCGTCGTTCTATATTGCAGAACGACGCTTTATTTTTTATGGGTTTATACCCAACTGCATACAGCCTTTCGGGCTTTCCGTATATTATCCCTCCGTCTCATGATCCGCTTCCATTGCCTGCCGAAACGCCGCATCAAAAATCGGCCTGTCTTTCTTCAATGACACCGGCCTTCCCGCACGGTTCAGAAAGCAGTGGCTACTGCTTCCGACAGTTCTCAGTTCTCCGCTCTCCTTATCCATGATCCGGTATGACAGCTCCAGCTTCACACCATTGTAGCTTTCAATCTCCGGTATAATCTCCACCACATCACCGAAGTGCACCATAGACTTATAAACGCAGTTTACTTCCAGAACCGGGCTGATAATACCTGCTTTTTCCATTTCTGCGTAATTGACACCAATCTGATCCATATACCAGATTCGGGCAGATTCAAACCACCTGATATAATTTGAATGATGAATGATCCCCATCTGATCGGTTTCATAATATTGTGTCTGATGTTCATATCTTTTCATATCGATCTCCATTCCACCATCTTTGACAGGCAGCATAACGCCTCTTTGCTCACGCAGTCTACTCCTTCTTAGCCAGAACAGCAAGCAGATACTCCCACATTCTGGCAACAGAATCTATGCTGATGCTTTCCTGCGTAGTATGAACATCCGACATATCAGGACCGATAGAAACACAGTCCAGATCCGGAAGCTTGGCTGCCAGCAGTCCACATTCCAACCCTGCGTGAATAGCCTGCAGTTGGGGTTTATGCCCGTACATTTGCTCGAAGACCTCAGATAACTTATCACGCAGCAGAGAGTCTCTGCGGTATGCCCAGCCCGGATAAGAGCTTCTGACTGTCGCCGATGCCTCTGCCTGTCCGGCGATCTCCTGCATCCGGCGGCACAGCGCCTCCTTTTCCTGATCAACAGAACTTCTTACGGCATAAGTCAGATGCAGGTTATCCTGCTCCTGCTCCATAATCCCAAGATTCAGGGACGTCTGCACCAGTCCCTCCACATCGCCGCTCATTGCCATAATACCGTTGGGCAAACCTGTCAGACAATCCAGTGCCCGATTTGATGCCGCTGCCGTAATACATTCTTCTATTTCTCTTCCATTATAGTAAAGTTTATTGTAACTTTCCTGTTTTTTCGCCTTTATATTATGCTCTTCTATCCGGCTTTCTTCTGTTTTTTCCGTTTCCCCATACTCTGTACACAGAACAGCAAAATCCGGATCCGAAGACCCTACCTGTTCTTTGATCTTCTCTGTCTCTTTTTTAATGCAAAGAAGGATTCGCTCTTTCTCCTCCGCCAGGATTACAAGCGCCGCCTCCGCCTCTCTCGGGATGGCGTTGTCTGCCTGTCCTCCCTTCATATCAACTAACCGGATCGCAAACTGCTTCGTCAGTTCTTTTAAGATCTGTCCCAGCAGATAGTTGGCATTGCCTCTTCCTTTATTGATCTCACCGCCGGAATGTCCTCCCAGCAGTCCCTTTACTTTCACCTGCAGGATCTGAACGCCCTGTTCTGGAATCTTCTCCCACTGCACAGGGATACATACATCCACTCTTGCGCCTCCTGCACAGCTTGTAATGATTACGCCTTCCTCCTCATTATCAAGGTTGATCAGCTGCCTGCCCCGCAGCATGGACAAATCAATCCCTTCCGCGCCTCTCAATCCTGTCTCTTCCTCGGTTGTCATAACCATTTCCAGACGCGGATGGCAGATACTCTGTTCATCCAGCAGTGCCAGAATATAAGCAACCGCGATACCATCATCACCGCCCAGGCTCGTACCCTCCGCGGAAATCCTGCCGTCCTTGACATACAGACGCAGCGGATCTCTCCGCATATCAATATCACAGTCCGGATCCTTCACCGTGACCATGTCCATATGTCCCTGCAGAATATATGGCTCCTCCCTTTCATATCCGGGCGTTGCCTCCTTGATAATAATAATATTGTACAATTCGTCCTGAATATACTCCAATCCCCTGTCCTGCGCAAATTTCTTCAGATAATCGCTGATCTGTTTCTCATTGCCTGATCCCCGCGGAATCCGGCTGATCTCTTCAAAAAAATGAAAAACCCGCTCCGGTCTCAAACCGTCTAATACACCCATCTTTTCATCCTCCAAAAAAACTTTATTCCTGTAATTTCCGCTTTACCGGTATTATTCATGGTTACTTATTATTCATTGTTACTTATCATTCGTCAATGTCATTAAATTAAGTCTATGCACAGCGTCTGATATGATAGGATTCTCCTGAGAGCCACCCCCTAACGCCGGTACTTAATGAGGTTTTTCACGAATTTAGTACCGCTGCGTTTGGAACTGAGCGAAAGCGCGTCCTTAGGAGATTCCTATCATGTCAGGCGCGTCCGGCTTAACTTAATGACATTGTATCATTCGTTGTTACGTTTCAGTGCTTTTCAGCTGATCATAGTAACGGCATTTGCACATTTCAAATTTCCCCTCCCATATGGCTTCACATGACGCTACTATTAGTATAACCATCCGTACGCTATACTATATACATTTTTACCTATACGTGGATATTGCTGGCTATGCCTGTAATATCTCTGCATGTGTAAAACTTATTTTCCCTATGTCCATACAAAAAGAAGAGACAAGATGTACTCCTATCTCTCCTGTGATTTCTCATATTACGATTAGGCATTCCTGATCCGTCGCTATTTATTTCAGATTCGCCTTTGCAAGCTCTGCCAGGGAAGTGAATCCTGCTGCATCATTGACTGCCATCTCTGCCAGCATCTTTCTGTTCATATCAACACCGGCATTCTTCAGGCCATACATGAATTTGCTGTAGGATAATCCGTTCATCCTTGCTGCCGCATTGATACGCGCGATCCATAACTGTCTGAACTGACGCTTCCTCTCTTTTCTTCCGGCGTAAGAAGATGCCAGCGCTCTCATTACGGACTGTTTTGCTACTCTATACTGTTTTGATCTTGCGCCTCTGTATCCTTTCGCAAGCTTCAGCACTCTGTTATGTTTCTTTTTAGCGTTTACACCGCCTTTAATTCTTGCCATGTCTTTTTCCTCCTTATAACTTCAAGCTTTACTGTCTTACAGATACGGTAAAATCTTCTTCATATTCTTAACATTTGTTGCATCTGTAATAGCAGGTTTTCTGAGATTTCTCTTAGTCTTGGCACTCTTCTTTGTTAAGATATGGCGTTTATAGGCTTTATTTCTTTTCAGTTTACCTGTTCCGGTTACTTTAAAACGTTTTGCAGCCGCTCTGCTTGTCTTCATTTTTGGCATTTTAACATTCCTCCTGTATTATATTCTTAAATTATGAGATATCAGTCTGAGATATCAGTCTATTTCAACTAAGCAGCTATCGCTTCTCAGCTAAAAACATGGTCATACTGCGGCCTTCTACCTTCGGAGCCTTATCCACAACTGCAATATCAGAAAGCGCCTGTGCAAAATCATCCAGGATATGCTTACTATTATTCATATGTGCCATCTCACGGCCGCGAAAACGGAGTGTAATCTTTACTCTGTCACCCTTACTGATAAATTTCCTTGCGGCATTGACTTTCGTGTTCAGATCATTGGTGTCAATGTTCGGAGACAAACGAATCTCCTTGATCTCCACAGTCTTCTGTTTCTTCTTAGCTTCCTTCTCTTTTCTGGTCTGTTCATACTTGAACTTACCGTAATCCACGATCTTGCAGACGGGTGGTTTCGCTGTAGGCGCTATCTTAACCAAATCCACACCAGCCTCCTCTGCCAGCTTCAAAGCATCCCTGGTTGACATAACACCGAGCTGCTCACCATTCTCTCCGATTACACGGACTTCTCTGTCTCTAATCTGTTCGTTAATGAATAAATCGCTAATGGTTCTACCCTCCATACCCATAAAAAATAAAAGTGGATAGCATATCTACCCACTTATCACTTCACTCATCCAAGTCATTATACTCTGCCACTATGGCAGACATAAAAATAAAACTTTGAATTATGAACGCTTGCGAACCCAATCGTTGCAAGGTGAGAGTGGATACTCTGCTTGGTTGTTATATGCTATCGCATCTCTAATAGATTAACACAGTATTGCGTCTGTGTCAACTTATTTTCTAAAATAATACTTTCTAAAAATTAATTCTAATTCACCTGGATCGTAGCCGCACTGGCTTCGTATGCCTCCATATAATCATAATCGCCGGTCTGGGAATAAATGACCATATAGCTTCTGTCCGCATTAATGGCATATTCCAGCTGTGTCATCTCCACTCCGCCCACATTGTAATGACACAGTATGCGAAAGGCCGGATAGCCGCTGATTCTGATGTGCTCAAAGCTGTCTATGACAAGCGTAACATCCTCATCATATATCTGCTTTAAACTCTCTTCCGTCTGTTCCTTAAAAGTCTCCTCTGTCAGTAACTGCTGGGAAATATCTTCTTCCATCTCTATATAAGAGATGACGGAGGCATCAATCGGATAACGCTTCGTCACATACATGTTATCTGCTTCTTCCGCTTTCTCGAATCCTTCCGGCAGATCAAAGGTACAGCCCTTCGTGGCACGTCCGGATTCCATCACCGAAGTATCCAGCTTCTCTTCCTCCAGCAGCTGTTCCGTCAGTTCCCTTCTCGTCTCCTCATCTATCTCGATCTGGGCTCTGGACGCATTGGTCTGCATCTGTTCTTCCCTGCCGTCTTCCTGGGCAGCCGCCTCTTCTTTCCCATTGTCCGCTGTGTCCCCGGACGTTTCCGTTATCTCTTCTGTCCGCGCCTCCGTTCCTGTATGTACCGCCGTATCATCACCGCAGCCTGTAAGCAGCGTCACTATGCATACCGCCGCAGTTAACAGCGAAAGATACTTCCTGCTCCTGCTCTTCACGCTATCCCTCCATCTACTCCCGTACGGTTTCCTCCTGCCCCTGTCTCCGCAGCTTTTTCATGTCAGAAGCAAGCCTGCCGTCCATCCTTCTGGAAACTCAGCGGACAAATCCACGCGTTTTCTGCCCGCTGATGCAGCCCGCTCCATGTCAGCCTAAAAGGGCAGACACAGAGCCTCCGCATTCCTGATCTTATATTTCCTTAAAAGTGGAACACTCTGTCCCGGCGCTGCTGCTTGCACCGCCGCCCTTGATATCCACATGCTCCGCATGGCACTTGTAATTACTATTATACACACATTTTGTTGCTTCGCAATCAATACTGATCGTTTTGCAGGGATGCTCCAGCGAACTGGTATAAGAATCATCCTTCTTCTGGGCAAAGCTCTCACAGCATGTATCTGTGCAACAGCCTGCATGTTTACCGCCTACCATAATATCGCCCTTGCAGCAGCACTTATCTTTATTGTAGGAACAATTGTCTACACCACATTTTAATTCTGCCATAATAATGACCTCCTTTTCTTAGAGAATCGTTTCACATCATTATTATGGCCTTTCCGGAGAAATCTTATACAGATTGAACCAATATCTCTCCAGAAGATAACTTCCTGTCTCCTCTGCCTTCAAACCTTCGGCGGCCCATTGCGCCACAATATCCTCCCGGCTGTTAAAACTGCCGATAAACCACACACTCCTGCCCTGCCCGCACAATGCCCTGATCTGTGCCGTGTCTTCCATGCTCCCATAAGGCCTGGTCATATCCTGTATCAGTTCTTCCGGCGTACCGCACCAGAGATAGCTGTCCGTCTCTTCCGGCAGATAATAGGATGTTACCGCCTGTACCTGATCAAAATTATAAATAACCGCATCTCCTGGTTCTATGACAGACAGCGCTTCCGCCGTTTCTTTCATCAGGAGTATTTTATATTCTTCCTCTCCCATAAAAGCGCGGTAATCACGCAGGCCGATGCTTATTACGAAAAGCAGAAGAAAACCGGCCACCACATACCTGCTTCTGTAAACAGCATCTACCCCGGCCGCGAAAGCCAGCCAGAAACATCCCATGGCAGGAATCATATAGCGGTACACGAAAACAGGACGCACCAACATGGATGCCGCGAACCCAAAAAGTACTACTCCTGTCAGCACACCCACACCTGCTGCCATAAAGCTGAACCGTTCTGCTGCCTTATCAAAAGATATGACGTTGCCGCCATTTATATGTTTTTCTCTCCTATAATAGTAGAGTTTTCTGCCCTCACACAGAAACACCCAAATATAAATTCCAAAGAACAGAACTGCCAATACCGTATTCAGAACCTCATTCGTAAATGCCGGCTTCATCAGAAATTTGACACACCCGCCAAACGTCCGCCAGCTCAGCGGCAGAATCCAGTAGCTGGCCCTGACCGCCGTGACCTGTCTGTACAGGCTCAAAAGCCATGGTGAGTATCCGGCCATCGATACGATCACCCAGAAGACCCATTCTCTTATTCTGCCCCGGTCTTTTCGAATAAATGCAATCAATACATACAGATAAACCATGGCAGCCGCCACACCGGCAAAATATTGTGTGTAAGCTGCTGCCAGACTGTAACACATCAATGCCACAGCATGCAGCCTCTGCATTCCGGAAGGTTTCCGCCCAGCCGCCGTTTCATTTCCCCAGATGTTCGAATGAACAATGCCATACGCATGCAGGAAGGCTGCCGTCACAAACAGAAGCGCCCAGCTGTACATCCTTACTTCCACTGTATAACCGCTAAGCTGCGGCATGGCAATGGAGCAGAACAGAAATAAACCTCCGGTGAATATGCCGAAGCTTCTGCGGATAAAGGTAATACTGTACAGAAGCAGGATGAAATAGGGCAATACCGAAACCACTTTGGCAATGGCTACCGTGTCTGCTCCGGCCGACAATAATCTACATAAATCCACAACAAATTTGGTAATCATATAATACAGCGGCGGATGTACATCCCTGGCCGTAAACTGAATCAGTTCACTGTAGGAATGCTCTATCATCCCCACAGTGAATAATTCGTCATACCAGATGTCATTGCTGAAACATAACATCAGACTTCTGCCAAGCATGATCACGCTGATTCCCAACAGGAGATATCCCACAATATCCCTGCCGGATAATTTCGTTTTCTGATCCATACCACAGTTGCTCCGCTTATTTCTTCTCTTCCGCCGCCGCTTCCTGTCTGATTTCCTTCGTTCTGATCTCCTTACAGATCTGATCGATAAACTCTGACAGCGGCTTTACGCCCTCATCTCCGGCATAACGGCTTCGCACGGATACCGTCTTATCCTCTGCCTCCTGTGCTCCCACTACCAGCATATACGGAATCTTGGCAAGTCTTGCCTCCCTGATCTTAAATCCGATCTTCTCAGAACGATTATCGCATGTCACATCGATATCATTCCTTGCCAATTCCTTCCTGACTTCTTCCGCATATGTCTCATATTTTTCAGAAATCGGCAGGATGCGCACCTGTTCCGGACAGAGCCATGTAGGAAACTTGCCGGCATATTTCTCAATCAGCCATGCCAGCGTCCTCTCATAACATCCCAGTGAGGTCCTGTGAATGATGCAGGGACGTACCTTGTCGCCGTTCTGATCGATGAAATACATATCAAACTGTTCTGCCAGAAGGGCATCCCATTGAACCGTAATCATGGTGTCTTCCTTGCCATATACGTTTCTGGCATTAATATCCACCTTCGGCCCGTAGAAAGCGGCCTCTCCCACATCCTCCACGAAGGGAATATCCAGCTCCGTTAAAATATTGCGGATATGCTCTTCCGTCTCATTCCATACTTCAGGCTCCCCAATATATTTATCGGGATTCTCCGGATCCCATTTAGACAGATGCCATGTAATATCATCCAAAAGTCCCAGAGTTGACATAACATACTTGGCCAGTGCAATACATCCCTTGAATTCCTCCACCATCTGATCCGGCCTCACCACCAGATGTCCTTCCGAGATCGTGAACTGGCGCACGCGAGTCAGACCGTGCATCTCACCGGAATCCTCATTCCTGAAAAGAGTGGATGTCTCACCGTAGCGGATCGGCAGGTCACGGTAGGAATGCTGTGTATTTTTATAACAATAATACTGGAACGGGCAGGTCATAGGGCGCAGCGCGAATACCTCCTTGTCCTTCTCCTCGTCTCCCAGAACAAACATGCCCTCCTTATAGTGATCCCAGTGACCGGACATCTTATACAGGTCACTCTTAGCCATCAGCGGTGTCTTAGTTCTCACATAGCCCCACTCTTTGTCTTCCAGATCCTCGATCCAGCGCTGCAGCTTCATGACCATCTTCGTGCCCCTGGGCAGAAGAAGCGGCAGTCCCTGTCCGATCACATCCACCGTAGTGAACAGCTCCATCTCCCGGCCCAGCTTATTGTGGTCACGGCGTTTGATGTCCTCCAGATGTTCCAGATGCGCTTCCAGTTCTTCTTTTTTCTGGAATGCAGTACCATAAATGCGCTGAAGCTGTGCCTTGTTGGAATCTCCTCTCCAGTATGCCATAGACGAAGAAATCAATTTATATGCCTTGATATTTTTCGTGCTCATCAAATGCGGACCCGCACACAGATCTACGAATCCTCCCTGGTCATAGAAAGAGATCTCGGCATCCTCCGGCAGATCACGGATCAGTTCCACCTTATAAGGCTCTCCCTTCTCTTCCATGAATCTGACCGCTTCTTCTCTGGGCAGGGTAAAACGTTCAATCTTATGCCCCTCCTTGATAATCTTCTTCATCTCCGCTTCCAGCTTATCCAGATCTTCCCTGGAAAAAGGCTCTGCATCGAAATCATAATAGAAACCTTCCTCGATAGCTGGTCCGATCGTTACTTTTGCGTCAGGGAACAGTCTCTTAACCGCCTCCGCCAGAATATGGGACGCCGTATGTCTGATAACTTTCAGTCCTTCCGGGTCATTCGCTGTCAGAATATTCAGGCTGCAGTCCTTGTCAATCACAGTCCTTAAGTCTTCCACACTGCCGTCCACTTCACCGGCACAGGCCACTCTGGCCAGTCCCTCTGAAATATCCTGCGCAATGTCGTAGATGCTCATCGCCTGTGCATACTCTTTGCTCGATCCGTCTTTTAATATGATTTTCATAGTCTTCTTTCCTCCATATTTCTATCGTTAACGACATTGGAAATTTCGTTTACTATAATTTATCTTTGTACCTGTAATCCGCTGCCATGCCGTCTGCCGGCATGCCGCTTCCTTTTAAGAAGCTTCCTCTTTCTAATCACAATCATCTGGCTCTTTATCATCCCCATTAATTCCGCTGTTGTTTCCATTATGATTGCCATTGTTATTCCTATTATTACTGCATATGCTCACCCCGTGTGTAAAAGGCGCTGTCAGAAACCCGATACAGATTCCCGCAAGCAGCATAATCACGGCAATCAAGAAGAAATCCAGCCTGGTAAGCGTAAGATTGCCTTTCACGATCTCTGTGGTCTTCTCTTTCCATTCAGTTATTGTCATGTTGTTCCTCCTTTTTCTATATTTTTTCTTTGCTTAACCATAAAAAAATCCCCTACAATGCCATTACAGCACTGCAGAGGACGTATGGTCTACGCGGTTCCACCTCGCTTGTTCCGTGCGCAGACAACGGCTTACCGGAACCTCTCATTCGACTGTAACGTGGGTCAACGGGCTGTATGAAAGCCACTCGGAGTTGGTTTTCAAATGCTTCCTGCAAAGACGCTTCCAGCCCCAGGCGTCTCTCTCTGCTGCGTTCCACATTCTACTCTTCTCGTCATCGTATTATTCCTATACCTGCGAAAACCGCTGTTTCCGCATCTGCTATATTCGTATTCTATGCCAAGTTCCCAAAAAAGTAAAGAGTTAATTCCTGTCATCTTATAAAAATCGTAACAGTTCAGCCTTTCGGCTTCCCTGTTACGGAATCTGCCCATTCCAAGTCGCCTGCGGCGAGGGGCAGATCCCTTGGCTATATTTACATATTCTCACGGACTTTGCAGTAAATGCAAAGTCCTGGGCTGAACTGTTACTAAAAGTCTTAATATTTTCTCATAGAAAAACTCATAAATCCGCTATCCTGTAACAGTGAGATACCTCCACGGTTGTGCTTTACCTGACACTTACCGATGGTGCCCGCAGTTCTCTTCTAAGCGTTCCTGCCGCAGCATTTCTTATACTTCTTACCGCTGCCGCAGGGGCAGGGATCGTTCGGATATACCTTGGGTCCCTTATGGACCGTAGTAGACTCCTTCTGCTCCTTGTACAGAGCCTTCCTGGTTTCCTCATCGTAGATGTCGTTCCACTCTTCCAGATTATATAACCAGTCAGCTCCCGCCGCTACCATATTCTTATAGAGAAGTTCCTTATCGAAACCGAGATTTACCTTCGTATCCTCCTCCATCTCATCGATCGGATTCGCTTCCTTCAGGCTTTCATTAATGCCGTCCAGAAATCCCGTCATCGTCATGATGTCGATACCGTATTTCTCAGCCAGCTCCTTAACGGTTCCTTCCACTACCGTATCCGGGTCTTTCAAAAGCTCCGCATAGATTTCCTTTTCTTTCAAAAAATAAGCAGACCATAATCTCTGCAGATCACCCTTATTGGCAGTCTCAGAATACGCCATATCACGCCACTTTTTCAATAATGCCATTGTACCATACCACCTTTTATCCTAATAATCTCAGACAGCGCCTTGTCCGCACTTCTTCATACGCCGGACGGCTCAGGCTCCGTCATATCTGATATACAGTCCGGTCCGTATCCACTACAGATCCCGGCTGTATCGTTCGATACATAAGTATATAACATTTTAGGAAAAAAGTAAATTTATATTTCCTTAAGAATACTGTGCACGGATAACAGGAAAGCCGAAGCCCGAATTAAATATCTGCCCGGTCATTCAACATGAATCACCTTTGAAATGGCAGCCCTGTCCGCAACACTACTGTTCATTCCTTCCTGCTCCATCTGAATCCAGTCATCAAAATTATCAAAAATGAAGCTATACAGAGTTTTTATCTCTTTCCCCTGCACAGCAAATCCGGCTCTGCCTGCCATTTCCGTATCCGAGTAAATCATTTCCCCATCCTGATTAAAACATATTGTCTGGCAGATTCATAAGACCACCCAAGAAATTCAACCATCTCTGCATCTGTCATATCAGGATCTTCTGAAAGCAGTTTTTTCTCCTGTCATCTGTCAGTTCTCTCTGCTATCCCTGCGTTGTCGCATGGACGATTTCCCTCTGTCTCACCCACTTCAATCGTATTTACATCTGTCTCGTTTACCCCAAACGGAATGACAATATTCCAGCTGCCATCCGTCCAATGGGATGCCGATATTTCTTCGCTGTCAAGCATCCTGTCATCGTCATATCCAAGACCGTCTACATTTAGGTTGAGTTCGCCGCTGCCTGCAGCTTTTTCCACAAGGTTCACCTTCAGCATACCTGTAAATGTATGGCTGTCGATCACCTCTCCCTCAAACATGTAAGTCCATTAATTTCAAACCTGAAAAAATTTTTTATTATTTTGTATAAAGACAGAAAAGATGGTTACAATGATAATAGTCAAAAGATAAGAAAAATACTTATCCTCCCCTAAGGAAGCCTCTGGGAATGCGGAAGCCGCATTTTTAGGGGCTTCCGCTATGTTTGAAGGGCTATTTTTAGGGATTTTGGGGTGTTGCCAAGTGTTGCCAAGCTGGAAGCCAGTGTTTATCAGGGTTTCCGGCTTTTTATGATTTTACATAATGTTTGCTTCATGGTCTGCAATGCCAGTGTTTCAGGCACTTTCTGCATGAATTTTTCTTCAAATGTTTTTGTCGAACTTACGTTCTTTTTATGGTATTGGCAACACTTTTTCTGTTGCCATCAACTCCTTTGAAAACATTATGCAAACATAGCTTCCACTTGTTCACCACCAAAGTCGAAATCATATATTTTAAAGATTTCATTCTGTATAGCCAGATTGTCTTCGTAATCGTTCTTGCACTTATAATAGGTGTTCAAGGTTGTGCTTTTATTCTTATGTCCTACATTTTTTGAAACCAATGCCAGCTTCATGCCCTTGTCCAGACAGTTTGTTACATAACTCCTTCTACATGTATGAGAGGGCTTGTATTCCACTCCTATACAGTTACAGAAAGCCTTGAATGTACTGGTAATACTGCTCTCCTTTACCATCCTTCCGCTGTTTGCCGGGATGACATATTCGCTTTCAATCCCTGCCTGCTCTGTCCTGCGCTTCTGCTCCATCAGCCATTTATAAGTAAAATCATTGATGACTATGGTTCTGCGGGAAGTCTTGTTCTTCGGAGTGCTTTCCTCATAGATTTTGGAATTGGTATCGTAATCCGTATACTCTGTCTGCGTTCTCTCAATCTTTATGGTTCTGTGTTCCAAATCGACCTTGCTCCATTTCAATGCAAGTAACTCTCCCAATCTTAAACCAGTTCCACAAAGAATAAAAAGTGCCGGAGAATTGCGGTATTTTCTGCATTTATTCCAGCAGGCCATAGAGCCTGACTGCAGGGTATTGATTTCATCATCTTCCCATACGCCAAGCTCCTTGTCTTCCTGCTCTTTGCACCTGTCCTCATTGATTTTTACCTTCCGCATAAAGTTCCAGCTCATGATTTCCCTGTCACAGGCGTAATCAAATGCCTGGCTGACAATGCATTTTATCTGGCATACATAAGAATAAACTATAGTTCCATTTGTCAAGGTACGGATAAAATCATCACAGTGATACTTCTTAACTCAAACTTCCCACACTGTTTTGGTGTGTTAAACCTTGAAAAATCAATACTTTAACCCATAAAAAAGGCACAAACCGCTTGCATATGGTATAATTGAATTGACAAAACCAATTACACAGCAAGGAGATTTATGCCATGTCAAGTAT